>JAXHMO010000001.1:0-155000 GCA_034521385.1 Desulfovermiculus sp.
AGCTGGTACGGGATCCCGATTGGCATCTTGATCCTCAATGCCAGTTATCCATGCATACCCGGAAATGTTGGGAACGCCACCAGCTTTCCTTTTCCCGTGCGGTACAAAGAGGTGCGTGAAGCCTCTATTGACGGTTTGATCAGCCAACGCGATCCGGCTTTGATAGAGCCCTTTGTGCGTGGGGCCCAGGAACTTGAAGGGGAAGGAGTCCGGGCTATAGCCGGAGCTTGCGGTTTCATGGCTCTTTTTCAACGCGAAATTGCCCAGTCGGTTCAAATCCCGATCTGCATGTCCAGCTTGCTGCAGATACCGTTCATGCGACAAATTCTGCATGGAAAAGCTCAGATAGGTATTTTGACAGCCAATGCCCAGGCCTTAACCACAGACCATTTCACAGCTGTGGGCGTAAATACCCTGGAGGATCTGGTCATCCAGGGTCTGGAAGGAGCTACAGAATTTCGGCAGGCTATTCTGGAAGAGAAGGGAACCTTGGACGCAACCCGGATGGAAAAAGAGGTCGTGGCGGCAGCGCAAGGGTTGGTTGACTCAAATCCCGATATTGGAGCTCTTCTTTTTGAATGCAGTGATCTTCCCCCATTTGCTCATAGTGTCCAGCAGGCAACAGGACGTCCTGTTTTCGATTTTAATACCATGATTCACCATTTATATACTGCGGTGGTTCAACATCAGTACCATGGTTATATGTGATCAGTTCAATCTATCCGCGAGCACTCCAGGTTATATATAAAGCATGTTGGATGACAATCTATGTTCAAATCTCCACTGATTGCAACTGTTGATACCCACACCCAAGGGGAGCCCACCCGGGTGGTTACCGGCGGTGTGGGGCATATCCCCGGCGTAGATATGCCCGCCAAAAAAAAGTGGTTTGCCCGGCACAAAGATCACATCCGCAGGTTTCTTCTCTGGGAACCCAGAGGCCACCAGGATATGTTTGGGGCCATAGTGACAGACCCGGCAACACCGGAGGCTGAGGTGGGTTTGTTGTTTATGGACGGTGGCGGGTATTTGGATATGTGCGGTCATGGGTGCATGGGCTCTGTGGTGGCCTTAATAGAGACAGGGGTTGTCCAGGTTCCTGATCAAGAGGAGTCGATAAGGTCCATCATCCTTGATACTCCTTCCGGCCAGATCCAGGTCAAGGTCCATCTCTCCCCGGGCAGGTGTGATCAGGTAAGCCTTCTGATGCCACCGGCCTTTTGGCATTCAACAACCACCGTGCAACTGGGGGAAAACTCCATTCCTGTAGATATTGCCTATGGAGGGAATTTTTTTGGGCTGGTCAATGTGGAATCCACCAATCTGCACTTGGATGGCCGGAATGTAAGCGAATTAAAAAAAATGGCCCTGGCCTTGCGCCAAGAGCTCAACACACGCTTGACGCTGGTCCACCCAGTGAGCGGGGAAAAGGCCGAGGTGGCCCTCATTGAGCTTTATCAAGACGGGCAACCGGCCAAAAACGTGGTCATCTTCGGTTCAGGGCAAGTGGACAGGTCTCCATGCGGGACCGGAACCTGCGCCAAAATGGCCATGCTGCACAAATATGGAAAGCTGGAGTGCGGTCATAAGTATATTCAGCAAGGAATCCTGGGCACCCAATTTACCGGATGTATTATCCAGGAGACGACATACGGGTCTTGGCCTGCGGTCATATCGGAAGTAAGCGGAAAGGCTTTTGTGACCGGATTTCATCACTTTGTGGCCCAGCCTCAGGACCCATTTGAGTTTGGTTTTCAGCTTTGCCACCGGCAGTTCTGACTTGACAACAGGTCTGACCAGCGGTATACCATAAAAAACATAAAGTTAGAGTGAAATCTGTTTCTGTTTCGTATAGCCTGTACAGGATTTTTGAAATTGCTTTTTGGAAAGCAAAAGCACATAAAAGGAGGTGGGTGAAGAAAATATGTGTTCAAGGACCGGTAACAGGAGCACACTTTTGACCAAGGAGAGAGGAAATGAAAATTCGGCGTAGGTTTATTCAGGGTATGACGTTGGCTTTGATCGGTGCTTTTTTGGTTCTTTGCCTGGCCCCTGCAACGCAGGCAAAGTCTCCGGAGTATAAGTGGCGCCCCTCATCCTGGCTGCCTTCAGGTATCACCTGGGATACCATAGGATACATATCCGAGTATGTTGAACGGATGTCCAACGGCCGGCTGGTTATGGAACCCAGCGCTCCCGGGGCTATCGTTCCTGTTTCCCAGCAGCTGGATGCAGTAGGTATGGGTACCATGGCCGCAACCTTTATCTGGCCGGGATACTTCCCGGGAAAAATTCCGGTAGCCTTTACTCATGGAGACTGCCTGGCTGTTCCCAAGTCCATTGCCGAGTTGAGGTATCTGTATGAAGAGTACGAGGATGGGCGGATCATGGAGCTCTTGCGCCAGGAGTATGCCAAGCACAATGTCCATTTGGTGGGCAATCTGTACTGGACCTTAGATAACCTTATGATCTCTAAAAAACCCATAAATGGCATAGAAGACCTCGATGGCATGAAGTTCAGGTCTTCAGAGCTCATTGCCCTGCAGCTGGCTGAACTGGGCGCAGGAACCATCTGGACTCCGGCCGATGAAATCTACACCATGCTTTCCACCGGGGGGGTGGATGCCATCACCTTTTCCCATGCCGCGGACATGGTGGACATGGGTTTCCATGAGGTGACCGAGTACTGGGTCAAATATCCGACAGTGGTCGGACCGGCGGCTGATGCCTTGATCGTGAATATGGATGTCTGGAAATCCATGCCTGATGACCTCAAGGCGATTCTGGAGGCGGCGGTGGAAGTCGGAACAGCTCGCAACGCCTTTGAGGCCGAGTTGACTATAGAAAAAGCCTGGGAGTTCGTGGAGAACGAAGGCATAGAAATCATCAAGTGGTCGGAAGAAGACGCTGTCGAGCTGGCCAATACTGCCCGGGATGTGGTCCCTGAGAAGTATTTTAAAAACGAAGCCTTTACTGAGATCTTTGAAATTACCGAACAGTATGCCATTGAGAACGGTTATTGGGAAGAGCGGTAAACCCAGCCGAAAAAGGCGCTCCAATTTCGTGGAGCGCCTTTTTCCGGACTGATTGAGATTACTCATGAAAGGGGTACAGGATGAGACGTGTTTTAGCCGCCATAGATTTTCTCAGCGAATGGAGCGGTAAGCTGGTCAGCGTGCTGATCTTTTTCTTGGTCGGCGTTTTGCTGTGGGACGTAACTCTCCGGTTTGTCTTTAACTCCCCCACCATCTGGGCCCATGAGCTGTCTGTCCACTTCTTTGGAGCCTATTCGATTCTAGCCGGGGCCTATGTGCTCCTTCACCACCAGCATGTCAAAATTGATATATTCTACATCCGCTTTTCCGCAAGAGGAAGGGCGATTATCGATTGCTTCACCTACCTGATGTTTTTTCTCTTTATTGGGGTCATGCTCAAGTATGGATTTGATATGGCTATGAGGTCTGTGGAGTTCAGAGAAGCGGTCTCACCTTCCCCCTGGGCCTCTCCGGTCTGGCCTACCAAGCTGACCATTCCCTTAGCCGCCCTGCTCATGCTGCTCCAGGGACTGGCCCACTTCATCCGATCTCTGAAACTCGCCATCACCGGAAAGGAAATGACATGACAGAATGGCTTCCTATGTTTGTCCTGGTTGGTGGGCTGTTTTTGGGCCTTATTACCGGGTTTCCGATGGCCTTTACCCTGGCCGGCACCTCCATTATTACGGCTATGATATTTATAGGCCCGCACGCTTTGGCCTATGTGCCCTCAAATACTTTTGGCATGATGTCCAATATGGTCTTGATTGCCATGCCCATCTTTATCTTTATGGCCTGCGTTCTGGAAAAGTCGGAAGTGACCAGGGATATGTTCGACTTCATCCACAAACTGCTCGGTCCGCTCCGGGGCGGACTGTCCATGGGCACGGTGCTGATCTGTGCCGTTATTGCCGCCATGTCAGGGGTGAGTACAACCGCGGTTGTCACCATGGGCATTATCGCCCTGCCCATTATGCTTAAACAGGGCTACAACAAGAGCATAGCCATCGGTCCGATTCTGGCCGGGGGGGCGCTGGGGCTGCTTATACCTCCCAGCATATCCTTGATCGTCTATGGCATGGTGGCCCGGGTGTCCATCGGCAAGCTCTTTGCCGGAGGGATCGTTCCCGGCCTCATCCTGGTCTTTCTATTTATGAGCTACATAGGCATCCGTAGCTACCTTGAGCCCAACCTGGCCCCTGCCCTGTCCCAGGAAAAACGGGTGACCTGGAAGGAGCTGATTGTCCTTTCCCGGAGCCTGATCCTGCCCATGGGTATCATCCTCGCGGTTCTGGGCACCATTTTTGCCGGCATCGCCTCGCCTACCGAGGCGGCTGCGGTGGGTGCTGTCGGGGCATTGATCAGTGCGGCCGTCAATCGACGGATGAGTTGGAATATGCTCAAGGATTCAGCTATCCGGGCTATGGCCATCAACGGCATGATCATGTGGATCCTGTTCGGGGCCTCCTGCTTCACCAGCATCTTTTTCCGCACTGGAGGACAGCAGCTGATCAAGGAAATGATGCTCGGCATGGGCGCAAATCCAATCGTTATTTTTGGCTTCATCTTGATCACCTTGATCATCCTGGGCTTTTTTCTGGATGAAATCACTCAGATCATGATCACTGTTCCGGTCTTTTTGCCCATTATCGTTGAGTTGGGCTATGACCCGATATGGTTCGGGGTCCTGATCATGACCCAGGTCCAGATGGACTATCTGACTCCCCCCTTTGGGTTTACCCTGTTCTATATGAAGGGGGTGGCTCCCCCGGAGGTGACCATGGGGGATATCTACCGCTCCATCCTGCCTTTTATCCTCATGCAGCTGGCGGTGGTTCTATTGATTCTTGTGTATCCACAGCTCGTCTTGTGGCTGCCTGACATCCTGTTTTAAGAGTCACAGGCCGATATGAAAAAGATGTAATGTCACATTTCAATACGTAAGCGCATCCCGGTCAAGGTTTACTCAATTCTTCCCGAGCCATGTGCAGGTGTTTTTGTATCAGGGCGGCGGCCTGCTGTTCGTCGCCCTCAGCGATTGCTTTGCACATCTCCGCATGCTGATCGCAAAACATCTGAACCTTTTGGCTGTCTGAGAGGAGCTTTTTTCTGCTTGGCCCATAGACTTCTTTCATCAGCTTGGCCAGCATGTTCATAATATTATACAAGATATCATTATGGCTGGACATTGCAATTTCCAGATGAAAGCTGACATCGGAGTTATCGGCGTCTCTGTTGTTTTTGGCATCGCTTTCCATTTCCTTGGCCGCTCTGTACACCCTGCTTATGTCGGTACTTGTGGCCCTCTTGGCTGCAAGTTTGATGATCTCTGTTTCTAAGATCTCCCTTGCTTCAAGAAGTTGCAGGACATCCTCCTTCTCTTTGAGCATTATCATAGCCAGAGGCTCAATGACGTTTTCTATGTCGATCTCTTTGACATACGACCCTCCACCCGGTGTGATTTCAATAAAGCCCATGGAATCCAAGGCGGTGAGGGCCTCGCGAATGGCTGTTCTGCTCACTCCCAGCTTTTCAGCCAGTTTTCTCTCCGGCAAGAGCTGATCCCCTGGCTTTAACGCACCTTCCTGGATCAATAGCCGGATCTGACTGATGATATCTTTATACAACCTTTGGCGTTTCGTTCTTTTCAGGCTGACATCGTTGTTTTTCATACGAGTCCCAAGCCCTTGTAGAAAGCCTTCAGGTTGATCTCGTGGATCTTGGGAGGCAGACTCTCCTTTATGGATTGCAGCAGGCTCTCCTGGGACACGACAGGCATGTTCTGCAGGACGACCCCTAAAAACAGAACATTGATCACTCGCTTGTCTCCAATGTCCAGGCAGGTTTCGATAAAAGGAAAGCCAATCCCCTTGGTCCCGGATACAGACACGGCGTCTTGTTCATAAATAAGCAGGCACTCCTCACGCACTTTGTCTTTATATCGATCATAGGCCTCTTGGGTCAGAGCCAGAACCAGGTCCGGATCGTCGCATTGGGGGTGGTGAATCGGGCCTGAAGAAATGATCACTTGGGCTTCTGAATATCCGCCGCGAGCAGAAATTCCGTAGCTTTGGGTCTGGATCACGTTCCTGCCTTCTATGATAGCCGCCCGGGCCAGGATGCGTCCCCCTACAATGAGCCCCTGTCCCCCCTCTCCGGCGAACACCAACTGATGAGCTTCACTCATTCCGGTTGCCTCCTTTTACCTATCGGGGTCCATGTTGTTGATCTTGCGATAGGTCTTTAAAAAGTCCGGTTTATCACGATCGGCAAAAACGCCTCTGGGCATATATCCTGCCTTTTCTTCCAAAGGCATTTGTTCATACCGTTTCCAGGGCAGAACATGGTCTTTGAAATACAGCATCATATCGTGTTGACCCTTATAATTTCGTCTCCCGAAATGGGTGGGACAGGGGGTCATGACTTCCACCAGGCTGAATCCCGGCTTTTGGATGGCTGCAATGACCAGCTTTTTCATTTGCATGACGTGATAGGCGGTGGTCCGGGCCACATAGTTGGCTCCGGCGGTTTCGGCCAGGGCGGCCACATCGAAGGCCTGTTCCGGTACCCCCCGAGGGGCCGTGCTGGTCAAGGACTGCAAGGGGCTGGTGGCCGAATATTGCCCTCCGGTCATACCGTAATTGAGATTGTTGGCCACGACAGCCGTGATGTCCATATTACGCCGGGCGGTGTGGATGAAATGATTGCCGCCGATGGTCACGGCGTCTCCGTCTCCCATAAGGGCGATGACGTGCAGATCGGGATTTCCAGCCTTGATGCCGGTGGCAAAAGCCAGGGCCCGGCCGTGACTGCCGTGAAAGGTATGGGTGGCGAAGTAGTCGTCGGCTTTTCCAAAACAGCCAATGCCGGTGGTGATGACAACTTTGTGCGGGGGAATTTCCAAGTGGGCCAGGGCTTCGGCCACCGAGCGGACGATGATCCCATTTCCGCAACCCGCACACCACATGGAGGGCAAGGCCTGAGTGTTCAGATAATCAGTGTACTCATAGGTCATGATTGGGCCACCTCCCGGAGCCGGGTCAAGATTTCTGCCGGGGTGATCAGCTCTCCATCAAAGCGGGACACAGGGTGCACCGGGATATTTTCCCTGTTAGTCCGTTGCACTTCACGGATGATCTGGCCCTGGTTCATCTCCGGGACCAGGGCAGCTTGGGTGGTGAGCAGCGCGTCACGGACCTCTGTTTCCGGAAACGGCCAGAGGGTAATAATCCGCAGCAATTTAACTTTGATTCCTTCTTTCTGGGCCCGGACAATGGCTTCCTTGGCCACCCGGGAGGCCACACCGAAAGCTATGATCAGGATATCGGAGTCTTCAGGACCGAAATGTTCCACTTCCACGATGTCATCGAGGTTTTTGTCTATCTTGTCCTTCAGCCGCTGTAGAAGGCTTTCGTTCACTTGCGGCCTGCTGTTGGTCCGGCCGGTTTCATCGTGGCAGGAGCTGGTCACGTGCAGGATATGCTGGTCTCCGTAAGCAGCCATAGGCGGAACGCCGGGCGGTATGCCGCCTTTATCCACCTGGTAGGGGAGGTAGTCTTCAAAACTGCCTGTGGGGCGGATCCGGGCAGCGAGGTGCAGTTTTTCAGGGTCGGGTAGGGCGATGTTCTCCCGCATGTGTCCGACGACTTCATCCGCGAGGAGGATGACTGGAGTGCGGTATTTTTCAGCCAGGTCAAAAGCCCGCACGGCCAGGGTATACATCTCCTGCACCGAGGCCGGACTGAGAACAATGATGCTGTGATCTCCATGGGTGCCCCAACGGGCCTGCATGACATCGGCCTGGGCCGGACGGGTGGCCAGTCCGGTGGCCGGGCCCACGCGCTGAACGTTGACGATAACGCAGGGCACTTCCTGATAGATGCCCACCCCCAGGTTTTCCTGCATCAAGGAAAAACCAGGACCGCTGGTGGCGGTCAGGGATTTTTTCCCGGACAGGGAGGCCCCGATGATGGAAGCGATGCTGGCGATCTCGTCTTCCATCTGCATGTATATGCCGCCGTACTGCGGCAGCTCCCGGGCGCAAACTTCCGCAATCTCGGAAGATGGAGTTATGGGATAGCCGCCAAAGAAACGGGCCCCGGCGTCGATAGCGCCCCAGGCGCAGGCTTCGTTTCCCTGCATCAGCTGTTCCCCTTCTGGTCTAGCCATTTTCCACCACCTCCAATGTTATGGCCATATCCGGGCAGCGCAAATCGCACTGCATGCATTGCGTGCATTCCTCGGGACGGGCCGCAACCGGCAAGCCGTCCCGAGCGGCCTGAAAAACCTCTTTGGGGCAGAAGGCAACGCAGTAGCCGCACCGCTTGCAGTATGTGTCATTGATGTGTATTCGGACCAATTTGTCTTTCCCCGCTTTTTGTTAAAGGTTATATGCCATAGACTCCATGTATCCAAAGGAGCATTGAGTCGACTGTGCTCTGTGTTTTGTCCTTTCGTATGCACGAGAAAGAGTCCTGGGGGACAAGGGCGCTCGGTCCAACCCGGCTTGTGGTTTTCCCTAGGTCGGTCCTCTCCGAGGACCAGGTCTCTTTAGAATGGCCGTGTCAGCTTCATCCTGTGATCAAACTGGCGGCCGCCGCCATCGGCTGCGCTCGTATGAACGAGTATTAAATTCAAGAGGGCCTGCCCGGCACTCACTTGTAGGCCAGGCGTTTGTATTTTTCATTGCCATTCCGCCTTCGGAGAAGTGGCGGCCTACGGAGCAACCACGGCCTGTGGTCCGTCAGGGCTGGGCTTGACCTCAGGCCCTGCCATTTCGGACCGTCGACCAGCCCTGCCATTTCGGACCAGTTTCACCCTCGACCAAACTGGCGGTCGCCGTCATCGGCTGCGCTGCCCTCTGTCCTCTCGTATAAACTAGATTTGCCATGAAGAGAGCCTGCCCTTCGGAGAAAGATACTGGTGCTGGTTTTGGGGATTCCAGGTTCTTCGTAGACGCACATCGCCTGTCTTCTAAGCCTGCGATCCCGTCTCTATTGATGGTTTTGATCATGGACTTCACCGTTTCAGTAGGTATGTTCAGGCCCTGGCCAGATAGAGCTTCGTTTTGCACCAAGCAAATACAAAGCGAAAGCCAGGATGCGCTGAACAACGCGGGGTCCAAGGAACTGCTGGGCTTGAGCCACCCGAGTTTTTGAGAGTTCAGCCGATAACTGGGGCTTCTGGCAATCTGGGAATAAGGTCTCCGTAGACATATTTGACCCACTTATCTAAGATTGTCTAGACGCAATGCATCATATATAAGCATTAATGAACATATTATGCCGCCAATATGGGTTATTTGTCAATGGGTTTTTATGCTTTTTATTTTGCCAATATTAGGCGCATAACTTTTAAGCCAGGGTACTAGCTCAAAGTGAGTGCCGGGCGGCTTACCCGGTTGCAACCCAGCTCGTGGTCTTTTGGGTAGGGCGGTCCTCTCCGAGGGCCAGCCCTCTTCGTAACCAGTTTCTTCCTCGATCAAACTGGTGGCTTCTTACGAATAACAAATAACGAATAACGAGTCCGCCACCGGCTGCGCTGACCTCTGACCTCTGATATCTGTCCTCTGTCTTCTGTCCTACACACAGGCCGGTTCAGGGATGAGCTCACCGCTGGCGAACCTGTCCATGCTCATGGGCGTGATGTCGATATCCGGCTCTTCCCCGGCGATTTTCTGGGCCATCAATTTGCCCACGACAGGTCCCAGCTGTAAGCCATGGCCGCTCCAGCCGATATCCAGGTAAAAGCCTTCGACCTCGGTTTCCCCGAGTATGGCCTGTTTGTCTTCGGTATTGTCGTACAGGCCCGCCCACTGGCGGACGATGCGCAGCTTGCGCAAAGGAGGAAGGTGAAAGGTCACCTTGCGGGCCACATCTTGCAGAAATTGCCAGCTGGAACGTTCGTTGAAGTCCTTGACCTCATTGGGATCGCCCACCCCGAGCAGCAAACTGCCGTGCGGTGTCTGCTTGCAATAACAGCCGTGGGTCAGGGAAATGACCATGCAGGGCAGGAAGTCCTCAACCGGTTCGGTGGCCAATATCTGGTGGCGTTCTGGACACATGGGCACATCCAGGCCGACCATGTTGGAAATGATTCGGCCGTGCGGGCCGGCGGCGTTGACCACCAGCGGGGTTTGAATATCCCCCCTGCTGGTAACCACTCCGGTGACCCGCCCGTCTTTGGTCTTCACTTCGATGACCTCGGTCTGGGTATAAAAGTGTACTCCCAGACGCCGGGCAGCTTCAGCATAGGCATGGGTCAGATGAAAGGGGTCGATGTGTCCATCCTTCTCGTTAAAGGAGGCCCCCAAAAGTCCCTCCTGGGTGTTGATTCCGGGGACTATGTCCGCCACCTCTTGTGTGGACAAGATCCTGCTACCGGCATTGACCAGCTCATTCTGTAAGGCCACGTTGGCCTCAAACTGCTCCAGCTGGGTTTGAGAATAGGCCAGCATCATGTAGCCGCCCTGCCGAAAACCCAAATCATAGGGATATTCCAGTTCTTCCTGCAATTGTTCCATCATTTTGATGCTTTCAGCCGCCAGACGGATATTGATTTCCGTACCGAACTGATGCCGGATGCCGGCAGCAGAGCGGCCTGTGCCCCCGTTGGTCAAATATCCCTTTTCCAGGACCACGATGTCGGTGTACCCTTTGCGGGCCAAATGATAGGCAATGGAGCACCCGTGGACGCCGCCGCCGATGATGACTACTTCCGCTGTGTTCTGCATATGTTCACCGCCTGAAGACAAGATATTTTTCAAAGCTCAAAGGAACTGCCCAAGGCCTTGAGCGTTTTGATCCAGCAGTTTGGTCACCGCTCTGACTTATTCGTTATCCGCGTGTTCAAGGATGGCTTGGATGCGCAAGGGCTCCAAAGGAGGCCGGAAAGTGGGCATCTGCATATCTCCGATCCGCTGACCGGTCTTTCTGGAGATCTCCTGCATAACCAAAGGCCGGCATGTTCGACCCTGGCACTGTCCCATGCCGCATCTGGTCACCCGTTTGATTTCATCCAGGGTGGTATAGCCTTTGTCCATCCAGGAACGTATAACTTCTGCACTCAAGTCTTCGCAGCGGCAAATAATGGTATCATCACTCATGGGCTCTCTCCGTTCCAAAGAATCTGACCTGCAGGGAATGTTCTTTGGGCACAGCCAGGGAAACCACTGCGGTCAAGTTTTTGGTTTTTCTGACTTTGACCACCCGGGCTTTGGCTACTTCTCGCCCTGACCTGTCCAGGGCGATCACCTCTTGTCCTTTCTCAGGAAGCGGTAGAAGTTCATAGGGGATCTGGACCACAGCCTCAGTCTCCGAGTATGTCTGATCCACGACAAAAATGGCCAAGCCGGGACAGGCGCTGACGCACAATCCGCAGCCGTTACAGGCTTCAAAATCGATATTCGGTCTGTCGTTAATGTCGGCAAATTCCTGGATAGCCTCAAACTTGCATGCGGTATAGCAAGGGTTGCAGGGAATGTTTTCAAAGCATTCAATGATGGCTACCGATCCTTGGGCCAACCTCTCCGGGGAGGGGAGAATACCTTGGATGTCTTCGGTGTTGGGAACTCCAGTCTGTTTCATCATACGATCCTTACACCTCCACCGTCAGATTGTGGATGCCGGCCCGGATTTTCTCTCCGACCGGTCCGGATCTGAGGGAATTCAGCTCTTCCCAGGCATCCTGTTGTTGGGCTTTGAGCTCAGCCGATGGGCATCCCAGGCTCTCGGCTGCGGCCAGACCGGCTATGCGCCCTTCCATCATGGCCGAAGAGGCCTCTTCCACACTGGCCACATCGCCGGCAATAAAGACGCCGTCCACCGTGGTCTGCATCTTTTCATTGCGCACCGGGACATGCCCGCCTAATTGGGGCACGTATCTCATCTCACACCCCATCTGCCACAAGATATCGGCCATGGGAGACAAGCCTACGGAGACACAAATAGTGTCCACTTCCACATCCTTCTCCGTTCCTGAAACAGGCTGCCACTGCTCATCCAAACGGCAAATCGTGGCCCCCTCCACTTCTTTGTGGCCATAGGCAGAGGTGATGGTATGGGAGGTGAGAATAGGAACACCCATGCGACGGAGCTTGGAGGCATGGACCAGATACCCCCCGATATAGGGGGCGGCTTCAATGACAGAGGCCAGTTCCACCCCGGCCTGTATGAGCTGGTAGCCAACGATGAGCCCGATATTGCCGGATCCGACCATGAGGACTCTGCGCCCGGGCCTTACGCCGTGCACGTTCATCAGGGTTTGAACGGCCCCGGCTCCGTACACCCCCGGCAAATCGTTGTTGGGAAAGGCCAGGGTCTTTTCCGAGGCCCCGGTGGCCACAATGATCTTTTTGGCCTTTAAGGGAAAAAAGGAAAAGCCGTTTTCCAATCCCAGGACTCCGTCATCCGGATAATAGCCCTGGACCTTGGTGTCCAGCATGAACTGCACCTTGTCCAGCTCGCTGAGTCTTTGATCCAAGATGTCCGGAATATGGATTCCCCTGTAGGAAGCATACTGCTTTTCGGAGCCGAAAAAAGCGTGGGTCTGTTTGATCAATTGGCCGCCGATTCGGTTGTTTCGCTCGATGAGAGCGACCTCGGCTCCCATTTCCCCAGCGGCGATGGCCGCCGAGAGCCCGGCCGGACCGGCTCCTATAATGGCTATATCACATGCTTGCATAGAATAGGCCCTTTCCTTTTTGGATTTCCACGGCCATGCCTTCTTTGAGCCCTGTTACGCAGACCCGGACGTTGGGTTCACCGTCCACGGTCATCAGGCAGGATGAGCAGTTTCCGATGGCGCAATAAAAACCCCGTGGCCTGTGCAGGTTGGGACTGTACCGTAGAACCCGGACCCCGGCCGCGTGCAAAGCAGCTGCAATAGGCTCTCCCTCATAACCCTCCAGCTCCTGCCCATTGAAGGAGAAGTTCACCTTCCGTCCCTGGGGAAAACTGAGGATTGGATGCTGATGTATACGCATAGAGTGTTGTTTTCCTCCTTTTGGTCTTGACCCGGTATGACCAATTATGTGGATATCGACCGTTTGTCAAGGAATGCTGAACAGTTTTGTTTCTTACCCCCCTTCGGCCACAGGAAAGACTACGACCACGTCCAGGTCCTGCAATCGTGTATCCGCTTGGGCCGGGCGCCCGTTGATCAATACGATTTTTCGAACCTGGTCATTGAGTTCAAGATGCTCCAACACGGTTTTGACTGTGGATCCAGTAGGCAGGTCCAGGGAAAATAACGCCTTGCCTTCTGGAGCATGTCTTTTGAGATGGGAATAGAGTCTGACCTGGATATGCATCTCAGATTTGCCTCCGGCAAATCAGACATATTTTTTTAACTATCTGTTTTTGCTGACTTTTGAGTTTTGATCTCTCGTATGAAACGAAGTTTTACCCTGAAGAGGGCCAGCCCTTCGGAGAAGGGCGGCCTACCAAGCAACCCGGTCCGTGGTTTTTTGGGGCGGCCCGGCACTCAATTGGAGAAACGAACGGGGTATCTTGATTGTAAGCCTTACATCTCCAATTGAGTGCCGGGCCAGCCTTCTTCGTAACCAGTTTCATCCCGGATCAAACTGGCGGCCACCGCCAGAGGCGGGGCTGACCTCTGACGTCTGACTTCTGACTTCTGATCCCGCCACCGGCGGGACTGACTTCTGGCGAGTGCAAAAACTGTTTTTGCACTCGCATTTGTCTTAAGCCAGACCCAGCTCTTGCAGGCGCTCCTGGGTCGGCTTTCCATCGGCGTCCCACTTGCGGATCCGGTAGTAATCTTCCAGCATCTCCTCCAGATGGCAGACCATCCCCTGGGCCGGACCGGAGGGCATGGGTTCCTTGGTCAGCCGGTCCGGAAGGCTGTCGTCCTTGCGGGTAAAGCCGGCGGCTGCCAGAAAGAGCCGTTCGGCGTTGATGATCCGCTCCGAGGATTCAATAAGTTCATCCAGGGTATAGTTTAGGCCGGTGGCCGTATTCAGGTACTCCAGGATGCCGGTGGGGGGAACATCCAGCTCTTTGCCGGCCAGGTTG
Source organism: Desulfovermiculus sp. (assembly GCA_034521385.1). Taxonomy (GTDB): domain Bacteria; phylum Desulfobacterota; class Desulfovibrionia; order Desulfovibrionales; family Desulfothermaceae; genus Desulfovermiculus. Next base: position 14,069 of record JAXHMO010000001.1, read on the forward strand.
CGCACGGCAAAGAAGATGCACAGCCCGGCCGCGTCGATAACCGCGGAGAGATTCTGAAAATCTTTGGTTATTTCAGCCTTGCCTTCCCATTCTTGGGGATCGACCTGCTGAGGAACACCGAAGAGCTCAAAATAAGCCGGATCGCCCCGCATATGGGACCCCCCAATGGGGGATGTGGCGTAGGCCAATCCCATGGCCTGTTCACCTCGGGGTTCGTATCCGGGGAACTCCTGTTTCTTGGTCACCATGGCCAGCTCCGGATGTCCGTACCGCTCGGCCAGGCGGTAGCTGCCCTGGGCCAGAACGTCTCCAAAACCTTCCCGGTAGCCGGTCATCCTGGCCATCTGCACCAGGGCATGACCATCACCCCAAAGCAGCTGCTGGCCCACATCTGTCTCTGAGAGATGGCCTTTATCGAAGAGCTCCATGGCGCAGGCGATGGTCGCTCCCATGGTGATGGTGTCCAGTCCCAGTTCATTGCACACATAATTGGCTTTGGTGATGGCCGCCAGGTTGTCCACCATGCAGTTGGGGCCCAGGGCATACACGGTTTCATATTCCGGGCCTTCACCCTGTCCACCAAAGTCGGGATCTTCCACCCGGGTCTGACGTCCACAGGCCACAGGACAGCCAAAGCAGGCTTTATTGCTGACCAGGTATTTCTGGGTCAGGGTTGCCCCCTGCACTGCTTCCCAGCCGTCAAAAGTCCCTTGCTGCCAATTCTTGGTCGGAAGGCATCCGTAGTTCTGAGTGGCTACTACCACCCCGGCCGTGCCATTGACGGTCAAGCCCAGGGGGTTTTCCCTGGTCGCTTCTTTAAACCCGTCCAGAATGGTTTTGTTAAAGGCCTTGAATCCTTCCGGGTCGTTCAGGGGAATCTTGCCTGTACCTCGAACAGCGATGGCTTTTAAGTTCTTGGAACCCATGACCGCCCCCACCCCGGAGCGTCCGGCAGCCCGATCCTTATCGTTCATAATAGAGGCGAAAAGGACCCCTTTTTCCCCGGCAGGTCCAATACAAGCCACCCTGGCTTTGGCATCCGTTTCCCCCAAAACCAGATCCGTGCTTTCGTGGGTTGTTTTACCCCACAGGTGGTCGGCCTTGCGCAGCTCATACGAGCCGTCATTGATCCATAAATACACGGGTGACTTGGCTTTTCCGGAAAAAATGATTCCGTCCAGGCCGCTGCGCTTGAGGTGGGTGGGAAACATGCCCCCGGAGTTGGAACAGGTAATAGCTCCGGTCAGCGGCGATTTGGTCATGACCATGTATCTGGAGCCGGTAGGAGCTCCAGTTCCGGTCAGAGGCCCGGTGGCCATAACCATGATATTATCTTCGGACAAGGGAGCTACAGAGGGGTCGAGTTCCTGGTTCAGGTAATAGGTACCCAGCCCCCGTCCGCCGATGTAATCCTTGCAGACCAGAGGATCCAGGCGTTCCTCCCGGATATCTCCTGTGCTTAAGTTGACGCGCAAGAGCTTGCCGCAATAACCGCCATGCATAAAGGCCTCCTTCATTGAAATGAGGTTTATTTTTTTCCCCAGGGGGTTGGATACAAAAGGCCGCCAGTATACGCTGGTATGACCAATTTTAGCAAGGACCAGCCTTGTGGAGGATAACTTATGTCATCTGTTTGTTCATCCAAATAAAAGCCGGTCATCAGAGCAGAGTTGTACCCCCCGTCCGGAGTCTTACATGTAATTGGAGATGACCATGAGCTTATGTTCTGGAATATAGGCCTTTCCCTGGGGGACTGCGCCCTGAAATAGACCTGGAATGACCGGTCCTTGACGCATGAGGCTGACGTAGTCGGTAAATTTACCCTCGGGGATGGCTTTTTGGGGATCGAACTCTTGTTGGACAAGCCGTAAAGGCCTCAGAGAAGAGTTGCCCGGTATCCCTTGCTGGGAATTTGCAGCGCAGGAGGTGAGCATGAAGGCCACGCTGAGAAGGCAGAGAGGGATCAGGAAATGAGTATCCATACACATGGTTTTTAGCCCACGTTTCAAATGAAAAGGCGTTCTCCTGTCAAGAGACCAACGAGTTTCCCGGACCGAAGAGGAAAAAATAAAAGAGAGTGAAGGTGATGAGGGGAACAAAAAAGTTGTCGTCCAGTTTGATTATTAGCAATTCAATAATTGTCAATATGAGTGATGCTACGAGGACAAGGTGCAATTTGTCAAGCATGATCCAAAAAGTAGATCCAAAGCTTGCTATACAAAAGGCTGAACTTCCGGCTAATGTTTTGTTGTTAACAATCTTTATTTGTCCAAATCTCTTTCCTATCAAGGCTGCAGCTGCATCCCCAACCATGAATCCAGTATAGATGATCGTTAAAATAAAAACTGGCACTGAGAGAAGTATGCAGAATACAATATATGAGAGAGTAAGGGAGAGAAAAAAGTAGGTTGAACCGGTGAGAGCGCCTTTTTTTTCATGGTCTCTTAGGATACCTGCAAAAAAATATTGGTATACTCTGCCAAAATAGGTGGGCTTATTCCTGAAGATGTCAATAAGTAAATTAAGAATGGCAATTCCAATCAAGAAGATGAATGCAACTTTCCACGGCATATACATAAGGATCACAGGAATTGCGGCTGCTATGATGTGCAGTGATTTTCTCTTCAATTCGGGCTTCATGATGAGTATCCGTTGCCTTCCACTCCAGACGCGTGATCGGAGTAGATAACAAACAAGGTGTTCTTATCCAGGCCTCGTGCTTTGAATTTTCGGAAAAACATCTCCAGGGCCAGGAACGCAGTTTTTTGGGCAGCCTTTGATCACGATTTATCAGCGGCGTCAGTGGCGGCGTTTAACGGATACGACCTGACCATTACACCACAATCCGGGTCAGGGCTACAAGGCCCATGCCCACGATAATGGCCCCGACAAAGCTGCCCGTCAACTTGGCCACGGCAAAGGTGGGCAGGGCAGCCCACAGATAGACGTTGTCAGCGCTTAAGTTGAGACTCTCGTCGGAAACAAGGAGAGCGGGGAGGAGCAGGGCAGCCAAAACGGCAGCCGGGATGAGCTGCAGCCACTTAACCAGCCAGGGGGGAAGGGACCTGGATGACAGGGCGGCGATAGGCAGGAGTCTGGGGCCGTAGGTGACCAACATCATGCCCCCAATGATGATCAAGATTTCGAATTGGTCCATATATCCACACCTAGGCCCAGACTTGCGGCCAGCACGGCGGCTAAAATGACGTTTGCCTGGGACAGCCCGGCCAAGGCCAAGCCGACTGAAATCAGCCCGGCCAGGACTGCGGTTATCCATCTGATCAGGGAGGTCAGTTGCCAGACCAAAAGGACCATGAACATGGCCGGCAGGGCGTAATCCAGTCCAATGGGTTTGACATCGGTTATCAAGGTGCCGGCCCAGAGGCCGAAGAATGAGCCGCCGAGCCAAGCGGCTTGGGCGATCATATTAATGGCCAAGGTCTCTGGTTTGGCCGTTTCTCCCCGGGGAAAGCGGCTGGAATGCAGGGCAAAGGTCTCATCAGTGAGTTGAAAGGCGAACACGGCCTGTTGCCACCTGGTCCAGGAACGGAGATAGGGAGCCAGGGCTGCGGACATGAGCAGATGCCGCAGATTGACCACAAAGGTGGTCAGGATGACCGAGGCCGCCCCGGTACCAGCGGCCAGAAGGCCAACGGCGATGAGCTGAGCTGAGCCGGCAAAGACGATCAAGGACATGAGCATTGTGTTGGCCGCCGACAGTCCGCTCTTTTGGGCCAGGACGCCGTAGGCAAAGCCCACGGGCAGGTAGCCCAAAATGATCGGGAGGGTTTGCTGCAGGGCCCGCAAGAGCCAGTGGGGCCGACTAGGGGCGGCGGAAGTGACGCGTGTGTGCTGTGAAGTCATGGTCGAGGTTTGGGTTTGAGTGTTCAAGTTTGCCGGAGGCAAAGCTGAAATCTGACATTTCTTTAGGGAGTTGAGCCGGAAGCTACGGCCGCCTTTCGCCGCAAGGCCAGAAACCAGGGTACCTGATAGGCGCACCCGACCATTCCGCCTAAAACCAGGGCCAAGGCTGCGCCGATGATACCCACTATGTCCAGGAAGTAAATGCTGGCTGTCAAGACCAGAACGACAGTACTCACCTGGGCTATTGTGGCTTTAGTGATCGGAGCGGTTATTTCCGCGTTGACCAAAACACCCCGTTGCAAACAGACCAGGACCCAGACAAAGGGGATCAAGGTCATGATCTGGACCGGAGCGGCCGAAAATCGGGCCAATTCCAGGGACAGCCCGGACACTTGGTGAAACCAGATTGTACTTAAGGGAGTGAAGGCGATCAACCCCAGACCCCCTCCAGCGAATACGGCCAGAAGAAGGGCGAAGTTGCGCAACGGGAAGTAGTTTTCCTGGTTGTCTCCGATAAGGGCGATGATCACTTCCTGGTAGGAGATGCTTAAACTGATGAACAAAAAGACCAGGGAATGGACCACCGGAAACACAGCCAGGGACTCAATGGCCATTTTACTTTGACCCAGAAAGAAGGTGACCACGGGCCGGACGCCCAGGGCCAAAATGGTGGTCAGGGCCAGGGGAATATAGAACTTGGAAATCCGGGCATAGGTTAAAGGGATGTACCGTTGCCCCTCATGCTCCTGGAGTTTGCGCACCACGCCCCCGGCCATCAGCCTGGTGGCTGCAGCCTCGGCCACAACCCCGGCGGCCAAGGAGCATCCCCCGACCAATGCCCCTGGTACCTCAGTGAACAGGGCCAAAGCCAAGGCCGTTCCCCCCATGCCGGTCAGGCGGACCACTGTGCCGTAGGCCACAAAACGGGTTCTATTGTTCCGGATGAGGATACCCTGATAGAACCTGCGGTATCCGATGGCCCCGGGCCAGGGGATGAGGGCTATGCAGGCCAGGTGGGAGAGGTGGGCCACATCCGGAGGAAGACGAATAATTCCTTGAGCCAGGAAAGAAAAGATCGGTGGCAGAGTCAGTCCGGCCATGATCAGGGTGATCACCGCGCTTAAGACGTAGACGAATCGTTTCATGGTGGCCATGGAAGCCCGGTCCCGAACCAGGGCCGTGGTTGCGGACATGACCATGATGATCGGGGCTTCGACCAGCAGGGCGACGGAAAAGGCCACCCCGTAAGAGGCCAGGTTCAGGGTGGGATCAGCCAAGCGGGCAATGATGGCGCTTAAGAAAGGGCCTTCCACAGCCATCATCAGCCACGTGGCGGCCAGAGGAAGCCAAAAAACAAAGATGTGGCCCAGGGAAAGCTGGTTTGTGTCTGTGTGCATGGGAATGTGTATGTGTTCCAGTAAAGCTTAAAATTTCTTCTGCAAGTGCGTGCCGGCAATCTCGGGGCAAGTCTGAGTCAGAAGTGAGTTGCATCCGAGCTGCAGTTGATAAGCACCTTGAGCGCTCCTTTGCGTCCGGCCCGAAGAAAGGCCTCTTGAACTCGGGGCAAGGGAAAGACGTCCTCGATCAGAGGGCGGACATCCACCCATTTGCGGGCTAGAAAATGGACGGCCAGGCTCATGTCACCACACCGGGAGCCGAGGAGGGCGATTTCATTGATCACAACCCGGGAGAGATCCAGAGAAGAGGCCTGGTGAGAGGTGGTTTTGACCACCACTGTGCCTTCCGGGCGAACAAGATCCAGGGCCACGTTGATCCCTTGCGCTTTGCCGGTGCACTCCACAACCAGGTCATGATCCCGGCTGTGGTCCTCAATGGGTTGATCCGGCTGCAGAAGAGTGGTGCTTAGACCCTGGTCGGCGGCAATCTGCAGTTGCGATTGATGGCGGCCGAAGAGGGTCAATTGCGGGGTAGAGTGGGATAAGGCCAGGGCGCATAAAAGTCCCAACTTGCCGGCGCCCAGAACGGCTATCCGGGTTTGGGCCGTTATGTGCACCTGTTGGCTGACTTCCAGGGCCGCGGCCAGTGGTTCGGCAAATACCGCTTCCTGATCCGATACTTGGTCCGGGACCAGGGATATGTTGGCCATTGGTACGCAAACATACTGGGCAAATGCGCCGTTGAGCTCCCGGATGCCGAGGACTTTTCGCCTGGAGCAGTGGCGGTGCTGGCCACGGATGCACCAGGAGCAACTGCCGCAGCCGCAGTTGATGTCCGCCACCACCCGGAGCCCCACGAGGTCCGGCCGGTCCGGGGCCTGGACTACCCGGCCGGTGAATTCGTGGCCCAATATCCCGGAGAACTGCGAATAACCGGACGCAATCTCCAGGTCCGTACCGCATATTCCGGCCAGGCTGACTCGGATCAGGACCTGGCTCGATTTCGGCCTGGGTATTTCCCTGTCCTGGATTTCTATTCGTCCTTGATTGATAATCGCTACTTGCATACCAGTTCTGATCACATCCTGGATGGAAAGGTTTATTCGGGCAGTTTGTTTTCTTGGCCCAAGATCTGGATCAACTTTCGATCCGCCGCTGGGAAGGGATACTGGGATAACTCCCCAGGGGAGGCCCAACGGGCCTCCGTGGCTGCGTGCAGGACCGGTTCCTGCCCCGATCTGGCCGGTTGGCACCAATAGATGTGCAAGGTGATCCGAAAGCGGGTATAGCTGTGCCTGATGACGGTTATTTTATGGCCCACCCGGACCTCCAGTTCCAGCTCTTCCAGGAATTCCCGGATCAAGGCTTGTTTGGGTCCTTCACCGGTCTGCACCTTGCCCCCGGGGAATTCCCACAAATTGGCCATCAAACCCTGGGGAGGACGTTTCTGGATCAGGATACGCCCATTCTCTACCAGGACTCCGGCCGTAACCTGGAGGGCCGTACTGCCAACCTTGGGGGGAAGGACCGGGCATTTGTGCACCGCATCCAGGGCTAAGCTTCGGCAGTCTTCAGCCGCGGGGCAAAGAAGGCAGGACGGATTGCGAGGCTGGCAGACCAGAGCGCCGAGCTCCATAAGGGCTTGGTTTAAGGATCTGGAATCGCGTTCTGGAATCAAGGCCTGGACAGCCTGGTGCACCCTGCGTTGGACCGGAGCGGATTTGATGGGCTCACTTATATTTAAGATCCGGGCCATGACCCGTTGGACATTGGCCTCGACCACAGGTATGGGTTGATTGAAGGCTAGGCTGGCGATGGCCGCAGCTGTGTAGGGCCCGATGCCGGGCAGAGCGAGCAGGGAAGGGAGGTCTGAAGGCAGCTCTTGGCCGTATGTCGTGCATAGAGTTTGAGCCGCAGTCCGAATGTTTCTGGCCCTGGTGTAATAGCCCAAGCCCTCCCAAGCCTTGAGAACTTTGTCTTCTGACGCCTCGGCTACTGCTCGGACATGGGGAAAGACGGTCATCCAGTTCAGAAAATAGGAAACCACCCGGTCCACCTGGGTCTGCTGGAGCATGATTTCCGAGATCCAGACCCGATAAGGGCTCGGATCCCGGCGCCATGGAAGGTCCCGCCGGTTTTGCCGGTACCAGGCCAGGAGCTTGGAGCTGAGATCAGAGGCAGGCTCGGAGGCCTGAGGTTTGTGGGATTGATGGTCGTTCATGTTGACTTTTAAGCTGATTGCGGACACATGTTTATATCTGTTTGATTTTGTTTTTGTAACCATGAACCTGGAACTTTGAACCTATAAGGCGTATCCGTCCTCGGACCGAGAGAAGTTCACAAATCATGCCCCCAGTCTCCCATATTCCCGTCAGCCGGGCCGAGTCCGGCCAAAAGCTTTTACAATTTTTAGAACGCCAGTTACAGGGGCAGGTGCCCAGATCGGCCCTCATGCGCTGGATCCGGACCGGCCAGGTCCGGGTGGATGGGGCCAGATGCAAGCCCTTTGTCCGGATCAGGCAAGGCCAAGTGGTTCGTCTGCCTCCCTATACCAAAAGTGAAGAAACCCAAGGCCTGACCGGACGGTGTGCAAATCCCTTTGCCTTGCGCCGGGTGCACGAAGACGAGGAGATTCTGGTCCTGGCCAAGCCGCCCAACTTGGCCACCCAACCGGGAACCGGGGTTGAAGACAGCGTCAGCGACAGATTGGAGTCTGAATATGCCCACAGCAGCTGGGTACCGGCTTTGGTCCATCGCTTGGACAAGGCCACCTCCGGGCTGCTTCTGGTAGCCAAGACCTACACCACCTTGCAGCATTTGCAGGGGTTATGGCGTTCCGGAGCAGTGACCAAGATATATCTGACCTGGGTTTGGGGACAGCCGGACTGGCCGGAGTGGACGCGTCTTATCGACTTTTTGCCTCAGGAAAAAAGGGGGCATCAGCGGCAGGTCCGGGCCGAGGCCTGGGTCAGGACCCTGCGTCAGAGCCCTCAGGACACTCTTTTAGCCGTGCGCCTGATAACCGGGCGCAAACATCAAATACGCATTCAATTGTCCGCGCGAGGATGTCCGGTGGTCGGTGACCGCAAGTTCGGCTCCGGCCGGAGCGGTGGCCAGGGTTTGCTTCTGCATGCCGCTGTTCTGGGCTGGGAAAATAGGTGCTATCAACTGGCCCCTCCCTGGGTGGAGCCTTTCGCAGTTTCAGAGCAGGAGTTGGCTTTGTTGCCGGAGTAATAACGAGCCCGCCAGAGGCGGCGCTGAAACCTGAACACAGACTACTCTCCCTCAAATTTCCGGCAAATCCCGGCGCCGGACCCCCAGCCGGGCAAACCAGTTCATGTGTTTTTTGATGAAGGCCAGGCTTTGCTCCAAGTCCTCCTGACAATGCGGCTCCAGAGCGAAACTGGGACTGAGCTCTAAAAATTCAAGCCCTCCGAAGAGTTCCACCCAGGGGATGCAACCCTGGCCCAGGCCCAGATGCAGGTCGGCTATCCCGTCGTTGTCGTGCAGATGAAGGTGGCTGAGATAAGGTCCCATGGTCTGGATCCACTGGGGAAGGTTTTGGTACTGACTGCCATTGCCGTAACTGGCCCAATGGCCGACATCCAGGCAAAACCTGACCTTGTGCGAGCTCAACTCCCCCATGAGATCAGCCAGGGGACGGGGATCTATTTCCCGGACGTTTTCCAGATACAGGGGGGCGTGTTCCGGCCAGACCTCCATGGCCATTTCCCAGGTATGTATGGCCCGGCTCAGCCATTTGGAAAACATGTCTGTATACAGGGGGATGAAGTAGGCGTGCCCGACCAGGTAGCGCGGTTTGTACAGCTTGGCGATGTGCATGGCCCGCTGCAGGCGGTCTCTGGTGGCTTGCAGAATGAGATCATCCAGACTGCCGGGTTGGAGATCGTGAAAGGGGAGGTGAATGGAGCAGGTTTGCCCGGCCTCTTGTAAGGTGCGGGCAACCTCTTGATGCCATTTGGTGTCATGTTCATCAAGGGCTATGGCATCAAGTCCCAGTTCCGGGCTTATTCCATGGCGAAGGAAGAAATCGAAATAGTGACGGTTTTCGGCGAGGTAGCGGATAGGTAGATTAACATAAAAGCACCCCATGGATCTCCCCTTTCAAACGTCCTTTCCAGCCGCGGCAAAAAGACTTTTCTTGGTGAAAACCGATTCCAATGTGTAACCTTCCTCAGCCAGGGCCTCGGCCCCGCCTTCCTGGCGATCCAGGACGGTGAGGACCTGCTCAATGTGCAGACCGGCTTGGACCGTGCGCTGGCAGGCCGTGAGTACACTCCCGCCGCTGGTGACCACGTCTTCCAGTACGGCGACCTTGGCACCTTGGGGAATGTTGGCCAGTCCTTCCAGATATTGATTGGTCCCGTGCCCCTTGGAGGTTTTGCGAACAATGAAACCAGGCAAGGGACAGTTGTGGATGTGCGAGAGAACGCTGACCGCGCTGACCAAAGGATCTGCCCCCAGGGTCATCCCTCCAACGGCCTGAACCGAGTCTTTGAGGCTGCGCAGGAGAATCAGACCCAAGAGATACCCGCCTTCCGGGTGCAGGGCGGTCTGTTTGCAGTCAAAGTAGTAGTCGCTTACCCGCCCCGAGGTCAAGGTCACCCGGCCTGGAATATAGGAACGGTCCAGTAAATAGCCGGCCAGTCGGGAAAGGGGATCATTCATGTCCTGTTTCCTGGAATACCCGGTTGAAGATGACGTCTTCGTAACGCAAATAATATTCGGGGTCAAAAAGCCGGTCCAGTTCCTCAGGGGTCATGTACGTGCAAAGATCCGGATCGGACCGGACCAGCTCCGGGAAGGACCGCCTCTTCTCCCAGGCCTGCATGGCCACAGATTGGACCATCTCATAGGCCTTTTGTCTGGTCAGCCCTTTCTCTACTAAGGCCAGGAGGATTCGCTGCGAAAAGTGCAGATCGTAGGATCGGTGCAGATTGTGCTCTATATTTTCCGGAACAAGCCGCATGTTGCGCAGAACGGAATCGAGCCGGTTGAGCATATAATCGATGAGGATAGTGGAATCGGGCATAATCACCCGTTCCACAGAGGAGTGACTGATATCCCGTTCATGCCACAGAGCCATGTTTTCCATGCCGGCCAGGGCGTTGGTCCGGACCAATCGGGCCAGACCGCACAGGTTTTCGGCTGAGATGGGATTTTTCTTGTGCGGCATGGCTGAGGAGCCTTTTTGCCCCTTGCTGAATCCTTCTTCCACTTCTCGAACTTCGGTCCGTTGCAAATGCCGTAGTTCAAGGCTGAGACGTTCAACTCCTCCGGCTATGAGGGCCAAAGTGTTAAAATACTCGGCATGCCGGTCGCGTTGCACAATCTGAGTGGAAATGGGGTCCGGCCTCAGACCCAGGACGGCGCATGCCTTGGCCTCAACTTCCGGGAGCAAATGGGCGTAAGTGCCCACAGCTCCGGATATCTTGCCCACTCGAATCTGATCTACAGCCCGGTCCCAACGTTCTTTGTGCCGGGTAAATTCGGCATAAAAACCGGCCAGTTTCAGCCCATAACTCAAGGGTTCGGCGTGAACCCCGTGGGTCCGGCCCATGGCCAGGCGGCCTTTGTGGGCCTGGGCCATATCCTCTAATGTTCGTAAGAGCCTGTGCAAATCTGCGGATATAAGCTCCCCGGCTTGGACCAAGAGCAGGGCGTTGGCCGTATCCACAATATCCGAGGACGTGCAGCCCATATGGATGAATCGGGAGGCGGGACCGACCTTTTCTTCCACAGCGGTGAGAAAGGCGATGACGTCGTGTTTGGTCTGCTCTTCCACAGTCATGATCCGGTCCAGGTCGAAATCAGCCCGGGTTCGAATTTCTTCCATCTCCTGACTCGGAATGCGGCCGATGTCATGCCAGGCCTCGCATACCCCGACTTCCACCTCAAGCCAAGCCCGGAACTTGTTTTCCAGGCTCCAAATAGTGCCCATTTCCGGGCGGGTGTAACGTTCAATCATAATCTGTGTGAGGATGCAAAAAGAGGTTGGAGCGGAAAAGATGTGTTGATAGGAAAGGTCCGAAGGGAGACGCGGGCCTTTCCGTCACCTAAGACCAGACGAAATTGAATCAGGGCTAGGTGTCCTGCGAGGAGGTCGTCTTGGTCCCTTCACTGCTGCTGGCAGAGCCAGAGGAAGTCTCAGCCGCGGAACTCCCGGCCGAAGTTTCCGAACTCTTGGCGGAATCGCCGTTTCCGTTCCCCCCGTTTCCGGAAGAGGAGGCAGCGGCTCCCCGGGCATAATCAGTCACGTACCATCCGGATCCTTTCAGGATGAATGCGGTGTTGGAGATCATCCGTTTGGACCTGCCGCCGCAAATGGGGCAGGTAATTTCTTTGTCAGTAAAGTCTTTTTGCCACTCTTCAAAGACATGTTGACAGTCTTCACATGAATACTCGTATATAGGCATGGCGCCCTCCTCCTAAAAATCAATCTCCAAGGCAAAATGCTACAGGTTCATACAACCAAAACATCCACAGGACGCTTGCAAGCGCCTCTTCTTTAGTAAGCCCTTTTTTCCTTTCGTCAAGACTATGTCTTTTTGGCTTCTGCCTTGGCGTCCTTGATGCGCTGCTTAATTCGTTTTTCCCGCCGTTTGCGGCGTCGATCAATCTCTTTGTACCGTTCGATCTTTTTATGTCGACCCATAGGACCTCCGTTTCAGGTGAATGTGAAATGAGTATCTTAGCAGGAATTGTTGGGCCTGTCCAGTTGTCAGCCTTGCCTCCGGCAAGTCTGACATATTTTTGGGCCAAAGCGCGCAAAAAAGGGATTTGCCGGTTTGATCGAGAATGAAATTGGTTGCGAAGAGGGCTGGCCCGGCACCGGGTGGGTCACTGCACTGTTTCCAATGAATATTTCCGGTTGCCCAGGCCCATTTTTTGGGCCAGTTCCAGAGTTGCCTGCCCATTGGTCTTGGGATGCAGGCCGAGGAAGACATCACCGTGTGAGGACGCTCTATCAGGGCTTTCTTGTTGCACCGCCGCATTGACCAGGTCCAGTCCAGCCTGATCCAAGGCCACCGGATCATAGGAGGCCAGTATGCCGATATCCGGGCAGATGGGGGCATTACTGTAGGATTTGCAGTCGCATTTCGGAGTGATTTGAAGCAAGAAACTGAGATGCAACAGAGGCCAGGAGAAGGAGGTCAGAAAAGCCCCGGCGTATTCCACGATCCGTTCCTGAAAATTGCGGATGTCCAGATCCCAATGAATATGCAGGCACTCGTGTTTGCAGGCCAGAATGCAGTTGGCGCATCCGGTGCAGCCGGCCTGATCCAAGGTGATGCTCCCGCTCTCATCCAAGGCCAAGGCCCCGGGGGCACAGACCTCCACGCACCGCCCGCAACCCACACAATTGGCCGGGTGTACTTTGGGGCCCAATCCGCAGTGCTGATGCATTTTTCCCTGCCGGGAGGCACAGCCCATGGCCAGGTTTTTGATCACTCCGCCGAACCCGGTCAGTTCATGGCCGGTAAAATGGGTGATAGTGATCATTGCGTCCGCATCCAGGAGGTCTCCGGCCAGGTAGCAGTGTTCAAAATGGGGGCCAATGCCGGGAACGGAGATCTGATTGTGACTTTTCAGTCCATCGGCAATCAGCACCGGTGCACCCAGGCGCAGGGGATCAAAGCCATGCATGGCCGCCAGGAGTAAATGGGAAACCCCTTGTTCCCGCTGGCCGATATACAAGGTGTTGGTGTCGGTGAGAAAGGGGTGGGCTCCGGCCTTGCGCAGGATGTCGATAAGGGGGATGAGCCACTGGGGTTGGACAAAGGCCGTGCCGCCATGTTCTCCGAAATGCATCTTCAGGGCTACCAGATCTCCGGAGGTAATCTGGGCCCCAAAGTTTGTGGCCTTGTACAGACGGCGCATGCGTTGGGCATAAGGGGCTCGGCCTGAAGCCTGCAGGGGCCAGAAAAAGACTTTAGAGGGGTGCTTTTGGCGCACAATTTTCTCCGTCGAGCAGTGAGAGTTCTGGGTCATATACGTCTGGTCATGTGTCCTTGGGGCCGCAGCGGTCAAAGTATCCGCTTAAATTTTGGACCAATTCCAGGGAAAATCCTGAGAGCCCGGATTGTTCCATGCACTCGTCAATGGCCTGTCCCTTTATCCTGAGCATATCTTCCTGACTGTAATGAACATGTAACAGGATCCGTCCTTGAGAAAAAATACGAATTCGAAACAGGCTCAGTCCCGTCTTTCTCAGCTCGTCTTCGGCCCGACCCACCTGGAGAAGCTCCCGGGCGCTCATTGCGTATCCATAAGCGAATCGGGTCATAAGACAGGGTCTGGAGGGCTGCTCGGCCTGCTCCAGGCCGAGTCGTCGAGCATAGACCCGGATGTCCTCTTTAGCCATCCCGGCATCGGCTAATGGGCTGAGCACCCCTTGTTCGGTCAAAGCCCGAAGTCCCGGTCTGTATTCTTGGGTATCCGAGAGATGAGAGCCGTCCATGACCTGCATCCTCCCAGGGCCGGCACAGTCCTTTAATTTCCCGATCAGGGCCGTCTTGCAATGGTAGCAACGATCCCGCTCGTTGATAGACGCTCCGGGAACGTCCAGGGGGGAGAACTCCTGGATAATGAAAGGCGGTCCCAATTGGCTGACCGTCTCTTCAGCCCCTTGCCGATCCTCGGGGGATATGTGCGGTCCGGCCAAAAAAACAGCCAGATAGTCCAATCTCCAGGTCCTGGCCGCGGCTGCCAAAAAGGTGCTGTCCACGCCACCGGAAACTCCGATGATACCCGGTTGGTGGACGACAAGAATATCTTTTAAAGTCTGAAGCTTTGTATCATTGTTCAACATAGGAAAATGAGGGTATCAGATAACCCAGGACAGAACAATCAATTTGATCTTTGTTTGAATTTGGTACACAAAAATGCAGGAATTCCCCTTTTCTTTTTCTCCGGATTTTATTCTTATAACCGTGAACCGTGAACCTGGAACTTTGAACCCAATAACCGTGAACCTGGAACTTTGAAGCTAAGAGTTCATTCGAGGAGGCGGAAAATGAGACATAACCATCTTTCTTCGCCCCAGTCCAGGTTGCGGACCTTCCGCTTGGTCTGCCGGCCGTATGAGCGCCTGGCAGTGGAATCCCTGCTGGCAGCTGAAGGATACGTCTTTGAGCCGGAACCCTATCTGGCCTCTGCCCGCTGTTTGACCTTTGAACCCAAGCCCTTGGGGGCTTCAGCTGCGGCCGTCTTCGGACTCATCTATATCTTGGATAAATCATCAATGCTTCCCCCTTTAAGCCTGGATCTCCAAGATGGTGATACGGTCTTGGATTTGTGCGCCAGTCCGGGGAGCAAGACCGGGGTGTTGGCTGAACTGGTCGGCGAAGCTGGGTTGGTGGTGGCCAATGAGCCGAATAAAAAACGTTATCAAACTCTGCGCCAGAATATGCGCCTGGCCAATCTGCTGCAGGTTGTGACCACCGGTTACAAGGCTGAAGCCTATCCCGGCCCACGTCTCTGGGACAAAATCTTGCTGGATGTCCCCTGCAGCGGCTGGGGAACAGCCGAAAAAAATCCCCAGGTCCTTTCCCTCTGGCGGGAGAATACGATAAAGCCCCTGATCTCTCTGCAGCAGAGCCTTCTGTCCCGGGCGGCGGCACTCCTGGCCTCTGGTGGACTGTTGATCTACTCCACCTGCACTACCAATGTTCAGGAAAATGAAAACCAGGTCCTTTGGGCGGCAGAGGAGTTCGGGCTCCAGGTGGAGGCGTTGTCCCCCTGGCCGGGGTTTGTCTTCGATCCGCCCCAAAGCTCCCTGACCCAGGGAACCTTGCGGGTCAATGGACCTGCCTCCCAGGGCCAGTCTTTTTTTGTGGCCGGTCTGCGGAAGCCGGGTTGGAAATCGGATTCTGGTCCAGGGGATTATGATTCGGAGCGGGTTGTTGTGGATCCGGATGTCCGCTCCAGGCTGAAAGCAGAGGTGGACTGGCAGGTGCTCCCTCCAGGGCGGGTGGAAATGGAAAAAGAAAGACTTCTATTTAAACCCCAGCCAGCTGTGCATGATCTGGCTCATATTTCCTGGCAGGGAACTGTTCTGGGCCATGGGCGAAAGGGCCTGCGCCTTTCACCCCGGGCCAGGAGGCTGGTACCCCAGCCGGAGCATGGGCAGGCCTTGGTCCTGGACAGCATTGATGAGCTGCACAGACTCTTGCAGGGCCAGAGCCTTTCCGCCCCAGGACCGGGGCCTTTGGCCGGGCTATACTGGGAGGATTTGCCCCTGGGCTGGGTCACGATCAAGGGCAAACGCTGCATGTGGACTGATCGATAGGAAAGTCCAAATATTTGAGGTACTTGTTTTAAAGCCGAAAGTTCTTATGCTGAACACCGAACACTGAATACAAATTGCTGTCATTCAATTACAGGGCGAAGCAACTGAATTTATTGAAAATAAGAAGCAGAACCAAAGAGCCCTATCAAGACCTGGCCCCCCCGCCGTTGACTCCTGCGTACCTGTGGTGTATTGGTGAATATGCACCAGGAGGTTTTATGCCCAGACTGACCATTACTCTCTCTGAGGAGCGCCATCGAGCGCTCAAGGAAGCTGCGGTCCGGAAGCGGAAGAGCATTGCCGCTATCATCGAGGAGAGTCTCGAGCTGAGCGGCATCAAGACCACCGAAGCGGCCTCCGATCTTGTGGCCAGAGCCAGGGCAAGGTCTGGCCTGGATGATGAAGGAGCCCTTGAGCTGGCATTGGAGGAGACGCGGGCTCAGCGGAATCAGCAATGAGCTGGCACATTGTTGTTGACACCAATGTGCTGGTCAGCGGCCTTCTTTCCCAGAATGCGGGCTCCCCACTGGCCTCGATTCTGGACGGCATGCTCAGCGGAAGACTTGCCTTTCTTTTATCTCCTCAGCTATTGGCCGAGTACCGCGAAGTGCTCCTCAGGCCTCGGGTACAGCGTTATCATGGATTAAACGCAAGGGAGGTAGACGCAATCCTGACTGAAATCGCGATCCACGGTATTTGGCGGGAGTCAAGTGAAGCGGTTTCAGCCCCCGATCCAAAGGACGATCACCTGTGGAGACTGCTCTCAGCTGTTCCGGGAACTCTACTGATCACCGGGGACCGGATCCTTCTAGAGAACCCGCCTGAGTATGCTTCGGTTCTATCGCCGCGGGACTATCTCGAGCTCATCCGTTAATAAAAGGGAGGCGGTTTCCGCCTCCCTTTTATTACATGCACATTCAGGTTCGATTTACTCTTCATACCCCAGGTTCTTGGCTTCTTCTTGGTAGCCCAGATCCCAGAGGGCCTGGCGGTAGATCTTGAGGTACTCTTTGCCTTCAGGGGTTTTCTGGCATTCCTCGTACAGGAGTTTCTGACCGACTTCTCTGGCCTCTTCCTGATCTTCTTCACTCCAGGTGATGATCTCGATGTCTTCCATCTGCTCCCATTTTTGCTTGGCTTTAAGCTCGTCAACCAGGACCATGGCCGCCATATACCGGGCCCGGTCTCTGGCCACATAGACGATTTCCTTGAACTCTTGAGGCAAGGAGGCCCAGGCGTCAGGGTTGACAGTCAGGGGGAAGTACTCGCAGGCACCGTTTTGGAAGGCGGGATCCACGACGTAATCGACCACTTCGTGAAAGCCCATGCGCATGTTCTCATCCCAAAAGGTCCACTCTGCGGCATCGATGTTTTTGGTCTGCAGGGCGGTGTAGATCTCCGGAGCGGATAAGGAGACTGTGGTGGCCCCCAGGGCGTCGTAATAGCGAGCTCCGAAGCCGGATGTCCGGATGCGCAACCCCTTGAGATCCTCGATGGAGCGAACGGGCTTGGTGGACATCAATTGCTCGTAAAGGGGGCTGACCATGGCGTGTCCCAGGTATTTGATGTTGTGTTTGGCGTATAAGCTTTCCCACCACTCAAAGAGCTGTTCATTCACGTAGGCTCCTTCGGCGAAGGTGCTCAGGGGGCATCCGGGGCGGGTCTGTAAGGTGAAGAGGGGATCTTTGCCCGGCCAGTAGGCACCGTAGACCATGGAGGCCTGAACCACATTCATGGCCAGGTTGTCGAAGGTCTCAAAAACCGGAAACAGGGTCCCGGCGGGAAAGGGTTCGATGACGAATTCTCCGCCGGAAAGGGTCTCAACTGTGTCGCAAAAGACTTCTGCGATCTTCTGCTGTTCCGTTCCGGGCATGGCGTGAGTGACCAGACGCCAGTTCACTTTGGCGGCCCAGGTAGAGCTGGCTGCAGCCATAACCAAACCAAAAATGATTAGAATTGCTAACAGTTTTTTCTGCATACCGTTATCCTCCGGTTTGTAGTGATTGAACAACCTTCGTTACTGGGAGATGCTCAAATGATCTTTCTTTACCGGTTTGCTGCTCTATTCATCCCTCCTTTGCTTGTGTTGTTTTTTTTCTGGGAGTCATTTTTAAATTACGCCTTGAGGCCATGTTGGTTACCCAAGAACGAGTCTTGGCAGCCAGAGCACAATAGCTGGGAAGAAGAAAATCAAAAGGATACCCAAGAACTGGAGCAGCAAAAAGGGAATACTGGCGCTGTAGATATCAGTAATTCTGATATCGCTGGGCGTAACCCCCTTGAGGTAGAAAAGACTAAATCCAAAGGGGGGTGAAATGTATCCGCATTGCAAGATGACGTTAAAGGCAATACCGATCCACAGGGGGTCGTAACCCAGCTTGGCCAGAATTGGAGCCACGATGGGCACGGCAAAAAAGATAATGGCTCCGGGCTCCAGGAACATACCCAGGATGAAGAAAAAGATTGCGGAGACAAGAAGGACCACCGTCGCCCCTCCGGGCAGGTTCATGGCGATCTGCTCCACGAGTCTGCTGCCACCGATCCCGGAGAAAACAGATCCGAAAGCTGTGGCGCAGATCATGACCAATCCGACCATGGAGGTGATTAGCAGGGTGTCGTAACAGGAGGAATAGACGATCCCCCAAGTCAGACGTCTTTTGACCAGGCCGATGACCAGGGCGCCGGCTGCACCGAAGGCCGCCGCTTCCGTGGGTGAGGCGATCCCCAAAAGAATGGTTCCCAGGACAAGGATGATAAGAAGGGCCGGGAGGAAGACGCTTTTGAAGGCCAGGAGTTTTTCCCTGCCCGTGGCCCGTTCTTCTGGTGGCAAAACAGGGCAGAAGTCAGGATTCATAAACGCGCGGGTGAGCACATAGCCGATATACAAGGCAGCCAGCACGAGCCCGGCCATAATTCCGCCGGCAAAGAGGCCTCCGATGGATACGCCGGTCACTGCCCCGTAAAGGACCATGTTCGTGCTGGGGGGGATCAACTGGCCTAGAGTCCCGGAGGCCATGACTGAACCCAGGGACATCTTTTTATTATAGCCATGTTTGAGCATTTCCGGCAATCCGATAAGCCCCAGGCCTATCACACCGGCAGCCACCACACCGGAAATGGCCCCCAGAAAAGCGCCGACTATGACCGTGGCGATGACCAGTCCACCCCGCAGCCCGCCGGACCATTTGTAAAAGGCGTCGTACAGGTCTTCTACCACATATGTCTTCTGCAGGATGTAAGACATGTAGATAAACAAGGGAACGGCAATGATCACAAAGTTGTTCATCGCCCCCCATGCGGCGGAAACCAGGATGTTCAAAGCTCCCGGCCCCCAGAGAACATAGGAGAAGGTAATAGCCACTGCTCCCAGAGAAAAGGCGATGGGGACCCCAGCAGCAAGGAGTACGAACAAGGTGGCAAACATCAGAAGGGGATAGAGTTCACTGCCCATAACAAACCTTTTTCTTATTCCTTCTCTGTGTGTTCAGATCGTTCCGGCCGGGAGAAGATTAAGGATAGCATGTCTTTAAATGCCTGCCAGGAAATGAGGGCGCAGGAAATGGGAATGACCCAGCGGTACCACCAAATCTGGGGATTAAAGGGAGTTTGGTGAGTTGATCGCTCCTGTATATGAAAGGACCGAATTGCAGCTGGAACACTGACATAGATGAGGACAAGGGCCACGAAGAGAACCACCAGTTCGGAAAAGATGCCTAAGATGCGCTTCCACTTGGGGGAGACGTAGTAATTGACAACGTCCACAGCCACATGCCTTTTTTCCAGATGTGTGGCCCCGGCCCCGAGCATGAAAAAGCATCCGAATAAAAACAGGGAGATCTCAAAGGTCCAGATAGGCGTCTTGCCGATAAAAAAGGCCTTTAACGAACTGTAAACAATGCCGATTATCAAGGGAAGGATGAGAAGAGAAACCAGGCGGCCGAATGACTTCATGTGCATTCACTCCTTGCTCGTGCCCTGGAACTTGAGTCAAACTGAAAAGACGGTCTGTATTTTAATAAATATGCATTGGTGTACAGAATAATCTAAAGTGGATGGTGTGTCTCCTTAGCAGCAAGAGATCTGACTGTCAACTTACTTAAGATATTTATCATGGACATATCATCTTAAATGTCGAAATCTAGAAAAGGAAATAAGTTTTATTGTCTGTAAGTTGCAGGTTTTCGTATGGTCTGGAATTTCGATTACTAAAATAGGCTGAGTTAATTAACTATAAATCATGGGTCATGATGAGCTAAACATGAGAAGAAGACAAAGGAATCAGCCATCCATATAGAACCAGTCTCTCCCTGGGGTGGCAAAATCATCTCGTTCTTCGGGGGTAGTTTCCTGGACCTCAAACTCGCAGCACTCATCGCCGTCTGGAAGGGCTTGATGATGGACGAGTTTATAAAGTGGATTATAGCCCATATATTTGGCCGTATCCATATAGCAATACAGGCGTCCAAGCTTTTCTTGGCCATATTCCTTCCACACCTTTCCCAGTATGCAACCATTGGCTCGAAGTTTCTTCCTCCCATCTGGTTCATGTATGACTTCCCAGCCTGAGTGCATGCCAGGAATTTTGGGCAGGGCATAGGACAGGCCTTTTTCAAAATTCTCCGGGATGGCTTCATAGCCCTGATCTTCAACCTCAGCCTTGGTTTTTTCCCCGATTTTTAGGGCATAGTCTTTAATAGCCTCGGAGATGAGCCGGGTACCTCGCTCCTGGCCAAGTTCGTTCATGATGGCCCGGGCATAGGCCAAATGAAGGAGTGCAATCCGTCGAGACACACTGGCCAGGGCTCGGCCAGCCTCTTCCAGGTCAATTGATGGGGAGTTCTGGTCTTGCATGGAGGACTCCTTGTGGCTTGATAACAGATTGCTTCATTTCAAGCTTTTTCCTTGTGGTTCCAGTCCGTTCTGGATCTTGTTCAGATTGAGCTCATCTACCTTCTGGTTGTAAAACCCGATCACTTCCCGCCGTCTGAGCATGCCCAAGAGCTTGGTCGGGTCTTTGGCGTCCACCACCGGCAGGCTGTCCAGGTTTTTGCGTGTAAACTTGTTCATCACCGTGTGCAAGTCTTCGGTCAGGTTGGTGGTGATCATGTCCCGGGTGGCGATGTCCTTGACCACCACCAGTTCTTCTATCTCCGGTGAAAACAAGACGCTTCGAAAATCGGTGTTGGAGAAAATGCCGGTCAGTCTTTCGTTGTCATCCACCACCGGGAAGTACTGCTGGTTGGTTTCGCAGAAAAAGCGCTTGAAGTCACAAAAATTCATGTTTTCCGGAACGCTCTGGACAGAGCGGATTTGGTCATGCAAATCCCGGACTCGATAGGACTCCAGGATGTTGACGAAGAATTCTCCGGCATGAGCCGGGGAAGCGGCCCGGTTCTTGACCTGTTCCTTGTAAATGGTGAATCTCTGCGAAAAGTGGTAGCAGAGCAGGCAGACCAGAAGGCTGGGCAGAAGTAAGTGGTAGGAGTTGGTCATTTCGCTGACAAAGATGATGGTGGAGATGGGGGTGTTGGACACCGCGGTAAAAAAGCCGGCCATGCCCACAATAACCATGGCCCCGGGGGGGACCAAACCGGGTGTGATAACGGCGAATATCTTACCCACCGCGCCACCCAGGGCCCCGCCGATGACCACCGAGGGACCGAAAACTCCTCCACTTCCTCCGGAGCTGATGGTAAAGGATGTGGTCAGGATCTTACCAAAGGCCACCCCTAGGAGGAGCATGAAGCCCAGTTCGTTGAACAGACCTTTTTGGATCACTCCGTAACCGAAAGACAGGGTTTCGGGCAGAAAAAAGCCGATAACTCCAGTGATCAGGCCTCCGATGGCCGGCTTGAAATGGCGTGGGACCTTAATTTTTTGAAACAGATCATGCACACCGTAGAATGTCTTGACGTATAAGAAGCCGCCTCCGACCAGGACGAAGGCCAGGATGGTATATGGCCCCAACTCCCAGGGGGACTGGAACTGGAAATCCGGAGAGGAAAACAAAGCCCCCCAACCGAAAAAAAGACAGAAAACGCAGTACCCGACCACAGAGGCGATTCCAGTGGGAATGAGCACATCGGCTTCGAATTCCGGATCCCGGTACAGGACCTCGGCGGCGAACAAGGCTCCGGCCAGAGGGGCCCGGAAAATACTCCCCACTCCGGCTCCCACTCCAGCAGCCAGCATGATTCGCCGTTCCCGATCGCTGAGCTTCAGCTTGGAGGCCAGAAAGGAACCGAAACCAGCCCCGATCTGAGCGATGGGTCCTTCCCGGCCTCCGGAGCCGCCGGAGGTCAGGGTAATGGCCGAGGCGATGGTCTTGATGATCGGTACTCGGCCCCGGATGGCTCCGCCTTTATTGTGGTAGGCGTCAATGGCTGCATCGGTCCCGTGGCCTTCGGCTTCCGGGGCAAAGGTATACACCAGCCAGCCGCTGACCAGGCCGCCCATGGCCGGGAGGATAAGCAGAATCCAGCGATTGAAGGGGGTTGAGGTGGGGTGAAAGAGCTCTGGTTCTCCGGCCGGGGCCGGGGGGCGGTAACCGGCCAGAAAGTCCAGGAGGTAATGGGTCCCCAGATTGCACATGACTTGAAAAACAACCGAACCTAGCCCGGCTATGATTCCAATGAGTACAAAGGAGGACAGCCAGGCACCGGAGAGATTTAAGGGAAATATTGCGTTAAAACGGGCAAAGAAGGATTTTTTGGGAGAGATCTCTGAGTCGCTCATGGCATCTCGGATGGGCGAGGCTTATGCCTTGCAGGTGTAAATAAAGGTTTCCGGATCGCTGAGCATTTCTCGAGCCACAGCGATGTCCTTAAAGATTTGTGCTTTGAGTTCTTCAATCCCGGAGAACTTTTGTTCTGGTCGGATATGCTTGACAAAATTGACCCGCACCTGGGCTCCATACAGGTCGCGGTCAAAATCCAGGATATGCACTTCCACGGACAGGGCATCGTTTCCAAATGTGGGGTTGTGCCCTACATTGGCCACGGCCGGAAGGATTTCATCCTCCCATTCGGCCCACACGGCATAGACCCCAGGCTGAGGAAAGAGTTCGTCCACAAGTTTCAGGTTGGCTGTAGGGATGCCCAGGACAGGTCCTCCCCGTTTGTGTCCTTCAATCACCGTTCCAGAGACCTGGTAGTAGCGGCCCAGCAGAGGCCTGACCTCTTCCACGTGTCCGGCCTGGACCAGAGTTCGGATGCGGGTGGAGCTGACCACATCCCCATTTTTGTAAATAGGATCGATCTTTTCAACCACAAAGCCATGTCGTTGGCCCAATTCTTTGAGCAGATCGTAATTGCCGCGCTTGTCCTTACCAAAGACATAGTCGTGGCCGATAATCAAGGCCTTGGTCTTCAGTCCTTGAACCAAATAGAGCTGGACGAACTCTTCCGGGGAGAGCCCGGCCATTTCCCGGGTAAAGGACAGACACACGGTGTGGTCCAGCCCAATGGCGGACAAAAGACGCATCTTTTGATCGATAAGGGTGATAAAAGGGGGAGTCTGGCCGCGAATGACCCGCAAGGGATGGGGCTCAAAGGTGACCACAATGCTGGCCAGCCTCAGTTCCCTGGCCCGTTCCTTGGTTTGGTGCAAAAGGGCCTGATGTCCCAGATGCACGCCGTCGAAATTGCCGATGGTCACGCAGGAGCCGTTTTGGAGATCTTCTGAAGAGAGTTCGGAAATGGTGTGTACAACGTTCATTGCACGTGTCCTTGCAAGGCCCGATAACGGGCGGATTGCCCTCTTGCTAGCGCAAAAGAAAACACTTAGCAAGGCTTGTCTCCGGGAATGAAATCGGTTTTGAGGCTTTAGAAGTTGACATCTCTCTGAAATAAAATGAAATATGAAATATGAAAATTTTATATCATTCAGGTCTTGTCAAAGCCTCATATTTTGGATATACATCTTGTTTGGGCCGAAGTGGTGGAACTGGTAGACACGCTAGGTTCAGGGTCTAGTGGGCATTAGCCCGTGGGAGTTCGAATCTCCCCTTCGGCACCATTAAAAAGCCCCTGCTGTTCAAACAGCAGGGGCTTTTTAATGGTGCCCGCAGATTCTGCAAAAGGGGTAGCCTATAGCTTTGGGCAGCCTTTATACCCAAGGCTGGCCCAATGGTGCACCAGTGAGGCAGATATCCTGGATGAAGCCTGATGGAATGGGCTGAGAGAGCTGTTTTGAGGTGTTTGGTAACTAGTGGCTCGTCATTTCTGTATTGTCAGGTATAGAACTGGGCCATTCTTCCTCTGGTTCCCCTCCTTGCCGCCTGTCTTCCAGGCGGGAGGGAGGGGTTAGGGGAGGGTTCATGGTTTGGGCCACTCGATACGTGTCAATTCACCAGACATCGGGTGCAAGAGGGAGCTATGCAGGAGATATCCTGGGCGGATTTTGAAAAAGTGGAACTTCGGGTGGGAGTGGTGGTCGGTGTAGAAGATTTTCCCCAGGCCAGAAAGCCGGCCTACAAGGTGACGGTTGACTTTGGGCCGGATATCGGGCGTAAACGGAGCAGCGCCCAGGTCACCGATCTGTACACCAAGGAGGACCTGATGGGGCGGCAGGTCATAGGCGTGGTCAATTTTCCGGATAAGCAGATCGGACCGGTACGCTCCGAGTTTCTGCTCACCGGATTCACTCAGGAGGACGGTAGAGTGGTCCTGGCTGTCCCCGAACGTGAGGTGCCTCTGGGGGCCAAGCTGGGGTAATGCGGCCAAATGTCTCTGTTCTGAAATTAGACTTAAGTCCGAAGAGGTCCTGCCCTCTTTGTCAGTTTCATAGTGGAACAAACCAGCCGTCTGCGACCGGTAAAACGCCTTTAAAGATATTGAAAGGAATAAGAGTATGGCTGGAGCCATAAGAAAAAGACGTTCACGCCTAGGCGTGAGAGGATCCCAGTGAAATGGAAGAAATTTCACGGGATAAACCCTGGGAACGAAGAGGTGGTACAACCCACGCCTCCGATTCGTGGCTAAAAGTTTCATTCTCGATCAAACCGGCAAACCTTTTTTGCACACTTTGGCGCAAAAACATGTCAGACTTGCCGAAGGCAAGGCTGACAGCTAACGAATTTCAAGAGTGCTTTGTCCTGTAAAAGTGTTTCGATCAGCTCCAAAAAAATCTGCTTGCCAAGTGAGATTCTTTTGCTACGAACTCATTCCGCGGGCCGAGGTAGCTCAGTCGGTAGAGCAGGGGACTGAAAATCCCCGTGCTCGGCAGTTCAATTCTGTCCCTCGGCACCTTTAAATATCAAGGGCTTACAGAAAATCATCTGTAAGCCCTTTTTCTTGTGTAAGCATTATGTAATCATCAAAAAAATTTTATTGTTTGTTGATTGCCTTGCCGCTCCTTCCCCTGCCGTGCCTATATCATCTTTTCGATCACATTTTTTCTGTCATCACATTGACCTTTATCCCACCTTAAGATATGCCCAAACGGAGGGTAAGTAATACCCTGTGTTCTTCATCTCTTGGTCTGTATAAACATATCTGCCCCCCCAACTGAACCAAAGGCCTTCCCATGCTCAAGCTGGAGCAGCTATCTGCCGGTCAGCAGGTCACAGGCATTGAACAGGACAAGATTGTCCGCATAGTCTCCACAGAAAAGCTGGGCGAGCATGCCATCAACGCCATTTACCGGGACGGAGACGGTCGTCTTGGGGAGCGGATGCTCTTTCGTTCCGACGAGTCCACTATCTCCCTGGCTGAAGCCGGGTGCCACTGGAGTTTTGACGCCCCGCCGGAAGATTTCAAGCTGGCTCTGGAGGCCCAGCGCATCAAGCTTGGCCTACCTTTTTGACCCCATGATGGCTGTGCATACCTCAAATGTGGAGCCCCTGCCCCATCAGATCACGGCTGTCTATGAAACCATGCTCCACAAACAGCCCTTGCGCTTTGTGCTGGCCGACTGATCCCGGGGCCGGGAAAACCATCATGGCCGGTCTGCTCGTTCGCGAACTGATCATGCGCGGGGACACCAAACGGAAACGCCCTGGCTGAAGAGGTGATGACCCCGGAGCGGTTGTATGCGGTCAAGGAAGAGATGGAAAAGGCCGAAGCCAGGAACTTCCAGCCCCATTTTGTGCGAGCATTTTTCAGTGCAGGCCTTCAAGGCCCTGCAATGTGAGCTAAGGCCCAGGGAAGGGGGCAGGTACGAGAGTACGCTACGTTCCGGGCAAGCATCCGGGAGCGGGACCGGGTCATCGGCGGGCGTGATCCTGTGCTCAAGCGCTATGAGCGCATCTGCTTTTGAGCGCCATCAGGTCCGCATGTACGGCAAACCCATGGCCAGCCTTATCCACCCCGGCCATCCACTCATGGCCGCAATCACCGACCTGATTATTGAAGCCCATGCCACCAAGCTCAAGCAGGGAACAGTCTTTGTAGATCCAACAGATGAAGGCGACACCCCCAAGGTCATGATCATGCTCGACCATGCCGTGCGCGAGAGCCCCTATGGTCAGGATGAGCGCCAGGTGGCCTCCAGGCGGATGCAGTTTGTACAGATTGACGCCCAGGGCACAGTAACCAGTACCGGATGGGCTCCGCACCTGGACCTGGAACCCCTGCCAGAGGAAGACGCAAGCCTTATCCAGGACATCCTGAGACAGCCCTGGCTGTGCGAGACCCTGGAGCAGCAGGCCCTGAACTACGCAGCAGAAAAGTTAGCCAGGCGCAAAGGTCAGGACGCGTCACTTTTCAGTGCAGATGCCACCAGGCGAGCGCAGATAGAGCACATCGCCATGCAAAAAGTCTTTGAGTATGAACGAGCCAATGGCTACACTACCGAAGACGTATCTGCGGAAAAATGCGGCTGGGACATCTCCTCGTTCAAGCCGGGTCATCCGGACCGGCACATCGAGGTCAAAGGCCGGGCCAAGGGTCAAAGCACCATCACCGTCATCCGCAATTAGATTATGTATGCCCTAAACCAGGAAGACAAATTCTGGCTGGCTGTGGTCTTTGTGGATGAAGAGGACAATGCCGACGGACCATATTATGTGTACAAGCCCTTCAAGGCCGAACCGGACTGGGGAGTGGCCAGCTTGAACTATGATGTCCAGGAGTTGCTGGGTTGAGGAGGTTCACGGTTCACGGTTGGAAGAAAGAGGGTTCACGGTTATGGAGGTTCACGGTTTCACGGTTCGGGAGGAAGAGGGTTAACGGTTTCTTGGTTCCCAGGGTCCTCTCACGCCTTGGCGTTGAAGTCTTTTTCTTATGGCTCCTGCCATCTCCGCTTCATTTTTCAATCAAGATTGATGAACCGTGAACCCAACAACCTTTGAACCTCCCCAACCGTGAACTGTGAACCCCTTCCGAAAGTGAACCTTCTTCAAAGAAGGGAACTGTCATTGCCAGATTCGGACGTTTGGAGGAGTATCGAGGCCTGGCAATTGGCCCGCGAGTTGACCAGAAAAGTATATCGACTGACTCAAAAGCCAAGATTTGCCCGAAGACTTCGGATCTCGAAGGTCAGATTCAAGATGCAGCTGGTTCCTCAATGCATAATATTGCCGAAGGTTTTGATTCAGGAGACAAACCCCGAATTCATCCGCTTTTTGCGCTATGCTAGAACGTTCTTGCACAAGAGGTTCAAAGCGAACTTTATGTAGCTATTGACCAAGAATATATTCTCGTGGAGAGTTTCAGGATGTATATGAACAGGCACGGAGAACACGCGCTGCAATCCGCGGATTTATCAATTACTTGAAAAGATGCAATCTGTAGGACTTATGGTTATGGAGGTTCACGGTTCTGGAGGTTCACGGTTCACGGTTGGGGAGGAAGAGGTTCACGGTTTCTTGGTTTCCAGGTTCCTCTCACGCGTTGCGTGAATGTCTTTTTCTTATGGCTCCTGCCATCCTCTTCATTTTTTCAACCCAGGACGATGAACTATGAGCCTCTTCAAACCGTGAACCTCCCAAACCGTGAACCTCCCAAACCGTGAACCGTGAACCTTCGGCAAACCGTGAACCACAATAGAGAAACACTATGACTTCCAAAATAGATCTTCAAAATGAAATCGAATCCCTGCCTCCGAATCTGCAAAAGGAAGTGTGGGACTTTGTCCAATTTGTCAAAAGACGCCATGGTCTGCCATCTGCACAGACAGAGGCTGCCCCTACGGCTGCTACAGTCGATTCCCCGCTCTATCAAGCCCTGGAAGAAATTGGCTTTGTAGGCTGCCTTGAGAGTGATGAACAGCTGTCCCAGACCTACAAAAGCCGGATGGATTTTTCAAACAAATGTGGGGAAAAACCATGATCCTGGTGGAAAAACCAACATCCCTTTCGGAATTTACTATTGGAGCAGGCATAAAGGCTTTTGGCTTGAGAACCATGATTTTTTTCTTCCTCAACCGCGAACCTTTTCAACCATAAAATGATTGACCAATCCCGCATACGAAAGCTCATCCAATCCGGCGAAGGCCTGAACCTGGAGTTCAAGCAAAGCCGGGACAAGCTGAACCAGGATGTGTACCAGACCATCTGTGCCTTTCTGAACCGGTATGGCGGGACCTTGCTTCTCGGTGTTCACGACTCGGGCCGGATACATCGGCATAGACCCCAGTGCTGTGGCCCAAATCAAAAAGGACTTTGTGACCACTATCAACAATCCGCAAAAGATACATCCCCCGGCCTACCTGTCCGTGGATGAAGTCCAGGTCCAGGACCAGACAATTTTGCATATCTATGTCCCGGAAAGCTCCCAGGTCCATCGCTGCAACGGACGCATATACGACCGAAACGAAGACGGCGACTGGATATCACCGATCACACCCGGCTGGTGTCTGAGCTGTATGCCCGCAAGCAGGCTACCTACTCGGAAAACAAGGTCTATCCTTACGCCGGGCAGGATGATCTGCGGCCGGATCTGATCGATCAAATGCCGCCGCCTGGCCGGGGTATGGCGCGATGGTCATCCCTGGCTGGACATGGATGACATGGAGCTGATCAAAAGCGCCCAGCTGTATCAGACCGACCCTGAGACCGGCAAAAATGGCCTGACCCTGGCCGGAATATCTACTGCTGGGAAATGACAGGGTTATCCTCTCCGCAGTCTCCCCACCATCGCACTGATCTTATCCTCAGAAAAGTCAACCTGGACCGCTACGATGACCGGGATCTGGTCCGAACCGAATCTCATAGAGAGCTATGAACGGATCATGGCCTTTATCCACAAGCATCTGCCGGATCCTTTTTACCTGGAAGGCACGACCCGCATCAGCATCCGGGATGCCATCTTTAGGGAAGTGGCCTCCAATATCCTGATCCACAGGGAATATCGAAACGCCTTTCCAGCAAAGCTGATTATCGAGCGCGGCCAGGTGCGGACCGAAAACAGCAACAAGCCGCATGGGTTCGGAGTTCTTGACCCAAAGACCTTTACTCCCTTTCCCAAGAATCCGGTCATTGGAGCCTTTCCAGGAGATTCACCGGGCGGATGAGCTGGGCTCCGGTATGCGGAACATGATGAAGTACGGCAAGGCTTATGGCGGGGAAGATCCTCAGATGATCGAAGGGGATGTGTTTCGGATTATTGTCAAAGTCCCGGAATATGGAGCTGTTGAAAAGCCTGCGGAACAAAAAGAACCAGAACAAGCTCATCAGCAAGGGGGCCCAGTCGGGGCCCAGTCGGGGCCAGTCGGGGGCCCAGTCGCAAAAGATACTCCAGGCTCTTGCTCGGAGCCCCTTTCTGCTATCATTTGGCAGAAAGACTAGGCTGCACGGTGAAGCAGGGTCATTTAGAAGAACCTTGGCAAGACTCCTGGATAAAGAGCTTGTGGCCTATACCATACCGGACAAGCCCAGCAGCCGGCTGCAAAAATACGACTTACAAAAAGGTTTGGAACACGTTGATAAACTAAAATGAGAATTATTAAAAAAAGCAACTCATTTTCAATAACCGTGAACCTCTTTAACCGTGAACCGTGAACCCTAAAAACCTGGAACCACAACCATGATCAAAGCCCCCAAGAAACCCGTAGAATGCAGCCCTGCCCCTGGATGAAATCAATGCTGCCACAGCCAGGGAAAAATCCATCCATCACGGACACCCTTCTACCCTGCATCTGTGGTGGGCAGACGGCCTTTGGCTGCTGCCCGGCCGTCTTGCCCAGCTGGTCAATGATCCTGGCGGGGAGCGCGATGGGGGAAGTAGCCAGGTCAGACCAAGAAGATGCCCAAAATGAGCGAGAAGATCTTAAAATCCTCAGAGAGCTGGTCAAGTGGGAAAACACCAACAATGAAGAGCTCCTGGAAAAGGCTAGGGAAGAAATCCGCAGATCCTGGCGTGAAACATGTGAGATGAACAAGGGCAAAGAGGCCTATGTGGAGGCCGGTGATTGAGGGAGATAAGTTACAATTTCAAGTCGAAAGTGGGCAAGCCGGATAATGTTGAAAGAGGTTAAGAAGGGAGGCTAAACTGGGTACAAGGGCAAGGTTTAAATTGGGATTAAAATTCAACGACTCTGTGAACTGAAAAAAAATACTTTGGCGTGGAGGAGACAAGTTCATGCTGGTCAAGCAACTTGAAGTGGGAAACATGGACAATTTCTGCTACATCGTAGCCTGCCCCGAAAACCAACAAAGCGGCAATCATTGATCCTGGCGCGGACAAGGGCCGTATTCTAAACTATATCAATGAGCATAGCCTGACTGTAGAATACATCCTGGCCACTCATTTCCATTTTGATCATACCGAGGTGGCCCCATCCCTGAGACAGGAAACGGGTGCCCGCTTAGCCATGCACGAGGCAGACGTTGCTTACTATCGGCAGGAGGTGGATGTCGTTCTGCACGACGGTGATATTATTCGGATAGGAGACACGGTCCGGCTGGACGTGCTGCATACCCGGGACATACCCCGGCGGGGTCTGTTTCTATGGAGAAGGCAAGCTTTTTACCGGCGACACCCTCTTTGTGGGCGATAGCGGCCGCACCGACTTTGCCCTATGGGGATAGACCCACCCTGGGTGCGTCAATCCGCAGACTCATGCTGCTGCCGGAAGATACGGTGATTATGCCCGGGCACGAGTACGGCCCGACTCCTTCCTCGACTCTTGGCCAGGAAAAACGCCATAATATCGAATGCGAAAGAGTATGGATTCTATGCTCCATAGCAGATTGTGTTGACGACCCAGGGCCATTGATTGCCCATGGCTTTTAATTCAGCCATTGCTTGCTGAAATGGCTTCCCATCATCATGTGTCATCGAATTGCGCCACTTCCTTCACCTTTTGCTTCCATTCCGGGCTTGGGGGTGGTCCTGGCTTGGTATTCATCTGTTCTTGTATAGCAGCAATTACCTGCTAGCCAAGCCCAAGAGTATATACGCAGAAGATTCAGACTGTGACACTTAACATTTTTCTGGCCTTTGCCCGCATCCTGGAAGAACACGACATATGCGACTGATCGGCTCTTTGCGGACAATAGAATATCCGCAAACGCGCTTGTGGACGCCGGAACCCCATTTATCGTACACAAATACTTTTGTGGCTCCCAGGCCGTACACAATCCCATGGGCAGAAAGAAGCACCATGTTCTCAGTTCTCATCTTATGATAAAATTCCATGACGTACTTTGACTATGGTTTGCCCAGGGGTCTTGGCCTATCAGGCCATTTCATAAGCTTATGAGCATGCAACGCAAGACAAGACGACCTGGTCACTTTCGGACTGACTAAATTTTATTTCACATATATTTCATGTTCTTAGGAATAAAATCTTTCAACTGGACGAATAAACAATTTCAATTAGCCTGACAAATATTTGCATTTTGACGGGATCGGCTAATGTGCTTCTGGTGCCAAAACTCGCGGATTCGCTGGCCGGACGGATGGAAATTATGCGTCTGCCTCCATTGTCGCATGTTGAGCTTGCCAATCAGGTATCTGGGTTTTTGCCAAAACATTGTTTTCAGCCATTTTCGCGACAAGAATAAAGTCGAGGTGGATATGGTTCTGGAATCCACCGGCTACGTAGCCGGAATTGAAATAAAGGCTTCGTCCACAGTGACCAGTAACGATTTCAAAGGACTGCGCAAGCTTCAGAATGCAGTACACACACGATTTGCAAGTGGTGTGGTACTCTATGACGGAGAGGCTGTAGTGGGTTTTGGGAACAACCTGTACGCTGTACCCATATGCAAACTGTGGGAGGCAGGCTGATGGCATACACCGAAGACTTTCTTGTCCAGCAAACCATGGCTGAGTATCTGCAAGGCCAGCTCGACTGGGAATCGGTGTATGCCTACAACACTGAGGACTTTGGACCAGAGAGCCTTCTGGGGCGCAAAAGCGACCGCGAAGTGGTCCTCACCCGCCCTCTTGATGGCTAACCTGAAAAGATTCAATCCCGGCTTGCCGCAAATAGCCTACGACCATGCCGTCCGGCAGATAACTTCCATATATGATGTGTGATCAAGAAAGTGGAGTCCAGAGCGAGCCGTAAACCGTGACCTGCCCATTTTCTATCATACGACAACTGTTTGAGAATTTTCCCTGATATACTCGATAAGTTCGTCCCGGTTTTCAACGTCTTCGTCAATGAAGAGTTCGTAGTCCATCTTGCTGTTCATTAGGGCGTTGGCCCAGGCCTTTTCTTTATGGGTTATGTCTGAAAGATCATTAAAATCTTTATCTTGGCAGATAATGCAGGGCCTCTTCAAGGGCCTCAACACCCGTGCCTGAGAATAGGGCCATGTTAGGCTCGCGCTTGGCGATAACGTCTGGTCGGTGGACTTTTTGGACGTGCAGGGCATTTGATACAGCATCCAGGGCATTTTCTGGCGCAAAGTCGCTTTGCTTGCGAAGGTCATAGGCCGTAGAGCGCAACAGGTTCCCAGTCCATGTTAATATAGGTGTCGCCCAAGACTGGCCGTCCATATTTCTGAAGATGGAACTTGTCTGCGTAAAACAGGGTCTTAAGGATGAAATGAAATCCTTGGTGGGGCTTTTGTTTGGCTACCCATACTAAGGCCTCAAGGATCTTTTCTATATTTGATCGGTATTGGATTCGCATAACCGCCCTCGTTTATCTGATACTCCCTGAAAGATTGTCACTTACTTTTTTGCTGGTCGTTTTGTTGGCTATCTTTTTGGGTCGTACCGTAAACAAATGTCCCGACAAGCCCAGCAATGACTGCAACTGCCAGACCAGCACCCGTTTTTGCATGTCCCAGATATGCAAAATACCCTGAGAGAGTTAGAACAGCTATACCGATTCCAAAGCCAAGTTAAGTGCCGAGCAGAGAAAGGTTCGCCGCCTTTTTCACATAATACCGGTCAAGTTCATGTTGCCTGTTTTCAAAGCTGCTGCCGGTGCTGTGACTCTTTTTGGAAAGTGTTAAGAATTATTTCAGCCGCATTTGGGTGAACCTGATTGTATCGTTCGAGTTCAGCAGCAGGTGGCAGGGGACCTGAATAAGTGGCTTTTATGACCGGCTGTGGGTGTTGCGAAGCGTTTTGCTGGGAACCGTCATCTTGCGGTCGATTATCTGACATTGTGCTCTTTGTAGTTGGCTATTGCGTTTTGCAGGTCATTGCCAACCTTGCCGATGTCTGCACTAAGTGCTTCATTCGTGTCCTTTGGCAGTTTCTTGCGCCTTTCTCTTTGCTTGCTTCATGGCGGATTTTTCAAAACATCCTGACAAATCAAATAAATGGCCCATCCCTAAAAGTATGTGGCGAATCGCCTTGGCCACGGTAGTCCTCCTTCTCTTTTAAGGCCGCTTTCGGCCTGCATGTGCATGGACATTACCATGCCTTTCTTTACAATGTAAACACAAAACCGCAAAGAAGCAAAACTCAGGAGGGGAGAACTCCCCCTCCTGAGTTTAAAGGTACTACCGATTTAACCTCTTCGCATACTTCACCGCCTCCACAGACCGCATGATCATCTGCACCCTGGTCATCAGGAAGTCGGCCCCAACCCGGATCTATTGCAAGTGGGTACCGCAAAGCATGGCCAGGTCTGTGGACCGTTTAGCAACTCACCGTCCAAAGTTGTCCAGGACCTTTTCAGCGTCGTCCCGGATGCCCAAGCCCAGTTGTCGTACACAAACCCATGGGCAGAAAGAAGCACCATTACTTGTATTTTGACGGGATCGGCAATGATGTGCAGAGCAAAACAGAGGAAGTATTTCGTCACGTATATAGGGTATATCCGACCATTCCATTCCGTACTATGAGGGAGGGGCAGCTGCAAGGGCTTGAAAAAAGAGGTTCCCAGAACTGGTGGCAGCCAAGCAGAAGCTTGCGTTTGAAAGACCACCTTTCGGGCCGGACCTGGATGTTCGCCTGCTGAAGCAGATGAAAGAGCAAGATTACAGTATTGTACTTTCTTTTTATGGTTCTACGTTTATACGATGCTGCGTTCCTTCCCCCTCAGGTAGTGTCCCATGAGGAAAAAGGCGATTTGAAGATCTACGATACAGATGCTTATGCACAAATAAGCGCGTGGGGTCAAAAATGAAAGAACAACATGAAAATAAAGAATCTTTGGCCTGGCAAGCTGATGCCGCCTTCCGTAAATCAGCCTGGAGGGTGATCAAGCGGGCTAAATTCTATGGAACTCCCATTGTTATCTGGGAAGATGGACAAGTTAAAGAGGTACCTGCTGAGGAGATGGAAGCGAGGCTGAGAAAGAAATTTGAGGCTGAAGGATGGGAGGCTGAAGGATGAAGGGTAAAGGCTTCCCTCTTCGTTACGAGGGTCCTTCTTTTCTCGTTACGGGGGGCCTCCCTCTTAACGTCTCCCTCTTGGGGCTCCGGCCACTTCTTCATAATCAGGCTGGAGCCTAAGACCAGGAAAAGAAAAAAGAAGATGGCCGGAGCCATAAGAATAAGACGTTCACGCCTAGGCGTAGAAGATCCCAGTGAAATGGAAGAAATTTCACGGGATAAACCCTGGGAACGAAGAAAGAAAAAAGGCAATGACAGCTGTACGCTACCAAAGCCTCCATTTTTTTGTTATTATGATTTAACAGTGCTGTCAAATGCAATTTTTTTCGGGGGTGCGAGATGACACAAGTTGTTCTTGATTTTGGCCCAGCTGACTTTTCCGCATTACGCCTTGGGCCAGCCGAATTTTCTCAGGAAGTCAAGACGGCGGCTATTGTCCAGTGGTATGCGGAAGGCCGGATTTCACAGTCCAAGGCCTCTGAAATGCTGGGCATAAGCAGAGCTGAGTTTCTTGATGAGCTTTACCGGCGCAAGGTTCCAGCCTGTCAGGTAGATATCGAAGAATTAAAAGGATCCATATATGTCAAATGATCCAGACATGTTAGAAGAATATGATTTTAGTCATGGAGAACGAGGGAAATACGCTCAAAGGTATGCTGAAGGCACCAATGTCGTTTTACTTGATCCGGATGTTGCCAAATATTTTCCTGATCAAGAATCAGTTAATGAAGCATTACGTTCCCTTGTTCCCATTATAAAAAAATATTCAAAACAAGAGTCGACGTAATACAAATTCCTGATAAGCCAAGCAGTCGCAAACGGAAGTACCGGCTGACGGATACCGGCAAAAGATTACTGTCTGAATAGAAGGCCACACACAAGGAAAACGAAGATCTCTAACGCAGTAGAAAGAGCACTTCTCGTTCTCGTTACGAGGGTCCTCCCTCGTAACGTCCCCTCTTGGGGCTCCGGCCCCCTTCTTCATAATCAGGGCTGGAGCCAGAGACCAGGAAAAGAAAGAGAGGATGGCCGGAGCCATAAGAAAAAGACGTTCACGCCTAGGCGTGAAGGATGCCAGTGAAATGGCAGAAAATTTCAGGGATAAACCCTTGGAACGAAGAAGAAGAGCCCTCTGTGCTCATCTATGTCCTACTGTGGTGGGTGTCTTATTCCTTGCAGCCTTCAGCCTTGAGCCTTGATTTTTGAACCTCGCAGCCTCTTCATACAACCATGAACACAGCACAAATCAACCGACAGCCTAAACCACCTCTTCCACACCGAAGGGCCACCGGATCGTCTTCTGGCATGACCCGGACCAGGAGTTTGTGGACCTGGTCCCTGAGCTCGAGCCTGGACGGGGTGCACATCGTCTATCCAGACCAGGAGAGCACCCTGGAGCTCAGAAGTCCGCCTGGAGCTTGAGGACCACGACGGCAAATACCTCCTCTACTCCCCACAGCCCGAGCCCACCCCAGACCAGGACTGGCTCTTGGACATCCGCCTCTACAGCCGCTCTTTCCACGCCGACCGGCCTTCCATGCTCATAAGCGAACTGGGCCTGACCCACCACTCCATGCGGGAGCATATCCGGGAGCGAATGAAATTCTTCAAGAGCCGGGAGCGGACCCAGCGGCTGCACAAGCTCATTGCCCCTGATGATCAGGAACGGGACATGGACACCAAGATGCTGGCTGTGCTTACCCGGGCTGAGCAGGCCAGCATGTTTGATATCCTGATGCAGCTTTTTGGGGATATGTGCACAGGAGGATGGGAGTGACTTCAAGACCCCACCCAAGGCCTGGCAGGATATTGAGAAGTTCGGCCTGGCTACGTTCTTTTGGCAGGAAATGGCCAGAGTCTTTGGCTACAATGCTGATTCTCCCAATCTGTCCGATCCTGCTCATCCGCCTGTTGGTCAAGGGCATGGCCAACGACCTGAGGGGCAGATTGCCGGAGTCCTTGCACCATTTTCAGCTGGCCGAACAGGCGGCCGGCACCAATGTCTCTGTGTTTGTGGCCCAGTGGCGGAGGGATTTGAGCCATTACCAGGAATACAGCCTTGTTTCCGGACAGGTGGCTGAGGAGCTCGGCCTTTCGGAGCATCTGGCTGCATATGATGCCCATTCCCTGCTGGAGGTGATGACCTTTGAGGCTGTGGAACGTCAGGTCATCCGCTCTCTTCGTTCCCGGATCATCCAGGAGGGAGAAGATCGTATTGATGAGCTCAAGTCCGCCATCCTCAGCCGCCGGGATGGACATTGGGCCACCATTCACCTGGACGGATATGAGCACACCTCCAATGTTTACGCCACCACATACGATGCCCTGGATGCTGTGCTGAACCTGCTGGAGCTTCGCCGGGAGTATAGCCAGGGCCTGAGTTTTGCCCATGCCGAAAAGATGTACCAGGCCTATGTCCGTGAACTGTATCGCTTTGATCAGCTCTATCGCCTGTTCCACGAAGCTGCGGATATTGTGGAGCTGGCCGGCTGGGATGTGCTCAAAGAAGTGCAAAAGACGGTGGAGGCCTGCTACTCCAATTGGTATCTGGACCAGATATCCATGTGCTGGGGCAGCTTTCTGCAAGGTGAACAGAGCCTGATCCGGGACTGGACATTGCGGGATGTGCCCAAGCAGCAGCACTTTTTCGCCTCCCAGGTCAAACCCCTGCTTACCTCCTCCAGGAGCAAGGTCTTTGTGATCATAAGCGATGCCTTACGCTATGAAGTGGGCGAGGAACTGACCCGGGACATCGATTCCAAATCCAGGTTCAAGGCCAAGCTCTCCTCCCAGCTCGGGGTCCTGCCCAGCTACACTGCCCTGGGCATGGCCGCCCTGCTGCCCCGGAGCAGATACGGCTATAAACAGGATTCAGACCAGATCCTGGTTGACGACCAGCCCTGCGCCTCTTTTGAACAGCGCCGCGAGATCCTGGCTCAGCACCAGGGTGTTGCGATCAAGGCTGATGAGCTGTTGGCCATGAACAAAGAGCAAGGCCGGGAGGCTGTCCGGCCCTGGCAGGTGATCTACATTTATCACAACCAGATCGATGCCACCGGGGACTCAGCCTCCACTGAGACCAGGACCTTTTCCGCAGTGCGCAAGACCATTGTCGAGCTCTCCTCCTGGTCCGGTTCATCGTCAACAGCTTAAACGGCTCTCATGTGCTGGTCACGGCCGATCATGGCTTTCTGTACCAGGATGCGCCCCCGGGAGCTCTGGAAAAGAGCGACTTGGGCTCCAAACCCGGAGGTGTGGTCAGAGGCCAAGAAGCGATATGTCCTTGGACATGACCTTGGGGAATCGAGCAATACCTGGCACGGATATACCTCCACCACAGCCGGAACCCAAGACGATATGGAGTTCTGGATATCCAAGGGGGTGAATCGGTTTCATTTTGCCGGAGGGGCCAAGTTTATCCACGGCGGGGCCTTGCCTCAGGAAGTGGCCGTGCCGGTGGTCAAGGTCAAGGAATTGGATGCCAAGGCGGCGGAAAAGGAGGCTGTGAAAAAGGTGGGCGTGTCCCTGCTGGGCTCCAACCGCAAGCTGGTGAACACCATCTGCAAGTTCGAGTTCATCCAGACCGAGAAAGTATCGCAGCGCATGCTGCCCAGAACCCTGGTCATTTCCATCCGGGACGGGGACACCTTGGTCAGCAGTGAAGAGACCGTGACCTTTGACAGCGAGTCCGATCTCCATGGAGGAGCGCAAACGGACAGTCAAGCTCAGGCTGAAGAGCAGCGGCTATGACAGCAGCAAGGAGTACGCCCTGGTCGCTGCGGGACCCGGACACCCAGATAGAATACGAGCGGATTCCGGTGAGCATTGATTTGGCCTTTATGAATGATTTCTGAACAGATTGATAGGATGCGAGATGGACAATGAAACCGTCAGCCTGGACACTCTGCTCAATGAACACTTCCAGGGCAAGGTAGTACGCAAGGATCTGACCAAGCTGCTCAAGGAAGGGGCCAATGTCCCGGTCTATGTCCTGGAGTATCTCCTGGGTATGTACTGTGCCTCGGATGACGAAGACATCATCCAGGAAGGAATCCAGAGCGTCAAAAACATCCTGGCCCAGAACTATGTCCGTCCGGATGAGGCGGAGAAGGTCAAGTCTACTATTCGGGAACGGGGAACGTTCAAGATCATCGACAAGGTCACCGTAACCTTGAATGAGAAGCGGGACTGCTACGAGGCCTTCCTCTCCAATCTGGGGGTCAAGGGGGTGGAGATCTCCAGCACCACGGTCAAGGAGTTTGACAAGCTCCTGGTGGGCGGGATCTGGTGCATCATTGGGATCAACTATTTTCATGAAGAAGGTCAAAAGGGCTCGCCCTTTTCCATCCATGAGCTCAAGCCCATCCAGATGCCGAACATGGATATGCAGGGCCTGTTTGACGGGCGCCGGGCCTTTACTGAAGAGCAGTGGATGGATGTGCTCCTTCGCTCCACCGGCCTTGAGCCCACAACCCTGGATGAGCGGGCCAAATGGCACCTCCTGGCCCGCCTTATTCCCCTACATCCCGGGCTGGGAGATCCCCAAGATGCGCCCGGAGTTCTTCACCAACCTGTACGGGCTGATCGTGGACTATCTGGCTGAATACTTCCGGGAGATGCGCAAGACCACCTTTGCCGATAGCATCGACACTTATTTCCTCCTGGGCAATAACCTGAACCAGCGGGACACCATTGCCGTGCGCAAGACTGTCTCCGGCCTTTTAAAGCTCCTGTATCCCCACGGCGAGTACGATAAAGAGACAGTGGAAAAGTGCCTGCACTACGCCCTGGAATGTCGCCGGCGGGTCAAGGAGCAGCTCAAGCGTCTGGGGGCATGGAGTTCTACGATGTCCACTTCAGCTACATCGACCAGGAAACCAGGGAAGAAAAATTTGTCGGTGTTCCGGAACAAGGCGGAAGCTCACTTATTCCGGAAGGTCCGCTCAATCCCGGTACCCTGCACACAGTTGGCGCCGGCAGCAGTGGTCAGCTGGGCCTGTACCGCATTGAGCTGCAAGTGACCGCAGGCAACGGCAAACTGTCCATCTCCGGAGTAGGATCAAGCAACAAGGCCAAGGAACCGATCAAGGTGGCCTTTGACTACTTCAAGGCCAACGCCAGCCGAATCAGCGCTTCGCTTAAGCCGGGAGACCGGGACTACCACCTGCACATTGTGGAGATGCACAATACCGGCCCCAACAGCTCCATGACCCTGCCCTGCTTTCTGACCCTGTGCTCCGGACTCATGGGCCGGCCGGTGCAGGGAAGCCTGGTGGTTCTTGGGAGATATGAGCCTGGGCGGCAACGTCATCCAGGCCGATAACCTGGCCGCCAGCCTGCAAGTGGCCTTTGACGCCGGGGCCAAGCGTATTCTCGTCCCCATGAGCAGTGTGGGCGACATCCGTTCAGTCCCAGGAGAGCTCTTCGCCAAGTTCCAGACCAGCTTCTACTCAGATCCTGTGGATGCGGTGTTTAAGGGGCTGGGGGTGGAGTGAGGGGGAGAGAGAGTGGTATGAGATCAAAGGCCTGGAGCGCCGCTAGGAGAAAATCAAACAGATCAAGCGGGTAATGAAACGACAGCCTTTGACCGGACGACCCCGATTGATTGACCCCAACGCCATGGGGTTTGAGGAAACGGCATGACCACCCAAGAGGCCCGACCAACTTCAATCCGCATCTTCCTGACTGATGGGCTGCCTGACGGTATCCGCATTATCAGCAAGTCTAACTGGATTGGTCAGGCTGTTGTCGCCAGCCGGTCTCAGCTTGGGGAGGTCCTTCAGCGGGAAGAGCTGAACCGACCCGGGGTGTATACCCTGCTCGGACCTGGTCAGGAAGGTGCATTTCAGGTCTACATCGGGGAGGCAGATATCCTGCGGGAGCGGATTAAACAGCATGCCACCGGCAAAGACTTTTGGACACAGTTTGTTGCCTTCTCCAGCACGGATGGGAACCTGAATAAAGCCCATGTCCGGTATCTGGAGTTTCGTCTGATAGCTCTAGCCAAGGAGGCTAACCAGTGGGAAGTGGGCAATAGCGCGGTTCCTGCCAAGCCGCCTTTGTCTGAGGCAGATCGGGCAGATGCTGACTGGTTTCTCAGTGAAATGCTCATCATCTTTCCCATTCTTGGTGTGGACGCCTTTGAGGCTGCCACCCAGGTAAAGCAATCCACTGACACTTCGCAGGATCTCTATCTCCATGAGCGGGGAGCGGAAGGCCAGGGCCGGGAGATCAAGGACGGGTTTGTGGTCCTCAAGGGCTCTAAGGCCAGGTTGAAGGAAACAAACTCTATCCACGCCAATATGCGCGAGCTGCGCAGACAACTTATTGATCGCCAGGTCATGGCCAGTGACGGGACTCACTATGTCTTCACTCAGGACTTTCGTTTTTCCTCCCCGTCCACAGCTGCCGGTGTCCTGGTCGGAGGTGCGGCTAATGGCCGACTAGCCTGGAAAACAAAACATGGACGTACCTTGAAGGCGATTCAAGATGATCGGGCAGGGGGTGAGCTATGAGCGATGTTGGGCTGAGGGAACGACGGACTCAAAATCAAGTGCTACTGTGCTGCGAAAAGACCAAACAGAACATGCAGAGCACAACTCAACTGCTTCTGACTGGCAGGGTTCGACTCGTCAAGCCGGAGAGATTAGTAACTTTATAAAACTGTAAAGAAAGAAAGCGAGTACGACCATGGATATCGACGCCAACGTCAAATCAATAGACAAACTCAAGGATTTCTACTTCGTTGTTCCGGATTACCAGCGCGAGTATGTCTGGAAAGCAGATGACCAGGTAGAACAGTTTCTGTTTGATATAGACAGCGAGTACGAACCGCATGTGCAAACGGCAAAGTCTTATTTCATCGGATCAATTATCATTGTCGGCAGGAACGGCCAGTTCGATGTGATTGACGGGCAGCAGCGACTGACAACAATTGTGCTGACTCTCTGCGCCCTGCGTGATTTGCTAAAGCAGATTGCTCTATCGGATAAACAGGCTCAATATTTTGATATCCTTAAGCAGTGGCTAATGGACTTTGACATCCATAGTGACAGCACCCGAGTGCGGCTAGATCTGCAATATGATGAGAGCCGGGACTTCATGGTTCGGCTTATCCATGGGGAATCTTATGAGGGCGAAGAGACTGCATCCATCAAGCGAATGCATGAAGCCTATGATCGTATCCGAGCTCATTTCCAACAGGTTCTCGACGAGAGTCTGGATGCACTTGTGAGCTATGCTCGATACGTACTAATACCATGATACCTTATCTGCGGGAGAAACTACCAGATTTCAGAGCCGCTTTTCTGACCATCACTCACTCGACTTTTAATCCTGGCTATCGACAGCGATTCGTTCTGGGACAGATGGAAAACACACTGCGAAAGATGGCTGGTATGATCCCGCATGGGCATGGGTTTATCCAATCATTGCAGATTGAACATATTCTCCCGCAGACTCCGCGCGATAATAAAACTTCAAATGAGTTTCAGGACATGGAGGCTTATCAGTCCGCCGTTGTCCGCTTGGGTAATGTGACTTTGCTGGAATCGATGATCAATCAGGCGGTGAACAATTTTAACGATCTCAATAGCTACTGGTTCGCCAACAAACAGA
Source organism: Desulfovermiculus sp. (assembly GCA_034521385.1). Taxonomy (GTDB): domain Bacteria; phylum Desulfobacterota; class Desulfovibrionia; order Desulfovibrionales; family Desulfothermaceae; genus Desulfovermiculus. Next base: position 55,944 of record JAXHMO010000001.1, read on the forward strand.
AAGAGTATGTGAAATCCGACGTGGTAATGTCCAACCTGCTAAATCCGGACTATCAGATTGGCCAGAACACGGGATTGAATCGTGTCCGGGAAGAACTTGGTTACAAATTCACAGAATGGGGCCTTGTCGATATTGAGCGGCGTCAGAAAATAATGATGGAGTTGGCGTTTGAAACGTGGAGACTCTGTGGCGAGCGGCTGGACACGAAAGTGGAATAATCAGGATGAAATATTAACTTGCAAAGTAGACATGGACCACCAAAATGTATTCTATTCATAACTATATATTAACATGGACAGGTGAGGGATAGTGACTGCCAGTGGATCAAGGAACATCAAAACCTGATTATTACCGGACCAACCGGCATAGGAAAGACATGGCTGGCCTGCGCCTTTGCCCACAAGGCATGCCGGGAGGGGTTTAGCGCCTTGTACGCCCGTCTGCCCCGCCTGCTGCAGGACCTGGCCATCGCCAGGGGCGACGGCCGCTATCCCAAGCTGATGAAAGAGCTGGCCAATGTCAACTTACTTATCCTGGACGACTGGGGGCTCTGCCCGATCAAGGGCGATCAGCCCAGAGACCTCCTGGAAGTCCTGGAAGACAGGCACGGCCTGCACTCCACCTTGGTCACCAGTCAGCTGCCTGTGGAAAAGTGGTACGACTACCTGGGTGATCCTACCCTGGCAGATGACCGAGATGCAGGCAGCTATCGCTTACACAAAAGCGTAACAAAGAGTGCCTTCAGGGTATGGATTCCAGGTGGAGATTTTCCTGTTTGGCGGCAATGTCCATGAGAGCCTGGGTGAATCCAGACTGACTGAAAATAATGTATTTCTTACGCTCAGCCTTTGTCTGGACTAACTTTGACTTTTCAACCAGTTTGAAATATATGTCCGCATCTGTTGAATGTTGAGTGTACTTGCATTCTCCAAAGACGATGTCGGACTCGTTTTCAGTCAGGCCCACCACGTCAATCTCTGTATCCTTGTCCCACCATCTGCCCACACTGAGAATCTCTGTTCCGGCATCACCCTTCAACCCATAATGCAGGAGCCATTGCCTGCATATATCTTCATACACAAAGCTGACATGGTTTTCCCGGAAATGTTTTTTGATCTTGTTGAGGACGATTTCAGTGTTGTCAATTTCAAGAAAGCTCCTGTAAGGGTGGACAAACTTGAACCAGAAGCTGATGAAATTGTCCTTGATGCGATACAGGCCTTTCTTGCTCTTTTCCGGGTTCTTCTCAGTGACCGGAACCTCTCTGGCAATGATGTCCAGTTCCTGCAATGTTTTCAAATATCTGGTCAGCCCTGATTGACCAATGCCGAGTGCCGAAGCGATTTTTCCCAGCTTTCGGTTCCCGGCTGCGATGCTCTTGATGATGGAAAAATAGGTCCCGCTTTCCCCAAACTCCTTTTCGAGCAAGAAAACCGGCTCTTCGTACAAAAAACTCCTTTTGGAAAGAATATTATGTTCAATGGCCTCGAAGATGTCCCCCATGGGATGGAAAAGTTCCACGTATTTCGGGACGCCTCCAGTAACAGAGTAATATTCGATTCTGTCGATTTCCTGGTCAGGATCAAAAAACTCCCTGTAATCCAGAAATGAGATCTGGTCCATCTTGATCTGTCCGGTCCTTCTTCCATACAGCGGGCTGGAATAGGCCAGGGTCTGCTCAACCATCATGCCCACCAAAGAACCGCACAGGATGACCATGGTCCCGGAATCAGCCAGCACCTGGTCCCAAATTTTCTGAAAAACGGATGGAAAAGATGAGCGGGCCTTGCCGATATACTGGAACTCATCCAGAATAATGATTTTTTGGGCACCGGTTTGATGTTTTTGGGCCTCGGCGAATATCTCCTCCCATTCAAGAAGGACATTCTTTTTCAGAAGCTCATTGCCGGTGAAGTTCGCCACGCTGTGTTGGAAGTTTCGCCTGTTCTCTCTTTCCGACTCCTCGGTGGCCACAAAATAGCAGGCATTCTTGTCCTGGATGAAATGCTTGATCAGGGTCGTCTTCCCGATTCGCCTGCGCCCGTAAATGATCACCAGGGAGGCTCTGTCCTGAGCAAACTCCCCCTGGAGGAAGCTGAGTTCAGGTGCTCTGTTGACAAATTGATTCATGTTTATTATACACTCATTTATTATAATATAATGTATAATAAAGTATATATGTTTTTTGTCAAGAAGGGAAAGCCAGCTTTGTGGCCAGGGCCACCTCATTTCTTCCTTCTTCGTTACGAGGGTCCTCCCTCGTAACGTCCCCTCTTGTGGCTCCCGCCACTCTCTTTACAAGTAGGTGCCAACCCGAGACCGAAGAAAGAAAAAAGAGGATGGCCGGAGCCATAAGAAAAGAACGTCCCAAGGGGGGACCCCAGAACCCCTTCAGGCCATATCCAATATGCCAGACAGCGCAAATATTGATGATATCATGTATCAGCTCTATGTCATGGACAAGGTGAGAAAAGGCAGAGATGCAGTCAAAAATGGAGATAGCCTGTCTGTTGATGAACTGCGGAAGGAAACAGAAACATGGTAAGATGGTCCGGCCCGGCCCAAAGGGATCTGAAGAAGATATTTGCCTACATCGCCGAGGATTCCAGATATTACGCCAGACATGTGGTTCAAAACAGCGAAGATGGAGCACATGGCCATGCAAAAAGTCTTTGAGTATGAACGAGCCAATGGTTACACTACCAAGGACGTATCCGCGGAAAAATGCGGCTGGGACATCTCCGCGTACAAGCCGGGCCATCCGGACCGGCACATAGGGGTCAAAGGCCGGGCCAAGGGGCAAGGCACTATCGCCGTCACTCGCAATGAGATCATGTATGCCTTAAACCAGGAAGACAAGTTCTGGCTGGCTGTGGGTTTTGTGGATGAAGAGGACAATGCCGAGGGGCCACACTATGTGCAAAAGCCCTTCAAGGCCGAGCTGGACTGGGGCGTGGCCAGCTTGAACTATGATGTCCAAGAGTTGCTGGGTTAAAGAGGGTTCACGGTTATGGAGGTTCACGGTTCACGGTTCACGGTTGGTGAAGAAGAGGTTCACGGTTGGAAGAAAAGATGGTTCACGGTTTCTTCGTTTCCAGGTTCCTCTCACGCGTTGCGTGAATGTCTTTTTCTTATGGCTCCTGCCATCCTCTTCATTTTTCAACCCAGGACGATGAACTATGAACCTCTTCAAACCGTGAACCTCCCAAACCGTGAACCGTGAACCCTAAAAACCTGGAACCACAACCATGATCAAAGCCCCCAAGAAACTCATAGAATGCGCCCTGCCCCTGGATGAAATCAATATCACCAAGGAAATGGTGGATGAACGACCGGATTTGGCCCCATACTTGGGCCGGGAGCTGACAGTAATAGCTTGGATCTGGGCGCGGACAGTCAAAAGCCCCAATCCGGCTTTTTCTCATGTGGACGTCCCTCTGGCTTCCACGTTCATGCTGTCCACCAAAAAGGGCAAAGAGGCCTATGTGGAGCCGGTGATTGAGGGAGATAGTTACCGATTTCAAGTCAAAGTGGGCAAGCCGGATAATGTTGAAGAGGTTAAGAAGGGGACTAAACTGGGTAAAGGAGCAAAGTTTAAATTCAAATTAATTCAACGACTCTGTGAACTGAAAAAAATACTTTTAGCATGAGGAGACAGTTCATGCTGGTCAAGCAACTTGAAGTGGGAAACATGGACAATTTCTGCTACATCGTAGCCTGTCCGAAAACCAACAAAGCGGCAATCATTGATCCTGGCGCGGACAAAGGCCGTATTCTAAACTATATCAATGAGCATAGCCTGACTGTAGAATACATCCTGGCCACTCATTTCCATTTTGATCATACCGAGGTGGCCCCATCCCTGAGACAGGAAACGGGTGCCCGCTTAGCCATGCACGAGGCAGACATTGCTTACTATCAGCAGGAGGTGGATGTCGTTCTGCACGACGGTGATATTATTCGGATAGGAGACACGGTCCGGCTGGACGTGCTGCATACCCGGGACATACCCCCGGCGGGGTCTGTTTCTATGGAGAAGGCAAGCTCTTTACCGGCGACACCCTCTTTGTGGGCGATAGCGGCCGCACCGACTTGCCCTATGGGGATAGACCCACCCTGGGTGCGTCAATCCGCAGACTCATGCTGCTGCCGGAAGATACGGTGATCATGCCCGGGCACGAGTACGGCCCAACTCCCTCCTCGACTCTTGGCCAGGAAAAACGCCATAATATCAATGCGAAAGAGTATGGATTCTATGCTCCATAGCAGATTGTGTTGACGACCCAGGGCCATTGATTGCCCATGGCTTTTAATTCAGCCATTGCTTTATGATAAAATTCCATGAGTACTCTGACTATGGTTTGCCCAGACGTGTTGGCCTATCAGCAGTTCATGAGCTTACGAGCATGCAACGCAAGACGAGAAAACATGGCCACTTCCGGACATATTTGTTTTATTTCAAATAGATTTCAGGTTATTAAGAATGACATCTTTCAATATGATGTGTGATCAAGAAAGTGGAGCTCAAGCGAGCCGTAAACCGTGACCTGCTTATTTTCTATCATACCACAACTGTTTGAGAATTTTCCCTGATGTATTCGATAAGTTCATCCCGGTTTTCAACGTCTTCGTCAATGAAGAGTTCGTAGTCCATCTTGCTGTTCATGAGGGCGTCTATCCAGGCCTTTTCTTTGTGGGTTATGTCTGAAAGATCGTTTAAATTTTTATCTTGGCAAAAATGCAGGGCTTCTTCAAGGGCCACAATATCAGTGCCTGGGAATAGGGCCATGTTAGGCTCGCGCTTGGCGATAACGTCTGGTCGGTGGACTCTTTGGACGTGCAGGGCATTTGATACAGCATCCAGGGCCTTTTCAGCGTCGTCCCGGATGCCCAAGCCCAGTTTGTCGTACACAAACCCATGGGCAGAAAGAAGCACCATTACTTGCATTTTGGCGGGATCGGCAATGATGTGCAGAGCAAAACAGAGGAAGTATTTGCGTCACGTATATAGGGTATATCCGACCGTTCCATCTCCGTACTATGAGGGAGGAGCAGCTGCAAGGGCTTGAAAAAAGAGGTTCCCAGAACTGGTGGCAGCCAAGCAAAGCTTTGCGTTTGAAACAACCCTTTCGGGCCGGACCTATGTTCGCCTGCTCAAGCAGATGAAAGAGCAAGATTACAGTATTGTACTTTTCTTTTTATGGTCCTACGTTTATACGATGCTGCGTTCCTTCCCCCTCAGGTAGTGTCCCATGAGGAAAAAGGCGATTTGAAGATCTACGATACAGATGCTTATGCACAAATAAGTGCCTTCCTGTTCAACCTTAAAGCAACATCCGGTAATCAGCGTTCAGCGTGTCGGCCAAAATCTGAGCCCGCTTCTTTCCGATTGTTCGCCGACCATTTTCCATCTCTGAAATGTGCCGGCGGGGGATTCCAGTCAGCTTGGAGATCGCCTGCTGGGTCAGGCCCTCCCGGTAGCGCAGTCCTGCCAAGTTGTTTCCGGGGTTAGATTCCGGGAGCACCGCATCCGCCGGAACAAGCTCTGTGACTTCCACAAAACCAAGGTCACGCATCTTTTCTCGTGCTTCATCGGCCTTGTCCCTGGGACCGTAAAATCGCACCTCATATGTATCAGTAGGGGGCTTTTTCTCTGCTACCGACATATACCACCTCGATGATCTTCAAACCGGATTCTGATTCTTCCCAAACCGCCACGTAGGTTGGACGGCCCTTCTTGTTCAAATGGCAGTGGTGTCTTTTGGGACCCAGCTTAGAATAATCCGGCCAGTTCCCGCGTACAGGGCCTTGCTGCTCAAGCTCCCATCTCAACACACCAAGAACTTTCAGGATCTTATCCGGGAGAGATTTTAATTGCTTGTTGGATCTCTTCGTAAATTAGACCGTCCAACCTCCATACATAATGTACCTCTTTTAGGTGCGTTGTCAATCAAGTTGAAAATTATCTCCCATGAAAGATTTCAGGCGGGTTTTCCCGAAGGTGTCGATTCATCCGCTGTGCGCTGTTGGCCAGGAGTCAGGTCTTTGAGCCTGGTCATTGGTCCCCGTCCTGGTCCAGCTTCTGATCAAGGTTCACTGACTCAATCAACAAGCGACAAGCCGTTTCTGGGTCAATATTTTCCCAATCTGTTTGATCAATTTTTATGTTCAGGTCATCAACTTCCTTCCGCTGTTCCGGGGTCATGTCTTCATACCGTGGACGTGCCATATTCTTCCCTCCTTTGGCGTAGTATTCTCTCAGGAGGCAGTTGTGTCTGAAATACAAGCTGACTCCGGAGGGATGGACTTAGCATCTGAGTTGCATAAAAGATCCAACTTTTCGATCGTCCCTGATACTTCTCTTCCGAAAGAGGTGGCGGCAAGGGATCTAGGTGCTTGTGAATCGCAAGTATTAGCTAAACGTCCGTTCTTGGGGCTCCGGCCCCTTTCTTTGCAATTTGACTGGAGCCAGAAAGCAGAAAAGAAGATGGCCGGAGCCATAAGAATAAAACGTTCCCAGGCTGGAGCCTGGGAACGAAGAGAAGGAGGTGGATATCGTTTTGCATGACGGGGATGTCATTCGGGTAGGGGAGAATGTTCGGCTGGAAGTGTTGCACACCCCGGGACATACGCCCGGCGGGGTCTGTTGCTGCGGAGACGGAAAACTCTGCCCGTAAAGGGGGATGGGAGGCCTGGCTGGATTCAGGATATTCGGTGGAGGGCAAGGATTGATCAGGAGGGCTCCGGACCCTCCCTCTGTTTTCGCTGAGCATAGCACGCACTTGAAGCAGTGGGGTTATAATATACTGAAAAATGCGGTGTAAGAATCATTATCCCAACCACCCCTGCCCCTCCTTGCCAAGGAGTGGAGTTAAGAAGAGCAAGCTTACATGTGCATTTTTTGGTGAAATCTGCAGTATCCCTCGGTGTCAAATATATATCAACTCTGTTTCCGGGGCACCTTCCATTCCTGCTCAAACATGCGTTGAATTTCCTCTGGTGATGTTTTGTGGGTAATGAGGCCCCTGAGGACTTTCTGGGCAATGAATTCAGCTGGAACCTGGTACACTTCCGCTGCCCAAATGACCCAGTTCACACAGGCCCCAAAGCGCTCACATGTAAGACAGCGTTCTCCCTTCATGACCGGTTTTTTCAAACGTTCCAAAGCTGACAATTTGCTCATGATTGGGTCCCAAGGGTCAATTTTTTTCAATGCTTCATGCTGCACGGTGTGGGGCTGACAGTAGGGAGCAGGCGGTATTGGGGAAGGCTTGCCACCAAAGGCTGGCCCTGCTAGCTTGAGGGCATGTTTGACCTGATGGATCAAAGCCTTTCCGAGCATGGCCAGTCGACTTACCAGCGTTGTCAGTGCTGCGGGCGCGTTTTGGAGCCCAGTCGGCTCAGGTACTGTTCCCGCCAGTGCAAGGACGATTTTACCTTAAAGCTGAAATGGTTCAACAACCTCTTGCGGGTGGTGGAAACTCGCTATGCCACGTTTTCTTTTACCGATGTCCATTTGATCTTAAATATTCTCCCCCGGTACCGCCACGAGGTGTATTCATACATCTTCCCCAGGCTGCCCGGCCGAAGGCCGGCCCAGGACATGGATGAAATGGTTTTTACCCTGGGCCAAATTTGGTGGGGGCATAAGAATAAAACCAAAAGCGAGAAACGGGCCAGCAGGCATGTCCTGTCCAGGGGACGTCCCCATCTGATCGGACAGAAAAGCGTAGAACCTGTTGCTCGGGAAACAGCCACCACAGTAAGCAAACAGCTCCGACAGCTCAAATTGCAGCGAAGCGACCTCACAAACCCTTCAGAAGCGGAGGAGCGGTTGAAAAAGGCTTTCCGCAAGGCGGCCCTGGCCCATCATCCGGACGCAGGTGGCGATGCGGCGGCATTTCGAAAAGTTTATGCCGCTTACCGGGATCTTTTGTCCTGGTTGGAAAACCCAACCTATCATACCCGGCGGGGGGTTCCTGGACAGTGGTGCTATGTGGCTGGCCGGAGCACCTGGCTGACCCCATTGTAGCGGGAGCAAGGGGGAGAAGGTTGAGGCTCAAGGCAGATCATCGCTTAATCAAAAAAACCGGTTTGGTGGACTTGCGAATCACTTTTTCGGCCATTTCTTCCAGTTCCACGCCCTCAAGGGCAGGCCCTCTTTATCTTTGAGCGCTGAAACCTGTGCTCGGCTCAGCCCTTTGTTGCCCTCGATCTCACTCCTGTTCCCGATTCTTGGGACTGATCACCCCTCGGGTACTGGACTCAATAAATTCAAGTAATCGAGACAGGCGGGGGTTGCTCACGTCCAATTCTTTTCGCGCCCGGAGCAAGGCATCTTCCCGACGCAACCCGGAGCGCCAGATGAGCTGGTAGGCCCGTTTTAAAAGGGAGACCTCGTCCTTGGTGAAACCTTGCCGCCTGAGGCCGATGACGTTGAGCCCGTGCAGCCAGCCCCGCTCTCCGGCCACGAGCATGAACGGGGGCACATCCCGGGATACTCCAGTCATGCCTCCGATATAGGCCGATTCCCCGATATGCACGAATTGGTGTACAGCGGACAAGCCGCCGACCACCGCTTTGTTGTGCACGGTGACGTGCCCGGCCAAGGTGGCTGCATTGGCCAAAATGACCTCGTCACCCAATATGCAGTCGTGGGCCACGTGAGCATAGGCCATGATCAGACACTGGGAACCAAGTCTGGTCACTCCGCCACCGCCCACAGTGCCTCGGTGGATGGTCACATATTCCCGAATGACGTTTTGGTCCCCGATTTCCAAAACTGTTGGTTCCCCGTCATACTTCATGTCCTGGGGTGGACCGCCGATGAGGGCATGGGAATGGATGTGATTGTTCGCTCCCATGATGGTGGGACCCTGGATGCGGGCAAAGGGTTCAACGCAGGTTCCTTCCCCGATGCTGACCTCTTCTTCGACTATAGCGTAGGCTCTGATGTTCACCCCGGGACCGAGCTTGGCCTGGGGATGGACAATGGCAGTTGGGTGGATGGATTCTTTCATCAGGAGGCGTCCTCCTGACCGGCATCCCGCTCCACCATGGCTGCAGTGAGCACACCTTGAGCAGCTATCAGGCCATCGACCCGGGCCTCGACCTGCATCTTCCAGATGTTTTGCTTATGCCGCAATGAGGTGGCCAATAGATGCAGGCGGTCTCCGGGGTATACGGGCTTTCGAAAGCGCATCTTTTCAATGCCGCTAAACAGGAAGATTTTGTTTTCCGGAAGTCGAGGCTGGCTCTTGATGACCAGTATGCCGCCGGCCTGGGCCAGGGCTTCCACAATGAGCACCCCGGGCATGACCGGATATCCCGGAAAGTGGCCCTGGAAAAAAGGCTCATTGATGGTCACGTTCTTTATGGCTTCCAATGAGGTGTCCGGAACAAAGGCCACTACTTTGTCCACCAGGAGAAAGGGGTAGCGATGGGGCAAAAGCCCTAGAATTTGCGAACTGACCAGACTGGCCTCACTCATCTTCATAGCTGCGATCTCTCTGCAATAAGGAGCGCAAGGACTGGACCTCTGACTCCAAAGCTTTCATGCGTTGATAAATATCCGGCAATTTCTGGTGCAAGGCGGCGCAGCGCAGGTACTGGCGGTGTTCCATAGCCGGAGAGCCGGAGACATCTGTGCCCGGGGGGATGGACTTGTTGATTCCGGACTGGGCTCCCACCCGACAGCCGTCCCCAATGCTCAGGTGTCCAACGATGCCTACCTGTCCGGCCAGGATAACCTTGTCGCCAATCTTGGTGCTCCCGGCGATTCCCACCTGAGCTACGATAACGGAGCCCTTACCCACACGGACATTGTGGCCGATCTGAACCTGGTTATCGATTTTGGTCCCCTGGCCGATGCGGGTTTCCCCCAGGGCTGCCCGATCCACGGTCGTGTTGGCCCCGATTTCCACATCGTCTTCAATGACCACCTGGCCGATTTGGGGAACCTTTTGCATCTGGTCACTGCTTTGGGCGAATCCGAAACCATCGCTACCCAGGACCACACCGGAATGAACAACCACCCTGTCTCCAAGGATACTCCCGGCCATGATCGAGCAGTTGGCTGAAATAATGCAATCCTGGCCGATGCGGCACTCTTCCCCGATATACACCCCGCTGAAAATTGTGCTCCCGGGGCCGACCACCGTATCCGGACCGATGAAGGCGAAAGGGTAGATTGTTGCTGTTTCCGAAACCTGGGCCTGGGCATGGATAAAGGCCAAATCGCTCTGGCCCTGCCAGCATCCCTGGGGCCGGGCAAAGAGCTGAACAATGCGGGCAAAGTCGTAATATGGATTCTGGCTGACAAAGATGTTGTCCCGCCTGGTGGACTGATCAGGGGCTAGGACAACAGCACCGGCCCGGGTTTTGTCCAGCAGCTTGCTGTATTTGGAGTTGGCCAGGAAGCTGATCTCATCCTCCTTGGCCCCTTCCAGGGTATTACAGCCCGTTATTTCGAACTCCCTGCCCTGATAGGTCAGGTCGAGGTGCCGAGCTATGCTCTGTGTGGTCCAGGACATGTTCCTCAAGTCCTTAGTTCTTGTTCTTCCAGACCTTGTTGAGCTCAGCTATTACTGGCTTGGTTATCTCAATGGCCTCACTGCTGTATACCACGCCGCTGTTTTTCTTATCCATTATCAGGGTGTATCCTTTCTTTTCTCCGTAGTCCTTGATGATCCCGACCAGTTTTTCGATGATCGGTTCCCGGAGTTTTTCTTCCTTGAGTTGCATCTTGCGTTGATAGCTTTGATAGAGATCTTGAAAATCGCGAACCTTTTGTTTGTACTCCGTTTCTTTATCCATCTGGGCTTCTTGACTTAATGCAAGGCTCTGTTTTTGCAATTCCTGCCGCAGCTGATCAATGGCCGCCTTTTTTGTGTCTAATTCCGATTTCATCTCTTCAAATTCAGACTGCAACTGTTTGATGGCCTTCTGTCCAGGTTCGGACTTTTCCATGACCGTTTGTAAATCCACAACCCCGATTTTAATGTCTTGGGCCTGGATCACAACAGGAAGCAAAAGCAGGAGGCACAAAGTAAAAGAAGGCAAAAATAATAGGTTACGCATGGTTCTCCTCCGTTTCTCTTGTGATGAAGAGGTGTTAATTAATGGTTATCAGAAACTGCATGAATACCCGATAACTGATCAGAAGAATTGGCCGACGGTGAATTCGAATTTGCCGTCGTTATCTTTTAAGTCATCGAGGGGGTATCCGTATTCCAGACGCAAGGGGCCCATGGGTGAGTTCCACCGCACCCCAGCTCCTATACTCTTGAACAAATCCGGCTCTATGCTCTCATTTTTGTCCCAGACATCCCCGGCGTCGAAAAAGAGCACTCCCAAAAGCCCCATGTCTTCTTTCAAAGGGAAGACCATTTCAACATTGCTATAGAAGGATTTATAACCGCCGACATCCTCGCCCTCATCGTCGGTAATGGAGATGTCCCGCCAATCATACCCGCGAACGGTATTGATCCCTCCCAGGTAGTAACGTTCATAATCCGGGACCTCTTCGTCGCCATGTTCGAAGATCCATCCCAGCTTCCAGTGCCAGTTGAAGACGACCTTCCAAAACAGGGGATGAAAATAGCTGAACTCGTATTCCGGCTTGATGAACTCGTCGTCTCCGCCCAGAATGCCGCCCGCGTATTCTAAGGACAGGGTGTTCTTGGTTCCCCGGGTAGGGTTGAGCCGACGGTCGGTAGTGTCCCGCACTGCCGATATTCCGGCCTTGCTGGCCACATTCTTTCCGGAGAGGTCCTTTATTTGGTCACTGGCATCTTCTTCAATGTCAGTTACTTCGTATTCCTGTAAGCTGTAGTCCCAGAACAAACGGGTATAGGTACCGATAGTATAAGCGAATTTCAGCTTTCCTCCGGTGGTGTCCAGGTCGTAGTCGTCATAATCCCGCCGAATGTTAAATAGGTCAACCCCGGCCCCCACAGGGCCGTCATAGAGATGGGGGTTCCAAAAGCTGCCCAAGAACCTGGTGGAATAGGAGCTGAAACTTCCCTGGAAGCTTACATTGTAGCCTTTCCCGAACAGGTTGCGCTCCTGTATCCGGCCGGTAAAAAAAACTCTGTCCACACTGGAAAAGCCTGCTCCGGCACTGAATGAGCCGGTTGATTTTTCCTTAACCTGGACCTTGATGTCCATGAGTTCCGGGTCTTGAGTGGGAAGTGTTTCCACTTCCACATCATCGAAGTAGTCCAGGCGGGTCAGACGCTCTTTGGACAAGGTTAGCTTCTGTCCGCTGAAGCGTTCGCCTCCAGTGAGATGCAGTTCCCGACGAATCACATTATCCCGGGTTTTTTGATTTCCGGCTATAATCACTTGGCGGATATACACCTGTTGATTCTTGGTTATGTTGTATATGACGTCAATAGTCTTATCTGTACTGTTTTTTCGCAGGGAAGGACTGGCCTGGGCAAAGGCGTACCCGTAATTGGAATAAAAATCTCCAAGTTCCTGGGCATCCTGGCGAAGGACAGAGCGGGAAAAGGGCTCATTCTCCCGGGATAAGTTATCTATCTGGGTGGTCTCTCGGAGCTGATCTGCATCCACAATCAAGTCACCGTCAAAAGCCACGTCCCCAACAGTGTACCGTGGTCCTTCCTGGACCTGGAAGGTGATGTGGATTCCATCCTCTTCATAAGATATTTCCGGATGCCCCACCCGGACGTCCATAAAACCCCGGTTGGCGTAGTAAGCCTCCAGGGCGGAGGCGTCCCGGTCCAAGACCTCTTCCCGCAGGATCCCGCTGCCGGTGATCCAGGAGAACAGGCCCCTTTCGGACAGGGCCAATTGTTTCTTCAGCTCACCCTCGCTGAGTTGGTCGGCACCTTGTATGTTGATATTGGTGATATATTGTTTGTCTCCTTCATCGATATCCAAAACCAGCTTGGCCTTGCCGGTTCCAGTCTCCTCCCGCGAAGAGTCTATTTGAGCCTTATAGTACCCTTTTTTGCGGTACAGTTCTCTGATGGTCTCCAGATCCTGGGTCAAGAGTTTGGGATTGAGCACCGAATCCGTCTTGGAACTCATGGCTTCCCGAATGTCGTCGTCATCAATGGCCTCGTTGCCCCGGACTTCTATTCCAGACAGAAGGGGCCGCTCTTGAACCTCGAAGATGACGTCCAGGCCCTGGGCGGTCTCCTGGACATGCACCTTTACATCGTCGAAATAACCAGTGGCAAAGAGGCGTTGAATCTCTTCATTTATGGCCTCGGCTGAATACTCATCTCCTTCTTGCAGCTGCAAGCGCATAAGAACGACATCATCGCCCAATACCTTATTCCCTTGGACCTCGATTTGGGCCACGGTTTTTCGGCGCTGGAGGCTGTTGTGTATCTTGTCGGCAATATCAGACAGAGCGGTTTGCAGGAGTATAAGCTCTTCGGCCGTGGCGTAGAAGGCCCTGGGGGCAGCAGTGGACAGGGGGTCGATAAGTCGGACGTCGAAACTCAAAACTCGACCCACCCGATTCATGCTTCCAAATACGGCATAGTCGGCAGAAGCCTGCAGAGCCAGATCCTTAACGGTTTGGGTGTTCAGCTCTTCAACTCCGCTTTGATCGATGAGGGTTTGGGTTCGAGGGCCGGAAACGACTTGGAAACCTCGTTCTTGGAGTTTATCCCGAAGCAAGGAGGGAGCGTCCTGTCCCAGATAGGAAAATTCATCTGGGGCGTTGACGGCAAAGGGAAAGACGACCAGTTTTTGAGCATTCTCAGCAGCCTGAGCATGGTGTACCGGCAGAAGAAGGACAAACAAGACAGGAAAAAGGCTCAAAATCAATCGTCGGGCTGAAAATAAAGATATGTACTGATCAGTTTTCATAGAGGGCTCCGGATCGCAGTTGAACCTGACGCCGCATTTTTCGGGCCAGGGCCAAGTTGTGAGTGACTACGATCAAAGTGGTGGCCATTTCCTTATTCAGGTGGACCAGGAGGTCTCCAACCCGATCCCCATTCTCTTCATCCAGATTGCCGGTTGGTTCATCGGCCAGGATCACTTCCGGCTGCATGAGCAGAGCCCTGGCTATAGCCGCCAATTGTCGTTCTCCTCCGGACAGGGTGGCCACCGGTTGGTCTTCGAGTCCGGAGAGTCCGACTAAATCCAAGGTCTCTCTGGCTCTGGCCATGGTTTTTTTGCGGTTTGCAGAATGGATCAGGCCGGGCATGGCCACATTTTCCAAAGCCGAAAATTCAGGTAAGAGATGGTGAAATTGAAAGACGAAGCCGATTTGAGAATTGCGGAAATCCGTAAGTTCGGACCAGGAATAGGCGGCAATATCCTGTTCATGAAACAGAATTCGGCCTGAACTGGGCGAATCCAGTCCGCCCAGGAGATGGAGAAGGGTTGTCTTTCCCGACCCGGAGGCACCGACAATGGAGAGGCTCTCCTGTTTGGCTATGCCCATGCTGATTTGGTGCAGGATGGGCACATTCCCCTTAGGACCGGGGACGGTTTTGCTCACCTCCTGCACATTATAGACCAGGGCCTCACTCATAGCGCAGCACCTCTGCAGGCTGAACCCGTGCGGCCTGTCTGGCCGGATAGATGGTGGCCGCAAAACACAACACAAGGGCGGCCAGACCGATGAGCCCCAGATCCATAAGTTCCAACTTCACCGGGAGATGATCCAGGTAGTAAATATCACTGGGGAGCTTGATAAATTGGTATTTCTGGAGCAGGGCGCTTAAGGATAAGCCGCCCAAAAAACCCAGCCCAGTGCCCACCACCCCGATAATGGTCCCCTGGAGCATAAAGATGCGTTTGATGTGTCCGGGCTGGCACCCAAGGGACATCAAAACAGCGATGTCCTGCTTTTTGTCCATGACCAACATGATCAGCGTGGTTATGATACTAAAGGACCCCACCAGAACGATCATGACCAAAATAACGGCCATGGCCGTCTTTTCCAACTTGAGGGCCGAAAAGAGGCTTCGGTTCATATCCATCCAGGTTTGAACCGTGAACCCACCGTTTTTCAGCTGCTGCTTAATACGCTGCCCGACCTTTTCTGCGGCGTAGACGTCCTGGATGCGTACCTCCAGGCCGGACACCAGATCCTTGGTGAATCCCAGGCTCTCTTGCGCGGCCTGCAGGCTGATATAGGCCAGGGAAGAGTCGTATTCATACATCCCGGTCCGAAACATCCCGGCCACGGTAAAGATCTTGATCTGGGGTGTAAACCCGGCTGCCGTGCTCCGGCCGCTGGGAACGAGCATATTCACGGTGTCCCCGGGTTGGACTCCTAACCTGGCCGCCAGGGCGCTGCCCAGAATAATCCCTGGCATCTCCTCGGTTGAAGAAAGATCGGCCAGCTCTCCCTGAATCAAGTCCTGCTGCACACTCATAACCCGGCCGGCCTGCTGGGGATCGATGCCCCGCACGGCTGCACCTTTAACTCCCTGCCGGGTGCTGAGCATGACCTCGGTGTAGATAAACGGCATGCTGGCCTCAATCCGGTCAACACCCTGGATTGTATCCTGGATATCCCGGTAGTCGGCAAATGGGCCGCTTACATTGGTCACGATGATATGGGAGTTAACCCCCAGGATCTTGTCCCGCAGATTATCGCTAAAACCGTTCATGACTCCCAGAACGACAATCAAAGCGGTCACGCCCAGGGCAACCCCCAAAACGGAGATCAAAGAAATAGCGGAGATGAAACCGTGTTTGCGCCTGGACAGGAGATAGCGCAAGGCTATGAACAGTTCAAAACGCATTACTCAGGCGATGCTTCGGGTTTGAGATGGGGAAAGAGAATAACTTCCCGAATCGAGGGGGAGTCGGTAAAGAGCATGACTAAGCGATCGATGCCCACACCTTCACCTGCCGCCGGGGGCATACCGTATTCCAGGGCCCGGATGTAGTCTTCGTCCATGAAATGGCTCTCCTCGTCGCCTTGGGCCTTGGCCTGGGCTTGGGCCTCGAAGCGATCCCGCTGGTCCCTGGGATCGTTGAGTTCAGAAAAGGCATTGGCCATTTCCCGGCCGGTGATGAATAGTTCAAAGCGGTCGGTTATGCAGGTATCTTGCTCGTTCCTCCTGGACAAAGGGGAAATATCCGTCGGATAATGATAGATGAAATGGGGCTGGATGAGCTTGGGTTCGACCACAAGGTCAAAGAGTTTGGCTTGGATCTTGCCCAGGGTCTCGTTGACTTGCGGGTTTTCACCCATCTTTCGAACCAGTTCCCTGGCTGCATCCAGCTCTTGATATTGGCCCGGCTGCAAGCCCCCGATACTTTCCAGGGCTTCATAGAAGGAAAGCCGGTTCCAAGGCGGAGTGAGATCAATATCTTGTCCCTGATAGGTTAGCCGGGTAGTGCCCAGGATTTCTCGAGCCAAAAAAGCGAACATCTCTTCAGTCACATCCATGAGATCTTCAAAAGTGGCGTAGGCCCAATAGAATTCAAGCATGGTGAATTCCGGGTTGTGCTGGGTGGAGATACCCTCGTTGCGAAAATTGCGATTGATCTCGTAGACCTTTTCAAAACCGCCAACCAGGAGCCTTTTTAAGTATAGTTCCGGGGCGATGCGTAAGTAGAGGGTCATGTCCAGGGCGTTGTGGTAGGTCTCAAAGGGTTTGGCCGTGGCCCCTCCAGGGATGGGTTGCATCATGGGAGTCTCCACTTCCAGAAAGCTCTTGGCGTCCAAAAAATCGCGCATGAGCCGGATGATCCGATTCCGGGTCAGAAATATATTCCGAGCCCGGGGATTGACAATGAGGTCCACATAACGCTGCCGATATCTGGCCTCCACATCCTTGAGACCATGATATTTCTCCGGCAGGGGGCGGAAAGATTTGCTTAAGAGCCGGATTTTGGAGGCGTTCAAGGTCAGTTCATCGGTCTTGGTCCGAAACAGGGTGCCGTGGACCCCGATGAAATCCCCGATATCGAATTTCTTAAACCTGGTGTATTCTTCCTGTCCTACGGTGTCCCTTTGGACAAAGACTTGCATGCGCCCGGATTGGTCTTGGATATGCAAAAAAGTGGCCTTTCCGAAAGAGCGCAGGGCCACGATCCGTCCGGCCAGGGCAAGCTGGTTCGTATCCTGTTCCAATTCTTGGGCCGGGAGGTGTTCATACTCCTGCAAAACCGAGGCGATGTCCCTGGTTTTCCGAAAATCGTTGGGAAAGAGATCCACCCCGGCATCTTCGAGAAAGGACGCTTTTTCCTTACGCTGTTGTAAGACCTGGCTTTGGGAAGCGCTTTGTTTATTTTTTTGGGCCAACGCTGGGTACTCCGTTTACATCAGGAAGGCTGATCTTGGGCTGGTTGTTGATTCTTGGTAAAGACACATTTTGTAGGTGAATTTGCATCCACCGTCAAGCCAGCCCTGTAATCATAGGCATTTCAAGTAAAAATGCGGTCCATGCAGGCATCGCCGGTTGCGTGATTGATTTGCAATTATTGCCATGCTATAGATAAAGTCTCTTATCCGGAGTTCAGTGCCGAGTTTTTGTTCATATGAGATCCTGAAGGGAGGATGCTTTCGATGGAATTGGAGATCAAGAAGATTCTCTTGGCTACAGATTTTTCCAAAAATGCCTGGCAAGCCCTGCGCTACGCAGCAAGTCTGGCCAAACAGAACAACGCTCGAGTGACCTGCCTGCACGTCTTGCCGGAACTGCCCAAGGAGCTCAGCTATACCGGCGGTCCGGACCTGTTGTATGGCTTCGGGCCCGGCCATTCCGGGGTCCCGGTCACCGACCGTAAAACCGAAGACAGCGGGCGCAGGGAAAAACTTTCCCGAGAGGGCCGGGAACGGGCTGAAGAAATGGCCCGGGATCATATCCGCAGCCTCATAGTTAAACTCAAGGCCGAGAGCGCTCAATCGGTAGTCAATCCTGACCACAGCTTGATCCGCATCGGCAATCCGGTGGAGTGCATCCTGGATGAAACTGAGAGCGGGGTCTATGATATGTTGGTCATGGGTCGGCGAGGGCACGGCAAGTTGCGTGGCCCCCGGACCGGCGGAGTGGCCCTGGGCGTGGTCAGTAGGTCGACCATTCCGGTATTGGTGATCGGCACGCCAAAGTCATAGGCCTGATCTTTCCAGCTTTCATGACAGCGATGAGGTCTTTATTCATGCTCCGGTGATTTGATTTTAGTCAGGGTATAGTCCCGGGGATCAAGGTCCGGGTGCAGGGTGCGCACGAAAAAGAGAGGGCTTAAGTAGCCCGGTTCCCAATCAAATATCAGATGCACCCGATCAGGGGAATGAATAGAGATTCGGTGCACCCTGGATCGAAGGTCGACCCGGCGAATACCTTTTTTGGTCCGGCGATCGACCGTCCAGTCCAAAGCCCGGTTAAAATCCTTCCAGCGTTCAACTTCCTGTTCAGATTGAAGTCTGTGAAATACGAGTTGGAAATGTTCATACCGAGGCTGGCCCAGTTTGTACCCCGGTTTTTCCCGTTGGGCCTGGGTAAAGACCAAACCGGCAACAGAATACGGGTTCAAACGGGCACACATATCACCACCTAAGGATCGGCGCAGCCCGACTATGCAGGTTTCGTCTTCACTGTGCACGCCAACCGGCAGGGCTCGGCCAAAGGAGAGCCGAGGCATGGGGTGAAAGCCCCTGGAAAAGCTCAAGGGCAGGCCCGCCCGACGAAAGAGGCGCTCAAACACTGTTTGCAGTTCCAGTTGGCTCAAATAGGCGGCCGGCCCTTTCTTTTCAAAACGCAAGACCAAATTTTCGGCCTTTTGTTCCCAACCAGGTTCGGATAGGGATCCAATCTCGGGGAGCTGCTCTTTCTCTTGATCCCGTCGGTCTTGGTTGACAAGGGGGAGGATGGGCCTGACACAGGCCTGTTCGGCCAATTCACCGGGTTCCCGGCCCAGGGTGCACACCCCGCACCGGCTGCAGCTGTGGTAGCGGCAATCGGGAGTCACGGCTTCCTGTAAGGCCTTTTCCCATTCCTTAACCAGAAAACCGGAGCGGATCCCGCAATTGATGTGCGACCAGGGCAAGACCTCATTATGATCCCTGGCCCGGATCCAGGTGGCGATGTCCGTTTGATTCTCCGCAAGGACTTGTTCCCAGAGGGAAAAATGAAAGTGTTCCTGCCAGCTGGTCAGAATGTCCCCTTGGGCATAGGCCTTTTCCACTATCCGGGCCAATGAGCGATCTCCCCGGGAGAAGACGCCTTCTATGGCGCTCATGTACGGATCGTGCCAGCGGAGAATGAGATTCTTGGGCCTTCGGAAGAGGTCCTGCAGGTAGGCGATCTTTCGGCTTGCCGTGTGGATGTCGTCCTGGGCCACCCATTGAAAAGGGGTGTGCGGCTTGGGTACGAACAAGGCGATGGAAGCGGTGAGCTGGATTTTCTTTTTCTCCGTCCCGGCCGTATCCAGGACTTTCAAACAGAGGTCGTGGATAGCTTGCAGATCCTGCTCCGTCTCAGTGGGCAGCCCGATCATGAAGTAGAGTTTCAGTCGTTTCCAGCCGGAGGCAAACAGGTCGTGGGCGTGCTGGAGGAGAGCTTCCTCAGTGATTCCCTTGTTGATTACGTTGCGCAGGCGCTGACTGCCTGCTTCCGGAGCCAAGGTGGCCCCGGTTCGCCTCAGGGAGGCCATGCTGTGCATCAATCCGGGATTGATAGATCCCACCCGCAGGGAGGGCAGGGAAATGGCTACCTGCTCTTCACGGCAACGGGCCAGGCTTTGGGCAAAAAGGGCCTCCAATTGAGAGAAATCTCCGGTACTCAAGGACAGGAAGGAGAGTTCTTCAAAACCGGTGCAATTAAGGCCGTTTTGCAGCAATTCGTCCAACTGCGAGAGGCTGCGTTCCCGGACCGGGCGCATGGTCATTCCGGCCTGACAAAAACGGCAGCCCCTGGTACATCCGCGGGCGATTTCCACGGTGAAGCGGTCATGGACCGCTTGGCCGAAGGGCACGATCTGCCCGGTGGGAAAGAAGGCTGTGTTCAGATCGACAAGCACCCTTTTTTCCACGCCTTTGGTCTTGGAGGAAGAGGAAAGGGGGCCTTGGCCGGAGGTGGAGAAATGGGAGGGGACGTAGATCCCGGGTATGTTCTGCACCTGGACCAAGAGATCTTCCCGGTAAGCTTCGGCCTGTTTGGCCCACAGGACTATCCGGCTGAGTTCCAAGACCACCTCTTCCCCGTCTCCAATGACCAAGAGATCGAAAAAGGGTGCCATAGGCTCGGGGTTGACGCAGGCTCCACCCCCGGCAACCACCAGAGGGTGGTTTGCGTCCCGCTGGGTACTCCGCAAGGGAATGCCGGCCAGATCCAGCATATACAATACCGTGGTATAGCATAGCTCATGGGTCAGGCTGAAACCCAGGATGTCCAGCTCGTTCAGGGGGGTATGGGATTCCAAGGTACACAGTACGCTCTGCTGGTCCCGCATGATTCGGGAAGCCTCACGGGATGGGGCAAAGACTCGTTCGGCCCATATCCGGGAGTCGTTGTTTAAGATATGGTACAGGATTTTGAGCCCCAAATGGGACATGCCCACTTCATAAAGGTCGGGAAAGGCCAATCCCCAGCGCAGAGAGACCCGGTCCAGGGCCTTGGTCACAGAATTAAATTCTGTGCCCAGGAAGTGACTGGGTCGGGGGAGCAAAGGTAAGAGGGGGTGCAGATGGGTCTGGGGCATGCCGTGGTGTGCTGAGCTGTTAAGCCGGCTCTCACAATCCGGATATTCGGATCAAGAGAACCGGCGAACATAGAGTAAAGGCAATCACCCCTTGAGCAGGTCGCTGATGTTGCTCATACCTCCGCCCTGTTTGCCGCCGCCGGCCATGCCCTGGAGGTTGCGCAGGTCATTGGACGAAGAGATGGTCAGGTTGCTGGAGGCCTCGATGTACTTGTTCTTTAAATCTTCCGGCAGGTTCTGATACACATAAATAACATGCTTGAGGTCGATTTCCCCGCTGACCTCATTGTCGAATGGATAGCCAAAGGGGAGCAAAGCCATCTGCACCCCGCCTTGCTGAGTGGGAATGGTCTGCAGGATAGCTGGCTCTTTAAGTTTCTGTCCCTCTTCATCCCATTTGCCCAGAACCATGTCCCCATTGATAAGCTTGACCAACTTGATATCATAAGCCATAGACAATCTCCTTCGCGAAATGATTTTGAAGAAACCTAGGCACTCCTGGGCTGGCTGTCAAGGAGTGCTGGAAACCAGGTTCTTTCTTGCACTACACTCGGCCTCAACGTATGTTTGGTCTGCGTTCAGATTTGCCTCCGGCAAATCTGTTATGAACAGTTTCAGGAGGTGACGGCGTGAACGGATTGGATATCGTTTTTGCCCTGATCATTGGGCTGACTTTGTTGCGCGGGCTGTGGCGGGGAGCGGTGCAGGAAGTGAGTTCCCTTGTGGCCTTGATTGCTGGCTTTGTCCTGGCCGGACGCTATGCCTCGGAAGCGGCAGCTTTTGTGCAGCAAGGGGTGAACAATCCGCAAATTGCGGCTGGCTTGGGCTATCTGGGTCTTTTTTTTGCTGTGTATCTCTGTGTTGTTCTCCTGGGAATCTTGCTGCGCAAGTTCTTGCATGCCGTTCTCCTGGGCTGGGTGGATAGGCTGGGAGGTGGATTCCTGGGGTTGGCCAAGGGGCTTTTGATCAGTTGTCTGCTCCTGTTCATCCTGACCATCTTTATCTCTCCCCGTTCCGGATGGGTGGCCGATTCGAGGTTGTCGCCCTATCTGAATGTGCTGACCCAGAAGATGATTGTCTTGATCCCTGATGGACTCAAAGAGTCTTTTGCGGACAAGAGTCGGGCTTTACATCGGATCTGGGAAAAGGACCAGGTTTGAGTTCAGATTTGCCTGAGGCAAATCTGAAAATTTTTTTTGCCCCAAAGCGGGCAAAAAAAAAATGCCGGATAGATCAGTTATGAAACTTGAGATTTTAGCCTGAGTCGTAAGATGTACTCCCTCTTTGTTACTCTTCGTCCCCAGGGTCCGCCCTGGGGACGTCTTTCTCTTGTGGCTCCAGCCACCTTTTGGTGCAGAGATGCTCACAAGGCTCGCTATCTGTGAGCTAGTCACGCGTCTGCGCGTGACTGGAGGTCCCAGAGGCCAAGCCGAGGTACATCACCACGTCTCGTTTCATACGAGCTATGCCCAGGGACGGAGGGATCAGCCAGGTCATCGGTAACCGTTTATGAAATGAACATGGAGAGTGGCAATGACGGATAATTCACCGCAAGCAGTGCTGGAGGTCATAAACACCCTGCTTGGACCGCAAGGCTGTCCCTGGGATAAAGAGCAGACCCCGGAGAGTCTTGGGGACTATATACTGGAAGAGACCTTTGAGCTGGTGGATGCCGTTCGGCGGGGTGCGCCGGGAAGGGAAATGGCCGAGGAGCTTGGGGATGTCTTTTTCCTCCTCTTTTTCCTCACCCGCCTCTTGCAAGACCGGGAGCAAATCCCTGATCTTCAGGACGTATGGGCGGCCAACGCCGGAAAAATGAAGGACCGTCATCCCCATGTGTTTGCGGATATCCAGTGCACCAGTCGGGAGGACCTGCATCAGAAGTGGGAGGAGGTCAAGAGGCAGGAAAAGGGAAATACAGATGCAACCGAGTATGCCAGGACCTCGGTGGGGTCAATTCCGGCTTCCTTGCCCCCGTTACTCAGGGCCTACCGTTTGCATGCCAAGGCGGCCAAGGCCGGCTTTACCTGGGAGTCGGACCAGGAGCAGAAAGCCGCTTTGGAAAAGGAATGCAATGAATTGAGACAGGCCCTGGCCTCTGGACAGCAAGATCGTTTGGAGGAAGAGTTCGGGGACATCCTTTTTTCGCTGGTGGAATATGGACGCAGGCGGGGAGTCAAGGCCAATGCGGCCCTGCACAAGGCCAATCTCAAGTTCATCCGCCGCTATGTGGCCATGCTGGATTTTGCTCGGGAAAAAGGGCTGGACTGGTCCTCTCTGACCATGCAGGAAAAGGACGCTTTGTGGGAGGAAGTGAAGAAGAAAGAGTCTGCGGCCGGGAGTCGTTAGTCAGCTTTGCCTCCGGCGGCCTGTTATTGGTTATTCGTTATTTGTTATTCGTAAGAAGCCGCCAGTTTGATCAATGATGAAACGTACGGTTTAGTGGTAGGGGCGAATTATTATTCGCCCTCTTCTCTTCGTTCCCAGGGTTTATCCCGTGAAATTTCTTCTATTTCACTGGGATCCGCCCTGCCTGCCCCTGCCCGCATTGCCTGCGGCAAAGGCGCTGCAGGCGGGGGGACGTCTTTCGCTTATGGCTCCGGCCATCCTCTTATTATTCCGAAATGTTATAAGGGGATAGCCTGGTAATTTAATGTCCTGTTTCATACGAGACTTGCCGGATTGATCGAGTATAAAATTCATGCTTAGTCCAGCCCGTTCCAATTGGAGATGATCTCCCAGGCCTGATCCGCGGTTTCCACGTATTGGAAGAGGCGGAGGTCCGATGGGGATATGGTCCCTTCATCCACCAAGGCCTCAAAGTTGATGACCCGGGTCCAGAATTCCGGCCCGAACAAAATGACGGGAATGGGTTTTATCTTTTGCACCTGCAACAGGGTCAGGGTCTCAAAGATCTCGTCCAAGGTTCCGAATCCTCCGGGAAAGGCCACAAGTCCCCTGGCCCGCATCAAAAAATGCATCTTACGGGTGGCGAAATAGTGAAAGCGGAAGCACAGCTCCGGGGTGATGTATGTGTTGGGGACCTGCTCGTGGGGGAGAACAATATTCAGCCCTATGGACTGGGTCTGCACGTCATGGGCTCCTCGGTTGGCCGCCTCCATGATCCCCGGTCCTCCGCCGGTGATAACCAGCATCCGGCCTTTGGGGGTGGACTGGGAAATGAGCTGTCCCAAGCGGCGGGACTGGGTATAGTAGCGGCTGTTTTGCAGCGCCTTGCGGGCGGCATTACGTTCCTGGATCAGGCCGGCATTGTCCGGATCCAGGCCCAGCTTTTCCTCCACCTGGTCCAGATTCTGTTGGGCCTGATCCGGGTCCTGGATCCTGGCGCTTCCAAAGACCACGACTGTGGAGTCGATCTGGTAGTCCTGGAGCATGAGCTCGGTTTTTAAGATCTCAAGCTGGATCCGAGTGGGCCGGAGTTCGTCCCAGAGGAGAAAATCGTCGTCCTGAAAGGCCAGCTTATAGGATTGGGACTGGCATTGCGGTGTTGGTTCCGTTTCTTGGGTGGAACGGGCGGCCTCAAGGGCGGAAGGGTAGGGTCCTTGGCGCCCTTTGAAGTGCATGCGCTTCTTTTCGTCATATATGGTCATTGTCGAGCCTGGGTTGTTTTATGTTCCCTCCCCAGATGAGGCCTCCGGGGATTTCTCCGGATTTCGGAAACCAGGGCGTTAATTTTCAGGTCCTGGGTGGTCATGTCTTTGATCCGCACGGTCCCGGAGGTGGGGCGCAGATAGCCGGTCAGGATGCGCAGGGTGGTGGTTTTGCCCGCCCCGTTGGGACCGAGGAGGCCGACGATCTCCCCCTGTTCCACGTGCAGGTCGATATTGTCCACCGCGCAGAAGCCGTCGTAATACTTGCTCAGGCTATGAACGGAAATCATGTTCTTCCTCTCCACAGAATAGGATATAAGGACGTAATCGACAAAATAATAACTAAATATACTGAAGATGACGTCTTTATCCATCCCCGCAATGAGCAATTGGGCTTGGTCTTTGACTGCCACCAAAGGGGGAGACCCGAAAACCAAAGAGGATATAATACATGTTCCCGTCATGTAGCAAGAGCAAAATAACCGTTTGGTTAGGTAAAAGCAGGAGTGGTTGTTAATTTTTTTTTTGGGGTCTGCATTGAACCCCGGTTGGACGAAAAGTTGACTAAGGCATGGGTTTGAGCTTTTTACGCTTTCGTTGTTGGAGATGCTGAGCAAAATAACTGCCCATAAAGCTGGATATGATATAGCCGGCCAGGCTGGCGGGTATGGCTATGAGCAGGCTGCCCAGGACCAGATAGAGTGTCTCCCGCCAGGCAGCATCGAGCAGTTCGGAGGCAAAGAGGTCAAACTGGAAAAATGAGGCAAACAATGTACGGCCAAGGGTGTGAAAAAACCAATACAGAGGCATCATGGTGAATGGATTGCTGATCCAGGAGGTGGCATAGGCAGTGAGCAAATTGCCGCGGAGGACCAAACATCCGGTGACCAAAAGCAGGGTTTGAGCGCCGACAGTCGGGGTCAGGCCGACAAACAAGCCGATCCCAATTCCCCGGGCCACGGGTTGTACCTTGAATTTCAGGCACCCGTTTCGGACGAGCATGCGTTTGATGCGCGGGTGATGATGCAGCCAGCGCTGGAAGCGTTGCCTGGATGAGTTCAGGGTGTCTCGAAGCATATCGAACCTTAGCGGAGCAAATGGACCCCAAAAGTCGAACCTGCCCCAGGTCGGCTGGAGACGTATACCCATCCATTGTGGGCCTGGACAATGGCTTTTACCTGGGCCAGACCCAATCCCAGGCCTTTCCGGGCATCATTGTGGCCGTCTACCACTCGATACAAACGATCCCAGATCCTGGGTAATTCATCTTGGGCAATGCCTTTGCCGGAGTCGGTCACCGTAAATATCATCACTTGATCTTCCAGCCAGGCCTTGATCGATATAGGCCCGCTTTGAGCAGGTGTGTATTTGATGGCATTGTCTAAAAGATTGGCTATAACCTGGCTCATGCGGTTAAAGTCGGCTGTTATTTTGAGGGCTTCGTCCACATCAGCATAGATGCTCAGTCCTTTGTCTTCAGCCACATACTCATAGACCTCGACCACCGGATAGATCATGTCTTTGACCAGAAACTCCGATTGGTCAAGGTCCATAACACCTGTTTCCGCTTCCGATATATCCATAAGGGTGTTCAGCATCTTGGGTTTGGGGGTCGAAATGGTAGCCCCAGATATGGCCTAAGATCATGGTTTTGGACACCACCTGTTCCTTGTTGCGCAACAAGAGCTCAAGCAAAGCGAATTCACGCGGTTGGAGGTCAAGCTTTTGGTCTCCACGATAGGCCTGTCGCTTGAGTAGATCCATACTTAACTCTCCACAGGCCAGCTGGGTGCTTTCGGCAGTGGCATGAGATCTGCGCAGCAGGGCCTGCACTCGGACCAAGAGTTCGGCAAAGACAAAGGGTTTGGTCAGATAGTCGTCGCCTCCTTTTTGTAATCCCTTTATCCGGTCGTCCACATTGCGCTTGGCGCTTAATATCAAAACAGGGGTGGAGATCTCCTCGGTCCTCAGCTTGGTAATGATATTCAGTCCGTCCATATCCGGGAGCATGAGGTCGATAATGGCGATGTCATAGGCCTCGGTAGTACCCATGTGCAGACCGTCCATTCCGTTGAAGGCCACGTCGACGGTAAATCCCGCTTCCTTGAATCCGGAGCGAATAAATGAGGCGATGTCCTGGTCGTCTTCAATCAAAAGCAATCGCATGACTTGAAATCTCTGAAAAATGATTGTGTTTAGTTCCGCCAAAGGCGGGACCGCTAGAGGTGGCAGCCAGTTTGATCAGGTATAAAACCATGTCACATATTCTGAAGGAGTTATGGTCTCGTTTTATACGAGTATTTACTTTAAGTTCACGTATGGTAGCACTATTCTGTTCCGAATTCCATTCAATCTTTCATTATTGTAATGGCTTGGGTGACCATCTTTCTCATGTGTGCTTTGTTCAATGCCCAGGCAGGCACAGCCTCAGTCCCAAAGATATCCGATCTGGCCGAAAAGGCAGGGCCTGCAGTGGTTAATGTGAGCACAGTCAAGATGATCGATGTCTCTAAACGCTTGCAGCGCTTCTTTTCTCCATTCCCTGAAGGGCACCCCTTTAATCGGTTTTTTCAGCCTTTTCAAGGAATGCCCCAGAAAAAGAAGACCCATTCGCTGGGGTCCGGGTTTATCATTTCCCAGGACGGCTACATAGTAACCAATCATCACGTGGTGGCCAAGGCCGCAACCTGTTCCAGGCTATTCCTCTGCGGTAAGAAAACCCCTCGGCCGGTCCCGGCCGAGGGGTTTTCTTGAGTTCAAATTTTTCATGATCAATCAAAGAATGTCCATTTTGTAATATTTTGGCAAGGCTGATGTAATACGTGTGTGCTATAATCTCCTTTTTGGGGCAGGCTAAAGTTATGTTTGGGTAACTTATAAAAAGGAGATTGTGTTATGTCTGAACAAATTCAAAAGGTGAAACAGATTGGTCTGGGTTTTGCTGCCGGGGCAATTGTTCTGCTGATAGTCATTTTGCCACCGGATGGGTGGTCACAAGTTCGTCAGCACAAGAACAAGCTGAAGAAAAAGCCGAAAAAGCAGTGAACAATAGGCTGGCTCAGATTTGCCTTTATCAATTCAAGCAATCTCAAAATATTGATGAACACCTGAAGGAAATGGAAGATGCCAGCTCTTGGGACCGTCCGGATTATGTGGCGGAGCAGGGCTGGGCCACTATGCCGGACAGTGACTCTCCAAATGAAGATGTTGCTGATGTATGTTCGGATATGATAATGAAGTTAGAAGAATAGGACAGTAAAGCAGCTAGACCCCTCATTTTTTCAAAATTTGAGGGGTCTTTTTCAGCGGGCCTTGTCCAGTTTTTTCAAAGCCCATTTGCCGCCGATGGCATCCCTTGGAGCCATGATTGGGCTGCCGTTTTTTGGATTTCACATCAGATTTATTCAGGAGATAAGGTCAAATGGATCAAGACCTGTCATGGATACGCAACAACACAAGGCCATGTTGCTAAAATCCGCCGTCGTCTCCATCCATGATGTGATGCCGAGTACACTGCCCCAAGTGGAAGAAGTTATTCACTTCTTACATGCCCACAAAGTACGTACATTTACGCTCCTGATCGTGCCGGGGAAGGAGTGGACAGACAGTCAGATCAGGCAATTGAAGAAGTGGCAGGACAATGGTGCTGAGCTAGCCGGTCACGGGTGGAAGCATCGGATATCGGGCCAGAAAAGTGCCTGGCATTCAGTTCATGCCCGGGTCATATCCCGGAATGAGGCTGAGCACTTATCGAGAACCAAGCAGGAAATCGCCGAGATAATATGCCGCTCGTATCATTGGTTTCAACAAGTCGGACTCACTGAACCTTTCCTTTACGTCCCTCCGACTTGGGCTATGGGGAGTCTACCTCGCAAAGACCTTTTCAGGCTTCCTTTTGATTTTTATGAAACTCTGACCGGGGTCTTCGATGTGCGGAGCAATACGCATCGATACATGCCTTTAACCGGATACATGTCCGATACTGCAATCCGAACCCAGTCTTTAAAGGTCCTCAATGCTGTCAACCTGGCTTGGCCTGTGGGTCCATGTCGAGTTGCCATTCATCCGGATGATCTGTATTTTCCCTTGAGACCGGACTTGAGCAGGCACCTGGCCAGATTTGACCGTTTCATGACCTACAGTGACATAATAGGCGGGGCGCACGATGAATAATAAATATACGACCTGTAAAGCGGACATGCACGTCCATTCCTGGTATTCACGACATCCTTCAGCCTGGATGCTCAGGAAGATGGGGTGCGCTGAGAGCTATACAGACCCTCAGTATTTATATCAGAGCTTGAAGGCTCGGGGTATGGATTTGGTCACTATCACCGATCACGATACGATTGAGGGGAATCTGGACATTGCCCATCTGCCGGATACCTTCATCAGTGAGGAGGTGACTGCAAGCTTTCCTGGGGATGGATGCAAGGTGCATGTGCTGGTCTACGATATCAATGAAAAACAGCACGACGACATCTCCAGGCTGCGGGAGAATGTATTTGAGCTGGTTAAGTATTTACAGGCCGAAAAAATATTCCATGCCCTGGCCCATCCCATGTACAGCGTGGATGGGGGGCTTAAGGTTGAGCATTTCCAGCAGCTTTTGCTTTTGTTTACCCATTTTGAGTTGAACGGAGCCCGGGACAGTCTGCAAAATGCTGTTCTCTGCAGAATCGTTAATGGCATGAGCCAGGAGAGAATCTCTGAGCTGGCCGACTACTATGCCATTGTTCCCAACGGAGAGCAGCCCAGCCGAAAATATCTGATCAGCGGTTCCGACGATCATTCCTCTTTGTACATGGGCTTTTCGTATACCGAGGTCCCTGAGGCGACCTGCGTGCAGACGTTTCTCAGAGGTATAGCCAATAATGCCCATAAAGTGCACACCTATGAGATGGGACCCCAGGACTTGGCCCACAACCTGTACAGCATCGTATATCAGTATTACAGCCAGACCTTCCCCTTTCGACAGCTTGTGCAAGATATGGCCCCGTTCATCTTTCTGGAGCAGACCCTCCTGCCTGCGGATCAAAGGGAAGAAAGGGAAAGGCAGCAGCCCATCGATTGGGAGATGCCGGATATGGCCTTTTTAGGTTCTTCTTTTCCTGGGCAATTCCTGCAAGCGGCCCATAAGGTCCTTTCTGCTCAGCCCAACTGGCTGGAGCATAGCCTGGAGACAGACTTAAGTCCACGGGAGCAAAGCCAGACATGGAAAACCTTTGTCCACCGGATTTTTGCTGATCTGAGTGCAGATACGGGTCGGGATATTTGGGCTAAGTTGAGTAATGCAGATCTTTTCTCTTTGTTTCCCTCCCTGGGGGCATTGACCTCACTGCACCTCTTGCTCGCTCCATATTTCATTTCCTACTCCTTTTTTGCCAGAGACAGGGAGTTCAGCCTGGAATGCCTGCAAAAACATGGCGGCCAAAGCTCTGACCGAGATAGCAACGGGCAGGGTCTGGCCTTATTTACGGATACATTTGATGAAACAAACGGGGTAGCTACAGCTATCCGTCTTCGGCTGGAGGCTGCCCGTTTGACCGGAAAGCCCGTGACCGTGCTCCATTGTGCTTCCGGCCGGGCGCGGGAAGCCAATGTAGCCACTTTTGAACCTATCGGCCAATTTGATCTCCCGGAGTATCCGGAGCTGCAGGTGCACTATCCCCCATTTCTGGATATACTGGCCTACTGCTATGAGCAGCGTTTCGCCTGCATTCATGCTGAAACTCCTGGATCCATGGGCCTGACGGCCCTGGCCGTGGCCCGTTTGTTGGGTCTTCCCTTTCAGGGCACCTACCATACCTCTTTACCTCAAACTGTAAGGGCCTTGACTGGAGATGCCCAGCTTGAAGGGCTGGTCTGGAAATACGTGACCTGGTTTTACGGGCAGATGGATGTGATTTCTGTTCCGTCGGGGGCCACTGCGGATGAACTGGTCTCCAAGGGCTTGCCCAGGGAAAAAATGGTTGTCCACCAGTCAGGGATCAATACCTCCGATTTCCATCCAGCCAAGCGGAACGGCTATTTTCAGACCCATTACAGCCTGCCGGAATCGAATACCAAGCTGATCTATGTCGGCCGGATATCGAAGGAGAAAAATCTTCAGATCTTAGAGACCATCATGCGCACTATGAGCCAGGTGCGGAACAATGTGTGCCTGGTGGTTGTTGGTGAAGGGCCGTATCTCACCGAGATGCAAAACATCTGTCGGAATCTGCCGGTCCTGTTTACTGGCTATTTGCGCGGAGATGACCTGGCCCAGGCCTATGCCTCCAGCGATATCTTCGTCTTTCCCTCCACTGTGGATACCATGGGCAGTGCAGTCATTGAGGCCCAGGCCTCTGGCCTGCCGGTGATTGTGACTGACCAAGGCGGTCCAGAGGAAAATATGCTGGATGGAGAAACCGGAATTGTGGTCCCGGCTGATGACCAAATGGCCGATGGATTTGTGCAGGCCATTCTCCGGCTGTGCGACAATCCGGATTTGATGACTGGGATGCGGCAAAAGGCCAGAAGCCATGCCCAAAAGTTCTCATCCAGGGACAGCTTCCTTTCTTTTTGGAAGACCTCCTGCCAAAAGGATGAACCAAGGGATGGGCAGATTCAGCCGGAGAGGGAATGAAACCCCGGGATCCAAATCTGATCCCTGCCAAACTCAAAAAATGGCTTAAGCCCCTGCTCGCCCTTGGTATTTTGGGTTTGTTCTTTGTTTTCTGGGCCACCGGACTGGGGGATGTGGTTCAAGAACCACATGTTTTGGCTGCTCTGGTTGATGGCCGTGGATGGCAGGGTTTCCTCCTCTTTGCCGCACTTTTTGTTCTGGGGGGAGCTTTGGGTATTCCCCCAGCCATTTTCGTGGTCGCCGCCGGGCTGCTGTGGTCTTTTCCAGTGGCTTTGCACATTTCCTTTCTGGGGGGTATGGCTGCTGCCAGCCTGGGGTTTTTGCTCAG
The DNA here is from genome assembly GCA_034521385.1 of Desulfovermiculus sp. Taxonomy (GTDB): domain Bacteria; phylum Desulfobacterota; class Desulfovibrionia; order Desulfovibrionales; family Desulfothermaceae; genus Desulfovermiculus. The sequence goes on from JAXHMO010000001.1 coordinate 87,163, forward strand.
CCGGTATGTAGCCCGGGATTTTTTTGCTGCTCATATTCCCAGGCGTATAAGCAGGTTCGGGAACAGCCCGCAATCAAGCGGGATCAAGACTGTGGTCCTGCTTCGCCTCTTGTTTTATCTCTTTCCGCCGGTCAACTGGATGCTGGGTCTGAGCCGCATCAGGTTCCGCACCTATTTGATGGGCAGTATGCTCGGGGCATTGCCCGGCACGATAGTCTATGTTCTCATCGGCGATGGAGGCATCCCTTGGCTGTTGTCCCAGTCCCCGCTGGCCATCGCCGGGGTCGTAGTCGGGGGAGTTTTTTTGTTTCTGGCTTGGCGGGCCGGCCGGGCCATTCTGACTTCCCGACGGGCGACCGACCCAGAGCATGGACAGGGTTCAATCGAGCCGCAATGTTCAGCTGGTGATCAGGTCCTTTCCGAGAAATGTTATCCGGTTTCCGTATCCATGCTCGGCCGCTCTGCCCGGATGTTTTTCCGATTGGCCGGGCGGACATTCTGGCCCCCAAAGCCGTATCCCCGACCGCCGTCGTTGAAACGGATGGGGGTTATGCTTTGTTTTTTGCCCGCATTTGCCTTTATTCAGACCGTGCACTGGATAGCCTTGCTTCTGGATGAAGTGCTGTTTCCGGATTACCGCCACGTCTGTCCCAAAACTCCGATATTCGTGGTCGGCATTCCCCGCAGCGGGACCACCTTTCTGCACCGGGTCCTGGCCCGGGACAGGGACCAGTTCACCACCTTCACTCTTTGGGAGCTCCTCCTGGCTCCCGCAATCTGCGAGCGGTTGCTTATCCTGGGTATGGCCAGGATGGACCGTTATCTGGGCCAACCGGGCGGTCGCCTCATATCCTGGATCGCCAGGCGGTTGGCTTCTGCCTTGGATGAGGTCCACCCCATGACCCTCCAGGATGCGGAAGAGGATTTTCTGCTGTTGTCTCCGATATTGTCCTGCTTTTTGCTTATCGTGCCTTTTCCTTTTGCTCCGGAGATAGAGAAACTGGCCTTCTTTGATGACCAGGCACAACCATCCGAACGCCGGCGGGTTATGGCGTTCTACTATGCCATGGTCCAGAGACATCTCTATGTTTTTGGCGACCAGAAAATATTTTTGTCCAAAAACGTCTCTTTTACTCCCATGTTGGAGAGCCTGCTCGCGACTTTTCCCCAGGCCCGCCTAATAGCCTGCGCCCGCACACCCCTGGAAGCCGTGCCCTCGCAGATCAGTGCCATGGAAGATGGCTGGAGGGTGTTCGGCAATCCCTTCACCCCGGAGCTTTTCCGTGACCGGTGGTTAAGGTTGATGGATTATTATTATGCTCACCTGGCCTCAGTGCTGTCCACAAAGAATGAGCAGGATTATCTGCTGTTCGATATGCACGAGTTGCAAGCTGGGATAAAAACTTGTGTTCAGAGCATATATGATCGGTTTCATATTTCACTTTCGGATACCTATGCCCCCATCCTGGATCAGGAGGCGGAGGCGGCCGACTCCTATCGCAGCAGGCACCGTTATGATCTGGAAAAATATGGATTGGAAGCAGAAAAGGTGCGTTCCAGATATGAGCAATGGTACACAGATTTGATGATATTGGCAGGAAATATAGCAACCAATAAGTAAAAAACAAGGAGAACAGCTATGAAATGCCCTGTATGTAAAGACACAAACCTGGTAATGGCCGATCGGCAAGGAATTGAGATCGATTACTGCCCTGAATGCCGGGGTGTTTGGCTGGACCGGGGGGAGTTGGACAAGATTATTGAAAGGACTCAGTCCGAACAGGCTCCCTCCAGGCAGGATAGTGATCGGCGTGATCATGGAAAGCACTCCGACAAGGATGAGCGCTACGATAAAAAGAAAAAGAAGAAATCTTTACTTGGAGATCTTCTTGATTTCTAAGCACTGATCGGTGATAAGCTTTGAGAAGGTGGGGAGTAAGAGGGGGTTATTGTGAGGTTTTGGGTTATGCCGAGGTGCTTGGCCATGTCGCAAAAATGACCATTGTCTACCTGCCACAGATGTGGGCCTCTTGAACATAGCCTATGAACCACCCCCTCCGGCTCCCCGCCTTCGCAAGGCGGGGAATAAGGGGCGGTTGGGATGATGATTCTTGATCCTTTAGAATTGAATATTGAAAATATCCTTCGAATTGGCCAGAAATACAGCCTGGACGAAGATAAGCAGAAGGTTTAGATTGCATTGTATGCAGACAGGAAAAATTATCGATCAGATGGTTGATCTGATCCAGACCAACTTCGCCGTAGATGCCATATATCTCTGATGTATGATCAAGTTTCTGTTGTGGATTTGGAAATTGCTCCCCCTGCAAATACGTATCTTGGGGCGCTGAAAAATCTTGACAGCAGGTGAGATTTGGCCCATGATTTTTCATGCCTCAAAACAACTGCTTGGACCTTTATCTTTGGAGTTCTCCTTTGGCTTGGCCTTGGTGGCCCTGGCCAAGGGAAATGTGCGGTCCAAACAGGGGCGGTTTCTAAAATATTCCAGGCATGAAAACGATCCTTGAGGCCGCAAGTAAACAGCTTGCGGCCTTTTTTTATGCACCAGTTACCCGAAGGAGGACGTTATGAAAAAAGTGCTGGCCATGATGGTCTGTTTGCTGGTCCTGGGAATAAGTAGTCCTATAGGGGCCAAGGAGATTGAGCTCAATTATGCCAATTTTCCTCCGGCTCCGACTTTTCCCTGCGTGCAGATGGAGCGCTGGAAGGCGGAGGTGGAAGAGCGGACTGAGGGTAAGGTGCATATCAATACTTTTCCCGGCGGGACCTTGCTGGGGGCCAAGGCCATGTTTCGGGGGGTCAAACAGGGCCAGGCGGACATCGGCTGCCTGAGTATGGCCTACCAGCCTGGTGTCTTTCCCATGACTTCCGTAGCCGGCCTGCCGGTGGGCTTTACTTCGGCGGAGACAGCCAGCCGGGTCTTGTGGGATCTGTACACCAGGTACGAGCCGGAAGAATTTTCCGAAGTCAAGGTTTTGACCATGTTTACTTCTGCTCCCTCCAATCTGATGTCCAAGAAACAGGTTACAAAGCTTGAGGATTTCAAGGGCCTGGAAATCAGGGCCTCAGGGAGTCTATCCCGAAGCCTGGATCTTTTGGGGGCCACCCCAGTGTCCATGCCTATGCCCGAGACACCGGAGGCCCTGCAAAAAGGAGTGGTCCAGGGTCTGCTCTCCTCCCTGGAAGTCCTACAGGATTTTAACTTTGCCGCGTATTGCCCGTACCAGACTATATTAAATCTTCAAGTCTATCCCTTTGCCGTGGTCATGAACAAGGACGTCTGGGACAGCCTGCCCCCGGATGTGCAGAAAGTGATGGACGATTTAGGCCCGGAACAGGCTGAATGGACCGGCACGTACATGGACGGCCATGTGGAAGAGGCCCTGGAATACGCCCAGGAAAAATATTCTACCCAGGTAGACAGATTGTCAGAAGAGGAAATGCGCGAGTTGCAAGCTACGGTGTCTCCGATTATCGATGAGTGGAAGAAGGAGGCTGTCGAGGCCGGGTTGCCGGCAGAAGAGATCTTTAGGGACATGATGACCTTGAAAGAAAAGTATGAGCAAAAATAAACTCAGGGTTTTGAACAAGTTCAGCACCGGGGTCGGGGCCTGCATTCTGTTCTGCATGGTGGGCCTGGGGTGCGCGAATATGCTCTTGCGCAGCCTGGGCCTGCCGGTGACCGGGACCTATGAACTCATGGGTCTGGGCGGGGCTATGATCGCAGCTCTGGCCATGGGCGGGACCCAGGAGGCCAGGGGGCACATCCAGGTGGCTGTTCTGGACGGGTTTTTGCCCCTGGTTCTGCGTCGGGTCCTGGAAGCAGCAGCCTCCATCCTGTCTACCATCTTTTTTGGTCTGGTGGTTTGGCGCCTGTTCGAATTGAGCTGGGCCTTGAAGACTAGCGGCGAGCTCTCGGAAACCTTGCGCATTCCTTTTTATCCGGTGGTCGTTTTGGTTGGCCTGGGGTTTGTCAGCCTGGGCCTGAACTTGATCCGTCAGACCTGGGAGCTGTTGGCCGGGAATGAAGGCGGGAAATGGGAATGACGGCCGCATATCTGTGCTCTTTAGAAAGGTTGAGGGTGTGAATGGTTACCGGATTGGTGGGAATCCTTTTTCTTTTAATGGCCATTTTCTTCCTGCGTATGCCGGTTGGGTTTGCCATGGCCATTATCGGATTTCTGGGTTTCTGGAAAATGGTTAATTTGCAGGCCGCCTTGGGTATGATCGGAGACCAGACCTGGGATGTGCTCTCTTCCTACGGGCTGACCGTCATCCCCTTGTTTATCCTCATGGGCCAGGTCTGTTTCTACTCCGGAGTGAATGAGCGTATGTACCGGGCGGCTCACGCCTGGTTGGGACATATCCGGGGCGGCCTGGCCATGGCTACGGTTCTGGCCTGTGCCGGATTTGCGGCTATCTGCGGATCAAACACGGCCACAGCTGCCACCATGAGCAGTGTGGCCTTGCCGGAAATGAAAAAGTATGCCTACAGTCCCATGTTCAGTTCCGGGGTGGTGGCTAGTGGAGCCACCCTAGGAGTGCTCATTCCTCCCAGTGTGGTCTTGATTATCATCGGCTTGCAGACCGGGCAGTCCATCGGGATTTTGTTTTGGGCCAGCCTGGGGCCGGGACTGCTTCTCTGCCTGTCCTTCCTCCTGGCTATATGGGCGGCTTGTACCCGAAATCCCGCTCTGGGACCCGGCGGGGAAAAGACCGGGTGGTCCAGACGGCTGCGCTCATTGAGCGGGGCTATAGAGATGCTCATTCTCTTTGCTTTGATCATGATTGGCTTAATGGTTGGTTTTTTTACTCCAACTGAAGCTGGGGCGGCCGGAGCGGCTTTAGCCCTGATCATCAGTCTGGCCGGCCGCCGCCTGTCCTGGCGCAACCTATGGCGGGCCTTTGACGATACCCTGCGCATCTCGTGTATGATCATGGTTATTATCCTGGGAGCGGTCATATTTGGCCGATTTTTGACTGTGACCAGGCTGCCCTATGAGGTTTCCGGCCTGGTGGCCTCCCTATCTATTTCTCCGGTCATCGTTATGGCCTGCATCTTTTGCATTTACCTTCTGGGCGGGGCCATTATGGATGCTTTGGCCTTACTCCTGATCACTATTCCCATCTTCTTTCCCGTGGCCCAATCTCTGGGCTATGATCCGGTCTGGTTTGCGGTCTGGATCACCCTGGTGACGACTATGGGAGCGGTCACCCCGCCGGTGGGCATCAATACCTTTATTGTGGCCTCCATGGACCAGGATGTGAGCCTGGGCATGGTCTACAAAGGGGTGACCATGTTGTTGCCCTGTTTTGTTTTATGTGTTGCTTTGTTGTTGTTATGGCCGGATCTTGCCCTGTGGCTGCCCCGGGTGTTGGGGATAGGGCCGTAGCGAATGGAGGGCATAGGGCATAGGGCATGGAGCATGGGGCATAGAGCATAGAGCATGGGGCATGGGGCATGGGGTAAAAAGCAGTGGGCAGAGTTTCTATACGTTCCCAGGGTCCTCTCGCGCCCAGGCGTGCCTGTTATTTGTTATTCGTAAGATGCCGCCAGTTTGATCCAGGATGAAACTGGCGCGTGGGTAGTAGGGGCGAAAAATCTTTCGCCCTCTTGGGCCAGGCTGAAGCCTGCTGTCCCGGACAGCCAAGCCAAGAACCTCAAATGTTTTTTGTTTCAGACGCGTAAAAAAGAGAGCGAGCCTTTTGGCCGAATATCCAGTTTCTCCGGTTGTGGCCGTGGGGGGTGTGCTTATACAGGATAAGCGCATCCTTCTGGTTCAAAGAGGCCAGGCCCCGTCCAAGGGCTTGTGGACCATCCCCGGGGGTAAGGTGGAGCTGGGGGAAAATCTGAAGCAGGCTGTGGTCCGCGAAATGCTGGAGGAGACCGGATTGCAGGTCCAAGTAGGGAATCTGGTCACCCATTTCGAGGTCATCGAACCGGATGAGCATGGTCGTATTCTATATCACTATGTGATCATCGATTTTCAAGTGCAGAGAATACACGGCACATTACGCCCAGGAGACGATGTCCAGGAGGTAGCCTGGTTTGGCTTGCAGGATCTCACCCCGGCCTTAATGCCTACGGGGACAATTGATTTAGCCAGGTCTGTGCTTGAAGGATAGATTTCAGCTTTGCCTCCGGCTGCGCTGAAAACTATCGAAGAGGCCTGGCCTTCGGAGAAGGCCGGCCTACTGAACCGGGGTTCATACAAGACCAAACTGTCAGTTCTTCCCTATTCACAAATAACCAATAACAGATAGTTGGCCTTGACCTCTGCGGGTCAAAGGCCTATTCTCAAATTGTACCGATTGGGGTGTTCCGGTCAGCGGCCGGAACTGAGAGCATACCCATAGAACCTGATACAGTTCATGCTGTCGTAGGGAATCGGATTGATACTCCCCCTCAGTTTGAATCTCTTCTTCGGTTTGTTCTCATCCCATTTTGGGGCCAAGATGATTTCAACGCCCTGCAGTAATCAAGAGATTTGAGCCTAAAAACAGATTACCTTGATTGCAAAATGGGATCTCTTCCGTCCCGGAACCCCCCTTTCTGACAAAAACTCTGCGGCATAGTTTTTGTTTACTTGCGTGGTTTGACTGCTAGGTCCTTGTCCCAGACAAAAAAACGGAGGAAAGTATGGGATTGGAAGAGATTGTAGTCACTGAAGCCATCATGAGCACCTATTATGAAAAGTTTCGTTCCTGCCTGCAGCTGGATGTTGCCGTGGTGGGTGCCGGTCCATCCGGACTGACCGCGGCCTGGCATTTGGCCCGCAACGGCTGGAACGTGGCCGTGTTTGAGCGCAAGCTGTCCATCGGCGGCGGAATGTGGGGCGGAGGGATGACCTGGAACATTATCGTTGTCCAGGAGGAAGGCAAGTCTATTCTGGAGGAAGCCGGCGTGCCAATGATCCGTTTTCGGGATGGGTATTTTACGGCCGATGCCATCGCTTCCACTACCACCCTGGCCTCCAGGGCCTGCCTGAGTGGAGCAAAAGTCTTCAACTGTATCAGCGTGGAAGATGTGCTTATCCGGGAAGAGAAAGGACAGAAGCAAGTCACCGGTCTGGTCATTAATTCCAGCCCGGTGGAAATGGCCGGGCTGCATATCGATCCGGTGGTTGTCCAGAGCAAGTATGTCATTGAGAGCACCGGGCATCCTCTGGAAATCATCCATACCCTGGTCCGGAAAAACGATGTTCAACTGTTCACCCCCTCCGGAGGGATCGAGGGTGAGCAGTCCATGTGGGCTGAAGAAGCAGAGCGGACGACGGTGGATAATACCAGGGAGATCTTTCCCGGCATGTACGTCAGCGGCATGGCCGCCAACGCGGCCTTCGGATCCTACCGCATGGGGCCCATCTTCGGGGGTATGCTCCTGTCCGGGCAGAAGGTAGCCCAGCTGATCGATTCCCGGTTGCGGGATGGATAGGTCCCCTGGGTTGATGCAGAGGACAGGGCTTGGGGACAAGCCCGTGCTACCAAAGAGCCCGGAACCAAGGCCGCCCTTGTTCTCAAGGGCAGGCCGCCTCATAATTATGCTGAGCTTCATGGGAGATGGAGGCGGTAGGAACCGCAATGAAAAGAGGATCTCAAAATGATACACAAAAATACAATCTTGGGCCGTCTTTGGTCCGAACAAGGGCGGAGAATGGCCTGGGAGGAAGGTCTGAGTGTTGATGCAATTCAGGCCGGGTTGGAGGCAGGGAGTATGGTCCTGTTGGCCAACCCCGGACATGGGGGGGTACAACCGGTACTTATCGGCCAGCCGGCGACCATCAAGGTCAATGCCAATATCGGCACTTCCCCCTTTCTCAACGATCCCGACCTGGAGGTGAATAAGGCTATAACCGCTCACCAGGCTGGGGCGCATACGATCATGGACCTGTCCACCGGCGGGGATCTGAACAGTATCAGACAGCGTATTCTGCAAGCCACGCCTCTTCCTTTGGGCACCGTCCCCTTGTACAGTGCAGCCCAGAAATACATTGCCGGGGGTGAAGATCCTGGCCTGATGAAGGCTGAAGAGATGTTCGCCGAGATCAAAAAGCAGGCCGACCAGGGGGTGGACTTCATGACCCTGCACTGCGGGGTGACCGCCCAGGCTGCAGCCATGGCCCGGGAGGGAGACCGCAGTCTGGGCATTGTCTCCAGGGGCGGATCCATACTGGCCCGATGGATGGAGGTCAACGAGCGGGAAAATCCCTTACTCCAAGACTATGATCGCCTTTTGGACATCTGTTTGGCTCATAATGTGACCATTAGTCTGGGGGACGGATTGCGGCCAGGGGCTGGGGCTGATGCCGGAGACCGGGCCCAGTGGGAGGAGGTCATTGTTTTGGCTGGACTGGCCAAGCGGGCCCGGCAGGCCGGGGTGCAGGTGATGATCGAAGGACCGGGGCATGTGCCCCTGCATCTGGTGCAGTCCCAGATCCAGGGCATGAAGCGGCTCTGTGATCAGGCCCCCCTCTATGTACTCGGCCCGCTGCCCACGGATATCGCTCCCGGCTACGATCATATCGCCGGGGCCATTGGTGGAGCCCTGGCCGGCATGGCCGGAGTGGACTTTCTCTGCTATCTGACCCCGGCCGAACACTTGACCCTGCCCAATGAACATGATGTGTGGCAGGGGGTGAAGGCCTCCCTGGTTGCCGCCCATTGTGCGGAAACGGCCTTAGGCCGCAGGCAGGCGGTGGACCGGAATAAGGCCATTTCCCAAGCCAGAATGGACCTGGACTGGGAGAGAATCACGGAATTGAGCCTGGACCCGGATATGGTCCGCCGCCGCCGGGAGACATTCGCTTCCAAGGAGGAATGCGCCATGTGCGGCGATTTCTGCGCAGTGAAGCTTTTGCGGTAAAAAACTTGTTCCGTTTTGCTTGAAGCAAAACGGAACAAGTTTTTTATTGCTCGAACATCCCGGTGTACTCGGCCTGATCCAGGACCTTGCCCTCAATGGTTTGGTAGAATTGCTCCAGATTGGCCGTCTGGGGCAGATCCAGAGACTCGACACTTAGGGCATAGAGAGTGGCCACGTATGGATGCCCACCGGTTCCGGCCGGAGGTTGCGGGCCGCCATAGCCTGTTTTTCCAAAGGAGTTCTGGAGTTCTTTACTCCCTTGGGGCATGTTTTTCCCGGACGCCCCTTCTGGTAAGGAAGTGGTTTGGGCCGGAATGTTGATCACCAGCCAGTGGATCCAGTTGTTGGCCACTGGATGGGGATCGATGAGGGCCAAGGCAAAAGATTTGGTCTCAGAGGGGACATCTTCCCAGGCGTAGGGGATGGATAGGTTGTCTCCTCCGGCTCCGGGCATGACGTACTTGCTGGGAATGGTTCCTTGATCCTTAAATGCAGTGGAGTGCAAACGCATGGCTGTCCTCCTTAACAGTTTGATAATATGAACATAAGGGTTGCTGCCTTTTCACCGTCCACAAATCCGTATACACTGATAGCCAAAACAGGGTAGTGTTCTGTCACATTGAGATCGTCGTATATAAGGAAAGGTCAATTTCTGCTAAGTGTAATCATTGGTTTCCTTTACGTCTACCCGAGTGAGAAATTCTGACCAAGGAACAGCATCATGGAGTGGCACAATGCACTTGTGAATGGCAAATAAGGTTTGAGGGGAAAAGACTTTTGATTTTGGAGGGCGCATGTATTTTCGCTGTTTTTTAGCCGTCATCGGTCTGTGCTGTATTCTGGGGCTGTATGCATGCCAGAAGAATTCCCAAGCTCAAGGCCATGATTTACTTACGAACAAGTGCGTGTCGTGTCATTCCAATCAGATTACCTGCATCAATCTGGGCAAAGACCTGGAATATTGGGCTAAGACCACGACCCGGATGGTGGACAAGGGCATGGATATGACTCAGGAAGAACAAGAAGCTGTCAACCAGTATTTAGCCGGCTTGGGGCCTGGGGCTGAAGCTGTATGTGAGTAGGAAGGGCAATCGAATCGAGAGCTATCGGCGGTTTCAGCAAATAAAGGAACTTAGGTTATTCTTCTTCGTTCCGTGCGAGTGATCCGCAAGAATTATCAGCGAGAGCGTATCTATTTCGGCAATTTCAGGAGCTGAAAGCCTAATTCCGGATCCGCTACCCGCTGCCCCTTGGTGTCGATGAGTTCAAAGAGCACGGCCTCCATGATCTGCCAGACCTGGACCCCTGATCGTATGCATCCGGCTCGGGTGGCTTCCCCCCGACCGCAAGCCATATGCATGTGCAGCACCGGCTCCCCCTGCTCATTGGGAAAGATGGTCCCGGTCCCAGCCACTTCGTGGGCGGCATCCAGGCCCGTTTGCATGGGGGTAACCGGCCTGGCCAACCCGTCTTCCGGCCCCACAACCAGCCTGCTGCCTTGATCCGCTCCGCCCAAGATGATCAAAGCCCCGCCCCGGATGCCTTTGTCCCGGGCAAAACCTTCAATTGCTTGGTGGACGATATCTCCGTGTTCCAAGCGGAGAACGAAAACCCGTCCCTGTTGGACCTCTTCTGCCTGCATAGGGATGCTCCTGGTTTTCTATGGAAAACAGTTATCGGTTTGTATGGAAAACGGTTATCAGCTCCGGCTCCTTAAAAACAAGAAAGTTTTTTCATTCCGGTGAAGCCTGTTTAGCCCACTCAATATCGGCCTGGACAGCCTCCAGGACCTCCTTGGCTCCTTCCCCGCCCATCTCCAGATACTTGTCCCTGAGGGGTTTGGCTTTGTCTTTGAAGGCAGCGATTTCTTCCTCGGTAAGCTGGATATAGATCATGGACGGCTTGTCTGCGAGGATCATTTCCTTACGTTCTTGATTCAGCAGTGGCTCATATTTGAAGATGTATTCATTGGCCTCCTGAATGGCCCGGTCAATAAGGTCCCGCACATCAGCCGGCAACTGGGTTATAAACTTGTGATTGGCGGCAAAGGTACCGATGAACGGAAGTTGGTTGGCCTTGATCATATAGTCCTGAACTTCGTAGAACTTCATTTCCTGAATGGCAAAAAAAGGCTGAGTCTGAGCGTCGATACGGCCCAGGGCCAGGTCGTTGTAAATCTCTCCGTAGGGAACGGTGATCACATAGGCTCCATACAGCCGATAGGCGGTGATCAGAAAAGGCGATGACATGACCCGGAAGGTGATCCCTTTAAAATCTGCAGGTGTCCGCAAAGGCTTGTTGGCCGTCCAGATCTGCCAGCCTTCTTCAATGATAGACAGGAGGTGGAGATTGTGCTGGTGGTAATACTTTTGCAGGGTTGGATAGGTGTTGGGCCCATTGCGCAGGATCTTTTCCAAAAGCTGGAAGTCGGTGGGGAAGAGGTAGTGGATGGAAAAGACCTGGACTTCAGGGATGATAGTCCCCAGGTGCCCAGGAGACTGGAAGGCGAATTCAATGTTACCCCGTTGCAATAATTCTGCGATCTCACCGGATGTGCCCAGTTCCCCGTAGAAACGAATCCGGCACTGGATCCGGCCCTGGGATTTTTCTTCCAGGACTTGGGCAAACTTCCGGGCATATTCGTGCTGCATACTGCCCTCGATTTCTTCCAGAGCTATCTGCCAGGCGTACGTGTTTTCATTTCCTAGGGCGGTTGAGGCAAAGCTGAGCAGGCATGCAAGGGCAGCGAAAATGAATCGAAGTTTGAAGGTCATGACCATATCTCCCAGGTATCAAAAATATTCATCGATCAAACTGGTGGCTGCCGCCAGTTTGATCGAGTTAGAAACAGTTTCGAAGAGGGCAGGGCTTGGGGTCAAGCCCGCCCTACAAAGAACCACAGGCCGTGGTTGCTGCGTAGGCCGCCCTTGCCCTCAAGGGCTGGCCCTCTTTAGGGTAAAATCTTGTTTCATACGAGGAAAATCAAGGGAGTATGAGAAAATCTATTCTTAACTGACACCTGAAACCTCTGGTAAAACCGTCAAATCAGATTCTACGTTTCATCCCGGATCAAACTGGCGGCTGCCGACAGAGGCGACGTTGATCTCTGACTTCTGATCTCTGATGTCTGACCTCTGACTTCTGTCAACTTATCCCCCCATGGCCATATTGGGAAGCCACAAGGCAAGTTGGGGAAAGACGATGAGCAGCACTGTGGCCAAAAGAAGCATGAGCAAAAAAGGCAGGGAATGCCCGATGACCTCCAGGTAAGGTCGTCGAAATATTAACTGCGCGGTGAAGATATCGCACCCAAAGGGTGGGGTAGCCGATCCAATAGCTGCCTGCAAAGTGACCAGGGTCCCCAGGAGAATTGGATCCACGCCGGCACTGACCACGTAGGGCTGAAAGATGGGGCTTAAGATGAAAATGGCCACAATGGGATCCACAAACATACAGGCCACAAAATACACAATCACTACAATGAGAATGACCCGAAGCATGGAGGGGTCTGCTCCAAAAAGCGGGGGGAGCAGCTGCTGGGGGATCTGCATGAAGCCGATCATCCAGGAAAAGGCTTGACCGGCCCCAACCAGGATGAAGACCACCCCAGTGATGACTCCGGTCTGCAAAAATGAATCCACCAGACGGTCCTTGGTTAAGCTGCGATAGATGAGGGTCTCCAGGAACAGGGCGTAGAAGACCGCGGCTGCGGCGGCTTCTGTGGGGCTGAAGATTCCGGTGTAGATGCCTCCGACAATAATGACCGGAAAGCCCATGACTGGAAGGCCCTCTTTGATAAACGTGATTTTCTCACTCCAGGAGGCCTTGGGCAGTTGGCCCACGTTTTTGACTTTAGAGTAAAGAAAACAGTAGATTGAAAACATGACCATGATCATCAAGCCGGGAAGAATGCCAGAGAGAAAGAGCATGCCGATGGAGGTGCTGGTGGCCACACCGTAAACGATAAAGCCGATGCTGGGAGGAATTAAAAAGGCGATGTCGCTGGAGTTGACGATCAGGCCCAGGGTGAATGAACTCTTATACCCGGCATCCAGGAGCATGGGGCGCATGGTCCCTCCGATGGCAGCCACTGTGGCCTGAGTCGAGCCGGAGACTGCACCAAAGAGGGTGCAGCTGACATTGGTGGTAATGGGCAAACCTCCGGGTAAATGCCCGACAAAGGCCTTAATCATCCGGATCAGTCGACCAGCGGATTCACCGGAGGTGATGATACTGGCGGAAAGAATGAACATGGGCACACAGACCAGGGCCGGGGGGGTGACCCCGTTGATCACCTGTTGAACCATGGTCACCATGAGCTTGGGGGCAAGATCCGGCATGTAGATATAGATATACAGGGCCAGAGAGCCCAGGAGGGTGACCATGAAGGGGAACCCAAACAGGAGCATTGTGGCCAGGCTGATTGCAAAAAGCATCATAGGTGCGCCCCTCCGATCTGTTCGTCTTCATACTCGCTTTGCTGCTCAGGAGACTGCCAAACATCTTTTTCAGTCAGATTCTTGATGATGGTTCGAATATACTGGATACAGGCTAGGCCGAAGCCTATGGGGATAATGATGTAAAAGGTCCAGGTCGGGGCGCGCAGGGCTGGGGTCACATGCTCTCTGGACATTGCATTCATTAAGTATTCATATGAAAACCAAGCCATCATGCCCATGACCACAGCACTGACCACACAAATAATCAAGATGAAAACTTTTTCCATTTTGGTCGGCATAGCGTCCAGGAAAGCTCCCATCCGGATGTGTCTGGCCCGGCGCACGGCATAGCTGACTCCGGTGAAGGTGGTCAGCATGACCAGGAATCTGGAGATCTCCTCTGCAAAATACAGACTTTGAAAAAAGGTCCGGGCAATAACGTTGGTAATGAGCAGTACTGCCAGGGCGGCAACACAGGCTACCAATATGGAGACTTCCAAAGTATTGATCACCAAGCCGATCTTTCTGTTGACCCGCTGGAAAAACGTCTCTTGTGCTTCATGGCTCGAATCCTGGTTCATAGGACACCCTTTTATGGCCTCTATCGCTGCAGCCTGGGCGGCTGCAGCGATAGATAGGTGTGTTATTCGATGTTCAGGGCTTTTTGGGCCTGTTCAATGTCTTGGAGCAGAGCTTTCAGAATTTGGTCTGAACCTTCACCGCCAATTTTGGTAAACTTAGGATACACAGTCTCAGCCTGTTTTTGAAATGCACTGATAGCGGCATCGTCTAAGTAGTTGAATTCCAGTTCCGGCTTGTCCTCTTTCATTTTTTCTTTATCGCTTTCATTTCTGGCCGTGATCCACTCCCCGGCTTCAATGATATGTTCCTGCCAGAAATTGAACATCTCCTGCTGCACATTTTTGGGCAGGCTATTAAAGAAGTCTGCGTTTGCTGTGGGAATGCCCAGGAATGGTTCATTGTTCAGCTGGGTGCAGTATTTTTGGACTTCATAGAATTTCATGCTGTAGATGGCGAAAAGAGGGTTTACTTGTCCGTCAATGAGCCCCATCTGCAGGCCGCTGTAGATTTCACCGTAGTCCATGGGCGTGGGAACTGCTCCGTATGCCTGGTAGTCTTCCACCAACAGTTTGGAGGACATGACCCTGATTTTCAGCCCTTTCATGTCTTCCAGCTTCTCGATCTTCTCGTTTGTGGTCAGCCACTGCCAGCCTTCAAACATAACTGCCATGGGCACCATGCCTTTATTTCTGAAGGCCTTGTCCAATAGGGGATAGAACTCACCGTTATGCATCATCCAATCCAGGGTTTGGGGCACTTTTTCGGTGGGAAAGATATAGTTCAGGGCCAGGACTTGGGCTTGGGGGACAAAAGAGCTGATCCAGGCGTAGTCTGAGAATACAAAGTCAACAACACCCATTTGACAAAGTTCGTTGATATCGCCCAAAGCGCCCAGAGTTCCATACGGGTAGACTTCAATCTGGATTTTCCCGTCCGACCATTCCCGCATGTGATCAGCAAACTTTTCAGCCCAAACAGTCATAAAATCACCGTCGATCTCTTCCGAGGCCAGCTTGGCTTTGATGGGTTCCCCAGTGTAGTTGGCCGCCCCGGCATAGGTTGCCGCTGCACAAAACATAACCATAAGTGCGATAGTGATCCATTTTTTCATAACCAATCTCCTTTTCTGAGGTTTACAAAAGGTTTGAATGCTTTAAATGCATCGTTGATGCAGCCGTCACCTCCTGAATTTGCAGGTTCAAAGCTCCAGGTTTACAGCTTAAAGTTATAAAAACAGAGGAAAGAACATTCTTATTTTTGCCCGCTTTGGGGCAAAAAATATGTCAGATTTGCCGGAGGCAAAGCTGAACGGATACGTCAAAACTTCTGAGGGTTTGGGCCTTATTTATACGTTCAAACGGTGTTTTGAAAAAAGGTGAACACACTGGAAACATAGATGGAAACGCCCAGGGGAAGGACGTCCTCGTCGATGTTGAATCCCGGATTGTGGTGGGCGATGTCCGTGCCCTTGTCCGGGTTGCCGCAACCCAGAAAAATAAAGGATGCTGGTACTTGGGCGCTGAATTCAGAAAAGTCCTCGCTGGCAATGGTCTGCATGGTGGTGATGTAGTCCAAAGGACCTGTAACTTCAGCTACGGCCAGATGCATAATCCGGGTCAGCCCGGGATCATTGATCAAGGGAATGTTTTCCCTGTCCATATTGATGTGGCATAAACAACGGTGCGTTTCGCAGACGCTGTGCACAATGCGCTGAAATCTCTGGGCCGGATGGTCCGGACTGTCCGGACCTGCCGGGTATAGATAACGAATGGTCCCTTCCAAAAGGACCTCCTCAGGAATGATGTTGCTCTTCGTCCCCCCTTCCAACTTACCGAACATGATGGTTGTGGGCTGCAGGTTGCTTATTTCCCGGGTCTGGATAGCCTGAACAGCCATGACCACATGGGCGGCAGCGATGACCGGATCTCTGGCTTCTTCCGGAAAGCCGGTGTGTCCACCTTTACCTTTAATCAGCAGTTTGAAGACGTCCAGGCCGCCCATGACCGGTCCAGGAGTGACGGCGATTGTTCTGGAAGGCAGCTGGCTCCAGATATGGATGCCGAAAGCGGCGTCGACCAAAGGGTCCTCCAGGACTCCGGCCCGGATCATGTCCCGGGCGCCGTTGACTTCCTCGTTGGGTTGAAAGACGAGCTTGACGCTTCCCTGGATGTGCTCCTTGTTTTCCACCAGGATCTTGGCCGCCACCAGGAGCATGGCCATGTGTGCGTCGTGGCCGCAGGCGTGCATCACCCCTTCAGTGCAGGAGACATAATCCACATCCGTCAGTTCACATATGGGTAGGGCGTCCATGTCCGCCCTGAGCATAAACACCGGACTTTCAACGCGGCCTTGTATGAGAGCCACCACCCCTGTGCCGGCCACTCTGGTTGTTTCCAGGCCCAAGTCCTGGAGGTACCCCTCGATAACCGAGGCGGTTCGGAATTCCTGGAATCCGAGTTCCGGGTGGGCGTGAAAATCCCGGCGCAGGGCGATAATCTGATCTTTGAGTTCGGCTACTCGAGACTGTATCTTGTCCATAACTGTACCATGTTACATTTTTTCCGGAAAGCGTTTTTTGAGCAAAGAGGCGGCCAGGTGATCGATCATGCTCAGGTAATCGAAAACCGGCAGTCCTGTGACCTCTTGCACATCGGCCGCATAAGGAGGCAGCATGCTGCATTCCAACAGCATTGCCCCGAGATTCGAATTTTTTCGGTGCATGGTTTGAGCGGCCTGGACCACCTCTTGGCGGACGGCTTGGCTGTCCAAGAGGCCTACGTCTTCGATGGCCGCTTTTTTGAAGTCTTTGGTGTCTTCCAGGCCGGCGATGACCAGTCGATCCATATTGTTCAGGCCTAAAGAGACAAGCATTTCCTGGGTCAGGGATTTGGAATTAGCGGTCAGAACCCCCACCCGGGAACTGGATTTGATGATTGAAGTTATAAACGGAATTTGCAGCAGGCTGGACAGGAAGACAGGAATGTCCACCGCTTCCTGAGCCTTATGCTGATAAATGGCCATAAACCCGCAGTCACCGGTAATTGCCCTAACACCTTCCCGTTCCAGTTCCCGGGCCCCGTCGATCATGGCCTGCACAAAGCTTTGGTCGTGATCGAAGATGCGGTCCGGGGTCAGGCCGTCTATACGCTTGAACCGCACCGGATAGCCGTAACTGGCGGCATTGCCCACGTCCCCCTGGATGAAGGGCGTGTTGGTGTCCAGCATGAGGATGCCGATGAGTTCTCCGTAAGAGGTCTGTCCTTTTCTGGCCTTGAATATCATGGCTGTATCACATCTCTCTGTCATCCAAGAACAAACAGTTTGCGTGGAAAGTCGGCAAAGGTTTGGCAGCCGGATTCGGTGACCTGAAACGATTCGCTGCATTCAAACCCAAAATCGTCCATCCACATGCCCAGGATCATATGGAAAGTCATGTTGGGTTGGAGGACCAAGATATCCCCGGGGCGCAGGCTCATGGTGTGCTCGCCCCAGTCCGGAGGGTAATTCAGGCCCATGGAGTAGCCGATCCTGGATTCCTTCTCCAATCCGAACTTGGCAATGTGCTTGCGCCAGATCAGCTCCACCTCCTGGCACTGCAGGCCAGGTTTGATGGCCTCCAGGGTCAGATTCAAGCCCTCCACTGTCCGCTCTGCCAGTTCCTGAAGTTTTTGGGGCGGATTGCTCCCCACATAGGCGGTCCGGGCTATGGGGCAGTGGTAACGGAGGCGGCACCCGGCCAGTTCCAGATTCACAGCCTGTTCCTTTTGGTAGGGCTCGTCTGTCCAGGTCAGATGAGGGGCGGAGGTCTTTTCTCCGGTGGGCATCATGGGCACAATGGCCGGATAATCCCCGCCGAAATCGGGTAGACCTCGCATTTGGGCCCGGTAGACTTCGGCCACGGCGTCGCACTCCCGCACCCCGGGACGGATATGATCCAGAGCGGTCTGCATGACCTTTTCCGCAATCTTTCCGGCCTGCTGCATATAAGCTATTTCCTGCTCCGACTTGATGCTGCGCACCCAGTTGACCAGCAGACTGCAATCATCAAAGTTGATCTCGGGTAAAGCGGTTTGTAGTTCTTCCAGCCAGCGCACGGAAAAGTAGTAGGCGTCTTTTTCCACCCCAATCCGCTGGGAATGCAGTTTCCGTTGCCGCAAAAACTGGCCCACAAATCGCAAGGGGTGATTTTCTTCCACCTGGACCAGATTGTCAGGATAGCCGATAATGTGCTCCGAATCCAACCACACCGTATGCCTGGCCCCATTAGCGTCCATGCCCCGGCCGATCCAGAAAGGCTGGTCATGCTCCAGGCTGAGGACGACCACTTGGGGAGTGTAAAAGGACCACCCGTCGTACCCGGTCAGGTAGTTCATGTTGGCCGGGTCGGCTACCAGAATGACATCCAGGCCCTTTGTCTGCATGGCTTCCTTGGCGGCCTGGACCCGTTGCTTGTATTCGCTGAGAGGGAAAATGGGCATAACCTATCACCTCAGTGTTTAGATTTGCTCCCGGCAAATCTAAAATATTTTTTGCCCCAAAGCAGGCAAAAAAAGAAGAATTGCCGGATACAAGGTCTTTCAGTCGCATCTCTAGATCCATCCCCGCAGAAGCATGGCCTTTTCCAGTTTCTTTAAGGCCTGAATCCAGGCCCCAAAGCGGAGGGACACGGTGTTGGCCTCCTTGGCCCGGTCCCGGGATTGGGTATAAGCGGCGATGATCCGCTGGCGTAAGGTGGTGTTCACCCGGTCCAGATCCCAGTATTCATCAGACAGGCCCTGAGAGCGTTCAAAATGACAGACTGTGGCCCCTCCGCTGTTGGCCACTACATCCGGGACAATGGTGATTTGTTTGTCCATAAGAATTTTGTCTGCGTCCGTGGTCACCGGACCGTTGGCCCCCTCCACAATGAGTTTAGCCTTTATATTGTTTGCATTGTCGGCGTGGATGACGTCGTGCACTGCGGCCGGGACCAGGATGTCTACATCGGCCTCCAGGACCTGATCGTTGTTTATGGCCGATGACCCTGGAAAATCAGCCACGCTCCCTGTTGTGCGCACATGCTCCTTCAAGGCCGGGATGTCCAGGCCGTGGTCATCATAAATTCCGCCATACACATCACTGACTGCAAACACCCGGCAGCCGGTCTGATGCAAATGAGTGGCCAGTTCTGATCCTACCTGGCCGAATCCTTGGACAGCAGCCGGGGCGTGATTGAGTTCCAGGCCCATGTCCTGGGCAGCGGCCTGCAAGACCAAGAATACTCCCCGTCCGGTGGCCGCTTCCCCGCCCAGGGAGCCGCCCAAAATGGCTGGTTTGTCGTTGATAGCCGCCGGGCAATGGGTGCCGGTGATTTGTTCGTATTCATCCAGCATCCAGGACATGGCCTGCGCCCCGGTTCCGATGTCCGCACCCGGGACGTCCACCCATGGACCTTTGGGGGCCAGATTGCGCACATAGGCCCGGATCAGACGTTCTTGATCGCGTTCTGTCAGGGATCGTAAGTCAGCCTTGATCCCTCCCTTGGCCCCTCCGGCCGGGATGTCGGCCACACAATGCTTGACGGTCATGAAGATGCCCAGGGCCTTGATTTCTTCCAGGGTCAGTTCCGGGCGGATGCGGGTACCGTCCCGGAAGGGGCCCATGACGTCGCAGTAGTGGACCCGGTAGGCCTGGAAGACCTCAAAGGAACCGTTATCCAGCTTTAAGGGAATGCGAAAGGCGTTGATCCGCTTGGGTTCTTGCAGGATGTGCAGGGCCCGGGGATTGATGTTCCCCAGCCTCCCGGCCTGGTTCAGGGTGTCGATGGCTACATCGAATACTGTTTTGGAAGACATACGCATG
The DNA here is from genome assembly GCA_034521385.1 of Desulfovermiculus sp. Taxonomy (GTDB): domain Bacteria; phylum Desulfobacterota; class Desulfovibrionia; order Desulfovibrionales; family Desulfothermaceae; genus Desulfovermiculus. The sequence continues at coordinate 106,909 of JAXHMO010000001.1, forward strand.
TCCTTTAATTTAAGGGTGGATGAGTGTTCTGTGTCAAATGTATGCCATGCTCATGCCGCCGGCAAAGCTCGTATGAACATCTGGGGTATTTCACTGGGTGGCTGCCCTCTTCATCCTGCCAGGCTCCAGCCTGGCTCTTTGATGCCAGCCTTGCGAGCATCTCTAAGCAAGAATGTGGCTAGAGCCACAAGAGGAAGACGTCCCCCCGCCTGCGGCGCTTTTGCTTGCGGAAGTCTCATCATCCTGATGTCTTCTATGCAAAAGCGCAAGCAACGCGGGCAGGCAGGGCGGATCCCAGTGAAATGGAAGAAATTTCACGGGATAAACCCTGGGAACGAAGAGAAACTCACTTGTAGGCCGGGCTGAACACTGAACACCGAACACCGAACACTGAATATTTCTAGAGAGGTTATCCAACCACAGGCAGGACCAGATCCTTAGCTCCTAGGGCCGATGTCTTTAGCTGGGGAGCATGCCTGGTCATCAGTTCTTGAATAACCTGGGCCATCTTCACTTTCTCGCGAATCAGCTCCTGATGAAAGGATTCAAAGGCCCACGGTTTATAGATATCCGCTTCCGAGGTCCCGGGCTCGATCTTGAAATAAATGGGTGCCGCCACCCTGGCCATTTCCGGAGCCTCATAGGCCCGGTACATGCCGCCGAAGGCATCGACAATGATTACGTAGACATCCAATGGCATGTCTACAGCCTTGCGGATGGAGGAGAGAATGGGCAAAGAGACGTCGGATAAGGGGTTCATGGAGTTGGCCCCCAGAGATTCAACGATTTTGGCCCCGGCTGCGCTGCATTGCCCGCCAAAAACCGAGTATTTAAAAACTGTTTCTGCTGGAATCACTCCTTCAGCCCGCATTTTATTCACAATGCTTAAAACGCCTTCATCATAGACCAGAAAACCGCGGATCCCGGCTTGGATATTCCGCATCATGTCCGCGATGTGATAGGAGATATTGTCCGATCCGCGCAGGCGCATGCCCTGCATGACTCCTTCCGGTGTGGCCGCTTCCTTAGATCCGGCATCCCAGGCCTTGCGGTGTCCGACGACCATGACCACTTCGATCTGTTCTTCCCGAGCCATCCGGGCTATGTCTTTGAGTTCTTCGAAATCGCAGTAGGTAGAGCCCCCGACTGTGGCCACCACCCGGTGAACGGTAATATCTCTTTTCTTGGCTTCGTCGATCATGGCCTGCATGGTGGAGGCCCGCTCCACCCCGGCGATCTCGATTCTCCAGTGGGCCCCGTCCGGGAAGGACTTCGGGGAGTCGGATAAGTCGTAGCCGTCCCGACCGGGGATGCCCATTTTTTCCATGAAATCGCGGATGGTTTGTAAGGTATCGGACATGGGTTTTCTCCTTGTTGATTGATGGATAAAAAGTTAAAAGCAATTGTTATTTCAAAAGCTTTTGCAGCTTGTCCAACTCCCCATCCACCATTTTGTAAGTATGCTCTTCAGCAGGAAAGGACTTGCTCTTTACATCCTCAAAGTAGTTCTCAAAGGCCTTGATGCATTTGTCAGCGATGTTTTCGTACTTTTTGACGAACTTGGGGGTGAAGGCCTGGAATTGGCCTAAGACGTCACTGCAGATCATAAGCTGCCCGTCGGCTTCTACCCCGGCTCCGATGGAGTAGACCGGAATGCTCAGGGTATCCCTGATGATTTTGCACACTTCCGGAGGGACGGCTTCCACCAGCAGGGCAAAGGCTCCGGCCTCTTGAATGGCCAGAGCGTCGTCGAGTTGAGCCTTGGCGGTTTCGGCGGTTCGGCCCTGGGCCTTGAATCCGCCAAGCTGGCCGGAACTCTGGGGGGTGAGGCCGATATGGCCCATGACCAGCATGCCCCCGTCGGCAATGGCCCGGATCTGTTCGCAGACCCGGTTTCCCCCTTCCAATTTTATGGCGTCCACACCGGCTTCCTTGTGAAAACGACCGGCGTTGTACACCGCTTCGCTCACACTGACTTGGTAGGACAGAAAGGGCATATCCCCGATAATAAAGGTCTTGGGTGCTCCCCGGCGGACGGCTTCGCAGTGGACGATGCACTGCTCCATGGTTACTGGAACGGTGCCCGAGTAGCCGTACACGCACATGCCCAAAGAGTCCCCGACCAGGATCATGTCCGTCCCGGCCGTCTCCGCGAACTGGGCGGTGGGAAAGTCGTAGGCCGTGATCCAGGCCGCCGGCTGACCTTCGGTTTTCATGTTCTGCAAATCGATGCGCGAGAGTTTCTTCTTGGTCATCTCAAAGCTCCTTACTTGTCGTGAATTGTCATTGTCCCAAGTGCTGCAATCGCTGAGACAGACTCTTGCCAACCTCTACAAGTGCCCGACTCATTTCCTGCATACGCTCAGAGGACATACGCATGCTGGGTCCGGAAATGCTTATGGCGTATCGAGGGTAGTTGTGCTGATCGAAAATGGGCACCGCAACACAGCGAAGGCCCAGGCAAAGTTCCTCGTCGTCCAGGGCGTAGCCCTTGGCTTGAATGGTTTGTAAGTTTTCTTGCAAGTCTTGGGGACGGGAACAGGCCTTAGGAGTCCGAGGAGTCCAGTCCACTTTACTTAGAAATGCGTCCAATTCCTCCTGAGGCAAAAATGCCAGGATGGCCTTGCCCAGGGCGGTTGTATGAGCCGGGGCCCGGCTGCCTATCTCCGGGTCGGGCCTTAAGAGTTCAGGGCTGTCGATTTTATCCAGATGGACCACATCTGTGCCTTCTAAAAAACCGAGGTTGATTGTTTCGTGAAAGGTAGCCGAGAGCTGGCGCATAAAACTGGAGGCGCTCTTGCGGATTTCAAAACGTCTGGCCAGTTTGGTACTTAATTCCAGAATCTTAAAGCTCAATTCATATTGGCCGTCAGCCGTCTGCTGCACATACCCCAGATCCTTTAAGGTGGACACGAAACGATGCGCCCCGGCCCGATTATAACCTAAGGCAGCTGCAATCCGACTAACGTGCAGCGCTCCATTCTCAGCCAGGAGTTCCAGTACCCGAATTCCTTTATCCAGGGAGTTGATATAATAATATTTTTTTGTCGTATCCGGCATATGTAACGCATTGTGTGACAATATCTTGTATTATGTTACAGGCATAGAATCAAAAACAAGAATCTTTGTCAAGGGTCAGATTTGCCTCCGGCAAGTCTGACCTATATTTTTTGGGCCAAAGCGCCCAATATGGGTAGTGTCAGGCCTGCCGGCTGGCTTGATTCTCGCTCCCGGAGAAGGTACAACTTTGGAAGTTTCAACTCAGAGAGGTTTGTACATGGAAATCAAGTGTCCGGAATGCGGCTTTATTCGAGAAGTGCCGGAGGATAAGATCCCTCCCACGGCCAAGATGGCCACCTGCCCCAAGTGCAAGCAGAAATTTTTCTTTCGTGAAGATCCCTTGGCATCCTCCGAAAGCCGGGAGGAGAGCTCAGAGAGCGAGGATGATCCCGGAAAGACCGATTCAGAAAACAGGGAAACCCAGGCACCGGAAGAAGATATCTGGTCCCAGCTGGAATCCTTGTCTGATAATGGGCCAGAGGGAGAGGAATACAAAGAGCACAAAGCTTGGCAAGAGCGAAAGCGGACTTCCGGGGGCCAGGGAGAAATTCCGTGGGAAAACCTCAAGGACTACGGGTTCTTTCCCGGACTGATAGAGACCATCAAGTTGGTCATGTTCCAGCCCCAGGACTTTTTCGCCCGTATGCCTTTGGGCCGGGGATTGAGTATGCCGGTTATCTTTTATCTTTTGGTGGCTGAGGTTCAGGCTTTGGCCCAATTCATATGGCGGATGGCCGGAGTAGTCCCTCAAATGGGCCAGGGAGGCGGGGATTTCCTCGGTCTGGGCCTGGCTGGGGTGAGTTCTTTGCTGGTCCTGATCCTGTACCCGGTTTTCCTGGCCGGAATGCTCTTTGTGGTCAGTGGGCTTAATCACGTATGCCTTATGGCCGTTAAGGCCGGGACCAAGGGGTACGAGGGTACTTTCAAGGTCATCAGCTACGCCAATGCCCCTATGGTTCTGGCGATCCTGCCTCTATTCGGTCCTTTGGTGGGCATGGTCTGGACCATGGTCTGTACCTTTCTCGGCTTTAAATATGTTCATCAGACCACAAATTTACGAGTCCTCATGGCCATGCTTCTGCCCTTGCTTATCCTGTTGCTTTTAAGTTCTCTTTTTGTATCCGCCCGTGGGATGACGTAATTAGAGGACAGAGGACAGAGGACAGAGGACAGAAGACAGAGGACAGAAGACAGAGGACAGATTATCAGAAGTCAGCGGTTCCTCTGGCCGCAGACGCCCAGCATCAAACTCGCAACTCAAACCAGAAAGAGGATCTGGATGTGTGGCATTGGATCCTGGACAAATGGTATCGCTTTTTAGACAGGCATCGGGCAAAACGAGAGCTTTCCCCGGAAAACCTGAAGGTATTAACCGAGGAGATCAAGGATATCGCTGAGCTTTCCAGCCGGGTGTGGGCCAAGGATCAGGGGCTGCAGGAAAGGGTGCGCAAGATCTGCCACGAAATGGATCAGCTCAGTCAGCTTTTGGAACGATCGTCGTTTAAGCGCCTGCCGGAAAACAAGAAGCGGGAACTCCATTCCAGCCTGGTGGTATCCAGAGATGAGCTGCTCAAAGGGCTGCAATCCGCTCCTTGTCCCACGGACAAGGTACAATAACTTTTGTAGGGACGAGAATTCATGATCGGTATTTCCAAGCTTTATTGTGATAGTGTGGAACCCTCGGACGCTCTGCGTTATGGACGACGATCCCGGGATCTCCCCTCCCATCTTTTGCAGTTTGCCCAAGACAAGAAGCCGGTGGTGGTCTGGAATATGACCAAGCGCTGCAACCTGCGATGCGTTCACTGCTATGCCCGCTCGGACGAGACTGCAGGCGAAGGCGAGATGAGCACAGAACAGGGTAAGGCCATGATTGACGATTTGGCTCAATTCGGATCTCCGGTGCTTCTTTTTTCCGGGGGCGAACCCCTGGTCCGTTCTGATTTGCTCGAGTTGGCCCGCTACGCCGTGGGTCGGGGGATGCGGGCGGTCATCTCCACCAACGGGACTTTGATAACCCGGGACAAGGCTCGGGAGCTCAAGGATGTGGGCCTTTCTTATGTAGGCATCTCCCTGGACGGAGGAGAGGATATCCATGACAGGTTTCGTTGCGTCCCAGGGGCTTACTCTAAGGCCATGCAGGGCCTGGAAAACTGCCAGAAAGAAGGACTGAAGGTGGGGCTGCGCTTCACCATCAGCCAGCGAAACCAGCAGGAAGTGCCCGGGATTTTCACTCTCCTTCGGGAACGGGAGATTCCCAGAGTCTGCTTCTATCATTTGGTGTATTCCGGCCGGGGATCGGAGTTGATCAAGGAAGATCTGGACCACGCCGCCACCCGGCGGATTGTGGATACCATAATGGATGAGACCAGGGATCTGTATGACCAGGGCCTGGAAAAGGAAGTACTCACCGTGGACAATCACGCAGATGGGCCTTATGTCTATCTGCGATTGCTCCAGGAAAATCCGCAGCGGGCCGAGGCGGTCATGCAGCTGCTCACCTACAATGAAGGCAATAATTCCGGTCGGGGTATCGGCTGCGTATCCTGGGACGGGACTGTGTACGCCGATCAATTCTGGCGCAATCATGCCTTTGGCAATGTCTGTGAGCGGCCCTTTTCCCAGCTCTGGACAGACCCGGACATTGAGCTTTTGGCCCGACTGAAAAACAAGAAGGCCTATGTCACCGGTCGTTGCGCCAAGTGCCGATTTCTGCCGGTCTGCGGGGGGAATTTTCGGGCCCGGGCCGAGGCCTTTTACGGCGATATCTGGGCCCCGGATCCGGCCTGCTATTTAACGGATGAAGAGATTGGCGTGGAATCAGAAGAAGACTTTTTGCCCACTGAACACACGGAATAACACAGAAATAAAGACGAGAAAAATAGTTATGAGCTTTTTTCGCGGTCGTCGTCTGCGGCGGACCGAAGTTATACGCCGCATGGTCCGGGAGACAGAACTGCGGCCCCAGGATCTGATTCATCCTTTTTTTGTGCTGGAAGATGAGGATCTTCAGGTTCGCAATCCCATAGCTTCAATGCCCGGACAGTTCCAACTGGGTTTGGACGCCTTGGTTGCCGAGGTGCGTCAGGCCTGGGCAGAAGGATTGCAAGCTGTTATGCTTTTTGGAATCCCCAAGCACAAGGATGAATACGGCACCCAGGCTTACGCCCGGGACGGGATTGTGCAGCAGGCCGTGACCCGGATCAAGGAAGCTGTTCCGGATATTATGGTCATCACCGACGTATGCCTCTGCGAATACACCTCCCATGGTCACTGCGGTCTGATTTCCGGGGAAAAAGTTGCCAACGATCCCTCTCTGGAGCTTTTGACCCAAACCGCCCTCTCCCATGTCCAGGCCGGAGCGGACATGGTCGCTCCTTCGGACATGATGGATGGACGGGTGCAGGCCATTCGCCGAACTTTGAACGCTGAGGGTTTTTCCGATCTGCCGATTATGTCCTATGCTGTGAAATATGCCTCGGCCTTTTACGGTCCCTTTCGGGAAGCGGCCCAAAGTGCTCCCAGTTTCGGGGACCGCAAGACGTATCAGATGGATCCGGCCAATGCCCTGGAGGGTTTGCGGGAGGCTGAGGCCGATGTGGGGGAAGGGGCGGACATGCTTATGGTCAAACCGGCTCTGCCCTATCTGGATGTCCTGCACAGGCTTAAAGAGAGATTCAATCTTCCTTTGGCCGCCTATCACGTCTCCGGGGAATACGCACTGATCAAGGCGGCAGGGGAAAAGGGCTGGGTCGACGAGCGGCAGGTGGCCCTGGAGAGCCTGACCAGCATCAAACGGGCCGGGGCCTCCTGTATCCTGACCTATTTCGCCCGGGAAGCGGTGGGGTGGATTCAAGAGTATTAATTCCATTTTGCAGTCAACGTGAACTTCATTATTACATGTATCCCAAAAAATTAGCTAGATATAAAAATTAGCCTGTTCGCAAAATAGAATACTGAAATGCTGGGATTTTTTCGTTACGAGGGTCTCCCCTCGTAACGTTTTCTCTTGGGGCTCCAGCCTGGCCAGAGAGGGCGAATGATTATTCGCCCCTACTACCCACTCGCCAGTTTCTTACTGGGTCAAACTGGCGGCTTCTTGCTGATAACAAATAACTGATAACAGATAACCAGCCTGCCAGCGGCAAAGCTGAAACCTTAAAACACCTTGATTATTCTCAACTGAGGCCCAATGCACCCATCCACCCATCCCCCCAATCTGCGACTCATTGCCTGGGAAGTGACCCGGGCTTGCAATCTGGCCTGCAAGCACTGCCGGGCCGAGGCCCAAGAGGACCCGTTCCCCGGAGAGCTGGATACCCGAGAGGCCAAGACCCTGATCGATACCTTTCCCCAGACCGGAAACCCGATCATTATTTTCACTGGCGGAGAGCCCCTGCTCAGATCGGATGTCTTTGAGCTGGCCGTTTACGCCCGGGAAAAAGGCTTGCGCTGTGTTATGGCCCCCAACGGAACCCTGATCAATCCCCAAAATGCCCAGGCCATGCGCGAATCCGGGATAGAGAGGGTATCCATTTCCATCGACGGTCCGGATGCTCAGAGCCACAATGCTTTCCGCGGGGTGCCCGGGGCCTTAGAGGCCTCTATGCAGGGTATTGAGTATTTAAAGCAGGCCGGAATTCCTTTTCAGATCAACACCACGGTGACCAAAAACAACCTGGATCGGTTCGAGGAGATTTTCACCTTGGCCCAGAAGTTAGGGGCCGTAGCCTGGCATATCTTCCTCCTGGTGCCTACGGGTCGGGCGGCTGATTTGCAAGAGGAGATCATTTCCGCCCAGGAGTATGAGCGCATCCTGAACTGGTTCTACGACTTCCGGCGCCAGACGGATATGCACCTCAAGGCCACCTGCGCCCCGCATTATCACCGAATCCTGCGTCAGCGGGCCATGGAGGAAGGCGTAGCCGTGACCCAGGAAAACTTCGGCCTGGATGCTGTTAGTCGCGGTTGCCTGGGCGGAATCGGCTTCTGTTTTATTTCCCACTCCGGGCAGGTTCAGCCCTGCGGGTATTTAGAGTTGGACTGTGGCCAGATCAAAGAAACGCCGTTTCCTGAGATCTGGGCCGGTTCACCTCAGTTTCAGGCCTTGCGTGATCCGTCAGCCTACCAAGGCAAGTGTAGTATCTGTGAATACCATAGGGTCTGCGGCGGATGTCGGGCCAGGGCCCAGACCATGAACGGCCACTACCTGGCTGAGGAGCCGCTGTGCTCGTATGTGCCCAGGACCCAGAAAACAGATTACAGAAGACAGAGAACAGAAAAGTAAATGAGTGAGACGTCTATGTTTTGTTACCTGTCTTTGTGAATAGGCTCTTTGCAGTTCCGGCCGAGTAGGAGGTGTATGGACAAGACCGACAAGCATATCCTGGACATCATTCAGACGGATTTTCCTTTGGCTTCCAGACCCTATGCGGACATTGGAGCTCGGGTGGGATTGACCCAAGGTGAGACCCTGGCCCGGGTCCGGGCCATGCAGCATCGGGGGGTCATCAGACGGATCGGGGCTAATTTCCAATCCCGGCGTCTGGGCTGGAAGAGCACCTTGTGCGCAGCAGCCGTGTCCGAGGATAAGCTGGAGGAATTCGTCTCTTTTGTGAACAGTTATCCTGGAGTGACCCATAACTACCTGCGCCGGCACACCTACAATGTATGGTTCACTTTCATCGGTCCCAGCTGGCAGGATATTGAGGACAGTCTGGCTGCGATCATGGAAAAGACCGGAGTCAAAGTCCTCAACCTCCCAGCTGAACGTATGTTCAAGATCCGGGTTGATTTTCGGATGCAGGAGGAGGCGTAAAAAGAATGAAGAGGCTGGCCCTCGGAGAGAACCAGTCTACCCGGAAGGAGCGGCGGCCATCTTGGTAGCCCGGTCCTCTCCGAGGGCCGGGGTGATGAAGAATGAAGAGGCTGAAACCTATCCCATGTCCCACTCTTTAGATCCCCCCATCATCGTCATCGGGGCCGGGCCGGCCGGGTTGATGGCTGCCGGACAGGCCGCTGGTCTGGGAGCCAGGGTTGTGCTGTTGGAGAAGATGCCCAAGCCGGCCCTGAAGCTGGGCTTGACCGGGAAGGGACGCTGCAATGTGACCAACACTGCTCCGCTGCAGCAATTCATTCAGGCCTTTGGTCCCCAGGGCCGCTTTTTGCAACCCGCCTTTTCCCGTTTTTTTAGTCCTGAACTGCGGGAGTTTCTGACCAGCTTAGGGCTGGCCACTCAGGTGGAACGTGGGGGAAGAGTCTTTCCTGTCAGTGAGGATGCGCCCCTGATTGCCCGGACTCTGGTTAGCTGGGCCCGGTCTTTGGGTGTGGAGATCCGGACCAGGACCAGAGTGACTGATATCATCACAAAGCAGGACTACGTGTCGGGGCTCCGCCTCCAGAACAGGGAAAAAGGGGAATCCACTCTGGATGCCGCCCAGGTCATCCTGGCTACCGGTGGGGCCTCCTATCCAGGCACCGGCTCCACAGGGGAAGGCTATGAGCTGGCCCGGCGCTTGGGCCATGCTGTACAGCCCATTTGCCCGGCCCTGGTCCCCATAGAGGTGACCGAAGGAGACATTGTCCGACGGCTACAGGGCCTGAGCCTGCGCAATGTCCGGGTCTGGGTTGAGGCCCAAGGTAAGGTCTTGGGCTCAGAGTTCGGAGAGATGCTGTTCACTCATTTCGGGCTCTCCGGCCCGGCGATCTTGAGCTTAAGTCAGAAGGTGGTCCGGGCTTGGGAAGCGGGACAGGAAGTCAACGTGCACATCGACCTCAAACCGGCTCTGGACGCGCAGAAGCTGGACGCCCGTCTGGTCCGGGATTTTCGAGACCGCGGCCGGCAGCAATTGAAGACGGTCCTCAAGGGCCTTTTACCCTCCGGGATCATCCCGGTCTGCCTGGAGCAGACCGGACTTCCGAGAGACAGGTCTGCAAGCCAGGTCAGCGCCCGGGAACGCCAGGTCCTGCGCACCTGGCTCAAGGACGTGTCCTTTACCGTCAGCGGCCACCGATCATTTGTCGAAGCCATTGTCACCGCCGGGGGTGTGTCCCTCAGGGAAGTCGATCCCCGCAGCATGCAGTCCAAACTGATCCAGGGCCTGTATCTGGTCGGAGAGGTCCTGGATTTAGCCGGCACGACCGGAGGCTACAACCTGCAGGCCGCCTTTTCCACCGGGTGGCTGGCCGGACAAAGCGCCGGCACGAGATCCCGTAACCCTGCCGCACATAAGTAAAAGGGCAGGCCATATAGCCCGCCCCTGTACATAAAATTTCAGAAACCTTCCGGGATAAAAATTGGGCTAGAAACCGAACTCGTCGTCGCCGGCTGCACCACCACCGCCAAAGCCGAAGTCGGGTTCTGGCTCGGATGGGCCACCGCCGGCTGCGGCTGTTTCCGGGGATGCGGCTGCTCCGCCTTCGCCGGAAACGGTGACCACGCCGTGTTTTTTCACTTCATCGATCTTGGCCAGCAGTTCATCCACCTTCTTCAGGTAGTCCTCCACCTTGGAGGCTGAAGCCAGTATCTGTTTTTCACCCTCATTCTTCATCTGGGCTTCATAGTCGGCCACTTTGCTTTCCAGGGCGGCAATCTTCTTCTTGTTCTCTTCCAGAGTGCCCTCATATTTGGCCAGCTTGTCTTTTTGTTCTTCCACCGTCTGCCGGTATTCATTGAGCTTGGAAAAAACCGTGTCCGCTTCCTCTTGAGCCTCCGCGGGCAGGCTCATTATCGAGACGTTATCTCCCAGTTCGGTGACCTCTTCCTTTCTCAGCCGGGCCAGTTCAGGATGCTGTTCATAGATCCAGGCCTTGGTCAAGGCCGAAGCAAAGGGAGCCAATTCTTTATCCACATCCTGTTGGGTCGCAAATTGGAGAAGTTCCATAACGTCCTGTTTGTAAGTCCCAGCCGGGGACCGTAATAAGGACACGAAAGTTTGCATGGGAAAGACCTTGCGCGCATCAGCCATGACAGCCTCCTTGTTATACGACGAAAAGTTTGTTTTGATTCCTCTCGACTTCAGTGGATATACGCCCAATCCGCCGGGCATAGGTCAAGGCTGCCACCCTGTAGACCAGATGTCCGAGCTTGGACCACGGCAGATAGGCTATGAGCATGAAGACCGAGATGAGATGGATATAGTAGACAGGGTAGGCCAGTCCGGGTACCCCGAGTAAACGGAAAACTTGACTCAAAATTCCACTGATAGTCACAGCCCAGAGGACGCCGATCAAATACCAGTCGTAAAAGGATGAGCTGTCCTTTTCAGTGTCTGTCAGCCGACGTCTGGTCAGATAGACCAGGCCTACGACCATAGCAATGGCCCCCAGGTTAGCTAAAATCTTGACTGGATTCCACAAGGGCATAGGGTATTCCATATGCAAAAAAGGCAAAATCTTGCCTCCCCAATGGGTGAGAGCTACGACGCTGGTTACGATGAATAAAGCAACAAAGGAGTAGAACAGGACCAAGTGTCCCTTGAATTTGACCTGGTCGGATTCCGTGTCTCCACAGTCCTTCCATTTCTTATGGGTGACCACCTCGTCCTTGATGACCTGCCATAAGCTGACCCAGAGGTTTTGGGGCGGTTTGTAGCCGACAACAAAGGTTGTGGGTTGGGAGGCAAAGGCGGTAAACAGGTTCTTGATTCCAGCATAGAAACTGTACAAGACAAAGACAGCGGCCAAGCCAAAAATTGGGTCAATGCTGTAGTCTCCGGGAAATATCAGGCCAAAGACGATGTCCCCTTGCTCATCTAGCGGAAGGGCCGTTCCGTGTATGCTTCCGGTAATTATCCAGACAATAAGGTAAATAATGGCCGGGATGGCAATGAGCTTGGGCAAGTGCCTGGCGGAACTCATCCATTTACCTAAGAACGTCGGACCCACCAGGTTGCGGTAGGCCATGTTGCGTAAACTGGCCATGAGTTCACCTGGTTTGGCCCCTCGCGGGCACTGTTCAGTACACTGTCCACATTTGTGACACAGCCACATGTCCATGTCATTGACCAATTTGTCTTTCAGACCCCATTGGGCCCAGATCATTTCCTTGCGCGGGAAGGAACTGTCCATGGGCGATAAGGGGCAAACCACGCTGCAAGTGGCGCATTGATAGCATTTCTTCACGTCTTGGCCGCCTGCAGCTTGGAGCTCTTTCACGAACTCGAGATTGGGTTGGATGCGCAGCACCTCGGACATATATCCTCCTCCTAGAATCCCTTAAATGGGTTCGGACCCAGTTTGAAAATTTCGTCTACAAAGGAATCGATGAGTTGGGGAACTCGGTGGTAATCGTCAATGGCCACTTCTTCCTGCCGGACGCGTTCAAGTTCCACGCCCAGGCGGTCCAGAGTCTCGCCGATGTTTTTCATTCTGCGATTACATAGCTCTGAACCTTTCATGAAGTGGCACTGATAGTCGTCTCCGTATTTGCACCCAAGGAGCAGGCAACCGTCGTTTCCTTTGGCCATGGCGTCGGCGATCCAGATGGTGTTTACCGAACCTAGACAGCGGACCGGGATGATCCGCACATAAGGGCTCCAGGTGTGGCCTTGCTGGGCGGACATGTCCAGGGCCGGGTAGGCGTCGTTTTCACAGGCCAATACCAGGATGCGGGGACCGCCCGTATCCATGTCGTCTGGGACCTTGATCTGGGTGATCATGGACCCGATTTGGCCCACGCTGTAGTTATCAAAGGAAATGACCCGTTCCGGACAGGCACCCATGCAGGTTCCGCACCGGCGACAGCGGGCGGTGTTCGGTTTGGGGGTTCCCTTTTCATCATCGTCCAGGGCCCCGAAGGGGCATTCCTCGGTGCAGCGTTTGCATTGGGTGCAACGCACAAAGTTGAACTTGGGATAGGTCAGATCCCCTGACCGGGGATGAACGGACACGCCCTTGTTCACGGACTCCAGGCACTGGATGGCTTTTAAGGCCGCCCCCTGAGCGTCGACCATGGATCTGGACAGGGTCATGGGTTGGTGCACAGGCCCTGCGGTATAGATCCCGGTCCGTCTGGTTTCATAAGGAAAACAGATGTAGTTGGAGTCGGCGAATCCGTCGAAAAGATCCAGATCCGGGAAGGCCTGTCCCTGCCGGTAAGCAAGCTGGATGACCGGATCCAGGGCCGTGGTCGGTACCAAGCCGGTGGGCACCACCACCAGGTCCGCCTCCAAGGCGATGTTTTCACCCAGCAGGGTATGTTCAGCCCGGATCAGCATGTTGTCGTTGCCCGTGTTTTCAATAGAGCTGACCTCCCCTTTGGTCAGCATAATACCGGGATCGTTTTGGGCTTCCTTGTAGTACAGCTCGTTAATGCCCGGGATCATCATATGTTCGTAAATGATGGCGGCAGAGGATTCGGGCAGGAATTCCCGGATATATCCGGCCTGCTTCAAGGCAGTTAAGGAGGTGATCTCGGAGGTATAGTTCATGTGCTTATAGTTTTCAGTCTTGACAAAGACCTCTTCAATAACCGGCTCTTCCTCCGCCTTTTCAGCCTGAGCCGCCTTTTCCTCTTCCAATCGCCGTTTTTCTTCTTCCTCTTCCTGAGCTATATTCTGCAAGAGTTTAGTGTAAGCCAAGACAAAAACCACATTGCGCGGCATCTTACCGTCACTGGGCCGGGTGATGGACCCTTTTTTGGCCATTTCTTCCAGCTCCATGGTCGTGACCACGTTGGGACTGGAGCCATAACCCAAGGGTTTCAAGTATTTTGTGTCCTGGGGTTGCCAACCGGTGGCCACCACCATGGATCCAACCTGTTCCTGGACGTCCTTGGTCCCGCTTTTCAGGGTGGCGGTGTACTGCCCGGGCTGTCCGGACAATTCCTCCAGAGTGGTCCCAGTATAGACCTTGATTTTGGAGTGGTTTTGGACCGCCTCAATCTTATTCTCAATGCCTGTGTCCTGGGCTTTGGTGTACGGCGAAGCAAGGGGAAAGGTCTTGTACATTTTGGCTGCATAGCCCCCAAGCTGCTTTTCCTTCTCCACCAAAAGAACATCGTAACCAGCCTGGGCCGAACTTAAGGCAGCGTTCAGGCCGGTCCAGCCGCCGCCTAAGACCAGGATAGTTTTAATCGTCTCCAAGACTTCCGGTTCTGGGGGATCGGTTTTTTGCAGCTTGATGACCCCCATGTTCACATAGTCCACAGCCATGTCCATGAGCAACTGCGGAGCATCTCCATTTGGCTCCGGGCGGCTGCCGTCCGGATTTTTGTAGGCCCAGACGCCTTGTTCCCGCAGGTTGACCCGCTGCACAGGAATGGAAAGCCCGAAGTCAAAAAAATCGAAATCAACCCGAGGGGAGGAACCACAGATGCAGGCAGCATCGATCTCTCCAGCATCTATGTCGGATTTGATTGTCTTGTGACCGGCCTCGCTGGCCAGAAGGGGTTCCACCTTGACCACGGGAACTGCATTGCCCCACTTGTTTTTCACCTTTTCCGCTAAGACCTCGCAGTCGAGGAGCGGACCGATATTCGCCGTATCGAAATAGACACCGATTTTCTCGGCCATGGGTTACCTCCCTCTCACCGTTTGAATGGCTTTCATCGCCGCGCTGGTTGCCGATTGGGCTGATTTCATAACATCCAGGGGCTCAGCCGCGCACCCGGCAGCAAAGATGCCGTTGGTCTCAGCGCTGAGGACAAAGCCTTCCTCATCCACTTCCACATTCAGAGGCAGAGGCTGGCCAGCCAGACTGGGCTGCATGCCGGTGGCCAGAACCACCAAGTCGAAACAATCCTGTTCCTTGTTTCCGCTTATGGTGTTTTCGGCCGTGAGCCAGACTGAACCGTTGCGAATGTCCTCTTCAACTTCAGCCACCTTGCCCTTGACCGTCTTGACCATTGGGTCGTTCAAAACTTCCTGGGCAAAATTGTCATATCGGCCTGGGGTGCGCAGATCGATATAAAAAATAGTCGCTTCCGCCTTTGGATATTGCTCACGTAAGTATTTGGCTTGTTTGAGCGAGGCCATGCAGCAGATGTAGGAGCAAAAGGAGAGGTGGTTTTCGTCCCGGGATCCGGCACATTGGACAAAAGCGACCTTTTTGGGCGGACGGCCATCAGATGGGCGAAGGATTTGACCCTGGGTAGGTCCGGACGGGGCAGCCAAGCGCTCCATTTGCATGTTGTTGATACAGTTTTGGATCTGTCCAGCCCCCAAGGTGGTCAGATTGGTCACATCGTAGGGTTTCCATCCAGTGGCCACAATGATGCTGCCCACATTTAACGTAATGCTCTTTTCTTGGTCATTCAAATCGATGAAATCGCTCTTGGACAGCTTTTTCCGGTCTTCCTCATCAATATGATCAGGATCCAGGACATACCGCTGGGGAAAAGCAAAGGGCACGTCCATGTACAGGGCCTTGCGAGTGGAGAGGCCCAATTCGAACTCATTGGAAACCTTTTGGCTCAGGCTGTCAGCCAGGGCCTGCAAATTGGCACTGTTGGAGGCGGTGTATCTGGGTTTTATCCGGACCGACACCTCATAATCCCCGGACCTTCCGTTGACCGAGACCACTTCGGCCAAGGTCAGGCATTTCACTTTGGGGTTGTTTTTAATCCGCTGAAATTGGATTTCCAACCCGCAGGACGGTGGGCAAAGCTTGGGAAAGTACTTGTTGAGCTGCATCACCCTGCCGCCCAGATAAGGACCTTTTTCCACGAGATAGACCTCATGGCCGACCTCGGCGGCTTCCAGGGCGGCTGTTATCCCGCTAAAGCCCCCCCCAATGACGAGTATGCTTTGTGACATGTGGTTCCTCCCTCAGTCTAACAGCTTGAGACTCGTAGCGATTTTGGAACGAAATGATATATATGCCCAGAAGCTCCACTCCACAGGCGGAGTGGTCTCTTGCATGATGGAGAGTTGCCAGGTGATGATACATCGTAGGGCTGCACCCAGTCTGAGCCCGCCCCATCCAACGAAAACGGCCTGAGGCCAAACAAGAACGCACTTCTTGTTTGGACTCAGACCATTTCCATACCCAAAAAAGCCGCAGACGTCCAGCGCCTGCGGCTTTTTTGAGATGTGTCGACTATGGACTCATGGGATCAGGAATGACCTGGATGTAGGGGCGCTTGAACAGAGTCATCTCGCCCTTGTCCGGATCATACTTGGAATTGACAAAACATTTCCACTTGGAGTCGTCAATGCCCATGAAGTCGGTGCGGTAGTAGAATCCGGGATAACGGCTTTCCTTGCGGAACTCAATGTGCTGCATGTGCAGACGGACGGTCCACAGCCGGTGGAACTGTTCCCAGCAGCGCAGGAGTTCGTGCAGGTCGCGGGCCCCCAGTTTCCTGGAGTCTTCTTCCAGCATGTCCAGGAGCTGGAAGCCGGTTTGGAGCATCGCTTCGGAGGTATTGTACATAGTGGAACAGCCCCCCCCGTACTCGTCCGTATGCTTGATCAAGCGCTGCATGAAGTTCCTGGGAGTAATGTAGTTGGGGTTCACGGTGGGATCCGTGGACTCATCCTTGCCTTCCAGGTAAGTGTACCAGGGCTGATAGAGCTCTTTCTTCAGCTCGTCGGCACTTTGCTTCAGGGCCGGTTTGTAGTCCTTGTGGTCCACGCACCAGCGGATGAGCTGCTTGGCGGCCATACGACCTTCGGCGTGGGATCCGGAGGAGAACTTGTGCCCGGAAGCGCCTACACCGTCGGCGCAGGTAAACAGACCGTTGACCGTGGTCATCCGGTTGTAGACTTTGCCGTTGTCGGCCTTGATCTTGTAGTCCTCAGGGACCCAGTCTTCGTCCGGACCGGAAACCCAGATGCCGCAGCAGCCGGAGTGGGAGCCGAGCAGATAGGGCTCGGTAGGCATGATTTCAGAGCCTGTTTCTTCAGGCTTGATGTTCATGGCCGCCCACAGGTTGGCCTGACCGGGGCACATGTCCAGGAAGTCTTCCCAGGCTTCAGATTCCAGGTGCTTCTGTTCGGCCTTGGACAGTTCCTTGAAGGTGGTCTGCAGAGCGGTAGCCGTGTCCATGAAGATCGGACCCCGGCCGTCCCGAACCTCGCGCATCATCATGTGGTTGCGCAGGCAGGTGGGAACAACGCCGCCCAGGGCGTATCCGCGGTCCTGGTACGGCTTGAGCATGGCCGCATTGGTCTGGGTGTAGTCTTCGCCCTTGGCGTTCGTGGCCTTGGCCTTGAACAGCAGGAACCATGCCCCGACCGGACCGTAACCGTCCTTGAACCGGGCAGGGACGAAGCGGTTTTCCATCATGGTCATTTCCGCTCCGACCTGGGCGCACATGGAGTAGGTGGAACCGGCGTTCCACACCGGGTACCAGGCCCGGCCCATTCCTTCGCCAACGGAACGGGGGCGATATACGTTAACCGCACCGCCGCAGGCCACGATCATGCCCTTGGCCTTGAAGATGTACACCTTGTTTTCGCGAACGGAAAAACCGACTGCTCCGGCTACCCGGTTGGGCTCATTAGCGTCCAGGAGGAGTTTGACCACGAATATACGCTCCATGTAGCGCTCTTCGCCCAGGGCGTTTTTGGCGGCCTCGGCCACGATGACCTTGTAGGATTCACCGTTGATCATGCACTGCCAGCGACCGGACCGGACGACATCGGCCCCTTCCCGGACCTTGAGGCCTTCTTCCTTGGCTTTGGCCCCGTCGTAGTTTTTGCCGTCCTTTTTGACCCAGATGGGCAGGCCCCATTCCTCGAACAGATGCACGGAATCGTCCACGTGCCGGCCGAGGTCGAAGATCAGGTCTTCACGGACAATGCCCATCAGGTCGGTACGGACCATGCGCACATAATCGTCAGGTTCGTTGTTGCCCAGGTAGGTATTGATAGCGGATAGCCCAGGGGCCACAGCACCGGAACGCTCCAAAGCGGCCTTGTCTACAAGTAAAACTTTAACCCCATGTTTATCGCCCCAGCGAACGGCTTCAATAGCCGCGCCGCAGCAACCCATGCCGCCGCCGATAAGCAAGGCGTCGGTTTCAATCTCAATCACTTCCGGCTCTGCCAAAGACAGGCCTTTGGTAACGTCTTTCGTTGGAAGTTGAGGCATACGTCTCTCCTTTAAAATTTAATTGAAACTCAGTCAACGCGAGGCATTGACCACGAGTTTAGTCGATTCTAACGGTTGCCACCGGAGCACTGAGTATCCAGCCAGCACTGACTGGTGTCCATGTCTGAACACTCAAACTTTTTGTTCAAGACTTCCTTGGGTTTCTTAACTTCAGTCTCGGTGTACAGCAATTGGTCTTCCAGGTCCCCGGCTTCGGGCTTGCCGGCAAAGGCATCGATGGAACCTTCCGGCGTGGTCCGGATGGGGAATTTGAAGCGCTTGACCTCGCCACTGCGGAACTGGATGGTCCACATAATGTCTTCAGCACTGCGCAGGGGGATGCTGGTGGCGCCCATGGGTGCGAAGTCGGCGTAAGGCCGAGCGGACATGGCCCCCTGGGGGCAAATCTTAATGCAGGAGTAGCATTCCCAGCATTCGTAAGGTTCCTGATTGTAGGCCTTCATCTCCTTTTCATCCAGGATCATCAGATCGTGGGGGCAGATGTACATGCATGCAGTCTTTTCTCCGCCTTTGCATCCATCGCATTTTTCTGGGTTCACATAACTTGGCATCGTGACCTCCTTACAAACTGAGTTTGAGTGATAAAACCCTTCATGGCATGAATCCTGTGTATGTGCACAAGCAAAGGCCCAGGCCCTCGCTTCTTTGCAGGCCCTGCCCAGGGCGATTCGACCCGGGGAGGGACTTCCTCCCCGGGAAAAGACTTTATTCCAGCTCTTTGAGAGCGTCGGTGACCACTTCCAGACTTTGTTTCTCCACGACCTTGTCAAAGAGCTTGTTCTTTACCTTGGCCGGCAAGAGCTCAATACTTCCGGTTGTGGATGTGTCGTGTTTGGCTCCGTATTTATTGACCAGGGTCTTGGCCTCTTCGTCAGTGGCGTAAACCACCAAAACCTTGAGTCCGGCCAGGCGCTCTTCGGTGTGGTGGGCCAGTCCGGCCTTTTGCAATTGATCGTAACGTTCTTCGTTGACCCAGACGTAAATGGGATTCTTGGCAGCAGACATATGTGTTGACCTCCTCAAGGTGTCCGACTACAGGGGTTCGATATTAAAGACCGGGGTGCGTTTTTCCAGGTATTCCTCACTGACAAACGGGGAGCCCTGACCGTACTTTTCAGCGCAATGCATAATCTGGTCGAAGACTTCCGGCCGGATGATCAGGCGCGGAGGCTTAACTCCGTCGGTCACAATGCTGCGGATCAGGGTTCCGCTGAACTTCTGCTGCTTGTCCTGGTGATTGCACAGGCCTTCACTGGTGATTTCCGCGCACACCGGGCAGTACAGCCAATTCATGGAGTAGACCGGGGTAATGTCCAGCTTGTCCCGGACCTTGTCCAGGAGGTGGTGGGCCTCATATCCGCCGTAGTAGTCTCCGACCCCGGCGTGATCCCGACCGAACATATGGTGAGTGATGCCCAGGTTGGTGCGCAGGATGGCGTGGAAGATGGCTTCCTTGGGTCCGGCGTAGCGCATATCCCAGAAAGTCAAAGTGGTGATATGGTTATGCGGGCCAAAGTAACCGGCCTTTTCCAACTCGTCCTGGCAAAGGATGATGGCTTCGTCAATATAGTCCTTGACCCGTTTTTCCCCGATGATGGCGTTGACCACCACGCCCACTTCCGGTTTTTCAATGGACAGGTCGGCATAGGTCTGAAAGAAGGCGCCCTTCATCAGCCATTCGTGACCAGTGTGGGGTACGTTCCTGGTTTGATGGGCCACGGTCCGGCTCCAGCCCTTTTCCTTGATCATCTGGCGCATTTTGAGCGGAGGCAGGAAATAAGGGCCATACGGGTCGTTGATGGTCGGTTCCTTGACCAGGGTGATCTTTCCACCCACGAACTTGTCGGCGGTCTCGTAGATCCGTTTGCATCCGGGGTGTTTTTCGTCGTCGGTCCCGAAGATGGGCTTACACATAGCCTTTTTGTCGTACTCAAAGACCTCTTCGATCTCAAAAAGGGCCATGGGATTTCCTTGATAGGTGAGGACCACGGCTTTGCCAGGAGTCACCCCGTAATCGGCCACTTCCTTGTCCGAGAGGTCAAAAAGAATGGGAATGGACCAAATGGTGCCGTCGGCCAGCTGCATCTTGTTGACCACGGCGTCCACGTCCGCCTTGGTCATGAAGCCTTCCAGGGGAGTGAAGAAGCCATAGGAGATGCCGATCACCTCGTTGGCCAATTGACGCCGAATAGGAATCTCAGTCAAGCCCTTGATCTTTTCCTTCGCCTCAGCCGGCGACAAAATACGTTCTTTGATTTCTTTTCCGCCGTGTCCTATTTCAGCCATATACCGTCTCCTTTCTGTTGACGTTGCCAGCCATAATGACCGTCACAACATTAATTGGTGTTCATTCCCAGATGTATTGTAAATTGGGTTGGGTGAGTCGATATTATAACTCATTTGAAATACTGAATTAAATACCTGCCATCCCTTTACCCGCTTTGCTTGTGCAAAAAATAACAAGAGGGGGCTGACCTGTCAAGCATGAGGCACACAGGAGCAGGGTAGATTTGTGCTCATCAAAAAACACAAAAATTTTATAAAATTACCCCTAAATCCTGGACAAGCGTTCAAAAGTTTGCTACAAGGGGCTCGCCATGCACATAAAGAGCCCCTTTTCATATTTGCCAAGCATAACGCTGCAACCAGTCGAAAGAGACCAGAAAGACCGGTTCAAGTCTTTGATGGCCAAGCATCACTATCTTGGAGCCTCACCCAAAATTAGTGAAACCCTCTGGTATGTCGCCACACACTCTGATCAGTGGGTTGCTCTGCTTACATTCTCGGCTGCCGCTTTGAAGTGTGCGGCCAGGGACCAGTGGATTGGATGGGAATATCGGCATCGGTTTGACCGATTGAAGTTGCTGGCAAACAACTCTCGTTTTCTTATCCTGCCGGGCTGGAACCTGCCAAACCTGGGCTCTCGTATCCTATCACTTTGTGCAAAGCGCATCTCTTTTGATTGGCAACAACATTTCGGCCATCCACTGTTGCTCCTGGAAACCTTTGTCGATCCAAAACGTTACACAGGCACCGTTTATCGCGCCTCCAACTGGATAGAGTTGGGGCTGACCAAAGGTTTTAAAAGAATCGGCCAAGGATACAGTGCCAAACCTTCATCCCCTAAGCTCATCTTTGTCTTGCCACTTCAAGCCAACTCCAGAAAACTTTTGTCTTGTGCCATTCTCAAGCCAACCTATCAAAAAGGAGAACCAAAAATGACTATGAATGCTGAACAGATGCGCTCGCTTCCGGAATACTTCACAACTGTAATCGATCCTCGCAGGGCACACGGATGTCGTCATCGAATATCTACAGTTCTGGCCATTGCATCAGCCGCCACCCTGTGCGGAATGAAAGGCTACAAGGCCATCTATGGCTGGGCTAATAACCTGGGGCAAAAGGCCAGGCAACGATTTCGGTGTCGCAAAGAAAAAGGAAAATATGTCATCCCCAGCCAGTTCGTTATACGTGATGTTCTGGTCCGGGTGGATCCAATCGAAGTAGATCAGGCCCTGCAACGCTGGAATGAAGACCAAGGCCTGACAGACACTTGCCTGGCTTTTGATGGCAAAACAATGAAAAACGCCATTGATGAAAATGGGCGGCAAACACATATTGCCAGTGTTGTTGGCCATGAATCCAAGGCCACCTACACCCAAAAAAAGTAGGTACTCTACCTGTAGACGAAAATAGCGAAGAAACAAAGCAAACAAACGAAATCGGGATGTTTATCCCAATCCTGGACCAAATAGAAATCTCTGGAAAAACTATCACCGCCGATGCTCTTCTTACTCAGAAAAAACTGGCCGAATACATCGTGGGGCGCGGCGCAGACTACCTTTTTACCGCCAAACAAAACCAGTCCACTCTCTACGCCGATATCAAGAGATCCTTCGTAAACCGGAAAGAACCTGACTGTTGTGTCCAAGACCCACCAGCCCATGGTCGAATAGACACTCGCTCCGTCTGGGTCACTTCTGAGTTAAATAAGTACCTTAAATTTCCCCATGTTGGCCAGGCTTTTTGCATACATAAAAAAACTGTGTATCAAAAAAGCGGGAAAATTGAGGAGAACACTTTCTATGGTATAACCAGCCATAGTCCGGAGAAAGCTGATCCTGCTAGAATACTACAAATTCATCGTGGACAATGGACTATTGAAAACAGCAAACACTATATCCTTGATTGGACTTATGACGAAGATAGAACTAGGATTAGAACCGGCAATGGTCCAGCAAATACCAATCGCTTAAGAGGTTTCGCCATAGGGTTACTTAAATCCAGAGAAGTCAAAGATATCGCTCAGAAAGTGCGAGACCTGCACCAAAGAGTCAGGCTCGTCTTTGATTATCTAAAAATGACCAAAAATTCTCGAAAAACTACCACAACATAAAGGAGAACAAATTTGCCGTGCACACAGGAGTGTTTGAAGGCGTCTGCTGTCCGGGTGGAGCCAATTGGGCGATATGCTGTGACCAGGTCCGATCATGTCAGCTTTGCCTCCGGCAAATCTGACCTATTTTTTGGGCCAAAGAGCGCAAAATGTATGCTGGATTGATTGAGTATAAAGAATCTAAAGGCAGGGTGGACTCCTTGTGAATTGTGGAGCATATAAAGTGCTCCACCTTTTTGTGAAAATTCAAACCAATTGTCAAGTAGCAAATGGCCTGATCGGAAATCCCTTGCTCGGTATTCGGGCATGCTTTATGCTTCGGGGTGCTTGGGGTGTGACGGTAGCCGGAGGTCGGTGGGCACAAGTCGGTCGTGGGTGGACGGAAGTCAGCTCAGCCTCTGGCAACGGCCGCCAGTTTGATCGAGAAGGAAAGGATGACCAGTAGGCTCTGAAGGTGACCAGATGTGCAACTCGTATGGAGTGGACGTAAGATGAAACGCGGACAAAAAGACAACCGACCGGCATCCTTTAAGCTGGATAGCATTGACCGAAAATTGGTCAATCTCTTGGCTGAGCGGTCCATGATCCTGGCCCAGACAGCCAGGGATCGCAAAGGAAAGGACCGTTCCTTTGTCGATCCGGAAAAGGAAAAGCGGCTGTGGGGAATATGGCGGCAGGGGGTTGAAGAACACGGACTCAATGAGCGGCTTTTGCGCCGTATGTTTCATTTGGTCAACAGCTTGGCCTATGAACAGGCGGAGCGGAGGGAGGATTGGGTCATGGCCCTCAGGCCTCGGTTGGAGCCGGTAGATATCGAATTGCCCGGCCCCCTGGACACCCTGAGTAGCCGGATGTGGCTCATCCTGGCCGCAGCTCTGGGGCAAGAAATGCGCGTACCAGACGCGGTCCTGAACGATGATCTCATTGAGTTGATTAAGGCCTGTAATCAGGCCGGGGCCAATATGAGCTGGGATCAGGAGGGGGCCAATTCCGGAGCATCGACCTTGGAATTCGATCATACCTCCATATTCGCTGGACAGGATGCACTCAATTTTTATCTCCTCCTCTGTGGAGCCATGTCCGCCCCCGGGGTGTGTCGCTTTAACGGAGGGACACGGCTGAAGTCCGAATCCGTGGGCTTTGTCTCCAGTGTGCTCTCCGCCTTTGGCGCCCGCCAGGTCTCCCTGGTTCCGGGCAGTGAAGGTGTGCCCATCCGCCTGGAGGCCAGCGGACAGATCCCCCAGGGGGTGCAAATACCGGAAAATGCGCCCCGGGAATTGGTCCTGGCTCTGCTCCTTTGGGCCCCCTTGTGGGCCCGGACCAAGGGTGAATTTCGGCTTGAAATGCCCACCGGACCAAGCGCAGCCTGGGGAACGGAAAAGATTTTTCCTGTGTGGTCTCAGATAGGGGTGAACTGGAGGATGGACGGTCGGGATCTGATCCTTCAGGGAGGGGAATTGACCGTACCGGAGACACCGCAGGTGGACCTGGATCCTTTTTTAGCCGGGTACGTGTTGGCCTTGCCCGCTTTCCAGGGCGGTCGGGTCTATTTGCACGGGAATTATCCCCAGGTTGGATCGGAAGGCGAAATCTTCAAGCATATTTGCAATCAGGCCGGTCTGGAGCTCAATTTCCCGGAAGGTGGGGTCCAAAGTGTCTGTAGCCGGGGCCGGGCTCAAAATCTGAACCTTGATTGTTATCTGGCCCCGAGTTTTGTCCCTATGGCCTTGGCTTTGGCTGTTTCAGCCGGGGGAGAAAGTGTCCTTTGCCTTGATTCTGGACAGGATATGGATTTTGCCGCCCACATCCTCAGCGGTCTGAATATGGAGTCGGAACAGCGTACGGCCAAGGAACTGCGCATCCGTCCGGCCAGGGGACGGCAGCAGGAACCTTTGGCAGTAACCGCCCCCAGTGCCTCATGGAGTCTGGGGCTGGCCCTCACGGCTTTGACCGGATCAAAGTTGAGCCTGAAAAATCCCGGGGTCCTGACTGCCCTATGGCCCCAATTTTGGTCCCTGTATAAGGAACTGCCCCGACCACGGGTAAAGACCGCGGTATCGGAGATCCCAAAGGAGGAGAGCGATAATGGCCAGAAGCGGCGCCGGAGAATTGTCGAATGATCAGGATCTGGCAGAACTGGAAACCGAGATGGAGCAACTCGGCCAGGAAAAGAAGCAGTGCGAGCAGATGATCCAAGAGTTACGAAAGAAAGAAGATCCCGGGCAAGGGATCTTCTATGCTCAGGAGATCTTTGCCCGACAGCAGGAGAAATTGCGCATACAGGTGGAAATTGATTTACGTCGGGCCCAAAAGAACCGTTACCTCTTGGCCAGGGAGGTATAGAAGACAGAAGACAGAGGACAGAAGACAGAGGACAGAAGACAGAGGACAGAAGACAGAGGATCAGAGCCGCTTTTCCATATGCATGACGTTGCCCCCTTCTTGTTCCGAAAAACCGTATTTTAAGACATCCGCGGTCTTGCGAATGATATACAGGCCCATTCCGGTTTCCTTGGGATTGGTCACATCCGGAGTTGGAATGCTGGAGGGATCGAACCCCGGGCCGAAGTCGATGACCTGAAGGATTATACTGTCCTCGTCGAACTGGAGCTTGAATTTCAGTTTTCCCTGTTCTTGCGAGGTGTATGCGTGGCGGATGACATTGGAGCAGGCCTCATAAATGATCAGCTCCAGGTTGTAGGCCAGCTGGTCTTCCCGGCCCTGGAGGCAAGGGTGACGGGAGAAGACGGCCTTACAGAAGTGGCCGATGGCTGGCAGAAACAAGAGATCGGCCTTGATCTCCATGGCAATGTCCGGATCGCTTAAGTATGTTAGCATGATCACATCCAGTTTCAAGGCTGAGAGGTGTGGTCTTTAGAACATATCGGTGATGATCGGCCTGAGGGCTTCGTGCTTATTGGGTGTTTATCCGTTTTGCATATGTGTGGGTTGTCCGGTGGACTCCAGGACCGCTCGCCAGTAGTTGGAATAGACATTGAGTTTGCGCCGTTTTTGGGTGACCAGTTCCAGGGGCAGATAGACGTAGCGGTCTTGCAAACGGGTTACTACCATGTTCGTCTTTCCGGCCATGGCCGCGTGTACAGCATGTTGACCCAAAAAACCGCAATACACATTGTCGCTGGAGTTGGCCGGCACGGATCTGATTATATAGCTGGGGTCTATATATTTTAAAGTGATGGGCATGCCTTGATCTTTGAAATAGGACTTGATTCTGTCCTGGAGCATGCCGCAGACATCGGCCAGGACCGGGTTGCCGGAAGCGTCGGTAAGGATGTCCCCGTTGCTGTCCACTTCGAACCGGCACAGGCTCTGCCCGGCGCCCTCGGCTACCACGATCACCGCATGATTTCGTTTGACAACTCGTTCATGGAGGTGGTGCAGGAAGCCGTTGGGAGGATCAAGATCGAAATGTTCTTCCGGGATGAGGACAAAATTGACATCCCTTTGAGCCAGGGTGGCCTCGGCGGCGATAAATCCCGACTCCCGTCCCATGAGTTTGACCAGCCCGAGACCATTGGGTGCTCCCTGGGCTTCAGTATGGGCGCAACGAATGGCTTCCGTGGCCTTGGATACCGCGGTGTCGAAGCCAAAGGACTTGGGCACAAAATAGATGTCGTTGTCTATGGTCTTGGGTACCCCGATGACAGACAGTTTGAGCTTCCGCTTGGTGATTTCCTGGGTAATGGCTGCGGCCGCTTTCATGGTCCCGTCCCCACCGACGAGAAAGAGGATGTTCACATTCATGCGATCTAAGGCGTCGACAATATCCTCAATGGATTGGTGCCCGCGGGAAGAACCCAGGATAGTTCCTCCGAACTCATGGATGCGGGTGACTATGTCCGGATTGAGTTCCAGAACCGAGTGCCCGTATTCAGGGATGAATCCCTCCAGGCCGTAGCGGATGCCCAGGGTGGTGCTGATCCCGTACTGGTGATGGGCTTCCATGACCAAGGCCCGGATCACGTCGTTGATTCCGGGGCACAGGCCGCCACACGTAACAATGGCGCATTTTGTTTTGCTGGGATCGAAGTAGATCTTTTCCCGGGGACCGGCTTCCTCAAATTCGAAATGTCTGGGTTCGGATTCGGCGTCTTCCAGCATTTCTGGAGAGATGTGCATGGTCAGGGTCTTGTCCTCGGGTATGAATCGGCCGAAAGGTAAAGGGGAATGCGCTTTACACTCGCCAACTCTGTCGATGCGAGCCTGAATGGGCTCCTGGTCCCTGTGCATAGCCATGAGCTCCTGATCTTTGGTTGTTCCTCCGGGTTTACCCCCGGATTTTGGATTCACTCTTTTCCGGGTTCTTTTCCAGATGGACATAACGTCTGGCTGCAGATTGGGCCAAACGGGTAAGGATGATGTTCAGATCTGAGCGACTCTGCAAAGATGTGTATGTGGGGTGCCCGGCCAGTTTCTCGCTGAGAATGTATGGCGGGTCGGAGTCCGGAGCCAGGCGAACGTCTTCGTATTCCACCTGGATCGTATCACCCAGGGCTCTGGTCAAGAAATCTCTGGCGGTGTACACGAAGAATTTTTTGATATCTTCCGGTGATTCGGCGGTATTCAATCGGTTGCGATACGTGGGCCGAAGGTCGTTTTCAATCTTGGTGAAAGAAAGCTGTTCAGACATAGTACCCTCTCCCCATGTGGTTGAGGTTAAATGCAAGGAGCCAAGTGAACGAGTACAACACCTTGAAACCGGATAAGGACGTGATATTTTTGAAACTGCATCAGTTTAACGATTTTCAACTCTAACAGGGAGGAATCCAGGATGCAAGCCATTAACGTCCAGAGCGCAAACCGTGAGGAGTTCATTGATATTACCGGTCAGGTCAGGGAGTTGATCCGGAAGAACCAATGGCAAAACGGGGTTCTCCTCCTGTATTGTACCCACACCACGGCCGGGGTGACCATCAATGAAGCAGCCGATCCCAGCGTGGTCCGGGATATCTTGGTCTTTCTGAATCGCACGGCACCCAAAGATGGGGATTACAAGCACATGGAAGGAAATAGCGACGCCCATATCAAGTCCAGCCTCATCGGATGTAGCGAACACGTAATTGTGAATCAGGGTAAACTGGTTCTGGGGACCTGGCAAGGGATATTCTTTGCCGAGTTCGACGGCCCTCGGTCCCGGAAGGTATTGGCTCAGTGGATTTAAGAAATCTGGGATTTAAGATATGCTGGGATGCTGGAAGAAAGTAGGCAGTAAGGAGTAGGGAGTAGGCAGCAGGCAGAAATGATGGGATGTTGATATAACAAAGAAGAGGGGACGGGTGGACGTTTGGACGGAAAGAGTTAAGAAATGCTGGGATGTTTACCCGGTTGAACCGAGGTCCCCCGAGTGAAATGTAAAGAACTTTCACCGGATAAACCTCTGGGGTGCCTGCCTTGCTTGCCTTGCCTGCCCCGTATACTCTCTTCCAGTATACAGGGGTGAATTTTTCTTCTGTTTCACTGGGTTCAACTGGGGCTGGGATGCTGGGATTAATGCCATGTCTTTAGCCGACGCCACCAGGGGTGTCTGGTCTCCATTGCCTCCTCGATTTGGGGCAGGGAATCAAAGGCCGCTTGGCGCCCGGATTCCAGCATCTCATCCAATCTATGCATCTCGTTCCAACCCACGTCCTTAGTCTCCGGCTCGATGACCACGTCCGCATTTGCGGCCTGGGCTTGACACAAAAAGGAGAGGTTGATCTCCTCGGCTCTGATCATGAGGCTCAGGGCGCTTTCTATTGGTTCCAGGGGATCGATTTTTGGGGGTACGGACACGGCCAAAAGGACATTTTCCTCCAGGTCCTGGGCATATTTGACCGGTACCGGACAGCAGATGGCCCCGTCATTTAAGAGCACTCCGTCCATATCCACTGGAGGAAAGAAGCCGGGGATGGATGAACTGGCCAGCACGGCCTGGATCAGGCTTCCGGCGCACAGGGGCATGTCCTGACCATTGGTCATGTCGGTGGCTACGGCCACAAAGGGGAGACGACATTGGGCGAAGTCCTGGACGTGGATGAGCATCTCCAGGCACTGAATGAATCGATCCGCTGAGAGGAGAGATATCTTGCTCTGGGCCATGTACAGGGCCACGGTATCCCGGATGCGGCAGGAGATTTGATTCCAGAAGTTGGAGTTCAGGCTGGTCTGGTTCATGAATCGGGAAAAGGCTGCGCCCTGAAAGATGTCGCTGGCGATCAGTTCACGGAAGCGTTGTTCCAGGACGTGAGCGTCCATGGTCTCGGCAAACATGGCTCCGATAATGGCCCCAGCGCTGGTCCCGGCGATACGCCCGAACTGGTAACCCTGCTCCTGCAGGACTTGCAGGACCCCTACATGGGCCAGCCCCTTGGCCCCTCCATAGCTTAAGGCTAGGGAAATCTTGGGTGACCATACAGACATACTGTCAATTGTATGGAGTTAGCCGGGTTCTGGCAAGCTTGATTATCCCTTTCCCGGCCGGAACCTCTGCACTTTCTTCCTCAGCTGGCGTAGACCTTGGTTAGAGGGTGTGGGACCGAAGCGCTGGGCTATATAGAATGATATAATCTGTTGCATCTTGGCCTCCAGATCCGGCCTGATTTTGCCCGCCCGGTGAGCCAGGTCCAGTGGCCCTTCATGGGCTAGAGGCTGGATGCCGGCTTTTTGGAGCTTTTTTTGAAACCGCAGGTACAGGATCTGAGTCGGGTCCTGCGTTTCGTGGCTTGAAATGTACAATACAACGGCCAGGAAAAGCATAAAGGCCAGAAAGATGCCCAGAGCGATCAGAATCAGCTGGGGCAAAAAATCCCGGATATCGGTGGTTAGCCCCAAATCAGAAAATAAACTGGTCTGCTTTTGGTTGGAGTACCCGATCACCCATTCCCCCCAGCTGTAATTCAAAGCGTCCCAAGCCATGTTTACCTGGGTCCAGGCTGAATACATCCAGTTCAATCCCTTTGTGTCCCACAAGGGGCTGGCGTACAACTCCGGATGTATCTGCCGGGCCCCGAGCTCTATTCGGGCCGGGGCGACAAAGGATGTGGGATCAACTCTGGTCCATCCCCTGCTGGGCAGCCAGACTTCGGCCCAGGCGTGAGCGTCGGATTCCCGGACCAGGATGAATTCAGCCAGAGGATTGTACTCCCCGCCCTGATAGCCGACCACAATTCTGGCCGGCAATCCAACGGCCCGGGCCATCCAGACGAAAGCCTGGGCGTAGTGCTCGCAGTAACCGGCCCGAGTCTCCAAGAGAAAGGTGTCGATGGGATCGGCCTGGGGCAGCAAGGGCGGGGAAAGGGTGTAAGTAAAGTCATGATCCTGGAAAAACTGCACAATGGCTTGCAGTTTATCCCTGGCTGTGGCCTGGTCTGGGAGTATCGCATTCAGGGCTTTTTGGGTTCGAGGGTTGTCCTGGGAATTAATAGCCAGGCAGGCTCTTAGTTCAGCCTGGGACAGGGACGGCCAGTCAAAGTCTGGGACTGATTTCAGCTCATAGGCAAAGGCTTGGGTGATCTTTTTTTTGGCCCTTAGCACCTGACCGGGCACTATAGCGGTCTTTTCAGAAGCAAAGACTGGGATATCCAAGGCCGGGAGCATCCTGGAATTGTGCGGTTCTAAGGCGATGTGCACTGCATATCCATCTTGATCATTGTCTGCAGAAGGCAGCAATTCTTTGTGATCCCAAGGGATATTTGCATGTCCTGGAGTCCATTTTTGACCATCGTATTTCCGGAGGACTGCAGCTCGCCAGTAGAGCTTATCCCGCTGGGGTGGCTGCCCCTGAAACTGGGCCCGAAAGGCCGGGGCGTTGGAGAGAATGAGCTGGCTGATGCTTCCCGGGGAAAGGGTGGAGCTTAAGCCTGTGCGGCCGGTGGTAGGGTTTTGGGTCAGGCCAAAGAGACTGCCCGGCAGCCGGGGAAAGAGAAGGAAGAAGATAAGGGCCAGAGGCAGGGCCTGGGCCAGGATACGGCCGGAGGTGCCCAGGGCTGGCCTGGTCTGCTGGCTGTTGAGGGCACATAACGCGCTGAGCAGGACCCAGGAAGCGAGCAGGATATAGACGCCCATGAGCAAAGATTGATGGAAAAGCACGGTAACGAACAACAGAAATAGGGCGGTGTACAGGGTGATGACCTGGTCGCGGTAGCCGGAGATCTCCAGGGCCTTGATGCCTAGCATAAGGCTTAAGAGGGCGGTGCCGGGAAGAGGCCCGAGTTTTCCGCCCCAATACAGAAGAACGCTGGCCAGGCTGAATACAGCCAGAGGCAGGCGCAGAAAGCCGATGAAACGGGTTGATATAAAGCCTTCCTGCAGGTTACTGCCAAAAGTCGCTTTACGTTTGTTTGCGATAGTATTTGGAATTATAACTCGCTGTTTTTGCAGACCTCTGACCTCTGACTTCTGACCTCTAGCTTCTGCTCTCTGATCTCTGGAAAGAAGGTGCAAAGCCCAGAGCAATACAAAGAACATACTGACCCAAATGGGCATGTGCCCGACATGAGGTGCATAGGCCAAAGCCATGACCAGGGGGATCATGTGCTGTGCAGATAGGCGCTTATCCATAAATCGCTGCCATAAAAAACAAGAAAATTTCCTTAGAAATCATACAAAGCCAAAGCTTTTAAACATTGCTTTTCATGTTCAACCCCGCTTCCAGGGGGGATATTTGTTTCTGGCAGGCGCAGTCCGAATGTACGCCCAGAATTGCGGGCATCCAGGATGAGGCGGCAGAGAATAGACAGCCGTTCTTCTGTTTCCAATGCTGCCGGCAAAGCATGAAAGTCAAAAATTATCCCTTCAACCGGTGAGTCTGCAAACTCCCTGACCACCAGCCCTTGGCCCCGGGCATAGGCCTTCCAGTGAATACGCCTGGCTGATTCTCCGGGCTGGTATTCATCCAATCCGGAGAACTCATCCGCTCCGGCTTGGAGGGACTGCTCATCCAATGATGGACCCAGGACCTTTCCGTAGACGGCCCAAGCCGTCAGGCGGGAATCTGCAGGCCGGGGATAAACCAGGCACTGCATCTCCGGCCTGACCCGGGACCAGGCCCGGAAAAGGCCCAAGGGAAAGATTGTTGATATTCGGACTCCCTGCAATGAAGTTAATCCACGGGTCTCGGTTTTTTGACTGACCGGGACCTGTATGGGTTGCTTAAATGGCAGGTCGATGTTTTGAGAACCCTCCGGTCCAGTGATTTTTATCCCCGGCCTGGTCCGGCCCTGGTCCTCATGGATGACCAGGTGAAAGACAGCCCTTTGCCCGGCAAAAACAGGTTCGCACTTGCCAGGGGCGATGCGCAGGCCGTTCAGATTGCGCTGGGTATGCAGCAGGCTGACCAGGCCCGTGGACATGCAGACAAAGCTCACGGCATAGCCCAGGTTGTTGGCATAATTAATTGAGATACCCAGCATGGCCAGGACCATAAGGCCAAAAACCAAGCCCAGGCCAGTGGGCAGGATAAAGATACGCTTGTGGGATAAAGTCACTGGATGGGCTGTCTGAACCGGGCCTTTGAGTAGGAGGCGAAGACCGTCAAACCTGGGCAGTCTCATCAGCATGGAACCATGTGTACCAAAAAACCTTATTTTGGGCCACCGCTGCAGGTCGGTTATTCGTTATTCGTTATTTGTTAATAGAGAAGAGCCGCCAATTTGATCCAGGCGTGAAACACGCGGGGGGGCGAATAATTATTCGCCCTCTTTGGCCAGTCACGCGTCTGCGCGTGACTGGCGATCCCGGGCGGCAAGCCCAGGACCTTACCTTATCGCTCCCACGCTCTGCGTGGGAGCTTTTCGGACCGCTCCTGCGGTCTCTGGTGTGGACGCGGAGCGTCCGAGGCGGTTCCCACGCAGAGCGTGGGAACAATCCTTCAGCTTATATCTTAACTTCCCGAAACAACTCCATCAAATACTCATTCCCGCTGCCAGCAGCCACGGGCTCGGTAAGCCGCAGCCTGTGTCCTGTCACCCAGGGCAAAACGGCCTGCACGTCTTCTGGCAGGACAAAGTCCCGGTTCTGGAGCAGGGCCCAGGCCCTGGCGCAGCGGACCAGATCCAGCCCGGCCCGGGGGGAAAGCCCGGATTGGAACCTCCCGTCCCGACGGGTGAAATCCAGAATGTTCTGGATGTAGTCGATAACTGGGTCAGCAGTATGTATCCCTTGGACCTGGGCTTGAAGGTCCTGGATCTTTTGAGGATCAATCATCGCTTGCAGGGAGGAAAGGAGCTCTTGCCTGTCCCGGCCCAAAAGCAGGTTCCGTTCCGCCTGTCTGGACGGGTAGCCCAGGTGCATGCGGATCATGAATCGGTCCAGTTGGGATTCAGGCAATGGGGAGGTCCCGGACTGTTCCAGGGGGTTCTGGGTGGCGATGACAAAAAACGGCACCGGCAGAGGATGGCTCTGGCGGTCCAGACTGACCTGGCCTTCAGCCATGGCTTCCAGCAGGCCGCTTTGGGTCTTGGGGCTGGCCCGGTTGATTTCATCCACCAGGACCATCTGAGCAAATATGGGACCGGGCTGAAAGCTGAAATCTCCGTTGTGCCGGTCAAAGACTGAAACCCCCAGAATATCCCCGGGCAAGAGGTCGTTGGTACACTGAATGCGCTGAAAATCCAGGCCCAGTAATGTAGCCAGGGTCTTGGCCATGGTGGTCTTCCCGATTCCAGGGATGTCTTCAATCAGCACGTGTCCCTGGGCCAAAAGACAAGTCAGGGCCAGGGTAATCTGCTGCTGTTTGTCAACGATGATTTGGGATGCTTGGGTGATGAGGGGATTGAGCATAAAGCAGTTGCATAGGTTTGGGTTGGAGATTCAGGTTTCAGCTTTGCCTCTGGCGGGCCTGCTTCTTCGTTATCAGTTATTTGTTATTCGTGAAAATCCGGCAGTTAGATGTAAGGTTAACTCTACAGCGAGAGTTCGGGCATGACCAAAACCTTAAAAAAGCCAGGTAAGCGCCTGGCGATCCCAGAATGGCCAGGGTGGCACCTGGCGGTCCGGAGAGCAAAGCTTTGGGATCACATTCTAGCGCTCGACACACGTAAGCTGATGCTGCACACGACTATGCCCGGATACCATAACCTGGAGTGATCGATTTTCAACCCGTCATTGCGAACGAAGTGAAGCAATCTCTCTCTTCGTTACCAGGGTCCTTCACGCCTTCAGCGTGATAACGTCCCCTCTTGTGGCTCCTGCCACCCTCTTCATAATCAGGCTGAAGCCCAGGACAATTAAAAAAACAAGAAGATGGCCGGAGCCATAAGAAGAAGACGTCCCAAGGGGGGACCCTTGGAACGAAGAAAAAGACATCCCAAGGGCAGACCCCGGTTAAATAGAAGAGGTTTAACTAGGTGAACCCCTGGAACGAAGCAAAAACTTGACACCTTCTCAGCTTGTCCTTACCTTGAAGTAAGGAAAATTGCAACTCAAGGAGGCCGTTATGCATGCAACTGTGACCAGCAAGGGGCAGATTACTTTGCCTAAAGCCCTGCGGGAAAAGCTGAAACTCTGTGCAGGGGACAGGGTGAAATTCATTATAGATGGGGACGGTCAGGGTGCGCGTCTTGAAGTAACAAATGTGCCGGTGACCAGCCTGAAAGGCATGCTTCCCCAGCCCTCTCAACCTGTTTCCCTGGAGGATATGGACCGGGCTGTCCAAGAAGGGGCCCAAAATTTATGATTGGCCTGGACACCAATGTGCTGGTTCGGTATCTGACCCAGGATGATCCGGAACAGGCGGCCAGGGCTGGCCAAATCATCGAGACATGCTGCACAAAAGAGGAGCCCGGTCTCGTTAGCCTGGTTGTTCTTTGCGAGCTGGTCTGGGTTCTCCGCGGTGCCTATGGGTATGAAAAGAAATTGGTCATAGAGGCCCTGGAACAGATTATGGCTATCAGTGAATTGCAAGTTGAAGCGGAAGATACAGCCAGGTCAGCACTGGCCGCCTTTCGACAAGGTCCTGCAGACTTTGCTGATTATGTGATTATCATCTCCAACCGCGCCCGGGGAAGCACCGTCACGTACAGCTTTGATAAGAAACTGGCTGGGCACGACTATGTCCGGATACCATAAAGCAGGAACGAAACCTTGAGGACGACGCTGGATCATAATCGGCTCAGTTTCGTACAGCTTGCCGATCAACCCCGATCATCAAGGGTAGGGGCAGGTTACGCGTCCTCGCGTAATGCCTGCCCTCTTTCCTTCTTATCGCTCCCACGCTCTGCGTGGGAGCTTTTTGGAGCGCTCCTGCGGTCTCTTGGAAATGGACGCAGAGCGTCCGAGATCGTTCCCACGCAGAGCGTGGGAACGATAAAGTACGGTTTTAATCTGCCCAAAGAAAGGATGTGGGCCAATCTCCAGGCCTCAGGGGTGAAGTGTGTCCTTTCTCAGAACTTAAACAGATTAATGAGGGATCTCACCAACAAGGATGACCGGCCAGCCGCTGTGTATAGCTAAGAGTTCCACAGTTGAAAAGGAAGAAGCCCCCTGGGCGGAGCTGAATTGGAATAATAAGTAAACTTAAGCTGTAGGATTCTGCGACAAACTTTAGTTATAGCCGGTCACAAGGAGCCGCGCTAGATGCGGATTAGGGCTTGCTTGATATGGGATGATTTGGCTTGGATAATTTTGAGATGATTTATGGATGAGGTTGGGATGGGTTGATGTATTTGAAAATTAAAGAGAGCATTGTAAAATCTGTGTTGTTTGTTTGAGCTAAAAAACAAAAATAATATTTATTTTTAATAATCCATATTATCGAAAAAAGCAATCTCTACTACAAATCTTGTGAATATTTAGTAGAGATTGCTTTTCGCATATTTTGATGCGTATAGTTATTAAAAATTATAAAATTATACTAAAACTATATGTAGCGTATATTTAGTATAAAAAATTTTTTAACTTTAATCACGTTCACAGTCAACAGTACCATTAGCTGAATAATAATGACATGTTAAGTCATAACCAGATACTGTTGCATCAATGGCTCCAGAATCTTCTATTTCATCAGTACTATTGTCCATTTCTAACGTTGGGGATGCGCTCCCCACAATGCAATCCCAACTATCTGTCCCATTATGAGCATAAGCAGCTGATAATTCATTAACACAATTTTTAAGAGAAGCTTCTCCGGCAGCTATAGCAGCACCAGCTTTATACTTGGTATACTGCGGAATAGCAATAGCAGCCAAAATCCCGATAATGGCCACAACAATCAACAATTCAACGAGGGTAAAACCTTTATCTTTTCTTTCTGGCAGTTGCATGGGAAACCTCCTGATTGGTTTGACATGGTTTTGGGTTGGGGTATTTAGGTTCACGGTTCACGGTTCACGGTTCACGGTTCACGGTTCACGGTTCACGGTTGGGTGTGTGACTTCATGGTCTGGAGGTAAAAGTTTGTTCTGCTGGAACATGTTCTGACAGAATATCTTAATGCAATGAGTGTGCCAAGGTAAAAATGGTAAATAATCAATGGAGTTAGAAAAAATAAGATTTGCAAAGGTGACAAAAAATGTCAGGTTAGCGTCGGAAAGCTGACGCAAATCGTCAGCAGAAGATTGCAGATGCGTCAGTGCCCCCTACCGGGATGAGTGGGGGGGCAGGTTACGAATCTCGGTACATTGCTGGCTTGGCGAATAACCGCGATCCTCTTTTCCCTCGCGCTCATGCCCTCCACCCGCGTGGTTTGCGATTCAGCCCCAAAATATGTATGACCAGGTGAGTTGGTCGGTCAAAGGAATATTCTTTGAATGTTCCGCTCTTTCAGGGCTGGACCTCGGAGAGAATCAGCCTACCTGGAAGGAGCTGAGGCCATCTGAGTAGCCCGGTCCTCTCCGAGGGCCGGGGAGATGAAGAATGAAGAGGCTGGGCCTCGGGAGATGGCCAGCCTACCCGGAAGGGCCGAGGTGACAAGAGGAGTCACCTGAAGTTTTATCCTGGGTCAAGCAGGTCGTCTGCGGCCAGAGGCGGCGCTGATGCCTGATAACAGATAACCGATAACAGATAACTGATAACCCTTCTCCATACCAACGACGAACGAAGCACCAAGAACGAAGAACAATTTCTGATACCAAGGATCATGCATGACAGCACAAACACCGTCAACAGACTCAATCCCAACCGACCCCTCCACCCCCACCCTGTCCACCCTGCCCAACGGCCTGCAGGTCTTGACTCTTGAAGATCACCGCTTCCCTTTGATCGCTATGCGCCTCTTCGTCCGTGCCGGGGCGGCCTATGAACAGGACGAGGAGGCCGGTATCAGCCATCTTCTGGAGCATATGGCCTTTAAGGGCGAGACTGAGGTGGCCAATGCGGCCCAGCGCATTGAGGAGGTAGGCGGGGCCTTGAATGCAGCCACCGGATACGATCATACTGTGTACATGGTGGATGTGCCCAGCAGCGAATGGGCCCTGGGACTGGAGGTCCTGGCCGATCTGGGTCTGAATCAGGGGGAGATCATTGAGTCGGAGCTGGAGACGGAAAAGCAGGTGGTCCTCTCCGAGTTGGAGCGCAATCAGGATCATCCCCGGCGCCGGATGTTCGAGCTGTTGCAGAAAAAGGTCTGGGCCGGGACTCCGTACGAACGTCCGGTGATCGGGTTTGCTGAGACGATTCAAAACCTGAAAGTCCGGGAGATCCGCCATTACCTGGATCGTCTCTATCACCCCCAGGCCATGCTCCTGGTAATCTGCGGTGATTTTCAGGCTCAGGACCTGACCGGGCAGATCATGCACTGGTTTGGGGATACGAACAGTAGCCAGGCTGTTTCATCCGGCCTGGGAGCAGGCCTTGGGCCTGGTAGGCAAAACGGTCCCGGTATGTGCATTGAGCGCACATCCTGGAACAAGGCCTACTTGGGCATGGGCTTTGTTACCCCGGGCATGAGTTCGCTCTGGACCCCGGCCCTGGAGGTCCTCTCCTATATTTTGGGCGGGCACCGCTCCTCGCGTTGGTATGTACGATATAAGGAAGAGCTGGGGCTGGTGGACGATATCTCGGTGGAATCCGTGCTCCTGGCCGGTACCGGAATGCTTCTGGTTCAAGCCCAGGTGGAAGCGGACAAGGTCCAGGCTTTCTGGAAGCAGTGGACTGAGGATCTGGCCGCCTTGCCGGATGCTTCCTTTACCCAGGAGGAGCTGGACCGGGCTCAGTTGAATATTGAAGACGGGTTGTTGCAGACCAAGGAAACCCTGTCCGGGCTGTGCTCCAAGCTGGGCTATTTCCAGTTCTTTGACGGCCAGGCCCAGGCCGAGGAGCGCTACATCCACCAACTCAAGCGGATAACAGATGGGGACTTGCAAGAGGCGGTAAAGTCTTTTGTCCGCCCGGATCGTTTGCAGGCCTGCTGCATCCTGCCCGAACAGACTGAGCTCACAGAAAGGGATTTTCTTGATTCTGTACAGGGAGTTGAGTCTGCGGACCAGGGCCGAACAGACGGCAACCGACCCCCCAAGACCGGGAAGGATAAGGCCAGGATTGTGGATATGGGTTCCCAGGGCCGGCTGGTGGTTCAGGTGGATCGAACCCTGCCCTACACCGCTTTGGACTTGAGCTTTCTAGGTGGAGACATGCTTATTTCCGCCCAGGAGCAGGGCCTGAGCTTCCTGCTGGCCAAGACCCTGATGCGGGGGACCCAGGATCTCAGCGCATCGAGCATCCAGTCTTTTTTGTCCTCCAGGGCTGCTTCCTTAAACGCCCATGCCGGTCGGGATCAGTTGGCTGTGGTTTCCAAATTTCCCACCAGATTTACTTCGGACCTCACGGAGCTGATATCCGATATCCTGACTCAGCCGGCCTTTGGTCCTCAGGACACCGGTAAGGCCATAGCCGAACAGCAGGCCCAGATCGCTGCTTTGACCGATCATCCCATGGGCACCTTGTCCCGGGAAGTCTTTCCCTTTTTGTTTCCCCAGCACTTCCTGGGCTATTACCTCCTAGGCCAGCCGGATGACTTGCCGGAGTACACACCACAGCGTTTATCTCAGCTATGGGCAAGACAAAAAATGTGCCCCTGGGTGCTCAGTGTGTGCGGGGACTGCGACCCGGACCGGTTTATGGACTGGGCTGCCTCTTTGCCCGGCCAGGCCCCGGAAGACCAAAAACAGCGGGAGATGCCGATTCCGGACTGGAACTCAGAGCGCAGCCTGCACCTTGCGCTCAATGACCGCCAACAGGCCCATCTCTTGGTGGTCTTCCCGGTTCCCGGCTTGGCCCATGCCTCCAATGCCGCGGTTTCTTTGCTCAAGAAAATCCTGGCCGGTCAGAACGGGATTCTGTTCCGGGAGCTGAGGGACCGCCGCGGACTGGGTTACACTGTGGCCCCTATGCTCTGGCGTATTCCCCAGGTCGGGTTTTTGGCCTTTTATATCGGAACCACCCCCCAAGGGGTGGAGCCGGCAAAGGAGGGGTTCGTGGACGTCGTGGACATGGTCCAGAACGGTCAACTCACGGATCAGGATCTGATCCGGGCCCAACGTCTGATAGAAGTGGAGTACTATCGGGAGCGGCAGGCCCTGGGATCGCGGTGTAGCGAGGCCGCGGACCTGTTGATCTACGATCTGGGGCTGGACTATTTTCAATCCATGCTGGCCCAGAGCCGGAATACGAGTATGGCCGAGGTCCAGGCGGCAGCCCGGGAGTATCTGGATTGGGACCGGGCGTATAGTATAGTTCTTGGGGATTAGTTATGTATGCTGGGATGCTGGAAGAAAGTAGACAGTAAGCAGTAAGCAGTAGGCAGTAGGCAGAAATGATGGGATGTTGATATAACAAAGAAGAGGGGACGGGTGGATGAGTTGACGATTGGACGGAAAGAGTTAAGAGATTCTGGGATGTTTACCCGGTTGAACCGGGGTCCCCGAGTGAAATGTAAAGAGCTTTCACCTGGTAAACCTTTGGGGTGCCTGCCTTGCCTGCCCCGTATACTTCCTGCCCCATTAAATCTCTTTTTATTTAATCGGGGTCTTCCAGTATACCGGGGTGAATCCTTCTTCTGTTTCACTGGGTTCAACTGGGCTGTTAAGATATGCTAAAATTCTGGGATGGTGGAATTTAATGTTCCAAGGCGAGCTACGCCCGCAACCCAAGAAAGTTGAACCACAAAGGCACGAAGGACACAAAGGAAGAGACGCAAAGGCAAGAAGAAGAGGATCTTCTTTTTTCCCCGGCGGGTTGGACGCCGGGGAAAAAGGCCTCCACGCCTGGCGGCGTAAGGCCTATCCCGGAAGGGATTACAATAGAAGCAAAGCGGTATGGCTCGAGGCCGCTCATCGCTTTGGGTGAGCCGCCTCGAGCCTACCCCGCTTTGCTTCTTCTTACCTTCGTGTACTTTGTGCCTTCGTGGTTTAAAAAATCTTGTCTTTTATGACAGGGTTCAAAGCATAAGGCACTAACTCAAGTGATAAGACGAGAAAGAAAAGAGGGCAGGCACTGAGGCCTGCCCCTACACTGAGGGTCGTGGTTGTTCGACAACTGTTCGAAATATCGAGAGCTATGATTTACCCTCTGGCCCTCCGGGTAGGGGCAACCTAGGCGTCTTCCGCCGTATGGTTGCCCTCTTTTTTTCAAATTCAAGACACCAGTCAGATTATAAGAGAGTGGCTGGAGCCACAAGAATAAGACGTTACGAGGGCGGACCCTCGTAACGAAGAGAAAGACGAAGAGAAAGAGGGCAGGCATTGCGCGAGGACGCGCAGCACTGCCCCTACACTGAGGGTCGTGGTTGTTCGGCAACTGTTCGAAATATCGAGAGTTATGAATTACTCTCTGGCCCTCCGGGTAGGGGCAACCTAGGCGTCTTCCGCCGTATGGTTGCCCTCTTTTTTTCAAATTCAAGCCTTCTCTGAGCTGCAGAAAAATTCTGCCCTGTTTGGACCAGTTCCATCCTCGATTAATCCGGCAACACTCACTCCTCCCCCCGCTCCCTGAGCGCCCAATTCAAGAGTTCAAGGGATTCCGGATGGCTTGGCTGCAGGCCCAGGCTCCTGCGCACCAGGCTTTCAGCCACTTCCGGATCGTGGCCTTGCTCCAGCGTCAGACGGGCCAGAAGCCGTAAGGCCTCTGGATCTTGAGGGTTGGATACCAGGGTCTGGTGCAGGCTGCTCCTGGCCTTGTCCATATCCCCTGCCTTCCAGGCCAGTCTGCCCAGAGCTCGATGCGTGGCCCCCTGATCCGGTGCTGCCTGGGCAGCCTGACGGCAGTAGGCCTCGGCCTGCTCCAAATCTCCATCTTCCTCGGCCATCTGTCCCAGGCGAAGTAAGGAATAGCTGTGCCCGGGCATGAGCTCCAGGCAACGCAAAAAACAGGCCCTGGCCTGTTCCCGCTCCAACAGTTTCAGGCACACGTATCCGTAGTTGTACTGGGCCATATAGTTGTCCGGGTCTAGCTCCAGGAGTCGCCGGAACTCGGTGCAAGCCCCACGAAATTCACCCACCTGAGCCAGGCAGATGGCCAGGGAATTGCGGGCCAGGGAGTTTTGTTCATCTAGAAGCAAAGCCTGGTTGTAGGCGTGCATGGCCTGGCGCATTTCATTGCGGGCAAAGGCCCTGTCTCCGCTCAGGGTTAAGGTGGTACTGTCAAAGCAGGCCAAACCGGGGGGAGGCAAAAGTCGGGCATGCTCCAGGGACTGCTTGGTCAAATCCAGAGTCTCCCCCCGGGTGGTGTCCAGGCAGGGGAAATAGCCGACCCCGACCCGAGCCTCTTGTCCTCCTTCTTTGGACATGAAGGCCAGAAGGGTTCGGAAAAAAGCCGTGGTCTCTTCTGGGGAGTGTCCGGGGATGTACAAAAGCAGGCTGCCTGTACCGTACCTGGTCAAGAGGCAGCCTGCAGGCAGATCCTGGGCCTGACTCTGCAATGCGCCCAGCGCCTTTGGCAGATTGTGCGGCTGGAGGTCGAGAAGGCTTAAGGTAAACTGGAGCTGTCTGCTTCGGGAGGCTGCCCAATAATGAAAGAATTCATCCGGTTTGATCAGGATGTGGGCGATATCTGGGAGGGCAGGAAAGGGTGCTTCTTGCTGGGCTGAAAAATCCTTTCCGGTCGGATTCTCAATGAGCTCCACCCTATTTGCCTGGAGAAAAGAGCAGTCTCCGCCGGGGGGAAGGAGCACTTCCGCTAGGCTGGTCGTCTCTTCAACGTGTATTAAGCGCAGCTCAGTCCGGGGGATTGCTCCGGAGGCATCCTCTGGGTCAATCAGGACCTGAAAGTGATGACCGGTTCTGGCCTGGTGAATGGAGCCCAGGTCGATACGCACTCTGGTTGAAGAAATGATTTCCGTAATCCGGCCGCCTATATTCAATACCTCGGAGGGGGTGAAGAGTTCTTGGCTTGCCAACAAAAGAGCCCTCTTTTGACATTCCTGGGCCGTGTCCAAGAGTCGCTTGCCCAGCTCATCGGATGCTGTTTGCAGCCAAGAGCCGCTCAGATCCTGGGGAAAGTTGACCCCGCCGGCACTGACTGTGAGTTGGATACTGTTCCCGCTGACTGGATGGGAAAACCTGAGCTGGTGTATGGCCTGAAGAATATTCCCCGCCCGGGAATGCGTGGTGTGGGGTCCGGTTCCGGGCAACACAAGGGCAAAAGCGTCTCCCTGGATCCGGGCCACCTGGCATTGGACCCCTGCTGCTTCTTGAACGGCCTTCCCCGTCTGGACCAGGATCTGATCGCCGAAGGCATGTCCGGCCCGGCGGTTCAATGCGCTCATGCCGGTTATATCCACAATCAGCAGGGCAAAATCCGGTCTCTGCCCCGGGTTTTCCACTGATCCCAGTCCTGGTTGCAAGAATCCAGCGAGTCTCTCGATGTGCTCAGCGATTTGGGCCAGGAAAACCTCCTGGCGAAGGACCCCGGTCAAGGGATCGTGAGTGAGTTGAAGTTCCAGCTCCATGTTCTGAAGGCAGGGAGACAGAAGATGGGGCAAGTATGGGGTCAAGGCCTCGGCCTGCTCCGGATATACCCCGGTTAAGCGGAGCATGCCCATCTGCCTGCCGGAGTGGAGCAAAGGAATTAGGAGTACGTCCCGGTCCAAAACGGCTGGGTGATCAGACGGCTGGACATGATCTTGATTTTGAGGTCCTGTTTGAGGTGGAAAATACAGGCTGGCTGTGGAAAAAGAGAGCACAGGACGCAAAAAGTCCTGAAGGCGATGTTCCCATCTGATCAGATGCTCCGGGCGCAGGGTGAGCATGGAGGTTC
Organism: Desulfovermiculus sp.; assembly: GCA_034521385.1. Lineage (GTDB taxonomy): Bacteria > Desulfobacterota > Desulfovibrionia > Desulfovibrionales > Desulfothermaceae > Desulfovermiculus. The sequence goes on from JAXHMO010000001.1 coordinate 149,609, forward strand.
CCCTGGAATTGATTTTGAACTCCTCAGGGATTTGTAATTGACCCGGACTGGTAGTGCAAGGTTTTCGGGTCTTGATCAAAGTTTCAATACTCCGTAGGCTCAGGAGCTCATTATTCCCTTGAGGAGGTGGGAGACATGGAAGACAATCCTGTCATGTGGGCCATATTCGAACGTCGGAGCATTCGCAAATTCACATCCGATCCGGTGTCTTCGGGAAAGGATACGCATAAATTCTGAAATAAGCTAATTTCTAATTTTATACGAGGCGGCCTTGGCTGGGTGTACCAAGTACGGAAAAATCATTCAGCAGGCCCGGGTTCTCATCCTGGTTGTGGCCGACAAGGAGGTGATGTACAATACAACCAAGGACCATCAAAGTGTGGGTGCTTGCTTGCAAAACATGCTCCTGGCTATCCATGCTCACGGGCTGGGCGGGGTTTGGCTGGGAGAGGTTTTAAGTCAATAGAAAGAAGTTCTCCGGGAAATCAACCTGTCTGACCAGCAATACGAACTTATGGCTGTTGTGGCCATAGGCCATCCGGCCCAGGACGGAACATCTCAGCGTAAACCGCTCAATGAACAGCTTTTGGAGGATTTTGAATGATTGATGTGCATGCCTTTCCTTTGGGACCCTTGCAAACCAATTGTTTTGTCGCTGTCAACGGATCCCAGGCCCTGGCTATTGATCCGGGGGGCGACCCGGCAGATGTGGTCACCTTTTTGAAGTCCAAAGGCGTGACCCTGGAAGCCATTGTCAACACCCATTTTCATTTCGACCATATCTTGGGCAACACCGCCTTGCAGGAGGCCACAGGGGCCCCCATCTTCGGGCCTCAAGACGATGATTTCTTGCTTAAGGCTCAGGAAGGAGGCGGAGGGATGATGGGTTTTCCCAAGGTCCCGTCCTTTGAGTACCAGGCGTTGGAACCGGGAGAACGGAAATTCTTGGGCGAAAAATGCATGATCCTGCATACCCCGGGGCATACCCCTGGCAGTTTATCCTTGCATTTTCCAGACAGCAAAGCCCTGTTTGCCGGAGATCTTATATTTCAAGGCTCCATCGGTCGAACCGATTTCCCTGGAGGAAGCCTAGAGGCCTTGCTCCAAGGGGTCAGGGAAAAGATCTTTACCCTGCCGGGAGAGACGGTTATTTATCCCGGACACGGTCCTCAGACCACAGTGGAGAGCGAGAAAAAGTACAATCCTTTTTTCCGTGAAGGGGCGTTTTTCTAGGACAGGCTCGGATGAAACGAGATAGATATGATACGACCCAGATTGGCGTGGAAAAGAAAAGCCTCTTTTCCTGGCTTTGCACTATTTGGCACTGCCTGGCACCGGATGACCGAGACCCGGCGATGCCTGGTCTGCTCCGGAACCGTTCAGATATTCCAGTGCGCGGACGGGATGTGCCCGGAGTGCGATCAGGATTTGCAACCTCGGACCGGAGGCTATTGCCCTGGGTGCGGTCAGCTCTATGCCCTGGCTGATATTGATCCCTATATGTGTGCCACGTGCCGGCGCAAAGCACCGGCCTGGAATGATTTTGGTTTTCTGGGACCCTATACCGGGGTTTTACGGGAAATCATATTGGATTTTAAGTTTCATGCGCACTTTGAGCGGCGCAAGGTCTTGCGATCCCTCCTTTTCCGAGCCCACGCATATCATTTTCAGGGGGTGTGCCCGGATATTATTGTACCTGTGCCCTTGCATACAGCCAGGCTACGGGAGAGGGGATTCAACCAAAGCCTGGAGATGGCCAGAGGATTGGGCCGGGAATTGAGTGTTCCGTTACCATCCGATGCCCTGATCCGAATCCGGCGGACCAAGGCTCAGAGTGGCTTGGAGCGCAAAAAGCGGCTGAAAAATGTTCGCGGTGCCTTTCAGGCCGATTCCCAGGTGATTTTGGGGAAGCATGTTTTGTTGGTCGACGACGTGAGCACCACCGGCACGACCTTGGCCGAGTGTACGCGGGCCCTGCGCCGGGCCGGAGCGTCTCAGGTGGATGTCTTGGTCCTGGCCGTTGCCGCGGGATGACAAAGATGGCTGGCTCTGAGGGCAAAGCCGCCCTACGGAAGAACCTCGGCCCCAGTAGTAGACCGCCCTCGTCCCTAAGGGCAGGCCCTCTTTGTTTTTGAGCAAAGTTTCATACGATTCCCGGCGTTGGCGGGACCTCCGGCAAAGCTGAAGCTTTTAGAGCAAACCTATTGAAAATATATGAATGTTAAGTTGTTATGTTGAACGCCAAATTATAGTAGGAGTTGATTGGATGTAGAGATAACTAAACGATATCGTTGAAAATTACAAGAAGAACCAAGGTATTCTGGAATCCGGGTCAGGGTAATTTTGTTCTCAGATGTAAGGTGCCAGGAGTGTTCAGTCCCGCCTTTGGCGGGATCAGTGTTCAGTGTTCAGCTTCAAAAGCCCCGATCCATGCGGATATGATACTTGGGAAACATACTAAGGGACATTTTCAGGCATCAGGCACGCAAATCAAAAAACATCACTGTATTTCAGGTTCTTATACTGAACACTGAACACTGAACACAAACTGCTGTTTTCCAGATATAGAGCAAATGAGTTGAAATTATTGACAATGTGGAGGAGAACCAAATAGTCGTGGAATCCGGGTTCATAAGGCTTGACTTTTGCCCTCTGAAGAGGATAAAAAATGTGTTTTACTTTTTGCGGAGGTGGCCAATGTATGCGATAGTGAATACAGGAGGCAAACAATACAAGATCCAGGAAGGGCAGACTCTTCAAGTGGAAAAGCTGCCGGCCGAAGTTGGTTCGGAAGTGGTCTTGGATCAGGTCTTGTTTGTCAGTTCCGATCAGGGTGTTCAGGTGGGAAATCCCCTTGTCCAGGCCAAGGTGACCTGTGAGGTCTTAGATCAGGCCCGGGACCGGAAGGTGGTTATATTCAAGCACAAAAAACGCAAGGATTACCGGCGCAAGGCTGGGCATAGGCAGCCCTATACAGTGCTCAAGGTCAAGGCTATAGAGGTCTAAAAGGGAGGAGATATGGCTCATAAAAAAGCTGGAGGAAGTTCCCGCAACGGTCGGGACAGTATTGGTCAAAGGCGCGGGGTGAAGCGCTTTGGCGGGGAACAAGTCAGGGCCGGCAATATTTTGGTCCGCCAACTGGGGACCAAGATCCATCCCGGAGAAAACGTCGGTCTTGGCAAGGATTATACCATTTTTTCCAAAGTCGACGGGTATGTACAGTATGAGAAATATACCCGCAAGCGAAAGCAAAGAACCAGGGTTAGCGTGGTCCCTGCGGAATAAATCGACTTCTTTAGTGGACATCTAAAGGGCAGGAGGCAGGCGACCTTCTGCCCTTTTTTTGCTCCAGGGTCAGGGTTCACGGTTCATGTTCATCAAGCGAAATAACCATGGTAAAATATTTGCCAAAATTCAGAAGTTACTTCTGAGCCAGGACGCCGGTGGTGGACGAAAATGCGTTTTATTGATGAAGCGGTGATTACGGTACGTTCCGGGAAGGGCGGCAATGGCTGCGTGTCCTTCCGCAGGGAAAAGTACGTTCCCAGGGGGGGGCCGGACGGAGGGGACGGCGGCCGGGGCGGCAATGTCCTGCTCCGGGCTTCGTCCACCAAACTCACCTTGTATGATCTCCGCCTCAAACGTCTGTACGCCGCGGAAAACGGCCAACCGGGCCAAGGTGGGGACAAATACGGTCGGGCCGGGAAGGATATGGTTATCGAAGTCCCTCCGGGGACTGTGGTCAAGGCTCTGGATCCGAAGGACCGGGAGGAAGTACTCTGCGATCTGGTTCAGCCCGGGGATGAGTTCATTCTCGCTCGGGGGGGGCGGGGAGGCAAGGGGAATACGCATTTTAAGTCCTCGACCATGCGCACCCCACGTTTTGCTCAATCAGGGGAAGCAGGCGAAGAAAAACGACTGCGCCTGGAGCTCAAACTCCTGGCGGATGTTGGGCTCATCGGTTTACCCAATGCCGGCAAGTCCACCCTGATCTCCACGGTGTCAGCGGCCCAACCCAAGATCGCCGCCTACCCTTTCACCACTCTTATTCCCCAGTTGGGGGTGATCAGCAATGATTTGGGCCACCAAATGGTTCTGGCCGATATTCCCGGGCTGATTGAGGGCGCCCATCTGGGGCATGGATTGGGGGATACCTTCTTAAAACACATTCAGCGGACCAAGCTTCTGGTTCACCTGCTCAGCGTTGAGGACATGGCAATGGATGATCCCTGGGCCGGATTCGCCTTGATCAATACCGAATTGGAAAAGTATGATCCGGAATTGGCTGCCAAGGAGCAGGTCTGGGTGGTCAGTAAGATCGATTGTATCTCCCGGGAAGACTTGGCTGCCGTGCAGGCTCGGGCTGCTGACGAAGGACGGGAGATTTTTTGCCTATCTTCCCTTACCGGCGAAGGTGTGCAGGAATTGGTGCAGGCCCTGTGGGCCAGGGTGTTGCGTCTGTAAGAATATGGAATATGAATTGCGGAGGACTGAGGACAGAGGACAGAGGACAGAGGACAGAAGACAGAGGACAGAGGACTGAGGACAGAGGACTGAGGACAGAGGACTGAGGACAGAGGACAGAGGACAGAGGACAGAGGACAGAAGACAGAGGACAGAAGACAGAGGACAGAGGACAAAGGACAGAGGACTGAGGACAAAGGACTGAGGACAGAGGACAGAAGATAGATGAATCGGACGCTTTTCCCGAAATTGCGGTTAGATTTGTACTCAGGGCCGGGTCCTCTGGAAGGACTTGGGCTGGTTGGTCCTCCATGTCCTCAAGGGTCATCTTTGAAGATTGTCCGAGGAAGAAGAGTCGTGACTGTGGAAATGGGCTGAGCATGGAATACAAAGGAGCCGAGGATGACGGCTGAAGGTTCGAGGCGGGATTGGCGGACCTGGAAGAGTCAGGTCTTGGAGTCAGCCAGGCTGGTGGTCATAAAGGTGGGCAGTGCTGTGCTCACCTCCGACCAGGGCCTTGATTTGCGGGTAGTCAATCGGCTGACGGATCAAATCGCCGCCCTGCACGATCAAGGTCGGAAGGTCATCCTGATCTCATCCGGAGCGGTTGCCGCTGGTCGCGGTTTTCTGTTCACGACTGGAGGGCAGTTGTCCCTTCCGGAAAAGCAGGCAGCGGCGGCCGTTGGCCAGAGTCGCTTGATGCACAGCTACGATGAGGCCTTTGAACGCTATAACAAGGTGACCGCCCAGATCCTTTTGACCAGGGATGATCTGCGCAGCCGGCACCGGTTTTTAAATGCCAGGAATACCTTTGCCACCTTGCTGGAAAACGGGGTCATTCCAGTGGTCAATGAGAACGACACGGTTGTGGTCCGGGAATTGAAATTCGGGGACAATGACCTCCTGGCCAGCCTGCTGCTCAATGTGG
>JAXHMO010000001.1:160000-358970 GCA_034521385.1 Desulfovermiculus sp.
CTCTTTTTGAGTCGTTTGAGTGATGGGGGGACGCAGAAGGATAGGCCATCCGGGTGTTGGATGTCCCGGTTCAAGCCTGTAGGCGGAAGGTATAGGCAAATCCGTACCTTTTTTAACGCCGAGAGGTGATGACGTGTCGTAAGGCAATAAGTGGCTGATTCCAGACTGCCTAGAAAAGCCTCTAAGCGAGACTTGAAGAGAGACCGTACCGCAAACCAACACAGGTGGGCGGGATGAGTAATCCAAGGCGCTCGAGAGAACTCCAGCTAAGGAACTCGGCAAAATGACCCCGTAACTTCGGGAAAAGGGGTGCCACTGAGGGTGAACATTTTACATGGTAAGCCTTTGGTGGTCGCAGAGAAACGGCGGGGGCGACTGTTTACTAAAAACACAGGTCTCTGCGAAGTCGCAAGACGACGTATAGGGACTGACGCCTGCCCGGTGCCGGAAGGTTAAGGGGACCTGTTATCTTTCGGGAGAAGCAGGAAACCGAAGCCCCGGTAAACGGCGGCCGTAACTATAACGGTCCTAAGGTAGCGAAATTCCTTGTCGGGTAAGTTCCGACCTGCACGAAAGGCGTAACGATCCCCGCACTGTCTCGGCTGGAGACTCGGTGAAATTGAAATGCCGGTGAAGATGCCGGCTACCCGCAGCAAGACGGAAAGACCCTGTGCACCTTTACTACAGCCTGACATTGAACTATCGGCTAGCATGTATAGGATAGGTGGGAGGCTAAGAACCGGGAGCGTCAGCTTTCGGGGAGCCAGCCTTGGAATACCACCCTTGTTAGTCGGCAGTTCTAATCCTGCACAGTTATCCTGTCAGGAGACATTGTCTGGTGGGTAGTTTGACTGGGGCGGTCGCCTCCCAAAGAGTAACGGAGGCGCGCAAAGGTTCCCTCAGGCTGATTGGAAACCAGCCGCTGAGTGCAAAGGCATAAGGGAGCTTGACTGCGAGAGGGACACCTCGAGCAGGTACGAAAGTAGGTCTTAGTGATCCGGTGGTTCCGCATGGAAGGGCCATCGCTCATCGGATAAAAGGTACGCCGGGGATAACAGGCTGATCGCGCCCAAGAGTTCACATCGACGGCGCGGTTTGGCACCTCGATGTCGGCTCATCACATCCTGGGGCTGAAGCAGGTCCCAAGGGTACGGCTGTTCGCCGTTTAAAGTGGTACGCGAGCTGGGTTTAAAACGTCGTGAGACAGTTTGGTCCCTATCTGCTGTGGGCGTAGGAGACTTGAGGGGGTCTGCCCCTAGTACGAGAGGACCGGGGTGGACGATCCGCTAGTGGACCTGTTGTCGCGCCAGCGGCATAGCAGGGTAGCTATGATCGGAAGGGATAACCGCTGAAGGCATCTAAGCGGGAAGCCTGCCCCAAGATAAGGTCTCCCTGAAGGCTCCTGGAAGACGACCAGGTTGATAGGCCGGACGTGTAAGCGCAGCAATGTGTTGAGCGAACCGGTACTAATAAGCCGTTCGTCTTAACTCTTCATATCTCTCCTACCCTGTGTTACTTATATATTTTTGTCTTGGTGGCCATAGTGGAGGGGTCACACCCGATCCCATTCCGAACTCGGCAGTTAAGCTCTCCAACGCCGATGATACTGCGGATATTTCCGTGGGAAAGTAGGTCGCTGCCAGGACATTTTTAAAAAAGGCTCCCCTCTGGGGAGCCTTTTTTTTTGCATCATTTTCCTTTTGGGGATAGAATTGCCCAAAAGATCCGGCATCCGGGATGGTTTCAGTTAAATGCCAAAGCAATATCAATTTTTGGGGCTTCTGCCCCAAAAATTGATCAAACGAGTCTTTACCTCCTTTGGATTTTCGCTCTATGTTTAATGAATACGCATATAATGAGCTGATTGCCCTGTATGAAATTGCCCGAGCATTTACCACGCCGGATGAATTGAAGGATCAGCTGCAGCAGGTTTTGGATATTATGAGCTCCATGTTGGGTATGGAGCGGGGAATGATATCCATAATCGATATTAAAACAGGACATATCGTATTGGACGTGGCCCGGGGAGTATCCGTTCAAACCGGAGATATCACCTATTTCCTCGGAGAAGGAATCACCGGGCAGGTGGCTGAGACCGGTCGCCCCATAGCTGTGGCTAATTTAGGTCAAGAAACCCATTTTCTGGACCGGACAGGGGCCCGAAAGGAGGTTAATCGTAACGAATTAGCCTTTCTTTGTGTACCGATTTTTTTTCAAAGCCGAGTCGTGGGTATTTTGTCAGCGGACAAGCTCAGCCGGCAGGTCCAAAGCCTGGAACGAGAGGTCGAACTCCTGGCTGCTGTAGCTGAACTCACCGGTAAAGCAGTGCATTTTCGAGCCATAAGCGAGGAGAATAGAAGCTTGAGGAAGCTTTTGGCTCAAGCCAAAAGACCCAAGACAAAACTCATTGGAAGGTCTAAAGGCGTACAGGATGTGTTGCGTCTCGTCGATCAAGTTGCCGATACCAACTCAACAGTGATCATTTACGGTGAAACCGGGACGGGAAAAGAGCTCGTGGCTCAGACCCTGCACGAGAATAGCAAGCGGGCCAAAAATCCCTTGATCCGAGTCAACTGTGCGGCCATGCCAGAGAGTTTGTTGGAGAGCGAGTTGTTTGGGCATGAGAAGGGGGCCTTCACCGGAGCGGTCTCCAGGCGAAAGGGCTGCTTTGAGGAGGCTCATGCGGGGACTATCTTTTTGGATGAAATCGGAGAGCTTTCTCCTATGGCTCAGGCCAAGCTGTTGCGGGTCTTGCAAGAAAAGGAGATCCAGCCGCTGGGATCGTCCAGAGTTATACGAGTGGATGTCCGGGTGGTAGCGGCCACGAACAAGGACCTGGAAGGAGAAGTGGCCAAAGGGTCGTTTCGGTCCGATCTGTTTTATCGCTTAAATGTCTTCCCTGTTTTTATACCTCCACTCAGGGAGCGGGGTCCAGATATCCTGCTGTTGGCCGATTTTTTCGTAGCCAAGTACGCCAAGGAGTTCGGGCGGGAAGTGAAAAGAATATCCACTTCGGCCATAGATCTTTTGACCGCCTATCACTGGCCGGGCAATGTCCGGGAACTTGAAAACTGCATCGAACGGGCCGTGCTCTTGGCACCTGCGGATACAATTGAGGCTCACCACCTTCCTCCTACACTCCAGATGAAGATTTCGGATACTGGTGAAGGGAAAAAAGGGAAAATGGATATCCTGGTCTCCAACTTCGAGCGTGATCTGATCATCGACGCACTCAAGGATTCCAGGGGAAATCAGGCCCAGGCGGCTCGAATTCTCGGGACAACCAAGAGGATCATCCAGTATAAAATAAAAAAATATGGGATCGATCCGAGCCGGTTTCAAGGGACCAAGCCCGAAGGGACTGTGGAGCCATGATTTCCCAACCCTCTTGCATTTTCCTCCGGTGACCTTGGTCATAAATATCCATTCCGCTCCATCCAGACCTTATCAGAAACATATACAAACTTAGGACCTGTCAAAAAAAAATATCCCCTCTTCGTTCCCAGGCTCCAGCCTGGGGACGTCTTTCTCTTATGGCTCCAGCCGTCTCTGGGGCCAACTTGCTCGCAATACAGGCTCACAGACTGCCAAGACCACAGGCTCAGGTTAAATAATCATAACTGACGAGTTGTATCCGGGGGCTTATCCATGAAGGCATGTTGATTGCATTAGTCACTCGTATCTAACCCTGGGAACGAAGAATCCTTTGCGTACCAGAAAACTTTGCACAAAAATATATTTGGAGGCGATATGAAACGTGTAGTGGCCGTGATCAAGCCGTTTAAATTGGACGAGGTCAAGGACGCCTTGACCGAAATCGGGGTCAAGGGAATGTCTGTAAGTGAAATCCGTGGATTCGGGCGGCAGAAAGGACATACCGAGATCTATCGGGGTGCTGAATATGTCGTTGATTTCATACCCAAGATCAAGGTGGAAGTTGTGGTTGCCGATCAGCGAGTGGAGGAAGTGGTTCAGGCAATCCGGGATGCGGCCAAGACGGGAAAGATTGGCGACGGGAAGATATTTATCTCCACAATTGAGGATTGTGTGCGTATTCGTACCGGCGAACGTGGGGAAAACGCCCTCTAATCTGGCGAAAGGATGTTACGAACGTGTTTTCACCTCTGATCAATGAGTTGCAGGAAAGGCGAGCCCGTTTCATCCAGGCTTGTCGGGAGGATGTGCTGGGCGTTGCCGGGGCCAATGCCTATGCCCAGGAGGTTTATCGGATCATACAGCATCATTTCAGCGAGTTAGATCCTTCCTCGACTGGTTGGTTTTTGACTGCTGTCGGCGGGCTGGGCCGGGGGGAAATGAGTTTTGTCTCTGATGTGGATGTGATGTTTATCTATGCCAAGCACTTGCCTCCAGCTTTACACAATTTGGTTCACAGCCTGGTCCAGGCCATGTGGGACGGTGGGTTTGAGCTGGGACATTCGGTTTCTTCCGTGACCGGAATCAAGCAATTGATCAAGGACGATTTTTCCGCTCGGACCACTTGTCTGGAGACCAGATGTATTTTCGGAGATAGTTCCCTGTACGATCGGTGGCGAAAAAAATCTCTTGTCCATTACAGCCAGCGTCAGCGCAAACACTTCCTGGAAATGTTGAATACGGCCAGAGAGAAGCGGAGTAAGCAACTGGCCAAAAGCAGTTATCTCCTGGAACCTCATATCAAGGAAGGACTGGGTGGACTCCGGGACTTGCACGCCCTGCGCTGGTGCGGGACGGTATTTGAGCAGGATCCTGAACCCAGGGGGCTGCGGGATGCGGGGTATATCGATGAAACGGAATATTGCTGGCTGGAGCAGGCTCGGGATTTTCTGTGGCGGGTCAGGCTGCAGCTGCATTTGATGAGTCCCCGACGTCAGGACCAACTGGTTATGCAATACCAGCCGGGGTTGGCTGCGAGACTCGGGTTTGAGGAGAATCCATCAGGAGGTCGGGCGGTGGAAGGCTTCATGCGTTCCTACTACCGCCATACAGCCAGGGTACGGCGGGTGACCGATTTTTTGATGGAAAAATTGCGTCTCGATCTCACCCCTTCCCGTCAACGTGCCCGGCGCCAAAAGATTCTGCCCGGTCCCTTTGTGTTGGACGGTCGACATATCCGCTTTTACGATCCGCAATTGGTGACCGTCAACCCCGGTCTCCTTATGCACCTCTTCTGGCAAGCCGCCCGACATCAAGCCCATTTTCACCATGAAACCGGGCAAGTGGTGCGGAATAATCTGCAAATTTTTTCCGAAAAGTGGCGGAATGACCCGGTTATCGTACAGGAGTTTTTCGATATTCTCCTTTCCCCCATGGCCTTTCCTGTGCTCAAGGTCATGCTGGAAACCGGTTTTCTGGAGACCTTTCTTCCGGAATTGTCCCCTTTGCGTTATCGGGTCCAGCACGATGCCTACCATCTCTATACCGTTGACGAGCACCTGTTGCGCACAGTCAAGGAACTGCACGTAATCCTGGCCGGAGAGGATCATGATGCCTTGCCCAGTGAATTTAGCCATCAGTGGTTGGATGAAGTCCTCCCTGAGCGGAGGATACTTTTTTTGGCCGCCTTGATCCACGATGTGGGCAAGGGACAGGGACACGGACATGCCCAGCGGGGGGCTCGCATGGCAGTGGAAATCGGGACTCGACTTGGGCTTGGGGAGAGCGATCTTTTTTTTGTGGTTTTCTTGGTGGATCAGCATCTGCTGCTGGCTGAGACGGCTTTGAAGCGGGATCTGGCCGAAGAAAAGCCGGTGGAAGAGTGCGCATTGAATATCGGCGACATGCAACGGCTGGCCGCTTTGTACCTCCTGACAGTGGCCGATTCTAAAGCCACCGGTCCGCAAGTGTATACCATCTGGAGACGGGCTTTGATCATCGAGCTGGGCTTGAAGGTCAAACACTTGTTGGAACAGGATGACTGGCAGGGCCAGGATGTGTCCAGACGCATCATGGCTGTAAAAAACGAGATTTACAGTCTGTTGCAGTCCGATCCGGCCTTGGCTCAGGTAATGTCTTGGGTGGACAAGCTTTCCTTGCGCTATCTGTTGACCCAATCCGCTGAGGCCGTGGTCAAACACTACTTTCTGGAGCAGGAGCTCAGGGAGATCGCGGTGGTGTTCAGGGCCAAGGCATTGTCTCAAGACATTTGGGAGCTGACCTTGATCACCCCGGATCTCCTCCACCTGTTTGACTATCTGACCGGTGTACTCTGGGCCAATGGGGTGAATATTGTATCCGCAGATATCTATACCCGGGCCTATGGAGTGGCCGTTGATGTGCTTATTGTGGATCAGATTCCGGATCCGTTACATCCGAAGAAGGTTTGGGATCGGGTGCATAAGGACCTGGAGACGGTCTTGGGAAGGCAGAAGAGCCTGGACCTCTATATGACGGAGAAGCACCCCACCCGTCCTTTTGGTCGCTCGCCCTTTGTCAGCGGAAAGGACAAGGTGGTGATCAACGAACAAGCCTCGGATTTTTATACTGTGATCGAAGTCTATACCTGGGAACGACCGGGTGTATTGCATACCATCTCCAAGGCCCTACATTGTTTTGATTTGTCCATCCAGGTAGCTAAAATCACCACACCCGGGGCCCAGGTGGTGGATGTTTTTTACGTGACCGACGCCAATGGGAACAAGGTTCAGGATCCAAAGAAACATGTGCGGATCAAAGAGCAGATTCTGGCCTCTCTTCAGACCTGCTCCTATGCAACTCGACATGACAATGAACCACGGCTTGGCCTCTGGGACCGCTAGTCACGCGCAGCCGCGTGACGCGCAGCCGCGTGACTGGCTCCCAGATAGCGAGCAATGGGAGCATATCTGCACAAGAAGGTGGCTGCCTCTGCCTGGAATCCAAAATTTCATCCTCGATCAATCCGGCAAATGGTACATTGATGGCGAAATGGTACAAAATTGTACGTAAGTCCTAACATGTTGAAAATTATAATTGTCCTCAGAAGGGCAGGCGTTGATAAGAGGTCGAGCGGGAGGGGGAAGCGAGTCTGCGGTTTGAGGAGGTACAAAATGGTTCCAAAAATAAACATAGAAGTTTCTTCTCCCAACCTGGTCAGAGTGCAGCCGATGCACTAGTTTCATCTTGGATCAAACTGGGCGTCTGCGGCCAGGGGCGGCGCTGAAGCCTGGTTAATTAGCTAACTCAAGTCTTGGCACTATCTTTGCTAGCATCAATATACCAATTAGTAATACAAGCAAAGGAGGCATTTCATGACCCCGAAAGAGGCAGTGACTTACGCCAAGGAACAAGGGGCCAAGATGATCGATTTTCGGTTCTTGGATTTTCCCGGCATTTGGCAGCATTTCTCTATTCCTATGAGTGAGTTCGACGAGAGTTCCTTTGAAGATGGATTCGGATTCGATGGATCCAGCATTCGGGGCTGGCTGCCGATTAATGCCAGCGATATGCTGGTGGTTCCGGATGCGTCCACAGCTATGATGGACCCGTTCACCAAGGCTCCCACCCTGACCTTGATCGGAAACATCGTGGATCCGATAACCAGGGAAAAGTATCCCAGGGATCCGAGATACATTGCCCAGAAGGCCGAGGAATATCTCAAATTTACCGGGATCGGAGATACGGCTTTTATCGGACCGGAAGCGGAATTCTTCATCTTCGACGATATCCGCTATGATTCGGCTTCTCACTTCGGATTTTACTCCATTGATTCTGCCGAAGGAATCTGGAATACCGGCCGGGATGAGGGCCCGAATCTGGGCTATAAGCCACGGCATAAAGAAGGATACTTTCCGGTCCCCCCAACAGATTCCTTAAACGACATGCGCAATGAAATGGTCCTGGCCATGCAGGATGTAGGCATCAGAGTGGAGTGCCAGCACCACGAGGTGGCTACCGCCGGGCAAGCGGAGATCGATATGCGCTTTGCTCCCCTGGTGGTCATGGGAGATCAGTTGATGTGGTTTAAGTACATTATCAAGAATATCGCCAGGGCCCACCAGAAGACGGTTACCTTTATGCCCAAGCCCTTGTTCGGAGACAACGGCTCCGGGATGCACACCCATTTGTCCATCTGGAAGGACGGACAGCCCCTGTTTGCCGGTGATCAGTACGCGGGCTTAAGTGAGATGGCCATGCACGCTGTAGGCGGGGTTTTAAAGCACGCCAAGGCCCTATGCGCCCTGACAAATCCGACCACAAACTCTTATAAAAGGCTGGTTCCGGGTTACGAGGCCCCGGTTAATCTGGCGTATTCCAGTCGCAACCGGAGTGCGGCCCTGCGTATTCCCATGTACTCAGCCTCTCCTCAGGCCAAGCGCATTGAGATCCGCTTTCCAGATCCCTCGTGCAACGGATATATGGCCTTTAGTGCTATGCTCATGGCCGCCATTGACGGAATCGAAAAACGTATCGATCCCGGAGAGGCCCTGGATAAGGACATCTATTCCTTAAGCCCCGAAGAGCTCAAAGATGTGCCGTCCACTCCCGGTTCTTTGGACGAGGCCTTGGCCGCTTTGGAAGTGGATAACGACTTCCTGTGTCAGGGGGAAGTGTTTACCGAGGACGTCATTCAGGCCTGGATCGAGTACAAGCGTTCCAGTGAGGTCGATCCGGTGCGTTTGCGGCCACACCCTTACGAGTTCATGCTCTATTACGATATTTAGCTCCCAACGTATACGTAGGAGCTCGCATGAAACTGCAGTTAAGTCAAAGAAGGCCTGCCCTTGAGGGCAAGGGCGGCCTTGGGACCAAGGCTCTTCCGTAGGGCGGGCCGGCACTCACTTGCAGTTGGAATGTTGCTGGAAGAATCGTTCCCACGCTCTGCGTGGGAACTCCTCTGGACGCTCTGGCGTCCACAAAGAGACCGCAGGAGCGGTCAAAAAAACTCCCACGCAGAGCGTGGGAGCGATAAAAATGGGAACGAAGTGGGTGTATCTTACGCCTCTCGTTGAAATCTCAAGTTTCCTCCTTGATCAATCCGACAATCCCTTTTTTTGCACGCTTTGGCCCAAAAAATATTTCAGATTTGCCGAGGCAAAGCTCGTATGAAACAAGATTTACCTTGAAGATAGCCAGCCCGGCACTCACTTGCAGGATGGGTTTTCATACTTTGCAATGACGTTCAAAGTGCAAGTGAGTGCCGGGCGGCTTACCAAGCAACCCGGCCCGTGGTCTTTTGTGTAAGGCGGCCCTCTCCGAGGGCCTGCCCTCTTTGTATCCAGTTTCATCCCGGATCAAACTGGCGGCCGCCGCCAGAGGCGGCGCTGAAAACTGACGAAGTACGAATTCATGCTATCATCCCAAGAGCCGGACCTGGATCGGTTGCGGGCCGGATCCCATTACTTGGCCACCCTGCTCAAAAACGAAAATGTTGAGCACTGGTTGGTGCAGGAACGTAACCTGTGGCGAAATGTGCCCTTGCCTGAAATGTACCGGAATCTGAGCCGGCAGTGCGCTCGGTGCGTCACGTTCCAGGAACTGGCCCTGGTTTTCCGTCAATTTAAGCAATGTCATTTTCTGCGCCTGGCCGGACAGGACCTCTTCGGCTTGACTTCCTTTCCCCAGATAGTTTCCCAGATCAGCGATCTGGCTCGGACTGGTCTGCAAGTCGGCTTGCACATTTTGGCTTCCAGGCCGGAGCTGTGGATGCAGGATCGAGGCTCTGGGGCTGCCCAAGTCGATGTACAGAAGCTGTCCCGATATCTTGGAGTGTTGGGCCTGGGAAAACTGGGCGGGAATGAGTTGAATTTCGTTTCCGACATCGATCTTGTTTTATTGCGGGATAATTTCGGAGGAGATATCCCTGAGGGCAGTGAGTGCAAGCCCGTTTTGAGCCGCTTGGCCCAGACATTGACTCGGTTGTTGGCTGAATCAGTGGGTGGAGACCGGGTCTTTGTCGTAGATATGCGTCTTCGGCCAGGGGGAAAGGACGGGGAGTTGGTAGTCTCTGTGGATCGGGCTTTGGATCACTATCAGATTCATGGTCGATCTTGGGAAAGGCAGGCTTTGCTCAAGGCCAGGCCGGTGGCTGGTCAGAGAAGTATTGGCCACAATTTTCTGGACCAAATCCGTCCCTTTGTCTTTCGTCGCTTCCTGGACTTCCAGGCCTTGGATGAACTCAAGTCCATGCGGGACCGCATGCTGCATGAGGCCCGGGATATGGAAAACCGGACCTTTGATCTGAAGATGGGGTGGGGCGGTATCCGGGAGATCGAGTTTGTGGTTCAATCCTTACAACTCGTTTACGGCGGTCGGTATCCTGAACTGGATGAGCCAAATACTTTGCGCTGCTTGCAGGTCCTTCGCAATTTGGGCCTGATGCCTGCGGATGCGGCTGAGTCTTTGACCTCGGCCTATGTACTCCTTCGCCGCACGGAGCACTGGGTGCAACTGGACAACAACAGACAGACCCATGTCCTGCCCGGATCGGGTGAGGACATGGACCGTTTGGCCCTGGTTTTAGATTTCGCCTCCGGCCAAGAGCTTTCCAGGACCTTGCAGGGGATACGCGACGAGGTGCACGGACAATTTGCGGCCCTTTTTCGTCCCTCTTCATCTCCAGGAAAAGAGGAAGGCCCGGAAAGGCACACCTCTGAAGAAAACAGTCCGGATCAAGAGATCGTCCCCTGTCCTCCTTTTGTCAGGGAGGTACGGCGGGCTGTACAGACAGTGATGGACCGTCTGAATAACCAGGGGGAAGGCTCTGAAAGGGAAAAACAAAGTTTTCGCATCAGCGAGCTGATACAAAAATCGGCTCTGCGGCCGGGACTGGTGGTTGTGCTTAATGAAAACCCTGTTTGGCTGGAGGAACTCTTTTTCTGCACCGCCGTGTCCCAGCTTGTCAGCTCCCTCCTTCTGCATCAGCCCAGCTTGGTTGAAGGTTTGCCCCGAAGAGAGGAAGGGACATCAAGGCGAGCCTGGGACGGGCAGGCCCGGCGCATCGTAAACAGCGAACGTGGATATGAGCAGAGCCTGGAGTGGATACGTCGTCTGAAAAATGAACGTATCCTCAACCTGGTTCTTCAGGATATCCATGGCCGGCTGGCTGTGGACGATGTGGAAAGAGAATTGACAGCTGTAGCCGATTGGACCATCCAGACCACTTGGGAGACTATTGTCAGTCACTATATGCCCAAGCAGAAAGTGCCTCTGGCCGTTTTGGGACTGGGCAAACTGGGCAGTCGGGAAATGGGCTATCTTTCAGACCTGGATCTGATGTTCGTCTATGATCCCCCGCCTAAGAGTGGAGATCACATTCCGGCTCAAATAGTCAAACTCATGCAGCGCTTTATGCGCATGATGAGCACTCCCCTGCAGGAAGGGCCTGGCTATGTAGTGGACGCCCAGATCCGGCCTTCGGGGAATTACGGTCCGCTCATTGTGACCACCTCCAGGTGGATTGACTATTACAGCCGGGAAGCCGATATTTGGGAAGTTCAGGCTCTGCTTCGCATGCGAGCGGTGGCCGGGGATCAAAATTTGGGCCGACGGTTGGAGATTGAAGTTGGAGAGATTTGCGCAAAATCCAGGCCCCAAGAGCGGGTATGGTCCAGGCTGTGCTATCTGCGCCGGCGCATGGAACGGGAACGGAGCCGGGAAAGATCTTCTGCTCTGGATCTTAAGTTGGGGCCAGGAGGGCTTGCTGATCTGGAATTTCTGGTCCAGGGGGGGCAGCTGATCCAGGGGCTGGGAGCACATGGTCAGGCATTGGCCATCAAAGATCTCCTTCCCTTGGTAGGCCCAGGCCTTGGCCTGGAGACCTTGAAAGTCGAAACCTTGCAGAAGTTCTATCAGGCCTTGCGCAGCTTGGAGCTCCGCCTCCAGCTTTTGACCAATCAGGCCTCGTCTTTGATTGCCCGGGATGAATTCATGCAGTTGGGGCAAAACTGCCTGTGGCCTCCGTTCGGGACCGAAATACCCATCCGGGACTGGAGCGATTTGCAGTTGGTCAGACGGGAAATCCGAAAGATTTGGGAAGGGGTTTGCGGGTAGGGAGGTTTCAGCCTGGCCTCTGGCGCCGGGCGCCGGTTTGATTGAGAATGAAACTGGCCCAGCACTCGCTTCCATGAAGAGCCTTGGCCTCTTGGCCGCCCTTGCCCTCAAGGGCAGGCCATCTTTTATCGTTTCCACGCTCTGCGTGGGGACCCCATGATATCCAGCAGGAGGTTAAAAGATATGTGCCGTCTGTTTGCACTTACCAGCCAGGAGCCGCAATCGCCCATGCTGGCTATCCAGGCTATGGACGCCATGCGTGAAGGCCACGACGGTTCAGGCGTGGGCATCATGCTTACCGATTTGGGCGGACCTTTTGAGTACTTCAAGGGTGCGCCCATCCTATCCGGGATTTTCAGCCAGGACGGCTTGAAGCGTCTGGATCAGTATATGATGAATGTAGGATTCAAGACCAAGTACCGGCTAGGATTCAAGGTGGCCAAGGAGCCGCCGCCCGGGGTGCCCAAGCGGGATATGTATCTCATCCGGGCCTACGACTATCCTGAGGACTGGGAAGAACTGTCCCAGTCCGAGATCGAACGCCGGCTGCTCATGATCCGGCTCACCTTACGCCAGATGGGGGAAGAGCAGAACGATATGATCGTATTCAGCTTCTGGCCGGATGTGATTATGATCAAAGAAATCGGCGATCCCTATGAGGTGGCCGAGTACCTGCATCTGGACCACGAGGAGTTGCAGGCCCGGGTCATTATGGCCCAGGGCAGACAAAATACGAATTATGCCATTAATCTCTACGCCTGCCATCCCTTTTTCATTCAGGGTGTGGGCAGTATGACCAACGGGGAAAATACGGCCTTTGTTCCCATTAAGGAATTTCTAAGTTCCCGAGGATTTGCCGGGTATATGGGCTATGAATCCGATTCCGAGGTCTTCACCCATATCATGCACTACGTGCTCAACAGCCTGGGGCTGGAGGCCGAGGCCTACAAGCACATCATCACCCCCTTGCAGGAAGACGACTTGCGTAAACATCCCAACGCCGAATTCCTGCGTCGGCTGAAGCAGGTCTGCCGCCGGCTGATCATCGACGGTCCCAACTGCGTCATGGGCTGTCTGCCGGACAAGTCTCTGTTTATGGTCCAGGACCGTAAAAAACTCCGGCCGGGAGTGGTTGGAGGCAAGCAGGGCTTTTACGCCCTGTCTTCAGAGATATGTGGTCTGGATGCGGTTATTCCGGATGCTGATCAACACCGCACCTTCCAGCCCATGCATTTAGACACCGCCATCATCAGCCGAGAGCGCCAGGAGGTGCGTATATGTTCGCAAATGGATCCCTTGTCCCGAGTTCATTAAACAGCAAAGACCTTCCCTGGCAGGTACATTGGAGCAAAGAACGATGTACCTTGTGCGGCAGATGCACGGCGGTCTGTCCGGTACAGGCCATTGAGCTGGGGGTCTTCCGCAAGCGCGAGGTGCGGGCCGATTTAGGTCTTAGCCATTCACCGAGCACAGCCCACACAGTCTATCACGGGATCAGACAGCGGACAGATCCGGCCTACGCCTGCATCGGCTGCGCCATGTGCTCCCAGGTGTGTCCCAATGAAGCCATCCTTCCCTATCGGAGCGACGAGGCGGACAAGCTCAGGTATCATATCAATCGCGGCGGACAGCCCAGACGCCGGGGCGGGCGGCGAAATACCCCGGAGGGGGTTCTGGACCGGATCAAGTTTACCCGTATCTCCATGCTAACTGACCCGGCCTTAGATGCCGGGCGGCATGAATTTGAACTGCGTACCCTCTTGGGCCGGGTGCTTTCACCGGAGGACCAGCTTGCAGCCTGGCAGGAAAACGGCTGGACCCCGCCAATCCGGGAGATTTATCCTTTAATCATCGGCAGCATGTCTTTCGGGGCCTTGTCTCCGAACATGTGGGAAGGGCTGATGATGGGAGTGGCTTATTTGAATGAAGAACTGGGCATGCCGGTGCGCATGGCCACCGGGGAAGGAGGATGCCCGCCCCGTCTGCTTAGGTCCAAGTTCTTGAAATACGTTATTTTGCAGATCGCCAGCGGATATTTTGGATGGGACGAGATCATTCATGCCCTGCCGGAAATGAAGGAGGATCCCTGCGCGGTGGAGATCAAGTACGGACAGGGGGCCAAACCCGGGGACGGCGGGTTGCTTATGTGGTACAAAGTGAACAAGCTTATCGCCGCCATTCGGGGCGTGCCCCAGGGAGTGAGCCTGCCCAGCCCGCCCACCCATCAGACCAAGTACTCCATTGAAGAGGCTGTGGCCAAGATGATTCAGTCCATGTCCATGGCCTGGGGCTTCCGGGTTCCGGTGTATCCCAAAATATCCGGCACATCCACTGCGTTGGCTGTATTGAACAATTTGACCCGCAACGCCTATGCCGGAGGGCTGGCCATTGACGGCGAGGACGGGGGAACTGGAGCGGCTTACAATGTATCCATGGACCATATGGGGCACCCGATAGCCAGCAACCTGAGGGACTGCTATTTAAACTTGGTCAAGCTGGGCAAGCAAAATGAGATCCCTCTGTTTGCCGGAGGCGGGGTTGGCAAGCGGGGCAATCTGGCGGCCAATGCTGCGGCCTTGATCATGCTCGGAGCCAGCGGGGTACAGATGGGCAAATACATCATGCAGGCCGGGGCCGGGTGTCTGGGATCGGAGACAGACCGATGCAATATTTGCAATATCGGCTTGTGCCCCAAAGGGATCACCTCCCAGGATCCCAGGCTCTACCGCCGTCTGGACCCGGAGAAGGTGGCCGAACGGGTGGTGGACGTGTACTTGTCTTTCGACACCGAGCTGCGAAAGATTGTGGCCCCTTTAGGCCGTTCCACGTCTCTGCCCATCGGTATGTCCGATGCCTTGGGTATTGACGATCCGAATGTAGCCCAGCGGCTGCAGATTCGGTACGTGGTGTGAGGGGAGTGGAGTGTAAAGTGTTCAGTGTTCAGCATCGCCTTTGGATGCAGATGCCCGGTTTGATTCATGACGAAATTGGGGAGTAGGCATAGAAGCGAATAATTGTTCGCCCTCTGTGGCCAAGGCAGCGCCTTGGGACCTGGATTGCTCGCCTGAGTTGAAAGTTAATCTTCGTTTCATGCGCGCGAATATGAGTCTGGGTTATGATTCCTTTCTTTCCTGAACACTGAACACTCAAGATGAAAGCGCGACCAGGAGCAGAAAATGAGCGAGCAGTGGCAGCGTATCCCAGGAAAAGAACAGGGGCGGCGGGTGGAGTCCCGGGTCCTGGAAGAAAAGATACAGGAAGCAGTAGCCGCGGGGCACCGCCATCTCCAGGTGGAAGCCCTGGGCCATCACGGCATCGGAGGCAGGCTGTGGTCTGCGGGCCAAGATCAGGTGTCCATCAATATTATTGGCCCTCCCGGGCAACGGGTGGGATCCATGGGATGCGCCAACACCTGTATCGAGATTATGGGCAATGCCTCCGACGATGTGGGCTGGCTCAACGCCGGAGCCGAAATTGTGATTCACGGCCATGTGGGCAACGGCACGGCCAACGCCATGGCCCAGGGCCGGGTCTGGGTCGGAGGGAACAGCGGGGCCAGGGCCATGACCATGACCAAGCACAATCCCCGCTTCGATCCTCCCGAGCTCTGGGTTATGGGCTCGGTGGGGGACTATTTTGCCGAGTTCATGGCCGGAGGCATTGCCGTGATCTGCGGTCATCAGCCCCAGAATCCGGAAAATGTCCTCGGCTATCGACCCTGCGTGGGTATGGTTGGGGGTAAGATTTATTTTCGCGGGCCGCATCAGGGATACAGCCAGACGGATGCCGTGTTGGAGCCTCTATCCGATCCGGACTGGGCCTGGCTGGAATCCGGCCTGAAGACCTTTATGCAACGGATCCAACAGGAGGACCTGTATCCGGAACTTTGTCAGCGGGAGGACTGGCAGTGCCTGCGGGCCAGAACACCCCGGGAGAAACGTGGCTTGCCCCGGCCGGGAATGGACTCTTTCCGCAGTCTGGTCTGGGACCGGGAATTGGGGCAAGGCGGGCTGATCGGGGACATTAGCAGCGATGACCGATCGCCCATTTCGGTTATCACCAGTGGTGATCTTCGGCGCTATGTCCCGGTATGGGAGAATCGCGTGTACTCCGCACCTTGTGAAGCCAGCTGCCCCACGGGTATTCCGGTCCAGGAACGTTGGCAGCTGGTGCGTGAGGGCCGGGTGGACGAGGCCGTGGACCTGGCCCTGGCCTATACTCCGTTTCCAGCCACGGTGTGCGGCTATCTTTGCCCCCATCTGTGCATGCAGAGCTGCACCCGGGCCGGGCAGGACATGCCGGCAGTGGATGTCGGCCAGCTTGGACAGGCCAGCCTCGAGGCTCAAGCCCCGCAGCTGCAGCCAGTATCCGGTCGCCGGATAGCCGTACTTGGGGCTGGCCCAGCCGGCCTGTCTGTGGCTTGGCAGTTGCGCCTTTTAGGACATGAGCCGGTTGTTTTTGACCGAGGGGATAAGCTGGGGGGTAAGATAAGCCAGGTCATTCCCGGTTCGCGCATTCCGCAGGATGTTGTAGGGCATGAGTTGCGACGAATGCAGGAGGTCTTGCCATCCATTCATCTGCAGCAGTCCTTGAACAAGGAAGAGGTGGCCAGGCTGCGGGAGGAATACGACGCTTTGGTCGTGGCCGTTGGGGCCCATGAGCCCAGGGTCCTGCCTTTGCCGGGCAAAGAGCATCTTATTTCCGCCCTTGATTTCCTTCGCCGGGCCCAGGCCGAAACTGTTCAACCCGGGCGGCGGGTGGTCATCATCGGAGCTGGAAATGTTGGCTGCGACGTGGCCACCGAAGCAGCCAGGCTGGGAGCTGAGGAGATCACCCTTCTGGATATCCAGGAGCCGGCATCTTTTGGGGAGGAACGCCGGGCGGCAGAGGCTGTTGGGGCCACATTCCGTTGGCCGGTGTATACCAAAGAAGTTCGACTGGATGGAGTGGAACTGACCAATGGAGAGTTTCTGCCGGCAGATACAGTGGTCATTTCGGTGGGTGATCAGCCGGAGACCAGCTTTCTGCCCGAAGGAGTGGAGTTGGAGCGGGGATTCGTGCGTGTAGACGCATCGTATCAGACCACTGATCCCAAGGTCTTCGCCATAGGCGACGTGGTCAAGCCCGGTTTGATCACCGATGCCATCGGGGCCGGGCGGACAGTGGCTCGGGTCATTGATTCAAGGTTTAGAACCGAGGGGCACGATCCCCAGGATGTGGATCGGCCCATGATCGAGCGCACTCGGATCAGTTTGGAGTACTTCGATCCGCGTCGGATGAGTTTTTCCGGTCTAGAACAATGCGCAGGAGAGTGCGCTTCTTGCGGAGCCTGCCGGGATTGCGGGATATGTATCGCTTTGTGTCCCCAGTCGGCCATTTCCAGGCAGGAGAAGTCTTTCGAGGATTTTGAGCTGGTGGTTGACCCGGATCGGTGTATCGGTTGCGGATTCTGCGCTGCTTCCTGCCCCTGTGGGGTATGGGCCCTGATGGAGAATGAGCCGTTGTAGACACATGAATTCGAAGGCCAGGTGTCAGATTTGCCTCCGGCAAATCTGACATATTTTTGCGCCAAAGAGCGCAAAAAAGGGGTTTGCCGGTTTGATCGGTGATATTTTTAAGCAGGTTTAAAATTTTTGACTTTTGCCATCTTAGAGAACAAATTTGTACCGTTCTTTTGCATGGGACATGCAAGAGATAACAGTTTGATATTAAATGATAATAAGAGGGGTTCTTTCAAGAAAGGCCTCAGTTGCCAACCAGGATGCCGTCGGCTGGAGATACATGAATGAATGCTTGTTGGGGGATGATTCATGTCTCTTTGTGGCTGCGATGCTTTAAATGTCCTGAAAATACAGAATGTTATATATTATGGGACTGATGGCACGCAAATTGCTTAAATCCCTGTTAGCTCATTTTCCAGTTGGGTATTCGGAATCTACGTTCAGATCACCAACTGTGCATGGGAAAACGTTTTCCGAAAATATATCCAACACATGAATCAATAGGGAGGAAACATGAATCTGCACCGTCCCAACGCCAATGAAGCCCTGCAAACCAAAAACCGTTCTAAGGACGTGACCCCGCAGTCCGGAATCTGTTCCCGCTGTGTTGATGGATGCCGGGGGAATTGCGATCTGTTTAATGCCACGTTCAGGAGTCGGGAGCTTCTGTATCCCAAACCCTTTGGGGAAATAACAGCCGGGGCGGACAAAGACTATCCCATTGACTACTCACATCTGAATATTATGGGTTACGCCCTGGGGGCGGAAGGGACAGTGGCTGATCCCGATTACGCCACCTTTCCAAGTGTGGACACAACCACGGCCTTCGGGAGCATGGACCGGGTAAAAATGAAATCGCCTATGTTCACCGGGGCCTTGGGGAGTACGGAGATTGCCCGGAAAAATTGGGAACATTTTGCTGTTGGAGCGGCAATAACCGGAATCAGTCTGGTCTGCGGAGAAAACGTGTGCGGTATCGACCCCGGATTGAAGCTGGGTAGCCATGGTTTGGTGGAAGAGGCCCCTGATCTGAGACAGCGGGTGGAGTCTTATCGGAAGTATCACAATGGATACGGAGACATTCTGGTTCAGTTGAATGTGGAAGATACCCGCCTAGGGGTGGCTGAATTTGCAATAGAGAAGTTGGGGGTGGAGACCCTGGAGTTGAAATGGGGCCAGGGGGCCAAGAGCATTGGGGGGGAAATCAAGGTCAACGACCTGGACCGGGCCCTGGAACTCAAAAGGCGGGGGTACATAGTTACCCCGGACCCTGAACTCAAAGCCAACCAAATTGCCTTTGAACACGGATCAATCAAGGAGTTTGAACGTCATTCCCGGCTGGGCTTTGTGGACAAAGAGAGCTTTCTGCATGAAGTGGAACGACTACGACGATTGGGGGCCAAACGGGTGACCTTAAAGACCGGAGCCTATCCTATGCGCGAGTTGGCCATGGCCATTCGCTGGGCTTCGGAGGCTCGTATTGATTTGATCACCGTAGACGGCGCCCCGGGTGGAACGGGCATGAGTCCTTGGCGAATGATGTCCGAATGGGGTGTTCCGGCCTTGTATCTGCATTCCATGACCTATGAACTTTGCCACCGTTTGGCCGAGAAGGGACATTGGGTCCCGGATATTGCCTTTGCCGGCGGATTTTCTTCCGAGGACCACTTGTTCAAGGCCCTGGCCTTGGGCGCTCCATACTGCAAGGCGGTGTGCATGGGCCGGGCCTTGATGATACCGGGCATGGTGGGCAAGAACATCGGCCGTTGGCTGAAGGGCGAAGACGGAGGTCTGCCCAATTCTGTGGCCAAGTTCGGCTCAACTCCAGAGGAAATCTTTCTCTGCTATGAAGAGGTGAAGGGTATGTATGGGGCCGAGGTGGAAAAAATGCCCCTGGGCGCGCTTGGTATCTACAGCGCCAGCGAAAAGCTGCGCATCGGTCTGCAGCAGATTATGGCCGGGGCCCGCAAGTGGCGGGTGGATCTGATCAGCCGAAAGGATCTGGCCTGTTTGACCCAAGAAGCGACTGAAGTAACGGGGATACCCTATATTATGGATGCTTACCGGGAAGATGCCCTGCGGATCATCGACGGGGACTGATGTTTTCATCAAGCCATCTGTAGGATTGTTCAAAAGCCCGGGCGGGAAAATCCGCCCGGGCTTTTGCATTGAAGGATGGAGGGCCATGTCTTGACGGAAAAGTCCATTGGAGGATAAACATATTTGATAACGAAGATGCTCATGCCCGGGATTAGGGCATTTATAGACACCAATGTTCTTGTGTATCTCTTTTCTGGAGATGCCCAAAAGGCTGATCAGGCCGAGAACATAATCCGTTCCGGGGCGGTGATAAGTGTTCAGGTGCTGAATGAACTAGACCTAAGCATCTCCCGCCCTTTCAGGGCGGCAGGATGGGGGGCATTTCACCCCCCGGGGCGCTGCCCCGGGCTGGTATATCCGGCCCCTTCAGGGCCGTGGGGCGGAAGAGATCGGGATATGACCATGTATTGATCAACGCGCCGAGATGTAAGGTCTTGGGGCTGGTGCCGGATCTGCTTTGCTGGCTGTTTCCGACTTCTTCTGACCCCAAAGGGGTGGGATATACCAGCCCAGGGCATGGCCCTGGGTTATAGAAGATCATTTCCCTCGCCCGCCCTGAAAGGGCGGGACATAATGAATCTCAAAGAAGGGGGATACGCACCTATGACCTCTGAATGGGTGACAAGTCAGGATCTGGAGCTGGCTGAAGGCTATGTGGAAAAGACCGGCCATCATGTCTTTTTGACCGGAAAAGCAGGCACAGGCAAGACCACTTTTTTGAAAAAGCTGCAAGATTCTTCCAGCAAGCGGATGATTACCACCGCTCCCACCGGGGTGGCTGCCTTAAATGCCGGGGGAGTGACCCTGCATTCCTTCTTCCAGCTGCCCTTCGGACCTTTTGTGCCCGGGAGCGAGGCCTTTGAGCGGGACCAGCAGCGCCAGTTCAGGTTCAGCAAGGAGAAAAAGAACATTATTCAGAGCCTGGACCTTTTGGTTATCGACGAAATCAGCATGGTCCGGGCCGATTTGCTGGACGCCGTGGATGCGGCCCTGCGGAGGCACAGACGCAGTACCCAGCCCTTTGGAGGAGTGCAGCTGCTGATGATCGGAGATCTGCATCAGCTCTCTCCAGTGGCCAAGCCGGATGAATGGGAGCTTTTGCAGGAATCTTATGATTCAGTCTATTTTTTCAGCAGCCAAGCCTTGGCTCAGACTCAATTTATAACCATTGAACTGGGGCACATCTACCGGCAGTCGGATGACAGCTTCATTCAGATCTTAAACAAGGTTCGAGACAACAAGCTGGATCCAGAAGCGATTCAAAAACTGAACACCCGCTACTGTCCGGACTTTGTCCCGGACACGGAGCAAGGCTACATCACCCTGACCTCCCACAACAGAAAGGCCCAGAACATCAACCAGCACAGGCTGGAGGAACTCAAGGGCCAAGAATATCGCTTTTCAGCCACGATATCTGGAGATTTTCCGGAGCATATCTACCCTACCTTATCCGAGCTCCTGCTCAAGCAAGGGGCCCAGGTCATGTTTGTGCGCAATGATCCCAACCCGGAAAAACTCTATTATAACGGCAAAATTGGGAGGATTACGTCCATATCCCAGGAGGAGATCAAGGTCTTGTGTCCCGGGGATCAAAAGCCGATCAAGGTGGAACCATTGACCTGGGAGAATATCAAATACACCTTAAATCCAGAGAACAAGGATATCCAGGAAGAGGTCATCGGTTCCTTTACTCAGTACCCCCTGAAGCTGGCCTGGGCTATCACCATTCACAAGAGCCAGGGACTGACCTTTGACCGGGCCATCATCGATGCCCAAAACGCTTTTACCCACGGCCAGGTCTATGTGGCCTTGAGCCGCTGCAAAAGCATGGAGGGTATGATCCTCTGTTCTCCCCTTGCTAACCGGGGCATGGGCCCGGATGAGGCCATCGTCCGTTTTGATCGCCAGGTCCGGCAGAATCCTCCCAGCAAGGAACATCTGGCCCAGGCCAAGGTCTCCTTTCAGCAGCAGTTGCTGCTGGGGTGTTTTGATATGGACGTATTGCGGGGACGTCTGAAGTATCTGGCCCGTTTGCTTGCAGACAACAGACAAGTGGTTCAGGTCACAGGTGTCCATGATCTTGGGGAGGTGGAGGACAAGGCCAGGGAAATTTTTGAGGTCAGTAACATCTTTTTGCGGGAACTCAGCAGTAAGTTCAGTCCGGAGCGCTTGCCGGAATCGGATCCGAATATCCTGGAACGGATCTGTAAAGGCTCCAAATGGTTTGAGGATAAACTTGACAACAGCCTGGGTCGATACGTGTCCGCAATCAGGGTGGAAACCGACAACGCCGAACTGAATAAGAAGATCACCAATGCCCTGGGCAACTTGAAAAAGGATTTGGCAGTCAAGATGGCCGGAGTCCAGAGCTGTGCACAGGGATTTTCTCCAGCTGCGTATTTGCAGGCGGTGGCCAAGGCTGAAGTGGAGCTTATCCAGCAGAGAAAGAAAAAGTCGCAGATCACAGACTATACAGAAGAGGACGTCGCCCATCCGGAACTTTTTCAGACCTTGAAGGAGTGGCGGACGGCCAAAGCCAAGGAACTTGAACTCGTTCCTTACCAGGTTTTGCATCAAAGGGTGGCTGTCCAGCTTGCAGTCACCCTGCCCCAGACCCTGGCCGAGCTGGAGAAGATACGGGGGGTGGGGGCCAAAACCGTGGCCAATTACGGTCAGGAACTGATCGAAATGGTGGCTGCTTATCGCCGCAAATACGGAATTGAGCAGGTGAACCTGCCGCAAAAACCGAGATCGGCGGAGGAGCAGCAGCCCGGTCGGGCGGGACAGGCAGGGGATACCAGAGGGATTACCCTGGAGCTATTCAAGAAGGGCCACAATCCAGCCCAGATCGCGGCGACCAGGGGTCTGACCCAGTCTACCATTGAAGGCCATTTGAGCACCTTGGTGCACCAGGGAGAGTTGGGCATTGATGAGCTGTTATCTGCGGATAGGCAGGAGGCCATTGAAAAGGCCATTGCCGAGGCTGAGGGGAGTTCATTAAAGGAAATTAAGGAGATAATTGGCGATGAGTTCAGCTATGGGCAGATAAAAATCGTCCTGGCCCATCAGGGAACCTTGGTCCGCTAAGGGGCAATGGGGTATAAGGTGCAAGAAGAGCTGCTGGATGCATAAGTTTTGCGGAGGATATGCCTTTGTGTGACCGGGAAACCCTTATTCCCCAACATGGCGGGTACCGCAACCTGAAGAGCTTTCAGATTGCCCAGCTGATCTATGATGTGACCGTGCGGTTCTGCGACCGTTATATTCATACAAGGAGCCGGACCCATGATCAGATGGTCCAGGCGGCACGCAGCGGAGTGCAGAATATAGCTGAAGGCAGCAAGGCCAGTGCAACCTCCAAAAAGATGGAGCTCAAGCTGACCAGCGTGGCCAGGGCAAGTCTGGAGGAGCTGCGTTTGGACTATGAGGATTTTTTGCGGCAACGGGGGATGCCCATGTTGCCTGCTGATCATCCTGCGCTGGTCCGTTTCAAGCAGAGGAGATGTTCTTCACTGGAGGATGTTCGGCAGTGGGTGGCTGAGGAACATGCACTGCAGCAAAGCAGAAAAGACACGGACAAGCATAGACAGATAAGGACTGGAAGAGAAGACCACAGAGAAAGCAGGGCAATGCTGGTCGGTGCAAGTCCTTGTGCGTCCTTGTCTCCGGGAGCTTTGGCCGCCAATGGAGCGCTTTCGCTGTTGAATTTGGCCTGTCATCTTTTGACCCGCCAGATCGAGCGTCAGGCCAGAGATTTTGAACAGCAGGGCGGGTTTACTGAACGTTTGTACCGGGTACGTTCAGCCAACCGAAGACGAAAGCAATGAGGGTCAAGGGACAAGGCAGAACTGCTCCTGGAGGTTTTCGGCAGTGTGGAAAAGGTGTTTACAGCCGAATATAAGGAAAAATGTGTCCCCAATGCGGGGAGCCTGCGGTCAAGTGCCAATGCAGGAACAAGGCGTCTTCTTTTTCCGGAGACGGGATTGTGCGCGTTGGGCGGGAGACTAAGGGCCGCAAGGGCAAAGGCGTCAGCCTGATTACCGGAGTCCCACTTGCAGACCAAGCCCTGGCCCAATTGGCCAAAAAGCTGAAGGCCAAGTGCGTAAGCGGGGGGACTGTGAAAAACGGGATCATTGAAATTCAAGGCGATCATCGGGATCTGCTGGTGGAAGAGCTGAAGAAAGAGGGGTTTACGGTCAAGCGCAGCGGAGGGTGACTGCCCGGTAAAGATTGTAAGCAGCGGAGCAAATTCACTGAGCGCTTATCGGCTTTTTCTGCTTTTTAGGTAAACGGGATAGGCCATGACCGGCCATGATACTCGATCCAGGCCTTGTTTCGTCCCTCGTCGAATTGCATATACTTAGACAGGGTAACCAAGGCCCGTTCTGAAAACTTGACCCTATCTCCGTCCAGGTCCATATACAGATGGTCATTATGAATAGACAGCTTGTCTGGAGGGAGAGGGACTTCCTGCCCAGTATTTAGCTTCAGAATCACATCTTGGCCTTTCTCCTGAACATTAAAGACAAAAAGAGCAGTGTCCTCATAGGGAAAATAGACCTTTTCCCGAAACTCGGGATGGTCCTGGGTCAGATAAAACCCGTGCTCGTCTTTTTGGATGCAGGAATGAAAGTGGGCGATGATTTTGGGATTTTGAAATCTTCCGTCCTGGTTACGCCAGTAGCCGTCCTTGTCCAGCCAGAAGACGGCCTCTTCCTTGGGAATTATGCGGACAGGAAGGGAGGAATTGTTCATAATTTAACCTGCCAGAGTTTGGCTGCATTGAGGCCCAAAACGGCCTCCAGTTCATCCAGGTCCAGTCCTGAGTTTTCAAATTCCCGGAAATAGCGCGTGGGGGGAAGAAGGGGGAAGTCGGTACCCAAAAGCAGCTTGTCCAGTCCAACGGCATCGGCCATGGCCCCCAGGGCCTGGGGGCGGTAGAGAAAGGGCATGGCTGCGGTGTCGAACCAGACATTGGCCAGGACCTCCCGGACCTCTTTTTTTAAAAAGGCGTAAAAGGGCAGCCCTCCACCCAGATGTGCCAGGATCCAGCGCGTATCCGGTGTGGCCTGTAGCAGGGAGTAGAGTTGTGACAAGGTCATGGGGCTCTTGCCCGGATAATTATGCCCGATGGGCTCATTGGTATGCAGGGAGACAATAGCTCCCGCCTCGGCGCAGAGTTGGGCCAAAGGAATGATGGCCTCTCTGGCCTGCTCGTCTATGCCGGCGGAATAGAAGGCCAGCTCCCCGATACCCCGGGCTCCGGAATGGAGGCAGCGTTCGGTCTCCTGCTGGCCCTTGGGGTGGGTGGCGTCGAAACAGGCCAAGGGGATGAGCCGATCCGGAAAGCGTTGAGCGGCCTCCAGAACATAGTCGTTGTTCAGCCGGAAATTATCCTCTTTTCGCCAGGGAAAGCCAAAGACCACGGCCTTGTCCACTCCCTGCTCATCCATGGTCTGTATAAGTTCAGTTGCTCCCACCAGCTTGGCCTTGGGATTTTTATAAATAGCTGCAAATTCCGGCTCGTCGGGCAAGTAGGCTTCCCGGTTATCCCGGACTTCCGGAGGACAGATATGGACATGGACGTCGATGATCATAGGGGTCTCACTGGGTGAAATTCCAAATTCCAAATCACAATTTTCAAATCATTATCGATCATCAGAGGCTTCGCTTGCCCAGCATGATATCCAGGATAGTGGCTCCGGTCTGGGTCATGCCTTCCTGGCAGATCCGGCCCAGGTTGGCGATGCTCTGTTCCGGGGACTGGCCCAGGATACCTTCCACCGGGACCGCGCCCACACCCCGCTGGGCCAGGAGGGCGGCTTGAATTGCCGAGCCGGCAGCTGTGGCCAGCTTGAGAGCACACCCGGTCTTGGCCCCATCGCAGAGCACACCGCCCAAATCTTCGATCACATTGTTCACTGCCCGGGTGATGCATTGGACATCCCCGCCCAGGGCATAGGCCAATCCGGCTGCCGACCCGGCCCCGGCGGCCAGGGAGCAGCTGCAAACCGCGGACAGACGGCCGGTGTGGGTCTTGATGTAGGCGGTGACCAGATGACTCAGGCCAATGGCCTGGAGCAAAGTCTTTTCCGGGCAGTCCAGGAATTCTCCGGCCGCCCAGATGGGTAGGATGGCCGTGAGTCCGTTGTTCCCACTCCCAGCCGAACTCATGGCCGGAAGGCTGACCCCGGCCATACGGGCATCAGCTGCTGCTGCAGTCAGGATCTTGGCTGCCAGGAGCATATCCTTATTCAGGATTTTTTCCTCAGCCAGGCCGGCCAAGGCTTGGCCCACGCCCAGACCAGATGCATGGGCCAGGCCGTACTCGGCCAGTTTCCGGTTCATGTCCACACCTTGGCGCAGGAAGGCCAGATCCTGGTCGTCGGCCTGTTGGAGAAGAGCCAGGAGAGAGGATAGAGACTGCTCTTTGAGCCAAGCCTCCAAATGGCCAACGCTATGGTGGTGGAGGGGGGAGGAATTCACGTCCTGTTCGCGCTCCAAGAGGGGACTGTCTGAGATCTTCCGGCCGTTCAGGCTCAGGTTGACAATGCTGTCGTGGGCTCCCTGGATTAAAGCCCGGGCCATATCCTGGCCGGCAGTGATCTCAGCCTGGATAAACAGCCCGTGCTGGTCCGGGTCCAGGTCTACTTCCACCCGATTGGAGCCGACCAGATCAGCAGCCTGCTCCACCTGTTGGGGACTGAGGCCTTCCAAAACCTGCATGGCTCGGCCGGCGTCCCCGGCCACAGCCCCTAAGGCGGCGGCCAGATCCAGGCCCCGCCGGCCATCAGTTCCCGGGATTATAACCGCCAGGCCGTTCTTGAACACATTGCCGTCCACCCGAACGCGGATATGTTCCGGGGAACGAGTGGGAAGAAGTCCGGCGGCTGCGGCGGCGGCCAGAGCCACGGCCACCGGCTCAGTGCAGCCCAAAGCCGGGCTGACTTCCAGGGCCAAGAAGTCCTTGAAGGAAAAATTCATTTGCTGCACTCCTCAGCTGTCTCAGGGGAGAAGGGTGAACGTTTGGTTATCAATGCTTCTGTAGACTGAAAAGTCTCTTAGGTCGAGGGTGGCAATATTAAAGATCTTGGATTCACTGGCCAGACAGACAAGAGTTGCGTCCGCATAGTCCATGGGCAGATCGGCATACTTTTCTATCAGCCAGCGACAGGTGGCTAAGGAATGAGTATCCGTTGGAACCAGGGTGACAATCTCCCGGAGAACGAAATCCAGTGCGGCTTGCTGGGCCTGCATCGAAAAATTGAGAAGATACAGAACTTCGGTGAGAACTGCTTCTGTTGAATATATGGTTCCGGTAAAAGATTCAAACCACTGCAGACAAAGTGTATGCTTTGATTCGCTTCGATCTATGAGAGCAACCCACGGCCCGGTGTCAAGCAAGGCCTGCACTAGCTTCTGTCCCGCATTTGCCTCAGAAGATGACGCCTATGCTCAGCCCCTAAGTCAGAGATTCCGCTTTCAGCCACCCCAAGGAGATCTTTGGCTCTGGATGCAGGACGGTCCTTAGGCACAAGATCCGGTCGATATGCGGCAAAGAAGAAGAAAAAGGCGCACAGGACCAGGGAGTGGGTGATCTGCCCGGAGTGAATCATGTGTGGCACAGAGGACAGAGGATGGAGTACCGTTTCGATGTCCTCTTTGGCATCCAAGTCCTGCAAAGCGGTTTGTTCAACGTTCCAAACCACAAAAGAATGACATTCGTTGTCCTGGATGGCCGGATTGGGGTGGACCTTGCCCAGAAAATTGATGTCACGGCCGGCATATCCGGTCTCTTCTTTCAGTTCACGCAGAGCTGCGCTCTTGGGATCGTCGAAAGATTCTACCAACCCGCCGGGGACTTCCAGGGTGGTGTCCTGGATTCCATGCCGGTACTGGCGGATAAAGACCACTTTTTCTCCCGGCGTGAGGGGAATGATGTTCACCCAGGGAGCGGATTCCAGGATGTAGAAGTCGTGGGTTTGCCCGGTGCGTGGAGAGACGGCCCGGTCGGTGCGCAGATTGAAGATGCGGTAGGAACTCCGGGTGGAGTGGACAACCGGCCAGGGATGAATCATGATGGGATCCTTATTCAGTCCCGCCGCTGGCGGGCTGGTTGTCAGTTATCTGGTATTTGTTATCAGCAAGAAATCGCCAGTTTGATCCAGTAAGAAACTGGCGAGTGGGTAGTAGGGGCGAATAATCATTCGTCCGGGTACAGAGCAAATGAATTCAAATTGTTGACAATGAGTAGCAGAACCAAAAAGCCCTGCGTTGTACACTGTCAGCCCTTGGCCTTTGCCCCGGACTCTGGTAGGAGAGGTCCAGCTCCCATGAGTAAGGCCTTGGACGGCCATCATTTTTTTCAAAGGACCTTATATGTTGCACCGTTTGGCGGTCAAGCTGAAAACCCACCTCACCGATATGCAGGGCCGGGTCACGGCCTTGCGAATCAGCAAGGAACTCGGCCTGCACGTTGATGCAGTTCGCCTGATCACTGTGTACACCCTGGAGGGTATCAACTATGAGCAGGCCCGGGAGGTCATGGACCAAGCCCTGCTTCACGATCCAGTCCTGCATGACGTGTCCTTAGAGCCCTTGGCAGCAGACTTCGACTGGATCCTGGAGATCGGCTTCCGGCCCGGGGTAACAGACAACGAAGGCCGCGTGGCGGCCGAGACGCTGAAAAACGGCCTGGGCTTGGGCTTAGGGCGGGATATGGCTGTGTACAGCGCGATACAGTACCTGATTACAGGTTCCCTGTCCCGGGGACAGGTGCAGAGCATTGCCACCGATCTCTTGGCCAATGAGCTTATTGAGCGCTATGCCCTCAAGGGTCGTGAAGAGTGGGAGCAAGATCCTGGATTTGCGGCTCAGGTTCCCCGGGTCAGCGGGCAGTCCACGGACCAGGTTGAGGAGATTTCCCTTCTTGGGCTGGACGACGATGCATTGCAGCGCTTGAGCCAGGAACGGGTTTTGGCCCTGAGTCCGGCTGAGCTGCGGGCCATTCAGGCCTATTACGCCCAGGAGGAGGTGCAGAAACGACGGACCGCAAGCGGCCTGTCCGTTCATCCCACGGATGTGGAACTCGAGGCCCTGGCCCAGACCTGGTCCGAGCACTGCAAGCACAAGATCTTCAATGCCCGGATCACCTACACGGACAAGGTTCAGGGCCGGACGCAGGTCATAGACAGTCTGTTTTCCTCCTATATCCAGGCCAGTACAGCTATCTTGCGGCAACGGATGAAGGACAATGATTTTTGCCTCTCGGTGTTCAAGGACAACGCCGGAGTGATCCGTTTCGATGCCCAGAACAGCGTGTGCGTCAAGGTGGAAACCCACAACAGTCCCTCGGCCCTGGATCCCTACGGCGGGGCCTTAACCGGGATTGTAGGCGTGAACCGCGATCCCATGGGCACCGGTCTGGGGGCCAATCTGGTGTGCAACACGGATGTCTTTTGTTTTGCCTCCCCATTTTATGATCAGCCCCTGCCGCCGCGCCTGCTCCATCCCCATCGGGTCCTGGAGGGGGTGCGCCGGGGTGTGGAGCATGGGGGCAATCAGTCCGGGATTCCTACGGTCAACGGCGGCCTGGTCTTTGATGTCCGGTATTTGGGCAAGCCCCTGGTCTTTTGCGGCACGGTAGGCATGATGCCGGCCGAGATCCAGGGCCGATCCAGCCATGAGAAAATGGCCCGGCCCGGCGACGTGGTGGTCATGACCGGAGGCCGGGTGGGCAAGGACGGTATTCACGGGGCCACCTTCTCCTCCGAGGCCCTGCATGCCGAATCCCCGGCTACGGCGGTCCAGATCGGGGACCCCATCACCCAGCGTAAGATGTACGATTTCATCATCCGGGCCAGGGACCAGGGCTTATACAACGCGATCACGGACAACGGGGCCGGGGGCCTGTCCTCCTCAGTGGGGGAAATGGCTGAAGATACCGGAGGCTGTGAACTGGATCTGGTCCAGGTGCCTTTGAAGTACGACGGCCTGGTTCCCTGGGAGATTCTGCTCTCCGAAGCCCAGGAGCGGATGACCCTGGCTGTGCCGGAAGACAAGCTGGACGTTTTCCTGCGTATGGCCCGGGAGATGGACGTGGAAGCCACTCCCCTGGGCCGATTCACTCAGAGCGGGCTATTCCGGGTTTGGTACGGGGAGAAGCTGGTGGGCGAACTGGAGATGGATTTTCTGCATCACGGTCTGCCCCAGATGGAGCTATTCGCGGTCTGGGATCCCGCGCCGCAGCAGCCGGTGCAGGTGGCGAACGCCGGCAGGGATCAAGCCGGGCTCCTTCGCCGCATGCTGGGCAGACTCAATATCTGCAGCCGGGAATACATCATTCGCCAGTACGACCACGAAGTTCAAGGCGGAAGTGTGGTCAAGCCCTTGACCGGAGCCATGCAGGACGGCCCGGCCGATGCTGCAGTCATCCGTCCGGTTTTGGACAGTCAAAAGGGCCTGGTGGTCGCCAACGGTTTGTGCCCCAGGTATTCGGACCTGGATACCTACTGGATGATGGCCAATGCCGTGGACGAAGCGGTGCGTAACGCCGTGGCCGTGGGCGGTAATCTGCGGCATATGGCCGGGGTGGATAATTTCTGCTGGTGCGATCCGGTCCAGTCGGATAAGACACCGGACGGGGAGCACAAGCTGGCTCAGTTGGTCCGGGCCAACCAGGCCTTGGCCCATTTTTGTCTTGGTTTTGGAGTTCCTTGTATTTCCGGCAAAGACTCCATGAAAAACGACTATACCATCGATCAGTACAAGATTTCCATTCCGCCCACGGTTTTGTTCTCTGTGATCAGTGTGATCCCGGATGTCAATCTGTGCTGCACTTCGGATTTGAAGCAGCCCGGGGATGTCCTCTATCTCTTGGGGCGGACTGGCAGGGAGCTTGGGGCCAGCGAACTTGTGGGCGAGCTTGACCTCCAGGGAGGTTTTGTGCCCCAGGTTGATGTGCTCAGGGCCAGGGCCAGATATCTCACCTTGTATGCGGCTCTAACTCGGGGACTGGTCTCCGCCTGTCACGACCTCTCAGACGGCGGTTTGGGGGTGGCTGCGGCCGAGATGTGCATCGGTGGAAGTCTGGGGCTGGACCTGGATCTGGATCAGGTGCCGGTTTGCGGCCATGAGGCCTATGCTCCGGAAGAGCTTCTGTACAGCGAGACCCCCAGTCGGCTCCTGGTCAGCGTGCCCCAGGACGAGACCCAGGCCTTTGATCAAATTTTTGCCGGACAGTGCCTGGCCCGGGTGGGGCAGGTGCAGCACGAGCCGGTATTGACGGTTCGTCGAGGTCAAGAGACGCTCTTGACGGAGACCGTCCAGGAGCTTCGGAGGGCTTGGCAGGGGACGTTTAAAGGATTTTAAGAAATCATTTCTTGGAAATGATTTTTTAAAATCCTAAATACCACTGCCAGATCTGGGGGCCAATGAGGATGTAGAGCATGCCTCCCAGGCTGAGGAAAGGACCGAAGGGAACCGCGGTCTGTAAACCCTTGGCGCTGGCTTGGCGCAGATAGATAAGGCTTACGGCCAGGGCGCTGATGGCGGCCATGAACACCACCAGGGGCAGGGCTTGCCAACCGAGCAAGGCCCCCAAAAGGAACATAAGCTTGACGTCTCCGGTGCCCAGGCCTTCCCGGCCTTTGAGCCACTTATAACCCTGCTGTAAAACAAGAAAAGCCCCTCCACCGGCCAAAGCCCCAATCACAGATGCGGACCAGGGCAGGCCTAAGAAAAGAATGGCGGCGGCCAGGGCGCCCACGGCACCGGGCAGGGTGTAGATGTCCGGAAGGATGAAGATCTCCAGATCAATGAAACTGATGATAATCAGGACCTGGCCGAAAAGGAGATAGACGGCAAAGGCCGCTCCGGCTCCGAACTTCAGGGCCAGAAGCAGGGCCCAGAGCCCGGAGATGCCCTCGACTACAGGATACCGCCAGAGGATGGTCTCCTGGCAACTGCGGCACCTTCCGCCCAGAAGCACATAACTGATGAGGGGGATGTTTTCCCACCAGGCCAGTTTATGTTCACACAAGGGACAATGGGAGGGGGGGAAGACAATGGATGTCCCCTGAATGTACCGGTGAATGCACACATTGGAAAAACTGCCCAGAATGAGTCCCAGGACGGTGGCCGCAACCGGAAAGAGCTCCAAAAGGAAGGTGTTGCTGGTCATAACTCTCGGGTAAGGTGTAAGGTGTATGAACAAAAGTGCTACAAAAACCTACCGATTTTTTCCCCACTATACGCAAGAGGATCTGCTTGAGCAACAGCTGTCCGGCCTGCAATGGACCGTTCAGCATGCCTATGCCGGCAGTCCCTATTACCGGCGGCGTCTGGAAGAAAGCGGAATCGATCCCCGGGCGATACGCAGTCTGAAGGATCTGGACCACCTGCCTTTTACCACTGTGGATGACTTGCGCAATGATTATCCGCTACCTCTGCTCAGCGTGCCGGAGGAAGAGGTAGTCCGAATTCACGCCTCCTCCGGAACAACGGGCAAGCGCAAGATCCTGGCCTACACCCAGAGGGACATTGATACCTGGAAGCTGATGATGGCCAGGTGTTATGAACTGGCTGGACTGGGGCGCACAGACCGGGTGCAGATTGCGGTGGGCTACGGATTGTGGACCGCTGGAGTGGGGTTTCAGCTGGGGTGTGAGCAGTTCGGGGCTATGGCCCTCCCTTTGGGACCGGGGAACTTGGAAATTCAGCTGCAATTTTTGACCGATATGAAGTCTACCTGTCTATGCTCGACAGCCTCCATGGCCCTGCTCCTGGCTGAGGAAGTGGAAAAATACGGACTTCAGGACCAAGTCAACCTGAAAAAGGCCATATTCGGGGCCGAACCGCACACCCCGAAGATGCGCCAGCGGGTGGAGGAGGTTTTTGGCCTGGAGGGGTGTTTTGACATCCCAGGGTTAACCGAACTGTACGGTCCGGGAACGGGTCTGGAGTGCAGTGAACACCAGGGCCTGCACTATTGGGCTGATTTTTTCATTCTGGAGATTATCGATCCCCAGACCTTGCAGCCGGTGGCTCCTGGAGAGGTGGGGGAGATGGTGGTCACCACCTTGTGCAAGCAAGGGGCGCCCTTGATTCGCTATCGGACCCGAGATTTGACCCGCCTTTTGCCCGGACAGTGTCCCTGCGGCCTGGGATACCCCAGGCACGACCGTATTCTGGGCCGGTCTGACGATATGTTTATCTTTCGAGGGGTGAACATATATCCGGGTCAAATTGCGGACGTGTTGCACGATTTTGCCGAACTCAGCTCCGAATATCAGGTGGTTCTGGCCCGTAAAGAAGGTGTGGACCACATGTTGCTCAAAGTTGAACGCCGTCCGGAGGCCAGATCGGATCTGGACGTCGGTCTGTCCAGGGCCATTGCCGCTTCCATGCGCAAACATCTCCTGGTCCGCAGCGAGGCGTCCATTGTGGAGCCCGGTCATCTGCCCCGGACCTTTGCCAAGAGCAAACGGGTACTGGATCAGCGCAATGGGGACGAATAAGGGCAGGGAAGCCCTTCCCTTATTCAAAGAAGCTCATTTCCTACCGGCTTGGCTTCAAGCCATTCTTGATCTTCCTCGGTCATGTTTGCCGATCCATCGCATTGGGCGAGGAGTTCATCCAGAGAATAGCGTGGGTTGGGATGAGGCTCAATGACCAGCATGTTGCCATCAACCGTCACACCCACCTTAGATCCCGCCTGCAGATTCAACAGGTCAAGTATAGACGGCGGAACAGCCAACATAATCGATCCGCCAACTTTGCGAAGATTTGTTGTGTGCATAATGCAACCTCTCTTTGGATATTTTATAAAAATATAACAAAGAAGTTGCTAGGTGATAAGCCCTGACAGACTTCGAGTTAGGGCACCAGGGCGGGCAGATTTAGGCCGGTAGTGAGCGGCAGCCCGCACATGAGGTTGGCGTTGGCCAGGGCTTGGCCCGAGGCCCCGCGGCAGAGATTGTCGATGACCGAGACGATGATCACCCGCCGGGTACGTTCGTCCAGGACTACCCCTATATCGCAATACATGGTCCCGCGCACGTTTTTCACCTCCGGCAGACAGCCCTCAGCCTGCAAACGGATCCAAGGATGGTCATTGTCGAATGCTGTATACGCCTGGCGCAGCTTCTCCATCGTGGTCTGTTCATGGGCCTTGGTGTACAAGGTAGTCAGGATGCCCCGGTTAATGGGCAGCAAATGGGGGTTGAAGGAAACTTGGATGGTCTCCCCGACCATGCGGCTCACTTCCTGATCAATCTCCGGGGTGTGCCGGTGAGTACCCAGGCCGTAGGCCTTGAAGGTGTCGGATACCTCGCAAAACAGGGTCCCGACCTTGGCCCCGCGTCCGGCTCCACTGGCCCCGGATTTGCTGTCGGCCACAATGTCCCGGCTGTGAACCAGACCGCCCTGAAGGGCCGGGTAAAGTCCCAAGAGGACAGAGGTCGGATAGCAGCCGGGATTGGCCACCAGCCGGGTCTGGGCGATGTCTGCAGCATAGAGTTCGGGCAGGCCGTAGACGGCAGTGGACAGAAGTTCCGGGGCCTGGTGTTGACAATTGTACCAACTCTCAAAGGCTTCCCGGGATTTGAGGCGGAAATCGGCGCTTAAGTCCACTACCTTCACTTCCCGCTGAACCAGGGCCGCGGCCATATGCATGGCTGTACCGTGGGGAACGGCCAGAAAGACCAGATGGCAGTCCCGGGCCAGTTGGTCCACATCCGGTTCGCTGATAACCAGGTTGCCCAAAGCAGTGCTTTGCAGTTGGGGAAAGAGCCGGGAAATGCTTTTCCCCGCTTCCTGCCTGGAGGTCACAGTGATCAGCTCAAAACCAGGGTGATGCAGGAGACAGCGGAGCATCTCCATACCTGTATATCCGGTCACCCCTACCAGTCCCACCGGGTATTTGTGGTTGGGCATATTGTTCATCCCGCTTTTTGTACGTATTTCATCCGCAGCTCAAAGAGGATGTTTTTGAGCAAGCCTTCTTCATCCGCAGTCAGGTTGCCCCTGGTCTTTTCCTCCAGCATGGCCAGCATGTCGATGGTGTGCCGGGCCAGATTCAGGTCGACCTGGCTTTGTCCAGTCTGCGGATCGTTGACCTCACCCAAATGGACCAGGGCCGATGAGCTCAAGGAGAGGATGAAGGTGTTCATGTCCACCTTGGGCAAGGGGTCTTGGCCCGTCTGTTCCTTGGCCTTGTCCTCGAAGGCCTGGGCCGCCTCTTTACGTTCTTCCGGGGTCTGTTGGGGCTCAGTTTCCGGCCGGGTAGGGTCGTGATTGGTCATAGATGTCCTCCATTGGACTTGATGGTTCCAGGTTCACGGTTGAAGAATACAATCTGAGCTGAGAAGAGCTTATCCACAGGCGAACGGGTATCAGCCAAAGCCTGGGTGTAGGCGTTCATAGCCTGTTCAAGGGCGTCTTTTTGGCTTGTACCCGGTACGTCCGATCCCAAACAATGACCCAGGGCGGCCAATCCGGCCAGGATATCCCCCCAATCCACATGGCCCATATGCCCCAGGCGGATAATCCGGCCTTTGAGCTCGTCCTGCCCGCCGGCCAGGACCAGGTTGAAATCTTGAGCCATTTGCTGCAACACAGCCTGGGCGTCAGTTCCCTCAGGGAGCAGAAAACTGGTCAACCCCCAAGTATAGTCAGTTGGAGCCAAAGGCTCAAGGCCCAGGGCCTGAACTCCAGTCCGGGTCATTTGGGTCAGGGCCCACTGCTTGAGGAAGATTGGCTCCAAATCCGGAGTGAGCAGAAGTTCCAGGCTGGCCTCTAGGCCCATAATCAGATTAATGGGTGAGGTATAGGCTGTCTGGCCCTGATTCCACTTTTCTCTTTCTTTGGCCAGATCAAAATAATAACTGGCTCCAGGCAATCCCTCCACCCGGTCCCAGGCCTTGGGGCTTAGGCTGATCAAGGCCAGGCCGGGGGGAAGCATGAGGCCCTTTTGGGATCCGGTAAGCAGGCAGTCGATGTGCCAATCATCCATAGGGCAGGGAGAGATGCCCACTCCGGAGATACCGTCCACCACCAAAAGAACCCGATTATTGGCGGTTATCTGCCCCAGATCCCGGATGGGGTGCAGGACCCCTGTAGAGGTTTCGGAGTATTGGACCAAAACCCCACGCAGGTCCGGATGTTGGTTCAAGGCGGCTTGGACTTGGTCAGGGTTGACGGCTCGGCCTCTCTGGACTTCCAGGCGCTGGACCTGGAGCCGGTTTTTCTCGGCAATCTGAGTCCAGCGCTGTCCGAACTTGCCGCCTTCGACGACCAGGACTTTATCTCCGGGGGCAAAAAGATTGTCCACCGCGGCCTGCATGGCCCCGGTGCCGCTGCAAGACAGGGGCAGAACCGGTTGCCGGGTGGCAAACAGGGTCTGCATTTGGGTTTGTACCCGGCGCATGAGACGAACAAAGGTATCCTTGCGATGATGGATCATATCCCGGCCCAGGGCCAGACGGACCTCTTCCGGGAGGTGAGTCGGTCCGGGGGTGAGCAAGCGGGGTTTATTGAGCATAGACCAAACCTTGTTTTGGATTGAAGCAAGTTTCACCCTGGATCAAACTGGGCGTCTGCCGCCAGAGCCGGCGCTGACCACTGTTCTCTGTCCTCTGTTCTCTGTCTTCTGACCTCAATGCGCCTCCGCCCAGCTCCGGCCCGTGCCCCATTCCACGACCAATGGGACATCGAGTTCCATGACCGACGACATAAGTTCTGCCGTACGTTCTCCACAGGCCTGAGCTTTGGTTGCCAGGGCTTCCAAAAGGAGTTCGTCATGGACCTGCAAGATAAGTTCGGCTCCCAGGTCTTTGAGCTCGTGGTCTCCCTCCACCTTGAGCATGGCCATCTTGATGATATCGGCCGCACTCCCTTGAACCACGGTGTTTATGGCCATCCGCCTGGCCTGTCCGGCCAAGTTTTCGTTTCGGGAGTTGATATCCG
Organism: Desulfovermiculus sp.; assembly: GCA_034521385.1. Lineage (GTDB taxonomy): Bacteria > Desulfobacterota > Desulfovibrionia > Desulfovibrionales > Desulfothermaceae > Desulfovermiculus. The sequence goes on from JAXHMO010000001.1 coordinate 196,534, forward strand.
GCAAAATCCGCCTCCGGCCGGAGATGGTGGTTACCGAGCCATTGACCTTAGCCAGGTCCTCTATATGTTCGAAAAACTGGCGCACTTTTTGTAATGTACTGAAATACTTTTCAATGAACTTCTTGGCTTGGTTAAGGGAAATCCCAAGTTCCTGAGATAACTTTTGAGGACCCATGCCGTAGATCAGCCCGAAATTGATGGTTTTGGCCTTGCGACGTTCATCAACTGTGACCTGGTCCTTGGATTTGTCTAAAAGCAGGCTGGCAGTTCGGGCGTGGATGTCTTCGTTGGTGGCAAAGGCATCGATTAAATGCGGTTCCTGGGACAGATGAGCCAGGACGCGGAGTTCGATCTGGGAATAGTCGGCGGCTATCAGGACGTTGTCCTTTTGGGCCACAAAGCAGGAGCGCATCCGCGGTCCAAACTGCCCCCGGATGGGGATGTTTTGCAGATTGGGATTGCTGCTGGACAGGCGGCCGGTGGCTGTGGACAGGTTGTTGAAGGTCGTATGCACTCGCCCATCGGCGTGCACCTGGCGGGGCAGGGGGGCCAGGTAGGTGGAGCGCAGTTTTTCCAGGCTGCGGTACTCGACAATGTCTTTGATAATAGGATGCTGGTGTTGCAGTCCTTCCAGAACGGTTATGGAGGTGGAGGGCTGCCCGCCTGGGGTCTTGCGGCCCGGACGCAGCCCCAGCCGGTTGAACAAGACATCCGCCAGCTGCTGGGAGGAGCGAAGGTTGAATTCCTGACCGGCCCGGGCATAGGCGGATTGCGTGAGCCGTTCCAGGTCGGATTCCACTTCCTGTAAAAAATGTTCCAGGGCTTGCAGGTCGATACCCACTCCTCGGCGCTGCATACGGACCAGGACAGGGATGAGAGGGATTTCGATGTGATGCATGAGATCTAAGAGCCCGGCATTCTCCACACGTTGGTGCAGGAGTTGCCCGATGCGCAGGGCGGCCAAGGCCTGGTTTTGAATATGGACATCGATTTGGGGCAGAAATCCGCGTAAGATTCGTTCCCAGCTATAGTCCCGGTCTTCCGGACTGAGGAGGTAGGCGGCTAGGCTCAGGTCAAAGACTTTCTCCGGAGAAAGCTCCTCCCAGGCCGGATCCTGTTCGCTCAGGTCTTTGAAAGAGGGTGCAAAGACCTGAGAACTCTTTTCCAGAGTCTGGATCATCTCTGCCGGTTCGCCGGCCACTTCAGCCTCTTGGTCTTCCCAGGCGATAAAAAATCCTGTCTGGGATCGGATCAGGCCCACTCGGCAATGTGTAAAGTCCGGAATCTCGGACAGCTGGATGGGCTCGATGTGTTGATGTGTTGACTGTTGTGATTTGGCCTGACTGGAAGCGGATTGTCCCTTTTCAGCCTCCAATTCACGAATCAAACTGGAAAATTCATAGGTCTGAAAGAATACTTTCAGCTCTTGGGGGTCATAGGCCCGGTAGATGAGATCGTCCAGGCCGATGTCCAGGTCGGTATCGGTTCGTAACCGAGTTAATTCCCGATATTGAAATATGGCCTGCATATGCGGGCCGAGCTTTTGCTGTTCTTTGGCGTTTAGGTGATCAAAGTTGGCCTGTAAGGCTTCCAGGCAAGGATACCTGGACAGGAGTTTTTTGGCCGTCTTGGGTCCTACCCCGGGCACTCCGGGGATATTATCGCTGCTGTCGCCCACCAGGGCCTGAAAGTCTGGCCACTGCTCCGGGGTCAAGCCTTCTTCCTGCTTAAAGTCTTGTAGGGTAATGAGTCTTTCCGTTCGTTGTCCGGGATCCCAAAGGACGACTGAGGAATCCAGGCATTGGCGCAGATCCTTGTCCGATCCGACGATGACCACGGGCTGGGTCAGTTTATAACGGGAACACAAGGTGGCGATCACGTCGTCGGCTTCTGCCCCGTCCGCCACCTGAACCGGGAGTCCCAGGATCTGTACGCCTTGTACTAATGGGTCAATCTGCCGGCTCAAGGGCTCGGGCATCTTTTGGCGCTGGGCTTTGTATGAAGGCATGATCTCTTGCCGGAAGCTGGGCCCCTTGCCGTCCAGGACAAAACAGACTCGGCCGGGATGTTCCTTCTTGATGAGGTTTAAAAGGATACGTAGGGTGATGAACAGGGCATTGGTGGGGAATCCATCGGAGCGGGACAGGTCGGGGAAGGCGTAAAAGGCTCGATAAAAAAAAGAGCTTCCGTCGATGAGGTACAAGGGGGGCTTATCCCAATGCAGGGTTTCTTGTAAGGGCATGATCTGCTCGAGGGTTGAGGGTTGGGTAAAATGTTCTTCCTGGTATGAAACGAGTCTTAAGGTCTGTCCCCACTCAGGCCCTTCACCCCTCCGAGTTATGTCGGCCGGAGACGATGAGTTCTTCTTCCTTTAGCTCCAAGTCCTCGTCCATCTGGTTGCAGTTCTTGTTTTTGCTTATTATCCGACATTGCTGCAAGCGTTCCCATATGAACTGCTGGGGGTGTTCCTGATCCAGGTTTTCCAAGGGGATCTGAGCCCGGGCCATGGATTTGTGCCCACCGGCCGATCCAACGCTCCCGAACAGCCGGGTGGCCAGGTCGCCCATGTCGCCCTTCACTCCATCTCCACGAAAGATGGCTACCAAGGTGTTGTCGGTGATTCCGGTGACGATGTCCCAGGAGATGTCGTGGATGCGCAAAAAAAAGTCGGCCAGGATGACCAGAATGTCCGTGGAATCAACTTCCCCCATGTAAACGGTCAGGCCGTCTCCCCAGAGGCGGATCTTGCGAAAGGCCTGGGAAAAGTATTTCAGCCACTCCACCCGAAATTCACTGCGCACGATCTTACGCAGGATACTGTGGTCCGCATACTTGCTTAAGAAACGGAAGGCCTTGATGTCCGCATCGTGGAAGTTCTGCTCAAAACTGTGGGTGTCAGTCTTTATCCCGTAGAGCAAGGCGGTGGCCAGGTGTTTTCCCGGTTTTAAATGCAGGTTGTATAAAAATTCGGTTAAAATGGTGCTGTTGGCACCGTAGTTGGGTTGGATCTCCACGAAGGGGGCTTGAACCGGATGCTCAGGATTCACCGGGTGATGATCGATGACGATGGAGGAGTCAAAACCGGCGAACTCCAGATGGTGATGGGGCTGGGAGTCGACCAGGGCAAAACGGTCGAACTGGGCGGCCAAAGGAGGGTTTAGGCGTTGGACCGGAATTTGCAGATAGCGAACCATGGCCAGGTTGTCCGGTCGGCTGAGTTCATTGACCATGGCTAGTCCCACACCCTGCACCCGCCTGGCCAGGATGCGCTTTAAGGCCATGGCCGAGGCCATGGCATCCGGGTCGGCATTGAGCAGGATCAACCAACGCTCATTCTTTTTGCACAGGGCGAGGAGTTCAGCCGCCTTGTGCTCTAATTTGCGGAAATATGTCATACAAATCACCCGGAGCTTTCCCGGCTGGACTGGGTTATAGAATCGAATCCCAATTCCTAATCCACAAGGAAAAAATGTCAAGAGAACCTTGCAGGTCCGGCCAGGAAAAGACTTCCAGGACCACCACTCCTCCGGTGGGGAGCATGGGTAAAAGATCCATAAGGACATCTTGATCCCGGAGGCTAAGATGCGTCAAGCCCTTGTGGGAATGTCCGCCTACCGGGGCATAGACATGGAGCATGCTCAGACGGTTGCGGACGAGGTTCTGTTGGAGTAAGGCCCATTGCCCGTAGGCGACCAAGTGGCCGAAATCCAGGCAGATGCGGCAGTCGGTTTCGGCCACTGACGGCAGAAGGGGAATGAGGTCGTTATGTTCAACGTTTTCCAGGATCAGACTGCTGCTCGGCAGGCCGTGATCACACCAGTGACGATGGAAGCTGAGAAATGTTTTGGGATCCCTGGGAGGATGCAGAACGAATCCCCAGGGTTGGCAGAAGGCGACTTTGTCCGCTAAGGCCAAGGCTCTCTGCGCAGCCGCCTTCCCGCCTTGTTCCCAGGGCAGGTCCAGGGGCAGGTGGAGGTGATAGGAGAGGTTAAGGTCAGCCATCCAGGGAGGAAGGTCTTCTAGGTCGTACTCCAGACAGCCCTGAGTTTGAAAAAAGACCAGGGCCGCTTCGTCCACCATGCCGTGCAGACGACGGCAGTTTTCACCCACCCGAGCCGGCCAGACAAAAGAGGGGGCGGCGATGGGCCAGGGAGATGCGGGGAGTATTTTGGAACCTGGTGAAGCAGTCATGGTTGTCTCGGGGTTTATTTGCCGGAGGTACCGCCAAGGGCAGGACTCGTATGAAACGAGACTTGGTGATGAACCTCGGTTTGGCATCTGGGACCGCCAAGCTCCAGCTTGGCTTTTAAATGCGAGCATTGCGAGCATCTGTGCACCAGAGTTTCAACCTCCTTCACTCCAGCCCATCCAATAGAGACAAGTGCGTTACCCGCTGCCTGGTTCGGGCCACGCGACGGACTTTGTTTACCCGACGAAAGTTGAGTTCCTGCACGAAGCGGCTGGGAGGCAGATGCAAGGGCAAGCGGCCCAGGATTCGCCGCTTGGCGCAGCTCATAAAAAGCTGGCTGTGGGGCCGGGTCAGTCCAACGTAGAAGAGGCGCTTTTCTTCTTCCGGATCCGGGACCGCATCCCCGGTGGTTCGGTTTTTTCCGGCAAACAGTTCTGGTCCGGCAAAGGGTAATATGCCCTGTTCCAAGGCAGGCAGGAAGACGGCTTCAAACTCCAGGCCCTTGGCCGCGTGCAGGGTGAGCAGGCGGACTTTTTGGGCCTGGTGCCGAATATGAGCTGCATCCTCCTCGAGGTGGATCCAGGCCAAGAGAGCGGTCCAACTCCGGTTGGAATCAAAGGCAGCGCACAGATCCTGAAAGACCTGGCTGGACCAAAAGGTATGATGAAAACGGTGGTCCTGGGACCAGATCCTGGCCAGTTCTTGGGGGCTGTACTCCATTATCCGTTCCGGGCAATCCAATATTTCTTGGCCTTGATCAAAGGGCAGACTTAGGGAACGGGCAATGCTGCGTAGGATGAGCCGGCTTTGTTCATCGTGCCAAAAAGGGGAGGATTCCGGAATGGAGCAGGGTACACCCTGTTGGTCTAAGGCCTTTTGCAGCGGAGGCATCAAGGCCTTGAGTCGGACCAGGACAGCTATATCCCCAGGGGGCAAGTGCCGTGTTTCGGATACATCGGCCTGGAGGTGTCCGGTCCCCCCGATCAAGTCCTTGATCTGTTCGGCAATCCAGTAAGCTTCCTGGGCTCCGCTCTCGGCCTGGTACCAGGTCAAGCTGGCCTGGGGTTCGTTTGTTTGAGCTTGCAGGGCCGGGGATGCTGGGCACAAGGGAGAACTGAAATCCAAGATTTCTTGCCTGGAACGGTAGTTTCGATACAGAGCCACAGTCTCCAGCTCAGGCCAGTGGCAGCCGAACAGGGCGAGCACATCGCCCAAGGCCCCTCGAAAACCGTAGATGGATTGATTGGGATCCCCGATTCCGAAAAATCCATTCCCATCTTTCGGGAGCAAGGCCCGGACAATCTCTGCTTGCAGCTGGGTCAAGTCCTGAACCTCGTCCACCAGGACCTGAGCAAAAGGGCCTTGGCCCCGTTCACCTTGCAGCTCTTTTAACCAACTGTGCAAAAGATCGGTATAATCGGCCAGGTTATAAGAGGCCTTGTACTCAGAGAAGGTCTGGAGACAGGCAAGGAGTTCCGAAGGGATGTGGCCTGATTCCCGGGCCCGGGACAACCGATCCCAGGCCTTATTCAGTTCTCGCCCGCTCAGTTCCGGATTGACCTGGGCAAAGATCTGCCGGGCGTCCTGTTCGGACAAAATGATAGGAGGATGGCCGTGCCGTAAACGCCACTGTTCAAAAGCCAGGGCGTGGAGAGTATCGGCCCGGGGCAGCCTTTGGTCGGCATTGAGCTGACCTTGAAGGCGTTCCTGCAGTTCCCGGGCCGCATCTCGGGTGAAGGTGACCACCAGGATATCAGCCGGATCCTGGCCTTGGTGGATGAGGTGCTGGACCCGCCCAATGAGGGTCTTGGTCTTACCCGTTCCCGGTCCGGCTATGACCAGGATCGGATGCGGCCCGCTTTGAACCGCTTGCCACTGCTCGGGATTGAGTTCCTCGCTTCCGGATGTGGCTGGCCTTTCCTGGATTCCCTTCGGACCCGGCTTTTGGTTTTTCTCGGATCGAGTTGCCGATGTTACCTGCTTAGGAGGTGGCCCCAGGGAGCGTCCTTGGGTCAAGGTCCTGCGTTCAACCGGGGTGAAAACCGAGATTTGCCCAAACTCTCCGTCGAATCCGGATTTGCGGTAAACTTCCTGACGCCGCATGCGGTCAATCCCTTCAGCCAGGGCCGGGGACTCAGTCTTGAGATCTTCGACCGGCGTATTGCGCAGGACCTGCAGTTCCGAACCAAAGGCCTTGATCAACCGGGCGTAGACCGCAGTGACCGCCTTCGTCCTGGGACCTTTCCCCAGGATCTCGGAGATCACTTCGGCCAAGGGAATGAGGGAAGTAAATCCCGGAGCGGTTTGAGGCTGTTGGGGTATATCCCGATCAGCCAGGGCCAGGATCCGGTTCAGGACCCCAACGGTGAGTTTGTCCCCGCAAACCGGGCACACTCCTCCCAGCTTGGCGGTTTCCCTGGGGTCCAAGACCACCCCGCATTTGCGGTGCCCGTCCAGGTGGTACTTGCCCTCTTGGGGAAAGAACTCGATGGATCCCAGAAAAGGCTGGGTCGGACTGTTTCCCTGCAAGGCCTGCAGGATATGTTCATAACTGGGTTGACCAGCAAACAGATTGGCCTCCCGGGCCAACTTTTCCCCGGAATGGGCATCTGAGTTGGAAACCAGGGTGTAGGCGTCCAGATCGCTCCACAGCCAGTTCATTTCTGGATCCGAGGATAGCCCGGTCTCCAAGGCGAAGATGTGATTGCTGAGGTCCTGGAAACAGTCGGACAAGCGGTCGAAGCCGGACTTGGATCCGAACAGGGAGAACCAAGGGGTCCAGATGTGGGCCGGGATCAGAAAACCCAAGGGATCGGTCTCTAAGACCATTTCCAGCAGATCGCGGCTGTCCAGGCCCAGGATGGGTCGTCCGTCGGATTGCAGGTTGCCCACTTGGCCCAGGCGGCGGTTGAAGGTCCGCACTGTGTCCAAGGAGGAGAAAAAGACCAGATTATGTACCTTGCGTACCGACCCCTGGCGTTTGTAGATGGAACTAATTTCTGTACCCAGGATGAAATCGCAAGATCCAGGCTGACTCTGCGGTTCCAGCCAGGGGATTTCCTTGGCCAGGCAGGAGGGATCCTTGAGGCGGAGCAGTCCGTCCCCTGTTTCGTCCAAGGTGTCTTCAATTTCCTGCAACCAACCGGGATGAGTGAAGTCGCCGGTGGTCAATACGTCCACACCTTTGACTCCGGCCCAGGCGGCCAGGTGGGGAATTGACAGGGCCTTGCTTGTGGCCCGGGAATACCGGGAATGGATGTGCAGATCTGCTGTGTAGGTGGTCATTGGAGTATTGGTTCCTAAGAGTTCACGGTTCACGGTTGATGATGATTCTGGCCGTCACTCCGTGGTCAAGACCGGTGTTCTGGGTGATTTCGATCCGGGCTTTGTTTTGATGGGCCAGGCGCTGGGCAATAGACAGACCCAAGCCTGACCCTTGGGCCTTGGTGGTGGTAAAGGGATCAAAGAGTCTGCCTGTTATCTTGGGGTCCAGCCCGGGACCGTTGTCCTGAATCCAGATGCTTTCGTTTTCCTCGGTTTCTTCCCATCCGATGCCTACCCAGGGCTTTTCCCGGTTTGAAGCTGCCTGGGCCGCGTTCATGAGTATGTTGAGCAAGATTTGGTGCAAATGATCCGGATCCCAGTTCCAGCATGTGCCCTCTGGAATATTTCGTGTCTCGAAGTGGACATGATCGAATTCGGTCTGCAAGGTGAACAGGCAGGAGCGGACCATCTCAGTCAGATGAATGTTTTCGGCTTTGGCTTCCTTGGGCCGGGCGAAGGTCAGAAAATTGGTCAGCAGATGGCTCAAGCGCTGGATGTCGTGCTCAACAACCTGGTATAATCGTTTTCGCTTCTCCTCCGGCAGAGAACTGGAGGGCAAGAGTTGTAGACTGGCCTTAATACCGGCCAAGGGGTTCTTGATTTCATGGGCCAGGCCTGCGGCCAATTCGCCCACAGTAGCCATCTTTTCCATCTCCTGGACTTGACGTTCCAGTTCCTTGATCCGAGTGATTTCGGAAAACAGGATCAGAGTCCCTTGCTGGTCCGGAAGTTGGGTCAATGTGGCCCCGAAGAGGTGGTCGGAGAAATGAAATTCGGTGCGGACCGGCTCTTGACCATCCCATCTGGACCATCGGGCATGCAAGCCGGGAAAAATCTCTGCCAAGGGCCGAGACACGGCCTGGCTGATGTCCCGGAGATGGGCCCAGGACAAGGCCTGGGGATTGATAGTGGAAACCAGGCCCTGGCGGTCTACGACCAAGAGCCCGCTGGACATCCAGTCCATGACTTTTCTTTTGATGGACTCTGAATGGCGCAGCCGCCTGTCCCGCTCAGCCATTTCCTGCACCAGGCTATTTACCCCCCCGGCATGCATGCGGACCAAAAGGAGCATTAAGGCCAGGGCCAAAAGGTGAAGAGAGCTGAAGAGACAGGCTTCATCCAGGCCTAGGGGGTGTACAAAATTCATGGTCTGGAACAGGGCCAGGCCAAGATAAAATACGCCTAGACAGGCTGCCAGGGTGTTGGCGGCCCGCTGTCCCAGAGTGCGGCCATAGAGAAAGAGCAAGGCCAGACCTATAAAGGCGAAATTGCTTTTGAGGCCCCCGCTGATGAGCAGGAGGAAACAGACCAGGGTCAGATCGGCGCCCAGTTGGATCCAGAAAAAGGCAATCCGATTGGAAAACCGATTGCGGACCAGGAGAAAGACAATGGTCAGGAGAAAACCGCAGATGAGAAAAATCTGATAGCCCAGTTCAGGCAGGACGGAATATGTCGTGTCCTCCTCAGGGGAGACCATCCAGGTCAGACTTAAGGGAATCAGGAGGAAAAGGAGGAAAATGAGGCGGGCCAAGCAGACCCGAACGGCCATATGTTCAGGGTCCAGGCTTCCAACTTTGTCAGCAGGTTGCATGCTCCGGGGTCCGTTATATCTGGTGCTGGGGCAATGAAATAAAGATCCCTCCAGGACAGGAACCCTTGGTTATTTATCCACAATCCGCGGGATCACCGTGGATCTTGTCCAGGGTATGACCCAAGGCCGGCAGCAAAGGAGTCAAATTCTCGCGCACTCCTTTGGGGCTTCCGGGGAGATTGATGATCAGGCTGGTGCCCAGTATGCCCACAACAGCCCTGGAAATTACAGCATGAGGGGTAACGGCCAGGGAGGCACCCATCATGGCCTGCTCAAAGCCTGGCAAACGTTTGTCCACGAGTGAGGCGGTAACATCGGCGGTGACATCCCGCGGGGCCACTCCAGTCCCTCCGGTGGTGATGATCAGGTCAAAGCCTTCGTCCAGGGTCAGATGGGTGAGCAGGGACCGGATGGAAGAGGCCTCATCCCGGAGAAGAAAACCTTGACTTAGACAAATGGACAGGTGCTCGGATATCATTTCCGGGATTTGAGGCCCGCTGGTGTCCTGACGTTTCCCGGCCGCGCCGGAATCACTAAGGGTGATCCAGGCCAGGCTGACTCCTGTTTTGTCCATTTCACACCAACACGGCAACAGGGCCTTTTCAAAGGATTTCTCCACCTTGACCCAAAAGCCGGGTGCCCTGAGGTGTCCCGGAGTCCAGCACTGTCCCAGGACCTGAAGCCATGCCTGATCACCCGGAGGGGCCATACGGGAACCGACCGGGATGTGTCCAGGCATATCCGGACATAAGATCAGGTTTGAATCAAAGCCGGATAAGGGGTGGGCAGTGAGGATCAGGATGTTTCCGGATTTTGCAACGGGAAGTGTGAGCCGTTCCAGGGTACACTGCATACGAGTATTTCGTCCCTAAGATCTTATCATATAAAAAATAGTTATAAAAGAAAGGGAGCGCTTGCGCTCCCTTGTCTCCGTTCGATGAAATTGTCCCCCGTCCAAAGACCGTTCACACAACTGGAAGATTCTTCGGACGTGACGGAAGATTGAATATCTGATCGAAATGAAGCGTTTTTTAGCTTAAGACGTATTTGTCTTTTTGCCAGGGATTTTCCTGCCCCCGAGCCAAGCGGAGAATGTTTTCCCGGTGCTTGGAATAGACCAGGACCATGACCACGAGACTTAAGATAAGATAGGGAAACGCCCCGGAAATTAAGATGAATATGGGGAGAAGGGTGACCATACTCAAGGACCCGATGGAAACAAATCCGGTGATCCAAATGAGCAGGACGCACACGACCACGGACCAAAACAAAGGGGTCGGTGTCAAGGCCAGAAAAACGCCGATGGTTGTGGCTACGCCTTTACCGCCCTTTCCGCTCAAGAAAGCTGAGTACAAATGCCCTGCAAGCACGGCTACTCCGGTAAGGGTTATAAATGCCGCCGAGTTGTTGATGCCCATGGCCAAAAGTACGGGGATTAAGCCTTTGGCTGCGTCCAGCACAAAAGTTAAAACCCCGTAACCGACGCCGCATGTCCTGGCCACATTGGTGGCCCCGGTGCTTTTACTTCCGGTGAGCCTGGGGTCAATCCCATTGGCCAGCCTGGAGACCAGAAGCCCAAAGGGGATGGAACCGATGAGATAGACCACAAGGAGCCAGCCCAATCCTGCGATCACGATGTTCATTCTTCCTCCCTCGCCTTGATGATTTTAATGTCGTTGTTGAGGGGATCGATTTTGCCCAATTCGAGCCGATAACGAGCGCCGGGGATGACTTTGTCTCCAAAAAGGTGTTTGGGGCCGCGCAAAAAGAGTTGTTCCCCGGGCAGACAAACCACGACCTGTTGTCCTTCCTCGGCCACAACCACCCCCGACCACCTTTTTTCCTTACACCACCTTTGAAAATAAAGCAACTTCCAATACCTGGTCCGGTAACGCTGGACCTTGGTTACATCCTGCATTCGAGCCGAGAGTCCCGGGAGCATGCCTTTGAGTTCTTCTTCCGTCCACATAGGACGTCCGTTGTCCAGAAATGCGGTTAATTGACTGAGGTTCATCAGGTCCGGATACCTGCGCAGGGCTGAAGACACCGGGGCATAGGCCGGGAGTCCGAGACTGGCGTGGGAATGGGGCTCAATGTCTAACTTGGAACTGTTTAAGGACCGCATGGCTTCATAAATGCCTGCCGGATCTGTCCATATCCCGGCCAGGTTTTTGGGCAGCCGGATGTCCTGGATGCGATGAATCAACCCCAGGCCGTGCTGTCTGGCCCACTCGGCCATGGCTGCATTGACCAGGATCATAAACTCGCTGACGATGAGTTGAGCTTTTGGAGTATCTGCAGGTGGTTCAAGGTGGACGACGGTTTGGTTGTTTTCTGTGTGCAGGGAAAGGACCGGATCGGCTTGTTCCAGAATGACCGCCCCTTGCTGGATACGATGGTCCCGCAAAACAGTTGCCAAATCGTACGCCCGGCCCAGGTTATAAGTCTCCGGAGTGGTGGCCAAGAGTTCCTCGGCCCGGGAGTAAGTCAGATTGTCCCGGATGCGGACCCATGTGTTGCGCACGTCGGTGTCCAGGATCCTTCCCGAGGGATCGAGGATCATTTGGACCACAAAAGCCGGGGCGTCATGTCCAGCCCGCAGGCTGTACAGCTTAATTCCCAATGACTCGGGCAATAAATGGGCGGTACCTTCGGGCAGATACAGGCTGCTCATCCGTTGGGCCACTTCGGCGTCCAGATCTGAGGTAAAGTCCCAGGTTAACCCAGGCCAGGCCAAGGCCAGGCTGAGCTTAAAATTGCCGCTTTCCTCGACCTCAAGACAGAAGGCGTCATCCATGTCCTGGGTGGTGGCCGAATCGATGCTGACAAAGGACAGCTCTTCCGGTGTGCTGTGCAGGGAAGACCAGAGTTCCTGCTGACGGGCGATTTCTGCTGCGTATTTTGCGCTCCAGGCATCGCCCCAGGCATAACCGATCTGGTCCAGGAGGACATTGTAGTGTTCGGGAACCAGACCCCAGGCCTGAGCCAAAAGGAGGGGCAGGTGTTCATGTTCAGGCAAACCGCGGCAAGCTTCCGACCAGAGCCCAGTCATTTGTTTGTGGTCTGGATCAGCCATGCCGCGCAGGACAATGTCTTTGAGCTCTTCGGCTACTTCCGGGTCTGGTTCCGGGGGCTTGGGAGCTCGGCTGGAAGAGATATGTTTCCATAGCCCTTTAAAGAATTCTTGCCCCTGGCTGACGATCATTTGCCGTCTGCGGTTGGCCTCCGCAGCCGCCAGGTTGGTTTCCACTTTGACTGGGTCATAGATGATGAATTTCGGGGGTTGAAATTTGAAGTAGGCTTTGTGTTGCAAAAGAACTCGCCCCAAGGCGGCCATGTGATCGGGGTCGGGGTTGGACCAGATCAGTCCGGCCAACCAGTCCACACTGCCGGCTTCTACTTCCGGATAGGTCAGTTCCCAAAGTTCGACGGCATCGATTTCGGCCTGCAGGTCCAGACGCCGTTTGTGCAGGGCCTCTAGGAGATCTAGGATTTCTTGGCGGGAACTCTTGGCCGGCAGCACTGGGCCGACCCAAGGAAGAACACGGCCCTGGGAGAGCTTGACCACCCGCTTGTTGACGTTGAGGATGCGCAAGTGCTTGCCGCTTTCCTCTATGACCCAGCCCACAATGGGTTGGTTGTCCTGCAGATATTCGAGCACACTGTTGACTGAAAGGGATGAAGAAATCGAACTCATTTAATGGCCTTAGCGGTTATACCACGGCCGCTGGCCGGAGTGTTGGAGTCAAAGTTTGGATGAAAACAGTTGTCAGCCTTGCCTCCGGCAAGTCTGACATATTTTTGGGCCAAAGCGCGCAAAAAAGGGGTTTGCCGGTTTGATCGAGAATGAAACTTTTGGCCGCGAATCGGAGGCGTGGGTTGCACCACCTCTTCGTTCCCAGGGTTTATCCTGAAATTTCTTCCATTTCACTGGGGGACGTCTTCCTCTTGTGGCTCCTGCCACCTTCTGGTTCAGAGATGATCGCAAGGAACTTTTTAGTGTTTAAACGATCTCTGCCCGGTAAAAACCATGGCCACCTGGGGATTGGCCTGGTTGACGGCCTCAATGACTTGGGCGTCGTTCAGAGATCCCCCGGGTTGGGCAATGGCCGTGACCCCCTGGTCTATGGCCAAGTCCACCCCGTCCCGGAAGGGAAAAAAACCGTCGGAGACGAGAACCGAGCCGGTCAACCCCGCCTGGTCGGCTTGGGTCCGGGCCTCGATGGATTGCAGTCGTTCGGCGGCCTGGGTATCAGTTTTGGCTTGCTGGCGGAGTTGATAGATGGACAGTCCGGCATCCTGAAAAGCCAAGACGTCGGCGTATTTGGTCCGAGCTTTGTAAATGGTCAGATCTACACAGCCCACCCGATCCTGTTCCCCGGTTCCGATGGCCACAGTGGTCCCTTCTTTGGCGAAAATGACCGAATTGGAAGTCACCCCGGCCTCGACCGCCCAGGCAAAGAGCAGGTCCTCGTTCTCTGCAGCCGTGGGTTGCCGGGCCATAACCACTGTTCCGTCCTCGGAGTGGGCTTCGGCCGGCAGCCAGTCCTCGGAGGACAGGATCCGGTTGCGGAAGGAGAACTGGGCAATCAAGCCTCCATCAACCAGGGATTTGAGGTCCAGGTAGGGAATGCCGAGCAGGGTTTTGAGTTCAGCCAGACCAGGTATCTGCAAGATGCGAAGATTTTTTCGTTTTTTGAGGATGTCCACAACCCCCGGCTCGAAATCCGGGGCGGCCACGACCTCGAAATAGGAATCGTTAATGAACTGGGCGCTTTCTTTATTCAGGGGCATGTTGACCACCACCGTGCCTCCAAAGGCGGCTATTCGATCCGACCAATAAGCCTTGGATACGGCCTTTGCAATGCCCAGGTCCGACCAGGCCGCGCCGCAGGGGTTGTTGTGTTTGAGAATGACGGCTGCCGGCTTGGCATTTAAGTATTGCAAGATATTGATTCCGTTGTCTACATCAGTCACATTGATTTTCCCCGGATGTTTTCCGGCCTGGATCATCTGGGCGGTGAGGAGAGAGGAAATCAGACCTTGTCGGGGAGGACGAAAATCCACTCCTCCCAGTTCCAGGGCTCCCTGGCACATTTCGAACAAGGCCGCGGGCTGGTCCGGGTTTTCTCCATAGCGTAGGCCGCGCTCTTCCCCGGCAATGGTCCAGGTTTTCTTTTTAAAGACCAGCTCGCGATCCCCAATAGTCAAATGGATCTCTCGGGGAAAGGGATCGTCCTGCAAGGAATAATACATGCGTTTGATGTCAGTCATTTAAATACCTCCGTATTGGCTGGCTAGAGGCCTTGGGTCCGGATCGGGTCTTCAGGGCAAGAAAAAACTTGTAGCATAACCCTTGAACAGTGGCAATTTTGCAGGTTATGATGATTGTCAGCTTTGCCTCCGGCAAATCTGAGCTGTATTTTTTGCGCCAAAGAGCGCAAAATAATTGCCGGGTTGATCGAGTATGAAACTTGGGGATACTCTCCGCCGAGGCAATGGATTAAGGTTTCACCCCCCGCGTTGGCAAAAGGAGCGTTGACTTGGAAGCTATGTTGCAAAAAATGGCCAAGCAGCTGGCCTCAATGGATGAGGCCTCGCTGATGGCTTTATGGGATACATACCATAGTCGGGTCAAGCAATTTGAACCGACGCACAAATGGCAAGAGGCATGCATTATTTTTGGTTTGATCCAGGCCGTACGCTGGAAAAATCAACTGTTTAACACCCTTTGGGCCGAACAAAAACAAGCCGGAGGTCAACCAGTCGAACGGGAAAAGGAACCGAGGAAAGAGGAGGAGAGTGATTTGATTTCCGGATCAGATCGGGGCAAAGTAATTCGCTTTCAACCCCGCGGAGATTCCTAGTCATTGGGGTAAAGAGACCTTGAGGAGCGTACAAGGAGAGAATATGGCCGAGAACGTGGTGGTCGTGGGCGCGCAGTGGGGAGATGAAGGCAAGGGCAAGATTGTGGATTTGCTCACTGAAAAGGCGGAGGTCATTGTTCGCTTTCAGGGGGGAAACAATGCCGGACATACCCTGGTGGTCAAAGGGCACAAGGTGGTCCTGCATCTTATCCCTTCCGGGATATTACATCCCGGCAAGCTCTGCCTGATCGGCAATGGGGTGGTTTTGGATCCCCAGGTCTTTTGCCAGGAGCTGGATGGGCTGAAAGGTCTGGGGGTTGGGGTCGGACCGTCCTGCTTGAAAGTGAGTCGTAAGACCCACCTGATCATGCCCTACCATAAGCTTTTGGACACCGCCCGGGAAGAGAAGAAAAAAGGTCCGGACAAAATTGGAACCACCGGCCGGGGGATTGGTCCGGCCTATGAAGACAAGGTGGCCCGGATCGGTGTGCGGGCTGCAGACGTGCAAAATCCCAAACTCATGCTGGCCAAGATGGAAAAAGCCATAGAGGAAAAAAATATCCTCTTCCAGCACTCCTTCGACATGCAGCCGGTCAAGGTTAAGGACATGTGGGAGGCCATACAGCCGTGGACCGATCGGCTCAAGTACTATCTGACTGATGTTTCTGCAGAAATCGCAGCCGCCCAGTCAGCTGGGAAACCGGTTCTCTTTGAAGGGGCCCAGGGCACGCATCTGGATATCGACCACGGGACATATCCGTATGTGACCTCCTCAAATACCCTGGCTGGAAACGCCTCAGCCGGGAGCGGTTGCGGTCCGTCCACTTTGCACAAGGTGGTGGCCGTGGTTAAGGCCTATACCACCCGGGTGGGGGCCGGGCCCTTTCCCACGGAACTCGACGATCAGAACGGCAAGCATATGCAAACCCAAGGGGCTGAGTTTGGGGCGACAACCGGACGACCGCGCAGATGCGGTTGGCTGGACCTGGTTGTCCTTCGGGAGTCCTGTCGCTTAAACGGACCCCAAGAGATAGCCTTGACCAAACTGGACGTTCTCAGCGGGCTGCAGGAAATTAAGATGTGTACCCGCTACGCATGTCCGGAGGGTGAAGTGTCTTATCCGCCCCAAATGGAGAACGGGTTGGGGCACGTGGATCCCATATATGAAACAATCTCTGGATGGGAGGAAGACATCTCCGGGGTTCGATCTTTTCCCGATCTGCCGGAGGCGGCGCAGAATTACATCCAGTGCATTGAGGACGAACTCAAGGTCAAGGTCGGGATCATTTCGGTTGGGCCGGACCGGGAGCAGACCTTGGTTCGGTGATACAGAAACCCTGATTAGAAGCGCCTCGTTCTCTTGACCTGATATGGCCCAAAAGGATCAAATGACTGAAGTCATACCTGAACAATTGCCCGCCTCACTGGCTAGGCCTGAAGGACAGGGGCGAGTTGTTTCCTTGCTCCACCGTTTAGGCCACCATCCTCCCCAGGTCTTGCTGCTGGAAGGAGCGACCCCGCGAGATCGCCTGGTTATGGGACTGTATTGGGCGGCCTTGCTCAACTGTCCGGGGAGTGATCCTCCCTGTTTGGGCTGTTCTGTTTGTCGCCAGATTCAGGGGCTGGCCTTTCGCGACCTGCATGTCTTCTCCGGAATGGAAGAGGCCATTAAGATCGACGGGGTGCGTCATATCCGGGCCGGCATGGGCCAACGTCCGGATCACGGGAGAATGCGGGTCATTCTCTTTCATCAGGCCCAGGAATTGACCCCGTCTGCGGCCAACAGTCTTTTGAAGGCCATGGAGGAGCCGTTGCCCGGAAATGTCTTTGTCCTCTTGGCTCCATTGCGCTCCTGGCTTTTGCCCACCCTGGTGTCCAGGAGCCAGGTCTTGACCCTGAGCCGATCCTCAGATCGGAGATCGGACCATGAACAAGTGGGGGAGTGGCAAAAACGTTTAACCGGCTTTTGGCGGACCGGAAGAGGGCTTTTTGAACATACGGCCAAGAAGGGGGAGGTATCCCGGACCTTGGTCCAGGAAATTGTCACCGCCTGCCAGCAGGCCCTTGGAGAGGCCATGCAAGGTGAGGAGGATGGGGAGATGTCCCAACTAATGGTCCAGTCCTTGGATGTCCAGGGCTTGACCACTCTGGATCGGGTTTTGCATAAAGCGCATCAGGCCCTCAACCTCCAGACTACGCCCGCACTGGTATTGGATTGGGTGGGAGTGCAGGGCTGGTCCTTGGTTGGTGGTTCAAACGCTTTTCAGTAACAGGGTATGAAGGATTGGCCATGGAGTTTAACCTGCCTTTTTTACTTACCGCCCTGGGGTTGGCCTTTATTATCGAAGGACTGCCCTATTTTTTGTTTGCCGAACGTATGCCCTCTGTATTCCAGGCCCTGCTGAGCCAACCACCGAGTGTGTTGCGGATTATGGGGGTTGCCGCCTTGGTGGGTGGTTTGGCCTTGGTCTATCTGGGAAAGTATTTCAGCTAGGTGCGACGGCAAAAGATTTTTTTGCCGTCATCTGCAAAGGTGCACTGTATGGCCCAAGGAAGAACATTTGAGTTCACAATGGTTATCCCCTTCCATGCCTTTGTGCACAGCGGCGGATATGTACTGCCTGATTCAAGAGCTTGCTGCTGGCAATGATTCACGAATGGAAATGCTCAATCCATTATAGACGGCTAGTTAAGCTACACAGAGACCGTAAGGATCGTGTCACGCCGCGGCGTGATTTGTCCGCAGCCTGGAGCGGCTTCACGACGACCTATGGACTTTTCTCATGGTCGAAGGTGTAGGCCCTATCACGCCATTGGCGTGACCGAAAGACTCCTTCGCCGAGGTGTGCTGTGGCGAAAACGTAGCCTGGGAACGGAAAGCGAAACCGGTGATCGCTGGGTCGAACGAATACTGAGCCTGACCCAGACCTGCCGTCTGCAAAATAAGCTTTCCTATCCAGTGCTCGTGGAAGCGATTGAGCACCTATTTTCATGACAAAGATCCTGACCTGAGCTGGATCGAAGAAATCGATTACTCAGGCTAAACAGGGGCTACCCCTTGAATGGATACGATAAATCCATGTCTAGTGTTCTTGTGGCCGCTTTTGTGGCCGCTTTCCACCGACTACCGACCACTGTCTTCCCAGCCTTTCTTCTTTCTCTTACTCGTATGAAACGAGAAATTAGCTTATGCGGTGCTGGTTATAACGACCGGGATCGCCAGACTCCAGCCTGGCCGAAGAGGGCGAATGATTATTCGCCTCTACTTACCAAGCCGCATGTTTCTCCTCGATCACACTGAACGTCTGCCCTCTGTGCGACCAGCGGCGGGGCTCGTATGAAGCTACGGTTATGAACAAAGAGGGCCTGCCCTTGAGGGCAAGGGCGGCCTTGTATGGTGAGCCTGGCTTTTGCAAGGGCGGGCTTGACCCCAAGCCCAGCCCTCTTCGTAACCAGTTTCATCATCGATCAAACTGGCAGTATCCCGCCAGAGGCAGAGCTGATGTCTGATCTCTCTCTTCTGCCCTCGACTACCGACCACTGCCTTCCGTCTTCCTGCATCTGCCGGCGATTCCTTTCCCGGGCGGCAGCTGAACGCCCTCGAGCCTGGAGCCAGATGGTTGGTTTGATCATCAGGGTAATCTAAGTGGGCGGGAGATTTTTGTAAAGCCTTCAATATTATCTAAATAACAATAGCTTATAAGTTTTTCTTTTCGAGATAGAAAAAGATAGCATTTGTGCTTGATCTGTTTTATGAAATAATTTAGTCTCTCCATATCCAAATTATGAGCATGGAAGCCCACAAAGAAAGTATGTTAATTTTTAATAAACTATTAAAACAGTAGCATAGATCTATTTTTGAGGTCATTTTAAAAAACCTCCTTGGGCAATAGGAAATAGGAGCAGCTTGATCTGTTTCATGGTAAGTCAAGGGTAACCATTTAAAATAAATAAACATTCTTGGGGAGGATGGCATGACGATGAGGTCGTTCGTGTGCATCACTGTGATTGCATATTGCATAGTTGTTTTGTCCTTAACTTCAAGTGCCCTCGGTCAGTCATCGTCGCCAAAACCGCAAAAGCCCCGAATTACCGTGAAGCAAGCAGCCATAGGAGAAGGGGTGAGTCAGTACGCAGAGAGATATCTGAATCTAGAAACCATCCTGGCCGAGATGGAGTCCTCGTTGCGGGCTACCCGCAAATTCGAAGTTCTCACCCGGCAA
Organism: Desulfovermiculus sp.; assembly: GCA_034521385.1. Classification (GTDB taxonomy): domain Bacteria; phylum Desulfobacterota; class Desulfovibrionia; order Desulfovibrionales; family Desulfothermaceae; genus Desulfovermiculus. The sequence continues at coordinate 215,728 of JAXHMO010000001.1, forward strand.
AAGGAACACCTGGAAGACATCAGGGATGAGCAAAAGTTCTCCCAATCAGACCTGACCAAGGGGGATGCAGCCTCCTCAGGGTTGTTGGAGAATGCCGATTACCTGGTTCGTCCCACTGTCCAGGATTTCAAGTTCTACCGAACCAGCAAACCTGTGCCCAATATTTCCAACAAGTACGTGCGAAATGATGGAGGCATGCTTGAAATCCAAATTCAGGTTTTGGATACAGAGACAGGGGGAATCAAGGCCACGTTCTATGTAAAGGATTCCTTTTATACTTCGGACAAGGTGGTCAACACCAAGGGTGGTGCTCCCAGCAGCGTGTATTTTACCCGGATGGCCAAGGATGTTTCGGCCCAGATGGCCGATCAGCTTGTGGATACAGTTTTTCCCATGCTCGTGATCCAGGCGGCAAGTGGACAGATCTTTATCAATCGGGGCAAAGATGGGGGATTGGAAAAAGGTGACGTCTTGAATGCCTACAGGCCGGGTGAAGCCTTGATCGACCCCTATACTGGAGAAAAGCTGGGGGCCGCTGAACGTATGGTGGGCAAAGTAAAAGTAACTCGGGTCAATCCCAAATTTACCATTGCCGAACCTATCTCCAAAGACGTCAAGGAACCGATTCAAAAAGGCGATATCCTGCGCAAGCCGTAATCGGGTCGCAGAAGGAGGAAGCCGCATGCCCTGGACTCAACGTCTCCTGATCGGAATGACCATATTGATAGTTTGCTTGTTCAGCGGACACTGTTTGGCCCAAGAACAGGGTCAAAAGGCAACAATCGCTGTCCTGGCCCAGTCGGATTTCCTGCCCGACCGCACAGGGCTGCACAGAGATGTGGTCGTTTTACCTGATATCCTGGCCTCCCGGATCATAGAGCATTTGACCAACAGCAACCGATTCATCCCCGTGGAACGCGAGGCCCTGCGCAAGGTGATCATGGAGCAGCGCTTCGGCCAGGACCTGCAAAAATCCTATGTGGATAAGACCTTGGATAAGGCCATTCAATCCATGGACCAGCTCTCAGGTGAGCAAAAGGTCAAGGGAACCGAGATCGGAGTCTCGGCCGGTCCGATAGGTATCAACAAGACCAATGCCCTTGAGCCCAAGCCGGTGGGCTCGGGCTTGCATGAGGGCAAGGGAAGCGCCGGGGCAACCGGGGCCCTGGCCGACTACAACGACATCCTGAAAGATTTTCAAGACCTGGGTGGTGCGGTCGGGGCTGACTACCTGGTCCTGGGCAATCTGGAAAAGCTCAAGCGGCAGGTAAAGGCCACGGACGTTCCCTACAGTACCAAGGGCCGCCAGTTCAAGCAAAAGACGGTGGACGCCCGCCTCAGGCTGCGGGTCATAGACGCCGAAGACGGGACTGTGGCCGGGGCGGACAGCTTCCGGGTCAAGATGATCGAGGATCTCTTTGAGGGCAAGGAGATCAAGACGGACGCTTATTCAGCCTTTGATTCCCTAGGCCGGATAGCTGCGGTCAAGATCCTGGACATGACCTTCCCGGCCCGGATCGTCAATGAAGACCCGCTCCTGGTCTCCAGGGGGAGAAACGACGGAGTTCAGGTCGGAGATATCCTGCAAATTGAGAGAGAGGGGAAAGAAATCACCGATCAAAGTGGCCTGGTTATCGCCCGTCTGAAATCTGAACTCGGCTTTGTGAAGATAACCAAGCTGCAGGAAACCATTGCCTTTGTCCAGCCCATAAGCGGCAGCGATTTTTCCAAAGGGGATCTGGCCTCCTTGCAGATTGAAGAAACCTCTTCTTCAGAAAAAGCTTCATCCCCCAAAGCCGCTCCTGCAAAGCGCTCGGCTGAAAAAGGGAGTTCTGCAGCTCAAATTCCCAGGGTGGCGGTGGGCATCATCAAATCCGGAGCCACCGGGACCAAAGATGCCCAACAGGTCTCGGTGTGTACCGATACCCTTATCTCCCGTCTGACCCAGACCAAGCGCTTCCAGGTGGTCGAACGCCAGGAAGTGGATCAGCTCCTGGACGAACAACTTTTTCAAAGCTTGGGCCAGAACAAGGATATGCCCTCAGCAGTCGGCATGCTCAAGGGGGTGGATTATCTTGTGTATGGCAACCTGGATCAGTCGGCCTTTACTGTTGAAGAGACGGTCAGACAACTCCCGGGCTCCAACCGCAGCTTTGCCACCAAGATGGGCTATGTCACCGGCAATATGCGCATTGTGGATGTGCATACCGGCGATGTCCTGGAATCACGGAAGATATCAGTGCAGGAGAGGCTGGGCGCTGACCTTGAGGGTTCCCGCATCCTGACCACTTTGGCCGATGCCTATGCAGAACAGGTCGTGCTCATGCTCATGAACGCCATCTACCCCATCAAGGTGGCGGCGGTGGGATCGGACGGAACGGTGTACATCAATCGCGGCAACGACGGCGGTCTTTCCCAGGGGGAGATTCTGGATGCCTATGCTCCGGGGGAACCGGTGATTGACCCGGACACCGGCGTGCAGCTGGGGGTCGAAGAGATCCATGTGGGCAAGGTGGTTGTCGACTCTGTGGAGGATGCCCGGAGCAAGGGAACCTTTGTTTCAGGTTCAGACCTCTCCCGGGGAGATATCCTCAAAAGGACTCTGAAAAATAAGGCAAAGCGCTCCTCGTCGCCTCGGGAAAAAGAGCCCTCCAAAAACGGACCCAAGATAACCACAGGTCGAGAATCACCAGAAAGGAGCCCTGCTCAGGGCAAACCCACCCTGGCTGTGGGTTTGATCAAGCTCAATCCCGGAGCCCGGACCATTGGCTTCGGCCAGGCCCAGCTGACCAGGATGACCAACAATCTGATCGCCAAGCTCAGCCATACCGGCCGCTTCCAGCTTATGGAGCGCCAGGAGGTGGATCAGGTCCTGGACGAAAAGGCCTTTGAAGCTGTGGCTCATGACGCAGATATGCGCGACTACCTGCGCGAACTTCAGGGCGCAGACTATCTTATCCACGGAGAAGTAGCCAACTTCTACACCGTGACTGAAAAGAAAGAGGTCCCTTACCTGGATGAGATCGAGACCTATGTGACCGGGGTGGCTGACGGGACCATCCGGATTGTGGACGTGCACCAGGGCAAAGTCATTGCCTCTGATCAGGTGCGGCTCAGAAAAGAGGTCAAGGAAGAAGACCCCACCCAGGTGATGACCGATCTCATGGATCGCTTCAGCACCCAAGCGGTTCAAAACATTGTGGCCCGGATTTATCCCGTCAAGCTATTGGGCCGAAGCAGTGACGGCACCCTGTATGTCAATCGGGGGGCTGATGTAGGGATCAAACAGGGTCAGGTCTTTGATCTCCTGCGCCCTGAACAGGCATTGGTGGATTCTGACTCAGGACAATCTTTTGGCCAGGCTGAGTCCATGATCGGAAAGGTCAAGGTCACATCTGTTGAGCCCAACCGGGCCAGGGCCAGGTTGATAGACGCCCAGGCCGCTCCGCAAAAAGGAGATGTCCTGCGCAATCCGAGAATACCTCAGAAAAAGGAACCAAAAGTCCAGCAACCACAATGGTAATTATGCAACCACCCCTTATTACCCAGTCCTTGGTAGACAGGGCATAGCACACGCTTAACACCATGGGCTTATAACATACTGGAAAAATAATGTGTAAGAGTCACAATCCCAACCACCCCTGCCCCTCCTTGCGAAGGAGGGGAGTTCAGAGGTCCGGGGTTATCTCTAGAGTTTGTACTGCAAAGCGTCCAGATTATAGAGTACCGTAATCATAGAATTCAAGCTTGAACAGACGGTTACAAGTCCCCTCCTTGGCAAGGAGGGGATTAAGGGGTGGTTGGGATTATGATACATACATATATGTTTCATGCAGTAAAGGCATGTTTATGAAGAATGCTTACACATTTTGTATTGTATTCAGTTGGATACTGATCATCTTTCTGCTTGTCCCCCCTGCAGTTCACTCCGGAGAGATTGGAGATCCGCGGGATATATTCAAAGGCTCCGGCGATGCAAAGCCCAAAAAAGCCCCAAGCATGGATAAGGTCCAAAAGTCTCTGCAAGACTTTGGTCAATCTTTGACCCGAATGCTGCAAGGCACATCATCAGATCAAGGCACATCTGAAGATTCGGCCAAAGAAGAAACCAAAACCCAGCCCATGCAGCCGGTCATCGCATATGAAGGCTATTCCCAGGAGTATGTGGGTACCACCAAGCAATTTCTGAAAGAGGGGGAAATAAACAAAGCTTTTGATGGGTACTGCAATGAATGGAATAAGGATGGATACTTGCAGCTGCTTGAACAGGGAACATTGTCCCTGGTCCAGGGGGAGCCTGAGCAGGCCGAGGATTCCTTTGCCCTGGCCGAGTACATTCTCATTGACCGGATGCAAGTGCCAAAGGCTGGAGAATACTTAAGCAAGATGACCAGCTCCCTGGCCGGGGTCATCTCGGGCAAGGAGGATATCGGCCCCTACTGGGGCACTGATTATGAGCGGATATTGATGCTCAACTATAAATCAATTGCCTATCTCTTGGAAGGAGAGCGCAAGGCCTACAATGTCACCCGCCGGGCCATCAACTGGCAGAATATGGCCAAGAGGGCTTTTGAACAGAAAGTCCGGGAAGCGAAAATCGAGCTGGCTGAGGAGAAAAAGGAGCAGGAAGACAAGGGACACGATGTTGACAAGCTGGGAGTTGCCCAGACTTTGGATAAGGTCTTCTCCCCCATGCAGGACATCGCCCAGAGGGTCCCAAGTGCCTATGTGAATCCTTTTGGATACTACGTGGCCGGGATGGTCCAGGAGTTTGAAAGCTACGAGGACCAGTCACTGCGGCACAACGCCCTGATTTCCTACAAAAAGGCCCAGGAGCTCTATCCTCAGAGCCGAGTCATTAAAAGAGCAATCCAAGATCTGCAAAGAGGGCACTGCCCGCCTGGAAAGAGACTCCTCCATGTTGTTGCCGGAACTGGCTTTGCGCCGGAAAAGAAGGTGGTGGTCTTTGCCGTCGGCACCGAGGACTTGAAGATCCCTTTGAAGCTCCCTCTGTATGAGCCTTCTTCATCTCGGGTTTCCCGCATCGACGTATATACCGCAAGTGGACGCCGGCTGGCCCGGCTGAGCACCGTAGCTGATATCGAGGCTATTTGCCTGCGCCATCAGCAGGACATGATGCCCCTGAACACGCTTAAGGTCACCGCGGTGGCCGCCAGGACCATATTTGAAAAGGCGCTTCTGCACAATATTGGGGCGGTTGGGCACCTCATAGGTACCCTGCATGATGAGATGAGTGAATGTGATACCAGAACCTGGATGAGTCTGCCGGCCAATATCCAAGCAGCCCGTATGTATGTGCCCCGAAATCTTCGCAGGATTACCCTGGTCAGTTATTCGGCGGATGGCACCCGCTTGGATTCCAAGCGGGTGACCCTTGATCCGTCCACCCATAACTTTGTGTATGCCCGGGGGATGGGCAAGACCCTGCATGCGTATCCCAATCAAACCATGTGGACGGCAGATTAGGCGCTTATCTTCGTAAATTTGTCAGAAAAACAAGAAAGTTTGAACCGCCAAGTCGCAAAGTACGCCCCGATGAAACACCCCTAAGGGCCCCGGTTTCATTGGGCAAGCAAAGTTTCAGGCCCGAAGCCACGTATTGTCCAAAAACCGGGTAACGGTTTTGGACAAGGCTGCCTTTTCATTTGCCGTTACCCGGCAAATGAAAAATGTGACCTTTGCTTTTCTAGCTTGGCGAGCTTGGCATCTTGAGTCACGACATAGGCGTGACGGGCGGTTCACGATTCTCTGTGTTCGGTTGCGGGCGGATCCCGCCTTGGTTGCTATCAAAGGAGATGATGATGACACACCAACGTCCTGTCTTTTTACTGATCATTCTATTGTTTCTTGGATGGTGCATGTCCGGGTGCCAGCCCCAGGTCTCCTCGCCCAACCCGGTCGAGCCTGTTTCCAATGTGGACACCAGCCATCCCCGGGCCAAGCTGGTCATCGGCTCCAAAAAGATCCTGGGCAAGGTCAAGATCTTGAATCCCAGGTTCCGCAAAGTGGGCAAAATGACCCAGGCCGAGGTGACGGTCCAGAATCTGAGTGATACCAAGTTTTCCCTGGAATACAAGTTCGACTGGCAGGATGCCCAGGGTTTTACTGTAGATAGTGGCAGCATGTGGCATCGATTTACCCTCACCCCGCATCAAATGCGGGATTTCAGCTCTACTGGCAAGACCCCTGCGGCTGAGCAGATCACCTTTACGGTCCGCTTTCCCCATGATGCTTTTATCGATTAGATGATTCTGTATTGGAGTGAGCAGAATGCCCGATCAATTTGATTTCTGGTTCTTTCAACCGTGAACTGTGAACCGTGAACCCGAAAACTAACTTTCCCCCTAAGGAGCCATCCATGAAAATACTGATCAATATAGCCTTAGCTGGTGTTTTGGGACTTGTCTGCATGACGCAAATGTCCTGTGTTCCCTCCACCCTTGGTCAACAAGGGGGAGTATCCATCGAAGATCCAGACAGTCGCAGCCATCTTCAGACACGGCTGACCATGGCCGATTACAAGGCCCTAGCTGAGGATGTAACCAATAAGATGCTCCGGTCTCACCTGGTCCAGAGCTGGGGCAGTTGGAAGCCGAAATTGATTGTCGGCGATCTGGTCAATCACACCAACAATGAAAATATCCGCATGAGTGATCTGCATGACCGGATTCAGGAAGTGATCTTCAACTCCGGCTTGATTCGAGTTGTGGATAAATCAGCCACCTCCTTTGATTACATCGTCAAAACAGAGCTCACCTCCACCCGGCAGCATGGCGGAGGGCAGGAACTGGCCTACTACACTATGCAGATGAAGATGTTTACCTTGTCCGGGGAGCTGAAGGGCCAATGGTCAGCTGACCTGCACCTGGCCCGGACAAGCTGAATAAGAAAGCGCAGAAGGACTATTTGCCCACAGATAACACAGATGAAGATGATGTTTTTTTGCGGGCCAGGAATAAGACCCCAATGAACCCCTTGGGAACCACGCTTTTTGACGTGGTTGGTTCATAGGGCAAGACCCTGTCCCGCAAAAGAATCTTATGCAGAATAATGCATATATGGCTAACTCTACAGGGCAACAGATGAGTTGCTATTTAAACACCTTAATCGAACATTGAAGCTTGGTTCTCTTAACTCCCCTCCTTCGCAAGGAGGGGCAGGGGTGGTTGGGATAATGATCTGTAACCTTCCAGAAATTATGAGGTACGTTCAATGAACCTCTGGAGAACAGCGGTCTCTGCAATCATAGCCATAACCATCGCCCTGCTTTTGAGTTCCTGCGTCTCCTCCATGTCCAAGCTCTCCAATGGCATGGGCAGCGGCGTAAAGGTATCCGATGCCGAGGAAGCAGCCCACCTGCGCACTGGCCTGACCATGGCCGACTACAAGACCTTTGCCGAAGATGTAACCAATAAGATGCTCAAGTCTAAGCTGGTGCAGAGCTGGGGTGATCGCCAGCCCAAGCTCATCGTGGGGGATTTGGTCAACAACACGGACAATGAGTACATCAGGATGGAAGATCTCTATGATAGGATCCAGGAGACGATCCTCAACTCCGGACTGGTTCGTATTGTAGACAGCTCAGCCACCTCCTTTGACTACATCGTGAAGACCGAGCTCACCTCCACCCGGCAGTATGGCCAGGACGGGGAAGAGCTGGCCTACTACACCATGCAGATGAAGATGTTCACCTTAAGCGGTGAGCTAAAGGGCCAATGGTCGGATGATTTGGCTTTGGCTAAGGGGAAGCGGAGGTTGTTTTGAGGTTTTGTAAGTTATATACTTGAGAGTTTATGCATGATAAGGCTTCTTAAAAACACAAATTATATCAGAATGTTAATTTTTATGTTGGTATGTATGTTTATTCCGTCAGAGGTGATGAGTAAAGAAAAGATTGATTGTTCAATAAATACACACTGGTATAGATGGGCTTCTTATTTCAAAGAATACTCAAGTATAGTAAGTAGATTTTATTTTGTAAGAGATTATGCATGGTGGGAAGGCCTTGAAACTTCTGATTTTTGTACAGAAAGAGAATGGGGTAATGCGAAGTGGAGTTATCCTTATGATGTAAAATTATCAAATTGCCAAAAGAATGTTGAGTATCAATCTGGATTTGATAGTCTTGTAAAAAAATTTCAGTCTCCAGACTCACCACAATTATTAATGATATTACAGATTCATAACCCCAATCTGTATGGAGATGCCAATGAAATAACTTATGAGCAGTATTATGATTTCGTTTACCATGTTGTTGAACGATATGATGGTGATGGATATAAGGATATGCCGGGATTGGAGAGACCTGTCAGGCACTTTGAGATTGGAAACGAAATAGATAGCAGCAACAAAAATCATAGCCACAACTTTAAACTATCAAATTATATTAAAAAAAGGCTTATTCCAGCATACCATGCAGCTAAAAAGGCATCTAAAAAGGCAATTGTTTTGAATGCTGGATTGGCATTAGAAGGTTCATATGTAAAAAGTATCGAATATTTAGAAAGGTTTTTTAGCTTGATAAAGAGAAATAAAGGTAATAAGTATAATTATTATTTTGACATATTTGCATTTCACGAATATACGGATCTTGAGAATCCAGAATATTCATACGAAAAAATAAATAAAATAAAAAAAGTATTAAAATCAGAAAATATTCACAATAAACCAATATGGATAACAGAGTTTGGTGTTGCAACAAAAAAAGATTCAGGAGGAGAAATTAGAGAGAAAGATCAGGCATCAATATTATTAAGATATTTATCAATTTTCGATTTGCTTCGTATAGATAATGTATTTATATATAACCTAAAAGATGAAAATTCAAATAATCCAGGAAAGTGGGAAAATGTTTTTGGTATATACAGAGCTGAATGTGTCAACAATGAAGAAAAAATTGTTGAAAAAGAGGCAATGAAGGTATTAGATAATTTTTACAATACTAAAGATGATCTAAGTGTATGCCCTTCGGAAAGTAAAATAAATACAAACAATATATTTATTGTGAGTTATAAAAACAAATTAAAAAAGATATTTATTGTATGGCACACAAAATTTGATGGTACAGGTATCAATCCAAATTTGGCAAATGAAAATATAAAAAAGAAAATAGAGTTATTGAGCAAAAACAATTATGATATTTATGATATGTACGGGCATAAAATAAGGGACAACGTGAACAAACAAGATTTAATAAATATTTATGAACAACCTATATATATTATTTGTGACAAAATGTATATGTCTAATAATATATCAACCGCCCTTGTCCTCGACCACTCAGGGAGCATGAAAGGAAAAAAACTTAAAAAGGCTCTTAAGGCAGCAGAGGCCTATTTTAAGGGCATGCGTCCAGATGACTCAGGGGCTTTATCCATATTTTCTACAGATGCTGAAACAAAAATTTTTATGAGCGAGCAACAATCAGTTTTGGACAGTATGGATCAAGTCCTCTCTCAAGTCTCTGCCACTCAACAAACTAATATAGGTGCTGGGCTTGAAAAAGGCTACGTCGAACTCAACAAATCATCGTCTCAATCTGAACACAAAGCTGCTGTTCTACTTTCCGATGGACGGAATAATCGAGGTGAGTGGAAACCAATAGTAAGTAAGTTTACACAAAAAGATTGGAGGATATTCACTGTTGGATTTGGAGACGATGCCGATGTCAAAACACTGCAATCTATAGCTGAACAAACAGGCGGTGTTTATTCTTTTGCCCAGACCATTGACGTCATAAATGCATATCAAGAGATAAGTGCTCATATTCAAAACAAGTCGGTCTTGCTTGCCGTGAATGAGTTCCTTGGGCCGAATGGCAAGCTCACATACCAGGTTCCTGTAGGGACAAACTCTGAAGCTTTGAATGTTTATACCGACTGGCAAGGAAGCCACCTCAAAAACATCCTGACTTCCCCAGATGGCAAGAGATATTCAAAGCAGAATCTTCATGGAGATACAGGTCGTTACGTAGAAGGCGATGTGTATCAAATGTTGGAAGTAAGTAATCCAAGGACCGGAGACTGGAAAATTGAAACATCCTGGGATGAACCACCACCTTCTCCCGAGCAAGTCAATATATCAGTCTCTGAAAAAACAGACATTTTTGCCAACATGTTGAGTTTTCGTTCCCAGTACTCACGCAATGATCCAGTAATTATCAACGTCCAGGCAGCAGAGATTGCCAATGCCGGGAAAAAGGTTCGGTTAAGTGACACCCAAATTGAAGCTGACATCCTCAAACCCGGCCAGGAGCTGATCAGAATGGTCCAGGCACAGGGGAAGTCTTTTACCATGTACAAGGATGTCCGCAAGGACCTCACCAGAACAATCAAGCTTTTTGATGACGGGCGGCACCATGACTACAAAGCCGGAGATCGGATTTTCGGCAATGTCTTCCATGAAACTGACCTGAATGGGGGCTATCTGGTCATTGCTCATGTGACTGGTCGAAAGCGAAGCGGAGATCAGGTTCAGCGTACATTGAAGGCCTCTTTCCAGGTCGGCCCGATATCCCAGAATCAGGTGACCAACAGCCAGGTCGTCAACTTTTTGGATTCCACCCAAGCCAGGAGCAAAGGATCAAAGAGGCTGAAGAAAAGCCGCAATCTTTTAGAGCAAAGAAGACAAAATGACCCGGCACAACGAATTCAGAAAATGCAGGACAGCAGTGCGGCAGACAACATCAATAAGCTTCTTCAGGGGGACAATTAACAATGGTCTCCACAGGCCAGTCACATCCACATCATAACATACCAGGAAAGATCCATTGCTTTTCTGATTCCCCTCCTTGCCGCCTGTCTTTCAGGCGGGAGGGAGGGGCCAGGGGTGGGTTCTTTTCTGCTGCATGTGTTATATACCAAGCCACTCCCTATACCCTGCTCAAACCTATAAAGCGCATTTTTCATGAAGAGATATTTTCTTATAAAGGTCGCATTCACATATTTGTAGCAATGTTGCTCACCTTGGGACTGCTGCTTTTTCTTCTCTCCGGCTGCGCCTTTGTGGCCATGGAGGCGGCCAGTCAGGGAGTCTTGAAGGCTCGCGACGAGGCCGCTGCCGTGGCCGCCCTGAGTCAGCTCAAAGATGCGCACCCATACATTGATTTCGATCAGCAGTTTCCCGAGACCTATGCATTCAAAAAGAGCAAATCCCGGATATGGAAATGCATCTTGCGAACCCTGGAGCAAAGAGAGGAGGTTGTGCAATCCAAAGATTACAGCTCAGGAATTATCGTGACCAAAGCCAAAAAGATTCTCCTCAATGAGGAAGGTGATGACAGCGCCCTGGGATCCAAAAGGCTCTTTTATGAGCAGGAGATCAAAGTCGCCTCGGCAGGAGGCGGCACAACCCATGTGACCAATAAGGTTCAGTGCTTTAAAAGCGGCAAGTATGGAATCAACAGGAGCGAGATATCCCTGTCCGATCCGGAAAACATTATCCGGGGTGTTTTCTTCGGCTCTCTGGCCAAGATCTATTACCCTAGACTGGCTCAAAAGGCGATGTCGTTTGATGAAGCTAGCTCAGCTTCATCCCCATCCGGGCATACTGTGTATGTTGTCCAAAGCGGTGATACCCTAGGCAAAATTGCAAAAATATGTACTGGAAGTGCAATGAACTATAAAGAGATCGCTGATTATAATGATATTGAAGATCCATCAGCTATTCGTGTGGGGCAGGAAATATTGATACCTAATATTTTAAAATAGTAAATTAAGTTATAACAAGGGCATTTTTTATGGATAATAAGTATGCTAAAGCGGCTAGAAGCTACGTTTTGTTAATTGCTGTTTCATTTATTTTAAGTTCTGTTGCATCATTTTCCGCATCAGCTCAAGTTCCAGATAGATTAATTATAGATAGTAGTAATTGGAATGGTGCGGTGAATGGAAGACTTGTCGATTATAATAAAACAGATTCAGAATATACAGCTGTTGTAGAAGTAAGTAATCCACATTATTTTTGGACAAAATTGAAATTCATTAACATGCAAAATGTATCAAAAGAGCCTTATTCAACTTATGCCCATTTTGGATATCTTGGTCCAGCATCTGCAACAATACCATGGGAGCCGGGCTTTTCATCTGCTTATTTTAAATTGAAATTTGAGGATGAGGCATCTGTCAGTATTGGATTGGACCCTACAAATGACAATGGAGGTTACTCAAGTTTACTGAATACACTCTATGCAACAATAAAGCTAGCACCTATTAAAAACCCTTTACCTATTTCAACTTCAGCAATAAATGATGCTTTAGAGATAATGGAAAGCCATATTGAGTTTTTGGAAATTTCCTCCAAATTTTCTGAAGGTAACATTATCAAAGCTAGTTGGGATTTACGTAACTTTATAAAGTCAAACCCTGAAGTAATTCAACAAATCCTTATCAAGCTAGGAATCGAAATTGCCAAAGACAAAATTAATGAGGCTTTTTATAATATATTTGATGTTTGTGATGTTACGTTACAAGTATTTGATAGGATGATTACTTATCATCGAGGTAAGTCTTTAGGATATGTAAGATTTGAGGCTGATGTAATTGGAGAAGGTGATGAGCCTTATATAATTCCCAAGTTCACTTACAATATCCATGATGAAACCATTGTTGATTTTGATGCTTCTGAATGTAAGGTGCATAATGATAGTATCCAGTCATATGAATGGGATTTTGGTGATGGCAATATCACCACAACAGAAGACCCAACTATAAGTCATACCTATTCTTCGAGTGGCTACTATACTGTAAAACTTACTGTCGATACTGCCGAGGGATTATCTGAAAGCACTGAACTAAGTTTTTTTATTTTCGATGATTACTTAGATGGAAAGTATATAGTTCATGATGAGTTAAGAGAGTCCAAAACATGGACTGCTGATGAGGGACCTTACTTAATTAAGAATTCATTTACAATACCCAAAGATAAAACTTTGACCATTGAACCTGGAACAGTCGTAGAATTGAACGAAGACACGTATATGAATGTCTATGGTCAATTATATGCTGATGGAGTTGACTTTATATGGCATAATAGAGATGCTAAATCTGGCGGCTTCAAAATATATTCTGGGAGCAATGCTTCAATAACAAATTCAAAAATTGATAATGCTGGCAAGGCTTTTCAGGTTTTGAGTAGTGATCCTATTATAAAAAATAATACTATAAGTGACTGTAATGTCGGTATGTATATTAAGTTTGCTCAAGATGAGAACCCTGACATATCAGGAAATAGATATAATAATATATCGGAAACACACTATAATGTAAGTGGAGTTATTTCATCCTCTGTACATTGGAATGAAGAAAATGCAACAATATACAAGGTTCGAGATCAACTAAAAATTAATGAGAATGGAGAATTAAAAATAGCACCAGGTACAATTGTAAAGTTTTCACCTCATTTTTCTCATGGTTTGGAAGTTCAAGGAGAATTAGTGGCCAATGGTACAGCTACAGAAAAGATTGTTTTCACTTCATTAAGAGATGACGAATATGGAGGAGATACCAATGGAGATGGCAATGCCACCCAAGCAGAACCTGATGACTGGTCTGGTATAGAGTTTGACGGGGTTGATGGGAATGGGTCTGGGAGTCTGAAATATTGCCTTGTTCGCTATGGGGGGACTTACTCAAGCTTTACTTATTCCATCATCAAAATGAACTCTAAGGCAGGAATAAGTATTCGTAAGAGCTCTCCAACTATTGATTCATGTGAGATTTCGTATGGCGAGAATCATGGGATATGGATATATAATGGATCAAATCCTATTATTAATAATTGTATAATTAACGAGAACAATCAAAATGGGATTAAGGTAGAAGGCACATCTCACCCTGTAATTACTGGTAACTCAATTTTGAATAATGGAGGTAAGGGTGTTAGTGCTCGTGGGTTTGAATTCTTAACTGATATACAGGAAAATTCCTTTTCAGGCAATGGCCAGAATGGCCTAAATATAGAAGGGATAATATCCAAGAACACGAGATGGTTTAAGAGCACTCCGATAATTGTGGAGCAGTTAAAAGTGGCTGAGAATGCAACATTAACAATATCTCCTGGTACAGTTGTAAAGTTTTCACCTCATTTTTCTCATGGTTTGGAAGTTCAAGGAGAATTAGTGGCCAATGGTACAGCTACAGAAAAGATTGTTTTCACTTCATTAAGAGATGACGAATATGGAGGAGATACCAATGGAGATGGCAATGCCACCCAAGCAGAACCTGATGACTGGTCTGGTATAGAGTTTGACGGGGTTGATGGGAATGGGTCTGGGAGTCTGAAACATTGCCTTGTTCGCTATGGGGGGACTTACTCAAGCTTTACTTATTCCATCATCAAAATGAACTCTAAGGCAGGAATAAGTATTCGTAAGAGCTCTCCAACTATTGATTCATGTGAGATTTCGTATGGCGAGAATCATGGGATATGGATATATAATGGATCAAATCCTATTATTAATAATTGTATAATTAACGAGAACAATCAAAATGGGATTAAGGTAGAAGGCTCATCACATCCTTTAATCACTAGTAACACAATTTTGGACAATGGAAGCAAAGGTATTAGTGTTCGTGGGTTTGAATATTTATCAGATATTCAAGAAAATACATTTTCAGGAAATTCTCAGAATGGTCTAAATATAGAAGGGATAATATCCAAGAACACGAGATGGTTTAAGAGCACTCCGATAATTGTGGAGCAGTTAAAAGTGGCTGAGAATGCAACATTAACAATATCTCCTGGTACAGTTGTAAAGTTTTCACCTCATTTTTCTCATGGTTTGGAAGTTCAAGGAGAATTAGTGGCCAATGGTACAGCTACAGAAAAGATTGTTTTCACTTCATTAAGAGATGACGAATATGGAGGAGATACCAATGGAGATGGCAATGCCACCCAAGCAGAACCTGATGACTGGTCTGGTATAGAGTTTGACGGGGTTGATGGGAATGGGTCTGGGAGTCTGAAACATTGCCTTGTTCGCTATGGGGGGACTTACTCAAGCTTTACTTATTCCATCATCAAAATGAACTCTAAGGCAGGAATAAGTATTCGTAAGAGCTCTCCAACTATTGATTCATGTGAGATTTCGTATGGCGAGAATCATGGGATATGGATATATAATGGATCAAATCCTATTATTAATAATTGTATAATTAACGAGAACAATCAAAATGGGATTAAGGTAGAAGGCACATCTCACCCTGTAATTACTGGTAACTCAATTTTGAATAATGGAGGTAAGGGTGTTAGTGCTCGTGGGTTTGAATTCTTAACTGATATACAGGAAAATTCCTTTTCAGGCAATGGCCAGAATGGTCTAAATATAGAAGGGATAATATCCAAGAACACGAGATGGTTTAAGAGCACTCCGATAATTGTGGAGCAGTTAAAAGTGGCTGAGAATGCAACATTAACAATATCTCCTGGTACAGTTGTAAAGTTTTCACCTCATTTTTCTCATGGTTTGGAAGTTCAAGGAGAATTAGTGGCCAATGGTACAGCTACAGAAAAGATTGTTTTCACTTCATTAAGAGATGACGAATATGGAGGAGATACCAATGGAGATGGCAATGCCACCCAAGCAGAACCTGATGACTGGTCTGGTATAGAGTTTGACGGGGTTGATGGGAATGGGTCTGGGAGTCTGAAACATTGCCTTGTTCGCTATGGGGGGACTTACTCAAGCTTTACTTATTCCATCATCAAAATGAATTCTAAGGCAGGAATAAATATTCGTAAAAGCTCACCACTTATTGATTCGTGTGAGGTTTCGCATGGACAAGAACACGGCATCTGGGCGTATGAGGGGTCAGATACTCAAATAATCAATTCCTTGATTAATAAAAATAATAGTTATGGAATATATATAGATGAAGATAGCTTAGCATCAATATTATTCACAACAATATCTAAAAATAATAATGGCATATTTGCTGATCAAGACATTACTATAAAAAACTGCATAATTTGGGACAATGTAAATAACAACATAAAAAATATAAGTCAAGAACGTATCTGGAATTCAAATATTGGTGGTTTGGAAAAACCTATCAATGATAACATGTCGGTCAACCCACAATTTTATGAAGAAACTTATAGGCTGATGCGAACATCTCCATGTATTGATCAAGGCATCCCTGTGGAAGGCATCTCTTATGATATTGATGATAATCCGCGTTCATATGGAGATAATCCTGATATTGGAGCTTACGAATGGACAAGTTATTTAAAAAAACCGTTTGAGGTGGATACTGATGGTGATCAGCTTCCTGATGGTGTCGAAGATACAAATCTCAATGGATACTTAGATCCAGGTGAGACCGATATTTTTGATACTGACACTGATGATGATGGTATTGATGACGGAGTAGAGGACAGTAACCAGAATGGGCAAGTTGATAGCGGTGAAACCGATCCCAGCTTAATAGATACAGACGGAGACGGGATTCAAGATGGTACCGAGATAGGCCTGATCAATTCAGATGTAGGTTCAGATACGGATCTTGCGATTTTTCAGGAAGATCTTGATCCAACATCCACAACTGACCCCTTGGACGCCGACTCCGACGATGATGGAATCCTAGACGGTGAAGAAGACGCCAACAATAACGGAAGAGTAGACCCAGGTGAAACAGATCCCTGCAATCCGGATACAGATGGCGATGGGATTCAGGATGGGACTGAGATAGGGCTGACAAATGATGATATTGGTGATGACACGAATAAGGATGTATTTGTGCCTGACACTGATCCAAATATTACAACTGATCCAACAAATGACGATACAGATGGTGACGGATATACCGATGGTGAGGAAGAATCGAATGGCTCGGATCCAAACAATCCGAATACCATCCCTTGTCCAGGAAATTCCGGACCGTTGAACGTCAATGCAAGCAGTGGAGACATTTCCGCTACCGGTCAGACCTGCTCGGATTCGATGTGTGGTGATGAGCCCGAGCTGGACTTTATGTATGGCCTTTTAAAGTTCAAGATCACGGATCTGGATACGACTCTGGCAGAGACGGTGGAGGTGACCATAACCTATCCGGATCCTATCCCAGAAGGGTCCAGGTTCTTCAAATGTGATCCCGCATCCGGACAATGGCTGGATGTTACTCAGTACATGAGCTTTACCCCAGGCGACACCACAGCAGTGATGACAGTGACAGACAACCAATTTCCGGATGTGAATGATGACTTGGGAGTAATTGAAGATCCTTTCGGACCTGCACAAAGAAGCAATGAGGAGTATGGAGAACCGGTCGCAGTGCCTACTGCTTCTGAATGGGGTTTGTTTCTCATGGCCCTGCTCTTGGCCGGGGCTGGAGTATGGGTTATCAGGAGGAAGCACTTAGGGCTTTGATCTCAGCTGTTGTCTATGTCAAGCGAAATCGCCGGGCTGCTCCGGTACAGCCACCGCGGTGCATGATCCAAGTCCACTCAAGGATCTTGACACCTTGCCAAGGCAAGTTCATGACTATGAGGGATATCTCCGGGTTGCTCCAGAAGTGGCCCGGCAGAAGCAAGGATTGTGTTTGAGATTCCATGAGTCCTCCATAAATGGAGATCCACGAGATCAGTGGCAACAAATCTTATGAGCGGTTGAACTCTATCTTGCGGAAGGCTATGAGTGCTTCTTTGTAGAGCAGAAAAGATTGAAGATTCTTAAGCCACTGATTGCGCTGATCTTCACTGACCAAAGGCATCCGGAACCTTTAAGTTTATTGAAAAAGTAGCCCTTAGCCCTTTCCAGAACCAGAATCAAGATGAGTGGTGCACTGGCGACAGCGGGGAAAGTGTAGCTGTATACTGCCATCTGGATAAAGCTGTCCGCGGGCCGGTGGTTATGGAATGGGACGCAGTTGTGACCGAGTCAACCGGGTATGGAAGTGGACGGATGTATAAGGCCCTTGGCCTGGAAGCCTCCACCGCGGTCATCGGGCTGGACAACATCCTGATCAAAGGCAGGCCAAGTGTCGTTCTGCCCGGGGTGAATCTGTTGCTGATGAGTGAATAGAGGCGAATGCAAACAACTGTTGTTTGCATTCGCCTGGGGTCAGGGGGCTGGGATCAGGGGTCATTAAATAAAAGAGAAGCTTTTTGATTCATTTTGAGCCGTGAATCATGTAAGCCCCGGTTGATTGTCGGCCGGGGTTTCTGGTGTAATGTAAGGCTATTTACTTATTGAACTGAACAGTGTGCACATTCTAGCCCTTGTCACCATCCATGGATTATCGTAGCTTCTGCTTATGTCCAAGCGCCAAAATCCCCATGACAAGGTGATCAAAAACATCCTGGGCAGGCATGAAACGGCTGTAAGCTTTCTCCAGAATTTTTTGCCGGAGAAGATTACCCGGCATCTTGAGCTGGAGTCCCTGTGCTTTGAGCAAACAAGTCACATTCCGGACCATCTGCAGGAGTATTTCTCAGACATACTGATACGCATGCCGCTCCGAGACCGGGAGCAGGAAGCCGAGATATATGTACTGCTAGAACATAAAAGCTTTCTGGACGAAATGGTCCCACTCCAACTTCTACGCTACATGGTGGAAACGTGGAGTGCATACAGTGAAAAACGTAAAAAACCGTTCTTCAAGTTGCCCTTGCTTTTGCCTATCGTCATAACTCATGGGGAGTACAGGTGGCGCTTCAAGACCAAGCTCAGCTCTATTGTGGATGTGCCTGACGACGTATTCCGGGCTTATCTTCCGGACTTCGAGTATAATCTGTTTGACGTGAATGTTGAAGATGTCCGGGGATATGCCTTCCATTCAGCCCTGAAAGCCCTGTTTGCCATTTGGCAGATCAGCCCCAAGAGGGAGTTTCTTGATGAGCTTAAAGACGCTCTGATGCTCCTTTTCCAGGACCTGGACGAGAAGCAGCTTGATCGATTCTTGAAGATACTGGTATACTATTTGTCACAGGCACGGGCCTCGGAAGAGCTTTCTGATATTATGGAAATTGTCCGTTCCCTGCCTGCTGGAGGAGAAACTATGGAAACTATAGCTGATATGTTGGAGAAAAGAGGATACGAGAAAGGCATTTCTCTGGGTGAACAACGAGGTGAGCAACGAGGTGAGCAACGAGGCGAACTCAAAAAAACCAGGGATCTGCTCCTGAGGAATATCAATGCCCGATTCGGAACAATAAATCGTGATCTCGTAGAACGGATAACCTCGATTCAGTCCGTCGAGATTCTGGATGGGCTGTTTGATTTATCCCTCCGGGCCTCATCATTTGATGAATTCAAAGAGCAGGTTATCCGAGCCGCAGACAACTAAACAGTGCAGAATCCAGCACAAATAAGCCGCTCTGGATCATTTCCAGGCGGCTTTCTTATTACCTGATAACATGGGTCCAGGATCAGGCCGTATTGGACCGAGCCAAGGAGAAGCTTCCTGATTAATTTTGGACCGTGATTCATGCAAGCCTCGGTTGATTGTCGACCGGGGCTTTTTTATGTAAATTGGAGCTGAATAATCAACGTTAAGGGACCAGCGTATGCAGGAGTCAACATGACCAAAAAGCTACCCATTGGAATTCAGACCTTTGAGAAATTAATCAAAAACAATTATTACTATGTGGATAAAACACCCTTTGTCCGAGATTTGGCTCAATGCGGGGAGTACTATTTCCTGTCCCGGCCACGTCGGTTCGGAAAAAGTCTTTTTTTGAGCACTTTGAAGGCTGCCTATCAGGGCAAGAGGGAATTGTTTCATGGATTGTATCTGGCAGAGAACTGGGACTGGGATACACTCCATCCAGTGGTGCATATCAGTTTTGGATCGGGTGTGGTCCGTAACACTCAGGAACTGCAAACAACATTTGATGAAATTCTTTATGATCACAGTCGGCAATATGATATAGAATATGCCAAGAAAAGCCTGAAAGGCCGGTTTTCCGAGCTTGTGCAGAGGTTGTATGAACAATATGGCCGGGGTGTGGTCATCCTTGTCGATGAATTCGACAAGCCCATATTGGACAATATCGAAGACACCAATACGGCAGTTGCTGTGCGCGAAGAGCTGAAAAATTATTATTCAGTGATCAAAGACAGCGATCCGTATATTGAGTTTGTGTTCATCACCGGGGTATCCAAGTTTAGCAAGGTGTCTTTATTTAGTGGGCTGAATAATCTGGAGGATATCACTTTATATAAGAAATACTCAGCCCTGTGCGGATATACGCAGCAAGAGTTGGAGATGGTGTTTGCCGACAGATTACATGATGTGGACTTAAAAGAGGTCAAGCAATGGTACAACGGCTACAATTGGCTGGGGGAAGAGGTTTATAATCCTTTTGATATCCTCCTGTTTCTGAAATCAAAAGAGTTTTCCAACTACTGGTTCGAGACAGGCACGCCCAGCTTTTTGATCAAGCTGCTCACGAACGGGCAATACAGCATCCCAGAGATTGAGAATCTCACGGCCGGGGAAGAGATCGTGGGCAGCTTTGACGTGGAATACATCACAGCCGAAACCCTGCTCTTCCAGACCGGCTATTTGACAATCGCCGATTTTGAACAGATCGGTTCTTTCCGCCGATATACCTTGACCTACCCCAATATGGAGGTCAAATCCAGCCTGACCAACTCAATTTTGAGCACTCTGGCCCAGGACCGTCTGGCCAAGACCAGAAATCAATCCAAGCTGATAGACGCTTTGCTGGCCAATGATTTGGATGCACTCAAAGATATATTTCAGGCTTTTTTTGCCTCCATCCCGCATGACTGGTACCGGCGAAATCAGCTGGCCGGATATGAGGGCTACTACGCCTCCATCGTCTATTGCTACTTTGCCGCTCTGGGCCTGGATGTGCATCCGGAGGAACCGACGAATAAGGGACGCATTGATCTGGTGATTCGCTTTGAGGGCCGGGTGTATATTATCGAGTTCAAGGTGGTGGAGCTGACTGATACCGGCAAGGCCCTGGAGCAGATCAAGGCCAAGGGGTATGCGGACAAGTTCACTGGTCAGGAGGTGTATCTTATTGGGGTGGAGTTTTCCAGTGAAGAACGGAATGTGGTCGGGTTTGAATGGGAGCGTTCATGATAAAGAGCCTGATCAAAGGCAGCCCAGGTGTCGTTTTGTCCGGGGTGAATCTGCTGTTGATGAGTGAATAGAGGCGAGTGCAAACGACTGTTTGCATTCGCCTGGGGTCAGCTTTGCCACCGGCAAATCTGACATGTTTTTGGGCCAAAGTGGTTGCTGACAACCCAAAATTGACCACCCCCAGAGTTGATATTCAAGTTTAGACATCATCTCTGAAAAGAGCTCTCTTCGTTCCCAGGGTTTATCCAGTGAAATTTCTTCCATTTCACCGGGATCCACCCTGGGAACGTCTTTGTCTTATGGCTCCGGCCATCTGCTTTTTTCTTCTCTGGGCTCAGGCTCTACAGATATGGTGTAGAAGGGGGCTGGAGCCCCAAGAAAAGACGTTACGAGGGGGGACCCTCGTAACGAAGAAAAAGCCCCTGGACGACTTGGCCGATGTCTTTGTCGGGGAAACCTTGAAGTTGCCTGCTTTGCTCCAGCGGTACCGGGATTATCTACAGCGTTTGGAAGATAGGGGACTGAGCCCCTGGCAGGGCCAACCCCGGCGCAGTGATTTGCATCTGACTGAGGCAGTTGGCCATTTTCATCTCTATGCCTGGCTGAGGCAGGCTGTTGGAGATCAATGCCTGGTCAGTCCCGAATTTCCAACTGGAAACCCCGATGAAATGGTTCTGTCGGAATTTCATTGGGCAAGCGGCAAGGTGGATATTTTTGTGCAGTGGGGATCGACTCAAGACATCATAGAAATAAAAAGCTTTGAAAGGCAAAGCAAAATGAAGAGTTATGCTGAACAGGCAGCTCATTATGCTGCCTCTTTAGGCCTTTCTGAAGTAACCTTAGCCATCTTTGTACCCACCCGGGAGCAGGAGATCCTGGATCAACTCAGCGGAGCCCGGGAGATTGATCAGGTTGTGGTCCAAGTCCTGGCCATCGGCTGGGGATAGGCTTTCGGAATTGAAAATATTGAAATCAATATGTTGCATGTCA
The DNA here is from genome assembly GCA_034521385.1 of Desulfovermiculus sp. Classification (GTDB taxonomy): domain Bacteria; phylum Desulfobacterota; class Desulfovibrionia; order Desulfovibrionales; family Desulfothermaceae; genus Desulfovermiculus. The sequence continues at coordinate 237,792 of JAXHMO010000001.1, forward strand.
AACTTTTTGAACGGTGTTGACATGCCGAACCTTTATGTATATACAGAAAATATATATAAAGGAGAGGGTCAGCTATGGAAAAAGCCAAGTTGTTTCAAAATGGGAACTCACAAGCAGTGAGATTGCCCAAGGAGTTCAGAATGCCCGGCAATGAGGTGAAAATCTATAAGAAGGGCAACCAGATTATTATTGAACCCCTGGAAACGACGTGGGACGCACTCTTTGAGTCCTTAGCCGAATTTCCAGAGGATTTCATGGAAGAGGGGCGCAATCAACCCGCAGTTCAAAACAGGGAAGCTCTTTGATGCACTATCTTCTGGATACCAATATTTGTATCTATTTGATCAAACAACGACCCAAGCAGGTCCTGCAAGAGTTTGAAAAGCACTCGCCAAAAGATGTTGCCATTTCTTCAATTACCCAGTTTGAACTTGAGTATGGTGCTGAAAAAAGTGGTGCCAAAGATCGTTCATCCAAGGCCCTGAAGAAGTTTCTTCTACCCCTGACTGTTGTTGACTTCGATAAGGAAGCTGCTTTGAAAGCGGCATCTGTTCGTGCTCGTCTTGAAAAGAAAGGGATACCCATAGGTGCTTATGATCTTTTCATCGCCGGAGTAGCTCTGGCCCGATGCATGTGCTTGGTAACCAATAATGTCAGGGAGTTTCAAAGAGTCGAAGAGTTACAGATAGAAAACTGGATTGAATGATCAACATTGAAGGATCAGCGTGTGCAGGAGTCAACATGTCCAAAAAGCTACCCATTGGGATTCAGACCTTTGAAAAATTAATCAAGGGCAATTATTACTATGTGGATAAAACACCCTTTGTCCGAGATTTGACTCAATCCGGGGAGTACTATTTCCTGTCCCGGCCCCGCCGGTTCGGAAAAAGTCTTTTCCTGAGCACCATCAAGGCTGCTTATCAGGGGAAAAAAGAACTCTTTCAGGGGCTCTATCTCTATGAAAATTGGGACTGGAAGGCTGCTCATCCAGTGGTGCATATAAGCTTTGGATCCGGGGTGATGCGTAGTGTAGAGGAGCTCAGAGGGTTCTTTACCTATATTTTAGATGTGAATGCTCGGGAATATGATCTGCATCACTCCTACGAAGACCTCAAGAACCGGTTCTCTGAGCTGATTTACCAACTCTATGAGCAAAGCGGCCGGAAAGTAGTCATCCTTGTCGACGAATACGATAAGCCAATTTTGGACAACATCGAAAAAACAGATACAGCTGTGGCCATTCGGGAGGAGCTGAAAAACTATTATTCAGTGATCAAGGATGCAGATCCGTACATAGAGTTTGTGTTCATCACCGGGGTGTCCAAGTTCAGCAAGGTATCATTGTTCAGTGGCCTGAACAATTTGGAAGATATAACCCTGCATAAGGAAAACTCCGCTGTATGTGGGTATACCCAAAAGGAGCTGGAGACTGTATTTGCTGATCGATTGGAAGATGTTGATTTGGAAAAGGTCAGGCAGTGGTACAACGGATACAACTGGCTAGGAGAAGATGTCTATAACCCGTTTGATATACTTTTGTATTTGAAGACTCAGGAGTTCTCCAACTACTGGTTCGAGACCGGCACGCCAACATTTTTGATCAAGCTCCTGCATTCCAAAAAATATGCGATTCCCTCCCTTGAGACCATCAAGGCCAGCGAAAAGCTCTTGGGAAGCTTTGATGTGGACCGTATAGAGATAGAGACCCTGCTCTTTCAAACCGGTTACTTAACTCTCAAATCAGTGCAAAATATGGCTGGAACCAGACGATTCTGCCTGGGCTACCCCAACTTGGAAGTCAAGCAGAGTCTGACAGATTCTCTTCTCACATATCTGACTGGGACATTGGCCGAATCCGAGAAAGCCAAGTTCTCTGCCTTTGATGCCTTGGCTGCCAATGACCTGGATGCAATGAAAGACATCTTTCAGGCCTTTTTTGCCTCCATACCGCATGATTGGTACCGGCGCAATCAGCTGGCCGGATATGAGGGCTACTATGTCTCTATCGTCTACTGCTACTTTGCCGCCCTGGGCCTGGATGTGCATCCGGAGGAACCGACGAATAAGGGACGCATTGATCTGGTGATTCGCTTTGAGGGCCGGGTGTATATTATCGAGTACAAGGTGGTGGAGCTGACTGATACCGGCAAGGCCCTGGAGCAGATCAAGGCCAAGGGGTATGCGGACAAGTTCGCCGGTCAGGAGGTGTATCTGATCGGGGTGGAGTTTTCCAGTGAAGAACGGAATGTGGTCGGGTTTGAATGGGAGCGTTCATGATAAAGAGTCTGATCAAAGGCATGCCAGGTAGTCGTTTTACCTGGGGTGAATTTGCTGCTGATGAGTGAATAGAGGCGAATGCAAAGGACTGTTGTTTGCATTCGCCTGGAGTCAGGGCTGGAATCAGGGGTCGGCAAATCAATGAGAAGTTGCCTGTATTTAAAGGAAGTGATGAGGAAGCACAAATGCGCAGATTTCATTCCTATGGCCCGGTGGACTGTGAGGAGCACTTTTGCGTGCCCCGGACAGGGCTGGTCCAGGAGTGCCTGGAGCAGCTGATCGGGCATCCGGACAAGGGCGGGCACTACTTCACCATCTGGGCCCCGCGCCAGACCGGCAAGACCTGGCTCATGCGCCAGGTGCAAAAGCGTCTGGAGACTGAATATGAGGGCCAATTCCTGGTAGGTTCCATGTCCATGCAAGGGGTGGTGATCAAGGACGATGATCCGTCTGAAGCCTTTTTTGAATGTGTACCAAGACTATTTGAGGACCACTTGGGGCTCCAAGTGGCCAAGCCGGCTACTTGGGCCGAATGGAAGGATCTTTTCTCTAAAAACAGAGGGGTGGTTGACCGCCCAACCATTTTGTTCATCGACGAGTTCGACAGCCTGCCCTTTCAAGTCATTGATCAACTGGTGACTCTGTTTCGGGATATGTATTTAAATCGTGGTCATTATCTCTTGCACGGATTGGCCCTGATCGGCGTGCGGGCGGTGTTGGGCGTGGGCAGCGAGCGAGGTTCGCCCTTTAATGTCCAGCGCAGCCTGCATGTGCCCAATCTGACCCGGGAGGAGGTGACGGATCTATTCCGACAGTATGAGCAGGAGAGTGGTCAGGAAGTGGCTGATGAGGTTGTGGAAGCGATGTATACCAACACCAGAGGCCAGCCCGGGCTGGTGGGCTGGTTCGGGGAACTTTTGACTGAGAAGTACAATCCTGGGCCGGGGAAGAGCATTGGACAGCAGGCCTGGAAGCATACCCATCACGCTGCCCTGCATCTGGAATGGAACAACACTGTCTTGAATCTGGTCAAAAAGGCTAAAGGAGCCTATCAGGACAAGGTGGCTGAGCTGTTTGGCAATTCTGAGCTTGAGTTCAGTATTGATGAAGACTGGTGCAATTATTTGTATCTGAATGGAATTATAGATTCGGTCACAATAACAGATGCCAATGGATTGTTGAGATCCTATTGCATCTTTTCCTGCCCATTTGTTCAGCGCAGATTGTTCAATGCCTTTTCCAGCGAGGTTTTCGACCCCAAATCCGCCCTTGTTCTGCATCCCCTGGATGATCTGGCTGATGTTTTTGCCGGGGAAACCTTGAATTTGCCTGCTTTGCTCCAACGGTACCGGGATTATCTGCAGCGTTTGGAGGATAAAGGACTGAGCCCCTGGCAGGGCCAACCCAGGCGCAGTGATCTGCATCTGACCGAAGCAGTTGGCCATTTTCATCTCTATGCTTGGCTGAGGCAAGCTGTGGGCCGGTTATGCGTGGTCAGCCCTGAATTCCCAACCGGCAACGGCAAGGTGGACATATGCATAATCTGTAAAGAAAAAAAGGGCATTGTCGAGGTCAAGAGCTTTGTGGACAGGTCCACGCTGGAAGTTTCCTTGGGTCAAGCAGCTGACTATGCTTCGTCTCTCGGGCTTTTGGAAGTCACCCTGGCCGTATTTGTGCCCACCCGGGAGCAGGAAATTCTGGATAAGCTCAGTGGCGAGCGGGAGATTGAGCAGGTTGTGGTCCAAGTGATGGCTATCGGCTGGGGATAGGTAGCTCCTTTAATTAAAAAAGGAGCCCTTTGAAGAAAAGAAATCCAGCCTACTGATCGCAGGCAGGATGGCTTCATCCCGCTTTCGCCGGAAGCTACCCTCGCCGCGAGGCAATCACTCTTTCCGCTGGCCGATCAGGCCGGGGGAAAATCAGTGAAGATTGGCTTGCCCCGTTAAGCCGGGACCCCTTGGGTGTTTAGCTGGGGTGAAGATTCGTGGATAAAGGTTCTTATCTTGATGCATTTATTTTATTCCGAACCCTTTGTTTGGTAACCAATAATGTCAGGGAATTTTAAGGAATCGAAGAGTTACAGATAGAAAACTGGGTTTATTGAAATCAGGGCATCGATTGCTTGGAAAGGAAAATGAACACTATTCAACCCCCCCTGCCCCTCCTTGCGAAGGCTGAGCATAGCACACGCTTAACACCGCGGGCATGAGGTAATAAGCTTATGGCATGTACATCAGCGGTCAACATTTCTCAAAAGCCACTCTGGAATGGGTCCAGGCAACTGTTCATGCCAATCCGGCCATCTCCATGCGCGAGCTGTCTAAAGACGTGTGTCAGTCGCTCGAATGGAGATCGCCTAATGGTCAACTCTGTGAGGTCAGCTGCCGTAAAGCTTTGGCTGAACTCAATCGACGCGGAATGCTTACCCTGCCGCAGAAGCAGGAAGGGCATACCTTCCAGCAAAAAAGATGTTCCTCGCTTGAGTTTGATCCGCCCCAGGTCCACTGCGAGTTGAACCAATTGGGCCAGGTAAGCGTCTATCCGATCAGCAGTCGGTATAGCAAGGATTCGAAACTCTTTTTTGCTCTTTTAGATAAATACCACTATTTGGGCAATAGATCCCTGTGCGGCCAGCAGATTCGCTATCTCGTGCACAGTTCGGAGTACGGACATCTCGGAGCTGTGGCTTTTGACTCTGCCTCATGGGCTATTAAGGCCCGGGATGAATATATTGGCTGGACCGAGACTGCCCGAAGAACCAATTTAAACCTTGTGGTCAGAAATGCCCGGTTTTTGATTCTTCCCACAGTCAAAGTCCCAAATCTTGCATCTCATGTTTTGCCTTTAGCTCTTTCCAGGTTGCCCCAGGACTGGGAACAACGCTACAGTGTGCGTCCAGTCCTGGCAGAGACCTTTGTCGATCCGAATCGTTTTTTGGGCACGTGTTACAAGGCCGCCAATTGGATCTTGCTCGATGACACCACAGCAGGACGCCGGGATGGTGTTCCCAAAAAGATCTTTCTCTTCCCGTTTTGTCCAAACTGGCGGGAAGTGCTTTGCCATGAGCCCGAACATGCTTTAGGAGACATCCCGCTTCCCGAGGAACCGGAGAATTGGGCTGAGCATGAATTCGGGACTATTCGTTTGCACGACAACCGTCTCAAACAAAGGCTTTACACCATCGCCCAGGATTTTTTTGCTGATCCTGAAGGAAGCATCCCCAGGGCCAGTGAATGCAAAGCCCGGACGATGGGAGCCTATAGGTTCTTCCAGAATCCGAAGATACATATGGACATATTGCTGGACGCGCACAAAGAAACCACTTTGCAACGGATCAAAGAGCATTCCGTGGTTCTTGCCCCCCAGGATACCACGAGCTTGAATTATAGTTCCCATCCTATGACCAACGGACTGGGACCAATCAACACCAGTGATGATTCACTTATTGGTCTTATCCTCCATGACACACTGGCTTTTACTGAGGATGGCACTCCTCTTGGGGTATTGGATGCTCATAACCACTGAAGAAGTTTCTGATTTTCAAAAAGCAAAAAAATGCGTTGAGTGGTACTCGGCCCGCTGGGGCATCGAAGTCTACCACAGGACCTTAAAAAGCGGTTGCCGCCTCAAAGACCGGCAACTTGGCACCGCCGACCGGCTCCATGCCTGCCTTGGCGTAGACATGGTGGTCGCCTGGCGCATATATCATCTGACTATGCTGGGACGGGAAGTCCCCGACGTTCCGTGCACAGCCTTTTTTAGCGATATCGAATGGAGGGTGCTTTACTGCTACGTACACAAAACACCCGAACCTCCAGAACAACCCCCGTCACTGGGCAACGCAATATACATGCTTGGAAAGATCGGGGGGCATCTGGGCAGAAAAAACGATGGTCCCCCCGGAACTCAAACCCTCTGGCGGGGGCTTCAACGTCTGGATACAGCCACTGAAATGTACGCGATCATGAATCCAAAAACCATCTCCAACATGCCCTCCGGTCCCTGACCGGAACCCACGGTGTCATGTGTGGGTAAAGGACAGCTTGCGAAGGAGGGGAGTCGGAGAGAGAAACCCGGGTATTTGGGTAAAAGATGCCTGATTCGTATCGGGGTGGAGTTTTCCAGCCAGGAGCGGAATATCATCGAATCTGAAGTGGAAAAGCGGATTGTCAATTCAATTGACAATCCGCACGGTTTTTCTGTATATTGTACCCATGATACCGCGAAGTGCTGACCACACTATCAGAAAACTCTGCCATATGTTTCCGGTGATTGCCATCACCGGACCCCGCCAATCCGGAAAGACCACCTTGGTCCAGCACATGTTTTCAAATCGGCCCTATGTATCCCTGGAAGATCCCGATATCCTTGAGTTCGCCAACCAGGATCCCAGGAGTTTTCTGGGCAAATACTCGGAAGGAGCTGTTTTCGATGAGGCCCAACGCTGTCCCCACCTCTTTTCATACCTCCAAAGATTTGTAGATCGGAACAAACAAGCAGGCAGATTCATCCTGACTGGCTCCCAGCACTTCGGATTCGTCAGCAAGATAACTCAATCGCTGGCCGGCAGAGTTGGGATTATTCATCTCATGCCCTTTACGCTTCAGGAACGCTACCTTGAGCAACAATCCCCAGAATTGCCCGATATGGATACCCTGATGTTCCAGGGCCTCTATCCGCCGATCCACGATAGGGAGATCGAGCCACATATTTGGTATGCCAATTATATTGAGACATACGTGGAAAGGGATGTTCATCAATTAGTGAACATAAGAGATCTGAATACATTCAGGCGTTTTGTCCGCCTGTGCGCTGCAAGGAGCGGCCAATTGCTCAATCTTTCGGGTTTGGCTACAGATGCAGGCATTACCCATAATACGGCCAAATCATGGATCTCTGTCCTGGAAGCAAGCTTTCTCATTTTTTTACTTCCCCCGCATTTTCATAATTTCAGCAAGCGCCTGATAAAGTCTCCAAAACTGTACTTCTTTGACTCCGGCCTGTGCGCCAGGCTGTTGGCCATACAGGATCCTGAACAGCTGAGTATCCATCCTCTGCGCGGGGCGCTGTTTGAGTCGTTTGTGATCAGTGAATTTTTTAAAAGCCGTTATCATGCCGGTATCTTGGAACCACTATATTACTGGCGGGACAGAAGCGGCCTGGAGATCGATCTGCTCATCGACAAAGGGCAGACTCTGCAGCCCATTGAAATAAAGTCAGGGGCAACGCTGAACAAAGATTACTTCAAGAGCCTGCACAAGTGGATGGACTTGGCTGGAGATGCTGGCCAGAATCCGATGCTTATTTATGGCGGTGACATGTCCGTAATCCGTTCCGGAGTCAGAGTATATCCTTGGTATCAGATACCGTATAGATATTGAAGTGCTGCTGCCATGGTGGGTGGTCTGAAGGTATGATCACCTATTTTCATAAGTAGGGCTTGCGTGGCAGACATTGCAGGCCTTGGCCATTCGCTTATAGTAAGCTTTCTCCAGAGTTTTTTGCCGGAGAAGCTTACTGACCTCTGATCTCTCGTATGAAACGAGACTTGGCGATGAACCTCGGCTTGGCCTCTGGGACCGCCAGTCACGCGCAGACGCGTGACTGGCAGGATGAAAAGGGCAGCCACGCGCAGACGCGTGGCTGTCCCTACCACGAGAGCTGTGGTCAACTTCAACTTAATTTTGAATCTATCGTGGTCCTCTTGGGATGTTTCATGCATGATCAATCCGACAAGCCCTTTTTTGCGCTTTTTTGCGCAAAAATATGTCAGATTTGCCGGAGGCAAAGCTGACATCTGACCTCTCTCTTTGACCTCCGACTTCAGACCACTGCCTCACAACTTTCAGCACCTGCCGAGGATTCCTTTCCCGGGCGGCAGCTGAACGCCCTCATGCCTGAAGCCAGATGGTTTGATCATGGGAGTAATCTAAGTGGGTGGGTGGATTTTTGTAAAGCTTTTGGAGTCATTTCTATCAATGACCCTCAATAAGGTTACTGTAGAAACAGTTCATTTGACGCGAATCTTCTCTGATCAATAAAGTTGTGAGTGCGTAAACATACTCTGGCAGATCATTTATTTGCTGTATGCAACCAGACGATACCTGCGGTCAGGGAACGGCCCTTGACCTGGGCAAATCCTGCTTGGCGCAGTTCCTCTTCCAGGGCCGGGGCGGGGGGAAAGGCCTGGACGGTTTGGGCCAGGTACGTGTAGGCCTGTTTGTCCCGGGAGATGAGCCGGCCCAATAGGGGCAGAAGACGGCTGAGGTACAGGTTGTACATTCCACCCAGGATGGGTTGCCCACCGGACCCGAACTCCAGGATGCACAGCCGTCCCCCGGGGGTGAGAACGCGGCGGATTTCAGAGTAGGCGGCCGTTCTGGGCCGAATGTTGCGCAGACCGAAGGCCATGGTCACCGAGTCAACACTGCTGTCTGGTAGGGGGAGGGACCTCCCGTCCGCCCCCAGGGGGAAGATGGCCGATCCCTTGATTTTCGTCCGTCCCCGGAGGAGCATGGGCAGGGAGATGTCAGCGGCCAGAACGGTCAGCCGGGGGACCTGGGTGGAGAGCATGGCGGCCACATCCAGGGTTCCGGCAGCCAAGTCCAGCACGATCCCCCCGGCTGGAGGTGCGGCGGCCCGGACCAAAGCCTTGCGCCAGGCAATATCCAGGCCCAGACTCAAGGTCCTGTTTAAAAAGTCATAGGCCGGGGCAATGCGCCCGAACATGTCCCCGACAGCTTTGGAGGACTGGGAGGTCAGAGACGGATCAAGTGGACGTTGGGGGTTCATCTTGGGACTGGTCGGGGGATGAGGATTCAATGGTCCGCAGGACTTCTTGGTATATAGGAGCGAAAAATTGCTGGAAATTGTTGGGTGAAATACGCCCCACCTCGATGAATTTGACAATGATCTCTTTGGTCACCTGCAAGGCCTGTTTCTGGAGTTTGCTGTCCATATATCTTGTACCTCCAATTTTTTGGGCCCAGGCGCAAAAAAATATTTCAGATGTGCCAGAGGCAAAGCTGAAAAAAAAACCGTCCGGAGGGGAAATGGCCTTGACCCACCATGAGACAAGGGCTCCGGACGGGAATGGGGAGAAACCGGAAAGCACCCCCCCTTTTTGGCTAGAGATTCGCCTCATCCTCTCCTGAATCCAAGTCTTCTTCCTGCAAAGCCCGGATTTCTTCCCGGATGATCTTGGCAGCTGCTTGGGGCACAACTTCTTCGATCCGTTGACTCAATTCGGACCACAACTCACTTTTCAAGTCTATTTCCTGAAACACGGCCTGTTTGATCTCGGTTGTCTTTTCCCGGACCAGATCTTCTAGTCGACTCATGATCCGAGCCTCGATCTCTGACCAAGATTCTTTGCCCCTCACCCTGGCTTCCAATTCCTGGATTCTGGATTCAAGGTTATGCAGGTTTTCGAGGTTTGCGATCCGGGAATCCATCTCCTCGAAGCGCCTGTTCACCTCCTGGAACAGATCCTGAGAATGTCCTATGCCCATGCCTTCTTGCCCGGTGCGGGTGTCTTGCTCCGGGGGGAGGTCCAAATCCAATTCGTCAAAGAGATCTTCTAAGTCGTCGAAGTCCCGGGCCGAACTTTGAACACCACGTTTTTGGGTGCCGTGAGATCGGTCTGTCCAACTGTTTTGCCCATCATAGTCTTTTGAGTCCTGCAAAAGGGCGGAAAAGTCAAAATCGTCCTCACCCGCGTCGTGGCCGGAACCCTGTCTCCGAGACGAGGCTTCCCCAGTATGCCCATTGGGATCCTGGGATTGTTTGTCCTGGATGCCAAACTGGGGGGATCCGGCCGATGATGCAGTCGGCTCTTCAACCACTTCTGTGAGCTCAATGATTTCTTGGTCCCGTAGGTCCTCTTTTTCAGAGCGTGTGTTCATGCTGCTCTCATCTCATTGGTTTTTCACATGACATTCAGCGCAGTTTCGAAACGGCCCGCCGACCTCGTCGGCCTCGTTTTTTTGGATGTGGCACCCCATACAGCTGTGCACGCTTTTCCGGTTATGAAAGGCGTTGAAAGCCGACTCGACTTTTTGCATATCCGAGCCATTAGCTCCGATCAGGTCGTGGCATCCAGCGGCGGTACACTGGTGTGGTGGCTGGGACGTATCTTCACATGTATGATGACAAACCTGGCATCCCTGGGGGATATGCTTCTCATGGGGCATGGTTACCGGAGCATACAAGGGATTATTCGTTTTTCCCTGGGCCTCGTCCATGACCACTTCTTGAGGTATTTGCAAGGAAGAGGCCTGCAGTTCAGGGAAGAGCAGACAAATACTCAGTGCGAAACATCCGAGGCTGATAAAAAGAATTCTGGACATCGTCCTCCTCCTGACGTGATTGAGGCGTATGTACATGCATTCAACACTTACCATATATGTATCGCATACACCAGGGCTTCAAGGCAAGGACCCAGGGGAAATTTTGTTCTCAGGTATTGGGTGCCAGAAGTGTTCAGTCCCGCCAACGGCGGGACTGAACACCGAACACTGAACACAAACTGCTGTTTTCCAGATACAGAGCAAAGGCGTTCACCTGGAGAGCGCCGGAAAGCTGATGTCTTTGGCTGCTTCTAGGGTCTGGTCATAGTCCAGGTCGGTATGGGCAAAGGAAGTAAACGTACATTCAAAACCGGATGGAGCGATATAGACGCCCTGGGATCGCATGTGGCGGTAAAAGTGGGCGAAAAGCTCCGTGTTCGTTGTTTTGGCCGTTTCAAAGTCAGTGACCGGGGTGGAGGTGAAAAAGAGGGTAAATGCGGAAGCCAGGCAATTCACAGAAACCGGGACGCCTTTCTCCTCCAGGATACTTTTCAGTTCCAGAGCTAAACGTTGTGTCTTCTGAGCCAAGCTCTCGTAATCGCAGTTTTGCAACAGGGACAAAGTGGCTGCGCCGGCGGCCATAGCTACGGGATTGCCGGCCAAGGTTCCTGCTTGGTAAGTCTGGCCGCAAGGGGCCAGGTATTCCATAATCTCTTTTTTCCCGCCAAAGGCGCCCACCGGGAAGCCACCGCCGATGATTTTTCCCAGACAGGTCAAGTCCGGAGTGACTCCAAACAAGCTTTGTGCTCCGCCATAATCCATGCGAAAGCCGGTGATCACTTCGTCAAAGATGAGCAGACTGCCGTGTTCCTGGCTCATCTTGCGCAGTCCGGGCAAGAAATCAGGAACAGGAGGAACCAGGCCCATGTTCCCGGCCACCGGTTCTACAATGACGGCGGCGATCTCCGATCCGTACTCGGCAAAAAGGTCCTGGACCGTCTGCAAGTCGTTGTAAGGGGCCAGCAAGGTGTCCTGGACCGTATGCTCTGGAACTCCCGGGGTTCCGGGCAGAGAGAGGGTGGCCAGTCCTGAACCGGCTTGGGCCAGCAGGCTGTCTACATGGCCGTGGTAGCAGCCGATAAATTTCAGGACCTTGCTTCTTCCGGTATAGGCCCGGGCCAAGCGCAGGGCAGTCATGGTTGCTTCGGTACCTGAATTGACCATCCGGACCATTTCCACCCCGGGCAAGGCGTCAACAATGAGTTCGGCCAGGGAAATTTCGTGCCTGGATGGCGCGCCGAAGCTGGCGCCCAAGTCCACAGCCTTGTGGACGGTCTCTACGACCTCGTCCTGACAATGCCCCAAAAGGAGTGGCCCCCAGGACATCACGTAGTCAATGAATTCCTGGCCGTCTTCGGAAAATATGCGGCTCCCTTTCCCCTGCCGAATGAAAAGGGGATCGGTGTGCACGCTCTGGCAAGCTCGAACAGGACTGTTTACCCCGCCGGGAATGAGTTGTTGGGCTTTGGCGAAGAGTTGGGCTGATGTTTTCATGCCCCTGAACCTCCTAATGTAGTATTAAAAGTACTGCATAGATGTCTTTTTGAGTTCTTGATGGCTAAAGAGGAGCTCGAAGCGTTGTAAACCGGTCTGCTCCTGCAGCTCGTTCACCACCTGTCGACAATCTTCCTCGATGCGTCCATGCACCATGGTGTACAGATTGAACGGCCATTCCGGGCAGTTGCGGCGTTGATAGCAATGGGTGATTTCCGGACGCGAGCACATAATCCGGCTGACCTCTTCCATGTTCCGGTCAGGCGGGACATGCCAGGCGACCATGACATTGCAATCGTATCCGGCTTCCTGGTGGCGCAAGGTGGCTCCGAAACGACGGATGATGCCCTGATCTTTGAGCTCGCGCAACAGGGTCAGGACCTTTTCTTCAGAAACCTCCAGCTTCCGGGCAATGCTGGCAAAGGGCGTGGGCGAATCGGGCAGAGTCCCTTGCACCAGGCGAAGTATGGCCTGTTCTGTTGGATCAAAACCGGGCTTTATGTGTGCTTGCATGGAAGTGACAGCCTTCGTAGGGGTCCGTGATCCGAAACGCTGGGCATCCTTTCAGAGCCGTATTTACCTTTTTCCCACTTCTCATGCAAGGTGCCGCCTTGACCTTGCTTCCACTTCCCGATATCTGAAGGCAGAAAATGAATGATGAGAATGAATAAAAGTAGGTGATGCATGAGGATTGCCGTGGTAGGGGCTGGGTCTTGGGGAACCACTCTGGCCGGATTGTTAGCGGACAAAGGGAGGGACGTTTCTCTGTGGGTCCGGGAAAAAGAGCTGGCGGATATAATCCGGCAGACCGCGGAGAACAGCTGGTTTTTGCCCCAAGTCAAGCTCCCTTCAGGCCTTCAGGTCTCTTCAGATCTGGAGGAAAGTATCAAGGGAGCCCAGTATGTGCTCATGGCCGTTCCCTGCCAGTTTCTGCGCTTGGTCCTGCGTCAGATGCGGGCCTGCTTGTCTGCTCATCCGATCATTGTCTGTTGCAGTAAAGGGATCGAGATAGAGTCCTTGAGGCCCATGTCCGGGGTGGTCATGGACGAATTGGGAGACTTAGGTCCCGAGTATGCCGTTTTGTCCGGCCCCTCTTTCGCCAAAGAAGTAAGTCAATGTCTACCCACGGCAGTTACCTTGGGCTGCCCGAACAAGACCCTGGGAACCGATCTGCAAGTCGCCCTGTCCACTCAATATTTTCGAGTCTATTTGAGTTCGGACTTTAGGGGAGTGGAGCTGGGCGGAGCCCTGAAAAATGTCATAGCCATCGCTACGGGGATTTGCGATGGTCTGGAATTCGGGACCGACGCTCGGGCGGCGCTCATTACCAGAGGGTTGGCCGAGATGTCCAGGCTGGGGGTGGCTATGGGGGCCACGGCCCAAACCTTTATGGGCCTGTCCGGATTGGGGGATTTGGTTCTGACCTGTACAGGGGACTTAAGTCGCAATCGGCAGGTCGGGCTGCGTATGGGGCGCGGAGAAACTTTACAATCGATTGTGCACAGCATGCGGGCCGTGGCCGAAGGGGTAAAAACAACTCAGGCCGTGTATGACCTGGGTCGACGAAACCAGGTGGACCTGCCCATTACCGAGCAGGTCTATGCAATGCTTTACGCCCAAAAGGACCCCAGGCAAGCGGTGTATGAACTTATGACCCGGGCTTTGAAGGAGGAGTGATCAACGGCTTTCCGTGTATCTGGAGATGGCAAAGACAGAAAGTGTTGATAGGTAAGGGGCAGCTTGAAGATAACACCCTCAAAAGTTTAACTTTCTTCTTCTTGACAAAAGGAAGCATTCAACGTACAATGACTCGAATTTTATAAATATCAGTATGTTAGCAGGTATGCTTTAGATAGGTTGGGCGTCACCTTCCTTCTGAAGAGTCTTCAATCGTCCATGACAGGGAGGATCATATGGAAAAGAAGGAAAAGAAGGCTGGGGTGGAAAAGAAAGCTGCAGAATCCAAGTCATCGGGCATTACGCCCAAAGATGTGACCATTTGCAAGGCCACTGAACAAATGCTGGATAAGGCCAAGCGGGATGGAGTGGAGACTGCCTTTGACCGGGCTGCAAGCATGAAGGCCTGCCCGATCGGAGCCGATTCCGCCTGCTGCAAACATTGTTCCATGGGCCCCTGCAGGCTTAATGCCAAGGACCCTTATGGCAAAGTTGGAGTCTGCGGAGCGACCATCGATACCATCCAGGCCCGCAACTTCGCTCGCATGGTCGCCTCCGGGGCTGCTGCCCATACCGACCACGGTATGGGCATGCTGGATGTGTTCCGGGAAGTGGTCCACGGCAAGATCAAAGACTACAAAATCAAGGATACGGTCAAGCTGGAACAGGTAGCTCAGTCTGTAGGCATTGAGACCGCGGACAGATCTGTGGAAGACATTGCCATGGATCTGTACCATGAGCTGGAGCGGACCTACACCCAGGTTGAAGGTGAGGTTCCTTTTGTTTCCCGGGTGCCGGAAAAGACCCTGGAGACTTGGCGCAAACTGGGCATTGTTCCCAGAGGAGCCATGCGGGAGATCATGGAAATCATGCACCGGACCCACATGGGTGTGGACCAGCATTATGAAAACATTACTAAACAATGCAGCCGTACAGCCCTGTCCGATGGTTGGGGCGGTTCTATGGTGGCCACTGAGATCTCGGACATCCTGTTCGGAACTCCGACCCCGGTGCAGGCCGACGTAAATATGGGCTGTCTGAAGGAAGACCATGTCAATGTGATCGTGCACGGGCATGAGCCGAATATGTTCGAGTCCATGCTGACCTCAGTTAACAACCCAGCTTTGGTTGAGGCGGCTAAAGAGGCTGGTGCAAAAGGCATCAATCTGGTCGGCATGTGCTGTTCCGGGGCGGAGATGCTCTCCAGACACGGAGTACCCCACGCCGGAAACTTCATGTCCACCGAGGCCATCTTGATCACCGGTGCGGTGGACGCCATGGCCGTGGACGTGCAGTGCATCAAGCAGGGACTGGCTCCAATAGCCAAGTGCTACAATACGTACTTGTTTACCACCAATCCCCGCTGCCACATTGAAGGGGCTGAGCATATCGAATTGGTTGAGGACAAGCCCAGAGAATGCACCGACGAAGTGGTGGTCAAGGCCATTGCCAGGTATAAGAACCGGACAGCCAAAGTGGAGATCCCCCAGATTTCCAATGCAGGCATTCACGGTTTTTCCCATGAATATATTCAGTATATGCTGGGCGGGAGCTTCCGGGCTTCGTACAAGCCACTCAACGACAACATCATAAACGGCCGTATCCGGGGTATTGCCGGGGTGGTCGGATGCACCAATCCCCGGGTCAAGCACGACTGGGTACATGTGGAATTAGTCAAGGAATTGATCAAGAACGATGTCCTGGTCCTGCAGACTGGGTGCTCTCAGATCTCTTTGGCCAAGGCCGGTCTGCTCACTCCTGAGGCGGCCCATCTGGCCGGCGCCGGCTTAAAGGAAGTCTGTGAAACCGTGGGTTGCCCCCCAGTCCTGGGACTTGGTTCCTGCGTGGACAACAGCCGGATCCTGATCGCTGCTTCGGCCGTGGTCAAGGAAGGCGGATTGGGCGAGAGTATTGCCGATTTGCCGGCTGCCGGTGCAGCTCCGGAATGGATGAGTGAAAAGGCCATCAGCATCGGGCATTACTTTGTGGCCTCCGGGGTGTACACCATTTTCGGGGCTACCTTCCCGGTCACAGACAACACCAAGTTCAAGGACTACTTATTCAACGGCTTGGAAGAGCTTGGCCTGGGTACTTGGGACTTTGCTGCCGATCCGTATGACATGGCCAAGAAAATGCTGGCCCACATCGACAAGAAGCGCAAGGCCCTGGGTCTGGACAAGGCCAGGGAACGGGTCCTCTTTGATATGGCCGCCAGGCGGGAGATGGCTGCTTAAATTTTAGCCGGAAGCCGGCTAAAATTTACACGGTGGGCAAATTCCCACTTCTGAAATGGTTGAAGAGCAATGCTCTGCATCTGAAAATCAACAAACAGAAAAAAAGGGCTCCCCTGGGGAGCCCTTTTTTATGAGGTGAGCGGTGACGATTGACAATGAAATGGTCAAGGCCCAGATCCTTTTGGAATCCCTGCCCTTTATCCGTCAGTTTTACGGACAAACCTTGGTCATCAAGTATGGCGGCCATGCCATGCGGGATGAGCAACTTCAGAAACAGTTCGCCCTGAATGTGGTTTTGCTTAAGTATATAGGGGTCAATCCGGTCATTGTCCATGGGGGAGGACCACAGATCGGGCAAATGCTCTCCCAGTTGGGGATAAATAGTGAGTTTCGTCAAGGACTGCGGATCACCGATCAGGCCACAATGGACGTGGTGGAAATGGTTTTGGTGGGTCGGGTGAACAAAAACATCGTCAACCTTATCAATCAGAACGGTGGATCGGCTGTGGGGCTTTCCGGCAAGGACGGGGGCTTGATTCAGGCCCAAAAGATGGAAATGGTCGTCTCCAAAAAAGACGCTCCCCCGGAGATCATCGATCTGGGGCGGGTGGGGGAAGTAGTTCGCATCCGAACCGAAGTGATCAAAGCCTTGGAGCGGGACAGGTTTATTCCCATCATTGCTCCGGTAGGTGTGGATGAAGCCGGAGGGACGTACAACATCAATGCCGATTCCGTGGCCGGAGCTGTGGCCGTAGCCTTAGGGGCCAAGAGATTGATCTTGCTTACAGATGTGGCCGGTGTGCTCGCCGCCAACGGGGAGCTCCTTTCCTCCTTGACCCGGCGGGAGGTCCTGGAGGCCATAGACCAGGAAACCGTGCACGGGGGAATGATCCCCAAGCTCAAGTGCTGTGTGCAGGCTGTGGAAGGTGGGGTGGAAAAGGCCCATATCATTGACGGCAGGCAGGAAAATTCCCTGCTGCTGGAGCTGTTTACCCAGGCCGGGATCGGGACTGAGATTGTGCAGTGATCTCCCACAGAAATATGCTCATGTTTTGGTAAGACTGAAAAGAGACGTCTTCTTGTCTTAGGCAATGGGCTTGCCATCCGGATTGGGGGAGGATGCGCTCCCAAAACGGCCTGCTCACCTGGCGCTCCGGAGTTGCTATCCAGATCCTTCCCCCGGGAGCCAGCATCTCGGCCCAGAGATTGAGAAGGGGAGGGAAAAATCGGGACTCGTATAGGATGTCCGCGCCAAATATGTAGGAAAACGAAGCAGCCTGAAAACATGGTTTTCGCCAATCCATGCCCACCCAGTCCAAGGATGGTGCACTTTGTTGAGCAAAGCCCAGGGCCTCGGGCACATAATCCATTCCCACTACCCGAGCCCGGCAGGAGGCTGCCGCCTGAGTGCACAGTCCGAGCCCGCATCCCAGGTCCAGACACCTTGCCCCAACAATTTGCTGCTCCTGCTGCAGAAGCCACTTGGCCAGAACGATAGAGGCCGGCCAGAGCTCCACCCAGTAGGGAATGCGCTCATCAGGATCCAGGCCCTCTTCGGCCATCTTTTCCCACATGGATTCCAGGTCTGCCGGGCGGTGCAGGTAAAAGGTCCGCCCATGGAGGTCGATTTGCAACATGCAGGCCTTCATATTCATCAGGACAAAAACTCTGGGACACTTTCATGGATCCGAGACTCGATTCAAAGAAAAACATGGAAGCTCAGGTCGTTATACTGCACACTGAACACCGAACACTGAACACACATTGATGTTATCTGGATACAGAGAAAATCAACTGGAAATGTTGACAATAAGAAGCAGAACCAAATAGCCCTATAGGCCATTGTTCCTCCCTTGACAAGTTTTGTGCATCCTCCCTAGAATGACTGTCCAGTAGGTAAACAGTGTTTTGATGTCGCTTGCGGTGTTATTGATAGGCCAACCGGCTCCGGATACTGACCGGCAGGAGGGGGGGGATGAGGACCAAGGCATTCGAGGAATTGCACGCGACCGCTCAGGTTATTTTGCGGGAAGCGCATGAGCTTTTCTATGAAAAGGGATACGAAAAGTCTTCCATGCGGGAAATCGCCGAGCGGGTGGGAATCAGCAAGGCGGCCATGTATCATCACTTCATGAATAAAGAAGAGATCTTATACACTATATGTCTCCAGGCCGGGAACCTGGTGTATGAAAACTTGCAACAAGCCATCCGCAGAAACGAGGACCTGCACGTCCCGGTCAAGGAACAACTCACGGACATCCTGTTGGAGTACACCACAAGCTATCTAAAAAATAAAAATTTCAACAAAATCCTCCTCCACGATATAGAATCTCTGCCCCAGGACAAAAAGCGGATCATCCTGGACATTGAGAAGGACAATGTCAATCAGTTGCGCGCTTTTCTGCACGATCTGATGCGCAGAGGCCGGTTGCGGGAATGCGATTTGACCGTGCTCACGTTCTCTCTGTTCAGTGCTGTGCACTGGCTCTATTTTTGGTATCGGCCGGACAAGGAACTGTCGGTGAAAGAAATTGTGGAAAATATAGTGGATATTTATACCAAGGGTATACTCTCGGATGAGGAGGCCAGGGTGTAGATTCAGGGTTCAGCCTTGCCTCCGGCATCGCTGCATCCTCTCCCGAAACTTGGATAACCGAAATTGAAGAGAGAGGATATGCTGGAGAATGGAGCCTTGACCGGAAAAACGGTTATTGATCTGTCCAGGATGCTGCCGGGGCCGTATTGTTCCATGCTCCTGGCAGACCACGGGGCCCGGGTTATTGCTGTGGAAGACAGACGGTTCTCCGAGGATCCCTTCTTTGTTTCCGCCCTGTACAGAAATAAGGAGCACATGACCCTGAATCTCAAGGCTCAGGCCGGACAAGAGGTCTTTCACCGTTTGGTCTGCAATGCCGATGTGCTCATCGAAGGGTTCCGGCCTGGGGTTACCCGGCGGCTGGGTGTTGATTACGCCTGCATGCAGGAGATCAATCCCGGGCTCGTTTACTGTTCCATCACAGGTTACGGCCAGAGCGGGCCGAATACAGACCGGGCCGGGCATGACGTGAATTACATAGCCGCCGCCGGAGTCCTGGACCTCATCGGCCCGCCCCTGGGGCCTCCGGTGATCCCGGGTATCCAGCTGGCTGATTTGGCCGGAGGGATGAACGCTGCCCTGGGCATCCTTCTGGCCCTGCTGGCCAGGGAGTGGACCGGAGAGGGCCAATACGTGGACATTTCCATGAGCGATGCGGCCCTGGGCCTTTTGCCCTTTGTCCTTAATCAAAACAACCAAACAGGCCACAAAGCCAGGCGGGGCGATTTCCTCCTTGCCCACCGCTATGCCTGCTACAACACCTATGAAACCGCGGACGGCCGGGCCATAAGCATTGGGGCCCTGGAGCCCAAGTTCTGGGCCGCCCTGTGCACCCACCTGGGGCTGGAAGAGTACATCCAGCATCAATTGGACGATACCAGACGAGAAGAGATTGTAGCCGCCTTGACCAGAGTTTTTGCCCAAAAGACTCTGGCCCAGTGGGAGGCGGAGCTTTATGCCCTGGACGCCTGCTGCGAGGGTGTGCGGACCTTGGATGAGGCCCTCAACCATGATCAGTTTCAGGAACGGGGCATGTCCCTCGATTTTCCGGATTGCAACGGTCGCTTGGTTCCCACCCTGGGCGTTCCAGTACACCTCCAGCATACCCCCGGCAGCCTGCGCACCCGACCGGCCGGGTTTGGAGAGCATACTGAAGTGATTTTACAGGAACTGGAGTATAGCCCGGCAGACATCCGGGAGCTGGCGGAGAATGGTGTGATTTGAGGTCTGAATATGTTCAATGCTGGAGAAGGAGATGTTTGACTATCTATTGACCGAAGAGCAACGAAAACTCAGGGACCAGGTCCGGGATCTGGTCCTTGCAGCGGAAGCACTCGAGTCCGGGGTCTTGAGCGAGAAAGTGTATGAATAAATACCCCTTGACAAAAATATATTTACCGGTCAGTAAGTAGTGAACACTGTTCGGATCTGGTGCAGCGATTTTGATCTGAGTGCATATGTTGTAGGGGGTGGGGAAGGTGTGTCCCGCCGTTTTGTCCAATGCGGAGTTCAAAAGGGGGTTGAGGCATGGCAAATTGGTTCAGAAGGGGGTTCCAGGCAAAGGTGCTGCCTGTATCAATGGCAGTTGTTTTCCTGGCAGGTTCGGCAATGGCCGGGGGAATCATCAACAAATCAAATCAGAGCGCTGACTACTTTCGGACGCTCAGTCGCAACGCGGCAACGGATTATGCTGATATCGCATCATTTAATCCTGCCGGGATCATGCAGATGGAGGACGGTCTGTACGGCAAGGTGGATGCACTGTACATTGCCAAGGACTACTCCAATGACGTGCCCGGCTACGGCAAGCTCGATCAGGACGAGCCCACAATCATGCCGGGTGTCTTTACTATCTACAAGCAGGAAAGGTGGGCTGGCTTTTTTGCCTTCACCATACCGGGCGGGGGCGGAGAGCTGGACTACACGGACGGCAATGCCCGGACGGTTGACCTGGCAAAAGGTGTGGCGGCTATGGCAAACTCTAGGTTTCCGGCTGGAACGCCATCCAATCTCTTATATACCAACATCGATCCGGGAGAACTCAAAGTCAAGAAGAGCGATGTCTACGGGTTCACCCTGGGCGGGTCTCTGGCTATAAACGATGTGTGGTCCGTGGCCCTGGGCACCCGCTATTCCACCGGGGTCCGGGAATTTGACGGGGAGGCGACCATCAGTGCTGAAACCACAATTCCTGGAACAAACGACCCCCTGAACCCTGAGCTGCACCTGGAAGAAGATGCCGACGGATGGGCCGGGATCGTGGGGGTCAACTATGCCCCGAACGAGAAATTCAACGCTGCTTTGACCTATATTTCCAATACCAAAATGGAATACAAAATGGACGTCAAAAAGGATACCCTGGGCATCGCGCCTAGTCTTGATTTTGCAGATGGATCTAAACGCCGGATCGACATCCCCGGTCAGCTCGGATTTGGGGCCTCCTACCGCTTTCTCCCTGACTGGAAATTCGATCTCAGCTACACCTATTATCTGGAAAAAGATGCCACCATTGACACCTTCGAGAACGAAGGCAACAGCTGGGATTTGGGCATATCCGGGGAATATACGTTCAATGAGCATTGGAAGACCAGCCTCGGATATATGCGAACCGAAGTAAAACTTTCGGACAATCAGCAGATCAATGAACCGGAAGAACCCAAGCTGGACGCCAACACCATTGGGGCCGGCTTGGTGTGGAGTCCCACCCAAGCCTGGGATTTCACCCTGGGCAGCGCGTATGTGATGTATGACGAGGTCAAGGACGATCGGGGCATTGAATACGACAAGACGGTCTGGAGCGTTTCAGCCGGCATCCAGTATCGCTTTTTCTAAAATCAGACTTCACGGTGAATACCCATTCATTTTTATAAGTACTTAGAATTGTTATACAATAACCTTCTCAATAAAAACTGTGCACGACCGATGCATCAAATTGATAACATACTGATATAATTGGTAAAATAATATATAAAATAACTAAAGATAAGTCTTGATTTTCCAAAGTTTTTCTGCTATCTTCTTCCCATGAGCCCAACATGCCGGAAAATCGAAAACTTTCTCGTCGGCTCCGAGTACGACCACAAAGGAAGACATATCATAACCGTCTTCTTAAACGCCATGCCCGTGACCCGTTTTGATGCCGACGAAAACGCGGAAAGAAGACAGGCTGCTATTCAGCTCGTTGAACTTGGACTCTGTACCAAAACCATTGCCGGCGAAATCTGTGGCTTCCATCGAAATACCGTCGCCGACCTTTTGAAAACAAAAGAACTTTTAGGCCTGGAGGCGGTGCTCCTCGAAAATCGGGGCAGAAAAGAACCTGTCAAATATATCAATGAGATCCAGGGACATATACGAAAGCTTCAAGAAGAACATCCGGACTGGTCGGATCAAAAAATCGCCAATCAGGCTGGGAAAGATTTGGGCATGGAGGTCTCCAGGAATGCCGTGGCCCGGATACGAATCAAGCATGAACCTCCAAAACCTAAACCGCCCGACAAACAAGAACTCCTGGATATGGCCAAGATTGCCGAGGAGACAGCAAAAGAGCACAGTCCACAGCAGCAGCTCAAACTTCCCTTTAAACTTGATCCCGAACTGAAGCAAAAGCAAGAAGAATTAGCCGAAACAAAATCCCCTGAGGCCAAGACCAAGGCTGAAGAAGAGCTCATAGCCAAGCTCAAGCAGGGAGAACGGCTTCCCTTTGCCGGGGAGCTCATGCACCATCTCTTTCTCCAGGAAATCGGGTTTGAGGAACTTCTCTCCTGTTATCCGTATCAATTCGGGAGCAGGTATCAAGCTCTCGATGCCCTGGGGATGATCTTTCACAGCATCAATCTGGGCTTTCCCTCGATTGAATCCTTAAAACTGGCCAATGCTGGTGACCTGGGCATATTGATCGGTCAGCCCCGTGCACCGGAAAAAGAGACCCTGCGAGGACTCCTTGGCCGTCTGGCTTCACAGGAGAAAAGTCCCCAGCTGATAGAAGATGTGGCCCGCAACCTCCTTGAAAAAGATCGAATCGACAAGGAAGTCTTTTTTATAGACGGGCACTTCCTGCCCTACTACGGCCTGCACGTCATTGCCAAAGGCTACTATACAGTCCGGCGCATGCCCTTGAAAGGCAATGAGATTTATGCGGTCACCGATTTACAGGGCAGGCCCTTGTTCTTTCTCACCGAATCCTGTGAGATCGATTTCAGGCCCATGATTGCCCGCAGCGCCGAGATGCTCATCGACCTGGGAATTGAGCGCCCCATCCTGGTCTTTGACCGGGGCGGGTATGGGGTTCATTTTTTCAACGAGCTGGATCAGCAGGCTGATTTCGTCACCTGGGCCAAACACCTTCCTGAAAAGGCAATGACTGAATTGCCCGGCTTTATCCCCATGTGTATTGCAGAAGAAGAAATTGAGATTGCTGAAACGTCTCGAACCATTCGAGAGACGACTCAAACCGCCAAAAACGATGGCCGGAACGAGCCAAGTTCCATGCAGGTGCGCCTGGTGGCCATCAAATTCCAAAAATCAGGCAAGTATATGGGGATATACACCAACAACACAGAGAAACCGGTCCACGAGATTGCCTATTATATGCTTCAGCGTTGGGGAAATCCGAAAACTTCTTTAAGGAGTCCCTGGCTTGGTTCAACCTGGATTATCATCCGGGCTATGATCTCAAAGAGCTTGAAGAGCAGCCCTTGGTGGACAATCCAGACATTGCCCTGATTCGAAAAGGGATCAAAGCCCTCAAAAACGATATCAAAGAGCTGCAAAAGGAGATCGATCTCCGTAAGTATAAACTCGGCAACCGCCAGGACAAACGGATCGAAAAAAAGCTCACCAAGCTTGAGCAGGAGAAGGCGGAAAAAGAAACCGAGCTTCAGCGCTTTGAAGATAAGCTCAGTCAACTCCCGGATAAGATCTCAATCCTGGAGCTGCTCAAGGGAAGACCCATGAACCGCTGCGATCTGGAAAAGAAAAAGCTCTATGATCTCATGCAGTGTCTGGCCTTCCATTCCCGGGAACGGTTGGTGGAGATCTTTCGGGACTGCTATGATGATCCCAGGGACATCAAACAAATACTGGGGATGATCACTCGAAGATCCGGTCTTATCAAACTCATCGGCGACACCTTGGTCGTGATCATAGATGGAATCGATAACACCAAGTATCGCAAAGCAGCCGACAAGCTCTGCCACAAGCTCAATGAACAAGAGATCACTCTTGTCGGCCGCCTGAAAGTGAAGTTGTCATTTCATCTCAATAAGATACGAAATAAAATATTTGTGCCAATAGAGCGTGCATGATTCTTAATGCACAAAAAAGTCATTTACCGGGATCTCTGAAAATACAAAAAGGGCTTCCGAACAGAAGCCCTTTTTGTATTTTTTATTTTTCTTTTTCCCGCCAGATTTTGGCTCCCACTTGGGCCAGTTTTTCTTCCATGCGCTCATACCCCCGATCCAGGTGATAGATGCGCCGGACATCGGTGCGACCCTGGGCGGCCAGTCCGGCCAAGACCAAGGAAGCGCTGGCCCGGAGATCCGAGGCCATGAGAGTGGCCCCGCGGAGGGTCCGCCCTCCACGGACCACAGCCGTATCCCCGGAGATGCGGATGGCTGCCCCCAAGCGCATGAGCTCCATGGCATGCATGAATCGGTTCTCGAAAATGGTTTCCTGTATGGTACCCGATCCTTTGGCTACGCACATTAAGGCCATGAACTGGGCCTGCATATCGGTGGGAAATCCCGGATAGGGCTGGGTGACGATATCCACGCCCTGGAGGTCGCTCCCAGTGACCCGGATCCGGTTGTGATCCACGTGGACCTGCCCTCCCATCTCCTGAAGCTTATAAATGACGGCTTCTGTGGCTTGCACCGGGGCGTTGACGATGTCCAGCTCTCCGTTGGTGATGGCCGCGGCCAGCATATAGGTGCCGGCCTCAATCCGGTCGGGCATGATGGTGTGGGTGCATCCAGACAAAGACTCCACCCCGTGCACCTGGATCAGGCTGGTCCCGTGTCCCTGAATCCTGGCTCCGCAACTATTCAAAAAGTCAGCCAGATCTTGAACTTCCGGCTCCCGGGCGGCATTTTCCAGGATGGTTTCGCCCTTGGCCAGGCAGGCGGCCATGAGCAGGTTCTCTGTTCCGCCAACTGTGGGAAAATCAAAGGCGATATGTGCTCCGTGGAGACGTCGACAGCTGGCGTTGATGTACCCAGAGTCGATGTCAATGTGCGCCCCCATACGTTCCAGGGCCCGCAGGTGTAAATCCACCGGACGGGTGCCGATGGCGCATCCACCGGGGAGAGCCACTTTGGCCCGGCCCAGGCGGGCAAGGAGAGGGCCGAGGCAGAGGACTGAGGCCCGCATGGTGCGCACCAGATCGTACGGGGCTTCGGCATGCAGGTCCCCCCCGGCTTGGATTGTGATCTGGCCGTTTGCTTTCTGCGTATGGCAACCCAGCATATGCAAAAGTTGCAAAGTGGTGCCGATGTCTCGCAAGTCAGGCACGTCCCGGAGAACGACCTGCTCAGGTACCAGCATGCAGGCCAGCATGATGGGCAAAGCGGCATTTTTCGACCCGCTGATGCAGACTTCCCCTTGCAGGGGACGGCCGCCCTCGATAATCAGTTTGTCCATTGACCCTTGACCTCGGATAAAAGCTTTTGTACAAATGAATTCTTCAGCGCGGTGGGTGTAGCTCAGGAGGTAGAGCACTTGGTTGTGGCCCAAGTGGTCGCGTGTTCAAGTCACGTCACCCACCCCATTATTTCAAAGGCTTGCGGTTTTCCCGCAAGCCTTTTTTTGTGACCCAACAGATCATTTTTTGTCATTATTGTAACGGATTTTGGGGAGGCTTCCGATATAAATGCCCCCATGGCCTTGAGCATTGCCATCAAGTGTATCAAAAGTGAGTTATTTAAGGTTCATAAGTTGTTCTCTGAGAAATGCAAGCAAGCTATCCTCTGGCAAATCATCAAAGACATGCCATGTAATCCACTCGTCCATAATCATCAAAGCATCTTCGGATAGTTGATATCCCAAAGATCGGAATGATTTGTAGTGGGTACTAATCGGCTGAATATGATCGAGCCTCAAGACAGATTCCTCAGCTTCATCTTTTGGCAGGATATCCCATGAGAATTGAGGAAATTCACATTTTCTTAGGCGGGACAGAAATTCAGGTTTAAATCCGGCTCTTTTCCCATCAGCATTGCCACCGTAGTATGGAATCGCCAAATGAGTTGAGGAGGTCTGATATTTAGGCTTATCCTTTGTTAAAGACTTGGGCACTTCCTGGCCAGCAAGGGCAATGAGAACCATGGGCCTTTTTTTGGCCCGGTAGACCGTTCTTACCTCTCCGTCATAGCAGACTAGCCCTGCAACTGGCAGGGTCTTTCGCTCAAAATGTTGAGAGATATCAACATTGACTATTTCACAGTCAGCAAGCTGATGCTCCTTATCATCTGTCCGTCCTATGGGTTTCAGGGCAGCTGGAACTTGGTCCACGTGTGGCACAAAAGCTTCAATGAGTCGACCTCGGCAAACATCTTTTCCACCATCTGAAACCCACCATGAGTCTACAAGAGCCTGAAAGCAGTCATCAGGGTATTTCGGGGTCATATCGAGCCTTTGATTTCCAGAACTCGTCACTAAAACTGCACGTAATCTTCCCTAAAGGAATTTCTTCACCAGCAAGCTTTTCAAGCGTCTCTACCCCTTCAAAAAATACGTCATCATATCTGGGAGAGGGCTGAACGGACCTTTTCCGTTCTCTTCGCTTCTTTTTTTCAGCTAATTTTGCTTGGAATCCTTCTTTGATACTATTTAGCTCAGCTTTGCGCTTCTTTTGTTGCCTAATAGAAAGTTCCTTTTCGTTCTTCTCCGGTTCGCCGTTGTTTGAGAATGGCTCAGTTACAGCTTTTGTGAAGTCAAGATGTTCCTTTGGCGCGGCGTACAGCATTGGTTTTGTTTTATAAACGTCATGCAAGAGAGCCTCGGTGTCACGCCCGTACTTATGTACAGCGTACTTTATAGCCAAGGCTACCTGTACCTCAATGTGATCCTCGAGCTGACGAATAAGGACGCTATCGGATAAGGACCAACGGTCATAATCAGGAAACCTGTCACTATGAATGGTTCGTTTATTTGCGCCCATGGCTGAGAGTGCCGGTTCAATGTGTGAATAAAGTTCCAGGGACCACGGACCAAAGTGATAAAATTGCCATTCGATACCCGTGTAGGTTTCACCATGGTGTCTCCTGGCATAGTCCAGGTCAGCTAAATAGAGATATTTGATGAGGTGAATAGGGCCAAGCTCCCTCTCTCCAAAATCATTCTCTGCCGCAACGGCCAGAATATATTGTAAGAGGGTGTCGACTTTTGCGGTATCCATGCGAAGTGGCCTCTATGGGAATGAACCCTGAAGTGAAGGTTGGCCTTATAATATTCTGATATATAAGAATATTATTGATAGTGGTAGTCAACGAGTACTGCGTAAACGGACTATAGGGCTACTCAAAGGACCAATAGCCTACTCAAGAAAGGTTTACAGTGTCAATAAGCCCCAAAAAAGCCAGGCGTTGCAAATTCCTCAGTTGAGCGACAGGAAACATATAAAATGACAGGAGACTACGGTTGGCGTGTGCTTCTGGCGAAAAAATCTGACCCAACAAATCTGACTCCCCGCTTGGCTCATTTTCTTCTTCGTTCCAAGGGTCCCCCCTTGGGACGTCTTCTTCTTATGGCTCCGGCCATCCTCTTCTTCTTCTCTGGTCCCTGGTTCCAGTCTCCTTGTAAAGAGAGTGGCGGGAGCCACAAGAGAAGACGTTACGAGGGAGGACCCTCGTAACGAGGAAAAACTCAACCCCGGTGGCTGGCTTTGCCGTCCGGATTGGCCAGGCTCCAGCCTGGCCCAAAAGGGCGACCGCCGGTCGCCCCTTGTCCATCGAAATATCCAGCCTCAGCTCTTCGTATGTGGTAATGCGAGAGGCATAAGGCCATCATTTGCCACCCAGTTATGCTCGCACTTTCTATATACAAGGGGCGAAAAATCTTTCGCCCTCTTTGGAAATCCTGAAGTTTCTCTTCCAATTGGGTGCTGAGCAAGGGATTTGAAGCCTCGTTGATCAAGAAGATAAGAACCGAGGTCCAAAAAATGGGCAATACATTTTGTCAGTTGTTGACGGCCCAGACCAACCCCAAACCGTTCTTTACCAAGCGGGAAAAACAGTCTGTTTCCGTTTTCCACTATAATTGATTACGTCAGGTTAACTACCGTACTGACCTCTTCGGGGGACAGAAAATGGACAATGGTCTCCCCTATCTTTTTTTCAGGATATTTTTTCTGATTTACTACATAAAAATCAGAGGGATGATAGGCTTCAATAAAACTTCGGGATGACCGGGTGATTTTTCCGCGGCAGTCTCCCGCCTTAACTTCCCAGGCTGTTACTACTCCCTTTTTTTCAACGACAAAATCAACTTCCGCCCCTGATTTACTCCGCCAGTATCTTATGCTGTCCAGAAGCGGATTGATTGATTTATAGAGTTCAGTAAAAATAAAATTTTCCTGCAGAGCCCCACGGTCAGTTCTGGAAGCAAATTTCAGGAAACCACCGAACATCTGATTGCGAATCCCGTTATCCAGGAAATAGATCTTGGGACTGCTGGTGATCTCTGCACGTTTTCCTCCCACAAAGGGCCTGACAAAGCGCAGTATATGACTGTCTTCAAGCATCCCGGCATACTCTTTGACCGTATCACTGCTGATGCCGGCAACGTTGGCCCATTCTGAATAGTTGCAGAGACTGCCGATCTGGCTGGCGCTTAATTCCATTATTTTTCGAAAGGCTGCAGGCCGCTTGATTCTGAACCTGTCCGATGCATCCCTTATGACAAAGGCTTCCACCAGACCGATTAATTCCTGCTCCGGTTGTTCGGCAGTATATACTGGAGGGTATCCACCGTAGATCAGAAGTTTTTCGAGAAGGAATGATTTCTTCCGGGCAACTACGGCCTGAGCGCCCTTGATCTCCCGGCTGATTTCATTCAGGGACAGGGGCAGCAGAAGATGGCGGTCAGCCCTTCCGGCCAGAGATTCACGGGTTGCAGCTTCAAGATCAAAAACGGAACTGCCCGTTGCATAAAGCTTATAGCCTGTTCTACGGTCAACCAGACCCTTGAGAAAGAGTCCGGCTTCATTCAGCTGTTGTATTTCGTCAAAAAAAACGGCTGTCCCCGGAGAAACCATGGTCTTAAGACCGGCTATAAATTCGGCGGGGGATACAAGCCACTCCCTGATAGCCGGCTCTTCGCAGTTGATATACAGACAAGGCTCCTTAACCTCGGAAAGTGTCTTCCAGATGAGGGTGGATTTGCCTGCCTGCCTTGGCCCCACTACCAGGCATACTTTATTGTCGGCTGTCAGGGTCAGAGAACGTGGAATGTAATAATCGGGCAGGAAACCGGAGTACCAGTTTACAGGATCCCCCCCTTCCAGCCAGGGGTTGTCAAGGAGAATTACTCTCAAAACATATTCAGGGATCATACGATAATCTGCCAATCATGTAGGTTCATCTCGGATCGCAGTAGGAATTAGCAGGGATTATTTCTGCTGTCAACCGTTTTGGGAAAACACATCATGGTATCTCAAGCTCTTATACTGATCCCGCCTATGGCGGGAATGAACACTGAACACATTGCCCTGTCATTCAGATACAGAGCAAATCAACTGAAATTGTGGAAAATGGAAAGCAGAACCAAAAAGCCCTGCTACTGGACCTTGCGCAGCTTGCGCACATCCCCAACCCGCATGGTGATTTTCTGTTTGTCCAGGTACTCCAAAAGGGGAATGCTGAACTTGCGGGACAGGCCGGTGATATTCTTAAAATCGGTAGGGGTAAGGCTGTCGTGTTCAGCGAAATGTCGTTCTACACGGTCCCGAATATCGTTTACAGCTTGAGTGCTGAAATACAGGCTGTCGTTGATCTTGACCAGCTTTCCCTCTTCCATGAGCAGAGCCATGACTGCCAAGGCTTCTTTTTTGGACACCTTCAAGGTTTCCAGGACCGAGTTCAGGTTCGGGGGCTCAATCCCCGCCTGCTGGTAGGTTTGCAGCAGATCCTCTTTGAGCTGGGATTGATCCGAGGCCAGGGAGATGCTGTGCTCGGGCAGGCGAAGGACCTCTTTCTCGGTGACCATTTTTTTCTTTTTCAGACAGCGCTCAACCAGGAAATGAAAAAGCTTAGGGGGCAACTTCCGCCCCCAGCCAGTGCTGAGCATGCTTCTGGAGATACCGGTTTTCATAGGATTTTTGTGGTGAAAGTCACGCACATACTCCAAAAGGCCGGTTTGCAGATCTTCAACCACTGCCCCGGACACGTAGCGGTGATCCTCCCGATCAAAGAGGAAGATTTCCTGTTTGGAGGCCAGATCTTGCAAGGTTTTCTCCAGTTCTTTGGCTGGCAAGGCAGTCAGAACATGCAATCCCATCTGGGTTACTCCAGCCGTTCCTGCTCGGTGGAGTTGGGTAAGCAGAACCTGTTTGCTGTCGTGACTGCGCAAGAGATCCAGTGTTTCCAAGTCCTGGGAGCGCCGACGGACCTTGACGCCCATTGGGCTGAGCAGTTTGCCTCCGGCAATGGTCCGTAAGGGGGAAAAGGCCCGGATGACGAAGCGATCCCCGTAGATTCCGACCATAGGCTGCGGAAAGCGAATTTGAGCCAGGCAGGACTCACCCGGGGCCAGTTGGTCCCGGTCCAGGAGATAAACCCGGGCCAGGGTCTCCTGGGTCCCGTGGTGGAAGTGGATTTCCCTCCGGTGTTTGAGCGGCTTGGGAGCAGTAGACAGCAGGGTCAGTTCCACATCCCACAAATGGGAGGGAAACAGGGTTCCGGGTTTGGCCAGGCATTCTCCTCTTTGGAGATTTTCCACTTCCAGTCCAGCCAGGTTCATGGCCGTGCGCTGCCCAGCATAGGCCGTCTCCACGGCCTGTCCGTGCACTTGCAAGCCGCGGACCTTGGTCTTGACTCCTTGGGGATAGATGGCGATAACCTCTCCGATGGACACGTAACCGTCGATCAGGGTGCCGGTGACGACTGTACCGTGGCCGCGCATGGTAAAGACCCGATCAATGGGCAGGCGAAAGACTTCCGAGGAGGTCTGCTCTTGGCTCTTGGCTGCCATATCCTGCAAGGCCCGGGTCAATTCCGGAACGCCTTGCCCGGTATGGGCGGAGACCGGTATGATCGGGGCTTGGGCCAAAAAGGTCGTCGAGAGGTACTCCTGGACGTCCTCCTGGGCCAGTTCCAGGAGTTCAGGGTCTACGGAATCTGTTTTGGTTAAGGCCACCAGGCCGTCTTTGATGCCCAACAGGGAGCAGATTTCCAGGTGTTCCCGGGTCTGGGGCATGATCCCTTCGTCTGCAGCCACGGTGAGCAAAACGAAGTCGATGCCCGCGGCTCCGGCCACCATGTTTTTAACGAATTTCTCATGCCCTGGGACATCGATGATGCCAATGCGCTGGCCGTCAGGAAGATCGAGAAAGGCAAAGCCCAGCTCGATGGTGATCCCCCGTTTCTTTTCATCCTTGAGTCGGTCGCAATCGATACCGCTCAAGGCCTTGATCAGGGTGGTTTTGCCGTGATCGATATGTCCTGCTGTGCCCATGATGATCGGCATGGCGTATTCTTAGCCTCCTGTGTGCCTGGCCCGAAAGCAAATTGGGGATCGTGGGCCTATCCCATGCCCACATCACCCATGATATCGCGCCCCGGCCTTGAGCGCAACGATGGGAACAAATCCCCCTGGTCAGCCCCTGATCAGGAGTTGCATGTCCTGTCTTTTTGGTATAGGTTGAGCCTTTTGCTGTTACCATGCCGGCAAAGGATTGGGACGGCTCGGGGGCTGGTTCTGGTAACGTACCGGTTTTTAACCATAAAGAGGCAGGAAGCAAGCAAACGCGGCGGTCTGCTTTGAACATCAAAGTCGGAGGAAGGGAGAGCGCAATGGAGGACAAACTCAAACAACAGCGAACCTTTGCCCTGGCCGGAAGCAGTGGAAGCGGCAAAACCTCCTTGGTCGAGATGTTTTTGTACAACGCCAAAGTGACCACCCGCTTGGGAAGTATTGATGCCGGGAACACCGTTTTGGATTATGAGCCCGAGGAAACCAAGAAGGGCGGCAGCGTCCAACCGGCCTATGCGGTGTATGCTTGGAACAAGAACCGGCATTTTGTGATCGATAATCCCGGGGACTCCAATTTCTTGGGTGAGTTTCCCTATCAATTGGCGGCAGCTGATGCGGCCGTGTATGTTATAGATGCCGTGGACGGAGTCAAGGCCCAGGACAAAAAGCTGTGGAAGGACGTCCGTCAGGCCGGCTTACCGGCCATGTTCGTGATCAATAAGATGGACCGGGAGCGGGCAGATTTTGACCAGGCCCTGGCCGGGATCTCCGACGTTCTGGGAGCCAAGACCGTGCTTCTCTATTTGCCGATTGGGGCTGAAGCCGATTTTCAGGGCCTTGTGGATATATTCAACAACAAGGCCCTTATGTTCGATGCCGAAGGCAAGGTTAAGAGCCAGGAGATCCCGGAAGACTTGATCTCCAAGGTGGAAGAACTCTATGAGGCCGCAGTGGAAAATATAGCCGAAAGTGATGAAGAGCTCATGGAGAAGTACTTGGAAGAAGGAGAGCTTTCGGCTGAAGAGATCCAGACCGGCCTGCGCAAGGGGGTTGTGCAGGGCGAACTTATACCTGTTTGTGTCAGCGCTGCTGCGGCCAACAAGAGTGGGAGCCAGATCCTGGACCAGATCCAGGCCCTCTTGCCCTCCCCTTTGGACCGGTCACCTTGGAAGGGTGTGGATGGCAGTGAGCGGGAATCGTCTCCCCAGGCTCCCCTGTCCTGTTTCGTGTTCAAGACCATCACCACGCCCTTCGGTGGACAGCTAAGTATGCTTCGGGTGCTCTCCGGGGTTCTGAGTTCAGATATCCAGGTCTATAATCCGGCCAAGGATGTCAAAGAAAAGCTGGGGGCTGTGCAGTTTGTGGTGGGCAAGAAGCAGGAACCGTGCAAGGAAGAAGTGGGCCCAGGGGCCATTGTGGCCGTGGCCAAGCTGAAAAGCACGAGCACCGGGGACACCATTTGCGCGGAAAAGGATACTTTTCTCTTGGATAAGCCGGCCCTGCCGCCGCAACTTCTGTCTTTTGCCCTGTCCGGAGCCAGCAAAGAAGACGAGGACAAGATGGTGGCCGCAATCCAGAAGCTCTTGGAAGAAGATACCAGTCTCAAGCTGGAGCATAACGAAGAGACCCGGGACGTTCTGCTGTCCGGAATGGGCCAGCTGCATATTGAAACCGTTGTGGAAAAGGTTCGGCGCAGGAACAAGGTGGAAGTGCAGCTGCACGCCCCCAAGATTCCCTACCGGGAAACCATCAAGGGTACGGCCGAAGTGCAGGGCAGGTACAAGAAACAAACCGGAGGCCGAGGCCAATTCGGGGATTGCTGGATCAAGCTGCAACCCCAGGAGCGGGGACAGGGCTACGAGTTCGCCAATCAGATCGTGGGCGGGGTCATCCCCAAGTCCTTCATCCCGGCAGTTGATCAGGGCATCCAGGAAGCGGCCCAAAAGGGCGTTCTGGCCGGATATCCCATGGTCGATTTTAAGGTCAGCCTCTATGATGGGTCGTACCACAGTGTGGATTCCTCGGAAATGGCCTTCAAGATCGCCGGGTCCATGGCTTTTAAAAAGGCGGCGGAAAAGACCGGAGTAACCTTGCTTGAGCCGATCATGAAGATAACTATATCTGTTCCTGACGAATATATGGGCGATATTATTGGAGATCTATCCAGTCGGCGCGGAAAGGTTCTGGGGTATGAATCGAACCAGGGGATCACCGAGATCAATGCCCAAGTCCCCATGGCCGAGGTTTTGCGATATGCCCCTGATCTGCGGGCCATGACCGGCGGACAGGGGGTGTTTACCATGGAGTTTGACCACTATGCCGAGTGTCCGCCCAATATCCAGGAAAAGATTCTGGAAGAAAAACAAGCTCGGGCGGAGAACGCCTAAAGTAAACGGTGTTGTTTTTCACATCTAACCTGACTTTATTGGATTCGGCCATGGCAATTGGTGATCTGGTTTTGCAGGCGGAGCAAGGCAATGGGGATACCCCCGCAGGTAGCGCAGCAGGTTGGGAAAGGCCGCCTCCAGGCGGCTTTTTCGTTTTTTTGGGGGCAGTTGTATGCAACGGTTCTTGGTTATCTTGAAAAATATTTTCTTTCTGCCCCTTGCCCTGCTGATCACAATCACCATTGCCGCCGCGGTGATCGTCCTGGGCCGGATTCCGGGGACCTCGAATCTCCTCCAAAGGTTGGAGAAGATATGGGCTAAGACCCTGTACTGGGCCGGGGGACTGGATATCCAGGCGGATTTGGCCCGTCTGGACGAGAATCAGACCTATCTTTTCATATCCAACCACCAAAGCCTGTTGGACATTCCCATTCTCCTGGTCCTCTTTGACCGTTGGTACCCGCGGTTCGTGGCCAAGAAGTCTCTGTTTACCATACCCCTCTTCGGTCCTGGTATGGGCCGGACCGGCCATCTGGGAGTGGATCGGGACAACAGTCGGCAGGGCATGCGGGACATGCAGGAAGCGGTTCATCGCTTGCAGCAAGGGCAATCCCTGGTCGTTTTTCCAGAAGGGACCAGAGGGCAGGGCGATGGGTTGCAGGATTTCCACATTGGGGCCTTTGTCATTGCTTTAAAGGCCAAGGTTCCCATGGTGCCGGTAATCATCAATGGATCAAGCCGTGTTATGCCTAAGGGAAGTTTTTTTGTGCACCCGGGGACCATTCGGATTCGGGCCTTATCCCCCCGTTCGGTGCCTGAGGATGCCACCATCAAGGATAGAAACCGACTGAAAACCGCCGTGTGGGCGGAGATGGATACAACAATGAGGGAGATGGAACAATGGACAATGAGAAGCGGCTGACCCTTTATCCCATCGGAGGGCTGGGGGAGATCGGCATGAACTGCCTGCTTCTGGAAACGGCCCAGTCCGCGGTGCTCATTGATTGCGGACTCATGTTTCCGGATGATTTCCACTACGGGGTGGATGTGGTTATACCCCGTCTGGATTTTATCCGGGAAAAGAAAAATAAGCTCCAAGCGGTCATTTTGACCCACGGGCATGAGGATCACATCGGAGCCCTGCCCTGGATTTTGCCTGAAATCGATGTGCCAGTGTACGGTTCTGATTTTACCTTGGGGTTAGTCAACAACAAGCTGAAGGAATTTTTCTTACAGGACAAAGTGACTTTGCAGCCAGTGCATCCTAGAGAAACGGTGCTTATTGGCGATTTGTCCTTTCAATTCTTTCCGGTCTGTCACTCCATTATCCAGGGCTATGCCCTGGGTATCGACACCCCTGTGGGGCGGGTGGTTCATTCCGGGGACTTCAAAATCGACCGCAACCCCCTGGGCGGCCATTTCACCGACTTGGAAGGGCTGGCCGAATTCGCCCGTCCCGGGGTGCAGCTCATGTTTTCGGATTCCACCAATGTGGAGCGGGACGGGTTTGCCCTGACCGAAAAAGAAGTCAAGGCCAGCCTGCAGGATATCTTTCAAAAGGCCAAGGGCCGGATACTGGTCACCCTATTTTCCAGCCATGTCCAACGCATCCAGGAGATCTACGACCTGGCCCGGCAGTTCGGTCGGACCATGGCCGTCAGCGGCAAGAGCCTGAGTACAAATATCGAGATCGCCCGGGAGCTCGGGTACTTGAACTTCTCGGACCAGAGTTACATTAATCCGGAGAATATCGGCGATCTGCCGGACGAGGAAGTGGTCCTGCTGGTCACCGGTTCCCAAGGGGAACCTATGTCAGCTATGACCAGGCTGGCTGAAGGATCCCATCGGCAGCTGCGTATCCACCCGGGGGATCTGGTGATCATGTCCTCCCGGTTTATTCCCGGCAATACCAAGGCCATCAACAAGGTCATCAATCGCCTGTACAAACTGGGGGCCGAGGTGCTGTACGAAAAAGTTCAGGAGGTCCACGCCTCCGGTCATGCCCACGGGGAAGAACTTAAGCTTATGCTGAATACAATCAAACCCAAGTTCTTCGTCCCCATCCATGGGGAGTACCGGCATCTGATCAAGCATGCCGAACTGGCGCAAGCCTGCGGGGTGGCTCCGGAACGAGCCCTGGTCTTGGAGGACGGCCAGCCGGTGACCCTTCTGGAGCGGGGTATTCGCTATGAGGAGGAGTTCTCGGCCCGGTCCGTTCTGGTGGACGGCAAGGGCGTGGGAGACGTAGGCAGCTCCATTCTTAAGGAACGACAGCTCCTGGCTGACGAAGGGATGGTGGTGGTAGTCCTGGTCCTGGATACCGAGAGCGGCTCCATTATCATGGGGCCGCGCCTGGAGTCCAAGGGCTTTATCTTCGAACAGCAGTACGCGCACATTTTGACTGAAGCGGAGTCCATCATCATGGACGTCTATGAAAAAATCCCAGCCGGGGCCTGGAAAAAACTGCGGGACCGGATCAAATCCGCTTTGCGCCGTTATTTCCGTAAGACCCTGGGCCGGGATCCGGTTATCGTCCCAGTGATCATCAAGATATGAGCCGAGGAACCAAATACGATGTTTATCACCCGTGTGGCATTTCAGGGAAGGCCCTTTTGGGCCAGGTGCGAGGAGAATGAGGTATTGCTTTTAGGTTGGAACCTTGAACAGGTTGCTCAGGTTTCCCGCCAGGATGTGCATCCCCTTCCTCTGCTGAGTCCGGGCAAGGTGGTCTGTGTGGGCATGAATTATTACGCCCATGCCCGGGAGATGGACAAGGCGGTGCCCGAGGAGCCCCTGTTGTTTTTAAAGCCCGGATCTGCGGTCATTGATCATGGCCAGCCCATTCGTCTGCCGACCCAGTCGGCAGAGGTCCATTACGAAGGGGAACTGGCCGTGGTGATGAAAAGTCTGTGCTGCAAGGTGTCTGAGGCTGAAGCAATCAGGCATGTCCTGGGTTATACCTGTGCGAACGATGTTACGGCCAGAGACTTACAGACAAAAGACATTCAGTACACCCGGGCCAAGGGGTTTGATACCTTTTGTCCTCTGGGTCCGGGAATTGAAACCGGAGTTCAGGCCTTACGGGAGGCCCGGATCAGCACATGGGTCAATGACGAGTCGGTCCAGTCCGGGCTGGTGTCGGATATGATCGTCTCCCCCTTGGCCTTGGTCGCGTTCATCTCCAAGGTGATGACTCTGCATCCGGGGGATGTGATACTGACTGGGACCCCGCCGGGAGTCGGGACCCTCAATCCCGGGGACCAGGTCTGCGTGGACATCGAGGGTATTGGCCGGCTGTGTAATCCGGTGCAATGAGATTTGAGGTGTCAGCGCCGCCGCTGGCCGCAGACGCCCAGGTTGAAACTTGTAATTTTGCAATTAGTTAGAGGTTTCAGTTTCGCCTATGGCGGGATCAGGATTCAGGCTTGCCCCGTCAAATTGCGAAGCACTTCCCTGAAGAGAGGCAGGGCCCGGCACTCACTTTGCGCTCACTTTGCGCACGATCTTTTGTTTTTTGCAGTGACTTTCCAACCAAAAGTGAGTGCCGGGCCCGCCCTACGGAAGAGCCTTGGCCCCGTGGACCGCTCTTGCCCTGCACGGGCAGGCCTTCTTTGTTCTCTTCGTTCTCAGGGTCCGCCTTGGGGACGTCTTCCTCTTGTGGCTCTAGCTGTTGCGCCTGAGTACAAGTTTGTTCTGAGGGGCGAGGTTTGCCCCTTGTCAGGAGGCTGTTTTTGTTTTACGTAAATTGCCTTTCGTCCTAAACTCCACACCCTCCGGAGCGATCCTGGGTTCCTGTTCAGTCCCGCCGGAGGCGGGTCCTTCGGCAAATCTGTAAGGAAAAGTTTCCTTGTTGATACGAGTCGAGGTGGTTGCAGGTTGTGGGTCCGGCCGGAGTGGAGGAAACCAAACCCAAGGAGAGTATATGGCTTACATCAGTATGAAGGAGATGCTGGAGACCGGGGTCCATTTCGGACACCAGACCCGGCGCTGGAATCCCAAGATGCGTCCGCTCATTTTCGGGGCTCGCAAGGGGATTCACATCATTGACCTGCAGCAGACCATCCCCTTGTTCAACCGGGCCTATGAATTCATCGTGGATGTGGTGGCCAACAAGGGAAAAGTTTTGTTTGTGGGCACCAAACGGCAAGCCCAGGACATCATCCAGGAAGAGGCTGAGCGGGCCGGTATGTATTACATTACCCATCGCTGGATGGGGGGTACGCTGACCAACTTCAAGACCATCAAGTATAGCATCGAACGCTTTAAGCATCTAGAGAGCATGTTTGAGGATGGGAGCATCAATCGGTTTCCCAAGAAAGAGATTGTGGGCATGCAGCGGGAGCTGACCAAGCTCAGGGATACCCTGGGCGGGATCAAGGACATGACTGATTATCCCCAGGCCGGATTTGTCGTGGATCCCAAACGGGAAGACATTGCCGTGCGTGAGTTTCGCCGCTTGGGCATCCCTATTGTGGCCATCACGGATACCAATTGCGATCCGGATCTGATCGATTACATTATCCCGGGGAACGACGACGCCATCCGGGCCATTAAGCTTTTTACCTCTCGAATTGCCGAAGCCTGCCTGGAAGGCCAGGCCCGCGAGGACGAGGGACTGGAGCAAATGGAAGAGGCCCAGGAACAAAAGGAAGAAAAGGTTGTGGTCGAAGAGATCGGTCCGGGGAGCGAGGAAACAGAGCAAGCCAAAGCAGAGGAGGACTAGATAGATGGAGATCACAGCCAAAATGGTCAAAGGGCTCCGGGAGAAAACCGGGGCCGGAATGATGGATTGCAAAAAGGCCTTGCAGGAATCGAACGGGGACGAACACAAGGCTGTGGCCTGGTTGCGGGAAAAAGGTCTGTCCAAGGCCCAAAAAAGGGCTGGCCGTTCGGCTTCGGAAGGATTTATTGGATCTTACGTGCATGCCAACGGCAAGATCGGTGTGTTGGTGGAGCTTAATTGTGAGACGGACTTTGTGGCCAAAAACGAAAAATTTCAGGAACTGGCCAAAAACCTGTCTATGCAGGTGGCAGCAGCCAGCCCCCTGTGTGTCCGACCGGAAGATTTGCCCCAAGAGGCTTTGGAAGAGGAAAAGGCCTTGTACGCCAAACAGGCCCGGACTGAGGGCAAGCCAGAACAGGTAGTGGAAAAGATCGTCGAGGGACGGGTCAATAAGTATTACAAAGAGGTCTGCCTCTTGGAACAGCCTTATATCAAGGACGACTCCATCGCGGTCAAAGATTTGATCAACGAGCTGGTGGCGGTCCTGGGGGAAAAGGTTGAGGTCACCCGGTTTGTGCGCATGGAAGTCGGGGAGACCCATACGGAAGAGTAATTGACAAAACGGGCCCTGGGCCCGTTTTTTGGTTCCCGGCGAGGAATGCATGAGTGAGCTCAAATATAAGCGCGTCCTGCTCAAGCTCAGCGGGGAGGCCTTGGCCGGATCCCGTTCCTTGGGTATTGATATGCACAGTATCGATGTCTTTAGCCAGGATCTGGCGGAGGTGGTGGGCATGGGTTTGGAAGTGGCCTTGGTCATTGGCGGAGGAAATATCTTTCGCGGCGTATCCTCGTCCGCAGCCGGGATGGATCGTGCCTCAGCCGACTATATGGGCATGTTGGCCACGGTGATCAATGGTCTGGCCTTGCAGGACAGCCTGGAAAAGCAGGGACTGACCACCAGGGTGATGACCGCCATCAGGATGCAGGAAGTGGCTGAACCCTATATCCGCAGGCGGGCTATCCGCCACCTGGAAAAGGGACGGGTGGTCATTTGTGCCGCCGGGACCGGAAA
This sequence comes from Desulfovermiculus sp., assembly GCA_034521385.1. Taxonomy (GTDB): domain Bacteria; phylum Desulfobacterota; class Desulfovibrionia; order Desulfovibrionales; family Desulfothermaceae; genus Desulfovermiculus. The sequence goes on from JAXHMO010000001.1 coordinate 277,290, forward strand.
CCCTTATTTCACAACAGATACGGCCGCCTCTTTGCGAGCCATGGAACTCAAAGCCCAAGCCCTGCTCAAGGCCACCCGGGTGGCCGGAGTGTACGACACCAATCCGGAGGAAAACCCGGAGGCCTCTTTGTATTCCCGACTGAGCTATTTGGATGTCTTGCAGCAGGGCCTTAAGGTTATGGACTCGGCCGCCATATCCTTGTGTATGGACAACAACTTACCCATTGTAGTCTTCAATCTCCTGGATCGGCATAATATCAAACGGGTGGCCTGCGGACAGGACGTGGGGACTATAGTCCACGGGTAAGCACGGTGATTTTGTTCTCAGGTGTAAGGTGCCTGGAGTGTTCAGGTTTCAGTGTTCAGTGTTCAGCTTAAAGAGGCCCGATTCATGCGGATAGGATACTGATCGGGTAAATGCCCTTATTTTAGATGTCCTTGTTCAGACATCAAACAAGTAACTCACTGAATATTATGTGATCTCAGCTGGTTATGCTGCACACTGAACACCGAACACTGAACACAAATTGCTGTTATCCAGATGCAGATCAAAGTAACTGAAATTGTTGAAAATACAAAGCTGAACCAAAAAGCCCTGTCCCCTTCCCCCTGAGGGTGGACCAAGAGGGACCGTGATATTTCATTGATGATGGGCCATCGGGTACTCGTATAATCAGGGAGGATATACCAGCATGGATGACGTCTTCAAAGATAGTTCACAACGGATGCAAAAGGCTTTGGATACTTTGAAAAAGGATTTTAGTCGATTGCGGACCGGGCGGGCCTCGACCACCTTGGTGGAGGATGTCTCGGTTGATTACTACAATACGCCCACACCACTGAATCAATTGGCCTCCATCTCTATCCCGGACAGCCGGACCATTACCATCCAGCCTTGGGACCGGAACAGCTTTTCGGATGTGGAAAAGGCGATTATGAAATCCGATTTGGGACTCAACCCCATCAATGACGGCAAGGTGATCCGTATTTCCATCCCCCCGTTGACCGAAGAGCGACGCAAGGAGCTGGTCAAGGTGGCCAAGAAAAACACAGAGGATGCCAAGATCGCCATCCGCAACATTCGCCGGGAGGGCAACGAGACCTTGAAGAAGATGAAAAACGACAAGGACATCACCGAGGACGATCAGCACAAAGGGCAAGAAAAGATCCAGGAGTTGACCGATTCTTCTACCGCCAAGGCGGATGAGTTACTGGCCGAAAAAGAAAAGGAGATCATGGAAATTTGATTGCACTTTCCCAACCCGATGGGCAAGGGCCTCCTGTCAGGCATTTGGCCATTATCATGGACGGCAACGGGCGGTGGGCCAAAAAGCAAGGGCTGCCCCGAAGTGCCGGACATCAAGCTGGAGCGGACACTGCCCAGGCCATTGTTACCTCCTGCCGCAAGATGAATATTCCGGTCTTGACCCTGTATGCTTTCTCCAGGGAAAACTGGACCCGCCCCAAAGAGGAGGTCCAGTTTCTTTTTGACCTGCTTATTCGTTTTTTGCGCCGGGAGCAAAAAAAACTGGTGGACAATTCCATCCGCCTGAATGTGATCGGCAACTGGCAAGAGTTGTCCCTTCCTCTGCGCACGGCCATCAGACAGACCATGGATAAGACCGCCCGGTGCGATCAAATGATTCTCAATCTGGCTTTGAACTATTCCGGGCGGGACGAAATCCTGCATGCCTGCCGATCGCTTTTGGCGCAGGGCATCGCCCCCGAGGAAGTCACTGAAGAAGTCTTTCAAAGCCAGCTGTATACCGGAAATCAGCCTGATCCGGATCTCATCCTGCGGACCAGTGGAGAGTTGCGCCTGAGCAATTATCTTATCTTTCAATCCGCATACTCCGAGTTCTCCTTCACCAAGACCTTGTGGCCTGATTTTACTGAAAAAGAACTCTACCAGGCCTTGGAGGATTTTCGACGCCGCAATCGACGATTTGGAGGGGTTGAGGAAGCATGACCTCCCACCATCTCCGCCTGCTCACCGCCGGTGTGCTCATTGTCCTCTTGGCCGGCCTGATCTTTTTCGCTCCGTCGACGGTGCAAGCCGGAGCCCTTGGTGTCTTGTGCCTTGCTGCCTTGTATGAATTCTGGACCATGTTCTGGTCGGACTGGACGTGGCTAAAGGTATCGGGCCTGATTGTAGCTGTACCCATGGCTTTGGCTCCGGGTCTGGGGTGGAACCAGGGACTTTTGTTGCTCATCTGTTTCTGGTTGTTCTGTCTGGCCACAACCTTTTGGGGCAGGGGGACGGGGGAGTCATCCTGGACGGATATTGGCATTGTTCTGGCCGGTCTGATCTATATCCCGGGCAGTCTTGGGCTGCTGTGTTTTATGTCCACCATGGAACTGGTATTCGTTCTGGCGGCTGTCGCGGTCTCGGATACTGCTGCTTTTTACGGCGGTTCCCGGTGGGGGAAGCACAAATTGTGTCCCTCTATAAGTCCGCAAAAGAGCTGGGAAGGATCTGGTTGCGGTTTGGCCGCGTGTATTATCCTCAGCTTGGGGGTGGGGCTGATCTGGGGGCAAGGGCCATGGTTTTCATGGATCGGGATTGGGGTGGCCTTGAACGCGGCGGCTCAACTCGGCGATCTCTTTGAATCCGCCTTAAAGCGAGGGTTGGGGGTCAAGGATTCAGGTGGGCTCCTCCCGGGGCACGGAGGGGTGCTGGACCGGGTGGACAGTTTGCTCTTGGCTGTGCCTGTATACACGGCTCTGGGTTCAGTGTATCCTTTGTGGGGATAACTCGGAATCAAGGTGGGATATGGCTTTCAAGAATACGAATTGGGGCCATTGGCACTTGAAACAGTGATCTGAAGTTCTTCCTCTTCAAACCGTGAACCGTGAACCCGGAACTGTGAACCTTATTCAGCAGAGACTTGAACCGTTCAAAGTAATTTTCTTGTTTTTTATGGCAGCGATTTATGGATGAGGCACTAAGATGCTTGAGTCAGGATATGCTTGATTATATTTCCGTCTTGCAGCCGGCCTCTGAGCTTCCGGATAGGGGACGAAAGATCGTCGTCCTGGGTAGCACGGGGTCCATTGGGCAAAATGTCCTGCGCATTGCTCAGGAACACCCGGATGAAGTGCACATTATCGGTTTGGCCGGGGGGGGGAACATCCGCTTGTTGGCCGAGCAGGCCGGGCAATGGCGCCCCCCACTGCTGGCGGTCAAGACTCCTTCCCTGGCCAGGGACCTGCGGGAGTTGCTGCCCACAGACTATCGCCCGGAAATATTCAGCGGACATCAGGGCTATGAACGTATAGCCAGGGCCACAGAAGCCCATATTGTTGTCTCCGCCCAGGTGGGGGCCGCCGGTTTGGGCCCTACCATGGCCGCGGTCAAGCAAGGCAAGGTGGTGGCCTTGGCTAACAAGGAATCCTTGGTCTTGGCCGGTACACTTCTCCGCCGGGCCTGCGTTCAAAGCGGGGCTTGTATCTTGCCTGTGGATTCGGAACATAATGCCCTGTTCCAAGCCCTGGCCGGTCATTCGGCTGGAGAAGTCAGGACCCTGATCCTCACCGCATCGGGCGGTCCATTCCGCCAGGCTGGCAAGGAATTCCTGGATCAGGTCACTCCGGAGCAAGCCCTGGCCCATCCCAACTGGTCCATGGGGGCCAAGATCAGTGTGGATTCAGCCACGATGATGAATAAGGGCTTGGAGGTGATCGAAGCCCATTATCTCTTCGGGCTGGATCTCAAGGACATCGACGTAGTGGTCCATCCGGAGAGTATAGTCCATTCCCTGGTCGAATACCGGGACGGTTCCCTCTTGAGCCACATGGGAATACCGGATATGCGCATTCCCATTGCCTATTGCCTGAGCTATCCCCGCCGGCTGCCCCTGTCTTTGCCCCGCCTGGATTTGGCCCAACTGGGCCGACTGACCTTTTCCCGGCCTGATGAGGACCTCTTTCCCTGCCTGGCTTTGGCCAAGGAGGCCTTACGGGCCGGCCCCAGCTATCCCGTGGTCCTGAATGCAGCCAATGAGGTGGCCGTGGAACTCTTTTTGGAAAAGCGCATCTCCTTCGCCCATATCCCGGTTTTGAGTCAGGAGGCTCTGCATCAGCACCAGGGGCAGCCGCTCATGGACCTGGAAGACATTTTGGAGCTGGACACAAACATCCGGACCTTTGTCCGGGGGCACAAACTGGCGGCAACCGTATGATCAACGCCATAGCCATTCTTTTGGTTATCGGAGCCCTGATCTTTTTTCACGAGTTGGGCCATTTTCTGGTGGCCAAGGGGCTTAAGATCGGGGTGAAGACCTTCTCCCTGGGGTTCGGCCCAAGACTTTTGGGATTTGATTGGGGACAGACCGGATACCGGCTCTCGGCTGTACCCTTGGGCGGGTATGTGCAGCTGGTGGGGGAAAGTCCGGATGCGGAGATACCTCCGGACTTCGATTCCGAGGACAGCTTTTCCCTGCGTCCTCCCTGGCAGCGGATGCTGGTGGTGGCCGCCGGTCCGGTGTTCAATTTTGTCCTGGCCGCTGTCTTGTATTTCCTGATCTTTTTCTTTGCCGGCCAACAGGCCCTGTTGCCGGTTGTAGGCCAGGTGCAGGAAGACACGCCCGCTGCCCAGGTAGGCCTGCAAGCCGGGGACAGGATCGTCTCCGTGAACGGGCAAAACGTGGAGTACTGGTCGGATCTGGCCGGATTGATCCATGCCAGTGGGGGGAAACCCCTGAAGGTGCAAGTGGAAAGGGACCAATCCTTGCTTCGGTTCACTGTGGATCCGGATATCCAGACCACGGAGAATATTTTCGGGGAAAAGATCCAGGTCCCCAGGATCGGCATCGTGGCGGCCAAAGAGACTGTCCACGTGCCCATGGGGTTTTGGGAATCGATTCAGGCCGGGACGGTTCAGACCTGGACGGTGATCAAGCTCACGGTGCAGGGCATCGTCAAAATCATTGAGCGCATTGTGCCCCTGGAGACCATTGGGGGGCCGATTATGATCGCCCAACTAGTCAGCCAGCAGGCCGAACAGGGGCTGGTGGACGTCCTGGCCTTGACCGCTTTGATCAGCGTGAATCTGGGACTGCTCAACCTCTTGCCCATTCCGGTCCTGGACGGGGGGCACCTCTTGTTTTACGCCCTGGAGACTGTGGCCAGACGCCCCTTGGACCCCAAATGGCAAGCCTTGGCCACCCGCATCGGCCTGAGCCTGCTTATCGCCCTCATGGCCCTGGCGGTATATAATGACATCTATCGCATCCTGCACACCCAATAAGCCCCTTCTGGTCCTGAATACGGCTGAAAGCCGGGTCCAATTCGCCGTGGGCACCCGGGATCGTCTGCTCTTTGCCCAACAGACCGAGATACAGGCCAGGACCATGCAGATCCTGCCTCCGGCGGTCCAAAGTTGCTTGGGTCGTCTTCATTTGCAGGTGTCCGACCTGGACCGGGTGGTCGTTGTCCGCGGCCCGGGAACCTTTACCGGGATTCGGGTGGGGATGGCTTTTGCCTTGGGTCTGGCCCGGGGCGGGCAGGTGCCTCTGGCCGGGCTGGATTACCTGCCTTTGTTGGCCCAAGCCCCGGGCGGGCTCTTGCAGGGAACCCTTTGGGTGTGTACCCACGCCCGCCAGAATCTGGTCAATGCCCAAGCCTTTGCTGTGCCCCAACTTCGGTGTCTAAGTCCGGCTCGGTGCCAGACCAGGGAAGAGGCGGTGGAGACCATGCAAGCCGGAACCGGGAAGGTTTATGTCCTGGGCAGCGGTCTGCGCCGGGATCTGGACTGGTGGTCATCCCGGTTGCAAATCAGTTTTTTGGACCCGGTTTGGGACGTCCCCAAGCCGGATGATCTGGTGCAAGCCGCCTGGGAGGCCTCGTGCGGCTTAAAACATATTTTCCCCTCCTACTTGCGTCCTTCGGACGCGGAACTCCAATTGGAACGTATCGCCCGGGACAGGGGGGTGGATCCGCATGCAGTTCGGCAGGCCATACCCGCCTTTGAGACCGATCCGGGCCAAAGGCAAAATCTGCCGGGGGACGGATGAGCTGGGCCGAGGTATTGGCGGGGACATTATGAGCAAAAACACGACATCCGGGATGCCTGAATTGACCTCCAATTTGGAGGACTATCTGGAGGCCATTTATCTCTTGCAGCAAGGGCAAAAGGCGGCCCGGGCCAAGGATATCGCCGATCGATTAAGAGTGCAGCGAGCCTCGGTAACCGGGGCCCTCCAGAGTCTTTCCCACAAGGGGCTGATCCATTACCATCCCTACAGCTCCGTGACCCTGACTGAGGTGGGGCTGGAACTGGCGGAGCAAATCGATCATCGTCATCAAGTGCTTACTGATTTTTTGGGCCGTTTTTTGCGCCTCCCCCCGGATGTGGCTGAGGCCAACGCCTGTAGGCTGGAACACCATATCGACGATCAGGCCTTGGAGCGGTTGATCGCTTTTGTCCGCTTTGTGCAGCAGTGTCCGCGCACAGGCCCGGACTGGATGCAAGCCTTTACCCGTCTGTGTGGGGAAAGCGGCAAGTGTACCAATTGCGGGCCGTGTATAGAGCAGTGTCTGCAGGTCTGGCGGGAAAATCAAGCCAATGACCAATCTGGAGATGCAGACTAACCTTTATGCCTGGAAAAAGCACAACGAAAAAAGACCGTGAAGCGACCTTAACTTTCTGCTGACCATGGTCAGCAGAAAGTTAAGGTCTCAGGGAGCCAGGAATGCCGGAAAACAAAATGCCGTCCAACTTTATCCGAACTATTATTCAGGAAGATGTGCGCAAGAACACCCACCAGGGCCAGGTGGTGACCAGGTTCCCTCCGGAACCCAATGGGTATCTGCACATCGGTCATGCCAAGTCCATCTGTCTGAATTTCGGCCTGGCTTTGGAGTTTGGAGGCAGGTGTCATCTGCGTTTCGACGACACCAATCCGCTCAAGGAAGAGGACCTCTATGTCCACTCCATTCAGGAGGATGTGCGTTGGCTGGGTTATGACTGGGACCGGCACTTGTATTTTGCCTCCGACTACTTCGAACGCCTCTATGATTTGGCCCTGGAGTTGATCCGATCTGGAAAGGCCTACGTGTGTAGCTTAAACCAGGAGGAAACGAGGCATTACCGAGGGACTTTGACTGAACCGGGAAAGGACAGTCCGTACCGGGACAGGACGGTGGAGGAGAACCTGGACCTCTTCCAGCGCATGCGGGCCGGAGAATTCGCCGAGGGCCAGCACGTCCTGCGGGCTAAGATCGATATGGCTCATCCCAATCTGAATATGCGCGACCCGGTGGTTTACCGCATCATGCATGCCCGACACCACCGGACGGGAGATGCTTGGTGCATCTATCCCACCTATGATTTCGCCCACGGCCTGTCCGACGCCATAGAGGGAGTGACCCATTCCTTGTGCTCCATGGAGTTTGAAGATCACCGTCCTTTGTACGACTGGTTTCTGGACAATCTCCCGTTGCCTTCCCGACCCCGACAATATGAGTTTGCCCGTTTGAATCTCAACTACACGGTGTTGAGCAAACGACGCCTTATCCGTCTGGTTCAGGAAGGGGTGGTCAGCGGGTGGGATGATCCCCGGTTGCCGACCATTTCCGGACTGCGACGGCGGGGGGTGCCTTCGGCAGCCATCCGGCGGTTCTGCCAACTCATCGGGGTGGGCAAGAGCGAGGGTATAGTGGATATGGCCATTCTAGAGCACGCCATACGTGAGGAGCTGAATAAGTCTGCTCCCCGGGTTATGGGGGTCCTCGATCCGGTCAAGCTGGTCATCGTCAATTATGCCCAGGAGAAAGAAGAAGAATTGCAGGCAGTGAACAATCCGGAAGACGAATCCATGGGCACTCGTTCGGTCCCCTTCTGCCGGGAGCTGTTCATTGAGCGGGACGATTTCCGGGAAGACCCTCCGCGTAAATATTTCCGTCTGGCCCCAGGCCGGGAGGTGCGTCTGCGCTATGCCTATTTCGTCACCTGTGAGGATGTGATCAAGGATGAAGACGGGCAGGTACAGGAGATTCACTGCACCTACGATCCGGAGACCAGGGGCGGGGCTGCCCCGGACGGGCGGAAAGTCAAAGGAACCTTGCACTGGGTCTCGGCCAGACACTGCCTGCGAGCTACAGTAAGTCTCTACGACCGGTTGTTCATGGTCCCGGATCCCACGGCGGAAGAGAAAAAGGGAGGGGATTTCATGCAGCACCTCAATCCAGGATCCTTGACTGTGCTCAAAGACCGGCCGGTGGAGCCCCATTTAGGCCGGGCCCAGGCCGGAGAGCGGTATCAACTGGAGCGCAAAGGGTATTTCTGCGTAGATCCGGATTCCGGGCCGCAGGGTTTGGTTCTCAACCGCACGGTCACCCTGCGCGATACCTGGGCCAAGCTGGAGAAGAAGCACACGGGCTGATTCGGGAGATAACCTGTGGCCGGGTCTGCCCGCGGCTTGTGCTGCGGGTCAGAATCTGCTAGCTGTGCTTGGGGTGGTTGAGGCTTTGAGTCAAGGTACAACACATAGCAAGGAAGGTGAAGAATGCGGCGCGTACTTTTTTTGTTGATCCTCTTTTTGGGTATGGGTTTGGTTTTCGGCCAGGCCAGTTGGGCCGAAAAGAGCTACATCAACGGCATTGATGCCAACTTTCCGCCCTTTTCCTTTGTCGATAACTCCGGTGAGCCCGACGGCTTCGATGTCCGGGCTGTGGACTGGATAGCCGAAGAGATGGGGTTTGAGGTCAAACATCAACCCCTGGACTGGGATGGGATCATTCCCAATCTGCTGGCCAAAAAGATCGATTTCATCGCATCCGGGATGAGCATTACCCCGGAGCGGGAGATAAAGGTCGACTTTACCATCCCCTATTGGACTATTACTCAGGTCTTTGTGGCCTCTGAGGGCTCCGAACTGACAGTGGATGACGTGTTACATAAGGAGAAAACTTTGGGGGTACAGCGGGGCACTTCCGAGGCTGAGTGGCTGAAAAAGCAGGCAGAGAAGAAGGACTGGAATTTTACATTACGCTACTACGATTCCGCGCCCATGGCGGTAGCCGATGTTGTCAACGGCCGTATTGACGCAGCAGCCATGGATGATGCACCGGCGGCTGATGCCGTGCGCAAGCGACCAGTTCAAATTCTGGGTAAGTTCGGTATGGAACCGGAAGAATTCGGATACGCTGTTCGGGAAGATGACGATCAGTTGCTGCAGACCTTGAACACCGGGTTGCGCAAATTGATGAACGATCCCTATTGGCAGGAACTCAAAGATAAATACAAGCCAGGTGAATAACATTCGTTGATTTATTGGGGCGGGTCCGGTCCGTAAGTGATTGGGCTCGCCCTTTTTTAAACTGAGGATCTCACATGCAGGAAACCATACTGGTGGTCAAAGATGCGCTGCCCTATATCTTACAGGGGGCCCTGGTCACTGTGGGTATTGTGCTGGGGGCCATGGGCATCGGCTTGTTCCTGGGTGTCCCGGTGGCCGTTACCCAGGTCTACGCCCCCCGGGGGTTCCGTCTGTTGGCCGGTTTGTATGTCTGGTTTTTCCGAGGCATCCCGGTCCTGGTTTTGCTTTTTTTGTTTTATTTTGGTCTGTTTTCATTGATAGGACTGAATATAAGCGCCTTTTTGGCCGCAGTTATTGTTCTGGGTTTGCGGGGGGTGGCCTACCAGTCGCAGATATTTCGAGGGGCCATCCTGGCCCTGCCTCAGGGACAGATGAAGGCCGCCCGGGCCCTGGGCATGAGCGATATCCAGGCTATACAAAGCATTATTCTTCCCCAGGCCTTACGCTTATCCATTCCCGGGTGGTCTAATGAATATTCCATTGTGCTCAAGGATTCGGCCATTGCCTTTGTTTTGGGCACCTCGGAGATCATGGCCCGGACCCATTTTGTGGCTTCCCGGACCTATGAGCACCTTGGCCTGTATATTACGGCCGGGGCCATATTTTTCGTTTTAACCACCCTCGGGGTGCGTGGCCTGCGGGCGCTGGAAAGCAGGGTCAGCCTGCCCGGGTATACAGCCCAAGGCTGAGAATGACCAACGGGGAAAAAAGATATGCCGGCTTCCAATTTGCTCCGTGTCCAAGCCGTAAGCAAGCAGTTCGGGAAGGATATTATTCTGGACCAGGTGAGCATGGAGATGAACAAGGGAGATCTCAAGGTGCTCATCGGACCGTCCGGCGGAGGCAAAAGCACACTTTTGCAGTGTATCAATCTGCTTATCTTTCCGGACCAGGGACATATTGAACTCAATGGGCAGCACATTTCCCCCCGCCGGACCCGGGATCTCCTGGCCTACAGGCAGCAGATCGGGATGATCTTTCAGGATTTCAATTTGTTCGATCACCTGACCGCCCTGGACAATGTCCGCATCGCCCTGCGTAAAGTGAAAAAGCTGAGTAAAGCCCGAGCCACCCTGAGAGCGGAACAGGAGTTGGAGAGGGTCGGCCTGTCCGCACAGGCCAAGCTCTATCCAGCCGAGCTTTCCGGGGGGCAGAAACAGCGGGTATCCATCGCTCGGGCCCTGGCTATGGATCCCCTGCTTCTGCTCCTTGATGAACCTACATCAGCCCTGGATCCTGAATTGATCGGGGAAGTGTTGTCCGTGATCCGAGATTTAAGCCAAAGCGGGATGACCATGCTCATGGCCACTCATCAGATGGGCTTTGCCCGGGCCCTGGCCCAGGAGATCCTGTTCATGGAAAGGGGACGTATTGTGGAGCACGGGTCCCCGGGCCTTCTCCTCAGCCCCGTTTCCAACGGACAGAGCCGAACTCTGGATTTTTGCAACAAATTGAGTGAACTGTACGACGAGAATCAGTAGCTCATGGATACCGTTTTCTATTTTCAGGACCTCTTTCCGGCCCTCAACCAGGGATTGCTGGTTTCTCTGGCTTTGATTGCGCCTTCAGCCTGCATGGGGTTGCTGGTGGGAATCGGGGTGGGAACGACCCGGGCCTTTGGGGGTCCCTTCGCCTCTGGATTGGCAAGGGGCTATGCGGCCCTGTTCCGGGGCACACCTCTAGTAGTCCAGCTGTTTGTCCTTTATTTCGGTTTGCCCAATGTGGGGATTTATCTCAGCCCCTATGTGGCGGCGGTGATCGGATTTACTCTGTGCAGCGGGGCGTACCATTCCGAGTACATCCGGGGAGGGCTCTTATCCATCAAAAAAGGCCAGGTGGCTGCAGCCCAGTCCCTGGGCTTTTCCACCTGGAAGACCATGCGCCATGTCGTTGTCCCTCAAGCCCTGCGCCGGGCCCTGCCCGGATGTGGAAACGAGCTCATCTACCTGATCAAATATTCTTCCCTGGCCTATATCATCACCTGTATCGAACTCACAGGCGAAGGCAAAGTTATGGCCTCCAGGACCTTTCGGTTTACAGAAGTCTTTATGATCGTGGGTTTGTACTACCTGGTCCTGGTCTCTCTGGCCTCCATGGGCCTGCACTGGTTGGAACGCCGCCTGGAACTGCCCGGCTTTGGACACAGTCGGGGCTGAGTCCCACTTTAGACCTGCAGGCCGTCCCCCGAAAGTTTTTTTCTTTATTTGACCAGCATGACCGGGCAGGGAGCCAGGATGCCAACCTTATGACTGATGGTTCCCCATCCTTCAGTGGGGTTCTCCTGGTCAATTTTGTGGGATTTGAGGAGGATCAGATCCACCGATTGGTCCAGGGCAAAGCGAAGGATTTCGCCTACCCGGGAACCCAGGAGGACCTTGGCCTCGATATTGGCTTGGTGTGACTCGTAGGGCGTGCCCAATTTGGCCATCTTCTTTTCCGCCCGTTTGGTCAGCGTGGAGTAGAATCGCTGGAACTCTTCCGTATCGTCGTCGGCAATGGTTTCGATGACATGCAGCAGGGTGATCCGCTGGTTGAGTTCGCGATTTTTTTCCAGGGACTGCATTTTGACGGCTATGTCCAAGGCGTTCTTGGTTGCCTCGGTACAATCGGTGGGAACAAGGATATGTCCAAACATGATCCATCTCCTGAGTGAATTTCTTTTTAAGCCTGAAACCAGACACTTATTCTGTGAATCTTTCAGTTTATTGCGGTCTTAAAAGTAGACTCGACGCGATGAGGACGAGGGTTGCCGACTGCGAAAACGGCCGAAGATAAACCCGATAAGGGCAGAGATGCCGATCACCCCGGCCCCGGAAAGAAACCAGCGCAACTCATGGTCTGAGCGCAGGGTGTGCACTTTCGTCCGCAAGGCCTGATGATCACTGCTCACATTGGCCAGCCGCTCTTTGGTCTGTTTCAAGTCTGAGCTGAGGTTACGGTTCTCGGAACGTAGCTGATCTATCGTGGCTTGGGCCTGAGATGTTGATTGTTCCAGGGTCTGGATCTTGTCTTGCAGATCCTTGATCAACATTTTTTTGGGAATTTCCTGCATTACGTACCGTTTGAGGACCCATCCGGTTTGCCCTGCTTGGGTGCGGATCCGATACCAGGATGTGGTTTGGTCCAGGATTTGAAGCGGTGTCCCCGAAGGGAGCATCCTGACGATCTTGTGGGTGGCGTCCGGTCTCGAGCGCAGGGTGATTTCCAGTTGATCAGTCACATAAGCGGTTTGGGCCGTTGCCTGAGGAGCGGAAAACACAATGCTGACCAAAAAGAGACAGACAAGAATGATGCGCATGGTATCCTTTGTTCAAAGAGTTTGAAATAATGATCTGGGAAAAGTTATGTGCAGCCTATGCATGCGTCTTTTCGAAGATGGTAGCAAGAGCTGCGCGGAAACTCAATATGACCAGACGGCGTGTTGTCCAATTTCTCTGTATATTTTATGCAGATATAGACAAGAATCATTGATATCATTGACAATTTCAGGAAGAACCAAGCAATACTTGTCGGTCATGGGCATCGGCCAGGATCAGGAACGGGCTCGGGCCCTGGCTGCGGAATTCGAAATCCCCTTGACGGATGAAGGGAACAAACCTGCCTTGCGCCTGGAGGTCAGCTCCCATGAAGTGCGCTTGGCCGGTTATTTGCCCGGGGAGGCAGGGAAAAATGTCTATCCCATACGCAGCGACTTGTCCCGAATCAATGCATTCCCGGGATGGGGCAAACCTGGGGACGTTCCCTTGTATCGGGCCATATTGGGGAAGAAGAGGGGGCCAGGCAGGGTGGTCTTTGATGCCACCGGGGGTCTGGGCCGGGACGCTTGGCTCCTGGCAACCATAGGGTGCTCCCTGGTGGTTATAGAGAGGGAGGCGGTCATCTTCGCCTTGCTTCGGGATGGAGTGGCCAGGGCCGGAATCGACGCTCAACAGGTGGCCCGGAGGATACGGCTTGTCCATGCCCAGTCCGAGGATGTTTTGGGTCACCTTGGGCATGAGCTGCAATCAGGGACCAGGATGTTCCTCCCAGAGCCGCATGTGGTGTATCTGGATCCCTTTTTCCATTCCCAGCGTAAGCGGAAAGGGGCCAGTAAGCGCTCTTTGCAGGTCATACGCCATGTGGCCGGGGAGTGCGAAATGGGGCGGGACCGGGAGATCTTGGACTTGGCCCTCCAGGTGGCTATGGAACGGGTGGTGGTCAAACGGCCCAAGCAGTCCGATCCCTTGGGCAGTAGGTATGGACGGCTGACCCACAGTATACGGGGCCGGGGATGCCGATTCGATGTCTACCAGTAAATTGCCAGGCACACACCTTGATCCTGTAAGTTACCAAGGAGGGCACGATGAATGGTCATGCCGGAGAAGTTTTGGGGTGGGGATTGGATCCGGTGACCGACCTGATCCGGGCCGGGCGGGAGGCCTGGTTCAAGGGACTGGTCAATGGCCACAGCGGAAACGTGAGCTTGAGTTATATGGGCCGAATGTATATCTCCTGTTCCGGGGTGTGCAAGGGGCGTCTTCAGGTCGGGGATGTGCTTCGGGTGGATATGGATAGCCACGAGGTCCTCGATCCAGGTTCGGTGTCTTCGGAGTCCAAGATGCACTTGGCTGTGTACGCTGCCAGGACTCAGGCCCGGGCTGTTGTCCACGTCCACCCGGTTTTTCTTCTAGCCCTGGCGCAGACTGGAGCCGACATTTTGAAAATGGATCTGTTTGAAGCGGCCCAAATTGGAAAAGAATATGTTCGGGTACCGCCGTTGCCTCCGGGGAGCCAGGATTTGGCTCAGGCCGTGGCTGATGCCTCCACCCGCGGCCGGGCCGTGCACATGGCCAAACACGGTCTGACCTGTTGGGGCGAAAACCTGGAACAGGCCTTGAGCTTGGCCGAAGAAGTGGAGGCCCTGGCCAAGATTCAATTCTTTGCTGGTCTGGGGTCCAGGAGGGGGCAATGAGTATGAGTCGAGACCAATGGCAAGATCTGTGTGTTTCGGCATCCCAGACCTCCGATCAGGCCGTGTATTATCGCTATTTCACTTCGCTCAAGGCCATGCCGCACAGTCGGATGCAGGAATACGTGAACATAGACTACCAAAGCACCATGTCATTGATCGGCCTGGTCGGTCCCCAAGGAGAAGGGCAGATCGTGGCTGAAGGTCGGTACGTGAAACACGCAAGCAGTGCCTGGGCCGATTTGGCCTTTCTGGTAGATGAGGGATATCAGGGCCTGGGAGTGGCTACCTACCTGTTTCAGCTCTTGATGCGGGCGGCCAAAGTTCGTTGTCTCCAAGGCTTTACAGCTGATGTCTTGGTGGGGAATAAAGCAATGCTCCGGGTCTTTGAGAAAGGGAGTTCCAAGGCCGAGGTGCATATGGAAGGAGGGGTGTATACTGTACACATCCCATTTGAGAACAATCCGGTTTGTAGGATTAATGAGGAAGAAGATTGAGAGGTTTCAGGCTTGTCCCGTCAAATTGCGAATCACTTGGAAGAAGATTTGACTAATGTTTCAGTTAAGAACAGAAGATCTTCTCATACTCCCTTGATTTTCCTTCTTGTTTTTTCTGACAGGTTTTCAGGCATAAGGCACCAACCCCTCCCTGGAAAGCTGCCCAAAGCGGCTGCAGAAAAGAGACCCTCCCCTACCCCTCCTCCCTCCTGCCCAAAGCGGCAGCAGGGAGGGGAATCAGAAGAAGAGGGCTGGAGCACTAACCAAAAGACTCATTCCCCCCCTCTTAATTCCCCTCCCTGCCGCCTGTCTTCCAGGCGGTAGGGAGGGGCCAGGGGAGGGTTCTCCTTCTCCAATTCTCCGCCCTGCCTCTTTGCCAGTTTTATACTGGATCAAACTGGCGGCCGCAGCCAGAGGCGGCGCTGACACCTGAAACCTCTCGAACCACTAGCCCTTGCGGATAGGTTCAATGATCACAGTCACCCTCCGGTTAACGGCCGGATTGGAAGAAATGGGCTGGGATTCACCGTAGCCCGCGGTTGTGATCCGCCAGTCCTCGATACCCTGCTGCATGAGGGCATTTTTCACCGCCTGAGCCCGGCGTTCAGAGAGGCGCTGATTATATTCTTCAGGTCCCGAGGCATCGGTGTGTCCTTCCACCCGAAGGGTGGTCTGGGGATATTGGTTCAACACGTTGGCCACCCGGGAGATTTCACTCTGGCCACCGGGTTTGATGGTGGCTGAATCGAAGTCGAAAAGGACTTCAGAATCAAAGGTGGCCCGCAAGACATCCCGATCCCGCTGGATGCTGGTGGCTTCGGACTGGGCAGCCACCTGTTGCAGGGCCTGTTCCTGCCGATCCATATAGGCCCCGATTTGATTTCCGGCCAGACCGCCCACTGCCGCCCCGATGCCGGCCCCGATGAGGGTTCCTTCCGTATCTCCTCCGATGACCTGGCCCAGGATGGCTCCCAGGCCTGCTCCGGCAGCTGCGCCGTACCCCGTACCCCGTTCTTGTTTGCTGGCTGAGGCGCAGGCACTGAGGCCAGCTGCAGCCAGACAGAGGCAGAGGCAAATAACAATCCATTGTCGTCGCATAGCGATTCTCCTTGATGTGATCAGTTTCCTGCAAGCAGGGGACATACTTCCAATTGGCAAAATATACTAGGTGGGCAGGGGAATGTCTAGGGTGGAGTCGGTTTCACCCCCACAAACGGATTGAAATAGCCGTAATCAAGCCAAGGAAAGTCCTGCGTGAACCTGCGGAGGAAGTTTTTCAGGCCCATGGCCGGAGAATCATGATCGGGCACTGTCTGGACGTAGAGTTCAGGATCCAGATTCAAGTTGCGCCACTGGATATAATCAAGTCTGGTGCGCTCAATGAGTTCAGCCAGGGCTTGGTACTCGGCTTCTGTATCGCTCAGCCCGGGAAAGAATAAAAAATTCAAAGAGACAAACAGGCCGTGTTGTTTGGCTGTGTCTATGCATTGCACGACGTCTTCAAAAGAGTAGGACCGAGGGCGGTGGTAGGCGGTGTATACATCCTTCCGGGCGCTGTTCAGAGTGACCCGAATGGAGTCCAGCCCGGCCCGGGCCAAGCCCGGAATGCTTGCGGGCAGACCGGCGTTGGTATTGATGTTGACTGTGCCCTGTCCTTGATGCCTTCTGAAAGCGTCCACGGTTTTGGTGATCAGTTCGGATTCAGTCAAGGGCTCGCCTTCGCAGCCTTGGCCGAAAGAAAAAATGGGCCGGCTTTCCTGACTGCCGTGATGACGCATGATTTCCAGGAGTTCTTGGACTGTGGGCCGGAAGGCGATCCGTTCCTGAGTGGGCGGAAACCCACTGTCCTGGTCCTGTTTGGAAATGCATCCTACACAGGCAGCGTTGCAGGCTTGGGCCGTGGGCAGAGGGGCCTCATACCGGCCTAAGGCCAGATTCTTGGCCGCAGGGCACCCGTAGGTCAAAGCGCAGTTGGCCAGATGGCGGACCAAACGGTTGTCTGGATAGGTGTGCAGGAGCTGGCGGGCTCCGCGTTGAATAGCCTTTGGAGAAATGCGGGAAAAGTCCTGGCGGGGATCTTCATCCACTTGTCGGGCACAGAGGTAGAATCGTCCATTGGCAAAGCCTATGGCCCCGTAAGCGAACAGGGGAAGGGGGCATTGGGCGTCAAAGGCAGCGTATGCAGCCAGACCGCTTAAGGTATATCCCGGGCAGACAAAGGCGGCTACGGCCAATCCTTCAGTCTGGACAATGGTCCCGGTCTCCTGGTCCCAGCCCAAAGCCCGGCGACTCGGGAGCAGAAACAGATCGCTGCCCGAGGGCAGGGGGATGCACTCGTCCGGCCTGGGAGGGAGGATTTCCCGGCCTTTGCGGCAGAGCATAGCCAGGGAAGGGTGATCATATATCTGGCCCTGGGTGTCGGCATATACCAGGCGAGGGAGGGGACGGCGGTTCTTGGGCATAAGTCAAAAGCGGCCTGCTGATCGGTGCAGAATAAAAAAGGCAGGTCCGGATATTCCGGTCCTGCCTTGGGTACGGCTGGACTTTACCGGCCAGTTTACCGCTTGGAGTATTGGTACTTCTTGCGGGCTCCAGGCTGGCCGTATTTTTTTCGCTCTTTGACCCGGGCGTCCCTGGTCAGCAGACCTTTGGGCTTTAAGGCTTTGCGCAGCTCCTGATCGTAATCTTCTAGGGCCCGGCTGATCCCGTGCTGGACGGCCTGGGCCTGACCGGAAATACCGCCTCCGGTGACATTGACCCGGATATCGAATTTGTCCGGCATATTGACCAGCTTCAATGGCTGGTTGATGATCATGCGTAAAGTATCTCGGGGAAAGTATTCGTCCACCGGGCGGCCATTGATTTCAATCTTACCGCTCCCCGGATAGAGTCGGGTGCGGGCAATGGCATTTTTGCGTTTTCCGGTTCCGTAAAAAAAATCTTGGCTCATGGGTAGACTCCGAAGTTCCTCTTTAGGAAAGTTCTATGGCTGCGGGTTGCTGGGCCTGATGAGGGTGTTCCTGGCCGGCATATACTTTGAGTTTCTTGAGTTGGGCCCGGCCCAGGCGGGTCTTGGGCAACATGCCGCGCACGGCCTTGTGGATGACCTGTTCCGGCTTGGCCTGGAGTAAGTCCTTTAAGGGAGTTTCTTTGATGCCTCCAGGGTAGCCGGAATGACGGTAGTACTTTTTGTCTTCCAATTTGGTCCCGGTGACCCGGATCTTGTCGGCATTGATAACCACCACAAAGGCACCGTTGTCCACATGGGGGGTAAAATCCGACCGATCCTTGCCCCGGAGTTTGGTGGCCACAACCGAGGACAAACGGCCCAGGATTTGATCCGTGGCATCCACCAGGATCCATTCCCGGTTTACATCTTCCTTACGTACGCTATATGTCTTGAAGGTGTTCATGCACAGCTCCCTCGAGAAATTTAAAAAAAGAAATTTACCTGTGGATTGCCCTAGTGTCAAGTGTCAAGTCGCCACCCCACAAACCGCTCCTGGGCAAACGCTAAAAAGAACCCTAAAATCCAGTTCCTGTCAAGGGAAAAATTATCGTTGGTCCCCGGTAATTTTTAAAGGAGACGAGGAATATGATCCGTAAGAATCTCATGCAGCTCATTTTTTCCGGGTCGTTCATGAAGCGCTGGAACGACAAGCTGCGTCCAGTGGAACTCTGGGAAGTGGACAAACAGGCCCACAAGATGATCACCGCCTGGGCTTTATATCAGGAAAATCTGCACCAATGCATCTCAGATCAGGAGAGGTTGGATCTGGGCCGAGAGATTATCGAAGGTGGGATTTTCGAGTATCTCTACCGTCTGGTGATAACGGACATCAAACCCCCGGTTTTTTATCGGATCAAATCCAACCCCGAGCATTACCGCCAGCTGACGGAATGGGTATTGGAACAGCTGCAGCCCCGAGTGCAGTCCCTGGGCCAGGAATTTTGGTTGCGGCTCCAGGGATATTTCACTGTTCCCGAGCCGATGGGGCTAAGTCGGGAAATCCTGGCTGCGGCCCATTTGTACGCCAGCCAGTGGGAGTTTTACCTCATTCGGGGCATAAATCCTTGGGATGACGAACTGGGGGACATCGAAGCCGCTTTTGAGCGCGGGCTGGATGGATACGCTCATGTTCGGGGTGTACCTCAGATCCGGGATGAGAAAAACAACGCCTTGGGCCGTTTCTTGCGCCAATGCGGGCAATTGCGTTTTCAAAAGCGCTGGTCCCAGACTCCGCGCATACCCGAGACCTCGGTATTGGGGCATATGTTCATCGTCGCCTCCTACGCCTATTTCTTTAGTCTGGTCAGCGGGGCCTGCCCCGCAATGAGTCAAAATAATTTCTATGCCGGACTCTTTCACGATCTGCCCGAACTTTTGACTCGGGACATCATTTCTCCGGTCAAGAGGTCGGTGGCCAAAATCGGAGATTTAATCCGGGAATACGAGGAACACGAAATCCAACACCGGGTGTTGGGTCTTCTGGAGGCAGGCGGATACGAACATATAGCCCGCAGACTCAATTACTTCCTGGGCTTGGATTTGGGGTCCGAGTTTGTACCCACCGTGGTCCAAGATGGACGAGCCAGGCAGGTGCGGCGGGACGAACTCATGGGTGCCTGGAACACAAACGAATTCGATCCCAAGGATGGGGAACTGCTCAAGGTCTGCGACAGTTTGGCTGCATTTATCGAGGCCTATACGGCCATGCGCAACGGGATCACCACCGACCAACTCAGCCAAGCTGTGTGGCGGATCAGAAAAGACTACGGCCAATCCGACCTGGGAAACGGCTTGCACATCGGCAGTTTGCTGGCTGATTTCGACTAGTACCACGTCTCAAAAGTTTAATCTCCGTCTATGGCAATTTCTCTATAGAATTTTGTTTCGAATATTTGACCCAGTTGGAGGTGACGCGGAATTTCCAAATAACAAACAACAAATTCCAATTTACGAAAACGAGAAAAAATAATAATAAAATCAGATAGTTACATTTCTTAGTTTCGAATTTTGAGTTTATTTCTTATTCGAATTTGTTTGGAATTTGGAATTTCGAATTTGGGATTTTTGTTTGGGGATAATGAAACTTTGTACATGTATGTTCACAACCTGCCTCTATTAAAGGCAGAATATTTGGGTCAAAGTACTAGTCCCCCCCTTTTTCCTCCTTTTTTTGGATAAACCTGAAAATTGTGCTTGACTTCTTCTGGTTGACTTGAAATAGTGTGGGAATCAGTGGAAACTTGTGGGAGGAGTCAGCGTGGAATTTTGGGGGCATTCCTTTCGAAATCTGGACAGCAAAGGTCGACTCATGCTTCCACCCGACTTTCGGGAGGTGCTCCTCAAACGGGATGCTTCCGGCCGGGGGGTCATGCTTACCCGTTTTGATACATGTGTGTATGGCTATGCCCTCCCAGATTGGGAATACATGGTCAACAGCTTTCAGCACCTCAACCTGAGCCGCAATGAAATGCGCAGGTTCCAGCGCTTTTTTTTGGGCGGGGCTATGCAGGTGCCTGTGGATAAACAGGGTCGGATCTTGATCCCTCCCCACTTGCGCAAATACGCTGCTTTGGATAAGGAAGCCGTCCTGGCCGGCAGTGGGCGGCATTTTGAGATATGGGATCTGCAGAGATATGAACAGGAGATGGAAAACTTTGATCAGAGTGCGGATCAGATCATGGCTGAACTGACCGAAAACGGCTATGAGCTCCGATTGTAACCAGCATGCGTACAGCCATGTTCCAGTCATGGCCGACCGGGTGGTGCAATGGATCCGCCCAGTTCCGGAAGGACTGTATGTAGATGCCACCCTGGGCATGGGTGGCCACACACTGGCCCTGCTTCAGGCCGGAGGAAGAAGGATCCTGGCTTTGGATCGGGACCGGTCAGCCCTGGAATTGGCCCGGGAGCGGATTGATCAGGCCGGATTTCTGGGCCAAGTGGTTCTGGCCCATGCCCGGTATGAAGAGCTAGCCCGGGTTATGGCCGAAGCGGGTATGCCCAAGGCCCAGGGCTTGGTTGTGGATGCCGGGGTCTCTTCCCTGCAATTGGATGATCCAGGCCGGGGGTTTAGCTTTGTCCAGGACGGTCCTCTGGATATGCGCATGGATACAAGTGCGGGAGGAGAGGCGGCCGAACTGGTCAATCGGGCTTCGGAACATGAATTAAGGCGGATCATTTGGGAATACGGGCAAGAACCTATGGCCGGGCGTATTGTCCGGCGTATTGTTCACCAACGGAAAACGGAGTGGATTGGGAGCACTGGACACTTGGCTGACATCGTCAGCCGGGCCTATCCAGGAAAAAGGCGGGCCCAATCCAGGAATCACCCGGCCACCAAGACCTTTCAGGCCCTGCGTATTGCCGTCAATCGGGAATTGGAAGGACTGGGATCATTGCTCATGGAGCTGCCGCACATTGTGGCCCCCGGGGCCAGGGCGGTGGTCATCAGTTTTCATTCCCTCGAGGATAGGATCGTCAAGCACGAATTTCGAAGGCAGGCCAAGGGGTGCGTATGCCCCTTGGATCAACCGGTGTGCTCATGTGAGCCAAGGCCTCAGGTCAAGTTGTTGACCAAAAAACCCCTCCTCCCCGAACCGGAGGAGATATGGGCCAACCCCCGCAGCCGAAGCGCCAAGATGCGGGTGGCCGAAGTTCTGTAAGGGTCACAGGAGGATGAGATGATGAAAAGAAGGCTCTTGGCTGGTCTGGGTTTGGGGGTGTCGGCCTTGGTATTGGGGATCTGTCTGGTCTGGATCAATTTGGAACTCGTTGATCTGTCCTACAGCATAAAAGAAGTCCACGATGTCTTGGAGAGCGAACAGGAGCTCAAGGCTAAGCTGGAAGTAGAGCATATGAACCTTCTGTCCTTGTACCAACTCCAGAAAAAAGCTTCTCAGATGGACTTGCATCCCCCCCAAGCCGGACAGGTGCGCATTATGGACCAGCGGTGACCAGATAAAAGAGAGGGACTGTGTCTGGATCGGGAAAGAAGAGAAACGCTTCGGCCCAGGCTCGGGATTGGTCCAAGGCCAGGATAATATTCCTCGGAGCTTTGTTGGCCCTGGTCTGGAGCGGCTTGTGGGCCCGAGGTTTCTACATTCAGATCCTCCGGGGCCCGGCCCTGGCCGTCCAGGCCAGTTCCCAGCACTGGGGGCAGGAGTCCGTTTACGGTCAACGCGGAGAAATCTTTGACCGCAATGGAGAACTGCTGGCCAAGAGCGTCCGGGTCAAATCCGTTTTCGCTCGCCCAAGCAAGATAGACAATCTTTCAGACACAGCGAAAATATTGCAGGATATCCTGGGAGGTTCCCGGTCTCAATGGTTGAATAGGCTGCAATCCAGAGCCGGTTTTGTCTGGCTCAAACGGCAGATTTCGGATCAAACCGCAGCCAGATTGCAGGCCTCGGGCCTCAGCGGGGTGTTTTTGACTGAAGAACAAAGCCGTTTTTACCCCCAAGGCCATTTGGCTGGACAGCTCTTGGGGTTTGTCGGGATTGACAATCACGGATTGGAAGGTCTGGAATTATCTTTAGATGCCCATCTGAGCGGGGAGAAGCATTCCTTTGTCGTTCAGCGGGACGCCGCGGGACATATCCTGTATGCCCCCGGCCAGTTTCTCGGGGATTGGGCCGGAGATAATCTGCATCTGACCCTGGATTCCCAGATCCAATACGCGGCTGAGGTGGCTTTGGACCGGACAGTGGACAAATACAAGGCCAAATCCGGCACCTGCCTGGTTGTGGATGTGGAAAGCGGGGAGATCTTGGCCTGGGCTCAGACTCCGTTGTTCAATCCCAACGCCTACCAAGTATCCAGTCCCAGGCTCTGGCGCAACCGCTTGGCCGTGGATGAGTTCGAACCCGGTTCCACTCTCAAGCCGGTGATGGTGGCATCGGCTTTAGAGCACAATGTGGTCGATGCGCAGTCCATTTATTTCTGTGAAAACGGAAAATGGCGGTACA
Source organism: Desulfovermiculus sp. (assembly GCA_034521385.1). Taxonomy (GTDB): domain Bacteria; phylum Desulfobacterota; class Desulfovibrionia; order Desulfovibrionales; family Desulfothermaceae; genus Desulfovermiculus. Next base: position 300,029 of record JAXHMO010000001.1, read on the forward strand.
AGGGACGGACGGTCAAGGACACCCACGAATACGCCTGGCTGTCGGTTTCCCGAATTATACGTTATTCAAGCAACATAGGGGCGGGAAAGATCGGTTTGGACCTGGGGGAAAAGCGCTATTACGACACCTTACGTTCTTTAGGGCTGGGACAAAAGACTGGACTTCCCCTGCCGGCTGAAAATAATGGTATTCTTCGAACCCCTGAGCAGTGGAACGAGGTGGATCTGGTTTCGGCCAGTTTCGGCCAAAGTCTGGCCATGACCGGCCTGCAATTGGCTCAGGCCTATCTTTGCCTGAGCTCCAAAGGGCTTTGGCGGCCTTTGCGCCTGATCAAGAATCCGGTCCAGGACAGACCGCCGGTTAGGCGGGTTTTTTCCTCCAGCACAGCCCAGCAGGTTCTGCGCATGCTCCATGACGTGGTCCAAGAGGACGGGACCGGCACCCAGGCCAGGATCCCAGGCATTCGAGTAGGCGGAAAGACCGGAACTGCCCAGAAGGCGAGTCCGGGCGGGGGATATGGACGAAAATACGTAGCCTCTTTTGTCGGCATTTTCCCAGCTTTGCAGCCCAGGTATTTGGTTGTGGCCGTGGTTGATGAGCCCAGCCCACAACATTACGGGGGGATCGTGGCCGCCCCCGTGGTTCGGGCTGTGGGCAAAGAGCTTGTGGCCTGGTCTGGAATGCCCAAGACCCTGGAGGGACACCAGGCCCAAGACCAGGAGAACAAAGAAAAACATTCCTTACGGGCCCGCATCCAGGCGCAAACTCCTGATTCGACCCACAATCTGAAAAGTGGGCAGACCGTACCCGATCTGTACGGGCTCCCTCTGCGCAAGGCTTTGGAAATGTTGGCCGAATATGGCGTCATGCCCAAATTGGAAGGCCAGGGAGTGGTGGTGACCAAGCAAAGTCCGGCCCCAGAAAGCGATCCTGGAGATGTCCGGGAAAGGGAGTGGATCCTGTGGTTGTCCGATACCCTGGGGCAAGAGGAGGCCTCCTAAATGACCCTGGATCCTAAAATCATCTCCAACCGGTCTTCCGCGTGGGAAGATTTACTTGACTACGTCCAACATGGGGCTGAAGTACGCACTCATTCCGGAAAGGTCCAGCCGGGAGACGTGTTTGTGGCCCTTCCCGGGACCACAAGCGATGGATCCTGCTATATTCCCCAGGCCATCCGCAACCGGGCGGCCTGGGTAATCCATCCGGAGCATGTTCGAATGGACCAGGCCGAGGCCCGCTTTGTGCCCTGCCGGGACGTAGCCACTGTCCTGGGACATCTGGCGGCGACCAGATACAAGACCGACCGGCGCAGACCGTTTTTGATCGGCATCACCGGGACCAACGGCAAGACCACGGTCAGCTATCTGGTGGAACATATTCTGCGCTCTGCCGGCAAGGAGTGCGGAGTTATCGGGACCATCAGCTACCGGTGGAAGGGACGGGGACACGAGGCGGATCTGACCACTCCCGGATGTCTGGATCTGCACGCCATGCTGGCCCAAATGGCCGAGGAAAAGGTGGAGGTGGCCTGTATGGAAGTTTCCTCCCATGCCCTGGCCCAGCGGCGTACCGCCGGCTTGGTCTTTGATCTGACCGTATTCACCAATTTGACCCAGGATCACTTGGATTATCACCAGGATATGGAGACCTACTTCCAGGTCAAGTCCCAGTTGTTTACCGACTCTCAAAATGTCTCGGTTCTCAACTTCGACGACCCATACGGCCGCAGGCTGGTCCAGTGGGCCAAGCCGGGTCGTGGGTGCTCCCTAACCAGAACCCAGGTAATGGGCTGGCCTTGTCTGCAGGGCCGGGTAAAACGCTTGAACCGCAGGGGGCAGGTCCTGGTCATGGAGGACCAAAATCACGGGAATTGGACTTTGCGCTCCGGACTGGTGGGCAGGCACAATGCCTGTAACCTGCTCACCGCCCAGGCCATTGGCCTTGAACTGGGGCTTCGACCTGAAGATTTACAGGCTTTGGAGTCTTTCACCGGTCCGCCAGGGAGGCTGCAACGAATAATTAATCCTCAAGGGCTGCACATATTTGTAGATTACGCCCACACCCCGGACGCTTTGGACAATGTTCTGTCCGCGGTCAAAGAATTGGATTTTAAGCGGTTGTTTGTTGTCTTTGGGTGTGGTGGAGACCGGGATCCAGGCAAGCGTCCCCTGATGGGGCGGGCGGTGGCCAAACACGCGCATGTGGCCGTTTTGACCTCGGACAACCCCAGGAACGAAGATCCGGAACAGATTATGCGAGCCGTCTTGCCCGGATTGGAAGGATGTCCACGCGTCGAGATGCGTCCGGACCGTCGGCAAGCCATCATCTGGGCCATAGAAGCTTTAGGACCCGAGGATGCCTTGATTATAGCCGGAAAAGGGCATGAATGCACCCAACAGATCGGTGACCAGAAAAGACCTTTTAGTGATGAGCAGGTGGTCTTGGAATGTCTGAAGGGATAAGAAAACGATATGCTGGAATGCTGGGATGCATGACAAGAGATCAGAAATCAGCGGTCAGACCATCCTCTGGCAGCGGCCGCCAGTTTGATCCAGCATAAAACTGGCAAAGGGGCAGGGCCCGGCACTCACTTTGAACTTTAACCATCTGAGATAGGCAGCATGAAACTCAGTTTGGCCCAGATCGGCCAGGCCATGCAGGCTGTGGGCGACTTTGAAAATTCTCAGGACGTGGTGGCCTCCAGAGTGCAGACGGACAGCCGCCTGGTTCAGCCCGGGGATGTGTTTGTGTGCATAACGGGTCAACGTTTCGACGGGCACAATTTTGCCCGGGAGGCGGTGCACAAAGGGGCCTTAACCGTGGTGGTGGAACGCCCGCTTCTGGAGCTGTCCTCGGAAGTGCCCATGCTCCTGGTCCAGGACTCCATTCAGGCCCTGGCTGACCTGGCCGCTCATTGGAGGCGTCAATTTCAGGGCCGGGTGGTGGCAATAACCGGAACGGCTGGCAAGACGTCAGTGAAGGAGATGATCGCTTCTATCCTGGCTCAGAGTGCGGTGGTGGACAAGAGCTATAAGAATTGGAACAACCGCCTGGGCGTATCATTGTCCGTGCTGGGCATGCACGGCCGGGAGGACTATTGGGTCATGGAGGCCGGGGTCAGTGAGATGGGGGAAATGGATGATTTGGCCGCGGTTTTGGCCCCGGATGTGGCTGTGATGGTCAACGTAGGGCCGGCTCACTTGCAGGGACTGCATTCCGTTGCCGGAGTAGCCGGGGAAAAATCACGGCTGGTGGAGGCCGTGGTCTCGGGAGGGGTGGCTGTGATCAGCCGGGACTACCCGCAACTTGTCCAGGCGGTGCCTGCACGGGAGGATATCAAGGTCGTGACCTTCTCCACTCAAGCCGATTCCTCGGGAGACTTTCGGCTGGCCTCTATGGGCAGATCTCCGGTCGGAGGACTTGATCTGCACATTGAGGACGGGGCTCAGGGATTTGCTCTCCACCTGCCGGGCGAGCTGTCTTGGATCGGGGAAAACGTCCTGGCCGCCGCCAGTGTGACCCGATATCTGGGAAGTTCGGTCTCGGATATTCAAACCGGGCTGTCTCATCTTCGATTGCCCGAACACCGGGGACACGTGGTGCCATGCGGCCCGATGACCATATTTGACGACTGCTATAACGCCAATCCCCTGTCCATGCGCTGGGCCCTGGACTGGGCCGGGGAAAATGCCGGCACCGGCCCGCTGATCCTCATCCTGGGAGAGATGAAAGAACTTGGGGATCGTTCTGAGTCCTGCCACTGGGATTTGGGATTCTGGGCGGGGAAGACCGGGGCGGCCCACGTCTTTTTTTACGGAAACTATGCCCAAGCCGTTCGCCAAGGATATGACCGGGCCGGAGGCAAGAATTTGCATCATATTCAAGGCCAGGAGGATTTCATCCATTTGTGGCGAGAGCTGGGTATCGATTCAGGATTGGTCCTGGTCAAAGGGTCACGAGGGTGTACCTTGGAACGGTTTGTCCACCTTTTACAGCAGGAATTCAGGGCATGATATATCATCTCCTCTATCCCTTAAGCGAATATATCGGTCTGTTCAATGTCTTTCGGTACATCACCTTTCGGTCCATTTATGCCCTGCTCACGGCTTTGATTGTGACCATTATCATTGGTCCCAGGTTTATCGCCTGGCTGCGGAGGTTAAAATGCGGCCAATACATCCAGGAGGACGGGCCCCAAAATCACTTGAGTAAAGCAGGAACGCCGACCATGGGCGGTTTACTCATCGCCTTTTCTCTTTTAACCAGCGTTTTGCTCTGGGGTAACCTGACAAACGTCTACCTGTGGCTGACCATTTTTGTCTTTGTTGGATTTGGGTGCATCGGCTTTTGGGACGACTACCTCAAGGTTGTGAGCAAGCGAAACAAGGGGATCAGTGTCAAGCAAAAGTTTGTGGCCCAGTTTGCCGTGGCCGCGGCCACCATTGCTGTCCTTATCTTGCTGCCCGGATACTCCAGTACCTTGTACGTGCCCTTTTTCAAATGGCTGCAGCCCAATCTGGGCTGGTTCTATATGCCTTTCGCCCTGATGGTCATCGTAGGTTCGTCCAATGCGGTCAATTTGACGGACGGGTTGGATGGATTGGCCATCGGTCCGACGGTGGTGGTCGGCGGTTGTCTGGTCCTTTTTGTCTATGTGGCCGGACACGTGCGCATAGCCGAATATTTACAGGTGGCCTATGTGCCCGGAGTGGGGGAAGTGACCGTATTTTGTGGGGCCCTGGTCGGGGCCGGGCTGGGTTTTCTGTGGTTCAACGCCTATCCGGCCCAGGTTTTCATGGGCGATGTGGGCAGCTTGAGCCTGGGATCTGCCATCGGGTTTATCGCCATTTTGTGCAAACAGGAATTGGTCCTCTTGCTTGTGGGCGGCCTGTTCGTCATCGAGACTCTGTCCGTGGTCGTTCAGGTTGGGTATTTCAAGCTGACCGGGGGCAAACGGTTCTTTCGCATGGCCCCGATCCATCACCATTTTGAGCTGACCGGAATCCCAGAATCCAAAATCATTGTTCGCTTTTGGATTCTGGCCATCTTACTGGCCATGCTGGCCTTGAGTACGTTGAAATTGCGATAGAGGAGGGATTGAGGAATTGATTATGGGGTGTGCACAACCGGCCCGACGCCCTTTAGATCCAGCTGCTATCAAAGAGTGCCGGGTGACCGTGGTCGGAGCCGGGCGTTCCGGTAGGGCGGCGGCCACCTTGGTCTCCAGGGCCGGGGGGGTGGTCCGGCTTACAGATGCCGATTCAGGGGCGGTGTCCGAAGCAGAACGCAGGAAATTCTCAGCCCAGGGTGTGGACATCAGAACCGGCCCGCATTCGGAACAAGACTTCGCCGAAGCCGAAATGGTGGTCCTTAGCCCGGGTATCCCTGAGCGGCAGATCGCCCCTTTCCTACCCAAGGCAACGCCGGTCATATCCGAATTGGAGTTGGCCTTGGCCTGGGTCCAGGAGCCGATTATGGCCGTGACCGGGACCAACGGAAAGACAACCACCGTGAGCTTGCTGGCCCATATCCTGCGGACCAGGGGCATTCATTGTTTTGAAGGGGGAAATATCGGCACCCCATTGTCCGAATATGTCCTGGCTGGACAGGAGGCAGAGGTGCTGGTCTTGGAAGTGAGCAGCTTCCAGTTGCAGCACACCTTTTCATTGCGGCCCAAGGTGGGCGTGTGGCTCAATTTTTCCCTCAATCACTTGGATCATCATCAAGATGTCGAAGAGTACCGGGCAGCCAAACGTTCCCTGTTCGCCAACCAGACCCCAACGGACAGGGCCCTGGTTCATGCCAGTCTGTGGCCTGAGATTCGGGGCACACAATTGACCCGGGCCCACATAACGGTCTTTGACCGGGAACATGGATTCACCGCCCCGCAGTTGCCGGGGGCGCACAACAGCTCCAATCTGGAGGCTGCGTATCTGGCCTGCGCCCCCTGGGGGATCTCGGTGCAGGCGGCCCAGGAGGCCTTTTCCAGCTACATTCCCCATCCCCATCGCTTGCAAGGGGTCAGGGAGATAAACGGGGTGCTCTTTGTCAACGATTCCAAGGCCACCACCGTGCACGCCTTGCAGGCGGCCCTGCACAGCTTTGACCGGCCCATCCATCTCCTGGCCGGAGGGCGTTATAAAGGCGGCGATTTGCGGGCAGTGGCCGAGCTTATCCAAAGGCAGGTGCGCAGTGTGACCTTGTTTGGGGAAAGTAGGGAGATCTTTGTTCAGGCCTGGGAAAGTATTGTTCCTATGCACTGGCTGCCGAATCTGGAGGACGCCGTGGTCTATGCCGCCGGGTTGGCTGTTCCCGGAGATATGGTGCTTTTGTCTCCGGCCATGTCCAGCTTCGACCTGTTCGCCAATTACGCCGCCAGGGGGGAGGCCTTTATCCGGGCGGTGGAAGGATTGGGTGATAAGGGAATTGGGGAATTGAGGGATTCGGAAAAATAAGGGGTTGCCCTTAAGGCCAGTTTCACAACTACAGGAGGTAAACCCAGGACCATGAGTGAGGCCACAGAGCAGGAAAAGATCCGAGATATGGCCGACTGGTGGCTGGTGGGCTCGGCTCTGAGCCTCATGGGCTTAGGGCTGGTTATGGTCTTCAGTGCCAGCGGGGTCATGGCCGAGCGCCTGTTTGCAGATGGAGATCATTTTTTCCTCCGGCAGTCCGGGTTCGCCGTTCTGGGTGTGACGGTCATGTGGATAGCGGCCCAGGTACCCATGGGTCTGATCTATAGATTCGTCTATCTGTGGCTGCTGGTTGCCTTTGTCCTCCTGGGTCTGACCTTGACCCCCCTTGGGGTCCAGGCCGGAGGAGCCAGCAGGTGGCTGGATCTGGGGAACTTTTCCCTGCAGCCTTTGGAACCGGCCAAAGTGGCTCTGGTCCTGTACCTGGGCTACTTTCTCAGCCACAAGCAGGACAAGATGAAGACCTTTAGCGTCGGTTTCGTCCCTCCGGTGATCATTACCGCTTGTTTGGCCGGTCTGCTGCTTATGCAGCCGGATTTCGGTGGGGCTGTTTTCATGGCCGTGCTGTTTATGATTATGAGCATGATTGGGGGGACCCGCTTGGTGTACCTTCTGAGCTCAGGATTGTTCTGTCTGGGAATCGGGGCCTATATGATCGCCAACTCGCCCTATCGGCTGAAAAGGTGGCTGGTCTTTCTGGATCCCTTTCAAAACGCCGCTGATGCCGGGTATCAGGTGGTTCAGTCCCTGTACGGCCTGGGTTTGGGCGGGTTGTTCGGCCAGGGCTTGGGAGCGGGGAAACAAAAACTCTTTTTTCTGCCTGAAGGGCATACCGATTTCATCGTCGCTGTCCTGGGAGAAGAGCTGGGCTTTGCCGGGCTGTCCATCCTGTTCGTCTGTCTGGGTGTGTATATGTTTCGGGGCCTGACCATTGCCTTAGGTCAGGAGAATCTGCAGGACAGGTTTACCGCTTTAGGGCTGTGCCTGGTGGTGGTTCTGGGTGGACTGCTCAATTTAGCTGTGGTTATGGGGGCGGTCCCTCCAAAAGGTCTGCCCATGCCCTTTATCAGCTACGGAGGATCGAACTTGCTTGTGGCCTGTCTGTGCACCGGCCTGTTGGTGAATATCGATCGTCGGAGCAGGAGGTAACGTGGACCGAATCGTACTCAGCACAGGGGGAACGGGAGGGCATATCTTTCCGGCCTTGGCCGTGGCCGAGGGCATTCGGGAAGCATTTCCCCAGGTCGAGCTCTTGTTTGTGGGCAGTGAACATGGGCCCGAGGGTCGGCTGGCCGGGGAGGCCGGGATTCCCTTTGTCGGGCTGCCGGCCCGAGGCGTCTTGGGTCGGGGACTGCGTTCCTTGGGGTCGGCCTGGTGGATGGTTCGGAGTATGGTTCGTTGCTGGCGAACCTATTCCCGGTTTCGACCCCATGTGGTTATCGGATTTGGGAGTTATGCTTCCTTCGTTCCTGTGCTGCTGGCGACCTGGAAACGGATTCCCACTGCAGTGCACGAACAAAATGCTTATCCTGGAGTGACCAACCGGATATTGAGTAAACGGGTACAGCGCGTTTTGCTGACCTTTCCGGACCATCAAGGCTGGTTCGATCCTCAGCGGGTCAGGGTGACCGGGAATCCGGTACGTACGAACGTGATTGCTCTGCCGGACAAGGACAAGACCTATACCCATCAGACCGGACACAACATCCTGGTCCTGGGTGGAAGCCAGGGGGCTCAAGCTGTGAATGAGGCCATGGTTCAGGCCCTGCCCCGATTGGTGTCCCAGGGGGCGCATATCCTGCACCAGACAGGCCAGAAGCATTATTCCCGCGTTTGGCGTCAATACGAAGGATATGATTCGTCGCAGGTCCAGGTGGTTCCTTTTATTTCGAACATGGCCGAAGCCTACGCCTGGTCCGACCTGGTGGTCGGGCGGGCCGGGGCGTCCACAGTGGCCGAGCTGACCGTTGTCGGCCGGCCCAGTGTGCTTATTCCTTTTCCTTTTGCCGCCCATCAGCATCAGCTGCATAATGCCAAATTGCTGGAAAAGGCTGGAGCGGCCCTGGTTGTGGAACAGAGCTACCTACCGGAAGTCGATCTGGGGGATATGATACTTAACATTTTGGCATTGCCGGAGAAACTGGTGTCTATGGGCCGGGCAGCCAGAAAATTGGGCCAGCCGGGGGCCACTCGGAGAATTGTCCAGGAAATGGCCGAGTTGGCCGGGGATAAAGGAAAAGCAAGATCATGAAAACACGGGTCCAGCATATTCATATGGTCGGTATCGGTGGGGCTGGGATGAGTGGAATCGCCGAAGTCCTTCTCAACCTGGGGTACACGGTCAGCGGTTCCGACCTGGCGGATAATGAACCGGTCCGGAGGCTGAAGTCCATGGGGGCCTGGGTGGCCAAGGGGCATTCCATAGCCAATTTGCAGGAAGCGGACGTGGTGGTTAAATCCACGGCCGTGGGCCAGGACAATCCGGAGGTGGCTGCGGCCAAGGACAAGGGGATCCCGGTGATTCCCAGGGCCGAGATGCTGGCTGAACTTATGCGTTTAAAGACCGGTATTGCCGTGGCCGGAACCCACGGCAAAACCACAACCACCTCCATGTTGGGCACGGTATTCAAAGAGGCCGGGCTGGATCCCACGGTGATTATCGGTGGACGGCTTAACCGCTACGGGAGCCACGCCCTCATGGGCCAGGGGGAATACCTGGTGGCTGAGGCGGATGAATCCGATGGATCCTTTTTATGCCTGATGCCGATAATGAGCATTGTGACCAATATTGACGCCGATCACCTGGACTACTATCCGGATGAACAGGCCATTGAAGAGGCCTTTGTCCGTTTTTTGAACTGCATACCTTTTTACGGCTTAAATGTGGTCTGTGGTGACGATCCCAATGTCCGCCGGGTCCTTAACCGAATCAAACGCCGAGTGGTTACTTATGGCTTACAGGGCGGCAATGACCTGCAGGCCCATATTCTGGAGTGCGGTTTGAAGAGCCGTTTTCAGGTTTCGGTGCAGGGGGAGAGTTGGGAACCCATCACCTTGGCCCAGCCCGGGAAACACAATGTGTTAAACGCCCTGGGAGTGATCGGCGTATCCTTGGAGGCCGGGTTGTCCCAAGAGGTGATCATCCGGGGACTGGAGTCCTTTGCCGGTGTAGGACGGCGATTGGAATACAAAGGGGAACGGGCAGGAGTTTTGGTGGTGGATGATTACGGTCATCACCCCACAGAGATTCGAGCTACCCTGGATACCGTCAGGCAGATGTATCCCCGTTCCAGGTTAGTGGTGGCCTTTCAGCCTCATCGATTCACCAGGACCCGGGCCTTGTTCGGAGATTTCTGTCGGGCCTTTGCCCAGGCCGATCTCCTGCTGCTCACTGAGGTCTATGCCGCATCAGAGGATCCTATTCCCGGAGTCAACGGGACCAGTTTGGCCCAAGGAGTACGCCAGGTCAGCGCAACAGAGGTCGTCTTTTGCCCGGATCTGACCCATTGTCGGGAGGCCCTGGAAGAACTCCTCTGCTCTGGAGATATCCTGCTCACTCTGGGGGCGGGCAATATATGGCAGGTTGGGGAACAGTTTCTGCAAAGCGAGGTCTAGATAGTGAAGATCCTGACCGGTCCTGTGCTTAAAGAACGTACCTCCCTGGGCATGGGGGGGAGGGCCCAAGTTGCGGTCCGTATTCAAGATCCGGAGGACTGGGACGAGTTGGTACCGTTCCTGGAACGTGAAGGACTGCGCCCCCTGGTTTTGGGCCGAGGCAGCAATCTCCTGGTTCAGGACGGAGATCTTCCCTTATGTCTGGTGCTGCCCCAGACCGGAAGAGAACCGCAACTCATTGCCGAAGGCCCGGAGCACTGCGTGATTCGGGTATCGTCCGGATATTCCTTAATCAGGCTTTTGCATTGGCTCCGAGATCGGGGTTTGGCCGGCATGGAAGGACTCATCGGTATTCCGGCCCAAGTGGGCGGAGCAGTGGCCATGAACGCCGGCTCCTTTGGCCAGAGCGTTGGAGATTGCCTGCACCGGGTGCGCTGCTGGAGTCCCGGGTCCGGATTGGTTTGGCTGGACCGCAGGGACCTGCAGTGCACCTACCGAACCTTTCGACCTCAGGGGCTGGAGGAGGGCTGGGTCATCCACGAGGTGGAGTTGGCCCTGACCTCAAGGGGAGCCCAGGAAGTAGGCAGGCGGATGCAGGAATTTTGGGACCGCAAACGGCGGACCCAACCGGTGGGGGAGAAGACCTGCGGATGTACTTTCAAAAACCCTGAACAGGCCCCGGCCGGGCTGCTTTTGGATCGTTGCGGAATGCGGGGTAAAGGGGTGGGTGATGTGCAGTTCTCGGCAGTGCACGCTAATTTTTTGATCAACCGGGGCAATGGGAGATTTGCCCAGGCCTGGGAGCTCATCTCCCAAGCCAGGTCCCGGATCCGGGACTGGTATGGAGTGGATCTGGAGTTGGAAGTCCAAATCATTGATCCGGGCGGAGAGAAGCCTTGAAGTATGGCCAAGCACAACGCATATCGCCACAACAGAGGGTCCAGGTGGGCGGCCCCCCTCATTCTGTTGGCCAAGGTCCTGGCCGGATTGGTTTGGGGTTTTTGCGTCTTAGCCCTATTGGTTGCAGTCAGCCTGGGGCTGGTGGCCGGCTATCGGTGGGCCACGACCACGCAGGTCTTCGACGTGCACGAGGTCCAGGTGCATGGGGTACAGCGCCTGTCCAGGCAGGAGGTTGTGGCCCAAGCCGGTTTGGACAGGTTTCGAAATCTCCTGGATCTCTCTCTGTGGAAGATACGCCGGGATCTGCAAGAGCATCCGTGGATCGAATCCGTGGCCTTATTTCGGCACTTTCCGCACGGTTTGCGCATAGAAGTGGAAGAAGAGATCCCCTTTTTTTGGCGTCAGCAAGGACAGCGCGTCTATTATGCGGACCAACACGGGGAGATCATCGCCCCAGTGCAGGTGGATTCCTTTACCTCCTTGCCCCTTTTGGTCTGCGATCCCAACCAGCTCCGGGATCAGCGGGACCTGGCCATTGTGAGTCGAGGCATGGAGCACAATCGGTTTCCCTTTGGATTTGCGGTCATAGCTTGGATCCGTTTTCAGGACAACAACCGGGTGGAAATTGCCTTGACCGATCGGGATATACGTGTGGTCTTGGGGCGGGAGCATCTGCAGTCCAATATGCGGGGACTGACCTCTATCTGGAACGATGTCCGGGCCCGGGATGAGTTGGAAGGTATAGACCGGATCATGGTTTTGGAAGGTAGGGGCTGGGTAGGTTACAGGAGCGAAAGAGTATGAGCGCCAAGGCGGAGTTGGTGGTCGGTCTGGACATTGGAACGACAAAGATTTGTGCCGTGGTGGGCGAAGCCACTCGGGAAGGAGTGGATATCGTGGGCATCGGCATGAGCCCGTCCAATGGTTTGCGCAAGGGTGTGGTGGTCAACATTGAACAGACTGTGCAGTCCATCAAGAAGGCCCTGGAAGAAGCCGAACTCTTGGCTGGATGCGAGATTCGCAACGTATTTGCCGGTATTGCCGGAAGCCACATCATGGGCTTTAACAGTCACGGGGTGATTGCGGTCAAGGGAGGCGAAGTGACCTCCAGGGATATCGAGCGGGTCATCGATGCGGCTAAGGCCGTGGCCATACCCTTGGATCGGGAGCTTATTCATATCCTGCCCCAGGAGTACATCGTGGACGATCAGCGAGGGATAGAAGATCCCCTGGGCATGGCCGGGGTGCGCTTGGAGGCCAAGGTGCACATGGTCACCGGTGCGGTCTCCAGCGCCCAGAATATTGTGCGCTCCTGCCATCGGGCCGGATTGGACGTCTCCGGTATTGTCTTGGAGTCCCTGGCCTCGGCCAAGGCGGTGCTTACCGATGAAGAAAAGGAGATCGGGGTGGCCCTGGTGGATATCGGCGGCGGAACCACGGATCTGTCCGTGTTCGCAAACGACTCCATCAAGCACATCTCGGTGTTACCCCTGGGGGGCATGAATCTGACCAATGATATCGCCTTTGGGCTGCGTACCCCAATGAAGAGCGCTGAAAAGCTCAAAATCGCTCATAGTTGCGCCCTGGCTAGTCAGGTCCAGAGTAATGAGGTTATCGAAGTGTCCAGTGTAGGTGATCGGGAACCGCGGACCATTTCCAAGCGGGTTCTGGCCGAAATCTGTGAACCCAGGGTGGAGGAGATCTTGGGCTTGGTGGACCAAGAACTCCTCCGCTCCGGACATAAGGATATGGTCGGAGCCGGGGTAGTGCTCACCGGCGGGAGTTCCCTGATCACTGGGATTGCTGAACTGGGAGAGCAGATTTTCGACTTGCCCACCCGGGTTGGAACTCCTCGCGGGGTGGGGGGATTGACCGACATTGTAGCCAACCCGGCCTATGCCACAGCTGTTGGTCTGTTGCGGTGGGGGGCGGAAAAACACAAGGGGGATCTGCGTTTCGGGATCCGGGAAAAGGGCATTTTCAATCGCATACTGGCCAGCATGCGCAAATGGTTTTCGGATATCAGCTAATATTTTGTTCTCAAAATATTGTGGACAGGAGTCTGACAATGATCTCAACGGTTGGGGCGATGCAACCGATTGTGCAGGTAACGCGCAGAAGGAGGGAGTGATGGATTACATGGAGATAGAACCCGAAGGCAATGCCAAGATCGTGGTCATTGGTGTCGGTGGGGGCGGAGGCAATGCAGTGAACAACATGATCACTTCCGCCCTGCAAGGAGTGTCTTTTATCGTGGCCAATACGGATGTGCAGGCTTTGAAGCACTCCCAGGCCGAGTACAAGCTGCAGCTGGGAGAGAAGCTGACCAAAGGCCTGGGAGCCGGAGCCAACCCGGCCACTGGTCGGGAAGCGGCTTTGGAAAGTGTGGACATCATCCGGGAGATGATCGGGGAGGCGGACATGGTCTTTGTCACCGCCGGCATGGGCGGCGGTACCGGGACCGGAGCTGCACCGGTGATTGCTGAAGTGGCCCGGGAAGTCGGGGCCCTGACCGTGGGGGTGGTCACCAAGCCCTTTTTCTTTGAAGGCAAAAAAAGGCTGCAACAGGCGGAAAAGGGGATTAAAAGCTTAAAAGAAGTCGTGGACAGTATTATCACCATCCCCAACGACCGTCTGCTCTCTTTGGCTTCCAAGAAGGCCTCCTTTTTGGAGATGCTCAAGAAGGCGGATGAGATCCTGTACTATGCAGTCAAGGGCATTTCCGATCTGATCATGGTCCCTGGGCTGATCAACTTGGATTTCGCCGACGTCAAGGCGGTTATGTCCGGTATGGGACTGGCTTTGATGGGAACCGGCATTGCCCAGGGTGAGGGACGGGCCAGGGAAGCGGCCACCAAGGCCATTACCAGCCCCTTATTGGAAGATGTGTCCATAGACGGAGCCCAGGGAGTGCTCATGAATATCACTTCCGGGCCGGATTTGACCATTGATGAGGTCAGTGAGGCGGCCAGCACCATTTCCGAGTCGGCCCAGGAAGATGCTCAGATCTATTTTGGAACGGTTTTCGACAACGATGCCGGGGATGAACTGCGCATCACGGTCATTGCTACGGGCATTGAACAGCCTGCGGAGAGTAAGCAAAGTCAGCCTTTTGGGGCCAAGGGCAAGGTGGCCAGCTTTGACCAGGCCCGGGCAGGGCAACAGCGGCAAGCCGCTCCAGCCCAGAACAACGAAGACCGCCAGATTCCGGCCTATTTGCGTAAAGGGCGCGGGGGGCACAAAGAGCAGTACAAGGGTCAATCTTCCTCAGAACCGGGAACCGAGGAGGAGTTTGTGTTCGAAGACGAGTTCGAGATCCCCTCCTTCATCCGTAAGCAGGCGGATTAATGGTGTGTTCAGTGTTCGGTGTTCAGTGGTCAGCTAAGAACCGACATGGATGATCTATCCGGCAAAGCTGAACACTGAACACTGTGAACAGAACACACACTACACGGTTACCGAACTTCCTCACCCATATCCTGGGTCTTGGTGTACCAGGAGCTGGCCTGCTCTAGGATGTTGAAGGTCCGGTTGACCAGGGTATGCGGATCAGCCAGGTATCCGGCCTGGAGCAGGGAGGCCTCGAACAGATGTTCCGTGCTCTGGCGGACAAAGGGATCCTCCGGGTTGCGGGAATAGACCTTGAGCAGATTGCGGCTCAAGGGGTGGTTGGGATTGATCTCCAGGATCTGCTTGGGGATGGAGCTGTCCTTGTTCATGATGTGCATGATCTTTTGCATCTGGGAACTGATCCCGCTTTCCGGATTGACCAGGCAGGCCGGGCTGGAGGACAGACGTTTGGACGTGCGCACCTCGGTGACCCGGTCCCCCAATATGTCCTGCATGGCCTTTAACAGCTGATCAAAGGATTTCTCCTCGTCCGTACTCATTTTTTCGGCTTTTTCTTCCTGGGTGGAAGCGAACTGTTCCAGTTCTGCCGGATCCACGTGCTCGGCAGCCTTCAGGGTGGAGTCCTGAAAGGTGCCCACACTCTGGAGTACAAACTCGTCTACGGGTTCAAAGAGATACAGGACGTCCAGGCCTTTGCTGCGAAAGAGCTCCAGGTGGGGGTTGGATGCGATGTTTTCCCGGTTCGGACCGGAGATAAAGTAGATCTCTTTTTGCCCCTCTTTCATCCGCTGCACGTATTCTTCCAAAGAAGTCAGCCCGGTGTCGTCTTCGTGCCAGGAGGCGTTAAAACGCAGGAGTTTGGCAAAAGCCTCCTGGTTGGCCACGTCTGAATATCCCAGCTTGAAGACCTTACCGTGTTCCTTCCAGAAGGTGACGTACCGGTCCTGGTCCTTACCGGCCAATTTCTCCAGTTGACTCAGGACCTGTTTGGTGATCGTGGTCCGGATCTTGGTGATCAGGGCGCTTTCCTGGATGGCCTGCCGGGAAAGGTTCAGGGGCAGGTCTTCGGTATCCACCACCCCGCTGACAAAGCTTAAGTACTGGGGTATGAGGTCCTGATTCTTGTGCTGGATGAGGACCCGGTTCACGTACAGGTCCAGGCCGTAGTCCGTGGGCATGTTCTCAAAGACCAGGGTTGATTTCTGGGGGATGAACAGAATGCTGTTGAACTGTACGGGCGCGTCCACAGAAACATGAATGGTTTCCAAGGGCGGCTGGCTGTCGTAGGTCAAAAACTTGTAGAACTCGGTGTACTGATCCTGGGTGATATTGAACTTGGATTCCTTCCACAATGCGGGGATGGTGTTTACTTTTTCATCGTTCACGTTAATGGGGAAGGAGATAAAGTTGGAATGCTTCTTGATGATGTGCTTGACCCGGTCCGGGTCGGCGTATTCCTTTTCGTCCTCCTGCAGGGTGATTTCGATGCGTGTGCCTCTGGGCATGGCTTCCTCGGCCGGGGCCACGGAGTAGCTGCCCATCCCGTCGGAGGTCCAGACCATGGTCGGGGCCTCGGGGTCCGCGGATTTGGTGGTCACTTGCACCTGACTGGCCACCATGAATACAGAGTAAAAGCCCACTCCAAAGCGGCCGATGATGTTTTCCGGGCTTTCTTGATTTTCCGTTACCTGCCTGAGAAACTCCTCGGTGCCAGACTTGGCGATGGTGCCCAGGTTGCTGACTAATTCCTCTTCGCTCATTCCGTTTCCGGTGTCGGACACGACTAATCGGCCGGCTTCTTTGTCCGTGGTGATCCTGATATCCAAGGGTTGGTCCGGATCGGCCACCTGAGTGCCCTTGTTCTGGGCAAAGCGGACCTTGTCCAGGGCGTCCGAAGCGTTGGAGATGAGTTCCCGGAGAAAGATTTCCTTGTTCGTGTATATGGAATGAATGATAATGTTTAAGAGTTTTTGGGTTTCGGCCTGAAATTCATAGCTCTGAGCTGTGGACATAACGAGTGCGACCTCCTGTAGCCCTTCGGGGTTTTTGAGATGTTACTTTCCTCGTATGAAACGAGACATTAAATTACTAGGCTATCCCCTTATTGATCAAACTGGCGGCTTCTTACGAATAACAAATAACGAATAACCAATAACAGGCCGCCAGAGGCGGCGCTGACGTCTGGGTTCACAGTTATACGAAGAAAATGACTCCAGGGGAGAAAAGCTGCAATATCCAGTTTGCTTTTCTAATATCGTGTAAAGATAGGCACGATGAACTGCTTGTCAAGAAAGGGGCTGGAAGGTTTGAGGACGGTGGTAAAATAATTAAATTTCAGCCCATTCCACGGTCTTCCGCCGATTGGGCTGAAATTTAGAATAACCGACTGGCGATCCAGCTTCCGGCCACAAAGGTACCCAGGGAACTGCCCAAATTGGCCAGAACGACCACCAGGAGGATGCGGCAAACTGGGTTGAGCCAGAATCCGCGCACAGATCCGAGGGACCGGGGCAGGCCTTCCAGGTCGGCCACGGTGGGCTTTTTGATCCAGGCCTGGACCAGTCCGGCCACCCAACCGGCGGCTATGGTCGGATTCAGGCTGGTTAGAGGGGCGGCCACAAAGGTGGAGGCAATGGTCAGGGGATGGGCCAGGGCCAGGGACACGGCCAGGGCGGAGAACAGGCCGTTGACCAGGATCCAGATGGATACGGACTGCACGGACTGTTCCGGGCCCTGGACAAAACCATAGGCCAGAAGGCTGACTATAATCAGGGGAATCCCCCATTTCAAGATCTTTGGCCCCAGGGACGGGGCAGGCAGCTCCAGGAGGGGGGCGATATCGATGCGGGTAGGCAGGGCCTTGACGATTCCGGGGACGTGACCGGCACCGACCACGGCTACAACCACCCGGCCAGGGGCCTTCTGGATGGAGTGGGCCAGGTACAGATCCCGTTCATCGATCAATTTTTTCTTGACCTGGGGATAGGACTTGGCCACCTGGTCCATGACCACTTCCAATTGGTCTTTGTCTTTGAGTTCTTCGATGCTGGATTCATCCACCTTGTCCGGCAAGATCAGGGTGGCCAGGAGCTGAAAAAGCATTTTCAATTTATGCCACCAGGAGAGGTAGCCCCAAACCCTTTTCAAGGTGATGTTCACGTCCCGGTCGGCCAGAATCAGTTCGGCCCCCTGCTCTTGAGCCATGTTCACGGCGGCCAGCATCTCAGCTCCGGGCTGGATACCCAGTTGCTTGGCAATGGAGCGGTAAAAAGAGGACAAGATGAGCTGGATAAGCAGGAACAAGGATTTCTTTTCCTTGACCACTTTATAGATGTCCATCTTTTTCCATTCGTCCGGCTGGGTCATGGCCTGATGTCGGGAGGGGCAGAGCTCCACGCACACGGTATCCGGCTGGGTCAGGGAAATGGTGTCGTGCACGTCCCGAACGCTGGCATGGGAGACATGGGCGGTGCCCACGATGTGCACGGTTTTGCCGTGCACATCGACTGTGGTTACGCTTGAAGGTAATCTAAGAGCTGTATTGGTATCGTTCATGGGTCAGCTTTGCCTCCGGCAAATCTGACATATTTTTTGCCCCAAGGCGGGCAAAAAAGAAAATTTGCCGGATTGATCAGTGATGAAACTTAAGAATTGGGCTAGAGGCGTAAGAGGTACTCCTTCCATACTCTTATTATTTCGATATGTTCCAAGAAGGTCGGTAAATAGGCTAACTTTTCGTTTCATACGAGATTGTATTTTCCCACTGATTCACCCGAGCGGGAAGCGGAGTAAGTGGTCGATGGTCTGATTTGGCCTTGGCTGTCGCTCTTGTAGCCTTTTTGAGCTGCTGAAGCAAGGTAGGGGCTGTTGGCCCCCCAAGATGATTTTGTTCTCAGGTGTAAGGTGCCTGGAGTGTTCAGGTTTCAGTGTTCAGTGTTCAGCTTAAAGAGGCCCGATTCATGCGGATAGGATACTGACCGGGCAAATGCCCTTATTTCAGATGTCCTTGTGTAGACATCAAGTAAGTAACTAACTGAATATTATGTGATCTCAGCTGGTTATGCTGAACACTGAACACCGAAAACCGAACACTGAACACAAATTGCTGTTATCCAGATACAGAGCAAACAAACTGAAATTGTTGACAATAAGAAGCAGAACCAAAAAGCTCTGTGTTGGCCCCGGGCTGGTATCAACGGATATATCCCCACTCTTTCAGCCGGGAATAAGCGTATTGGGCCTGTTTCCCCTGGTTGACCTGGCTCAAGAACTGCCGGTACCTGGAAGCTGCCGATTCCTTGCGGCCCATGCCCTCCAAGGACAGGCCCTGCAGAAAGGTGGCCATAGGATTACCGGGCAGGAGACGTTCATAAGTGGAAAAGGCCCGCAAAGCGGCCTGGTAATCCTTTTGGCCGATTTGAGCCACTCCCTGGAAATAGGAGGCCTGGGCCTCTTGGGGGAACACCTCTTCGGCCTTTTGGGCGAATTTTTCCGCCTCCCGGGGCCGATCCTGGGCCAAAAGGCACTTGGACATCATGACCAGGGCGGCGTAGTCCTGGGGGGCCTGATCCAAGGCCCGGCCAAAGGATTTTTCTGCAGCTGAAAAGTCCTTTCGGGCCATATGTTTTTCCCCTTCCTGCATGGCCTTGAGGGCCGGCTTTATTTTACGCAGGCCGGCGGTTGTGTCCATATAACGTTCTTTGTACACCGGATTGCCCAGGGCCCGGGAGTACTTGGAATTGGCCGTCTGCCTGGCCGAGGCCAGGCGTTCCCGGGACATGGGATGGGTGGAGAACATGGTCTCCAGGGCCGAGGGCTGCCGGGAGGAGAGATTGACCAGCATGTCCTGCAAGTTGATCATGCCTTGGGGACTGTATCCGGCCTTGACCATGTACTCCATGCCCAGATCATCGGCCTGGCGTTCATTGTCGCGGCTGTATTTGGCCAAAAGCAGACCCGCTCCCATGCCTCCCAGGCCGGAGATCAGAGGGGCGTATTTTTCGTTGCCGGACAGGGCGATGCCCGCACCGGCCAATATGGCCGAGGCAAAGACCCCCTTGGTCATCTGCTGGGCGGTGTGCCGGGCGTTGACGTGGCCCAATTCATGCCCCAGGAGGGCGGCCAGTTCAGCTTCGTCCTCCATCTCCACCAGGATGCCCCGGGTCACAGCGATACTCCCGCCGGGAAAGGCATAGGCGTTGACGTAGGCGGCGTTCACACCCTGAAAGGAGTAAGGCATATCCGATCGGTGGGTCAGGGAGGCCAGGCGTTTTCCAGTTTGGCTGATATAGGCACCCAGTTGTCGATCTTGAATTACTCCGTAATCAGCGGAAAACTGGTGCGGAGAACGTTCCCGGTCTACCTGGATTTCCTGGTCCCTGGACATGAGCATGAGTTGGGACTGGCCGGTGACCGGATTGACCGCGCATCCGGACAGGGTCCCGGCTGCTGCGCCTAGGGCCAGGGATACAAACATTCGCCTGGTCATACAGGAGGAAGGGGGTATGGTCATGGTATGATCTCCCGTGGAGTGAGGGCTCGTATGAAACGAGAAGTTAGCTTACTTTTATTCGCCTTCGAACGTCTTGGGCTGAAAAGAATGATTGTGCAAGCGCAGACGTTCTTTACCCCACCATATCCGTAACTGGAGCTTCCTGTCCAGTATCCAGCTAGGCCGGAGCAGAACCAAAACGTCCTGTCAGGCCAGTGCAAAACGTTGACCTCAGGCTGGGGAAATCTTATTTCTTATAACACTTCAAATTTTTGGTAGCGCTTTGGCTTAAAAATGTTTCAGATGTGCCGGGGGCAAAGCTAAACCTGGAACTTTGAAACCTCAAGCTATATGACATTTAAGACAAAGGAGAAGGCTATGGATCAAGAATCTGACCGGCAGGAGCATTCCTTTCAGGAAGAAATGGAGCACCTTTCGGACGAAGAGGCGGAAGAGGCCATATGGGACAGGATACTGGATCAGGGTGAAGTGGATTTGGAAAATCTCTATCTGCAATGTCAGGATGGAGTTGTGTCTGTGGAAGGGCTGCTCCCTTCAGCTGAACAGTATCGGCAATTGATGAGCGTGTTGCGCGATGACCTCAATCTGGAGCATGTGGTGGACCGCATCCGTATCCAGGACGAGGTGATTTTCGGTGACGATGAAGACCTGGAACCGGGGATTGAGGAAGAGGAGTAAATTCTTGGAAACAGTTACCGTGGGTCCGGCTTTTTCTTGGCCAGCCACTGGCTGAGCCGATCAAGGAAAATGTGCACTTGATGAGGATTGTCCAGGCGGTAGGCGGCTTGGGTCAAGCGGTCTTCGTCCCCGACGCAAATGCCTAAGCCCATGCCGGCCACAGCCCTAAAGGCCGTCTCGTCCGTGGTGTCGTCGCCAACGTAGATGGGATAAAGTGGTTGCTGATTCGAAGGGAGGAGTTCTAAAATGTGGAGTAGGGCTCGGCCTTTGTCCCATTCTACATTGGGTTGGATTTCAATGACTTTTTTGCCGGTAAAGGAGCGCAGATGGGGATAGCTGTTCATCGCCTTGTGCACAAGGCCCTGCACCCGGGACGCATTCTCTCCGGATGCCTGCCGGGAATGCACGGCTAAAGAGTAGCGTTTGCGTTCCAAGAGGATACCCGGGATGTCTTGGACCAGGGCTCGAAGGTCATTTTCCGCCTGATCCAGGGACGTGGGCAGGGGATGCGGCTCCAGTCGGCCCTGTCCGGGAATGAAGAGATCGAAGCCATGGCTGCCGGCAAAAAGGAGCCCTTGCACCCGGACCAAGCGGCGGACGTCATTCAGGTCCCGGCCGCTAATGATACCGGTCAGGGTCAGGCCGGCCAAACCCTGCAAACTCTCCCGAACCGGATCGGCCAACACAGCCTGACCCGGATTGGAGACGATGTCGGTCAAGGTCCCGTCGTAATCCAGGAACACGGCCGGTTGTCCTCCGCCCAGCTCCATGATCAGGTCCTGGAAGGCCTCCAGGGCATGAGGCAGATTGAGCAATTTGGCCGGAAAATCTTTTGTGTCGGGCACGGTTTTTACCTTTTTACTTTTCAAACCCATTGAGGAGGAAGACATGAAAAAGCGTTTGTGGTTGGGATGTCTCATGGTTGTGTTTTGTCTAGGTATTGGGTCCCAGGCCCAGGCCCACTGCGAGATCCCCTGCGGGATCTACGACGATGCCATGCGCGTTTCCATGCTCAAGGAACACGTAGTCACCATTGAAAAGAGTATGGAGACCATCAAGGCCCTGGAAAAGGACCAGGACACGAACATGAACCAGCTGGTGCGCTGGATCATGAACAAGGAGGATCATGCCAATCAGTTCCAGGAGATCGTCTCCCAGTACTTTATGACCCAGCGTATTGCCCCGGACAGTGAACAGTATAGCCAAAAGGTGGAGGTCTTGCACCAGATGCTGGTTCAGGCCATGCGCTGCAAACAGAGCACGGATACTGGGCATGTTCAGTCCTTGCGGGAACTGATCAAGGAGTTCGAGAAACTCTACTTCAGCCATAGCCATGACTAAGGGACTGGGGCAGAAGAAGAAATATTAGAGATTCTGGCCCAGGAATATGCACGAATGATCATGAACGAAGAACTTATGTGCTCTGCTTATCGCAGAGCACATAAGTTCTTCGCCTTTCGTTAACGGATAATCAGCGCGCCGGAGATGGGGCTGAAACCGGGTTCATCCCGAGGTAATACCCTCACTCCCTGGCGTATTCCAGTTCAAAATCGATCATCTCTTGGGCCCTGCTCAAGGCAGTATCCCGATTTTCCCCGCCCAGGGCCACGTTTTTGATCTCCCGGCCCTGGGGATCAAAGATGGTAAACGCGTACTCAGAGCATTTGTCTTGATGCTCTTTTAATTCAACGGTGTATCCTTTGTATGTTACGTGTTCACTCATTCGCACCTCCACATTGTGTATTGACTCCTCGTATGGAACTCGACTCAAAGTAAACAGGTGTCAGCTTTGCCTCCGGCGCCTTACACAAAAGACCACGGGCTGGGTTGCTTGGTAAGCCGCCCTTCTCCGAAGGGCTGGCTATCTTCTTCTCTTCGTTCCCAGGGTTTATCCCGTGAAATTTCTTCCATTTCACTGGGATCCTCTCACGCCTAGGCGTGAACGTCTTTCTCTTATGGCTCCGGCCATCCTCTTATTATTCCGAAATGTTATAAGGGGATAGCCTGGTAATTTAATGTCTTGTTTAATGCGAGGAAAATCAATGGTTCTCCGACTCCTGCCCCCTCGTTTTCTGCTCTGTCTTCTAGTTAACTATCTTAGCAAATCCCTCCTCATCCAGAATTTCCACCCCCTTGGTCCTGGCCTGGTTCAGTTTGGACCCTGCCCCGGGGCCAGCCACTACATAGTCCGTTTTTCCGGTCACCGTGTTGGTCACACGTCCTCCGCGGTCTTCCACCATTGCTTTGGCCTCTTCTCGGGTCCATTGATCCAGAGTTCCGGTAAAGACAAAGGTTTTCCCTTGCAGAGATTTTTCCTGCACCGTAGGCGTAAACAGTGGATTATCTAAAGTGATTTTGGCCTGGAGCAGTTTGTCCAAGACAGCCTGGTTTTGGGGATTGCTAAAAAATGAGCGCACGCTTTTGGCCACTTCCGGCCCGATTTCATAAATGGCCTGAAGCTTTTCTTCCGATGCCTGGCTCAGGCCCCTGAGGTCCGGAAAATTGGCGGCCAGAACCTGGGCCAAGTGCTCGCCAACATGGGGAATGCCCAAGGCGTAAAGGAAACGATCCAGGGGCTTTTCCTTACTCTTCTCAAGCTCACGCAACAGGTTGTCGGCCGCTTTCTGAGCATATCCCTCCAGTTGCAGGAGATCAAGTTTTTGCAGATTGTACAGGTCCGGGATGTGTTTGACCAGACCGGTGTTTAAAAGTTGATCAATCCGCCGACCGGCCAAGCCCTCGATGTCCATGGCCCGCCTGGAGGCGAAATGGACAATCCGTTCTCGAATCTGAGCCGGACAGTCAATGTTTGTGCATCGGCTCTGCTTTCGGTCCTGGCTGGTGATCACCGGACCGCTGCACACCGGGCAGAACTCGGGCATGGCAAAGGGTTTCTCCCCACCAGCTCGTCTTTCCGGAAAGGATTTGACCACTTGGGGGATAACGTCTCCGGCTCGCTCCACCAGGACCCAGTCCCGAATGTGAATGTCCTTGGTTTCGATCTGGTGCAGGTTGTGGAGTGAGGCCCGCTGCACCTCCACTCCTCCAATGCTGATGGGTTCAAGATATGCCACCGGTGTTAAGGCCCCGGTCCGGCCCACCTGGACGTCGATATCCTTGATTCTGGTTGTAGCCTGGCGGGCGGGAAACTTCAGGGCCAAAGCCCATCTGGGATCGCGTTGTCGATAACCCATTTGCTGTTGGGCTTGACGGTCGTTGATCTTGATGACCACCCCATCGATCTCATAGGGCAGATCGTCCCGAACCTCGGCCATATGCTGGAATAAGTCCATGGCCGCCTCGATGCCCGGGCACTTATCCTGCCACTGGGCATTGGTCTTTAAGCCCCAGTTGGGCAAGGTCTGCAGCATCTCCCACTGCTCTGCAAACTCTCGTCCCCGACACTCGGCCACCTCATAGACAAAAAGATGTAAGGGTCTTTGGGCCGTGATCTTGGGATCCAACTGGCGAACCGATCCGGCGGCCGCATTTCTGGGATTGGCAAACAGGCTCTCTCCGGTTTGGCCCCGGGCAGAGTTGAGAGCGTTGAATTCGTCTTTGCGCATGTAGATCTCGCCCCGCAAGACCAAACGTTCAGGGACGGTTTCTCCGGTTAAGGACAGAAGCTCTAAGGGTACCTCCCGGATGGTCTTCACATTGGCCAGGATATCTTCTCCGGTGCTGCCGTCCCCCCGGGTGGAGGCCGAGATCAGACCCCCCTGCGCATATATGAGCTCCACAGCCAGACCGTCGTATTTAGGCTCAGTCACATACATCACCTGCTCCACTCCCAGCTCCCGACGGCAGGTCAGATCGAAGTCCCGGGCCTCCTGAGGAGAATAGACGGCCCGTAGGCTGAGCATGGGCACCGGATGCTGAACCAGCCCCATGGCCTGGCGGGGAGGCCCACCCACCTGCTGGGTCGGGGAGGTGGGTGAGGCCAGGTCCGGAAATTTTTGTTCCAGCTCCTCCAGGTCTTGCATCATGTGGTCGTATTCCGCATCAGAGATGAGCGGATCGTCCAGGACATAGTAGCGGTAGGCGTGATAACGCAAGGCCTCACGCAACTTGGAAACCACCTCCCGGGCCTGATCCAGATCGTGGATCTGGTGGGGATGGATATGTTCTTTATGTTCAGACATACTATTCTCCACGTTGACAAAACCGTCTTGTTTTTCTACACTGCCTGCATTTTGCTAAACTTATTGGAATTGTTGAATTTTTGTAAACAGCGATCAGGTCGGCGTCCAAAATTTGGATGTCTAGACGAAGGAATCCATGCAAGATGGCCAGTATATATCCCTGGTTGAGGTCGGACCCAGGGATGGATTGCAGTCCGAGGACGTCCTGCTTTCCACCCAAGGCAAAGTGGATTTCATTGCCTGTCTGGTCCGGGCCGGGCTGCGGCGAATTCAGGTCACCTCCTTTGTCCACCCCCGTCTGGTGCCCCAGATGGCCGATGCCGAACAGTTGATCAGGGCCCTGCCGGACGTGCAAGGGGTGGAGTACTCGGCATTGGTCCTGAACCGGATCGGCCTGGAGAGGGCTCTGGCCACTCATGTGGACTGTATCGAGATCTCCGTTTCCGCCAGCACCACCCATTCCCAAAAAAACACCAAAATGTCCAGACAACAAGCCTTGGCCCAGGCCCAGGACATGATCATTCAGGCCAAGAAACAGGGATATGCGGTCCGGGGCAGCGTCCAGTGCGCCTTTGGATGTGTGTACGAGGGGGAGATCGATCCAGAAGTGGTCTGCGGTATGGCCCGGACTCTGCTGGAGGCGGGAGCGCATACCTTGGCCTTGGCCGATACGACCGGGATGGGTCATCCCCACCTGATACGGGATGTGATTACCCGGATACAAGATTTTTCCTCTGTCCCTTTGGCCCTTCATCTCCACGACACCCTGGGGCTGGGGCTGGTCAATCTGGTCACCGCCCTGGAGTGCGGGGTACGCTGCTTCGACACCTCTTGCGGGGGGCTGGGCGGGTGTCCCTTTGTCCCCGGAGCGGCCGGCAACATCCCCACTGAAGACACAGTCTATCTCTTGCACAAGCTGGGCTATTCCACCGGAGTGGATTGGCCCCAGGCGGCCGGGTGTTCCCGGAACTTGGAGGACGTCGTCGGCCGGTCACTTCCGGCCAAATTGCGGGCAGGGTATACAGTTTGAGTGCTTACGACTCACCCACATGGGGTGCAGAATTGCCAAAATCAGGTCCAAAACTTTTAGCCTCGAGCACTCGGAGGGGGTATGGATTTTGAGCTGAGTAAGGAACAGCAGATGATCCGTAAGGAAGTGCGCAAGTTCGCCAAGACCGAAATAGCGCCCCTGGCCCAGGACTTAGACGAAAACGAAGAGTTTTCCCCCCAATTGACCCGCAAGATGGGTGAGATCGGGCTGTTTGGAATGTTCGTTTCTGAGAAATACGAGGGTCAGGGAATGGATTACCTGTCCTATATCATAGCTGTAGAGGAACTCGCCCGGGTGGACGGATCCCAATCTGCGACCATTGCTGCCGGAAACTCTTTGGGTATAGGCCCTTTGTACTATTTCGGAACCGAAGAACAGAAGCACAAGTATCTGCCGGCGTTGTGTTCCGGGGAAGGCCTGTGGGGGTTTGGCTTAACTGAACCAACGGCCGGCTCCGATGCAGGGGGGAGCAAGACCACGGCCGTTCAGGACGGGGACGAGTGGGTGATCAACGGATCCAAAATCTTCATCACCAATGCGGCCACGGATATGACCTTGGGAGTCACTGTCCAGGCCGTGACCGGAACCCGGAAAAGCGGTAAGCCAGAGTACACCTGTTTTATCGTTGAACGGGACACCCCGGGATTCAAGGCCGTGCCCATGCACAAGAAGATGATGTGGCGGGCCTCGAACACAGCCGAGCTGTATTTCGACAACGTCCGGGTGCCCAAAGAGAACATGCTGGGGCAGAAAGGAGACGGATTCCATCAGATGCTGCAGACTTTGGACGGCGGGAGGCTGTCCATTGGGGCCATGGGCCTGGGCGGGGCCCAAGGGGCCTTTGATTTAGCCCTGAAATACGCTCAACAACGGGAACAGTTCGGTCAACCCATTGGCAAGTTTCAGGCCGTGGCCTTCAAGCTGGCCGATTGCGCCACGGAAATTGAGTGCGGGCGCAATCTGTTGTACAAGGCGTGTTGGCTGCGGAACAAGAACAAGCCGTTTGCCAAGGAAGCGGCCATGGCCAAGCTGTATTGCTCGGAACTCATGGGCCGGGTGGTCGATCACGCGGTGCAGATCCACGGCGGCTACGGACTGATGAAGGAATATGACGTGGAGCGGTTTTACCGGGACCAGAAGCTTTTGGATATCGGAGAAGGGACCTCCGAGATCCAGCGCCTGGTCATCTCCCGGTATATTGGGTGTTAGAAGAAATGCTGGGATGCTGGAATGCTGGGATATGAAAAAGAGAAAAGGATGAAGAACCGGCGACAGACGCATAGACGTTCAGACGAGACAGAACAGAAGGACCTTAATGGAAGAGTGTGTATCGCGAAAACATTCGCATGGCCGGAGAGGAGGGATTTTCATGGCAGGCATTGAGATAGGAAAGACCAGAATCGGGGATGTGGTGGAGGCCAACGCCCAAGAGCTTGAGGACCACATCGCTTTGGCCTCCTACGAATACGGATTTGAAAAGACCTTTCCCCAGTTCCGGGATATGTGTAATCAGGTGGCCAAGGGTTTGATGGCCCTGGGTGTGCACAAAGGCGATCACATCGCCTTTTGGTCCCACAACCTTCCAGAGTGGGTGTATACCCAATTCGGAAGCGCCAAGATGGGCGCGGTTATGGTCACCGTGAACACCAATTTTCGGGCATTTGAATTGGAGTATCTGCTCAAGCAGTCGGACGCCACCACATTAATCCTTACCGGCGGGGTGCGGGAAGCGGATGAATACATCCGGGTGATCAATGAGGTCTGTCCGGAACTCAAAGACTGCAGGCCTGGAGAGCTCAGCTCCGCAAAGCTCCCCTACCTGAAAAAAGTGGTCTACCTGGGAGATAAACGGATTCCGGGCATGTTCTCCTGGAATGATATCCTGAAGCTGGGGGAAAAGATTTCTGATACACAGCTCCAGACCCGGGAGGACAGCTTGGATGCCGAGGACGTGATTATGATGCAGTACACTTCAGGGACCACCGGGTACCCCAAAGGGGTCATGCTCACCCACTCCAATCTGCTGGGCAATGCCCAGAGCATGGCCGAGATTATGGATTTGTCACCCAAAGACTGCCTGTGCATCCCGGTACCGTTCTTCCACTGTTTCGGCTGCGTCATCGGGACCATGTGCTGCACAGTCTCCGGGGCGACCATGGCTCCGGTGACCCAGTTCAAGCCGGACAAGGTCTTGGAGACTATTGACGCTTTGAAGTGTACGGCCGTGCACGGGGTGCCCACCATGTTCATCGCCGAATTGGAGGAGATGGACAAAAAACAATACGACACCTCCCGTTTGCGGACCGGAGTCATGGCCGGGTCCACTTGTCCTATAGAGGTCATGCGCGGGGTGATCGACCAGATGGGAGCCGAGGAACTGACCATTGTCTACGGCCAGACCGAGGCCTCGCCCGGGATTACCCAGACCAGAAGGGACGATTCCATACAGGTACGCACCGAGACCGTAGGTCGGGCCCTGCCCAATGTGGAGGTTAAAATCGTGGACCCTCTCACCAAGCAGGAGTTGCCCGTGGGTCAGACCGGGGAATTGGCCAGCCGAGGCTACCATATCATGAAAGGATATTATAAGATGCCGGATAAGACCAGGGAAGCGGTGGATGAACAGGGCTGGCTGTACACCAGTGACTTGGCGGAAATGGATAAAAACGGCAATTGTCGTATCGTGGGGCGGCTCAAGGACATGATTATCCGGGGCGGGGAGAATATCTATCCCCGGGAGATCGAGGAGTTCCTGTACACCCATCCCAAAGTCAAGGATGCCCAGGTTGTCGGGGTGGACAGCCAGAAATACGGGGAGGAAGTGGTGGCCTTTGTGCAGCTCAAAAACGGGGAGACGGCCACTGAGGAGGAAATGAAGGAGTACTGCGCAGGGCAGATCTCCTATCACAAAATTCCCAAGTCCTTTGTCTTTGTGGACGAATATCCGGTCACCGCCAGTGGCAAGATCCAGAAGTACAAGCTCCGGGAGCAGGCGGAGGATATCCTGGCTGAGGACAAGGTTCATTGATGAGAGATATTGAGGTATGTCATTTGTTATAGGATCACAGAAAATTGTATCGAAATCTTCCGGGTACTAAGAGCCTATAGGCACGAATGCGTCTGATGAACCCTAAGCACGAGGTGGATATGACAGACCAAGTCTTGGAAGTTCACGAAGATGAGCAGGGTATCCTCACCTTGGGTTTAAACCGGCCGCAGGTGATGAATTCCTTGAATTTCGATCTCCTCCGGGCCTTGGACGAGCAGATCCGCAAGGTCCGTTTTCGCTCCGATATCCGGGTGCTGATCATTACCGGGGCCGGAGAGAAGGCCTTCTGTGCCGGGGCGGACCTCAAGGAGCGGGCTGGGATGACCCCAACCCAGGTCAAGGAATATATCTTTACTATCCGTAACCTGTTTTCCGAGATTGAGAACTTGAACAAACCGGTTATTGCCGCGGTGAACGGAGTGGCCCTGGGCGGAGGTACGGAAATGGCCCTGGCCAGCGATATCCGATTGGCCTCGGAAACGGCCAGCATGGGCCTGACCGAGACCAGACTGGCCATCATTCCCGGAGGTGGAGGCACCCAGCGTCTGCCCCGACTCATTGGACGGGCCAAGGCCAAGGAACTCATCTTTACCGGCCGCCGGGTGGATGCCCAGGAGGCCTTGAGTCTGGGCTTGGTCAACGAGGTTCAGTCCAGCCAGGAGCTCCTGCCCGCCTGTCGGAAAATGGCCGAGATGATCTGCGAGGCTGGTCCCATTGCCGTGGAGCAGGCTAAATACGCCATCAATCAAGGCCTGGAAACAGACATCAATACTGGACTGGCCATTGAATCCAATGCCTACTGGGTGACCATTCCCACCCAGGACCGCCTGGAAGGTCTGGCCGCTTTCCGGGAAAAACGAAAACCCGTGTATAAAGGTCAGTGACCTCCAGCGAGTGCAAAAGGTCCTGCTGCACTCGCTAGGGGTTAGAGGTCAGCGCCGCCTCTGGCGGCCTGTTATTGGTTATTCGTTATTTGTTATTCGTAAGAAACCGCCAGTTTGATCAATGATGAAACGTACGGTTTAGTGGTAGGGGCGAATTATTATTCGCCAAAACAAGGAGTTTGGGATATGACAAAATACAACTTATGGAACATCTTCCCCCGCATGCCCCACAAGGTGACCATCGGAGACATTACGGTCCGGGACGGGTTTCAGCACGAGGAGAAGTTTATCTCCACGCCGGCTAAGAAGTATTATCTGGACGAGCTTATCTTTGCCGGTTGCCGGAATATCGAGGTGACTAATCTGGGCAATCCTATCATTATGCCCCAGTTTAAAGATGCCGAAGAGCTCTTGACTCATATGCGCAGTGATCACTTCAAGAAAAGATGCACGCGCAAGGGAGTCAACTACGAGGATCTGTGTCTGACCTGCATCACCATCCGGGAAGGGGCCGTGGACCGGGCCATTGAACTTAAAAAGCAGGGTATCGGCCCGGATCGGTTGTTGATGATGGTTTCCACCGAAGAGGAACACCACTTTGCCAACTCCGGGACCACCCTGCCGGAGTACTGGAAGGAGGCCGAGCGGTGCATCAAGAAATGTAACGATGCAGGCATGAAGATGTGCGGTACGGTAAGCACCATCTGGGGCAGCCCCATCGGTGGAGCCACCCAGCTCAAGGACGCGGTGGAGTTCACCAAGCGCTGGCTGGAGCTTGGGGCCCACGATGTGGAGCATGCCGATCACGATGGAAGCGCCTCGGCCCCGGAGGTCTATCGCTATTTCTCCATGATCCTGGACGAGATTCCGAACACGGATGTGCATGTCGCCCATTTCCACGAGACCAAACGTATGGCCGCAGCCTCGGTTCTGGCCTGCCTGCAGGCCGGGATAACCCATTTCGAGGCCACCCTGGGTGGCCTGGGCGGACAACCGGCCAACTTTTTGGACGACTGTCCGGTCAAAGGCACCGGGGAATATTACTACAAGGATCCCCGGTATGTGGGTCTTATGTGCCTGGAGGACCTCCTGGTCCAGATCGACGAGATGGGTATCGAACATGGCTACGACGTGGATCGGGTGCTCAAGCTGGGTCAGCAGATGGAAAAGACCATCGGCCGCAGACTCCGTTCCGAGGCGGTGATCAATGGTCGGACCCAAAAGGAAGGTCACCCTGAGTTTGCCCGATCGGGACTGAAGAAACGCAAAGAGAAACAGGACGAATCTCCGGGCCAGAACTTCCCTCACGACTGGGGGGACAAGGCGGTTCTGCCTTCTTCCCTGCAACCCGAATAGCCGATAGTCGGAAGACAGCGCCGCCTCTGGCGGCGGCCGCCAGTTTGATCCGGGATGAAACTGACCAAGAGGGCCGCCCTAGAGGAGGAGTTGCAGAAGCCACCCTTGCCTTCAAAGTCAGGCCCTCTTATGGTTCCCACGCTCTGCGTGGGAACCGAATAACAGATAACCCATCAATGTGATGTGTCACTCAATCAACCAAGGAGGTGGGGATGGTACCCACAGGCGAGAATAAGGCCCATATCAATGTCGATTTTTTTGAGGACCTGACCGGTGAGATCAGCTCGGAAAAAGGAACATCCGTGCAGGATATCGGCCCCAGGATCAAGGCCTTGCGGGAGGAAAAAAAGGTCGGTCTGGCGGAACTGGCCGAAACCACCGGCTTTGATACCTCCTATCTGGCCCGGATTGAAGAGGGTGAGGTCCAACCCCAGTTGGGGACCATTATCAAACTGTCCAAGGCCCTGGATGCCGCCTTCAGCCGCTTGGTCTCCGGCCCTGGAGACAAGCCTTACGCTGTAACCCGCAAGAGTGAGCGCAAACCTATTTCCAGGAGCACCACTCCCAGGGGGCAGAAACAGCTTTACTCCTATCAGAGCCTGGATGCCGAGGTGCAGGGGCGGCATATGGAGGCCCTGCTGGTCCACCTGGAGGAAAATCCGGACGAAGAGACCTCTCTGCACGATGGGGAGGAATTCATCTTTGTCTTGGAGGGGCGGGTCTTGATTAAGGTCGGGGAGGACAGATTTGAATTGGATCCAGGAGACAGCGTGTACTATCTGTCCACAGTGCCCCATCTGGTGGCGGCCAAACAAGGTCAGGCCACGATATTGGCCGTGCTCTACGAGGGGTAAAAGCCCTGCTGTTATCCAGATACAGTGTAAGTCAACTCATATTGTTGAAAATGAGAAGCGGAACCAAAGAGCCCTGGGGGCAGGGGAAGTTATGGATTCGCCTCTTTTGAGCCCCCGAATTCCCGCTGCAGAGCCTGGGTCAACACCGATGCCAGTTCCTGAACCAACTGCTCATGGGCCTGGACCAGGCCTCCCATGCCTTGGCCGGAGGCAGGGGCTGTGGCTGAAAAGGAGTGGACCCTGTTGATATTGTCGGATGGGGATATCTGCCAGTTGGCCTCCAAGGTAACCCTGTCTCCCGGTTTTCCATCCAGGCGAAGGATCTGTATCCAGATACGCGTCTCCTCTCTGACTGCACCAGGGGCGTTGACCTGCACCGGAACAGGACCTGAAGCCAGGTGTTGAGCCAGAGTACGGGTCAGCATCCTGGACAGGGGCTCGGCCCAGCGGTCCATCTCGGACAAGGACAGCCGGTGTGTGCCTTCCCGGAGCATAATCTGGGGCCGGTCCAGGTAATCCGGGACCTGGACTTGGAGGCTGACCTGTTTGGTTTGTTTGTGCTCTTGTTCGACCATGGGCTGAAGGGAAGGGGCACTGAGCAGGTAAAACCTGGATGGAGGCGAGGTGGCGCATCCCACGACAGCCAAAAGCAGAATACAAAGAAAGCTTGTGTTAAAATATTTCATATCAGCTCCTCGGAAACAAGAATTCAGGTACAATATTTGGGCCTCTCGTTGCTTGGCCTGAAAGACGGAGACAAGCTTGGCCCCCACGGTTTTAACCACGATTGGGGAAGCAGCGTAGGGGCGGACCTTATCTAAAAATCAACCGATCAAACTGGATTCTGCGGCCAGCGGCGACCCTGGTATCTGACGTCTGCCCTCTGCTCCACGCCCTCTGCTCCACGCCCTCTGCCCTCTGCCCTCTGCCCCATGCCCCATGCCCTCTGCTCCATGCGCCTCAATACCCCCCCTTCCCTCGAATCAAAGCCTCCGGATTCCGTTCCAGGTAGTCGCTTAGATTCTGCACCGCCCTGGCCGCATTTTGAATATCTTTCAGGGTCCGTTCCAACTCCTGGTGCAGACCGGAGTCCCGGCCGATCAGGTTACTCAGCTGGGACAGAGATGACCGGGTCTGCTCCAGGGTGGACCCGGCGGTGGTAAAGGTCTGTTCCAAAGCGGCCAGCATGGGGCCCAACTGCTTGTTCGTGGTTTGCAGTGTTTCTTGGGCCTGAACCGCGGTCCGGTCCAGATTGGCTGTGAGCCGGGTCATGTCCGCGCCGATGCCTTGAATCGTCTCCCGAGAGGTATCGGATGTCTGCCGGATGGAAGTCAATATCTCCGGGATGTGTTTGTTCAGCTGTGAGGTCAATTCCGATGTCCCTTGCAGGGTTTGGCGCACAAGGGACAGGCTTTGGTCCATGTCTTCATGGTTCACCAGGCGGTTGATTCCGGTAAGGACCTGGCTGAGTTGACCGGTCATCTCTTTGAGGGGCAGATCTGACATCTGGCTGGTCAGCTCTTGGAGGCTGGAAGGAATGGTGGGGATTTCCGGATAATCGGTCTGCATGTCGCTGCTTTGGGCTTTGGTCTGGGGATGGAAGTCTAGTAAAATCTGGTACTGTCCGGTGACCATGCTCTGCATGGCCAGTTGTCCCCGCAGGCCTCGGGCAATAAGGGCTTGCATGGTTTGTTCCAGGTTCTGGGAGGAATCCTGGCCATGGTACTCGAACGGTTTGATCTCCACAATGACCGGGATATGCACCTGCATGTCTTTTGCATCTGCTATGAGTCGGATATCTGTAACCTGGCCCACCTTGACCCCCCGGAACAAGACCGGGGCCCCAATACTTAAGCCGCTGACCGAATCCTGAAAATAGAGAGCAAAGCGCGTGGTTTGAGAAAAAAGACGTCCGCTGCCCAGCACGGTGACGGCGGCAACAGCCAAAACCAGGGCTCCAAGGACGAAGAGGCCGATGACGGTTTGGGTTCGATATACTGGCATAGGTAATTATATGATGTAATTTTAGGTTTCTGTTCAGCTTTGCCTCCGGCGGCGGCCGCCAGTTTAGTCGACACCTGAACATTTTGAGTCTAGTTTCATAAGAGAGCCGCCTTGTGTACCATTCTCTTACCTTCTAGAGTCAAATAGAGTCAAACGGATAATGGGTCGGCAAGGCATTTGGGTCAATGATCAGTTTGGCCAGAAAGGCATTCCGGTATTCCCTGTGAACCAGGTTGTCAGAAAAAAGCCGTCCAAAAGCCGTCCACTTTGAACCCGCCTTTTTTTTATGCAATTTTTCCCATATAGTCAGTCCACCTTCCGAAGAAGGAAGTAGGCCATTATGAAAAGGGCAAGCGTTTGCCATCTTCTGGAATTCTTATCAAGTTGAGCCAAGCGCTTGGAGTTCGCGGAGAATATTTTCTCCGTTCGTCTCAGGTGCAGGTCAATGGTTTGGAATTTCGGAAACATTCGAATTTACGTGTTCGGGCCCAGCATCGGATACGGGCAACCGTTTTGGAACATATTGAACGCTGGCTCGAACTCATAGATCTCTGTCCCGCCATCTCCATACAGGAGTTTGCTGTTCCTGCTCTGCTCGATGAAGTAGGTGTAATACAATCTGAGAATGATATTGAGACCCTGGCTCAGGCCTTGCGCCAGTCGTGGCGTCTTGGCTTGAATCCTATCCCGGATTTGGTGAGCGTTCTCGAAGAAAACGGCATTTTGGTCATCTTTGTTCATGAAGACGATCCACAGTTCAGTGGTCTCTCTGCTTTGGCCAATGGCATTCCAGTTGTGGTTGTGGGTTCCCAGTGGCCAGGTGATCGGCAACGCTTTACATGTAAGATCATTACCAGCCGTGAATTGCAGAACACATTTCAATTGTTTTCCCAAAAGGGATGGCGTTCTCAGGAACCTGGAGATCCTGTAGATCAGGAAACCACGCAACGTTTTGAGCAGCTTGTCTTACGGGGATTGGCTGAAGGCTATTTCAATGAGTCCAAGGCAGCAGAACTCTTGAATATCTCGATATCAGCCTTTCATCGGGAACGGAATTTGGAGCCGGCTGCGTGACGATCCTGATCAGCGATGCCAATATCTTGGAAACAGGTGTGGAAGAGATTCAAGACCTAATCAATGAACTTTGACTGCTGATCAAAAGGTCCTTTACATCAACGTCAACTGCGTTTAAACAATTTTTACTGATAACTGATAACAGATAACTTATAACACCGAACATCAAACCTCTGACTTCCGACATCCGACGTCCGACCTCTGACCTCTGAAAAAATATGCTCTCTCAGCTCACCAACCGAAATTTCTACCTCATGCTGGGCATTGACGCTGTGTTCTTTGTTCTGGCCCTGCTTGTGTCCTATCTTATCCACTTTGACTTCGTCCTCCCAGCTGATCACTGGCAGAATTTTTGGGCCACCTTGCCCTGGGCAATAAGTGTCAAACTGGTCCTTTTCTATGCCTTTGGGCTGGAGAAAGAAGCGATCCGGCGGGCATCGCTGCCTGATCTTGGGGGCCGGGAACACTGGGGAACAGATCCTGCGCGAGATGCTGCACAACCCGGAGCTTGGCTATGAGCCTGTGGGCTTTTTAGACGACAATTTGCACAAAAATACCAAGAACACGAGTCAAATATATATCACGTTTGTTGTTGCTCGTGCTTCGTGCGTAAACGGTTCGTCGTTCTTCGTGCTTCGTTGGTCGGAACCTGCTGTCAGGTAATCATATCCAATAGATCAAAAAATCTTTTTCTGGAGATTCCAGCAGTAGTCATGTTGGTACGAATATGAGTCACTGGGACTTTTTTAGGGCTTGACTTGATCACCAGAGGCCTACTGACTCCTGGCTTGGTCATCAGGATATGATCACCTTTCTGCCTTTTGACCGCAAACCCGTCCAGCTCAAAAATTCGTATCAACTTTTGGTAGTGGATAGGAATAATCTTGCGGGCACTCATACTATATGGCCACGGCCAAGCTTTCTTCCTTCACAGCTTGTCTAGGCTGCCAGGTCTGGTTGACCTTTGAGTATCCACATTCCTCAAGCACATCCTCAATAGTGCCCATCTCTGCGCATTCTTCAAGGAAAGCCTCTACTGCTTCAACTAAGGCCTTTTTTGCTTCATCAATAGATTCACCATAACTTGACACATTTAAGTTTGGACACAGAGCAACGTAGAGATCATCTTCTTGGAATAATTCTATTTTTATATTTAGGTATTGCATTGTAACCTCCTTATGGCTTTCCAACCCGGGCGAAAGACTATGCTGGCCATGATGTTAGTCGTTCGTTTATCGTGCGCCTTCGGCTTCGGCGGTTCCTCGTTCTTCGTTCGTCGTGCTTCGTTCGTCGTTAAGAATGAAAGAAAATTGCTCGTTAAGAATAAACGATAGGTAAGCATTCAGGGGGTACCTGCCCCCCCCCATAAAAAAATTTCAAAAAAGGTTAAAAAATTAAGTGGCGCCTATAAATGAGGTGTGATACCCTCCTTTCCAGCACAGCTAGAAGGAGCTTACCTTGGAAAGGGCGCATCTCGTTATCCGTAGCAGAAGCATAGCAGACAAAGAGCTCGAAGAGATCAGGGCCTTGGTCCAGAGATATTGGCATCAGGGACGAACTCAAATCTCACGTCAAATCTGCCATCTCTGGGACTGGAAACAGTCACGCCACAGCGTGAATGGCTTAAAGACCGAGCTTGCAGAGATCTGCTCCTGACTTTGGAAAAGAAGGGGCTTATCTCTCTTCCTACCCGCAAGACCCCAGGTCCTCGAGGAAAAAAGCACGTTCAAACCCAGGGCTATCTGATTGATACCTCAGCCTGTAAAGGATCGATCTCTGACTACAGCTCTTTGACATTTTCCATGGTCCGTAAGTCCTCCAAGGAGAAGCTCTGGGACCATTTGGTGCACACCCATCACTACCTGGGCAAGCCGTTCATTGTTGGATCCTATCTCAAATACATCGCCTACCTGGATGGCCAAATCGCTGCCTGCATTGGCTGGGGCTCAGCTGCCTGGAAAGTCAACGACCGGGATCAATGCATCGGCTGGGACCAGCAAACCAGGAAGAGAAATCTGCATCTGATCGCAGACAATGTCCGGCTTCTGATCCTGCCCTGGGTGCATATACCGCACCTGGCTTCAAAGGTCCTGGCGGCCAATGCCAAGCTTCTCAAAAAGGATTGGCTCGATTTCTATAACGTGCCCCTGGCCCTCTTGGAAACTTTCGTGGACACGGCCAGGTTTTACGGCACGTGCTACAAGGCGGCCCTCCGGGGCGTAGGCCCACTACGGGACGGAGTCCAACTGGATCCATGTGGGAAGCACTTCCGGCAGCGCCAAACGGGGAGCCAGCTACCATTATCATGGCCAGTCCAAGGCGGTCTTTGTCTATCCTTTGGAGAAAAAGTTCAGGGAGAGGCTGCATGGATAAAGGCCATTCCCAGGCTTGCCAGATTCAGTGGCTGTGCATGGTCATTGTGACCCTGCTGCAGCGCATTTATGAACTGGAGGCCAGGCTGGGAAAGAACTCCTCGAACTCTGATAAGCCCCCTTCATCTGATTCTCCTTTTGATGGGAATGATCAGGGTACTTCCAAGGACGAGAAAGAGACCACCCGGAAGCCTCGTGGCGGTCAGCCTGGTCATAAAGGCCATAAACAAAAACTGCTTGAGCCAACCGAGACAGAGCATGTGTTTCCTGCAAAACATTATAAACCGGGCATCAAAAGCCATTCTGCCCCATTACCGGGCTATTCGCGACAAGGCCCATCAATCTCCGGCGAACAATGTCGACGACCACGCCTTAGGCGTGGCTGGTATCAAGCTCGGGGCTGCCTGCATTGGCTATGGGTCTTGTGCAATACCCAAGTGGCCTTCTTTAAGGAATTGCTCCTTTTAATCCAAATGGCCAATGCCCCGCCGACCAGGGGACAATGGCGTGCCTTTTACGCCCGCTACAGACGGCTAATTAAGCTACACAGGAACCGTAAGGATCGTGTCACGCCAGCGGCGTGATTTGTCCGCAGCCTGGAGCGGCTTCACGACGACCTATGGATATTTCTCATAGTCGAAGGTGTAGGGCCTACGAATAACTTGGCCGAAAGACTGCTTCGCCGTGGTGTCCTGTGGCGAAAACGAAGCCTGGGTACAGAAAGCGAAACCGGTGATCGCTGGGTCGAACGAATACTGAGTCTGACCCAGACCTGTCGCCTGCAAAATAAGCTTTCCTATCCAGTGCTCGTGGAAGCGATTGACGCCTATTTTCATGACAAAGATCCGGACCTGATTTGGATCGAAGAAATCGATTACTCAAGCTAAAGAGGGGCTACCCCCTGAACGGATACAACGATAGTTCGTACTGCTTATGTCCTTTGGGCTTGTTTTTTCTGGGAACGAAGAACGAGGCACGAAGAACGAAGCACAGATAACCATTAACAGATAACTGATAACTCGAATGGCTTCTACCTTAAGCGGCCAGTCCGTATTCCAGAAATCCCATGCTCAATCCATCCCGCTCAGCTCGTTCTAAAAGCGCTTCAACATTTCGAACAACAGCCATATCTACGAATTCTTCTCCGCATTGCTCACAGATCCGAGCAGGAACATTCAGCACGACAATTACACTCCGATTCTTCATATCAAAGGGGAGAATAGTTGTTCCTTCTTCCATATTTGCTTTACACAGAGGGCAGTCCATTTCAGCCTCTCCTTTTCTTAAAATCTGCTTCCCACTTTTTTAAGAAGCTCAAAGCTGAAAGCTCAAAGCTAATAGCAGAAAGAAGGTCAAAGTTCAAAGCCGGATGAAGACAAACGCCTTTGAGTGTATATTAATTTAAAATCTTATTGTTCTTTAAGCAGATCTCTGGCAGTATGAATAATTGCCAAGATATAAATTTGATCAGATTTAATGTAGTAAATGATACGATAGGGGTTTTCTATAACCTCACGAATTTTATCTTGTTCATATTCAGGAACTTTACGGCCAGACAAAGGGAACTGTGCAAGCTGCTCAGATCTGCGTGTAAGCCTATCCACCATATGTCTAGCATACTCTGGCGAATCCAAGGCGATGTAAGCATAAATTGCATCCAAATGTTCTTCAGCTGTCTTTGTCCAATGGACTTTCATTAGTGCAATCCGTATTTTGCACGGATTTCATAAACATCTTTTGTTCGTCCTGCATTGCTATCTGCAAGCCCCCGTTCAATTGTTTGCCTTATGTAAATCTCACGTATCAAATCGTCCCAGGTGGCATTTTGAGGCATGTTGTCGATGATTTTATGAGCTTCATCTTTTTGAATTGTCGTGGACATAAAAACCTCTCTTCGCATCATACAATCCCTACAAAACACTCGGCAACAGAGCCCTTGGCCTCGTACTCACCCCACAGACATGTCCGGAGAAAATCCAACCCAGCTCACAGCCAATAGCAGACAGCATACGGCATAGCAGCATAATGCTCAAGAATGAGAAGTTTCAGTCACTCAGCTAAACACCCTCCCTGCCTAGCGGGGAGTTCCCACGAAAGAAGCGATGGTTCTTTCTTTCTGCGATTTACTTTCAGCCCACATTTCGCTTGTTAGTTACTCTACATTCATTTTTTAGATATTTTGAGTATTTTTGAGCTATTTGAAAGCTAATGGTAATAATTGGCTCTAAATCTGCTTAAAACAGAATATGACTTAAATATGCCCCGGGACAAACTTTTTG
This sequence comes from Desulfovermiculus sp., assembly GCA_034521385.1. Lineage (GTDB taxonomy): Bacteria > Desulfobacterota > Desulfovibrionia > Desulfovibrionales > Desulfothermaceae > Desulfovermiculus. The sequence continues at coordinate 339,626 of JAXHMO010000001.1, forward strand.
TTTTTGTGTAGGCTTTGCTCCAAAAAAGGAGTTTAGCCTATGACTGATAATGTACTTCAAGGCGTCGAAACCCAAGGGATCACATTTGCACCCATTTTGAAACATTTCTTTCATCTATGCCGAATCGAAGAGATCATCGACCAATCAGTCAATATGGATCCCAGACGAAAAATCTTGACCCATGGCCAAGCCTCAGTGGCTATGATCACCGCCATCTTGTTTCAGGTGATGCAACTCTATAGAATCTGCGAATTTGCCGACAAAACCACAGTATTGAGCGTCTTATTTCCTGACATCAAGCCAGAAGAATATTTTGATGATAGGCTGGCTGATACTCTGGATGCCTTGTTTCAATACGGCTTAGGAGATCTGGAGACACAAATCACCAAACACATGATCGAAACTTTCGGCATCCAAAACAACACCTGCCATAACGATACGACCACTGGCTCAACATATGGAAATTGTGCAAATAACAAGACTGATGAAAGTATCACTATCGATTTCGGGCACAGCAAAAAACACAGAAAAGATCTCAAGCAGTTTGTCTGGTCTCTTTCTGTGAGTAAAGACAGTGCATTCCCCCTTTTTCAAGAGGCCTACAGTGGCAACACAGCTGATGTGAGCACTTATGTCAAACAGTGGCAGAATCTGATCGATTTGCTCGGAGACACTGACTTTTTGTACGTCACGGATTCAAAGAACGTCTGCAAGGAAAACATGGCTTTTATCCATGACAACCATGGATTCTTTATCGCCCCGGTTCCGATGTATGAGATGTATAAACGAGTCTTCCACCAGGCCCTAAAGTATCACGACTGTGAAACGCTTTTGCCCTACAAGGATCAAATCAACCGAGCATTTGAAGTTCCGTTTACCTATACTTATGACAAGAAGGACTACACCTTCCGTTTCATCATTTTGTTTGATCAGGGACTTTTTGCAGCAAAAAAAGCAAACCTCATCACTCGATTGGACAAGACCGTTGAGGCCTTTACCGAACTGGATTCAAAGATCAACAGGTATCGGCTCAAAACCTACGAGAGTATTGATCAAGCCTGTGCGGATATCCTCAAGAAACAGAAGACTTCGGATTATTTCTGCTATACGATCATCAATGATCCCGTTGTTACTTACAAAAATAAACACAGAGGACGTACCCCCAAAAACAAAGAGCCGGAAAAAGTCGCAGTCTTTACAGATCATTTCCGTATCGAACTGAGGCTCAATGAAGATGCCGTTGAAGAATTCATTGCTACTTGTGGATATTATCCCTTGATCACCAACAACTCCGAGCTCTCACTTAATGATGCCATGCTTGCTCATAAAGGGCAGTACAAGAGCGAGGCCATCAATCGCAGAGCCAAAAGTGAACTCAAACTTGAACCGATCTATCTCCATACTCCGGAGCGAATCCAGGCCATCCTGTTTCTGTTCAAGATTGCCCTGCAGATGACCGTGCTCATTGAACGAACAGCCAGGAAGAATATCGATAAACGGAACAGAGGCTTGGACGGCTTCATGCCAAACCGTAAAGATGTCAGAAATCCCACAGCTGGCTACCTTCTCAAGGAATTCGAATACATGGTCAGCGGAAGAGTGGAGCTGCCTACAGGGGAGCGGCGTTATTTTGTTTCACAGCTGAACCCTCTGCAAAAAGATATCCTCTCAATCCTGGGAATCCCTGAACATTGTTACAGCTATGAGTATATCTTCGGCCCTCCTCCTCTGTAGCTGTTTTCCCCTCGGCAATGGAAATTCGTCAACCTTTAACCTCAAACAAGCGAAATCAAGGAGTTAAGAGATGAGCATCCCGAGAAAAGGAGCAATTGGTTCCGCGTCCCCGGCACTCAATTTATTGCTGGATGATCATATCTGTGTCAATCGGTGCGCATCGGTGGACCGGAGTCTTAATGAGGTTTCGTCCACTCCCACTGATTGTATTTGGCGGACGCAATCCGTCCCTGTCGGGGTGCAGGGCCTTTTCGGCTCGGCACCCTCCAGGGTGTACAGAACAGGAGGCGGGTGTCTGGATTTCCGGGGTCAGAAAGAGGCCTCAATCTTTCCGCCCGGTGGTTCAATGTCTTCTATTGGGAGCACATAAGCCCATCACCGTCCGGTCCTGGTCCGGGATGGGCTCAACATTACCTGCGTCGATTTCCACTGTGACTGCCTGCAAGATGGCTGAAACCGAGAGGACCAGCCGGTAGCTGCTTCCTTTGCTGACCACCCGGCCGCAGGTCCCTTTCAGCGGACCCTTTATGATCCGGACCATCTGGCCCTCAGTCAGGAAGTGGTAGGGATAGACCGGTGTTTCCAGGGACAGGGCCCGGTTGATCTGGGCCAGCTCCCGGGCCAGGCGGAGCTGGTCCCCGGTCTCCAGGACGGTGGCGATGTAATCGGAGCACATGGCCCGGTAGCGCTCATGATCGCTGGCCCTGAAAAACAGATACCCGGAGAAGACCGGGATTAGGCTGTAGCGCTTGCCCCGCTTGGCTGACTGCTGCCTGTAAACCATGGGCAGGTGATAACCGATGCCCTCCCCAGCCAGGTAGCGGGCCAGGGCCTTCTCTCGCCGGCTCTTGACCCTGGCGATGCGCCAGGGGCGCTCAGGGTCCCCGGCTTGGAGGATGTCCGGGGGGTAAAGCTGATCTGGGTTGTCTTGCTTGTTCAGGGTCATATGGCTTCTTTGTCCGCCAAAAGAAAAAACTTTATTTAGTCCACAGAAGACTTAAGAGGTTTTAGTCCACAGATCACACAGATTGACACCGATGAAGATGTTGGTTTTTTCCTTGCGGCAATAAGACACCGCAAGGAAAGAACCCTATCCTCTTGTATGACTATCTGTGTCAATCGGTGTGCATCGGTGGACCAGAGCCTGACTCTCAGGGTCGCTTTCACCAGGGCATATCCGCTTATATCCCCGATGATATCGCCAGTCACTTGCAGCCGTTTTGGCTGCGTCGATGACCGATGATTGCTTCAGAGGTTCGGGGTCAGGAATCAAAAGTCCACAAACAAAAGAGTTAAACAAGCATTGCTGATTTTCATGTCCGAGAGATCTGCTTTGTTGCTGGCTCGAGATGAAAGTTCAACAGGTATGATCTTTTCAAAATACTGCGGCTGAGAATAGAACAGAAAGTTAATAGTCAGAAATAATTTTTATTATGAGCGTAAGCTCTTCGCACTCGAAAACAAGGGACGGGGCTATGCATCTGTTTAAAATATATTGTCTTTTTGCAGCGTACGTATTTATAATGACCATGAGGAAAGTTAATAACAGATTCTAGAAGGGGAGTCAAGTTTTTGGGAAGGGCTTTTTGAATTTTGATTCAAAGGGGGGATGATGAGACGAAACGTGTTTTCCAGGTTCAACAATACCACCGGGCCGGATGAAGAAGCTTCAGCGCTTACCTTGAAGCAGATACTGATGGGGAATCAAATATCTTGGCCTTAAAGCCCCAAATCCTTTCGCCCTGATCGATCGACTCCCGGAGGAAAGGGTGGACAGATATGTGCCACCGGAAGCTGAGTTCTGGAAAGTCTACGAGGAGGCAAAGGGGCAGGACAAGGTTCTGCTCCTTTGGAAGAGCACAAAAAGAAAAAGGCCAGTGGCGGTGACCACTGACCTCTTTCTAACACCTTGGAGTGTTTGGGGAAAATGGCGGAGCTGACCGGACTCGAACCGGCGGCCTCCGGCGTGACAGGCCGGCGTTATAACCAGCTTAACTACAGCTCCGCATTCAGAGTCGCATGGTGGGCGGAACAGGGCTCGAACCTGTGACCCCCGGCTTGTAAGGCCGATGCTCTCCCAGCTGAGCTATCCGCCCCGCTGCGAGATAAAGAATATAAAGATGCACTCTTTTTTTGTCAATATTTTTTTTGAAGCGAAAAAAATATTCTGGATATTATTCTTTGTTGCGGGCAGCGGCAATCTCTTCCTGCAGCCGGCGAACTGTGTCCAGGGGATCCTCGGCCTGACGAATCGGGCGGCCGATGACCACATGATCGGCCCCGTTTTCAACGGCCTGTCTTGCACTCACTGTTCTTTTCTGATCATCAGCTGACGTATTCTCCACCGGCCGGACCCCGGGGACCACAACCAGGAGCCGATCTCCGATATGAGTGCGCAGGGCGGGCACTTCCAGCCCGGAGGAGACCACTCCGGCGCAACCCAGCTCCAACGCCCGCCTGGCACGGCTGAGGACCAGTTCCTGAGCGGAACAGGAAAAGCCCAGGTCTTTGAGGTCCGAGGCATCCAGACTGGTCAGGGCGGTCACAGCCAGAATGCGGGTGGGCCCCTTCACTTCCCGGGCTGCTTGCAGCATAGCGTCGTTGCCGTGTATGGTCACCAAAGATACATTATGTTTTTGGACTTGTTCCACCGCCTTGCGTACGGTCTGAGGGACGTCAAAGAATTTGAGATCCAGCATGACCTCTGCGTCCTGGTCCTGGATCCAGTGAACCAGGTCCCACCCCCCAGCGAGAAAGAGCTCCAGGCCGACCTTGAAAAAACGGATCCGGGGCAAAAGCCTGTGCACCCAGTCTTGGGCCAGGTCGGACGAATCGACATCCAGAGCGAAAATAATGCGTTTGTCCAGGGCAATGTCTTTGTTCACGAGTCTCTCTCTCGTATGGATTAAGCGTTTTTGTGAATGGACATGGGAGCGAATTGTGACCCCTGCAATCTATCATATATGACGCGATGTGGCTGTTCAGGTTTTTACGCACCACGGTTGGGGTTGAATGTTACTGCAAATGTGGGTGCCCTGCAATGAATATATCATCAACAGTCATCAGGCATGACAAGCCATGAATGATGGAAGAGGCGTTCCCCAGAGCCGGAAAGGAAAGGTTTTTGTCGATCTTTTGCCTTGGCAGTGGTTTATTCTGCATGTCCTTGCCGGCCTGTATGCCTTTGAATTCCCATTGGCCGGGGGAACTGCTTGCGGGCTTCTCGTCGTGCTTATGAGTCTGTACAAGCGGTATCCTCTCGGCTTAACCTGGGTGCCAGTGGCCTTTGCCCTGGGACTTATGTGGGCCTGGTGGCATGCTCCGTTGTCTGCGCCACCCATGCCGGAATGGATGGAGCATCGGCGTGAGGTTGACATCCAAGCCAAAGTGAAGGCGGTCACGTTCAAACCGGAAAACAGGATTCAGATCCTGCTGTCTGATGTGCGCTGCATTGGAGAGGATTTTGAGCACTCCCTGCTGGGAATGACGGTTTGGACCTGGCAGAACCCTCCGACCATTCCGGCCCCTGGTCAGGAAGTGAAGGCCCGATTGCGCATCAAACCGGTGGATGGTTTCGACAACTTCCATACCTGGGATACTCGGGCCTATTGGGCCAGACAGGGAGTTTTGTACCGTACCTTCACCAAGGAAGACAAAGCTTTGGTGTTGTTAGAGGGTAAACCGAAAAGGTTGTGGAACTGGCGGCAACAGCTCCGCTCGCAAGTTTTGGAGGCCACCCGCCCGGGGCCGGGGCAAGGGTTGCTTATGGCTTTGCTCATGGGCGATCGCTCCCAGTTGAGGTATCAAACCCTGGATCTGGTCCGCCGGGCTTCCCTGGCCCACAGCCTGGCCTTGTCCGGACTGCACCTGGGCTTTGTCATATCTTTGGGTTGGGCTGTGGCCTGGAGCATTGGCTGGTTCTGGCCCAGGATATTTCTTATACTGCCCCGGCCGATGATATCAGTGGCCTTGGGATTTCCTTTAGTCGTCAGCTATCTCTGGTTGGGGCAGGGCCGGGATTCACTCCTTCGGGCTGCTTTGATGTTTGTTTTTTGGGTTGTGCTTTTACTCAGCGGCCGAAGCAAGGCCCTGTTGGACGGACTCTTCTTTGCTCTGCTCATCTTTCTTCTTTGGGATCCCCTGGCTGTTTTTTCCCTCGGCTGGCAGCTGTCCATGGTGGCTGTGGCCGGGATTTTGCTTCTCTGGCCTGTTGTCGGGGCCAGGTTTGATAATCAGAGGTCCAGAAGGAAAAAGGTCCTGCTTTTTTTAGGTTCCTTTCTTCTTTTGAGCCTGATAGCCAACACAGCTCTGCTCCCTCTTTTGATGCATAACTTCGGGCAGATGAGCCCTCATTTGTACCTCAACGTCCTCTGGCTTCCGGTCCTGGGCTTTTGCGTTTTACCCCTGGGCTTGGTGGGCATGGTACTATCTTTGAGCCCAGGAGTTGGGGCCTTAGGGGAGTCTGCCCTGTTTTTGGCCGGAAGAGTGTTGGATGCTCTGGCCACCGTCCTGGTCTGGCTCAATAGTCACGGTTGGCTGGAAGCTGTGGTAACCCCTAGGCCGGGCTGGCTGGAATGTTTAGGGTATTGGCTGATCCTGGGGGCTTTGCTGGCCGGTATGCAGACCAAAAAGGTGAAGGGGAAAAGCCTCGGAGTGGCCGCCTTGGGTGGGGTCATACTCCTGAGCCCTTGGCTGGCTGCCAATCTGTCCTGGTCGCACAACTCCTTTCAGCTCAGGGTTCTGGATGTCGGCCAAGGACAGGCGGTGTTCTTAGAGGGACCCCAAGGTGAGAGGACATTAATCGATGGCGGTGGGTCCTGGAACCCGGATTTCGACCTGGGTCGGTTTGCCCTCAGCCCGGCTTTGACCTATCGGGCCTGGCCCCGGGTGGACACCGTGGTCCTCTCGCACCCGGACTTTGATCACTTGCGGGGTCTGTTTTTTATCTTGAAGCATTATGCAGTTGAACGCTTTGTATTCAATGGACAATGGCCCAAGGGAGAAGACGGCCGCGTTTTGCGCCAAATTCTCCAGGAGCGCGAAATTCATGTCCGAAAGGTTCAGGCTGGGGATCAGCTCAAAATTGGTTCTCAGTTGTACTTGGATGTGGTGCACCCGAGTAAATATTTTGCAACGAACAAAGATAATGATATGTCCCTGGTCTTTCGAGTCGGTTCTCAAGGACAGGGGCTTGCCCTCATACCCGGAGATCTCGAGGCGGAGGGGATTGCAGCCCTTTTGGATTCCGGAAACAAAGTCAAGGCGGATTTGTTGGTTGTTCCTCACCACGGCAGTCGGGGGAGCTTAAGTCCAAAGCTCTATGAGCGGGTTGATCCAGAGCTGGCAATTATCAGCTGTGGTTTTTTAAACATCTTTCGCTTTCCCCACGACCAGGTGCAAAAGGCCCTGAAACAGGCCGGAGTACCGGTATATTGCACATCGGACAGCGGGGAAGTGCAGGTCAGATGGGATTTGGACGCTAAGAAGATCCGATCAATGCGGACTTGGCTGGACGATGGTTGACGGCTGGAGGGCAGGCAACTACAGAGGTTGGGAAGAGATTGTGGATGCTTTGTCATTGGGTATGGATTTTGATCAGGTTTTTCCTGAGATTTGAGAGTTCCACCTCAGAGATACGCATGGTTCGGATGATGCGAAAAAAGGAGGAGATACTATGGAATATACCCGTATTCTCGGAATCGAAGAGGAAGTGTCCCGTGTGGCTCTGGGCACCTGGGCTATTGGCGGTTGGATGTGGGGCGGAACCGACGAGGCTGAGTCCATTCGGACCATTCATGCCGCCCTGGATCAGGGAATAAATATCGTGGATACCGCTCCGGTTTATGGTTTCGGCCGCTCGGAAGAGATTGTGGGCAAGGCTTTGGCCCAGGACAGCAAGCGAAAGGAAGTGGTCCTGGCCACCAAGGTGGCCCTGGAATGGGATTCCCAGGCCGGCAAGGTCTGGCGCAATTCCGCCCCGGACAGGATCCGGCAGGAAGTGGAAGACTCCTTGCGCCGGTTGCAGGCCGAAGTGATCGATATCTATCAGGTGCATTGGCCGGATTCCAAAGTCCCCTTTGCAGAAACGGCAAACACCTTGGAGCAATTGAAGGCTGAAGGCAAGATCCGGGCTGTGGGGGTGAGCAATTTTTCCGTGGATCAGATGCAGGCCTTTGGGCGGGGAACCGAGTTGGCTGTATGTCAACCACCGTACAACATCTTTGAGCGGGACATCGAGGCCGAGATCCTGCCCTATTGCCAAAAACAGGGTATTGCTACATTAACCTATGGCGCGCTCTGCCGGGGACTGCTGACTGGGAAAATGCGGTCTGATACTGTGTTTACCGGAGATGATCTGCGGAAGGTGGATCCTAAGTTCAAGAAGCCGCGCTATGAGCAGTATTTACAGGCAGTGGATGCATTACAGGAATTGGCCAAGGAGCGGCACGGAAAGGACATTATCCACTTGGCGGTCCGCTTTATTTTAGACAAAGGGGGCAGCGTTGCCTTGTGGGGAGGCCGCCGGCCGGAACAGATGGCTCCTTTGAGCCAGGTGTTTGGCTGGAGCCTCAGTGATGATGATTTTTGGGCTATTGACCGAATACTCAAGGAGTTGGTGACCGATCCTGTGGGGCCGGAGTTTATGGCTCCGCCGGAGCGGAACGAGAAGAAAGGAGACCGCAGCGACTGATGCGACTTGAGCGACCGGAGTGACACAGAGGGCAGCCCACCGCCTCTGGCGGCTGGTTGTCTGTTATTCGGTATTTGTTATCAGTAAGAAGCCGGCAGTTAGATCCAGCATGAAACTGGTGGAAAAGAAATGCGTTACCCGTTATCGGGTCGGGATCAGGGGCCTGATAACGGATAACTGATACCAGTTTTCTTTCCAACTGTTATAGAATACTTATGAAATTCGTTTCCTCACAGCTTCTGTATTTCTTTCAGAGCCGGACGGCCAAACGCAACGTCAAGGTCCTGTGCAAGTTCCTGGTGGTCCTTGTTTTGTTCATATTTACTTATAGTTATGTCTTTCACCATCTCATGGCTCTGGAAGGGCGGGCATACTCCTGGCCGACCAGCATCTATTGGACCCTGACCGTGATGACCACCCTGGGGTTTGGGGACATCACCTTCACCAGCGACATCGGACGGATATTTTCGGTCGTGGTCCTGCTCTCCGGGGTCATCTTTCTTCTGGTCATGCTTCCCTTCACCTTTATCCAGTTCTTCTACGCCCCGTGGCTGGAGGCCCAGGATAAGGCCAGGACTCCAAGGGATCTGCCCAAGGACATGCGAGGTCACGTGATCATGACCAATTTCGAGGCTGTAGCCATTGCTCTGATCAAGAAGCTGACCCAGTACAATTACCCCTACGCCATTTTACTCAACGATCAACAGCGGGCTTTAGAACTTTATGATCAAGGATACAAGGTGGTGGTGGGCGATCTGGACGATAAGGAGACATATAATCGGCTCCGGGCAACGCAAGCGGCCCTGGTGGTGTTTAATCAGGATGATCAGTTAAACACCAATGGCATTTTCACTCTGCGCGATTTTTCCTCATCCACGCCGATTGTGGCCAACGCCGAGAGCCAGGCCTCCATCGACATCATGGAGCTGGCCGGGGCCAATCAGGTCTATCACTTTTCCCATATGCTGGGCAGGTCCCTGGCCAGGCGGATCCTGGGAGTAAGCATGCACGCCAATATCATCGGCAAGTTCGGTCAGCTGGCCATTGCCGAAGCTCCGGCCATGCGCACGCCTCTGGAGGGCAAGGTTTTGCGGAACAGTGGGATTAGAGAAAATACCGGGGTGAATGTGGTGGGCATGTGGCAAAGAGGAGCTTTTGCCATTCCCAGGCCGGATACCCAGATCAGCGCCCAGTCGGTTTTGGTCCTGGCCGGATCGGACGAACAGTTGCATCGCTATGATGAACTGTACAGCGTATACAGTGTGTCCATGGATCCGGTGCTTATTTTGGGCGGTGGTCGGGTAGGCAAGTCTGCGGCCCAGGCCCTGCAAGAAAACCAGATCGAATATCGGATTGTGGAAAAGAATGTTCGTCTGACCAAGGGCCGGAAGAGGTACATCTCAGGGGATGCAGCGGACTTGGAGGTCTTGAAACGGGCGGGAATTGAAAACGCCCCTTCGGTGATTATCACCACCAACAACGACAACATGAACATCTATCTGACCATTTATTGCCGCAGACTGCGTCCGGATATTCAAATCATCACCAGGACTACCCTGGAAAGGAATATTAGTAAACTGCATGGTGCCGGGGCGGACCTGGTCATGTCCTATGCCTCCATGGGGGCCAATGCAGTGATCAATTTTCTCAAAGAAGACAAGGAGCTGATGCTGGCCGAGGGTTTAAATATCTTCCGCCAGAAGATCCCGGATGTGTTGGTGGGCAAGTCCCTGGTCCAGAGCAAGATCAGGGAAAAGACCAGCTGTAGTGTCATCGCCGTACGATCCGGAGAGGATACGCGCATTAATCCTGAGCCAGGGTATGTGTTGCAAAAGGGTGAAGAGATCATCCTGGTGGGGACGACCGAAGCGGAAAAGACCTTTCATTGCCATTTTGAGCAGTAGTCAGCGCCGCCTCTGGCGGGCTCGTTATTCGTTATTCGTTGTTTGTTATTTGTAAGAAGCCGCCAGTTTGATCCACTAAGAAATTGCAATCCCTTCCGGGATAGGCCTTACGCCGCCAGGCGTGGAGGCCTTTTTCCCCGGCGTCCAACCCGCCGGGGAAAAAAGAAGATCCTCTTCTTCTTGCCTTTGCGTCTCTTTCTTTGTGTCCTTTGTGACTTTGTGGTTCAACTCTCTTGGGTTGCGGGCGTAGCCAGCTTTAATTCTGAATCTCTCGTAATTCTATTGCTTCGTTCCCAGGGTTTATCCTGAAATTTCTTCCATTTCACTGGGATCCTCCCTGGGAACGGCCATCCCTTATGGCTCCGGCCCTCTTCTCAATTTGCAGCTGCTACCGCACGGCCAGAATATAATAATAATTTTCTATAGGGTATTTGGGGTTGCGCAGGCCGGGTCCGAGTTCTGAGGTAATGATCTGGAAGCCGTGTTCTTTGAAAATCCTGCGAATCAGATGAATATTTGTATGTTCTACTTCCGAGGTGATGCCTACAATTGCATTCTGTGGGGATAACAAGGAAAAAAGCTTGTCCAGGACATCCTCGGGCGGTATCCATTCGCCCAGGGCTCCCACGGAAATGAGGGCCCCGAATTCTTCCTTCCAGGGCAGATCGTCGACCAGCAGGTTTCCGGTACAAGTATCTTGGTAACCGCGGGCCTTGGCCTTTTCCAGCATGCGGCTGGAGAGGTCGAACCCGGTTACCAGGTGGCCGCGCTCTATAAACGGTTGACCGGACAGACCCGTTCCGGAGCAGATATCGATGATCCGTGTTTTGGGTTGTAGGCGGGGGAGGACCAGGCGGGCGATGCGGTCTGGACCCAGATATGTGCCAGAAACATCGGTGTCATGGTCTATAGATGTGGGGATATCCCGGTCCGGACCAAAGGCCCAGTGATTGAAAAAAGATTGCACCTCACTGTATGAACTATAGATTTGCCGTGCCCCCCATTTGGTTCGCAAAAGGGCTTCCAATTCGGGGCTGAGTTGTTGAGCGCCGTGAGCCATGATCTCACTCCTTACAAAGGGTATCTATTCATATTTTATCAGCCAAAGAAATGCTTTCCAGCTCCCGGTACATGGCCTGCTTGACCTGCCGCCAAATACCCCTGGTTGGGCAGTCATCAGAGCGAGGGCATGACTGGGGACTATCCACGCATTCAACCAATGAAGCCGTCGTTTCCAGGGACTCTATGATTTCAGCAAACGATATGGACTCCGGCGGTCTAGCCAGAATATGCCCTCCTTTAGGACCTTGAACGCTATTTACAAGTCCATTTTTCTTTAAGGGGATAATCAGCTGTTCTAGGTACTTGACTGACACTCCTTCCCGATTGGCTACATCCTTCAGATGTACAGGTCCCTGGTCAAAATGCTTGGCCAGGTCCAGCATCAACCTGGCCCCGTATCGACTCCTGGTGGTCAGCTTCATGAGTATTCCCTCGAAGTAAAGGACAAAGCGAGTATCTTGATTTTTGAAATATATACTAATTTAGTATTAAATGAAACTGTTTTCATTGTCAAGACCATAAATTAAGGCGATAAGTTGGCTGCTGGCTGTCTGGTTTTGAGCTAAAAATTAAATGTGATGGATGCAGACCGAAGACTCGGCCGCAGGTCGCCCCGTAAGTGGCTCAACTCTGGTGGTAAGCTCCCGACAGAACGTCTTCTTGAAATCAAGTCCAGCTCTGGATTTTATATATGATTCCATTTGCGATCATTGAAGGGATCAGATTCATTTTTATCTTGCAGGCTGGGAGGTCCGGCCTTGCTTGACGATTCTCTTTTCTTGTCGGCCTTGCTTTTTTTTTCGGTATCCTGTTGTTTAGATTTTTGATTATCTGTTGCCTGGGATTTGGAATCACTATCCCCACCCATGGTCGGGGCAGCAACAAGAATAAGGCTCAATAGCAGGAAAAAAATGCTTTTTACCCATAAACCAGAAATTCGAAACGAGTTCATACCCACCTCCTTTGTTTCAAATGAACTTGGTGATCCCGCTTGGAGAGAATCACAGGTGTAGTCCATTGATTTGTCAATGTGCGCGTCTGTCAACTGTAGTATATAATTCTCATTTTTGGCAGGTTCGTCAAGAAGGGGCAGGGTAATTTTGTTTTCAGGTGTAAGGTGCCAGGAGTGTTCAGTCCCGCCTTTGGCGGGATCAGTGTTCAGTGTTCAGCTTCAAAAGCCCCGATCCATGCGGATATGATACTTGGGAAACATACGAGTAATGCGTCTCAAAAATGTTGCCCCAATTTTTGGCAATTGGTTCTATCTCATTTAAATAAACCGACAGGTGCAGCACAGCATTGACGTGATCCTCCGAAAAGCACTCATCGACCTATGGATGGACCTGGTAGACCACAATCCAGCTGACACAGGCCGCAGCAGGGCCGGGTGGATCGTTTCAGGTGGTAGCCCGAGCGATTATGTGCCAGCTGAGGGTCAAGGCAGCTATGACGCTTCCCCGGACCAGGCAACCCCTCCAGCCAATGCCTCCATTTTTTATGTCGTGAACAACGTGGAATATATCTCAGTGCTCAATGACGGGCACAGCTCCCAGGCCCCGTTGGGGTGGGTGGATGCGGCTGTGGCGAACTTCCAGGATTATCTGCAGCAAGCTTTGCATGAGCTGCCCAATTCTGATTGGTTCAGGACGTGACCCAAGCCAGACCTCATGGGAAGGTTCATACGAATGGAATCATATTTATACCCCGGACCATCCCCCCTCTTCACATGCCTAAAAGTATCTGATAAAAAATATTCAAGCGGGAGAGAGTGCTATTGTTTTGAAAATATAAAAAATTAAGTATCTGATATCATGAAGATTCCAAAGAGAATAGACCCTTGTCCGATTGTTGAAGCGCTATATGAAATTAGGTTTGAACCTAATTATCCTTCTGATGCGATATTTGGCCTGATCTACAAGGCCATGAAACAGGAATTTGATAGCTTTGAAAAACTACCTATTTTAGAACTTCCAGAAACAATTAGGTCAACAGATGATGTATTAGAGTATAAACCATATCTTAGTACCGGACAATTTTTTGTAACTTAAAATACAGTTATGCTGTGAATATTTTAAAAACTACATTTTATAAATTTTATTCTAATTTTGACATTTCTTGACTCAAAGTTCATAAAAGCTTCGAAATTCATGTTAAATGGACTCATATCGGCCTCTATGAGGCTATTTAGAGCGCTTCAATAAAAAATAATATCATATTTATCTTGATTTATATTCCACAACCTGATAACGATCCCCTAAAACCAAAGGGGGTCGCTATGCATCATATTGAAATTACGAAGAAAGAACTTGGTAAACATCTTGATTGGAATGCAGCCAGGATTCAGTTAGTTGCATTATTCATCACTGCTTTATTTAAAGCACGTTCAGTTTCCCTATCAAAAATTGCAATTAAGATGGATGGTAAAGCAAATAAAGAGTCAAGATGCAAAAGAATATCAAATTTCTTTGCAAAATTTACTTTTTCTTATGATGATATAGCCTTATGTATAATGAAAATATGTGGGTTTTATGGCGAAAATGTCGTACTTGCAGTAGATAGAACAAATTGGAAGTTTGGAAAACTAGATATTAATATATTGACATTAGCAATTGCGACTGATGGCCTAGCAATACCAATAATGTGGATATTTTTACCTAAACAGGGAAACTCTAATACAAAAGAACGAATATCATTGATTAATAGATATATAAAAGTATTTGGAAAAGAGAACATAGATTGCTTAGTAGCAGATAGAGAGTTTGTTGGTACCGATTGGTTTATATATTTGACTCGTGTTCTTGGTATTAGTGTAAGAATACGTATAAAAGATTCATATAAAATAAATAAAAAAGTGGTGATTTTGCTCCAGTTAAAAACTTTTTTAAAAATATAGCTATAGGACAAACAAAGATTTTAGAAGGCAAAAGATATTTATGGGGTTTACAACTATTTTTTATTGGTACGAAATCAAAAAATGGTGAGCTTGTAATTGTTGTTACTGAAAGCCGTGTTGATACAGCACTTGAAGACTATGCCAAAAGATGGGGTATTGAAACCATGTTTAAAGCACTAAAGTCTAAAGGATTTGATTTTGAATCAACGCACTTAAACAACTATGAACGCTTGAGTAAAATGACAGCTTTATTAGCAATTGCTTTTGCATGGGCGTATAAAGTCGGCACTATTGAAAATAAGATTAAAAAAATAAAAATAAAAAGCCATGGACGTAAGGCTGTCAGTATTTTTCGTTACGGGTTAGATATACTTGATGATATATTAAGTCATATAGGCACGAAAATTCATGAATTCAAACATGTTGCGAAATTATTGTCATGTACTTAGAAACCATATTACAAAATGACAAAGGGAGATTATATACTCAAAATTGGTCCAAAGGTGTTTAATTTTTCGGTTATTGATAATTATGTAGGATGGGATACGTTTTATGAATTTATTGCTAAATATACTAAGACATTATTTGAATTGGAAATATTAGATAGTATTAAAAGGGCTGCGTTAAGATATATAAATTTCTTCGATTTTAACATATATAATAAGTCAACGCTATCTGTCTCTCTTAACAATAATATTCTAACAGATCATAAATCAAACTTAAAGGTAGAGATTTCTGAAAATAAAACCTTAAGTGTACTCAGAATGTCAAATAATGCAAATATGAATCAAAAAAGTGGATCGGTCATTGATATTGATTGTATATATAATTCTGACTTATCAAGCTTTTCTGATAATTATTTGGAAATTGTTGATGAATTACATATTGAAGAGAAAAAGCTTTTCTTTTCTCTTTTACAAAAAGATTATTTGGAAACACTAAATCCAATATATTAAGGAGGATCTAATGGAACTACAAACTACAACTAGTCTTCCTTCATCTGCTACTAATGTCCCAATATTAGGTGCTATCAAAGAGTTTGTTCCTGGAAAGAGATATAGGTTAATGTCTGGCGCATATCGTCAACCGGACACAAGATATACAACTGACTTAGATGATTCTGAGTATGAAGGTAAGTCTAGTAAGTATATTGAGACTGTTGAGCATATAAGAATATTGCATGGGTTTGTTACTAAAATGCTAATGGACGCTAAAGATTTAGATCCCGTTATTGCTAGAGAGATTAATGAAAAATTGTGGGATGTAATTTAATGAACTTTGACGACTTTAAGTTATATTTGCCTCAACATTTATCTGCAGATAGTAAAGCTGAGTTGTTTGACAACCTTAAAAAATATCCTGAAAGCATAGACACAAAAAGCTTTTATTCAGAATTTTCAAAATATAAAAATGAGTTGTATCAGGGAGACATCATAAAAGATTTAAAAATTTGTGATATACAGAGAGAAGAATTTAAAAGAAGAACTGTTTGTATTATCTCAAACTCATGTGATGTATCATCTGAGCATGAAAGATTTTATCCAGCCAAGGTAGTATATGCACCAATTATAAGTTTATCGAGATATAATAAGTATTTTTTTAAAAAGTTTAGTGGATCGAGGAGAAAAGAACCAGGATGCAACTAATAATCATATTAACGACTTGATACACCAACGTATTACTCAACTCTTTTTTTTACCAAAGAGCCATGGATTAGATGATGATTATGTAGTTTTTTTAGACTTTTTAAATTCCTATCCAATAAGCGACGTTAACTTTAAACGCATATCAGAAGACCGCATAGCTTCTTTAAGTAACTTTGGTTTTTATGTATTTTTGTTTAAACTTTCACTTCATTTCACCAGAATCAGACTTCACGGTGAATACCCATTCATTTTTATAAGTACTTAGAATTGTTATATAATAACCTTCTCAATAAAAACTGTGCACGACCGATGCATCAAATTGATAAAATACTGATATAATTGGTAAAATATTTTTTAAAATAACTAAAGATAAGTCTTGATTTTCCAAAGTTTTTCTGCTATCTTCTTCCCATGAGCCCAACATGCCGGAAAATCGAAAACTTTCTCGTCGGCTCCGAGTACGACCACAAAGGAAGACATATCATAACCGTCTTCTTAAACGCCATGCCCGTGACCCGTTTTGATGCCGACGAAAACGCGGAAAGAAGACAGGCTGCTATTCAGCTCGTTGAACTTGGACTCTGTACCAAAACCATTGCCGGCGAAATCTGTGGCTTCCATCGAAATACCGTCGCCGACCTTTTGAAAACAAAAGAACTTTTAGGCCTGGAGGCGGTGCTCCTCGAAAATCGGGGCAGAAAAGAACCTGTCAAATATATCAATGAGATCCAGGGACATATACGAAAGCTTCAAGAAGAACATCCGGACTGGTCGGATCAAAAAATCGCCAATCAGGCTGGGAAAGATTTGGGCATGGAGGTCTCCAGGAATGCCGTGGCCCGGATACGAATCAAGCATGAACCTCCAAAACCTAAACCGCCCGACAAACAAGAACTCCTGGATATGGCCAAGATTGCCGAGGAGACAGCAAAAGAGCACAGTCCACAGCAGCAGCTCAAACTTCCCTTTAAACTTGATCCCGAACTGAAGCAAAAGCAAGAAGAATTAGCCGAAACAAAATCCCCTGAGGCCAAGACCAAGGCTGAAGAAGAGCTCATAGCCAAGCTCAAGCAGGGAGAACGGCTTCCCTTTGCCGGGGAGCTCATGCACCATCTCTTTCTCCAGGAAATCGGGTTTGAGGAACTTCTCTCCTGTTATCC
Organism: Desulfovermiculus sp.; assembly: GCA_034521385.1. GTDB lineage: Bacteria > Desulfobacterota > Desulfovibrionia > Desulfovibrionales > Desulfothermaceae > Desulfovermiculus. The sequence continues at coordinate 356,716 of JAXHMO010000001.1, forward strand.
GTATCAATTCGGGAGCAGGTATCAAGCTCTCGATGCCCTGGGGATGATCTTTCACAGCATCAATCTGGGCTTTCCCTCGATTGAATCCTTAAAACTGGCCAATGCTGGTGACCTGGGCATATTGATCGGTCAGCCCCGTGCACCGGAAAAAGAGACCCTGCGAGGACTCCTTGGCCGTCTGGCTTCACAGGAGAAAAGTCCCCAGCTGATAGAAGATGTGGCCCGCAACCTCCTTGAAAAAGATCGAATCGACAAGGAAGTCTTTTTTATAGACGGGCACTTCCTGCCCTACTACGGCCTGCACGTCATTGCCAAAGGCTACTATACAGTCCGGCGCATGCCCTTGAAAGGCAATGAGATTTATGCGGTCACCGATTTACAGGGCAGGCCCTTGTTCTTTCTCACCGAATCCTGTGAGATCGATTTCAGGCCCATGATTGCCCGCAGCGCCGAGATGCTCATCGACCTGGGAATTGAGCGCCCCATCCTGGTCTTTGACCGGGGCGGGTATGGGGTTCATTTTTTCAACGAGCTGGATCAGCAGGCTGATTTCGTCACCTGGGCCAAACACCTTCCTGAAAAGGCAATGACTGAATTGCCCGGCTTTATCCCCATGTGTATTGCAGAAGAAGAAATTGAGATTGCTGAAACGTCTCGAACCATTCGAGAGACGACTCAAACCGCCAAAAACGATGGCCGGAACGAGCCAAGTTCCATGCAGGTGCGCCTGGTGGCCATCAAATTCCAAAAATCAGGCAAGTATATGGGGATATACACCAACAACACAGAGAAACCGGTCCACGAGATTGCCTATTATATGCTTCAGCGTTGGGGGAAATCCGAAAACTTCTTTAAGGAGTCCCTGGCTTGGTTCAACCTGGATTATCATCCGGGCTATGATCTCAAAGAGCTTGAAGAGCAGCCCTTGGTGGACAATCCAGACATTGCCCTGATTCGAAAAGGGATCAAAGCCCTCAAAAACGATATCAAAGAGCTGCAAAAGGAGATCGATCTCCGTAAGTATAAACTCGGCAACCGCCAGGACAAACGGATCGAAAAAAAGCTCACCAAGCTTGAGCAGGAGAAGGCGGAAAAAGAAACCGAGCTTCAGCGCTTTGAAGATAAGCTCAGTCAACTCCCGGATAAGATCTCAATCCTGGAGCTGCTCAAGGGAAGACCCATGAACCGCTGCGATCTGGAAAAGAAAAAGCTCTATGATCTCATGCAGTGTCTGGCCTTCCATTCCCGGGAACGGTTGGTGGAGATCTTTCGGGACTGCTATGATGATCCCAGGGACATCAAACAAATACTGGGGATGATCACTCGAAGATCCGGTCTTATCAAACTCATCGGCGACACCTTGGTCGTGATCATAGATGGAATCGATAACACCAAGTATCGCAAAGCAGCCGACAAGCTCTGCCACAAGCTCAATGAACAAGAGATCACTCTTGTCGGCCGCCTGAAAGTGAAGTTGTCATTTCATCTCAATAAGATACGAAATAAAATATTTGTGCCAATAGAGCGTGCATGATTCTTAATGCACAAAAAAGTCATTTACCGGGATCTCTGAGAATGGGAGAAAAAGTATCTAGGCCAGCCATTAAATAAAAAATTATATCCCATTCTAGCAATCAGAGAAAGTGACCTGTCATATAGTCTCTACTTAATCCCGTCCAATCGTCATTAGCTAACTCAAGTAGCCAGAGCAACATAGCTTATAAAAAAGTAAAATGGCCGTATTTTGGCTTTTTTGAACTTCCCCAAGGGTATAGGTCGGGGTGATCGAAATAAGGCAAATTTGAGGCCTTTATGCTTGCCCGGATTTATTGAAGATCCGGGCTTTTTTTATGAATTTGAAAATTGTTGGTTTTGGGTATTGACAGGAAAACAGCAATTCAGTAATATACAGTCAAACAATGACGGAGGCGAACAAATGACCGATTGGAAAACTTTGACCCTGAAGATCAGCCCGGAAGAGCACAAGCAGATCAAGCGGCTGTCTGTGGAGACTGGCCGGTCAATCAAGGATCTGATGATGGAGTGCTTGCAGCGGTTGATTCGGGAGTATGAGGAATCTCAAGAAGAATAGCCCAGGCCCATAGTGGATGTACCGTACCGGGGCCAGGTGGAGGATGTGGCAGTAGAGATGCAGGACTAGGACAGCAACACTCTATCAGTGGGGACAGGTCGGAGACAAAAATTGAGGGTGACCCAACAGAAAGGGGCTAAGCTTTCCACCTAACCCCTTGATT
>JAXHMO010000002.1:0-439026 GCA_034521385.1 Desulfovermiculus sp.
AGTTTCTATAAAGACCATTGCCTGGGGTCTGACCCTGGACAAGGCCGGTCGGACACAGAAAACGAGATCCAAGGGCAGGTAGACAACCGAAAAATTTTCCAGGTCCAGGGATTGGGCAAGCTCCCGCCCGTGCTTGGTGGTAGTGGAAAGCAAAATAGCGCATCCCGGAATCCTTTTCCTTAAGGCAGTAATCACCGCTTCAGCCACCTTGACCTCGCCCAGGGATACCGCATGGAACCACACCCGCGGTTGCCCGCTGAGCCCTGCAATAGCAGTCCTGGGGATTCTGCCTAAACGTTCGGCCAGATGGTCGCTGTGTTTCCCGGTGATTTGGACGTAGATCCAAGCGAAAGGAAAGGCCACAACAAAGATAAGACTGGTCAGTAAGACGTAGGCGACATAGACAAATAACATGTTTCACCTGGAACTTTCTTCTAAGGAGAAAGGGCATATCGAGGCAACATAGTTGATTAGTATACTTTCTGTTGAAAAGTCAATGCCTTGCTTCGGATTTGCAATAATGCAAAAGATCTGGCACAAGGAGTCGTCTGAGGATTTTCCTATGACCCAACCTCCTGAAAATAAAAACACGTATTCGCTGTCGGTCATTGTCATTGTCAAAGACGAGGCAGACCGGATTGCAACCTGTTTAGATTCGGTTTATCCCATTGCCCAGGAAATAATTGTCCTGGACAGCGGGAGCACAGACCAAAGCGTTTCTATTGCCAGATGCTATACAGATAAGGTCTATGAAACCGACTGGCCCGGATACGGGATTCAAAAACAGCGGGCCCTTGAAAAAGCCAGAGGCGAATGGGTCCTGTCCATTGATGCAGATGAGGCCTTGAGTACTGAGCTCAGAGCGGAAATAGATGCAACCTTGCGCAGCAATCCCGATGCGGTGGGCTACAAATTAAGGTGGGGAGTGACTCTTTATGGTCAGACCTTAAAATTCGGGAGAAGTGCCAGAGCACCACTACGGCTTTTTCAACGCAAAGGTGCGTCTTTTTCCGATGCCGTGGTTCATGAAAAAGTCGTACCTCCTCCTGGAAAGATTCGTAAACTCAAAGGACATCTGCTGCACTATACACACAGGGACTTTGGACATGCCTTATATAAGAATGCAAACTACGCATGGCTGGGCGCACAACAAAAGTATCGACAGAATCAAAATGGGGCCGGGCTGATTGGGGCTACACTGCGGGGCATCCTGGAATTTGTGCAGGTATATATTATCCGCGGCGGATTCCTGGACGGCTCGACCGGTTTTTTAATGGCTGTCATGTACAGCCAGGTAACATTTAATAAGTATGCCGGATTGTGGGCCTTAAAGAGAGAGAAAATGAATAGAGACGATAATACTGCCCCCAACGGACCGGATATCGAGAAACCACCAGGGCAATAAGATAAGGGACGAATGGTGCGTCGGTATTTATTGTACGTCTCTGAATTGTATAGTCTGGGCATTTTGCGTCCTCTGCAAAAAGAGATCCTGGCAAGGGGTGACCAAGCTGCCTGGTTCTTTGATCCTGGAATCGATGGCAGGCAATGGCTTGCACCTGATGAAGTTTTGTTTTCCCGTGTTGCTGAAGTAAAAAATTTCCGCCCGCATGCCGTGTTTGTACCCGGCAATATTGTTCCGGATTTTTTCCCCGGCCTTAAGGTGCAGGTTTTTCATGGTCTGGCTGATGACTCTATGGGGAAAAAAGGTCACTACCGGATCCGGGGTTTTTTTGACCTCTATTGCACCCGGGGAGAGGAAGAAACAGGCCTTTTCCAAGACTTGGCCTTAAAATATGGTCACTTCAAAGTTCACCAAACTGGCTGGCCCAAGCTGGATCCGCTGTTTGCAAACCGTATACAGGATCTGCGCCCTGAGCTGGGGATCTCCAAACCGATCGTGCTTTATGCCTCCACTTTCAGTCCCTCCCTGACATCCGCCCCGTATCTAATTGATAGGATCAAGCGCCTGGCCGCAAAAGGAATTTTTCACTGGATGATCACCCTTCACCCTAAAATGCCGACCGAGACAGTAAATAAATACAGAAAACTGCATGGACCGAACCTGTCCTTTTATGAAAGCCACCAGCAGATATGGCCGCTGTTAAAAACCGCTGATGTTATGCTCTGCGATACCTCCTCGATCATGCTGGAGTTTATGCTCCTGCATAAGCCAGTAGTCACCTATCAAACCGCCAACCCAACCTACCCTTACCTTATAAATATCAACAATCCAGATCAAATCGAGGGAGCATTACAACATGCCCTCAATCACCCCCCAGAGCTTATGGATGCTGTGCATGATTATGTTCACCGCCTCCATCCTTACAGAGACGGCCTCAGCAGTGAGCGGGTCCTGGCCGCTTCGGACAGGCTGATGCTCACTGAAAGCTCAGAGTTAAAGCCCAAACCGCTTAATCTTGTTCGAAAGATGAAAATCCGCAACAGATTGAAATATTATCGCATTTATTAACTGATCAATCCGGCAACTTCCTTTTTTTGGGCGCTTTGGCCCAAAAAATATGTCAGATTTGCCGGAGGCAAAGCTGACCTCTGGCGGGTGCACACGCAGCTTTTGCACTCGAATCTATTCTGCAGCCATCAAATGTTCAAATAAGCTCCGGGTCTGGCTCACAGTTTGCTGAATATGGAAATGCTCCTGAATGCGTTGTCTGGCATTTACCCCCATTCTTCTTTTCTCCTCAGGATTTTGGGCCAACCGAAGGATAGCCTCAGCAATTCCATAGGCATCCTCTGGCTTGACCACAATGCCACTTTGCCCGTGAATAACCAATTCCGGCAATCCGCCCACATCAGTGACAATAGGTGGAGTACCTCGGGCCATGGCTTCGATCACAGCTCGGGACAGCCCCTCTCTTTTGGTCGAGGGCATGATAAAAGTATCGCAAGCCGCGAAAACAGCCGGAGCATCCTCACGGAATCCAGGCAGATGAATCCGGCAGGCATGTGGGCTTTGGGCAATCTTCCGCTTCAATGACCTATCTTCTTTCAACCGACCCAACAAAAGAAAATGGATGTTAGCCTCCCCAGGGAGATGCCTGGTTGCATCGATAAGATGACTAATCCCCTTGTGTGGTCGATTTCTTCCGGCAAAGCCGACCACAAATGCATCTGCAGGGATTCCAAACTCCCTGGCCAGATCAGCTGGAGGACTCTGGTACCAAGCAAAGTCGTGTCCCTTGTAAATGGCCACCGCTTTGTCCGGGCCAATACCCATCCCCAGAAACCGCATGCCCACCAAGTGTTCCCGGACAGCCTTTGAAACGCATACAATCCGGTCCACACGCGGATGGAGATGAGTGGTCCAGGAAGCAGGGGATAGAAAGCCGACATTGCCTACAGTTCCTCGGTAGGTAATGATTTTATATTTCTGGCCCCATGTGGCCATAAGCAGATTGGAGGCCGCCTTGTTGTTAAAGCAGTACAGAATATCGTAGTCTTTCCGGGCCAGAATCCGGCGAATATTTTGTATTGATTGAATTGAAAACCTGCTTTCGGCAATCAGCTTATGGATACAGACTTCGGATTTCTGAAGCCGTTCGAAATATCGACCTTTGGGATTGCAGGCCACCTCGATATCTACGCCTGCATTGTAAAGTCCTATAAACAGCTCAGTTTCCGGCAGGTCGCTTTGATCGGTTAAGCAAAGGACTCTATATGTCATTCGCCTTGATCCCTTGGCCTTTTATGCCTGGCATACCGGCGTTGCCAGCGTAACTGGCGGATAAATTTCTTCACCAACTGAGGTCTCGAACTCCATCTCAAAAAAGCCCGGAAGCCCTTATTGTTAGGTTCAGCCCCCGCCCATACAGTCTTTTCCAGGTAGCGGTAATATTCGGCAGTCAGGGGATGAAAACAGGGATAATTCCAGGGTTTGCTGCCGATATAATGGATGATACCCGGGTTCCAGATGCCTTCCTCGATTTCTTCCTGGGAAAAAGCCCGCAATCGCCCCCGACCAGGACGATAGATGCCGGCCTGCTGATTCCAGCGCAGCGGCAGCCTGGACCAGGAATCATAGAGTACCCCGTTGAGCGCGCATTGATCATTGGTCTGAATTCTTTCCGGATGTTCCATCTTAAATCTGCGTACTTTTTGGGCAATGTCATCTCGTCGCCAGAGTTCTAAATCGATGAGCATGACCCCGGAGTTGAAGTACTTGTTCTGAGGTAAACCCGAAGCCAGGTGGGTGGAGTTCGACAGGTCTTGTACCGCCGCTATGTGCTTGCCGTCCAAAGGATGGTTCCAAAGCTCGGCAATATCCCCTTGGACAATCAAGTCACAATCCAAATAAATGACTTTGGTCACCTTTTCATCAAACAATTCCGGAATGGAGAGCCGGTAATAGGCTGCCGCAGTCATGCCCCGGCGCAAAGGAAATTTTTCATACATCTCCCCATCAAAGGGAATAAAACTGATGTTTCCTTTTCGTTTGTGGACCTCGTCTTCGACTCTTTTGTGCGTTTTTTCGCTGATCCCGGCATCAATGACAAACAGGTGGCAGCTTTCGGGCCGGGAAGCGTTCTCCAGTAAGGAAGCAAACATGACCCCCACATGGGGGGCATAATTTTCGTCACTGCTGACCACAATAGGGATAGCTTCCCCAGAGTTAAGGGAGCGGGTTTCATTCTTTTCATTCATTGATGGCCTCCCCTTGACATTTCCAGGTCCACGGCCGGGTCAAGGTATAGATGGCCCCTCCGATAATGCCCATAAAAAAATATCCGCTCCGGTACATAACATAGGATTCAAACAGGTTGACCGTGGCAAAGAAAATCAGGCTCAAGAGGCCGAAGAGCATGAAGTCTTCAGGCACCATGTTCTTTTGCCTGGCCCGGATGAGGCGAATGCCAAAAACAGTGAGCAAAAGGGGGAGCATGAATAGGCCGGGCAGGCCGAAAGCGACCCCCATTTCCAGGTATCCGTTGTGAAAATGATGGTAATGTTCTTTAATATGCTCTGGAATATCGGAGTCTTGAATAAGCTTATACCTGGTGGCAGCACCATGGCCTGTAAACGGAGATTCCAGGATCTTTTGGCCCGCCAGCTGCCACAGATAGATACGTTGTCCTGCACTCTGGTATGGAGAAATATCTCTAAAGTCACCTTGCATGACCTGAGATATTGTATCCCATTCTCCTGCAAATCTCTGCTGCAGGCCTTGAAAGGGATTAGCCGTCAAGGCCACGGCCAGGACAACGATTCCGGCCAATGTACAGCAAAGAAGAAAGCGGCCAAATTGCAAGTGAAGGGTCCTGGTTTTCCTCATGGCCCATACGCCTGTTGTGCACATACAGAGGAAAAAAGCAGGAAAGACCTGGCGAGTTTGAGTTCCGGCTATGATCATGAAAGAGAATACAAACAAAGCAAGCCAGAGGAGTAAGGCTCCAAATTGAAGCCCGCAGGGCTTGATCCTAAAAAAACGTTTCCAGAAACACAACAGCCCGATCAGGGTTACACTGAACAGGACTGCAGTATGCTGAGCGTTACGAAAGGCAAACTCCACCCGACCTGTATCATCAAGCTGGTCACCCCATTGCTTTGTCCCGCACTGAACAAGCACTTCAATAAAGAGCCCCAGAGCTGCAAGCCCAAGGAAAATATATACCGTTTTCAGATTGCCGCCCAGCCACCATCCGGCCACAAGGAAGAGAAACAGCCTCAGGTAATACCGGGAATAACGGATGTGGTCGCCGTCAAATTGGGGATAGTTGAGCATTGCGTTGAAGTTGACACCAGCCATGAATATCAACCAACCGGCCATGAGCAGCCAGAGCCACTCGCTGCGATCCTGACGCCAAACCTGCCACGCACTGAGCACTAAAACGAATACGGCGGTGACTTCACAGATCCGGCCAAGATCCCGGGACAACCAGAACACCAGGGCAAAGGCAAGCATGGAAGCCACACCAAGCCAGGTCATAGTACTGCTTGGGGCCCGCTGATAATCTGAGGAAAATACCTGGTTATAATCAAAAGACATGAGCTTCATCAGATCAGCTTCTTTATTCCCTAGCTTGGGGATAAAGTCTGCTGTATGTGCAGATTTCATCCCATGCGGCATCGTTTCCTGTTTGGTTGATGCCCAAATAGTTTTTACCCTGTACAATTGTTCTTTTAATGAATTTTAACAGCCTAAATTTTATTTTGATCTTGTTGAAGTTCTCTTTGTCAAGACCGAGCTTGTGTTCCAGGTAGATATTGTCTTTATCTATATCCGGACAGACCATGGTAGGAACGTTTTTCTGCATACTGGCCATCTTGAACCACAAATCGTCTTGCCGGGGTGCAATCTGGAGGTACTTGGGGTCAAAGACAAAGTCCAAGTCCAACAGTTCTCTGGAATAGACAATCCCGCCGCATCCTGTGGCCAGAACCGACAGACCAATTGTTTCTGTGGTTACTAAAGGCCAGTTTCTGTAATTCTGCCATCTTCCGAAAATGTTTTTCTTCATCTTTCTGCCCCGGGAACACACAATCGTACCCGGATGTCTTTGCTGAGCCCGAATCATGTCTTTAAGCCAGGCTCGGCTGTATATAACATCGTCATCAGCTGTAACGATGAGATCGCCATGGCCGGCCTCTTGGAGCACAGGCAAAAGCTTGCGATACGAACCGGTATTCTCCACCCAGTTAATAGTCACCGCCAGATCTTTGACCCATTCGGGAACCTCGGAAAAACCGCTGTCTTTTAAGTACGGAGTTTCGGATATGTTCAGAATGAGGTCGTCAGGGAGCATCTCCTGGTCGAGAAGGGAGGGAAGGCTCTTTCGCAGTAGCGCAGACCGCTCATATGTAGTGGTAAGGCTGACCAGTATCTTCATATCTTGGTCGCTGACAAATGATCTCCAGTGAACCGTATTTTCCGCCCTGACCTCTTTCATGCTGTCGGTGAAACAGGCACCCCTTTTCCGTCAACCACAGCCAAATACCCCTTTTCCGCAATCTTGAGCACGTCGTAATGATGCATACCAAACCTGGCCCAGGAACTTCCGAATGGATGGGGGAATATCTATAATTTTTGGTTCCCGGAATCAAGTTTCTGGTGTGCAATTCCCAAATTTGTTTTCATCCTCTCCAAGAGTTGCGCAAGTTGCCAAGAGGACGTAGACTCCTATGCGTTCTCAATCTGAATATATTTATCCAGCAACCACATGCACCAACAAGTCCACAGACACTCTTGGATCAATAATGAATACTTTTTGTATGATCAAAGGCTGCTCTCCAACCTGGATGGCAACTTTTTTTCACCTGATTGTATATACCAACAAGGAAGGCTCTTGGGCCGAGCGCAGGGTAGAGGCAACGCCTACGCCTTTGTCTGGAATCAAAGGCAGTTTTTTCTCCGACACTATCGCCGGGGAGGGGCTATCGCCCCGGTCATGAAAGACGTATATGTATGGACCGGACTCGAACGTACCCGAGCCTGGCGAGAGTTCACCCTGCTTCAAGCAATGCAGGCCCAAGGCTTACCCGTTCCTAAACCAATAGCCGCCCATGTACAGCAAACAGGATTCTTCTACCGGGCGGATATTGTCACTGAGCGAATCCGGGAAGCAACTCCCTTGAGCATCCTTTTGACCCAAGTCTTCATGCCCAAAGGCCTATGGATTAAGATTGGCAAATGCTTGCGACGTTTCCACACTCTTGGCATTGTCCATGCCGATCTCAATGCCCACAATATCCTCCTAGATGCCCATGAGTCAGTGTGGCTGATTGATTTTGACAAGGGAGTCTGGAAGAATCCAAGCCCTTCCCGGCAAAAGGCCAATCTCAATCGGTTGCGCCGGTCGTTGGACAAGGTTTGGCCCGTCAATGCCTCCCTCCATAATGTTGACCACGCATGGACCCTCTTATTGCAAGGCTACAGTATGCACTGACATTCCGAGCACCCCACAGCCATCCAATGTCGTCTAAAGCATGAAAAATCTCAACTTCCAATACCTTTTCTATCTGGGCCTGGGGACCGCTATCCAAAAGATGGACATTCAGCAAGCAAGCTGGGTTGGACATCTGGTGGGTGAGACTATGTGGATGGCTTCGGCCAGCCGGCGGAAAGTCGCAATCCAGGCCTTGACATCTCATTTGGGTATAGACAAGGCATCAGCCACTCGTATCGCCAGACGAAATTTCAGGCATACCGGCAGATCATTTGTCGAAATCTTTCTGACCAGACACATCGATTTTCGATTTATGGCCGCCAATGTTTCCTGTAACCAGGAGCAGCTTATTCAACGTATGATAGCCGAAAAACGTCCCATCGTAGCCATCACAGGGCACCTTGGATCATGGGAATTCTTGACTCCGATTTTGTCTTTACGCTTTGGGGACAGGCAACGCCAAATCATCGTCAAGCACCCCAAGGATAAGGCCCTGGCCCAGGTAATGACCCACTGTCGTGGTGTGGGGGAAAATCAGATCCTGGGCAAGGACCAAGCCGCGACGTCGGTCTTGCGGTGTCTGCGCCACCACGGACTCAGCGCATTTCTGGTGGATCACAATACCCACAGAAACAAAGCCATTTTCCTGCCTTTTCTTGGAGAACAGGCCGCGGTGAATATCGGTCCGGCTGTTCTGGCCATTCGATCCAGGGCCCTGGTTTGGCCGATTTTTTTGCTCAGAAGCGGCCGCGGGCGATACACACTTCATGCCCACGACCCCCTGGACACAGCTCAACTTCAGGGAAAAATGTTGGACAAGGTCACCCAAGTGTCCGAGTTTTATACTCAGGCTGTTCAGAAAATGATTCGGCGTTTCCCGGAACAATGGTTCTGGATGCACAAGAGATGGAAAACACGACCCGTGGAGGAGAAAGAAGGTCATGTGTATGAGGCATAAGACTTTTCTTCGATGAGATTCGATCCATATGCTGTGTTGATTTCTCTCTTCACAGCAGCCCGTTCATCGTTTTGTAAGTAGACACTGCGGGCTAATTGGATAAATTCGTCATCAAAGGCCTTTTTCGCTTCTTTCATCCGAATCCGGTCCTCGATGTCCCACAGGGCCGTATTGATCTTTTCCAGTTTCCGGTATCCTGATGATTCCACAGTGATTCCAGTGGACTCCATTTTCCGGGACAGAAGCTTAAGTTCGTGATGAATATTTTTCAGTTTTTTCGGATCCTGGATCTTGCAACTTTTGATCTTCAGGATGCTGACTTTGTCCACAAGTTCACCAATGGAAATATCAACCAGCATGAACAGACCCCGTCATTATTTGATTTTCAGGATAAATCCAGACTGTACACAGCCAGAAACAGCATAAAGATGCCCCATCAAGACTACAAACGTATTTGTCTGATCCGGACCTCGGCTCTCGGGGATACAGTGCATGCCTTGGGTTTGATCAATACCCTGCGCCAGGGATACCCGCTGGCCCATTTGACCTGGGTATTGCAGACACTTCCCTATGAGATGGTCAAACACCAGCCGGGCATCAATCAGTTCATCACTTTTAACCGCAAAAGCGGCTTGCGGGACTGGATCTCGCTTATCGGCCGTCTGCGAGAGCAGGCCTTTGATTTGGTCATTGCTCCGCAAGCCAGTGCCAAGGTCAGCTTTTTGACTTTTGCCTCCCGGGCCAAAGACAAGCTGGGCTTTGACTGGATGCGATCCAGAGAAATGCACTGGATGGTCACCAACCTGCATATTCCCTCTCACCCAATGCAGCATGTCCAGAATCAGTTTATTGAGTTTGCCCGGTTTTTGGGCATTCAAGAAACGATTCCCAGCTGGGATTTTGTGTTTACGCCCCAGGAACGGGCCTGGCAGAAAGCATTTTTTGCGCATATTCCCAGACCGGCTGTCGGCCTGGTCATTGCTTCGGCCCATGCCCATAAAGACTGGCCCCCGGCCAATTATGCCCGGATCGCCGATTTCGTCCATCAGAAACTGGATATGGAACCGATACTCATTGGCGGGCCAAGTCCTCGGGAACGCCGGATTGCAGATGATATTCGCGCTAAGTGCCGCTGCCAGCCCTTGATGGCTTTGGAAAAATCGATCAGAAGGACCATGCTCCAACTGGATGGCTGCCGATTGGTGGTTGCTCCGGATACTGGACCATTGCATATTGCTGTTGCCTTGAATACGCCTACCGTAGGGCTTTATGGCTATTCCAATCCAAGAAGATGCGGCCCGTACAGGTTTCACGATCTGTTGCTTGACGCCTACAATATCGATGAGCCAGAAGATGCCCCCATTACCCGAAAAACCAAACCAGGGCGCATGGATCCGCATCGAACCGGAAATGGTCATCTCTAAAATCGAATACGGGCTGGACAAATACGACTGAGCTCGTATGGAACAAGACTCAAGGTGTTCAGTGTTCGGTGTTCAGCAAAAAAAGAATCATAACCCATCATAACTCTTGCTGAAAGCTCGTATGAAACAAGATTTTACCTCTGAAGAGGATCAGCCCTTCGGAGAAGGGCGGCCTACGCGGTACAACCACGGCCTCGCTGGCTCTTCCGTAGGGCCAGCCCGGCACTCACTTTGAGCTTGAACGTTTACTCATGGCCGTGACTTTCCCAGTGGAAATGGTGCCGGGTCGCCTCTTTGACAACAGTTTCATACTTGATCAATCCGGCCAAACGTTTTTCTGCGGCGCTTTGGCCCAAAGCTAACGTGACAAAGCCCGACCTGATATCAGGTCGGGCTTTTCCTATCTGGGCTGAAAAGATCAAACTCTTAGGCGCCAAAGGCCTTTTCAAAATTGGGAACCACCTGTTTCTTTCGGCTCATGACCCCATCCAACCAGGCCTTATCACCGGAAGGAGCCACGCCAAAGGCCTTTTCCACCTTTGACGGATCGTCTGAAACCAAAAGCAGCTCGGAGCCTTCCTTCATGATATCCGTGAGCAAGAGAAACACGGAGTGGTAATTGCCTTCACCCTTGAGGCTGGAGATATCCTTGGCCAGGTCACCTTTGACCCCATCCAGGAGGGAAAGATCGACTACTTCCAGCTGGCCGATACCTACTTTGTTTCCGTTCATATTGAAGTCCTTGAAGTCGCGCATGACCAGCTCTCGGACAGGGGTGCCCTCGATGGCTGATTTGACCTTGAACATTTCAGTTCCCAGCCCTTGCATGTCACTAATTCCCGCCTTTTGGGCCAAGGCCTCGGCAGCCTTTTGGTCCGCGTCCGTGCAGGTGGCGGACTTGAAGATAACGGTATCGCTCAAGATGGCGCAGGTCATGATCCCGGCAATGTTTTTGGGGATCTCCACACCGTAAAAATCGTACATGCTCTTTAAGACCGTGCAAGTACAGCCCACCGGCCAGGTCCAGACTTCAATAGGATTGGGCGTGGTCACATCCCCGACCTTGTGATGGTCGACAATGGCTATGAGTTCGCCCTTATTCAAGTTATCCAGGCTCTGGGAAAGATCGGAATGGTCCACGAGCATGATCTGCTTGTCCGTCGCGTCAGTGAGGAGTTCCGGGGCATCGCACCCGAACTTGTCCAGGACGAATTTGCTCTCCGGATTGACCTCTCCCTGTACTGCCGGCTTGCACTCAACGCCCAGCTTACTTTTCAAATCCGCCAGGGCGATGGCCGCGCAGACGGAATCCGTATCCGGACTCTTATGACCGACTACATAAACTGTCATGTCCTACCTCCTCATCTTTTTGATGCTCTCGTATTTTCACCTCTCGATTCAAACCTTGTGACATTTAGCACAAATGAAATCAACTGCCAAGAGGCTGAAAAGGCCATTTTGTTAATTCACCTGATTCATTGATTTTATATTGCCAATTCAAACATATATCGGCGCATAGCAGGAAAGGTCCGTTTCTTTTCTGGTTCTTTGTTTGCGACACTTGAGATGTGTCAAAGCACGAGATACCTCCCGCCTAAAGAAGGAAAAGCAACGTAACCAGGCCCCCGCCGACGATCAGGAGGTAATAGGCCCGGCGGATGCGCACGGAAAGAATACCCCCGAGGAGGGCTGCCGCCCAGATATGGGTCCAATCAAATTGCCAAGAGATTCGTCCAGGGAGAAAAAACGCTCCAGCAGCTGTGAAAAGGGTAACAAGCATGACCAGGAGAAGAAAAAGTCCACTCTCGCACAGGATCTTCTTGCCCAGGCTCATCCAGATCATTTGGCCCGGAAAAGCCACAGGCTGGAGTGAATCTGTCCAGGTCATGAGCTGGGCATGGTTGTCGGTCTGCCCCTGGCGCAGGCGTTTCTCCACAAAAGTGCCCAGGTGGGCGGCCGGCAAAGCGCAAAGTATGGGCAGAAGAAGCTGGTATGGGGTGGTGAGATTGAGGGCACAAGCCGTGCTGCAGACCAGGAGCGTACTTAAAATGCGCTGTGGAGGAATATAGGTGCCGGCCGGGAAGAGATCCAGCCACAGGAGTTCAAAAAAAATCGCAGCTCCCAGGCATTGGGTCCACTGCCCAGTCATCAGGCCAGCCAGCAGCCCCACAGTCAGGGGGCGGTCGAAGAACCCTATGTTTATTGAGGTTCGAAATTGGGTGATGAGGCCAAAAAAAAACTCCAGGTCAGCAATACCAGCAACGTTTCGATATGAGGGTGCATTAAAGGCCTTCTTTCTATTGAGGACAAAAAGTTTTTGACTTTTTGCACGCTTCGCTGCTGCACTCAGCAGCGCGAAATAAATTCCCACTCGTTTCGTGCGCAGAGCCGCGCTTTTGGCCCGGCTTAAGGAGCTCCTGACCTACCACAAAGCTTTCAGATTGACCTGGGTATTGGGCAGGCACCTGAAATCCAATTTCACTCCTTGCTCTTGTAAATAGCGCAGACAGGATATGTCATCCTGCCCCAGGGCAATATGATCACATACCTGCCGTTTGCCCTGGGTGTAATGGATATTGCCCACATTTAAAAAAGAAAATTTCAATCCCTCGGTGTAGGCCCGTTTGGCGTCTTCACAGGTGGCGAACAAGACAAAGATGTCCGCTGAAGCCTGCCGGTGCTCCAACTTTGCTACCTGATCGGCCGCCTGCAATACACTGAAAAAGAGAATGCCCACACCAGTGGGAACGGCCAAACGCAGGAGTTCTTGCCGCAATTCGTCTTCAGCCAGTTGGTCATTGGCCACAACCAATGTCCGGACATTGGAATACGGCAGCCAGGTCTCCACTACCTGTCCATGCACCAGCCGATTATCGACCCGGACCCATAAACTGTTCTTATTCATTGGCGATTTTGCGTTTGAGTACTTCGCCGGCCACCAGAATACCCTGCCGTCCAGCTGTTTTGGCCTCCAGGGCCAGATCTTCCAGAGGGGTTGATCCACGGGCGTTGAAGATCTTGAGCAACATGGGCAAATTGGCTCCAGTGATGACTTCCAGCCTGCCTGAACCCAAAAGGGACAGGGCCACATTGCTGGGTGTGCCTCCGAACATATCGGTCAAGACCAAGACTCCCTGGCCGCTGTCCAATTGCTCCAATCCCTGCTTGATGTCTGCAAGCACAGTTTCCATATTTTGCCTGGCATCCAGAGACAGGGCCAGACAATCAGTCTGCTTGCCGACAATGCCTTCGGCTGTCTCTAGGAGTTTTTGTCCAAAATCAAGATGGGTTACAATAAGAACCCCAATCATATTCGTGTTTCCTTGCCGGTTTGATCGAGAATGAAACTTGCGGACATCCTTTTCCGTCCTGGTCGTGAAATCTTCTCATCCCAGTTCCAGGTGTCTGTGTTCCAGTGAAACCTGGTAACCAAGATCCTGCAAGGTCACAAACACAGATTCGGCCACAGCCACAGACCGATGTCTCCCCCCAGTGCATCCCAGGGCCAGGGTCAGTCTATACCGGCCTTCTCGGGCGTACAAGGGCAACGTATATGTCAGAAAAGATGTCAGCCGATCCATGAAACCGGCCCCGGGATCCCCTTGCAGGATGTAATCGGCTACCTGAGCGTACTGTCCGGACAAGTCCCGCAGCTGCTCCTCAAAGTACGGATTGGGGAGAAAACGCAGATCAAAGACCAGATCGGCTTCCTTGGGCACACCGTATTTGTAGCCAAAGGAAATGACATGCACCCGTAGCCCTTGCAAGGTATCGGCCAAAAACTCCCATTTTTCCTGCAAATACCGCCGCAGATCATGGATGGAAAACATTGTGGTGTCGATGATGAGTTCCGCATCCCGACGCAGGGTGGCCAAGAGTTCCCGCTCCTTGTCCATGGCCGTCTCCAGGCCGTGATGAACCGACTCCAGAGGGTGAGGACGGCGGGTGGTCGCATACCTGCGTAGCAGGGTTTCCTGATCGGCTTCCAGAAAAATGACCTGCGGCCGCATATTTCGGGAGGTGAGCCAGTCCAATGTCTGCTGCCATTCCTGGACCAAATCCGGCTGTCGGATATCCATACCCAGGGCCATACCTCGATACTGGCTTGGATTCTGGGCCCAAAACAGGCTGACCAGCCGGGAGACCATACTGGAAGGTAATCCGTCCACACAAAAAAAACCCAAGTCTTCAAAGACGTTGAGGGCGGTACTCTTACCGGCCCCGGACATTCCGGTTAAAATAACCATGGGAAAATTGTTCTTCCCTGGCTGGAGATGGCCGGTGCGCGACTCGTCCTTAGGCTGCATTGCGGATTACGCTCCCTCTGACTCAGACAGATTTCAGGAGATTCCACAACCCCCTGTGTCCATCTGCATTCATAAAGGTCTCCCGGAAGTCTGGATCCTTGAGGAGTCGCGATATCTGAGCCAGGATACGCAAATGCATTCCGGCCACCTGTTCCGGAGCCAGGACCAAAAAGAAGATATAGCAGAGTTTGGTATCCAGGGACTTGAAATCCACACCTATCCGGCTGCGACCGACGATGACCACAATGTCTTCCAGATCGTCCAGCTTTCCATGAGGTATGGCCACACCGTCACCTATGCCCGTGCTGCCCAGTTCTTCCCTCTGCATAAGGACGGTGTGGGCCTTTTCTTTGTCTTTGTCCGGCCACTTGGCCTGAAAAGGCTCCAGCAGTTCGGCCAGGGCCTCAGACTTGCTGGTGGCCAAGAGCTCGGAGACGATCAGGTCTGGGGTCAGATAATCGGAAAGTTTCATGCCTATACCCTGGGATCGATAAGTCCGAAATCGCCGTTTTTCAGTCGATAAATGACATTGACTCGATTCGTCCCGGCGTTAAAAAAGACCAGAAAGTCGTTGTCCGATTTCTGGAGCCGGATTGCGGCCTCTTCATCGTCCATGGGTTTAGGTTCGTACATCTCCGTGGGTACGATTCTGGGCTGCTCGTCCTCACTGCTTTGCTCGGAGAGGAAGGTCGCCCCGGGTTCAATCGGGGCCGAGGAACGATTACCCTTGCCCCGCCGCCGATCCTTTTGCTTATCCCGAAGTTTGCGCAATTGAGCTTCCACCTTATCCAGAACCATATCGATGGTGGAATACATATCTTCGGTTTCTTCCTGGGCCGAAACCTTATTTTCATCAGCGGTCAGAATCACCTCAGCGACTTGCCGAAATTTTTCCACTTCCAGATTGACCTGAACCGTGGCCGTCTCCGGGTTGCGCATGTATTTGTCCAGCTTTTCGAAACGAGTCTGGGCGTATTGTTTGAGATGATTCGAGGCCTCAAAATTCTTGAAGTTGAAAACAACGTCCATGCCTGCCTCCTGCTCAAAGATTCATTGGATGTCCGTCTCCATTTCCTCAAAGACTCTATAAGCTATCGGATTTTCTTCTTGCGTTTGGTCGAAGAGGGGATGCCCAAGGCTTCCCGGTACTTGGCCACCGTCCGCCTGGCAATGTTCACTTGTAACTCCCGGTTTAAGCAGTCCACGAGCTGTTTGTCGCTCCAGGGCTTTTGCGGATCCTCATGGTTGATCAAGTTTTTAATCGACGCCTTCACACTCTCGGAAGCCACCTGCTCTCCGCTGTTGGTACCCAAGCCGCTGTTAAAAAAATATTTCAGTTCATACATTCCATAGGGCGTGGCCACATATTTATTGGTGGTAATTCGGCTCACCGTGGACTCATGGACCTCGATCTCATCGGCAACATCCTTGAGAACCAAGGGTTTCAGCTGGCTGACTCCGTGCAGAAAGAATTCCCGCTGGAATCGAACGATGGATTCTATGACCTTGTATAGGGTGCGCTGACGCTGTTGAATGCTCCTGAGCAACCACAGGCCCTGGCGCATCTGTTCCTGGAGGTATTGTTTGTTCTGCTGACCGTCCTTGGATTCCAACAGCTGGGCGTATACGGGGCTTATTTGCAGATCCGGAAATCCCTCGTCATTGAGGATGATCACAAAATCATCGTCATAGGCGTAGACATACGCATCCGGGCTGATGTAAAAGGTCTCCCCTCCTCCAAAACTCCGGCCCGGTCTGGGATCAAGACCTTGAATAATCTGCACATACGTCTCGATGTCCTCTCTGCTCACCTCGAACTTCTTGGCCAGAGCCTGGAGATTCCCGCTTTCAATATCCCCGAGGTGATCATGGATCAGGGAATACAGAATGGGGTCGTCCTTGTCCAAGAATTCCAGCTGAACCTGCAGACATTCGGACAAAGATCGACTGGCCACACCCACGGGATCGAACTGTTGGACAATGTGCAAGATGTCTTGGATATCTTCTGTCGGAGCCTGACACAGGGCCTGAATGTCCTCAAGGCTGGAGTGCAGATATCCGTGGGTATCCAGGTTTCCGATAATGACTTCCCCGATTTCCTTTTGCCTATCGGGGAGGGTGGATAGGTGCAGTTGCCACAAGAGGTGACTCTCCAGGGTGGGCTTGGCTGCATGCATGGTTTCAAAGGAGATCATTTCCTCCGGCAGCTCCCGTTCTGAGGCCTGCCTGGAGGTACTGGAGAAATTGCCCAAGTAGTCGTCCCACTCGGCACTGTTGAGCAAAGACTGTTCATGGACGTCAAATTCCTTGACCTTCTCGCTCCGCTCCTCCGACTGCTGGCGATTCGCCTCAGCCTCAGCCTCTGGATCCGTCTCCGGCCCCCGTTCTTCCAATGCCGGATTTTCCAACAAGGCTTGCTGCACGGTCTCCACAAGTTCTAACCGGGAGAGCTGCAAGAGTTTTATGGCCTGCTGCAACTGGGGGGTCATGATCAGTTGCTGGGCCAACTTAAGATTTTGCCGAAGCTGAAGACTCATAATATGTTCATCTTTTGAATATATATGCTAAAATATGTCCATGAATTCTAGGCAACCGCTGTCACCTCAATCAAACGCCATCCTGGGCCAATCTTCCTCTTTATCCAAAATTTGCCATAAAAGCCCTGGCTTTGCAAACCAAGAAACCGGAAATTACAAACAAAATCGTTCACCAAGATAAACGTTGCGGGCCTGAGGGTCGGCGGCGATCTCAGCCGGAGAGCCCTCTAAAATGATCTCCCCATCGTAGACCAGAGAGACCCGGTCGCATATGGTCATGGTTTCCCGGACGTTGTGATCCGAGATCAACACCCCGATACCCTTGTCTCTCAGTGTCTTGACGATGTTCTGGATATCGTCCACTGCTAAGGGATCGATGCCGGCAAAGGGTTCGTCCAACAAAATAAAATCCGGATCTCGGATCAGGGCCCGGGCAATCTCCAGCCGTCTCCGCTCTCCTCCGGACAAATGAACTGCCTTTTGCTCAGCCAGTTTTTCAATGCCCAGGTCCCAGAGCAAGGACGCCAGCTTCTCTTTTTGCCGTTTCCGGGAAAGACCTGTGAATTCCAAAATGACCACCAGGTTTTCCCGAACTGTCAGTTTGGTGAAGACCGAACTCTCCTGCGGCAGATAGCTGAGGCCGTACCTGGCCCGCTTATGCAAAGGCCAAACGGTGATTTCAGTCTCATCCACAAAGATGCGCCCGGCATTGGGTCGAACAATGCCCACCAGCATGTAAAATGTGGTCGTCTTGCCCGCCCCGTTGGGGCCCAAAAGCCCAACCACCTCGCCTTGGTCCAGGGACAGATCGACTCCTTTGACCACCAAGCGTTTGCTGTACGACTTGCGCAAATCCCGGGCTACAAGCCTGGACATCACTTCCCATCCTGTTCGTCTTGATCCGGGAAGAATACGGCCCTGACCCGGCTGCCTTCCTTGCCCACGATTTCACTGCGCCCGTCATCCAGGTAGAAAGTTACCTGGTGTCCGCGCACGGTGTTTCTGTTCTCTTTGAGTTGAACATTTTCCTGCAAAATAAGCTTGGACTCTCTTGCGTAGTACTCAGCCTGTTCGCTGGTGGCCTCCCGGCTGTCCATGACCAGTCGGACATTGTCCTGAGCCAGAATCTTGCGCACACTCCCCGCGGTTCCTAAGCCCGATTCGCTGCCTTCTTGGGCATCTTGGTCCAAATCTTCGGAGTTCAAGGTCACGATCATCTTTTCGCACCAGAGTTCAAAGTCTGGGCGTTTGACGTGCACTTGGCCGATGAACTCCAGCTTCCGCTCGTTTTGGCCATAGATGACCTTGTCCGCTTCTATGTGCATGGGCTTGGCTGTATCCATTTCCGAGGTCTGAGACCAACCCGCTCTTATGGGAAAAATCCAAAGCAACAGACAAATGACTATGACTGTGTGTATATAACCCACGCCTGATTCAGGGAGTATTTTGCCCATGAATATCCACCTTTACTTGGCCGGTGAGCACCAGCCGATTGTTGTCAAGCTCGATCACTGCCGTCTGGCTTGTAGCCTGGAGTTCAGGGTGAATTATGACCACATCGCCCTCAAAAGTAATCTCTTGCTCCTGTTGAACAAAGACCATGCGCTGGGAATGCACTGTGGTTTGGCCGTATTCGGCCCTGACCCGCGGCCAGAGCTTGGCAATCCCTTCATCTTGGAAGTACTCCCCAGACCGGGCCCTAACCAGTATCGGAGGTGATCCTTCGTCTTTATAAAAGGTGATCCTGGGTCGGTCAAACCCTATGTGCGACTCCTCCCGCATGTACCTGCTTTCCCGTGCCTTAAGCTCCCAGGTCCTCTTCCCTTTTCCACCTTGAACCAGGCGCAGGTCCTTTACAGTAACGTCCATATTTTCATACACGGCCTGTATTGAGGGGGTGGAATCGGAAAAATGATCCCAGATCAACCAGGCCGCCCCGGCGAGCAGAACCAGGGCCAAGACGACGACGGTTAGGCGCTGTCTGAAAACTGGGACCATAAATGCCACGCCTGTTCCAGGCTGCCTTGGGCCCGGAGAATGAAGTGGATGGCATCCCGCACCGCTCCATTGCCTCCTGGGCAAGCAGAGACCCAGGCAGCCATATCCTTGATCTGGTCCTGAGCATTGGCCACAGCCATGGGCAGGTGAACCAAGCCTAAAGGTGCGGCATCCACCCAGTCGTCACCCAAATAGGCCAGCTGTGCATAAGTCAGCTCGTTTCGAAGGCAAATGTCGTCCAGGACTGCCTTTTTCTTCCGATGTCCGGCATGGTACTCCCGGATCCCCAGTTCCAGGATACGCAAGCGGACCGCCTCGGACTCCAGCCCGGTGATCACCCCCACTTCCAGTCCCATGCGCTGAGCAAGTTTGACCCCGAATCCGTCCTGGACATTGAATCGCTTGCTCACCCGGCCGGACTCGTCGTAGTACAGCCCTCCGTCGGTAAACACCCCATCCACGTCGCAGATGAGCATTTTCACGTTCCGGGCCAGATCTTCAGCAGACATGGGGCACCTCGGCCAGGTCGATGAGATGGGTCAGAAGGGCATGCAGGCGGTCCAAAGGCCAACTATTGGGTCCATCGCACAAGGCCCGCTCTGGATCAGGATGGACTTCCAGAAATACTCCGTTGCATCCGGCGGCTACCGCCGCCCGGGCCAGAAGGGGAACGAATTCCCGGTTTCCCCCGGAGCAGGTCCCTTGTCCCCCGGGAAGCTGTACCGAGTGGGTTGCGTCAAAGATCACCGGCACGTCCAGTTTGCCCATTTCGGCCAGGGACCGGTAATCCACCACCAGGTTGTTGTATCCAAAGCTCGTGCCCCGCTCGGTGAGCCAAACCGACCGGTTCCCGGTGGAACGGATCTTATCTACCGGCCCGGCCATGTCCCAGGGGGCCAAGAACTGCCCCTTCTTCACGTTCACTACCCGTCCGGTCCGGGCGGCAGCCACGAGGAGATCTGTCTGTCTGGACAAAAAGGCCGGGATTTGAAGCACATCAACGACCTGGGCCACAGGTTCGGCCTGGCTCGGGAGGTGGATATCCGTAGTCACCGGCAGTCCGCTGTCCAGCTTGATCTTTTCCAGCCAGGCGATACCGGTTTCCAATCCCGGTCCCCGAAAGCTGTCTCTGGAAGAGCGGTTGGCCTTGTCAAAAGAGCTTTTGAAAACCACGGAAACACCGAGCTTGTGGCTGAGCCCGGCCAGCTCAGCGGCCACCTTCATTCCCAGGTCCAAGCTTTCTAGAACACACGGACCGGCGATAAAAAACAAGGACTTCGGTGCAGAGTCAAGAAAAGTCATCTGTTATCCTTGGCCGCTCGGATAAAGTCACGAAACAGGGGATGGGGCTGCATAGGCCGGGATTTGAATTCAGGATGGAACTGGCATCCGACAAACCACGGATGATTGCTGATTTCAACGATTTCAATCAAGGTCTGGTCCGGGGAGGTTCCGCTCAAGGCCATTCCTGCATCTTGGCAGGCCTGAGAGTACTCAGTATTAAATTCATAACGGTGCCTGTGCCGCTCCTCTACCCTGGAGCATCCATAGGCTTCCCTGGCTTTGGTCCCTTCTTTGAGTTCACACGGATAGGATCCAAGACGCATGGTCCCGCCTTTGTCTGAGGTCTCATCTCTGGTTTGCACACAGCTGGTCCGAAAGTCGTACCATTCGGTCATCAGATAAATGATGGGATCCGGAGTATTCGGAACGAATTCACTGGAATTGGCCTCTGGAAGATCCAGGACATTGCGGGCGAATTCAATGACCGCGCACTGCATGCCCAGGCAAATGCCGAAAAAGGGAATCTTGTGCTCCCGGGCATAACCACTGGCCACGATCTTGCCTTCCACCCCACGGTAACCGAAACCTCCGGGGACCAAAATTCCATCCAGTCCCTGCAACATGGCCGATGCATTCTCCAGGCTTAATTCCTCGGCACTGACATAGACCAGATCCACAGAGACCAAATTGCTGATCCCCCCGTGAATCAATGCTTCATGCAGACTCTTGTATGCCTCCTTCAGGTCGACATATTTGCCCACAATCCCGATTTTGACCCGGCCCTGGAGGTTGTTCTGGGTGTGTACCAGGTGCTGCCAAGGGGCCAGGGAAGGATTTTTGGCCGGCAAACGAAGCATGATGGCGATCTTTTGATCCAGGCCCTCATTGTAGAAAGCCAGAGGCAGTTCATAGATATTGTTTAAATCCACGGCCGAGAAGACAGCATCCTGTTCCACATTACAAAAAAGAGCGATCTTAGCCTTGAGTTCGTCCACAAGTTCCACTTCGGAACGGCAGAGGATGAGGTCCGGCTGGATACCTATGCTGCGCAGCTCTTTCACGCTGTGTTGGGTAGGCTTGGTTTTGAGTTCCCCGGCCGCCCGCATATAGGGAACCAAAGTCAAGTGGATGTAGCACACATTTTCCTTGCCTAAATCAGAACGCAGCTGGCGAATGGCCTCCAGAAAGGGCAAACCTTCGATGTCCCCAACCGTGCCTCCTATTTCGATCAGAGCCACATCTTCATCCTGTCTGGCCACTCCCTTGATCGCTTTTTTGATCTCATCCGTGACATGGGGAATGACCTGAACGGTCCCACCCAGGTAATCGCCCCGCCGCTCTTTGGTGATCACAGTGTTGTAGATGCCGCCGGAGGTGTAATTGTTGTATTGGGCCATTGGCTGGCCCAAAAAACGTTCATAGTGGCCCAGGTCCAGGTCAGTTTCCGCCCCGTCGTCAGTGACGTACACCTCTCCATGCTGGAAGGGGTTCATGGTTCCAGGATCCACATTAATATACGGATCGAGCTTCTGAATGGTGACTTTCAAGCCCCGGGACTTGAGCAAGGCCCCGATGGAAGCCGCAGCCAGTCCCTTGCCCAGAGAGGAGAGCACTCCCCCGGTGACAAATAGAAATTTGGTCTTCATAATCTCCCTTTCTTCAAGTCACTTGTCAGCTTTGCCTCCGGCAAATCTGACATATTTTTGCGCTTTGGCGCAAAAAAACGGATTGCCGGATTGATCGGGTACGAAACGTGAACCCATCCTACGCGGGAATGACGGACAAAACGGTGCCTCGTTTCAAACGAGACCATTGTGCACCTGCCCAAATACCTATCGGCCATCCCGGTGTTGTATACCGTTATGACCGGAAAAAGTCCATGTTCAGCTTTACCTCCGGCAAAACTGAAGTATTTTTTGCCCCAAAGCGGTCAAAAAGAACATAAATTACCGTGCAGCGTTGACTCTTGAAGGTTCTCTTCGTATCCTACCCCGGTGGACAACAGGTCCGCCATTCGATCGGGGCCATCTCCTGCAACGGTTTTCGGCCCGAGACCTAGTCAAGGACCATAACCGTTGTCAAGCATCCCCCGAACTCTCAACCCGCCATTCGAGGCCCTGTATGCCCCAGGTCAAAGTACTGGTTCTGACCGGCTACGGCACCAACTGCGAGCGGGAAACCGCATATATCTGCCGCATTGCCGGGGCCGACCAGGTTTCAGTCGCCCATTTCGCCGATTTGGTCCAAGAAACGATTCGGTTAACGGATTTCAACTTTCTCATCTTTCCAGGCGGATTCCTGGATGGAGACCATTTGGGGGCCGCTCAGGCCGCTGCGGCCAGATTCAAGCATACGTCCACCCGTTCCGGGCACTCCCTGGTCCAGGAGATCAGCGACCTGCACGCTCGAGGCGGCCTGATCATGGGCATATGCAACGGATTTCAACTCCTGGTCAAACTCGGCCTCTTGCCAGCCACCCGGTCCAGATATTTACACCGGGAGGTTAGCCTGGGACACAACGATTCCGCCCGATTTGAAGACCGCTGGGTCTCTCTGCAGCCCAACCTGAACTCATCTTGCGTTTTTACCCAGGGCCTGGGCAATCTCTACTTCCCAGTCCGGCACGGCGAAGGCAAATTGATAGTCAAAGATGAATCCATCCTAGAAGAAATAAAAAAAGGCGATCATATCGCCCTTCGATATACAGACTCATCCGGGGCTCCCACTCAGGAGTATCCGGATAATCCCAACGGTTCACAGGAAGCCATCGCCGGACTCAGTGACCCAACTGGACGTATTTTCGGCCTGATGCCCCACCCAGAGGCCTATAACCATAAAACCAATCATCCCCGCTGGCCTCGAGGGGAACAGTCTGCCTCAGGGACCACCCTGTTTGCCAGGGGCATCGATTTCCTGCGCAGCAATTTGAGCACATGACTTTGGATCTGAACCATACCGAAACCTTTTGCAGTTGCCCACCCTTGACGAAGGACTTACAGACTCGTAATAATGAGCACAGCAACTGATTGGTCCGTGTGGATGCACGCCGCTTTAGAACAAGCCGGTGCGGCGGAAAAAATGGGAGAAGTTCCTGTCGGGGCGGTTGTCCTGGATTCTGCAGGCCGCTTCGTGGCCACGGGACATAATTCTCCAATCATGAGCCACGATCCAACGGCTCATGCCGAAATCGTGGCCTTGCGCAGGGCGGGCCTGGCTGTCCATAATTACCGGTTGCCCGGATCAATCCTGGTGAGTACCCTGGAACCCTGTATTATGTGTGTAGGGGCTTTGGTTCATGCCAGAATTGCCGGGGTAGTATTTGGAGCCCGGGACCCCAAGTCCGGGGCCTTGGTTTCCAGGATGCGTTTTCCAGATGATTACCCCTGGATCAATCACATCTTTTGGATCCAAGAAGGTATTTGTGGCCAGGAGTGTGAAAATATCTTGAGCCGATTCTTTAGGCATCGAAGAAGCAAGCTTTTGATATGCAAAGAGTTGTGATGCCTTTGTGTTTATGGGTCATGCATTAAATGTCTCAAGAGTGTACCCACCTCATTCATTGCGGAGAGGTAGCGAAGTCCGGTCATAACGCGCCCGACTCGAAATCGGGTTGGCGGTTCGCCCCGCCACGTGGGTTCGAATCCCACCCTCTCCGCCACCACAGCTTTCCACATGATTTTTGAAAGGCCAAACTGTCGGGAAACTGTCGGAGCTTAACCCAGAACACACAAGGATTCTCAGAGGTCCAAACTGACGTGGCAAAAAATCTTGGTGCGAACTAAACATAACTGCTGCTGAAGGGATGTCTTAAGGTAGACCTAAGGCCCCTGGGAGGGTAATCTCTCAGGGGCCTTTTGTTTTCCGAGTCCTGCTCGACCCGGAAGATAACGTCTGGTTCGTGGCCAAGGATGTGGCCCTGGTGGTAGGTTATCAGAATACTCGCAAGGCTATCAAGGACCACTGTGAGGAAGCACGGGATGGGGTAACGATTCGTGACTCCATCGGGAGGCCCCAGAAACCAACCATAATTCCCCGCCATGACGTGTACCGGCTCATCGTCACGTCTAAGCTTCCCTCAGCCCAAAAGTTCGAGAAGTGGATGTGGGAAGTGATTGACGATATGTTGGACTACGGTGGCTATATCAAAGACCTGACTGCTTCAGCATTCAACGGTCTTCCCTCTCTTGCAAACTTACCAAAGTTCTGACATCCTACTTAATAATCAAAGACATCATATTCCATAAATTCAACAGAAAGGATGTCGGTACAAAGGAATAAGACCAATACAATATGATGAACATCACTTAGAAGATGACCTTCGCAATGCATAACAAAGACATAGCTATTGCTGATACTTCTAAGTGGTTCAATTGGAGTTTTATACAGAATGGAGAAGGAAGGAGTTATATCTAGTTCTTATAATAAAATTGTATTGCTAAAAGATATAGGTTTTCATATTTCAGACAAGTTGTTGAATAAACCGTCATCATAAATATGCAATTTTTTTATGTACTAACACTACAGCGACAGATTGTGATCCCAAAGCTTTGCTCCCCCGGACCGCCAGGTGCCACCCTGGCCATTCTGGGATCGCCAGGCGCCTGCCTGGCTCTTTCAAGGTTTGCTCATGCTCGAACTGTCGCCTCCTTAGAGTCAATAATGATGCCGCAGGCCGTGAAATATTCGAAAGTTTGCAGGCAGGCCAGCCTTTTCTTTAATCCGCCCTACGGCTGAACAATGGGTCCTCAGCTTTCCGCCCAGGCCTGGGAAAAGATACTCTGACCCAGGAAACCTTTCGTCTCTCCACTTGATCTGCCGCTGCAAAAGCTCTTTCACTGGCCTGTTCATGGGAACGGTTACCGTTTTCCCGTCTTTTGGGCCCTCCCTGTCCGCTCCCTAAGGAAGATCAGGTCCTGCCTAAAGTCCACATCCTTATCCTGCAGGGCAAAATCTCCCCCGGCCTTTCATGGAAGGGCCTTTGGCCTGCAGATAAACATTGGCAATTTCCTTTTGTTTGCCCATGAAAGCACCTCACCTTACCTATGAGGATCAGAAAAAACAACTGTAATTGAGTTCATTGTGGTCCGCCTCCTTAAGCCGAACTCCCTTGACTGTTTGCCATGCAGCAGTATATTTATAGTGAATGCCTTGGACTGACCAGCTCAAAAAGCAAGCCATCAAAGGGTTAAGGAACATGCCAACAGGGGCCGGAGAAAACCTAAGGTATGTATTTGCCTTGTAGAAGTTTTTGACATATGCCACAATATCAGCTATTCAACTTCTCTCCTTATCTCTCAGGCCTTGTCAGGCTCTGAATACAGCCCCCGTAATTCCCCGGGCATTCCTTTTCTCTTTTTCAATCATTCTTTTAAAACCCAACACTCTAACCAATACGTTGAACGCTATGTACAATAAACTACCTCATATTTCAGTACCTGGACAAACCATCCTAAATCGCGTTCTCTTCATTCCGGCCGAAGAGTTTCGAACCTGGT
This sequence comes from Desulfovermiculus sp., assembly GCA_034521385.1. Taxonomy (GTDB): domain Bacteria; phylum Desulfobacterota; class Desulfovibrionia; order Desulfovibrionales; family Desulfothermaceae; genus Desulfovermiculus. Next base: position 25,905 of record JAXHMO010000002.1, read on the forward strand.
CCGAATCTTCACAAGAGCTGGCTACCAGCTTGGCCTTTGAGTTGTTTATTATTCGCTACAACCCCTTTATTCCGGCCGAGTCCGTGGCCAACAGCGTCTTCAAGCGTCTGGAATCGGAAAAAGGGGGACTGGCGGCTGAAGAATACACCCAGATCAAGACCGGTTTGGAGACCTTTTGGGAAGAATACCAAGATGATCAAAGATTCAAGGCCAATGTCAAGCAACGCCTGAGCCGGATTCTCCCCCCCGAGCATATCGTCACCTCGCCCAACGCTCTTGTGGAGTGTGCCACGGACGCCACCGACCTCAGATTGGAATTGCCTATGCTCTTGGTGGCTCCCGGAGGCACCGATGAGGTCCAACGCATTATCGCTTTGGCCAATGAGCTGGAATTTTCCATCGTGCCCCGCGGCGGTGGATCCGGCCTGACCGGTGGGGCTATTCCGGCCGCCCGGCGGAGCATCATCCTCAGCTTGAGCCGAATGAAATCCATTCTGTCCATTGACTCTGAGGAACGGCTCCTTTGCGCTCAGACCGGGGTGATCACCTTAACCGCCATTGAGGCCGTGGCCGAAGACGGCCTGCTGTTTACCGTGGATCCGGCCTCCAAGGCCTCGTCCTCTCTAGGGGGGAATATCTCGGAAAACGCCGGCGGACCGTTTGCCTTTGAATACGGCACAACCCTGGACAATATATTTAGTTACACCATGGTTCAACCCTCCGGGGAGATCATCACCGTCAAGCGCAGGGATCATCCCCGACACAAGATCTTGCCCCAAGAAACGGCAATCTTTGACGTCCTGGACAGTCACGGGGAGCTCATCCGCACGGTCAGCCTGGAAGGAAGCGAAATCAGGGCTCCGGGATTGGGCAAGGATGTGAGCAACAAGGTCTTGGGCGGCCTTCCCGGGATCCAAAAAGAAGGTGTGGACGGGATTATCACCGAGGCCTGTTTTACCCTGTACCCCAAACCGAAATATTCCCAGACCCTGTGTCTGGAGTTCTTCGGCCAGTCCATGCACAACGCCATGCTGGTCATCAAGGACTTGGTTCATCTGCGGGATCGTATCCGAGAGGGGGGAGATCTGGTCAAGATGTCCTCTCTTGAAGAGTTCGGAACCAAGTATGTTCAGGCCATTGAGTACGAAAAGAAATCCGACAGGTACGAGGGGGAACCTATCTCCGTTCTGCTCATCCAGATCGACTCTAGCGATTCCAACGAGTTGGAGCAGGTCAAGCAGGATATAGTGGCCATTGCCGAAAAGGTAGACAATGTGGACGTCTTTGTGGCCCGGGATGAGAAGGAAGCTGAAGAGTTCTGGCACGATCGGCACCGTTTAAGCGCTATTACCAAGCACACCAGCGGGTTCAAAATCAACGAAGATGTGGTCATTCCCATTAACGCCATACCGGAATTCGCCGACTTCATCGAAGAACTTAACCTGCACTACCTGGCTCGGGCCTATCGCAAGGCCTTGCGGCAGGTAAATGAACTGGACCAGGTCGAGCCCGGGGACGAATTCATTGATATGGAGATGAACTTTGTCAACAAGGTACTCAAGAAAAAGATATCCGGGCCGAACTTGGCCGAACAAGAATTCGAGTTGCAGATCCACTACTTTTTTCAGGATCTGATCAGCCGTTATCCCCAGCATGCCCAGGATCTGGATGCCATCCACCGGCATATGAGCGCCACCAGGGTAATTATCGCCAACCATATGCATGCCGGGGACGGGAACTGTCACGTCAATCTCCCGGTTAATTCCAACGATCCTGAAATGCTGCGGCTGGCCGAAGAGGCGGCCGGCAAGGTGTTTACGAAAGTTCTGCAGCTCAGCGGGTCGGTCTCTGGTGAGCACGGGATCGGGATCACCAAGATCGCCTATTTGGATCAGAAAAAGATTCAAGACCTGTTCGCCTATAAGCAACAGGTCGACCCCAAAAACCTGCTCAATCCAGGCAAGCTGGTCCAGTCCGGAATCCAACAAATCCCGTATACCTTTTCCTTTAACCGCCTCATCCAGGATATAACCAAGACCAGCCTGCCGCATAAGGACAAGCTCATTGAGCTCTTAAGCACCATCCAAACCTGCTCCAGGTGCGGAAAATGCAAACAGGTTTGCCCCATGTACTATCCGGAAAAGGGTTTCCTCTACCACCCCAGGAACAAGATCATTACCCTGGGGGCCTTGATCGAGGCCCTGTATTACAGTCTCCTGGACAAGGGACAACCGGATAAGCATATCATGGAGGCCTTGGAGGATACCCTGGAGCGGTGTACGGCCTGCGGTAAATGCACGGCCATTTGTCCGGTGAAGATCAATGTTCCGGACCAGGTTCTGTCCATGCGCGCCTTCCTGGAAGAGGATTTCTGGAAGGGCCAACATCCGGTCAAGAGGCGGGTCCTGGGATATTTAAGCCGCAATCCGGAACGTGTGCCCACAGCCGCCAAACTCAGCAGTTTGGGGCAAAGCGTGCAGAAACAGACCATTGCCCGTTTGCCCAAGGCCTGGCGGGAGCGGCGCAATAACCTTCTCCTTCGCGAACCCGCCCCCAGCCTGGACTTTACCAATCTGTACCAGGTTTTGTCTCTGTCCGGTCCGCCCATCCTCTGGCCCCAGGGCCACCGCCCCGGGGCCCCAATATCCGGGGTCTTCTACTTCCCGGGATGCGGGGCCAGCTTATTCTCCCGGGAAATCGGCCTGGCAGCCATCAATCTGCTCCTCAATCTGGGTACAGCAGTGATCATCCCTCCCCAGCAACAATGCTGCGGCTATCCCTTGCTGGTTTCCGGAGCCCATCAGGAATACCGCAGAACCCAGGAGGCAGCCAATCAAACCATGGTCCAGGCCATGTCCCTGGCCGAGGAACACCAGATCCAGCTCCAGGCGGTGCTGACTTCCTGTGGTACATGCCGGGAATCCTTGCACAAGACCAAGACCTTCAACCGGCGAAAGGAGTCCCCCCAGCTTGTGGATGTCATGCAGTATATTCATGATCAGCATGGACAGGTAGTCAGTGAGCTGGCCAAGACCCAAGATGTCGGCCATTTAGAGCAACAACTCTTGCTTCACACCTCCTGTCACAGCGAATGGAGCGGTCTGCCGGCCAACACCAGCAGTCAAATATACGCCCAGGCCTTAAGCCAGATGCTGGGCCAACCCATCAAGCTCAGCCCCGGCTGTTGCGGTGAAAGCGGACTGGGCGCCTTGACATCCCCGCGCATCTACAACACCATTCGTCACCGGAAAAATAAGCAGTTACAGGGGGACTTGGTTGGCTATCCTCAGGACTTGCCCGTCTTGGTCAGTTGTCCGTCCTGCAAGATCGGGATTAAGCGAACTCTCTTGGATCTCCAACCCGGGAGGGACGTTTTGCACAGCGTGGAATATATGAATCGGATCCTGTTCGGTCCCCAATGGTCCAAGCAGCTGCACAAAGACCTCAAAACCGGGGCCTACATCCGGGATTAGCTTGCCGGATTAATCGAGACCGAAACCTATAATTTAGCTATTATTTCAAACACCTGGCGCATGAGGGAAGAAAGTGCGGGTTTTGGCCCTTGATTTCGGATTAAAACGCATCGGCCTGGCCCTGTCCGATCCCGAGGGACGTATGGCCCTGCCCTATACCACCTTGATCAAAAAGGACAATTCCCAACTTTTGGTTGAGATTCAAGGCATTGTGAACAAGGAAGAGGTGGAGGGCCTGGTTGTGGGCCTGCCCATGGGGCTTCACGGCGAAGAGACCTTAAGTACCAGACAGGCCAGGAATTTTGCTCGCCGTTTGAGCCGGACCACCTCCCTTCCTGTCTATCTCCAGGACGAAACCTTGACTTCGGCTGAAGCCTCCCATCGTCTTCATGAGTCCGGCCTGCGGGGGCGAAGACAAAAAAAGGTCCTGGATCAGATGGCGGCAACCATCATCTTGGAAAACTTTTTACAGGGTCTTGCATGAGGGTTTTGCACCGGGTTTTGGCTTGCGTGGTTTGCACTGCAATTCTCGCATCTTTGCTGGGTACTCTCTTTGCCTTGCACCTGACCATGTTGCCGGTGCGGACTCCGGGAAAAAAGGTCCACGTCCATATCTCCCCCGGCCAAAGCCTTGCCCACATCGCATCCACGTTGGAAGAAAAAAATGTGATCGACAATCCGCGCCTCTTTCAGCTCCTGGCCTGGGCCTTTGGTCTATCCTCCAAGCTCCAGGCCGGGGAGTTCCAGGTGGACACTCGCTGGAGCCGCCTGAAGATCCTGCGCACCCTGGCCACTGGTTCACATGTCCTCTACTCCATACGCATCCCGGAAGGCCTGACCTGGTGGCAGACGGCTGAGGTCGTGGCTCAAAGCGGACTGACCACCTATGAGGCCTTTAAAAATGCCGTGCATGATCGGGAGCTTCTGCAAGAATTTCATATTCCGGCCGACAACGCCGAGGGATACCTCTTTCCGGAAACCTATCGCTTGCCCAGACCCCCGGGCAATCGAGCCGAGCCCATAGTCCGCCTCATGCTCCAGGAATTTTATAAACAAATCCAAACGACTCTGTGGCCTCAGGGACTTCCCGACCCTCAAGAAGTCCACAACCTGGTCATTCTGGCCTCATTGGTGGAAAGGGAAACAGCCCAGCCCGATGAGAGAAGGACTGTGGCCGGGGTGTTTGTCAATCGGCTCCAGCGCGGCATGCGCCTGCAATGCGATCCCACGGTCATCTATGGCCTGGAACGGAGCTTTGACGGCAAGCTGACCAAGAAACAGCTCCGGGATGCGGACAATTCATACAACACCTACACCCATTCCGGTTTGCCTCCAGGTCCCATCTGTTCCCCGGGATTGGCCTCAATGCTAGCGACCAAAGACCCTGAAGAGCACGAGTATCTCTATTTTGTTTCCCAAGGTGACGGCAGCCATTATTTCAGCCGCACCCTGCAAGAGCACAACCGGGCTGTCCGTCGTTATCTATTGCGCTAAGGAGGAAGGTATGCAAGCAGACAAGGTGTGCGACTATATTGTCCACTGGCTCAGGGACTACTGCCGGCAGGCCGGCATGCAGGGGTTTGTGGTCGGTATTTCCGGGGGGATCGACTCGGCCGTGACCTCCACTTTGTGCGCCCGCACCGGCCTGGACGTGCTGGTTTTGAACATGCCCATCTATCAGGCCAAAAGCCAAGAAGAGCTCTCCGCCCGACACATTTCCTGGTTGGAAGAACAATTTGCTCCGGTCCAAGGCATATACATGGATCTCACGGATCCGTTTCAGGCCTTGGAACGTACCTTCCCGGCCAGCATTCAGGATGGGCTGACCATGGCCAACACCCGAGCCAGGCTGCGCATGCTCACCCTGTACGCCTTTGCCTCCCATAACCGCATGTTGGTGGCCGGAACCGGGAATAAGGTGGAAGACTTCGGGGTTGGTTTTTATACTAAATACGGGGACGGAGGAGTGGATATCGCTCCCATTGCCGACTTAATGAAATCTGAAGTGTATGCTCTGGGGCGGCATTTAGGCATCATAAAAGATATCATTCAAACTGCTCCCACGGACGGATTATGGGCGGACAACAGAAGCGATGAGGATCAATTCAGGGCCAGCTATGCCGAGCTGGAACGGATTATGCTGTTTTTGGAACGGGATGGAAACGAAAACAATCTTTCACCCCGGGAAAAAGAGGTTCTGGATATCTATCAGAGACTTCGAGCCCAAAACCGGCACAAAATGGAACCCATCCCAGTGGCCGTGATTCCGGATCATCTGCGTTAAAATTCTCCGCCAATGGATGGCGGAGAATTTTAATTATTCTATCCTTTCGCTTATTTTTAGCCTGGCTCTTCTTGAATCACCAAGTGCCGTGTCATATATGTATTGTCTCGGATGTCTGAAGAACCATTTCTTTCTCTGATTCCCCTCCCTGCCGCCTGTCTTCCAGGCGGGAGCTGACCTTTACCCACACTTGACACCGTGGGTTCAGGTCAGGGGCCGGAGGGCATGTTGGAACTGGTTTTTGGATTCATGATCGCGTACATCTCCGTGGCTGTATCCAGGCGTTGAAGCCCTCGCCAGAGGGTTTGGGTGCCGGGGGGACCATCGTTTTTTCTGCCCAGATGCCCCCCGATCTTTCCAAGCATATATATTGCGTCGCCCAGTGACGGCGGTTGTTCTGGAGGTTTGGGAGTTTTGTGTACATAGCAGTAAAGCGCCTTCCATTCGATATCGCTAAAAAAGGCTGTGCACGGGACGTCGGGGACTTCCCGGCCCAGCATAGTCAGATGATATATGCGCCAGGCAACCACCATGTCTACGCCGAGGCAGGCATGGAGCCGGTCGGCATTGCCGAGTTGCCGATCTTTGAGGCGGCAACCGCTTTTTAAGGTCCTGTGGTAGACTTCGATGCCCCAGCGGGCCGAGTACCACTCAACGCATTTTTTTGCTTTTTGAAAATCTGAGACTTCTTCCGTGGTTATGAGCATCCATTCAATGGGATTGTCGTGTTCCTGCTCTAAGACATGAACAGCCCAGACTGTCACAGGGCCTCGGGATTTCAATCGGTTCGGTGGCTTTAAGGTGACTTGCGTATGCTGTATATCCACCCATGTGTCCCGAGCTTTACGGGATCCACTGCGAGGTACGTGAATTTTCATCGAACCACTGACAGGCTTTTTGGCCACATGGTTCCACATGAGCTCGTCTTTGAGCATGCGGTTGCGGGATTTTTCAGCCCGGACCAGCAAACCAGGAGCATCGGAAGTGTCCCGCGCTTCAACAAAAAGCTCATAGATGTCTGATTCCCGATCTCCAATGCTTATCAGTTTGGTATGCGGACAGAGCCTTTGGACTTCGGTAACTTTTTCAAAACTGCGAAGCCACTTTATGCTTTCTTTTTGCTCTATGGGCAGTTCTTTGCGCTGTTCTCTCTTTTTTTCAACCTCTGGATCTCTGGCCCAGCACTGGGCATCCAATACCCCAAGAGGAGTGCCATCTTCGGTAAATGCCAGTGTGTCATGGAGAATAAGACCAATAAGTGAATCATCACTGGTGTTGATTGGTCCCAGTCCGTTGGTCATAGGATGGGAACTATAATTCAAGCTTGTGGTATCCTGGGGGGCAAGAACCACGGAATGCTCTTTGATCCGTTGCAAAGTGGCTTCTTTGTGCGCGTCCAGCAATACGTCCATATGTATCTTCGGATTCTGGAAGAACCTATAGGCTCCCATCGTCCGGGCTTTGCATTCAGTGGCCCTGGGGATGCTTCCTTCAGGATCAGCAAAAAAATCCTAGGCGATGGTGTAAAGCCTTTGTTTGAGACGGTTGTCGTACAAACGAATAGCCCCGAATTCATGCTCAGCCCAATTCTCCGGTTCCTCGGGAAGCGGGATGTCTCCTAAAGCATGTTCGGGCTCATGGCAAAGCACTTCCCGCCAGTTTGGACAAAACGGGAAGAGAAAGATCTTTTTGGGAACACCATCCCGGCGTCCTGCTGTGGTGTCATCGAGCAAGATCCAATTGGCGGCCTTGTAACACGTGCCCAAAAAACGATTCGGATCGACAAAGGTCTCTGCCAGGACTGGGCGCACACTGTAGCGTTGTTCCCAGTCCTGGGGCAACCTGGAAAGAGCTAAATACAAAACATGCGATGCAAGATGGGGTTCGCGAATTCTTTGAGAATTATCTCGAAGAAACCTTGAAGATCTTTGTCAATTCCAAAATTGCCTACGACCAATACTTTCGGCAATGGCTGAAAATGGGCATGAATTTCTCAGAGACCGGTCAAAATCCCGATCACCTGCAGATGCCCTTTATGCAAATGATGAATATGTGGTCCCCCACATCGCATCAAGATGAGTCTGAAGACCAGGAACAAACGAACATCACATCGTCTCAGGACAAGTCATGAGTACAAAGATGCGGGTGCAAAAATTCCTTTTACACTCGCCAGAGATTCCTTTTACACTCGCCAGAGATCAGAGGTCATTAAAAACAAAGAGTTACAACCTCGATGTTATGGAGAGAATGCTATGAATGAAACCCATCAAAGGACGGAGCTCTTCAAGGGGGCTGAACATTTTATGCCTCAACAATGGATTGAACAGCAAATGCAGGCCCTTCAGGTAGGTGTCCAGGCAGCTCAGGCATACCAGAGCTATTGGGCCAGCCTGTCCAAATATCAGGCAGACTTTTTCGTTCCCTTTATGAAGGCTGTAGGTTACTTTTGGAGGGTGGAAAAAGATCGGATCCTGGAAAAGAAACCTACTGAAAACACAAAAGATTTCAACGATCTTGTCGAGTTTAACACCAATATCCTGCATCAGGCTCTGCTCAGCAGCACCGAGACCATGATGGATTACCATCTGGACTCTGTCTCCCAAGGTTTTTCCGTCTGGCTTTCAGCCCTTAGCAATGGCGGTATGCAGGAGTTTCTGGACTGGGTGCGTCAACGGGCGGAGATCATCAATTCTGTAGCCCATAAGTATCCGCAAACCATTTTGGATATTGCCGATGAATACGGTTTCCATTTTGAGCGGGGCAACTATGAAAAAGTGGACGAGACGGAACGATTCCTGTTGTACAAGGTGCTGCCGACTGAAAAGGATGTGCAGGTCCGGGACTCAGGAAAACCAATCCTGATCGTTCATCCTTACGTTCTGGGGGCGGACATCCTGGCTTTCCTGCCGGGGGAGAAGAAGAGCTATGTCCATTGCTTCGCTAACCACGGCATCCCCACCTATGTGCGCATCTTAAAGGACATCAACACCAATCCGGCAGTGCAAAATATCTGCATTGAGGATGATGTCCAGGACACAAAGTCCTTTTGCCAGACCATATTTCAGTGGCATAAACGGCCTTTGACCTTAAACGGGTACTGTCAGGGCGGCCTGATGACCATGCTCAATATCCTGACTGATGAGCTCGATGGCCTGGTGGACACCCATATTACCTGCATGGGCCCGATCGATGGAACCCGAAGCCAGGGATTCAACTGGTTCTTGGGTAACCTTCCGGATCGATTCAATGCCCTGGAGTACGGAACCAAGGTGTTGCCTAATGGAAATAAGGTTGCGGACGGGGATTTGATGGCCTGGGTGTACAAGATCAAATCCATCAGCGAGGAGGCCCCCACTGTCAACTTTTATCGGGATCTGGCCTTTTGGAAGGCCCTGACCAAAAAAGGGGCCCCGGTGAGCAAGACGGCCCTGGCCCTGAACTACTGGCTCAACTATCAGCGCCACGATCTGCCTCTGGAGATCACCAGGCTGAGCTTCATCTCTTACAACCATCCCATCGCCCCGGATGGGACCCTTCCCATGAAGGTGGGTGGACGGACATTGAATATGAAGCACTTCCAGGAAAAGAACATCCCCTGGCTCATTTGTTACGGGAAAAGCGATACCTTGGTGGAAAAGGAATCCGCCCTGGCCCCCATGGATTTTATCGATGTCGAAGTGTCACCTTATCCCAAAGGCCATGTGGCCATCGCCACCTCCTGGTCTTTGCCCACTTCGGAATGCGCCTTGCACGAATGCCATGGACCGGACGACCAATACCGAGGCCCGGTCCGCTTTCACCTGGACAGGGAACAGGAGCAGGACAGTGCGCAGAAAGAGAAAAAGACCTCTGGATCAAAGACGAAAAAGGCCAAAGAACCTGATGAGGAAAAGGAAACACCCAAGACCGAAGGGTGATGACTTTCCGACAATCAGGTTGCGAGTCCATAAAAAAGCGGCCCCAAAACTTAAGTTTTGGGGCCGCTTTTTTATGAAATGAGTGGTTATAATGTATTTTCTCTGAGCATCAAGCAATTATTCGCTGCTTTCGGCAGCTGACTCAGCCTCCTGGCTCAGAGATTCATTTTCTTGACGCAGCTTGTTGATAGTATTTTCTTTTTCCAGCACCTTAGTTTGGAGGCTATCAATGTGGCCTCTTAATTCCGCGAGCTCAGACTCGGTCGCGGACAGCTCCTGCTCCAGATCGGCGGCCCGCTTTTGGGCCTTCTTCAGCTGTTGATTTGCATCCGCCAGCTCCTGTTTTTTGGAGGTCAACTCCTGGTTCAGCTCGGTTATAGTGCTCTTGGCTTCCGACAATGACTGCTCCCTGGTGGCCAACTCCTGCTTAGTCGTCTTTATGCTGCTCTCCAATCCGGAAACCTCATCCTCAAGTGCGGCCTTACCCTTCAGAGCCACCTGCAACTTGGACTCTGTCGAGGACAGGTCTTGTTCCAGATCGGAGACACGCTCCTGGGCTTGTTTCAACTGTTGAGTCACATTGGCCAGTTTATCTCCTTTGGTGGCCAACTCCTGCTTGGTGGTCTTAATGCTCCTCTCCAGAACGCCCTTCTCTTCCTGGGCCGCCTGCAGCTCAGACTCGGTCGCGGACAGCTCCTGCTCCAACTCGGCAACACGGCCTTGGGCCTGCTTCAGCTGCTGATTTGCATTTGTCAGCTCTTGCTCCTTGGAGGACAATTCCTGATTCAGCTCGGTAATGGTCTCCTTGGCTTCCGACAATGATTGCTCCCTGGCGGACAGCTCCTGCTTTGTTTCCTCCAGGCTGCTCTCCAATCCAGAGACCTTATCCGCCAAAACGTCTTTCTTGTCCATGGCCGCCTGCAGCTCAGACTCGGTCGCGGTCAGCTCCTGCTCCAGATCGGCGACACGGTCTTGGGCTTGTTTCAACTGCTTATGTGCCTTGGTCAGCTCCTGCTCCTTGGCAGATAGCTCCTGATTCAGATCGTTTATAGTGCTCTCGGCTTCCGCCAATGCCTGCTCCCTGGCCGACAGCTCCTGCTTGGTGGTTTCCAGGCTGCTCTCCAATCCAGAGACCTTATCCGCCAAAACGTCTTTCTTGTCCTGGGACGCCTGCAGCTCAGACTCGGTCGCGGTCAGCTCCTGCTCCAGATCGGCGACCTGGTCTTGGGCTTGCTTCAACTGCTTATGTGCCTTGGTCAGCTCCTGCTCCTTGGCAGATAGCTGCTGATTCAGATCGTTTATGGTGCTCTTGGCTTCCGCCAATGCCTGCTCCCTGGCCGACAGCTCCTGCTTGGTGGTCTCCAGGCTGCTCTCCAATCCAGAGACCTTATCCGCCAAAACGTCTTTCTTGTCCTGGGACGCCTGCAGCTCAGACTCGGTCGCGGTCAGCTCCTGTTCCAGATCGGTGACCCGGTCTTGGGCTTGCTTGAACTGCTTATGTGCCTTGGTCAGCTCCTGCTCCTTGGCAGATAGCTCCTGATTCAGATCGTTTATGGTGCTCTTGGCTTCCGCCAATGCCTGCTCCCTGGCGGTCAGCTCTTGCTTCGTTGTCTCCAGGTTGCTCTCCAATTTGGAAACCCTATCCGCCAGAACGCCCTTCTTGTCCTGGGCTGCCTGCAGCTCAGACTCTGTCGCGGACAGCTCCTGCTTTGTATCTTTCAAACTGCTCTCCAGACCGGAAACTTTTTCCGCCAGAGCACCTTTTTCCTCTTGGGCCGCTTGCAGTTCAGACTTGGTCGCTGACAGCTCCTCCTTTGTTTCCTTCAGACTGCTCTCCAGACCGGAAACTTTTTCCGCCAAAGCACCTTTTTCCTCTTGGGCCGCTTGCAGTTCAGATTCAGTCGAAGACAGCTCCTGCTCCAGATCGGTGATTTGTCCTTGGGCTTGCTCCAGCTGCTGAGTGGCATTCCCCAGCTCCTGCTCCTTGGCCGACAGTTCCTGCTCCAATCCGGAGATGGTGCTCTGGGCCTCTTCTAATTCCTGCACTTTTTGCTCGTACTCATCTTCTGAAACACCACATCCGATGACTGCGAGAGAACAAAGAACGATAATCAACATGCTCATTTTTTTGATCATTTCCTGCCTCCTTCTTGTATTTAAACACTTTCGTGTATATATAGCATGGAAGAGCTTCGAAGGCCACATCAGTCACCATGTAAGAATGCTTGCAGAGCTGAGTACAGTTCCTGGATGCGGTCCGGAAATAGACGCTCCATATTCAGAAAGGCGTGGATCAAGTCCGGGAAATGGATATGTTCCACGCGAATGCCCTGTTTGTGCAGATTCTGGACATAGAGTTGCCCCTCATCCTGTAAGGGGCAAAATCCGGCGGTAACGACCAATGTGTCCGGGAAATTCGGGGTGATATCCATAAACAAGGGAGAAACTCTCTTCCGGTCCTCCCCGTGCTGGAAATAGTTGTCAAAGTACCACTGAATGTTTTGCTTTTGAAGCAGAAAGCCAGAGTTGTATCGGTCAATGCTGGCACTGAACATGGTGTAGTCCAGGGACGGGTAGATCAACACCTGGGCATCTACCGGCAGAGCGGCATCATACTGGGCATGGTGGGCTACAGTGGCGCTGAGGGCCCCGCCGGCGCTGTCACCGCCCAGACGCAGGCTGGGCTGATAAGCAACATCCCTGGAATCCAGGGTAGCCCAGATATACCTGGCACTGTTCAGAGCATCCTCCACCCCGGCCGGATACGGATTTTCAGGAGCCAGACGATAATCCACAGCGACCAGGACATGCTGCACATGATGGGCCATCTTACGGCAGATGGGATCATACTCTGAAACACTGCCGGCCATATGTCCGCCCCCGTGATAGTAAATGAGCACCGGCAAGGGCCGGGCCGGGTCGGGGTGGTAGATTCGAACCGGAACCGGGGAGCCTTCGGGAGGCAGGATCAGATCATCCTCAATCCAGGGCAGCTGCATCTTTTCCAGAGTCCACTGCCGGGTCAAAGCAGCCAATCCCTCCCTGGCGCTATCCGGTGTGAGCTGAAAACCACTTTCAGCCAGTTGGCGCAGATACGCATTGTACTTTTGCAGCCAGTCCTGGAGTCCAGGATGCAAATATTTTTCTCGAGTGCTCATAGCCAAGCCTCTCTGTGTATTCGTTTGTCCCCTATCAACGAAAAAGGTTGACCATTGTGGAATTACTTACACGCCACTAATAAGCAAATATTTAGGACCAAGAACCATACGTACGGCTAAAATTATTCACACATCCACCACGCATTGGGCCACCCACCTCCCCTCCCGCTCAGAAACCTCTGCCAGACAGAAGGTAGCTCCCTTCACTTCCACCCCTTGTTCTTCCCTGCGGGCGGAAAAGGGCTCTCCTTTTGCCTTTCCATGCAAGGTGTATTCCTGGTCCAGTGCCGAGTCATATGAGCATTGTCCGGTATCGGCACGAAACCTTTCTTCCTCTGATTCCCCTCCCTGCCGCCTGTCTTCCAGGCGGCAGGGAGGGGCCAGGGGAGGGTTCTTTTTTGCGACACGTGATATGTGCCAAGGCACTAGACTGACTTCAAAACCACTCAGAAGAATCCTCTGGATGTCAGATTCAGTCAGCAGGGCATTCAGCCAAGCCACAAACAAGGACTCCAGATCATAGCCCACAGCCTGAACATCAATTTCAGTCTCCCAACTTACGGATTGCAAATCTTCGGTCATCAAGCTAAACATGGCCCTGGCCCCTTGGATGAAGGCTTCTTCCAAGCTGAAGCCCCAACCACGGACCCCGATGTCTGCTCCGTGCTCAAAAACCTCAAATCCGGATTCCATTTTCCACTCCCTGGATGACAAGGACGCCCATGTCTGAAGATACGCAAAAAAAAACGGGCCGCAAGCCGGAGATCCTGGCTCCGGCCGGAGATGCGGACAGCTTTCTGGCCGCTATCTCGGCCGGAGCGGACAGCATTTATTGCGGTTTGAAGCACTTCTCCGCCCGTATGCAGGCAGAAAACTTCTCCATCCCGGAACTGGCCCGTCTGGCTCGCTTGGCCCGGGAACAGGGGTGCAAAACATCTATTGCTTTCAATTCTCTGGTCAAACCCGATGAACTGGAACAGGCCGGGCGTCTGCTGCACCGGATCACCACAACAGTGCAGCCGGAAGCCATCATCATCCAGGATCTGGCCTTGGTCAACCTGGCTCGACAGCTGGGGTACAAAGGCCAAATCCATCTGTCCACCCTGGCGGCCATGAGTTCAGTCCAGGCCTTGCCCATGCTCAAACAAATGGGGATCTCCAGGATCGTCCTTCCCCGGGAGCTCAGTATCGACGAGATAAAGAAAATGGCCGAGTCTTGTCCCCCGGGCATGGAGCTGGAAACCTTTGTGCACGGAGCCTTGTGCTACGCAGTCTCCGGGCGCTGTTACTGGAGCAGCTACCTGGGAGGAAAAAGCGGGCTGCGCGGCAGATGCGTCCAGCCCTGCCGCCGCCTGTACACCCACCATGGACAAACCAAACGCTTCTTTTCCTGCCAGGACCTCAGCCTGGATGTATTGACCAAGACCCTCCTGGACGTACCCCAGGTGACATCCTGGAAGATCGAAGGTCGAAAAAAGGGGCCCCATTATGTCTTTTACACCATCCGGGCCTATCAGCTCCTGCGCGATCACCCCCATGATCCCGAAGCCAGGAAGACGGCTATGGACCTGCTGGGACAAAGTCTGGGCCGACCGACCAGCCATTATCGGTTTCTGCCTCAGCGGACTTATTGTCCGGTCCGGCCGGAACAGGATACCGGATCCGGTCTGTTTGTGGGCAAGGTTCAAGCCGGATCCGGGACTGCTCCCAGGCTCAAGAGCAGAGAAACCTTGCTGGCCGGAGATCTCCTGCGTATCGGCAGTGAAGACCTGCCCGGGCACACGGTATACAAGGTCTCGGCCTATACAGCCAAGGGCAAAATGATCACCCTGCCCTTGCGAGTCAAAGGCATCACTCCCGGCAGTCCGGTGGTTCTCATCGATCGCCGGGAGCCGGAACTGGCCAACCGCTTGCGTCGTCTCCAGAATAAACTGGATCGCATGCCGAAGCCCAGTCAGGCCAAGGCCGATTTCTCCCCCCGCCTGCCCCGACAGTACAAGGCAGCTGGACGGGTCGAACATGTCCATGTCCGGCCCATGCTTCCCCAGGGTCGTTCTCCCGGCACCCTGGGCCTGTGGCTGTCTCCCGTGCTGCGCATCACGGCCAGCAAGACCGTATACCCCCGGATCTGGTTCTGGCTCCCCCCGGTTATCTGGCCGGAGGAGGAATACCGCTGGACCCGACTGATCCAGACCATGATCCGCAACGGAGCCCGAAAGTTTTGCTGCAACGCACCCTGGCAGGCATCCCTTTTTCCGAACCGAGAAGGCCTGAACCTGTGGGCCGGGCCTTACTGTAATCCGACCAATTCCCTATCCCTTGAGGTCTTGCAGGAAATGGGCTTCTCCGGAGCTATTGTCAGCCCGGAACTGGCCGGCGAAGATATCCTCTCCCTGCCCCGAACAGCTCCCCTACCCCTGGGAGTGGTCCTGACCGGTCCCTGGCCTTTGTGTGTGGCCAGGACGGTGCACCAGGACATCAACCCCGGGGCCTTGATTCAGAGCCCCCAAAAGGAGCCCTCCTATGTGCAGAAAAAAGGCCCCCTGGTCTACCACTTTCCCAATTGGGAACTGGATCTCTCTGTTCATCAACGGGAGCTGGAAGAGGCCGGGTACCGCCTTTTCGTCCATTTGCATGAAAGACGGCCCAAAAAAATGCCTGCGCCGCAACGGGTAAGTTCTTTTAATTGGGACCTGCAGCTGCTGTAGGTAAGGTTGACAAAAAACTGAATGCATTCAGCCCCCTTCTCCAAAAGTCCAGGGGGCCTTTCCCAGCCAGGCGGTAAACAGCCCTTCAGCTCATAATTGGTCAAAACCTCATAATCCGTTGTCAAACACTGCTCATATGGGAGGTGCACACAGTGTCCAACTTTCGCTGCCAAGTAGTTATGTTCTTGTGGGGAGCCGTCTTAGGTATAGCCACCCTTATCCTTCCGGCCACCAGCAGCTTGGCCCAATCCAGTTCAGCCTCCCCTCCGGCATACTCCACCTTGGCCGATCTGCTGGAAAACGAGCAGTCCAGGCAGAAACTGATTCAGGAACTTCGCTCCCTGGCCGCAGTTGAAGGGGACCAACTGGCTCTTCCCGCACATGAAAGCGCTCCTGCAGATAGCAAGGCCTCCCTTCCCCGACGCCTGGCCGAGACGGTCAGCGAGTTTGCCGGGGATATCGGGGCTCGGCTGGAACAGATCTGGTCCGCCCTGAGCGGGGCATTCACCTCAGGCCCGGAGACAGGGGTGGACGTGCGGGCCCTTGTTTCCGTTCTTTTCAATCTGGGCCTGATGGTCATAGCGGTCATAGCCGCTTTCTTTCTCTTCCGGCGTATAGCCCGGCCTTTATTTTCCCGATTAAGTCACTGGTCCCGCTATGGGGGAGGGAAAAGCCCTCTGCTCCGGGCAGTGGGGGCCGTTCTCCTGGCTGCGGCAGTGGATGTCCTGGTGGTGGTCCTGGCTTATATCAGCGGTAATCTGATCGCCACCTTCGCCATTGGAGAGACCGGGGCCTTGAATACCCGGATCGCTCTCTTTCTCAACGCATTCTTAATGATCGAGCTGTTCAAGGCGGCCATCCGCATGCTTTTTTCCTCCAGATATGCGGGTTTGCGCTTGGTCCCTATTTCAGACCTTGAAGCCGAATACTGGAATCAGTGCCTGGCCCGTTTGTCCGGTTTTGTGGGCTATGGTCTGCTCTTTGTCGTTCCTGTTATCAACCACAGCATCTCAACTCCTTTGGGACAGACAGCCCATCTGATCATCATGCTCTTGGCCTTTGGCTATGTCTTAAGGATTGTCCTCAAAAACCGGAGCAAACTGCGGGATGCCCTGCACAAGCGGGCCCAAAGGTCAAGTCTGGGGATTTCCCGCATTTCCCTCCAGTTTCTGGCCCGCATCTGGCACCTTGTTGCCATTGGCTATTTTTTGGCCATCTTGATCATCAGCATCCTGCGCCCAGGGGATGCCTTATCTGTAGTCATGCTGGCCACCCTGAAAACCCTGGTCTATGCCGGGATCGGTCTTATCCTCTCCGGGATACTCACGCAACTCATTGGTCGACGCATAATCGTATCCCGAGAAGTGTATGAAAAAATCCCCCTTCTGGAAAACCGGCTAAACGCCTATATACCCAACACCCTGAAGGTCATCCGAGCGGTTATTCTCATAGCTGTGGTCATGTTTATCCTGGATGCCTGGGGGCTCTTTGATCTCAGCGGCTGGTATGCCAACCCCAGCGGCCGCACTCTTGTAGGCAAGAGCATAAGCGTGGCCGTTATCCTCATATTTGCTCTGGCCGTATGGGTCGCTCTGGCCAGTGTGATAGAGCACTATCTTAGCCCCAAGGCAGGTCGGAGCGAGCCAACTGCCAGGGGCAAGACCCTGATCAGCCTGTTCCGCAACGCCCTGGCTATTGCCTTGGTAACCATGGCTGGCATGATCATCCTCTCCGAGATCGGGATCAACATCGGACCATTAATCGCCGGTGCCGGTGTTCTTGGTCTGGCCATCGGTTTCGGGTCCCAAAAGCTGGTCCAGGACATCATCACCGGGATCTTTATTCAGGTGGAAAACGCCATGAATACAGGGGATGTGGTCACCGCCGGGGGGGTTACCGGGGTAGCCGAACGCTTAAGCATTCGCTCCGTAGGTCTGCGGGATTTGTCCGGGACCTATCACATCGTGCCCTTTTCCTCAGTGGATACGGTCTCCAATTTCATGCGCGATTTCGCCTTTCATGTCGGTGAATACGGGATTGCCTACCGGGAAAATATCGACCAGGCAGTGTCCCATCTGCGGGCAGCGTTTGACGAGCTGGCTGTTAATGAGGATTTCAAAGATCATATCCTAGCTCCCCTGGAAGTATCCGGGGTGACTGCTCTGGCCGACAGCTCGGTGAACATCAGGGTCCGGATCATGACCGCTCCAGGCATGCAGTGGGCCATCGGCCGGGCCTACAACCGCCTGGTCAAGATGCATTTCGACGCCGCCGGCATTGAGATTCCCTTTCCCCATACCACCCTGTATTTCGGCCAGGACAAGGACGGCTCCGCTCCGCCGGCCTACGTGCATATGGTCCAGGACAAGGAAAATGCAGAAGGGGGGGATTAGGAGGAGGCAGGTGTCAGCCGGTTTGATCGAGAATGAAACTTGTTAATTTTTAAGTCCATCAAATTCGAATATCGATATTCGTATTTCGAATTTCCGTGTCGTTGAATAGTGGGTCAAACTTAAAAAAAAAAATCAACATGAGAAACTGCCAATAAATGGGGCGGAACTTATAAGACACGGTACTAGGCCGTCCTTGCCCTCAAGGGCCGGCCCTCTTTGTTCATAACCGTAGTTTCATACCAAAGGTGTTGACATTTGACTGACCGGAGCAAGGCAGTTATCTTATGTGACATTCTTGAATGAGGATTGCGGACATCTCATGAGGATCAGACCAAGAAACACCCAGTAACCCGGAGCAGGCTGCACACACCATGCACAATCCGATTACTCCTTTCTTGCGCTCCTTACGCCATCCCAGGTTTAGTCGGCACGTTAACAATCTCCTTTTTGCCCTTATCATCGGCGTGCTCTCCGGGTATGGTGCGGTGCTCTTCCGGTATATCATTCAGTTCATCCAATGGGCGTTTTACCAAAACAGCGGGGACATATTAAGCTTTGCTCAAGGTCTTTCACCGGCTGTCATCATTGGCATGCCCGCCCTGGGCGGACTCATAGTAGGTATCCTGGTCTACTTTGGAGCCCGGGAGGCAAAGGGGCATGGCGTCCCTGAAGTTATGGAAGCCGTGGCCTTGCGCGACGGCTTCATCCGCAAGCGAGTGGCTCTGGTCAAGATCCTGGCTTCGGCTATAAGCATTGGTTCTGGAGGATCCGTAGGCCGGGAAGGGCCCATCGTGCAGATCGGATCATCCATCGGCTCCAGTGTGGCCCAGTTCTTTCAAGTTCCCAGAATGCACATGAAAACAATGGTCGGTTGCGGAGCAGCGGCTGGCATTGCGGCCACCTTTAATGCTCCCATTGCCGGGGTCCTTTTTGCCTTGGAAGTTATTCTGGGGGATTTCGGACTCATGTCATTCTCCCCTGTCGTCTTGTCCTCGGTAACAGCCACCACCATATCCCGGCACTATTTCGGCGACCTGCCGGCCTTTGTCATTCCGGAATACTCTGTGGTCTCCTTGTGGGAATATCTGTTCTACCCTGTCCTGGGAGTGCTCGCCGGCTGCATCGGCCTGGCCTTTACCTCTGTTTTATACAAATCCGAAGACCTCGTTGACGCCGTGCGATTGCCGGAATGGCTGAAGCCGGCTTTGGGTGGGGCCTTGCTGGGCCTTATTCTGCTCAAATTCCCCCATGTCTTTGGTGTTGGGTATGGAAGCATTAACCTAGCCCTGGTCAACGAGATGGGGTTCGCTTTGCTCTTTGTCCTTATCTGGATCAAGATGGCGGCTACCTCCATTACTATAGGTACCGGCGGATCCGGTGGGATTTTCGCCCCTTCACTATTTATCGGGGCCATGACCGGCGGGGCTTTCGGTTCTCTCCTGCACTCCTTCTTCCCGTTAATTACCGCCAGTTCCGGGGCCTATGCCCTGGTGGCTATGGGCGGTGTGGTGGCTGGGACAACCCATGCTCCTATCACGGCCATCATCATCTTATTTGAATTGACCGGACAATACACAATTATCCTCCCCCTGATGATCACTTGCATCCTGTCCACCATCATCGCCAGTTCTTTGAAGCAGGGCTCAATCTACACCATCAAACTCCTACGCCGGGGAGTGCACCTGCAGACTGGCCGCGAGGTGGGAGTCTTGCAGCGGCTGCTGGTCAAAGACTATATGGAAACCTTTGTGGTCAGCATCCCTGAGTCCATGCCCTTGACCCAGATTATCGAGACGTTTAAAACCCAAAATGCCCCCTACCTGCATGTGGTAGACAGTTCCAAGCAATTGACCGGGATAATTTCCTTTCGGGATATCCGGCCCATTTTGCATGAGGAAAGCCTGTTGCAGCTGGTGGTGGCCAAGGATATGGCTACTTCAAACGTGATGACTATTTCCCCGGAAGACACCTTGCAGGTGGCCTTGGAACGGATGACCGACAAAGGGGTGAATCAATTGCCCGTGGTCCAAAATGGGAACTTGCTCGGAACCCTGCCTGAATGCAACATCACCACGGCGTATACCCAGGCCCTTATTCGGCGGGAAATTGAAGAGGGATGAGGCGAATACGCCTGCAATCATTAAAATTACTGGCAAGCATGGATATGAGGCCAGCCCCTCCGATTCCATTTGAAAACTATGAGTCAAAACGAAGATCATTTTGTTTGTAAAATGAAATGAGAGGGGCGGTCGGAGGAGAATTCAATTTTACGAAAAATAATCAAAAAATAAATATGTTATTAATAATTCAGAAGCGCTGTCTGTCAGCGCTTCTGAATTATTAACTGACCCGGAAAAAGGCCTGGGCCTTGGCTCCGCACACCGGGCACTTTTCCGGGGCCTCATTTTCACAGGTATAGCCACAGACGGAACAGACGTAATAATCCGTCTGCTCTAAGCTGTCTATGTTGTCCATGGCCTTCTGGTACAGATCGGCGTGTACCTTTTCCACCTCATTGGCATAGGTGAAGCTGCGTTCGGCAGCCTTGTTTCCTTCCTCTTGCGCCTTTTCGATCATCTCCGGGTACATGCTTTTAAATTCATGGGTTTCCCCGGCAACGGCTTCTTTTAAGTTATCAATGGTGGAATTGATCCCGCCTGCGGTTCGTAGATGGGCGTGAGCATGCACAGTCTCGGCCTCTGCTGCAGCCCGGAAAAGCCTGGCTACCTGGGGGTGGCCTTCCTTGTCCGCCTGCTGGGCAAAGGCCAGATATTTGCGGTTGGCCTGGGATTCACCAGCAAATGCTTCCATTAAATTGTCCAATGTCTTGCTCATAATGTTTCTCCTTGGGTTGGAATTTAAAAAATATACGCTACCAATATTTAATAATGATTATCAGTATTGATATTTTTTGTCAAGCATAGCTTCCGGGGATTATATGCCGCCTTTGTACCCGAGGGCTCGACCTTATCAGTGCAAGTGCTTTTGAGCGCCTGGAGGATCGTTATCCCGAACTCAAAGACATGGCCACTGCCAGCGGGGTCAGAGAAGCCGAACTTCGCTTGCAGAAGGAGATCGAGCAAACCCGGCTCAGAATTGAAGAAATTTCACGGGATAAACCCTGGGAACGAAGAGGTGGTACAACCCACGCCTCCGATTCGCGGCCAAAAGTTTCATTCTCGATCAAACCGGCAAACCCCTTTTTTGCGCGCTTTGGCCCAAAAATATGTCAGACTTGCCGGAGGCAAGGCTGACCTGAGCCAGGAAATCGGCCGGAGCAAACACGATATCCTGCGCTGGACTACCGGCCTCTTGTTCGCTCAACTCATCACCATCCTCGCCGCCCTGCTTGGAGTAACTTTTCTGTAATCTCATCCCCAGCATTCCGGTATTTCAGCATGCCAAAATAATCTACAGCATCTGCATGGGATCCAGGTCCAGCTGGATCCGACACCCCCCCCGGTCTTTAGCTACAGACAGAAATCGGGCATAAGCCGATCGAATGGCCGTCCAGGAATCGGCCTTGAGCAGGCACTGGAAACGAATACGCCCCCGCAGCTGGCTTAAAGGGGCCGGGGCCGGACCCAGGACCTGTACTCCATACTTCGATCCATCCTGGCGTAAGGTTCGGCCTAAATCCTGAAGTCGTTGCAAGTCCTTCTCCGAATCTGCCGGTGCGCTCATGCGCACCAGGGCCAACTTTACAAACGGTGGATAGTGCATGCGCCGGCGAAGAGAGATTTCGTGGGTGTAAAAACCTTCAAAGTCATAGGACTGGACGAATTGCCAGCAGTAGTGCTCCGGATTGCGGGTCTGGATATACACCCTCCCTGGCCTCTCGCCCCGACCGGCCCGGCCGGCCACCTGGACCAGGAGCTGAAAGGTACGTTCCGTGGCCCGGTAATCGGGAAGATTCAACCCTACGTCCCCATCGACGACTATGACCAAAGTAACTTGGGGAAAATTGTGCCCTTTGCTACACATCTGGGTACCCACCAGGACTTGGGCCTGCCCTTTGGCAAAACGCTCCAAAATGTCCTCCATACTCCCCTGAGGCCTCGTGCTGTCCCGATCCAGGCGTAAAGTGGATATGTCTGGATCCAGCCGGGTGCGCAGATACTCTTCAACCTGTTCCGTGCCCTGGTTTAAGGGCACATACTGATATCCTCCGCAATGCCTACAGGGAGAAGGAAAGGGACGGGTATGCCCACAATAGTGGCAGACCAAGCGGTGCATCTTTTTATGGTAGGTCAGACCCACGGCGCAATGATCGCAGCGGACCACCTGAGCACAGGATGTGCAATAGACCAGAGGAGCGTATCCCCTCCGGTTGAGCAGAATAATGGCCTGCTCCCCGTTTTCCAGGCATTCGTGCAAGGCCTGCCGACAGCGAGGACTAAACGGCCCGTCTTCCTCAGGCTCCTGCAACAGATTGACCAGTTCGATTTCCGGAAGGGTTCGACCGCTGATCCTGGTGGGCATGGTGAACAGTCCCACCTGCCCGTTCTGGGCGGCGAAAAAGGTCTTCACATCCGGTGTGGCCGAGCCCAAAACCAAAAGAGCCCGCCGATCCTGACTCAGAAAATAAGCCACTTCCTTGGCTTGGTAGGCCAAGCGCTCCTCTTGCTTGAAAGAGGCATCGTGCTCTTCATCCAGAATGATCAACCCCCAATCGGATCGAGGCAAAAAAACGGCTGATCTGGTGCCCACAACAAGAGCGGGGTTCTCTGAACCTCCACTTTGGATATAGGTGGCAGTTCTTTGGGCCGGAGGCATTGAGCCGTGGTACAAAATCAGGTCCGCCTCCGGCACCAGACTCATAACCTGGGCATGGATCTGCAGGGCCAGGGCCACCTCGGGAACCAGCAAGAGAACCGATCTCCCCCCCTGCAAACACTTGCGGGCCAAACGAGCGTAAACCAAGGTCTTGCCGCTTCCGGTGACCCCGAAGAGAAGACGGGTACAAGCCCGCTCGGTCTTCAGGTCTCCTTCCAAACCGGCCAACACCTTTTCTTGGTCCCGACTCAGACTCAATTCCCCGCAGGGTTCCGCGGAAACGTTCCGCTTGGTTTGTCCCGGATCCCGGGCTACCGCCAATCCCTTATCCGCCAGTTCCTTCAGGGCCCTTGAGGCCCAATCACCCAAATTGCGGGTCAGTTCCTGACGGTTTTGAGGTCCTTGGGCCCAAAGAAAGTCCAGGACATGCATCTGGCGAAAGGCCTGAGGTCGAAGAGGCCAAGGCGGATGACAGGCCACATCCCACATTTGGGACGGGCCGGCCCGATTGGATGACAAAAATTGCAAATCTCCAGTCAACCACTTCTCTACCCATGACCTCCTCTCCTGGTCACTTAATGCGGCAAGTTGGGAAAGGCTTATCTTATCATCCTCTGGGCTGACCAGGGTTCCACCGGCTGATTTGACCTGTCCGGGAAGGATAGTGGCCACAATACGGCCGGGAGAGCTGACATATCGAAGGCTCAAGGCCTGGAGCAGGCGAAGAAATGACGGCGGGAAAAGGGGTCGTCTCTCCCTGGGCCAGAGCAAGGCTTTCTTCTGTCCGGGTTTATTGCCCAGTTCAACCCGGTCCAAGAGCAGGCCAAGCCGAATCTCTCGACGCACCGGAACGAAAACCCTTTGTCCTGGATGCCACGTCCAGTCCGGAAAATCCCCTGGCTGGACATAGGTCAAAGTGGTATAGGGCGGACTGAGCAAGGCCACATCCCAGAGATGTGCATCACGCATACCTGCACTGCCCGATCGGAGGATTCCCCACAGAGATGCGTCCGCAAAAAGTCAAAGAATGAGAACTCCAAATTTTGCTGCACGTCATCGTGAAGCGACTTTTCGTCCTTTCATGAACACAGGACTGAAGCTGACAAACATCGTCTTCCCTGCCCAAAGAGTGATCCAGGTCCTGCCCAAAGCAATGTTGTCGGATGGGCAATGGAGACACCATAGAACCAATCACGAGGGAGGAGGAACGAGTTCATGCAGGCGTTGAACCAGATCGTCGCGCAGTTCTTCATCTTGCAGACCGAAGTAGATATTGGCGATCAAATAATCCACCCAGTCCCCGATATCAAAGCGCATCCCCCGAACCCGGACGGCCAGTAACCTGTTTTTACTGGCCATCAGCTGCAAGGCCTCGGTGAGTTGAATTTCCTTATCCAGTGGTCCTGTACAGAGATCCTGCAAATGCTCGAACACGTCCGGGGTCAAGACATAACGCCCGACAATGGCCAGCCTGGAGGCCGCTTCCCCGGAACGTGGCTTTTCCTGCAGATCGCGTACCCGATACATGTCCGGCCCGATCTCCTCTCCCCGGATCACCCCGTAGGAGGAGACCTTGTGCTCCGGAACCGGCATGACTCCGACCACAGCCATACTCTCCGCCTCAGCCACCTTGATCAGCTGCTTTATGCCCGGATCCACGTTGAACATCAGATCATCCCCGACCATGAGGGCGAAGGGCTCGTTTTTGATCACTTCCCGAGCGCAGAGCAAGGCATGTCCTAGGCCGAGTTGCCGTTTCTGGCGAACGGATATAATGTTCACCATTTCGGCCACCTCTCGAGCCACCTGCAAAAGGTCGTGTTTGCCGGTTCGCTCCAAAACGGATTCCAGGGCCAGGTTATAGTCGAAATGGTCTTCGATAATGGTCTTGTTTTGATTGGTAACAAAAACCACATCTTTCAGCCCGGACTCGATAGCCTCTTCGACAATGTATTGCACCCCGGGCTTTTTAAACACAGGGAGCATTTCCTTGGGCAGATTCTTTGTTGCCGGCAAAGACCGAGTTCCCCACCCGGCAACCGGAATGACGACCTTGGAAATACGCATAGCTCCCTCCTGACCTCTAGAAATTAAAAACAACCACTGCAAAGGCTTGCAGAATTTTTTCTGCTCTAAAGCAACTAATTATAATATATAAAAAACTTGTCTTTCAAGTTTTTTATATATTATCCCGAATGACTTGGGCCAGGTCCGATGTCAAGGCACTGACCAAATCCGGGTCTTTACCTTCCACCATAACCCGGGCCTTGGTCTCAGTACCGGAATAACGCAACAGGATTCTTCCATTTCCATGCAGGGCCTTTTCCGCGGCCTGAATCGACTTTTGGACCTGAGGCACTTGATCGAAGGGAATTTTCCGCTGCACCGGGACATTGACCAAATGTTGGGGCAAAAGTTCCAGCATGCCGGCCAGCTCAGATACTGGTCGCTGTTTCTCCTGCATTATCTTCAAGACCTGCAGGGCAGCCAGCACCCCGTCACCGGTTGTGCTGTACTGCAAAAAGATGAGGTGTCCGGACTGTTCACCTCCCAACACAGCTTTGTGTTTGCGCATGGATTCAGTCACATATCGGTCCCCCACTGGGGTACGCACCAATCGCCCTCCCCGTTCCTGCATAAAAAGCTCTAAGGCCATGTTGCTCATGACCGTAGCCACCAGGGTCTTGCCCGGCAGGCAGTCCTTGTCCAGGAAATCCTGGGCGCACATGGCCATGATCTGATCACCGTCCAGAATGGTACCCTTTTCGTCAACCAGAATGACTCTATCCGCGTCCCCGTCCAAAGCGATTCCCAGATCGGCTCCAGTTTCCAGGACCTTGCTGCGTACACTCTCCGGATGTAAAGAACCACACCCGGCGTTGATGTTCAGACCATCCGGATTAACGCCCAGGGAAATCACCCTGGCCCCCAGCTCCTGAAAGACCAGAGGAGCCACCCGGTAGGCCGCTCCATGGGCGCAGTCCAACACAATGGTCATTCCGTCCAAGCTCATATGCGAGGGGAAACTGTTTTTCAAAGAGACGATATACCGGCCCGGGCTGTCCTGGATCTTATGCGCCCGGCCAATATCTTGGGGTTGTGGACTGTTCCACACCGTATCCCGACCAGACACCAGCGCACCGATTTCCCGTTCGGCCTGATCACTGAGCTTATACCCATCCTGGTCGAAAAATTTGATTCCGTTATCTTGAAATGGGTTGTGGGAAGCGGAGATGACCACTCCCAAATCAGCCCGCATATTTTTGGTCAGAAAGGAGATGGCCGGAGTGGGCATGGGGCCAACCAAAAAGACATCCATACCTGCAGCGCATAAGCCGGAGGTCAAAGCGGTTTCAAAGACATATCCGGATAGTCGGGTGTCTTTACCGATCAGCGCCCGATGCCTCTTGGATCCATTGCGGAAGTACTGTCCCGCAGCCAACCCCAAACGGATAATAACCTCCGGTTGCATGGGAAAGACATTGACCTGACCCCGCAATCCGTCGGTTCCAAACAGGTTATCGTCCATTGTTTCCTCCTCTGGCATGCTCCTGCATGGCCTGGACAATGCGCAAGGTACGCACAGTTTCGTCTACCTCGTGCACTCGGTGAATGGGCACACCTTTGGCCGCTAAGAGACCTGTGGCTACCTGTGTGGCCATGCACCGTTCACTGATAGCCACGTTCAAAAGCTTGCTCCACATGGACTTGTTGGACAGTCCCATATAAATAGGCCGATCCAAGGGATAAAACTCTGCAATATTGGCCAGGAGTTCCAGGTTGTGCTCCAAAAGCTTGCCAAAACCGATACCTGGATCCAAAACAATGCATTCCTGGGGCACTCCGGCCTGGACCAGACGATTCATTGTGCTTTCAAAAAAGGAAAAAACCTCGCCCACCACGTCACTATAACTTGGATCTTTTTGCATATCTTCCGGACGCCCCCTGGAATGCATAAGCACATACCCGGGTTTGTAATCAGCCAACACCTGGATAAGATCCGGATCCAGGGAAAAGCCCGAGACGTCGTTGACGATTACCGCTCCGGCTTGCAAGGCCTCGGCCGCTATTTGGGCCCTATAGGTGTCCACGGAAACCACAGCCTGCGGTTTCTGGGCCAAGACCCCGCGCAGCACGGGAAGGACTCGATCACGTTCTCTTTCAATACTGACCCGCTGGGAGAAGGGTCGGGTGGACTCGCCCCCGATATCCACAATATCCGCACCTTGCTCCAAGAGTTCCAGGCTGTGGCTGATCCCTGCATCGGAATCAAAACATAGCCCTCCGTCATAAAAAGAATCCGGAGTACAATTGACAATACCAACCACAAAAAAAAAGGCCGGGCCCAAAACCCGGCCCCCGGCAATTCTCCAGGTCACAGGCCTGATCACATCACTTTCCTTCTCTGTCCTTCTGGTCATCCCGATCCTCATCCTCATCTTCCTTAAAGGAAAACTCGGACTCATCTTCGACGTCTTCCTCGCTCTGCTCGGCAGACTCCTCGGATTCCTGCCCGTTCACCTCGTCTTCTTCCACGTATTTCGTCGTGGTCTTTTGCGCATTCCTCCTATCCTCGGACGGCTCAAAGGGTGGCAAATCTTCATTGTTCATGATCTTGGTCAGATCGCTTCCGGAGATGGTTTCCCGCTCCAAGAGAGCCGAGGCCAGACGGTGCACGACCTCAGAGTTGTCCTCCAACAGCTTTTGGGCTGTATCCACTGCTGCATGCAGGATCTTGCGTACCTCGGCATCGATGAGTCGGGCGGTTTCCTCACTATATTGCTTATGCTGAACCAGTTCCCGACCCAGGAAGACCTCGTTGCCGTTATCGCTTAAGGCCATGGACCCAAAAGTCTCACTCATCCCCCATTCGCAAACCATCTTCCGAGCCACTTTGGAGGCCCGCTCCAGATCGTTGCTGGCCCCGGTGGTCATCTGGTTGAGAAAGAGCTGTTCTGCCACCCGGCCGCCCATCATCACGGCCAGGGTAGATTCCAGATATTCCTTGGAGTAGTTGTGCCGATCATCTAAAGGAAGTTGCATGGTCACCCCCAAGGCTTGCCCCCGGGGAATAATGGATACCTTGTGCACCGGATCGGCCTTGGGCAGGAGGTTGGCCACCAATGCGTGCCCTCCCTCATGGTAGGCCGTGGTCTGCTTTTCCTCCTCGTTTAAGATGACGCTTCTACGTTCCTTGCCCATCATGACCTTGTCCTTGGCCTCTTCCAGATCGAGAATATCCACATGGTCTTTATCATTTTTGGCCGCTATCAAGGCTGCCTCATTAACCAGATTTTCCAGATCGGCTCCAGAAAAACCAGGGGTCCCCCGGGCAATGACGTCCAGATCGACCTCTTTGGACAGGGCTACCTTGTGCGAATAGACCCTGAGGATGGATTTACGGCCATTTAAGTCCGGGTTGGGTACCACCACCTGACGATCAAAACGTCCAGGCCGAAGCAAAGCCGGATCCAGGACATCCGGCCGGTTGGTGGCCGCAATTAAAATCACCCCTTCATTGGACTCAAAGCCGTCCATCTCCACCAAAAGTTGATTTAAGGTCTGTTCCCGCTCGTCGTGTCCACCGCCCAGACCCGCTCCGCGCTGTCGTCCCACGGCATCCAATTCGTCGATAAAGATCAGGCACGGAGCGTTCTTTTTGCCTTGAACAAAGAGATCCCGCACTCGAGAGGCGCCCACTCCCACAAACATCTCTACGAAATCGGAACCAGAAATGGAGAAAAAGGGCACCCCGGCTTCTCCAGCCACGGCCCGGGAGAGCAAGGTTTTTCCCGTGCCTGGAGGGCCGACCAGTAAGACGCCTTTGGGAATCCGACCACCCAGGCGGGTAAACTTCTTGGGATTACTCAAGAACTCCACAACTTCGGTCAGCTCTTCCTTGGCCTCGTCCACCCCGGCCACATCGTCAAAAGTGACCTTGGTGTTTTCCTCGGTGAACATCTTGGCCTTGGATTTGCCGAAGGAAAAGGCTTTACCCCCGCCACCTCCACCTTGCATTTGGCGCATAAAGAATATCCACACCCCAATGAGCAAGAGCATGGGAAACCAGGAGACCAGCAAGGTGATATACCACGGCGAGTCTTCGGAGGGTTTGGCCGTCACCTCCACATTTTTGCTCATCAAGGTTTTGACCAGATCCGGATCTTCCGGTGCATATGTGGAAAATCGCTGGTTATCTCCGGTGGTCCCGGTCACCTTTCTGCCCTGGATCTCAACCTTGGTCACCTGTCCATCATCCACTAAAGAACGAAACTCGGTGTACGAAATCTTGTTCTGCTGCGCCGGCGGAGTGTTGAACATATTAAACAGGGCAACCATAACCAGAGAGATGGTGGCCCAGAGAATCAAGTTTTTCAGAAAGTTATTCAAAAGAAGTCCTCCGTATGTCGAATGTGCCCTTTGGGCTCCCCAAAACCATTGCCTCACCCGGAATGTATCCAGGCCCGCACAGGAACTGATCAAAAATAATCCAAGCCGGTATCCTTGACAAGCAAGAAACAGGCCGGACCTAGCTTATTTTGATCAAGTATATATTTATCCAGATAGAGAGCAAATGCCTTTATCTGGTTATAACTTGCAAGAAGAACCAATGAGCCCTGAATGCAGCCATGCACTCCTTGCTTCTCATTTTATTATTTGCTAGAAAATCTTTGCGAGCGGAAGCGTTTCGTCACCGGTGTGGCGCCTGGACTTCAAATCCAGTGGATGGGTTCGCCCCCATCGGTAGGTTCGACTCCTATACGCTTCCGCCAGCCCCATCACCTTGCATACCCGCTCAGCCAGGCTCGAAGCTCGTCAATCTGTTTGCCCACAGCCTGGGGTCCTGTTCCACCAGGACAATTACGCCGAGCCACAGCCGTCGCATAATTCAAAACCGCATAGACATCTTGCCCGATGAGCGTGGATTCCTCCTGCATTTGGTCCAGGGGCACATCCTCCAGTCCTAGCCCCAGATCCTCGGCCTTGGCTACAACCCGGCCGGTAATCTGGTGTGCCTGGCGAAAAGGCACTCCCTTGCCCACCAGGTAGTCGGCAAGTTCCGTGGCATTGAGAAATCCGGCCCGAACCGCCTGATACATCCTCTGGTGATTAAAACCAGAAGCCTTAATCATCTCGGCCATGATGGGCACTGAACGGCTAAGCGTTCGGTCCGCATCCAGAAAGCCCGGCTTGTCCTCCTGGAGGTCCCGATTATAGGCCAAAGGCAAGGCCTTTAAAGTGGTGAACAAAGAGACCAAATCGCCAATGACCCGCCCTGCCTTGCCCCGCATAAGTTCGGCCACATCCGGGTTCTTCTTTTGAGGCATGATGGACGAACCGGTGGCGAAGCCGTCCGGAAGGTGGATAAAGCCGAAGTTGGGGTTGGCCCAGATAATGAATTCTTCGCACAGCCGGCTTAAGTGAGTCATGACCACCCCGGCGGCAAAAAGGGCCTCCAGGACGAAATCCCGATCCGAGACTGCATCCATGCTGTTGGCGAATACAATCGGAAAACCAATCTCCCTGGCCGCGAAATCCGGATCCAGGTCGTAAGTGGTCCCGGCCAAGGCCGCCGCCCCCAAGGGGGAAATGCGCACCCTCTTCTGGCAGTCTTCAAGGCGTTGCACATCCCGACGAAACATCTGGGCATAGGCCAAGAGGTGCTGGGCCAGGCTCACCGGCTGAGCCGGCTGCAAATGGGTGTATCCGGGCAAGATGACCTGGATGTGCTCGGCCGCCTTGTCCGTCAAAACCTGGGTCAGGCCGAGGAGTTCGGTGGTCCACTCCTGGAGACGGTCGGAGACAAAAAGACGAAAGGCAGTGGCCACTTGGTCGTTGCGACTGCGTCCAGTATGCAGTTTTTTACCTACCGGACCGATGAGTTCGGTCAGCCGATACTCAATATTCATGTGCACGTCTTCCAAGTCCCTGGACCAGGTAAATCTTCCCTCCGCCAGTTCCCGGTCAATTGTCTCCAGCCCGGAAACGATCAGTTCCGCCTCTTCAGCGGTAATTATGCCTTGCCGTCCGAGCATGGTGGCATGGGCCTTAGAGCCCCGTACATCGTGTTGGGCAAAATGGCGGTCTACATCGATGGATTCGGTATATTCCAAAACCATATTCTGGACGGAGTCCTTAAACCTTCCGCCCCACATATCTGACTTGGTCATGGTTTTCTGTTTCTTTAAGAGGTTTCAGTTGGTATCCATATAAAAGGACCGAGGTCAGGTTTGTCGGATTGGTCCATAATGAAACTTTGCGCTCGAATGCCAGGCTGGAGCCTGGCCGTAGGGCGGGCTTGTCCCTAAGCTCTACCCGTTTCGGACCAGTTTCATTATCGATCAAACTGGCAGCCGCATCTGCACCTGTTCCCGCCCGACTCAATCCCCCTGGCTTCGCCTGGCCAGCAGGCGCAGGCCCTGCAAACGGATAAACCCGGCCGCATCTGCCTGATCGTAGACCTCATCCTCCTCAAAGGTGGCCATGGCTGGATTGTACAAAGAGTACCGGGACTTGCGGCCTAAGGGATAGGCCTGCCCCTTGTACAGCTTCATTCGAACCCTACCGCTGACCTTGGCCTGACAGGAATCGACCATGGCCTGCAAGGCTTCTCGTTCCGGGGCGTACCAGAATCCATTGTACACCATTTGGGCATACTTGGGGATCAGGCCGTCCCTTAAGTGCATGGCTTCCCGATCCATGCAGATCCCCTCCAGGTCCCTGTGAGCCAGGTGCAGTACGGTTCCTCCAGGGGTCTCATAGATGCCCCTGGACTTCATGCCCACGAATCTGTTTTCAACCATATCTACCCGGCCAATGCCGTGTTTTCCGGCTATTCGGTTCAAGATTTTGATCAATTCGGCCGGAGTATAGCTTTTGCCATCCACGGCCACTGGATTCCCGGAATCAAAGTCGATTTCGATTACTTGAGGATCATCCGGGGCCTGTTCCGGAGGGACGGTCAGGGTATATGTACCGGGACCGGGTTCCTGCCAGGGGTCTTCCAATTCTCCACCTTCGAAGCTCAGGTGCAAAAGGTTGCGATCGCAACTGTACGGCTTCTCCTGGGTCACAGGGACGGGAATACCGTTATCTTCAGCAAACTTAATGAGATCGGTTCGCGATTTCAAGTCCCATTCCCGCCAAGGAGCGATGGTTTTCAGCTCCGGGGCCAAGCCCATGGCCGCCAATTCAAACCTGACCTGGTCGTTTCCTTTACCTGTGGCCCCGTGAGCCAGAGCCTGAGCCTCTTCTTTCCGGGCCACTTCCACCATGTGCTTGGAAATCAAAGGCCTGGCCAGGGAGGTGCCCAGCAGATAGCGACCTTCGTACACGGCGTTGGCCCGCAGGGCGGGAAAGACGAAATCCCGGGCGAACTCCTCCTGCACATCCAGGATATAGGCCTTGCTCGCTCCCGTAGACCGGGCCTTATCTTCCAGGCCGGTGAGCTCTTCTTCCTGGCCCAGATCGGCGGTCAGAGCAATAACTTCGCAGTCGTAGGTCTTTTGGATCCACTTTAAAATCACCGAAGTGTCCAACCCACCGGAATAGGCCAGGACCACTTTCTCTATCTTGGACATGTTCCTTTCCACTCCTTGATCCCTTTTTTTATCAAAAATGATTTTGCGCACTTGGTGCGCAAAATCATGAATAGATCCACTCCAGAAGGGCCTTTTGCATATGCAGACGATTTTCGGCCTGATCCCAAACCACACTCCGGCCCGATTCCAACACCTGTTCAGAAATTTCCTGGCCCCGATGGGCGGGCAGACAATGCAGAACCTGTGCTCTGGCTGGAGCCTGGTCCAGGAGACGGGCATTGACTTGAAAGTCGGCAAAGGCCCGGGCTCGTTTATGTTCTTCTTCTTCCTGGCCCATAGAAAACCAGACGTCGGTATTAATAAAATCGGCCTCCTGGACAGCTGCCACCGGATCGTGTCCCAGAATAATGTCCGCACCGCCTTGTATGGCCTCTTGAACAACCTTTTCCCTGGGCCCAAACCCCTGAGGCGTGGCCATACATAAACGAAATGGGAGCAACCTGGCGGCATTGATCCAGGAATGGGCCATATTGTTTCCATCCCCGATCCAAGAGATAGTCAAATCGGAAAAACCCGAACTGCGTTCGGCAATGGTCATCAAGTCGCTTATGACCTGGCAAGGATGATAGAGATCAGACAAGGCGTTGATGACCGGAACGTGGGCGAACCGGGTGAGTTCCAATAAGTTGCTCTGGGCAAAAGTGCGGACAATCACCCCATGCCCGTATCTGGACAAACAGCGGGCCGTATCTTTTAAAGGCTCGCTCCGGCCAAGCTGAGACTCGGCCGGAGTCATAAACAGGGATCTTCCTCCCAGTTCATTAATGGCCACCTCGAAGGAAACCCGGGTCCGAGTGGACGACTTTTCAAAGACCATGATCAGGGTCTTATTTTCTAAAACACTGGATACAGTCCTCTGGGCCTTCATCTCTTGGCCGCGGGAGATGAGGGCTGGAAGCTCGGCGGACGGAATGTCCAATAAGGTCAACACATGGTGCGGCATGAGACCATCTCCAATACAATCATCCTACCTTATCGAAGACAAAGCGACACGGCCCAGAAAGAGGCTGAGTATATGCGCTCTGTGTGTTTTGTAAACCCTTATCCAGACGGCCATCTCAGCCTGGAGGACCGTTTTCTATTGCTTTTAAGGCCACTTCCATTCCAAATTCGGTCTTACTCTCCATTTCAAGGCCATGTTCTTTTCCGGAGAGATGAAGAACAGCATGCACAATCAACCGTAGGCAGTGCTCAGCAGGATCTTGGGCGTACAGATCCGCTTCCCGCCGCAAGGCATGAGCAGAAAGGACTATGCTCCCATTCAGGCCGATATTGTGGTCCATATCCAAGGGAAAGCTGAGGACGTTGGTCGGACCGGGGAGCTGCATATACTGCCGATTCATGCGGGCAATTTTCAGGTCCGAGGTGACCAGAACTTCAATATCTTCACACTTCCAGCCAAAGCTGTGCACGATGGTTTGCACCAAGGACTTGAGTTCTGGACCAGAGAAAGGGAACATGGGACGGACAAGGGGAAGAATCTGGACCCGAACCATCAGGATGAACCTTTGGTCCCCTCATGCCGGGCATATGCCTGGACGATCTTACCTACCAATTCGTGCCGCATGACGTCCTGTTCATCGAATTGGACGAAGTGAATATCCGGTATGTGGGCCAAGACCTCCCAGGCCTGAATGAGGCCGGAGAGGACGCGCGGAGGGAGATCGATCTGGGTAATATCTCCGGTGACCACTGCCTTGGACCCAAATCCAATCCGGGTCAAAAACATTTTCATCTGTTCCGGGGTCGTGTTTTGGGCCTCATCGAGAATGACAAAGGCCTTATTCAGGGTCCGGCCGCGCATAAAGGCCAGGGGGGCCACTTCGATGACCCCGGCCTCCAGCATGTCTTGGACTCTGCGAAAGTCAAGCATCTCGTGCAAAGCGTCATACAAAGGTCGCAAATAGGGATTGATTTTTTCGGCCATATCCCCGGGCAAAAAACCCAACTTTTCTCCGGCTTCCAAAGCCGGTCTGGTCAAGATAAGCCGCTCGACCTTGCCTTCCAGGAGGTGGACCACGGCCATGGCCACAGCCAAGTAGGTCTTCCCGGTACCGGCAGGACCAATCCCAAAGACCAGTTCTCGGTTCCGAATGGCCCGCAGATAATCGCTTTGGGTTACAGACCGGGGAGTAATGGTCTTTTTGGGGGAGACGGCGAAATGCTGCTCTGAAAACAGTTTGCGCACATCGGCATGAGGATTTTGGCTGACCAAACGCAATCCAGCCTCAAAATCCTGGGCCAACAAACGGTGACCGGATCGCAACAGCTCATACATCTGAACCAAAAAACGGACCGCGGTCTGAACACTACGTTCATCCGATCCGGAAACTACGGCTCTGGTACCTCGAGTGTGCACCTGGACCTGAAGGGCGGAGGCCAAAAGGTCCATATTCCTCTCTTGAGGTCCAAAGAGTTCTCTGGCCAGATCTGGATCTTGAAACTCCAGTTCTTTGGTTTGTTCCTGATTGCTCTGCATGAAGCCGGCCTACCCTCCAATGGCATTCATGTCCCGCTGACACAGGCCCTGTGACCCAACATATTCTTCCAAGATCTTTGAACCAATAGGTTTTTTCCGCCCGGCGGCCCGCAGGACCCTCAAAGCCGCTTCCGGACCCAATTTGGAGGACCGAAGCAGAGGGCGCAAGGTGTATTCACGGTCCGAGAACAGACAGGTCCGCAATCGGCCGTCAGGAGTAATCCGAAATCGGTTGCAGCGATTGCAGAAATGATCGGACATGGGTGAGATGAGCCCTAAACGACCTTGGCCCTCAGGCAATGTATACATGCGGGCCGGCCCGCTATGTTCCGTTCGTAGTCGATGCGGCTCCACCGGGGTTATCGACCTGGCAGCTTGAAGAATATCCTCGGCCGGCCAGAAATAGGAGCTACTCCAGGCGGTACAATGACCCACGGGCATAAACTCAATAAATCGGATATCCAGGGGGTAATCTAAGGCCAAGCGGATGAAATCGGACAACTCTTGATCGTTGACCCCTTTTAAGGCCACAACATTAAGCTTGACTTTTAACCCTTCTTCCAGGCAGGCATCTATGCCCCGGCGAACTTTGAACAAGAGATCGCGCCCAGTTATGCGCTCAAATTTTGCCCGGTCCAAGGTATCCAGGGAGATATTCACTCGTTGTAATCCGGCGTGAGACAACCGTTTGGCTTCCGGAGCCAATAACGTGCCATTGGTGGTCATGCGCAGATCTAATTGGGGGTACTGTCCCAAGATCCGCTCTACGAAGTGTACGCAATTCCGGCGAACCAAAGGCTCGCCTCCGGTCAGGCGCACCTTACTTAATCCAAGGCGGCTGGCCAACCCGATGAGTTGCAGACATTCTTCATAGGTCAAGATCTGCTCATGGGGAATAAACGTGTAATCTGTACAGGTGTTGCAATAGAAACACCGCAGGTTGCATCGATCGGTGAGGCTGAGCCGCAGGTAGTTGATGGACCGGCCATGTTGATCAACTAAGGACTCGGGAAGGGGACTGCTTGACTGTGTATCCATAGTGGTATCCGCTCTAAGGTTGGCCTGATGACAGGCGAAAGAAAAAATACATATTGGTTTATATATATCCGATAGCCCCTGGAGGCAACCGTTGGAGAGCATTCAGCCAGGGCTTTTTGGTTCTGCTCTTTATTGTCAATTATTTCAAATGACTCAATCTGTATCTGGATGACAGGGAAATGTGTTCAGTGTTCAGGTTTCAGTCCCGCTGTTGGCGGGATCAGTATAAGAGTTTGAGATACCCTGATATTTCTTGATTTGTTTGCCTGATGCCTGAAAATGCCCCCAAGTATGTTTCCGAAGTATCATATTAGCATGAATCGGGCCTTCTGAAGCTGAACACTGAACACTGGAACCTGAACACTTCTGGCACCTTGCAGCTAAGAACAAAATTATCGTGGGGCATTGAGGCCCTGCGCTTGAAAAAAAGACCGCAGCGAAGTAGAAGGTGCGCAGGGAGAGAGTATGCGTTTTAAGGACTTTAAAGACCTTCCCCCGGTCAAACAGAAACAACATCGCCCCAAGTCCCAGGACCCACCTGGGCCCTCCGGAGCAGTCAGACCCAATACCCCTGAGGCCCAGCCCGAAGAGACCGAGGAAGATATCTTTCTGCAGGCTATGCAAGGGGTCAAACCCCTCAAAGACAATGGTCCAGGACGCAAGATACCTCCCAAACAGGCCCCACCTGACGTCAGGTATACATCAGAACAGGAACAGGGGAAGCAATATCTTCAAGACTTGGTCCAGGGCAAGGTGGAGTTTGATATTCAATTCACCGACGAGTACTTACAAGCTTCGGTGCGCGGACTCAATCACCGTACTTTACGTCAGCTCAAATCCGGGGAGTTCAGCCCTGAGGCTTATCTGGACCTCCACGGCTTAAATTCCTACGACGCCCATAGCCTGTTGTTGCAATTTATCAAAGAAAATTATCTGGCCGGCAAACGGTGCCTGCTGGTCATCCCCGGGCGGGGAAAAAATTCTCCGGCCGGCCGAGGCGTTCTCAAGGAACAGATTCAGTACTGGCTCATCCGCGATCCCTTTAAGCGAGTCCTGCTGGCTTTTACCACCGCCCAGCCCCAGCACGGAGGAGCCGGAGCCCTGTATCTCCTGTTACGCAAATACAAAAAAAGTCGGGGCAAAATCTTCTGGGAACGATTGAACTCAGAAATAGACATGTAAATCATCTACCGACAAGAATCAAC
The DNA here is from genome assembly GCA_034521385.1 of Desulfovermiculus sp. Lineage (GTDB taxonomy): Bacteria > Desulfobacterota > Desulfovibrionia > Desulfovibrionales > Desulfothermaceae > Desulfovermiculus. Next base: position 62,938 of record JAXHMO010000002.1, read on the forward strand.
ATGAGCCATTGCCGGATCCGGGGCTTTGAGGTTCTGCTTCTCAAGGATGGGCTCACGTTTCATCCCCGATCAATCAGGCCAACTGTTTTTTCGCCAAAGCGGGCAAAAAGATATTTCAGATTTATCGAAGACAAATCTGAACGGAGAACTGCCATGGGTTTTTTCAGCAAGATCAAGAAATTCTGGAAGTCAGATCAAGAAGCGGACCGTTCAACCCCTTCAGAACAACAAGCGCCGGATAAACATGCATATAAAACCCCGGCGTCTTCTTCGGATGTGGATACCCTATGGCAAAGGGAACTCTTGCGGAATCTGCAGCAAGCCGAACCCAGGTTGAGCACCTGGCTGGATCACCTCCTGCAGGACGTGAGCCAGGCCGATCAAACCCTTTGGGACCGGCTGCTTTTTTTATTTCGGTGTTTGGAGGTTCCGGATTCCGAAGCTCACGACTTCATCCGTCGTTTCCGCTCCTGGTTGGAGGACATGGACTATGAACGGGTGGAAGAATTCCGCTCCGAGCTGCAATATCGCTTGGCTTTGGCCCTGGACTTGGAAGATGAGGAGGACGAACGTAGCCGCCTGTTCATTAAGCTCAGCCAAGGGTTGTCCAAAACCAAGGAGCAGTTGTCTAAGAAGGTCGATTCCTTAATCAACCGCAGTTCGGAGTTCGATGCCCGGTTCTGGGAAGAACTGGAGGAAATCCTGATTATGGCCGATGTGGGTATGCAGGCCACCTCCAAACTCATAGAACGGTTACAGAGCAGGATTCGGGACAGCAAGGCCCAGACCGGAGAAGAGTTTAAGGCCCTTTTTGAAGAAGAGCTGGCCGGATTGTTTCCCGCCCCTTTGCGGCGGATCAAGCCCGAACCTCCCGAGGTCTGGATCATGGTCGGGGTCAACGGGGTGGGCAAGACGACCACCATCGCCAAGTTGGCCCATCGGGCCCAGATGCAGGGACGCAAGGTTTTAGTGGCCGCCGGGGATACCTTCCGGGCAGCGGCCATCGAACAGCTGGAGATCTGGGCCAAGCGGGTGGGAGCCGGCTTTTACGCCAAGAAGGCCCACTCCGACCCGGCGGCTGTGGCCTGGGAGGCCCTGGATCTGGCCATTCGGGAGGGGTACGACCTGCTTATCGTAGATACCGCCGGGCGGTTACACACCAAGCGGGACCTCATGGATGAACTGGTCAAGATCCGCCGGGTTTTAAACAAAAAACACCAAGGCGCCCCCCACCGGACTATGTTGGTATTGGATGCCACCACCGGGCAAAACGCCATTTCCCAAACCAAGCTGTTCCAGGAGGGCGTGCAAGTGGACGAGATCGTACTGACCAAACTGGACGGAACGGCCAAAGGCGGAGTGATCTTAAGCATTGCCTCCGGATACAAGCTGCCCATCACCTTTGTCGGTCTGGGCGAAAAAATGGAGGACCTACGCCCCTTCTCTCCCCAGGACTTTGCCAAAGCCCTGCTCTCCTAAAAGATGAGTGTTCTGCGGGGGGCCCGGCACCGGGCGTTTTTTGATCAGAGGTTTCAGATATCAGGTGTCAGCTTTGCCTCCGGCAAATCTGACATATTTTTTGCCCCAAAGCGCCCAGTTTTCTTCGTTCCCAGGGTCCTCCCTAGGGATGTCTTTGTCTTATGGCTCCGGCCATCTGCTTTTTTCTTCTCTGGTCTCAGGCTCTACAGAGATGTTGTAGAAGGGGGCTGGAGCCCCAAGAAAAGACGTTACGAGGGGGGACCCCCGTAACGAAGAAAGAGGGCCAGCCCTTGAGGGCAAGGGCGGCCTTGTACGGGGCCAAAGCTCTTACGTAGGGCGAGCCCGGCACTCACTTTTGGTTGGAAAGTCACTGCAAAAAACAAAAGATCGTGCGCAAAGTGAGTGCCGGGCCCTGTCTCTTTACTTCACGACCGGGATGGCCAGGCTCCAGCCTGGCCCGAGAGGGCGAATGATTATTCGCCCCTACTACCCACTCGCCAGTTTCTTACTGGATCAAACTGGGCGGCTGCGGCCAGAGGCAAAGCTGAACACTGAACACCGAACACCCAAATCTCCTCCGATCATGGCCCTCACTCGGCCACTTCGACCCTAATCCCATACCTAGTCATCTTCTTGTACAGCAGGGTTCGATGGATCCCCAGTTTACGCGCGGCCATGGCTTTGTTCTGCCCCGCCTCCCGCAGAGCGAAGATGATGGCCTCCTTTTCCGCTTGGGCCACAATATCCCGCAAGCGACCTCCCTCACTCTTTTTCTCAGGACACGCCTCTGGCAAAGAACGATGCAGATATAAAGGCAGGTTTTGAGCTCGGATGACATTTCGGTTCAAACCGGCCAAGGTCCTTTCCAGGGCATTGGCTAACTCCCGCACATTGCCTGGCCAAGGGTAGGAAGTAAGGATATTTTCAGCTTCCGAACTTAAGTAAACTCGCTGCCATCCGGCCTCCTGCTGCAACTGCTCTAAGAGATGTTCAGTCAAAGGCAGGACATCTTCGGGTCGTTCCCGTAAGGGAGGAATATGCATAGGAACCACATTGAGCCTATAAAAAAGATCCTTGCGAAAGATACGTTCACGCAGCATGTCTTCCAGATTTCGATTGGTGGCTGCAATGACCCGGAAGTCAGACTTTATGACTTTAGTACCCCCAATCCTTTCCCATTCCTTTTCTTCCAGGACCCGCAAAAGCTTGGGCTGCATATCCAAGGGCAGCTCTCCGATCTCATCTAAAAATATCGTCCCTTGATGGGCGAGTTCGAACTTCCCAGCCTTGCCTTGGGCCAAGGCCCCGGTAAAGGCCCCTTTGGCATACCCGAAGAGTTCAGATTCCATTAAATCCTTGGGAATGGCCGCACAGTTGATGCGCACAAAGGGGTGCAGGTTCCGGGAGCTGCCCTGATGAATGGCCTGGGCAAAGACCTCTTTCCCGGTTCCGCTTTCCCCGCTGATCAAAACCGGAGATTCCTTGCCTGCGGCCAGCATGGCTTCCTGCTTGAGGTCCACCATGGCCTGGCTTTCCCCGACAATACTGGCGAAGGTATACCGGGTGGAACGTAAACTCATCAGCTCCTGCTCGTACATTCGTACTTTGGATTCCAACACAGACAGTTCATTGGCCAGCTTGCCCACGTCCCTGACGTCCTTGAACATGACCTGGCCGAACACAGCCACCATCTGATTCTCCTTCCGGATGGGGATGCGCTGGACCACCATGTTCTGGCCTCTGATGTGCTGACTGCGGTTTATCTCCGCCTGCCCGGTCTTGGCCACAATGTGCATCCTGGTCCCTTCCACCACCTCGGTACAGTGCTTGCCGATCTGCTGCCGATGATCAATCCCCAGAAACTGACCATAAGGCGCATTCATACAGATAATGTACCCCTGGGAGTCAGTAACCATCACCCCGTTGTAAATGCTGTCCATGATCAATTCATACATATGCAGCTGATCATAGAGCTTTTTCAAAACCTTCTCATCTAACAGTCCGGAATCTATTTCGAATTCCGGGCCCCTTTGCATCTGATGCATACTTGTGCTCCTGTAGCAAAATCGAGACATGTATTTATAATGATACACACGAAGCATACTTTTGACCAGAGCCAGATTTCCTGGCCACTGGCGACCCGGAACCCCCTCTTCAGATCCGAAGCCCAGTCAGCGAGGGCATTCTGTATCAAATAGGAGACATTCATGCGCTTTGAACCTGGGTTGAAAGGTACCTCCCTCATCCCCTTTCCCGGCTGGCCCATCCCTATTATTCCCTGCCTGGATATCCTTTTCTTTTCACTGGTTGAAACGGTCCACAGATTGCAGTAGTCTTGGAATAATGCAAAACACCTCAGATCACATTCCGCCAGGAGCTTAAGAATATGAATGAACAAACAACAAAAATAAACTCCCACTTCGGCCATCCCCTGCTCAAGTCCAGCCCCTCGTCCTGGGCCGGCAAGGGCAAGACCGTCACCGCCCGCGAAGCCGTTCAGATCATTCGGGACGGAGACACTGTGGCCACGGGGGGATTCGTGGGCAACGGATTTCCCGAGGATATCGCTGTGGCCCTGGAAAGCCAGTATGTGGAAAACAACAGACCCCGAAATTTGACCCTGGTCTACGCCGCCGGCCAAGGCGACGGCAAAGAACGCGGTCTCAACCACCTGGGACATAAGGGCATGGTCAAGAGGGTCGTGGGTGGCCACTGGGGCCTGGTCCCCAAGTTGCAAAAGCAGGCTATTGAGAACACCATTGAAGCCTACAATTTCCCCCAGGGAGTCATCTCCCACCTGTACCGGGATATTGCGGCCGGAAAACCCCGGACCATCACTTCCGTCGGCCTGGGGACCTTTGTAGACCCTAGAAAGGGCGGGGGGAAGATCAACGACATGACCCAAGAGGATTTGGTCGAACTGATTGAATTCGACGGGATCGAGTACCTGGCCTACAAGACCTTCCCCATCAACGTGGCCATCCTGCGGGGAACCACCGCCGACTCCTTCGGCAATATAACCATGGAGAAAGAGGCCTTGATTTTGGAATCCCTGGCCATGGCTAGTGCGGCCAGAAATTCCAACGGCTTTGTCATTGTCCAGGTGGAACGTATCGCCGAGCGGGGGACGTTGAATGCCCGCCACGTTAAAATCCCCGGAGTGATGGTCGATTGCGTGGTTGTGGGCAGCCCGGAGAATCACTGGCAGACCTTTGCCGAGCCCTATAATCCCTCCTACAGCTGTGAGATAAAAGTCCCGGTAACTTCCATCTCCAGCATGGACCTCTCCCCTCGGAAGGTAATTGCCAGGCGAGCCGCCTTTGAGCTCAAGGCCAACAGCGTGGTCAATTTGGGCATCGGCATGCCGGAAGGTGTGGCCAACGTGGCCAATGAGGAAAAGATCCTGGACTACATCACCCTGACCGCAGAACCCGGCGTGATCGGCGGTATCCCGGCCGGTGGACTCAGTTTCGGCGCAGCCACGAATACCGAGTGCCTGATCAGCCAGCCGGAACAGTTCGATTTTTACGACGGCGGAGGTCTGGACCTGGCCTTTTTGGGTTTGGCCCAGGCGGATAAAGAGGGCAACCTGAACGTCAGTAAATTCGGGCCTAAGCTGGCCGGGGCCGGGGGGTTCATCAACATCAGCCAAAAGGCCAAAAAAGTGGTCTTTCTGGGCACCTTTACTGCCGGAGGGTTTGATGCAGCTGTTCAGGGCAATGCTTTGAAGATCCTTCAGGAAGGGAAGACCAGAAAATTTGTGGATCAGGTCGAGCACACCACTTTCAGTGGAGAATATGCCCTGCGCTGCAATCAGCCTGTCCTGTACATCACAGAACGGGGGGTTTTTTCCCTCACGGACAAGGGAATGGAGCTTATTGAAATCGCCCCTGGCATTGACCTGCAAGCCGACATCCTGGATCAGATGGACTTTCAGCCCCTGATTCGGGAACCCCTCAAGCTCATGGATGAGCGTATATTTCAGTCTGATCCCATGAATCTCACGGAGGACATGCTCTCTTTGTCCCTGGAAGATCGATTGACCTACGACCCGGAGCAAAACCTCTTTTTCGTCAATTTCGAGGGCTACTCAATCAAAGACATGAATGACGTGCAGGAAGTCAAAGACAAAGTGGAAGCTATCGTCGCTCCTTTGGGCCACAAGGTGTATACAATCATCAATTACGACAATTTCACCATCAACCCGGATGTCCTCAACGAATACACCAAGATGGTCCGCTACCTGGTGGAAAACTATTACACCGGAGTCACCCGGTACACAACGAGCACTTTTTTGCGCACCAAGCTGGGAGATGCTTTGCAGCAATGCAACGTCACCCCGCATATCTACGAGACCCAAAAAGAGGCATTGCAGGCCCTGGAAAAACATTGTGGTCTGGACACATAACTAAAAAATGGAGGGGAAAAGCTATGTTGAACATAGAAGGTTCTGTGGCCGTCATCACCGGAGCTGCCAGCGGGATTGGTGAATCTTGCGCCAAATACTGGGCCCGAAACGGCGGAAAAGTGGTTCTGGCGGACATGGCCGAGGACGGCCTCAAGCGGGTGGAAAAGGAAATCAAGGACACAGGTGCTCAAGCCGTCTCCCTGGTCTGCAACGTGACTTCTGAATCTGAAGTGGCCAAGCTGGCCCAATTAGCCATCTCCCAGTTTGGAGGCATTCATCTGGTCCTTCCGTTTGCCGGAATCATCAAGGACGGGATGATGGTCTCTCCAGACAAAGAAACCGGCCAGGTAACTCGCAAGATGTCTTTGGATGACTTCCAAAAGGTGCTGGACATCAATCTGACCGGAGTATTTCTCACTGTCCGGGAATGTGCCGAACAGATGATCAACTCCGGAAGCCGGGGGCTCATCTGTCTGATTTCCTCTACCGGATCCCTGGGAACCGCCGGCCAGCTCAACTACTCCTCCACAAAGGCCGCCATGTCGGTCTTCCCTAAGGTGCTCACAGCCGAGTTTTTCCGCCGCGGGCTGGCCGACCGTATTCGTTGCGTGGCCATTGCCCCTGGCTATGTAGGGACGGAGATGGTCAAGAACATGAACCAGAAAGCCTTGGATAACATCCTGAGCAACGTCCCTATCCAACGTTTGATAGAGCCGGAAGAAGTGGCTTCCATGATCGGAGAACTTTACCGGAACGAGGCTTTGGCTGGAGACGTCTTTTTCATCCACGGCGGGCTCAGGCTGGGCTCAAAGGGATAACCTTTCTATATTTTCAATGAAAATCTATAGTTGTATCCTGATGTTGGGAGCATTATGCAAATATTATAATATTTCTTGACATCCGTATTCATGGTGATCTAGACTCTTTTGGTGAAAGTATACTTTCTTGACCAGAACGCGCGTTATTTCTTTGTTCATGGACCCTTCATCACTTTACAAACCTTACGGATGTCAAGAGAATGTTTTCAAGTATTTCCCAAGACAAAATATCTCAAACCATCATCAAACAGATCAGAGAGGCGATCATTTCTGGCAAACTCAAGCCTGGTGACCGCCTACCCCCGGAGAAGAGGCTTTTGGCTGAATTTGGAGTCAGCAGATACACCCTGCGCGAGTCCTTGAGCTCCCTCGAATCCATGGGGCTTATCGGGATCCAGAAAGGGGCCGGAGGTGGGCCTGTTGTCCGGGAAGTGGACATGCAGGTCACCAGGGAAGCTATAGCCAACTTCCTGTATTTCCAGAAACCAAGTATCAAGGATCTTTCCCAGGTTAGAAAACTCATCGAGCCTGAATTGGCCAGAACAGCAGCCACCACCCTGGATGCTGAAGATTTTCAGTATCTGGCCTCCCTGAATCAAGCCTGCAAGGATACCTTGGCTCGAGGTGAAGAAATCATCGGCGGTGAACACGAGATCGACTTTCATATCCACCTGGCCAGGAAGTCTGGCAACCCGGTGCTGATGATGATCCTGGATTTCGTGAACAAATTGCTGGTAGAACTCAAACTGGAATGCAAACCGGGAACTGATTTTTCCTGGGAGGTGATTGCCGCCCACGATCGTATATTGCAGGCTTTGCAATCCAGGGACGGCGACTTGGCCGCTCAGGCTATGTACGATCATGTCTGCCAAGTGGAAAATGAGATCGGGGAGTTGGAGTTGGGGGCAAAAAATGATTGATTCACAAAATCGGTCTTCCGGGTCATGCCAATGAAGGCTGCCCTATCCGCCTTTGTCCTTACCTGAAAGTTTTCTGTTCCTGCCTCGGATGAACAGCATGATGGATCTGTTTTCATCCCAATTGAGTTGCTGGCTTTCAAACCAATCTGCCAACAACATACGGGCCGCTGGGCGATACGGCCACGCGGTTGTGATGGGAGAGCATCCTGTGTACCTCCTCCTGCAGGTCGGTGATCTTCCGGGCCCCGAAGCTGGCTACATCCCGTTCGCTCAGACCGGAGGAGTACACATAGACCTCCCCAGCGTGATCCAAGGCCTGGAAGATGTTTTGGGCACACCACTGGTCGATGACAAAGTTTTTCGGATCGCTGTAGTGGGTGAAAAAATACTCCGGATGGGAACAGGAACGCATAATGGAACAGAAATCATCACTCCCCAGCCCTTCCCGACACTCACAGGCCACAACTATGGTTCCCCCCTGCTTTACTATATCCTTGGCGCAAGTTAAGGCTTTGCTTATCTGATAGAAAGTGGCATCCAGGGGATATCCGCCCCCAGAGGTAATAACCAGGTCCATCGGCTCTTCCAGTTCCATCACTGCGTGGCGGTAGATGAAATCACAGCCGGCCAGATGAGCCTGATCATAGTGTCCGGCAAAGATTGCACTTACTTCCCGATTGCGGTTGATGCACACGTTGACAATAAAGTCCACCCCGGCCTTCTCAGCGACATGCAGGCCGTACTGATGAAAAATGTTGCCATCCAACACACAGTTGGTCACTTGTGGGTGGTCAATGACCTGGTAGGAATGCATAAACTTCATGGTTTCAAAACTGGATATCCCGGGGAGGATGGCTTTTCGTCCTCCGGAATATCCGGCATAGAAGTGGGGTTCGATCAGCCCGGTGAGTATCTTCAGATCAGCATCCAGGTAATTCTTGTTGATTTCAATCGGAGCTCCCCGGATATGGTCAACACAACACATCTCATCGGAATTATGACAAAAATGATTCCGTATGCTGTATTTGTCCATAATCTCCTGCCCAACGAGGGCGGCAAGCTCCGAACCCTGGTTCGGTCGGTGCATGCCTGTGGCTATAAGGATGCAAATATTCTCTGAGGGGATACCGCTGGCCTCCAATGTCTCCAAAAGTGGGAGGAGGAGAAGGTGGTTGGGCACAGGCCGGGTAATATCGGAAATGACAATGCAGGCCGAGTTTTTGCCCCGAGCCAATTCGCGCAGAGGCAAAGAGGCGATGGGCTGATCCAGAGCATTACTGACGGCCTTCTCCGGTTCAGACACCGGAGGACAATCCTGCATTTCCAAGACCTGTACTGTCTCGGGAAGGTCCAAGGGCACTTGCTGTTCCCCGTAATCTAATTCAGTGTGCATATCGGCTCCATTGGCTACAAATTCATTTTTTGGCAAAAATCCATAACAAAACGTATGTGCCGCTCCATGCAGGTCTGAGCCTGTCCGGGGTCTTTATCCCGCACGGCCTGCAGGATCTCCGAGTGCTGCTGGCCCATGGTGGACAGATTGCCCGCCTCCTGCAGATAGAAGCGGCTCTCTCTGATGCCGTGGAAGAGGAGGTCGTAAAAGTTTTTCATCAGATAGATTTGGGCTGAATTCCTGGTGGCAAAGGCGATACTCATATGGAAGGCCACATCTTCTTCAGAACCTACCTGCCCTTCATCCACCTTGGAAAGCATGTCCTGAACACACATCTCTAAGGCCTGAATGTCTTCCTCCGTAGCCCTCTTGGCCGCCAGGCCCACGGCCTGGACCTCCAGGCCCAGCCTGACCTCCAGGAGATCGAAGAGACTGACTTCCTCGCCCTCCAAAACCTCGCGCAAAGGGTTTTCCAGGTAGCGAGACTCCAGGGAGCGGACAAATGTCCCCTGTCCTTGACGCTGCACAACGAGTCCCAAGTTGATCAGTTTATTGATCGCTGACTTGACTGACGGTCGGCTGACCCCGAATGATTCAGCCAACTCCCGTTCCGGGGGCAGCTTTTCGCCAGGTTTGAGTTTGCCTCGGAAAATGAAGTCCCGAAGCTGCTCAAAGATCTGTTCAGCTATGCTTTTGGGCTTTATGGGCTTAAGTAATTTTTTTTCCATGCCGAATCCCGATGTTTCACTGCTCAAAGGCCCGCCTGTATCATTGGTCTGACAGTACATCCAATACTAGACCCCACAAACCACCCTGGCAATAGCTTCGCTATTTTAGGGTCATTATTGGCGGCAGAAACGAAATAAGACCAACCTTTTGCGGGCCGCAGACGCCAAGTGTTTGATGGTCTTGTGAATTTACTTTCTGGCTTCAGGCCCAGGATAATGCCAGGATTCACCTTTTGTCCAGGCCAAACCACACTTTAAAGCATGTACGTATCAAATATACGACATGTAGCTATTTCTCTACACAAAGAAATAACTGTCTTCCAAGCCGGGGAAAAGGAGATAGTATCCCGAAAAAACGGAGCATCTCGCTATATATCTGGTTATCCGTGACATAAAGGTAGCAACAAAGCTACACTCAATCCACTCTCTGCTCTTTTCCCGGCCTCTATGGATAGCCTCCATCTCCCCGGGGCCGATAGAGCTTCCAACCCGCCTCGTCCCTTCAGGGAGAGGTGACATGATGTCCTGATTACTCAGAAAAAGCCGTCAGGCATATGTTTTGCAACAAACTTATAAGGCTGGCCTGTAATCACTTTGGCTGTAAGACTCGCTCCATCGAAACGATGGATCTTCTTCCACACCGACCTGGGCAAGACCCAAAGCATCCAAAAATCATATGCCAGATTTAAAATTGTAATTGGTATGACCAATATACACAAAATCTCATTTTCCGGGAACAATAAAAAGAGAAGCTGAATATTCGTTGCCAATTCCGGCTTTTCACCCTCCATAACACTTTATAACATTTGCCGAAATGATTTTTTTTGCTTGCCCTCTTGACAAAAACAATCCATATGGTCTAAAGCGTATATGGAAATACCAATTTAGGTATTTCTTGATCTCAAATCCATAATATGCAGCGCAGCCAGAGCCTGTACTGACAACCAACAAGAGAGAACCCGGGCCGGGTATACGTCGCCCTGCGACCCGTGTTGGAGGAAAGACATCATGCTCGATATTCAGAATGCTGTAGCAGTGATCACCGGCGGAGCAAGCGGCATTGGCGAATGCTGCGCCAAGTACTGGGTTCACAACGGCGGCAAGGTCGTCCTGGCTGACATGGCCGAGGACAGGCTGGGACAGGTGGAGCAGGAGATCAAGGATATGGGGGGACAGGTGGTCTCTCAGGTCTGCAACGTGACCTCTGAATCCGATGCAGCAGAACTGGCTCAACTGGCCATCTCAGAATTCGGCTCCATCAATCTGGTCCTGCCCTTTGCCGGGATCATCAAAGACGGGATGATGATTTCCCCGGACAAAGAAACCGGCAAGGTGTCCAGAAAGATGTCCTTGGACGACTTTTGGCGAGCTCTATCGCAACGAAGCCCTGGCTGGGGATGTATTCTACATCCACGGGGGGCTCAGGCTGGGGGCGAAAGGATAACAATTAATTTCAGGCGCTTTTCCGCCTGAAATTGACTCACATGCTATTTGAGTTCATACGAGACTCAGGCCAACCCATTTGAAAGAGCTGAGAATGGCGGATTTCCGGCTTCCGGCCGGGAAGTCGCCTTTTTATACACCCCAACCCTTGAGGAGGTCGTTATGTATCGTATCCTATGTACCCTGCTTACCCTGCTTTTTCTGCTCAGTATTCCCTTGAGCCAAGGTCTGGCTCAAAGCGAAAGACAAAGATTCGGTTCGGATCCGCGGCATGAGGAGGCCGAAAAGATCGATTACCAGGTCTCGGACAAGAAATTCCGCTGGGACATGGTCATGCCTTGGTCCAAGGGACTGCTCTTTTACGATGTGGCCCAGCACTTTGCTGACTCTGTGCGCTTGGCCTCAGCAGGCAGGCTGAATATCCGGGTCTTTGCCGCAGGAGAGCTGGTTCCGGCCATGGAAAGCTTTGACGCCGTAAGCTCTGGTTCGGCCGATGTCGGTCACGACTGGCCCGGGTATTGGAAAGGCAAAAACGAAGCCTTTGTGGCCTTTGCCTCCGTGCCTTTCGGCCTGGATGCCGAAGGATACAACGTCTGGCTCTACGAGATGGGCGGGGCGGAAATGATGGATGAGCTGTACGGCCGGTACAACCTGAAGGCCTTCCCCGGGGGGAATGTGGGCCAGGAACTTGGTCTCTTCTCCAACAAGCGGGCCACGACTATGGAAGATTACAAGGGACTGCGGGTCCGGACCCCGGGGTGGTATATGGATATTCTGACCAACCTGGGGGCCTCGGTCAGCCCCCTGCCCGGCGGAGAGATTTATCTGGCTCTGGAACGGGGAGTCATCGACGCGGCTGAATTCTCCACTCCGGCCATCACCTATCCCATGGGCTTTGACCAGGTAACGGATTACGTGATTATGCCCGGCGTCCATCAGCCCTCCTGCCAAAGCGCCATATTTATTAATCAGGATTCCTGGGAAGAACTCCCCCGGGACCTGCAGGAGATTGTCAAGCTCTCGGCCAAAGAAACTCAGCTGTGGAGCAATGCCTGGAATGAATACTATAATGCCGAAGCTGTGCACAGACTACAGAAAAGTGTTGAATTCGTGAAGATGGACCGAGAAGCCCGGAAAGAGTTCGCCCAAACGACCAAAAAGTATCTGGACCAGTTGAAAGAAGAATATCCGGACGTGAAGAAGGTCCTGGATTCGCAGGATGAGTTCAAAGAACACTTCGCCAAATGGCGCGACCTGCGCAGCGGTGTAGAACCCTACCCCATCGATATGTACATCGAAGGGAAGATGGGCGACCACTAATCGTCAGGTATAAGATTCGGCGCGGTCACAGGCATCTCCTTGGCCGCGCCCCTTTTCGATCAAGGAGAAATTTGCGATGCTGAGTAAATTAATCAAAGGCATAGACTGGTTCCAGGATTGGTTTGGTTATCTGGTGTCTATGCTCATATTTCCCCTGTGTCTCATCATGCTCTATGAAGTGGTCATGCGCTATGTTTTCAATAAACCCACGAGTTGGGGATTTGAATTGACAACATACATCTACGGTATCCACTTCATGCTCGGCTTGGGCTATACCCTTCTCTATAACAACCATGTCCGGGTAGAGGTCCTGGTTTCTCTCTTATCTGAGCGCAAACGGCAAATTATCAGTTTGTTCTGTCATTTGATCCTATTGCTCCCGGTATTCGCCATGCTTTGCTACGCGTCCATGGATTATGGTCTAACCTCTCTGCAGCGCAATGAACATAGCTGGTCGTCCTGGGGACCGGCCCTATATCCTTTTAAGCTTTTAATGGCCCTGGGATTTTTGATGTTCTTTATTCAGGGCATTTCCAGCTTCCTGAAGCAGGTTCAAGGACTTCGGGGCAAGATGCCTTTCAATCCGTAACGGCCGGCTCTGAACAAATTGTAATGTGAGAATGCGCGCATCTATCCGCCAACAAAGGTGATCTTATGTACTTTAGTCCTGAAGTCATGGCTGTGGCCATGTTTATCACCCTGATCGCTTTCATTGCCCTGGGACATCCCCTAGCCATCACTTTGGCCGCAGTGGCCACAATTTTCGGCCTCATCGACTACGGGTTCAACTTCTCCAAGTTGTTCAATCTGTTCATTAACAACAGCTGGGGCTCATTCAATTCCTATACCTTGGTCGCCCTCCCATTGTTTATTCTCATGGCCCAATTTCTGGATAAGTCGAAGGTCTCGGAAAAACTCTTTGACGTTTTGTATCTGGACCTGGGAACCGTCCGAGGTGGTTTGGGCATGGCCGTTGTCCTGGTCTGTACAATATTTGCCGCCACCACCGGCATCATCGGGGCCTCGGTCGTGGCCATGGGACTACTGGCCGCACCGGCCCTGATTGACAAGGGCTATCAAAAGGAGATGACCAGCGGTATCATTTGTTCTGCCGGGACCCTGGGCATCCTGATCCCCCCCAGCATCATGCTGGTCATTTACGGCGGCCTGACCGGAATGCAGGCCACTTCCGTAGGCAACCTCTTTGCCGGGGCCATCATTCCCGGGCTCCTTCTCTCCGGGTTATATATCATCTATGTCTTCATCCGATGCATGATCAACCCTGCATTGGGGCCTACCATCAGCAAGGAAGAAGCCAGCAGATACAGCCTGCAGCAAAAGATCTGGTTGACCTTGAAATATCTGGTCCCCCCCCTGGTCTTGATTCTCCTGGTCATGGGCACGATTTTATTCGGCATTGCCACTCCCACGGAAGCGGCAGGCATGGGTGCCGGCGGAGCCTTTATCCTGGCTTTGGCCAACAGAACACTGACCTGGAAGGTGATGCAGGATGTGGCCACCAGCACCCTGAGGACCACATGCATGATCATGTTTTTGTTCCTGGCCGGAAAGCTCTTCGCCCAGGTCTTCATGAGTATGGGCGGCGGGGATGTGGTCTCCGATGTCTTGGTTGGCGGAAATTTAAGCCCACAAATGGCAATTTTCCTTATGCTCCTGGTCGTCTTTCTCTTGGGCATGTTCATTGACTGGGCCGCCATCCTGCTCATAACCGTACCCATTTTCCTGCCCATTGCTTCCCAGTTGGGCTATCATCCCTTGTGGTTCGCCCTGCTGCAATGCGTTGTTCTGCAAAGCTCGTTCCTTACTCCCCCGTTTGGCTACGCCCTCTTCTACTTCATTGGCGTCGCCCCCCAGGGCTACACCATGATGCATATTTATCGCGGAATCATTCCCTTTGTCTTCCTTCAAATCCTGGGTGTGATCATCCTGGCCATGTTCCCGGATTTGATCCTGTGGATCCCCAGGCTGGCCTTTGGGACCTAGTGTACTCTTTCTTTAGCTTGAAGCCTCCTATCGGAAAACAAGGAGAGGATATGTTTAATAGGTTGTGTCAATACACGATCCTGGAGCGGCCCAGGCGCTCCCGCCCTGGTCTTTTCCTGCTCCTCGGACTGAGCCTGTTTCTGCTCCCAATCGGCAGCCAGGCGGAAGAACATAAAGAGGAAGCTGGACCTCCGGGCTATGTGCGAGCAGAAGAAGATCCTGGCCAGGATGAGATGCAGCAAAGCGTGATCCGCATCCAAACCAGGGTGCGCCAACTTCAGGATGAGATCGCCCAGATCAGGGACCAGGCACTGAACAACAATCCGGAACTGGAGAATATTCTCCGGGACTTGGTTCTGACCAGGAATGAAGTGATGACTCGCCACCTGGCCCGAGAAGACGTCAATCAGGAGGAAATTCAAAAGATTACTGCCCAACTCCAGGATTCGGAAATCTCTGCGCAAAAGAGAGAGGAACTGGAAAAGAAAAAGAAAGAAGCCTTTTTGGGGTATAAGAAAGCGGAGATGCGTACGCAGCAAAACGGAACAGTACAGGAGATGCGGAATAAGTTTTACTCTCAGCTCCTGGAATCGGCGGAAAAGGAAAATCCGAAGATCAAAGATAAGCTGGAAGAACTGCACAGACTGCAGTCTCAGCTTCGGTTTGCAAAGCAGGAAGCCTTGGCTGAATGAAGGTTGAATAGAGGACTTCGAGGGGAAGGGAGAACTTATGATTCCAGAGATAAAAAAGATCCTATATTGCACAAACTTGGGGCCGGAGGCGTCCTATGTCTTTCGATATGCTTTAAGTCAGGCCCAGCATTATTCCGCCGTGATTCATATCCTGCATGTGGTCGAACCTATGGATTCCTTTGCCCGGGGACTGGTTGAACAGTATATTTCCCCGGAAAAGATAGACTCAATCCACGAACAATCCAGAAAGCACGTCATCGATCGGATCAAGAAGCGGGTGGCCACATTCTGCGAAAGAGAAACCTGCACCCTGAATGAAGGCAACAATCTTATTCACGACATCTCGGTTTTGGAAGGCCAGCCCTTTGAAACCACATTGAAAACAGGGCAGGAACTCCCTGCCGATCTCATTGTCATGGGCAGCCATCGCCGCAAGTACTTAGCCAGTCCTGGTATCTTGGGCTCCACTGCCCGCAAGGTGGTCAATGCCTCCACTATTCCGGTGCTCACCGTGTACACCCCCAAGGACCAGTTGGTAGACCTTGATTAACAATACGGAATAGCCGGCTAATAAGACGGCTATTCCGCACTCTCCGTACTTGTGGGTTTAAAATCTTAATTTTTGATTCTTCTGTTATCAGTCCCCAACACCCGTAATTCTGAGCTCTGCACTCACATCTTCATGGTCGTATATGCCCATTTGAGAAACCCTTTTTGCAGCCACGGCCTCCACTTGCATCTCAAGTTCGCAGATCGACGGAGAACTTATGCCTACTGGTGTCTTAGGTGTATTAGCTTTTCTGCCCATCCTCATCGCCCTTGTTCTCATGGTTGGTTTGCGCTGGCCAGCGACCCGGGCCATGCCCGTGGCCTGGCTGACAGCTGTCATCCTGGCCGTTGCTGTCTGGCGTATGGACGCTCCTCTGGTTCTGGCCTCAACTTTACAGGGATTTGGCAGTGCAGTCACAGTCCTTCTCATTGTCTTTGGGGCCCTGCTCATTTTGTACACCTTGACAGAAAGTGGGGGCATGGAAACCATTAATCACGGATTCCACGGCATCACCAAAGATAGAAGGATCCAGGCCATTATCATCGCTTTTGTCTTTGCCGCCTTTTTGGAAGGGGCTGCCGGGTTCGGCACGCCTGCAGCTATCGCCGCCCCCCTCCTTTTAAGTCTGGGGTTTCCTCCTTTGGCCGCTGTCTTGGTAGCCTTGATCCTCAACTCAGTCCCGGTTACTTTCGGTGCTGTAGGCACTCCCATTTGGTTCGGGCTCAAAAATCTGCAGGGCAAAATCGACTCCGCGATTGCCTCTTCCGCTCATGAGCTCAGTTTTTCCAGCATAGACGGATTTTATCTGCTCATAGGCAAATGGGCGGCTGTATTCCACTCAGTCATGGCCTTTATCCTCCCCCTCTTTGTGGTCTGCTTCCTGACCAGGTTCTTTGGGCAAAACCGTTCCTGGAAAGAAGGCCTGGGGGCCTGGAAATTTTCCCTGGTCGCTTCTTTGGTTTTTGTCATCCCCTTTCTGAGCTCAGCCTTTCTTTTTGGCGAAGAATTCCCGGCTCTGCTCGGAGGACTCATCGGTACCGGCCTTGTGGTCTGGATTGCCCGCAAGAAGTTTTTCCTCCCCGAACAGGAATGGGATTTTGGTCCCCAATCTGAGTGGGAAGAAGTGTGGACCGGGGAGATCTCCACTGCTGAAAACATTGAATTTAAACCCCGCATGAGCCAATTTCGGGCCTGGCTGCCCTATGTCCTGGTCGGTTTTTTTCTTGTTTTGACCAGAATCACGTTCCTTCCCCTGGCCGAGCTGGTCCAATCCGTGCACATCACTATTCCCGATATTCTGGGTCAAGCCGGCATAACCTACTCCCTACAGCCCCTCTACAACCCAGGGGTTATACCTTTCATTCTAGTAGCCGTTTTGACCATTCCCCTGCATGGGATGAACCCGGCCAAAGCCAAAAAGGCGTGGGTAACAGCTTTTAAGCGCATGAAAAATCCAACAATTGCCTTGCTCTTTGCCGTGGCCTTGGTCCAGATCTTTAAAAACTCGTCCATGAACCCGGCCGACTACGCCTCAATGCCCCTGGCCATGGCCCAGGCAGTGGCCTCAGTAGCTGGGGCCAGTTGGCCGTTTTTTGCAGCCTTTATCGGAGCTCTGGGATCCTTTATTACCGGCAGCAATACGGTCTCCGATCTCCTTTTCGCCGACTTCCAATACGGAATCGCCGAAGCCCTGAACCTACCGCGCCAAATCATTGTTGCCCTGCAAGCAGTGGGGGGAGCCATGGGCAATATGGTCTGTATCCACAACATTGTTGCTGCCTCGGCCACTGTCGGACTCGTAGGCCTGGAAGGACTCATCCTCCGGCGTACCGTTATCCCGCTCATCTTATATGGAAGCGTTATTGGGATTCTGGGCCTCCTTTTTAGCTATATATTCTTTCCCACAATTTTTTAAGCCAAAATGATGACCACCTGGAGATCTGGTACATGTTACTTATAATCACACACCCACTTGGCGTATATTGCAGCCAAAATTTTGTGGTTTAACCATGGAGTATATCTATGGCCTCATCGAGCCTGATCAAAGAATTCCAGTCCATTCTGGGACCGGAAAACGTGATGACCGAAGAAGCCGACCGCCAGGTCTATGCTTACGACTCAGCGGTCCTGGAGCCTGTCATCCCTGAACTGGTCATTCGACCTACAACTTCTGAAGCCCTGGGTCAGACGGTCCGTCTGTGCAACGAGAACAAACTGCCCTTGACCGTGCGTGGATCGGGCACCAATTTGAGTGGAGGGACCATTCCCAGCAAAAAGCATGGGGTGGTCGTGGTCACCAACGGACTGAACAAGATTCTGGAGATCAACACCGAAGATCTCTATGCCCGGGTCCAGCCCGGCGTCATCACCGCTACCTTTGCCCGGGCAGCGGCGGACAAAGGTCTTTTCTATCCCCCGGATCCAGGCAGCCAGACCGTATCCACCCTGGGGGGCAACGTAGCTGAAAACGCCGGCGGCCTGCGGGGGTTGAAGTATGGCGTGACCAAGGACTACGTCATGGGGGTGGACTTTTTCGACGTGGACGGTCAACTCATTCAATCCGGCGGACGGACAGTCAAGTGCGTTACCGGCCTGAACCTGCCCGGACTCATGGTCGGGTCCGAGGGTACGTTGGGCGTGTTCAACGAAATCACCTTCAAGCTCATTCCTCCCCCCCAGGCCAGTCAGGCCATGATGGCCATGTTCGATTCCGTGGACAAGGCCTCGGAGACGGTATCGGCCATAATCTCCCATAAGATCGTGCCCTGCACCTTGGAATTTTTAGATCAATTTACCATTCAGACTGTAGAGGATTTTCGTCACGCCGGTCTGCCCACCTCGGCCAAGGCCCTCCTGCTCATTGAAGTGGATGGGCATCCGGCCCAGGTGGCCGAAGAGGCGGAAAAAATCCGGGATCTGTGCACCAAACTTGGAGCCGTCCAGATCCAGGTGGCCCAATCCCAGGCCGAAAAAGAAGCCATCTGGCAGGCCCGCCGCGACGCCCTGCCTGCCCTGGCCAGGCTCAAACCGACCACGGTCCTGGAAGACGCCACTGTTCCCAGAAGCAAGATCCCGGCTATGATTCGGGCCATTAACGCTATCGGTTCCAAGTATGACCTAACCATCGGCACCTTCGGCCATGCCGGAGACGGCAACCTGCATCCGACCATTCTCACCGACCGCAGAAACAAAGAGGAGTTTCAGCGGGTGGAACAGGCCATTGAAGAGATATTCGACGCCGCCTTAAGTATGGACGGCACCCTGTCCGGCGAACACGGTATCGGCCTGGCCAAGCAAAGCTTCATGTCCAAAGAGGTCACCGCCGCCACCCTGGCCTATTCCCGCAAGCTCAAACAGGCTTTGGATCCCAATTTGATCCTCAATCCGGGAAAGATCATCGGGAGCTGATATGGCCGATATGCACCAACTGGCCCAGAGCCTGCAAAAACTCGACGATCAATTGGTGTCCTGCATGAAATGCGGGATGTGCCAAGCAGCTTGCCCCCTATATGCCGAAACCGGCCGGGAAACAGACGTGGCCCGAGGCAAGCTGGCCCTGGTGGAGAACCTGGCCGGTGAAATCCTGCGCGATCCCAAGGCGGTCAAAGAGCGTCTGGACCGTTGCCTACTCTGCGGTTCCTGCGCCGCCGGCTGCCCCAGTGGGGTCAAGGTCCTGGACATCTTTCTGCAGGCCCGGGCCATAATCACCGCCTACCTGGGCCTTTCCCCGGTCAAAAAGGCTATCTTTCGGGGCATGTTGGCCAAGCCCAAGCTGTTCAACGCTGTTTTGAACCTGGCTCCCAGATTTCAAAACCTGTTTACTAAGCCGATGAACGAAACCCTGGGTTCATCCTGCGCCCGGTTCATGTCCCCTTTGCTCGGAGACCGCCACTTCCAGCCCCTGGCCAAGAAATCCTGGCACAAGCAACAAGGGACCGTGGACTCCCCCCGAGGTACGAGCAACCTGAAGGTCGCCTTTTATCCCGGATGCGTGGTGGATAAGGTCTACCCCCGGGTGGCAGAGGCGGCATTTCAGATTTTAAGCACCCACGGAGTGGGCATTTATATGCCCTCCAGTCAAGTCTGCTGCGGAATCCCGGCCCTGTCTTCCGGGGACCGAAGGTCCTTCGACCGTTTGGTGAAGGACAACCTCCGCCTCTTTTCGGACATGGACTTCGATTACTTGATCACCCCCTGCGCTACCTGCACCTCAACCATCAAAAAGATATGGCCGCTCATGGCCGGCGAGTTTCCAGAACAGGAACAGGAGAAGATCAAGGCCCTGGCTGATAAGACCAGAGATGTTACTGAGTTCGTGGCTCAAACCTTCTCTTCCCCTCCAGCCGCCGAGCAGGCCTCGGAACGCCGCAAGGTGACGTATCACGATCCGTGCCACCTCAAAAAATCCTTGGCTGTGTCCGCAGAGCCGCGCAGCCTGCTCCTGAGCAACCCTGATTTTGAACTGGTTGAGATGGCTGATGCCGATCGCTGCTGCGGCATGGGCGGAACCTTTAACTTACAGCACTACGACCTGTCCAAGCGGATTGGAGACAAGAAGCTTAAATCCATTTTGGACACCCACGCAGATGTAGTGGCTACCTGCTGTCCAGCTTGCATGATGCAGATCACCGATCTTCTCTCCCGGGCTGAGGCCAGTATGGAGGTAAGGCACGTCCTGGAAATCTATGCCCAGGGGCTCGAAACACAACCAGCTTCACCCCCAGGTCCGAAAAACACATAAGGAAGGAACATGGAAACAGCCCAATCATCCCTGCTTGAGGCCTTCACCCCAAAGGCAGAGGCAGTCTCCGCCCAGGTCTTTCCTGTCTCCGGCCTGGAGCAAGCCCTGCACCAAGTGGTCCAAAGCTGCGCCCATAAACAGGCCTGCACCCCATTGGCTAGCGGATGCGAGCAAGATCTCTCCGAGGCGGCCGCTGATCTCTGTTCCCTGAAGAGCTGGTCCAAGATTATGGCCGCCCCCGGACTGGGCAGCCAGGAGCTGCAACCTTTGGTTTCCCTATGCCGGGAGCAGTCCATCAAACTGATCCAGGATGGACTGCGTCAGCACCTGGGGGGCCTAGATGTGGGTCTAACCTGGGCTGAATACGGGGTGGCCGAAACCGGAACCGTGGTCATGGATTCCAGCCGGGAGGACATCCGCCTGGCCGGGATGATCAGCGAGATCCACGCCGTTCTCCTTCCGGCATCGGCCATTGTGCCCGACACATCTTCCCTGACCCGGAGACTTCAGGACGATTTTGATAAAGGCCCCAATTATACGGCCTTTATCACCGGCCCCAGCCGGACCGCGGATATCGAGCGGGTCCTGACTTTGGGCGTTCACGGACCACTGGAGGTACATATTTATATACTGGAGGATGGTTGATGATTGTTTAGTGTTCAGTGTTCTGTGTTCAGTGTTCAGCCCAGTTGATGGCCGGACCGCTGGCTGGAGGCGTCCAGTTTGATCCAGGATGAAACTCGTATGAAACTAGATGTTAAATTATTTAACTATTCTGTTGTAACATGCCGGGATAATGGGCGGATGGCCGGAGCCATAAGAGAAAGACGTCCCCAGGGAGGACCCTGGGAACGAAGAGGGGGTGCCTCTCACGCCCCTGGCTGAAACCCCACGTTTCATCCTTGATCAAACCGGCAAACCCCTTTTTTGCGCGCTTTGGCGCAAAAATATGTCAGATTTGCCGGAGGCAAAGCTGACCACTGTAAAGCGAACCAGAACAAAGAGGTTTCCCTCATGCAAACAGCCACTTCCCTCAAAGAATACCGAAAAGAGCTCAAACAGGCCCTGGACCAGGATTTTCAACGCCGGGTCCTGGACGCCTTTGCCCAGGCCTATCCCACCGGCCGGGCCAAGGCCTTTGCCCACACCGACCTCAAGGAACTCATATCCACTATTGCTCAGCGCAAAGACCGCTCCGTTCAGCGGATGGATGAACTCTTGGACCAGTTCAAGGTCCGAGCTGAATCCCTCGGTATCCATGTGCATCTGGCCGCCACCGACCGGGAGGCCAACGAGATCATTGCCCGTATCGCCAAAGATTCCAAGTGCCGAAACATTGTCAAATCCAAGTCCATGACCGCGGAAGAGACCCTCCTGAACCATGCCTTGGAAGAACAGGGATTGACGGTCACTGAAACCGATCTGGGGGAATGGATCATTCAGTTGCGCAATGAGGGACCGTCACACATGGTCATGCCGGCCATCCACCTCTCCCGGGAGGAGGTCGGCCGCCTATTCTCTGAGGTAACAGGCACAGACCAGGGTACGGATATCGAATCCCTGGTCAAGGTGGCCAGAAGGGAACTCAGGCAACGCTTCGTGGATGCAGACATGGGGATAAGCGGGGCCAACTTTGCAATTGCCGAGAGCGGGACCCTGGGATTGGTGACCAACGAAGGCAACGCCCGTCTGGTGACCACCCTGCCCCGGGTGCATGTGGCCTTGCTCGGCCTGGATAAACTCCTGCCCAGCTTGGACGATGCCCTGACCATCCTCAAGGGACTGCCCCGCAATGCCACCGGTCAGGACATCACTTCCTACGTAACCTGGATCACCGGGGCGGTGGAGTGTGCCCCAGGACCCGACGGCCGCAAGGAAATGCACGTAGTTTTTCTGGACAACGGGCGCCGGGCCCTGGCCCGGGATCCCGTCTTTTCCCAGGCTTTGCGCTGCGTTCGCTGCGGGGCCTGCGCCAATGTCTGTCCTATCTATCGCCTGGTCGGAGGGCACAAATACGGGCACATCTACATCGGGGCCATCGGCCTCATCCTGACCTACTTCATGCACGGGCTGAAAGCGGATATGAATCTGGTCCAAAACTGCCTCAACTGCCAGGCCTGCAAGGATGTCTGTGTGGCCGGGATCGACCTGCCCCGGTTAATCAAGGAGGTCCAGAGCCTGATTCAGGGACAGGGCCGAAGACCGGTTTTGAATACTGGTTTGGCCACCGTCCTGACCCATCGCCGCCTGTTCCACGGCCTGCTTCGGGCCGGAAAGCTGGGTCAGAAACCAGTCAAAAAAGGCCCCTATCTCCGACATCTGCCCCACTTTCTGGTCAGCCAGGAGCATGATTTCAAGGCCCTACCCGCTCTGGCTCCCAAAGCCTTTCGGGACCAATGGCCCAAGCTGAAGACCTCGGTCACCCGTCCCAAATACCGGGTGGGCCTTTTTACCGGCTGCCTGCAGGATTTCGTCTACCCAGAACAACTGGTCCAGGCCGTACAATTTCTGACCAAACACGGAATCCAGGTCAAATTCGCCCCGGAGCAAGGCTGTTGTGGCCTGCCCTTGCTCATGGTCGGGGAAAAAGAGGCGGCCGGGGAGGTGGCCAAACACAACATCCGGGCCGTTGATCCCAATGAAGTGGATTTCATCCTCACTTTGTGCGCCTCCTGCGGCTCTCACCTGAAGGAAAACTATCCATTGCTCGTGGAGCAGGAGCCCGGGCTCCAAGTCAAGGCCCGGCAATTTGCGGATAAAATAATTGACTTCAGTTCCTTCGTATATACTCGCCTGCAGCCAACCCGGTCCATGTTCCAGGGCCAAGGCCCGCGTACCGCCTACCATGCCCCCTGCCATTTGTGCCGGGGACTGGGGGTCACCACAGGCCCCCGGGAACTTTTGCAGCAAGCCGGCCTGGAATATACCTCAACTCCAGATGAAGAAACCTGCTGCGGCTTAGGCGGGACATACTCCCTGAAGTTTCCCGAGGTTTCCTCGGAGATCGTGAACACCAAGCTCAAGCGCTTGGAAGAAGAAAAGGTGGACATCTTGGCCACAGATTGTCCCGGGTGCATCATGCAGCTTCGGGGCACAGCAGCCAAGCGGGGCAAAGGGATGGAGGT
Source organism: Desulfovermiculus sp. (assembly GCA_034521385.1). GTDB lineage: Bacteria > Desulfobacterota > Desulfovibrionia > Desulfovibrionales > Desulfothermaceae > Desulfovermiculus. The sequence goes on from JAXHMO010000002.1 coordinate 86,559, forward strand.
CCTGCATACGGTGGAGGCCTTAACTCGCCAGCTTTGCCTCCGGCAAATCTGACATATTTTTTGGGCCAAAGCGCCCAAAAAAAGAAAGTTGCCGGATTGATCAGTCCGGTTACATTGACCTCCATGCGCTTTGGCATTAAGATGCTGTCTTTGTATGAAGTTCGACTCAGCTATGAACTTCGGCTTGGCCTCTGTGAGCATCTCTGCACAAGAAGGTGGCTGGAGCCAAAAAAAGACGTCCCCCGCCCGCATTGCTTGTAGCATAAGCATTGCGGGTAGACAGGGGTGACCCCATTTCAATCATTCCGGCAATTTTTTGCGCCAATGCGCAAAAAATTATTTCAGATTTGCCGGAGGCAAAGCTGAAATGTAAACACATTTGGATCAACACACTCGACGAGGAGAATCACATGGTCAAAAAGACAGAAACCATTGATGGGAACACTGCTGCTGCGCATGTGGCCTATGCCTTAAGCGACGTAGCGGCCTTGTATCCCATCACCCCTTCCACATCAATGGGCGAGATAGCTGATGAATGGGCTTCCCAAGGCCGGAAAAACATTTTCGGGCAGACTGTTTCCATCCGGGAGTTGCAGTCTGAAGCCGGAGCAGCCGGCGCAGTGCACGGAAGTCTGGCCGTTGGGGCCTTGACCTCCACCTTTACCGCCTCCCAGGGCCTGTTGCTCATGGTTCCCAATCTGTACAAGATCGCCGGTGAACTCCTGCCCGGGGTTTTCCATGTCTCTGCCCGGGCCATCGCCACCCATGCCCTGTCCATCTTCGGCGATCACTCCGATGTCATGTCCTGCCGCCAGATTGGGACTGCCTTATTGGCCAATTCATCGGTGCAGGAAGTCATGGACTTAAGCTTGGTTTCCCACTTGAGCGCCCTGCAGGGCAGCCTGCCTTTTATAAATTTCTTCGATGGCTTTCGGACCTCCAGTGAGATCCAGAAAGTGGATATGATCGACTATGAGGCCATGGCCGAACTTATCGATCGCCAGGCCTTGGAAGAATTTCGTTCCCGGGCCATGAACCCGGAGCACCCTCACTTGCGGGGCACAAACCAAAACCCGGACATCTTTTTTCAAAACCGGGAAGCGGCCAACATGTTCTATGAACAACTGCCGGCCATTGTTGAAGACAACATGAAAAAAGTCGGCAAACTCACTGGCCGCCAGTATAAGCTCTTTGACTACGTGGGCCACCCGGACGCCAGCCGGGTTATTATCTCTATGGGATCTTCATGTGATACCATTGAAGAAGTGGTTCGCCATCTAAATAAACAAAACGAAAAGGTCGGGCTGGTTAAGGTCCGATTGTACCGTCCCTTTGTGCCCGAAGCCTTTCTACGGGTACTGCCTGCCTCGGCCGAACGGATCACGATCCTGGATCGGACCAAAGAGCCTGGGGCCATGGGCGATCCGTTGTATCAAGATGTGTGCACCGCTTTCATGGAGAGAGAAGAGATCCCCATGCTTACTGCCGGAAGGTATGGTCTGGGCTCCAAGGAGTTCTCCCCGGCCATGGTCAAGGCTGTTTTTGATAACATGAAATCCGCCGGACCCAAAAAGCACTTCACTGTTGGCATCACCGACGATGTGACCAGGAACTCCCTGGATGTGGACTCCACATTTACCGATACCACTCCGGAAGGCACCGTACAGTGCAAGTTCTGGGGCCTGGGGGCAGACGGCACAGTAGGGGCCAACAAGAACGCCATCAAGATTATTGGGGACAACACCGACCTCTATGCTCAGGGGTATTTCTCCTACGACGCCAAAAAATCCGGAGGATATACCGTATCCCATCTGCGTTTCGGACAGGAGCCCATTCAATCGCCCTACCTGGTCAATGCCGCAGACTATGTGGCCTGCCACCAGCCGGCTTATGTCAATCAATACGACGTTCTGGAAGGAATTAAGGACGGCGGAACCTTTGTGCTCAATTCCCCTTGGACCTCGGTGCAGGCCATGGAAGAGAATCTGCCCGCTTCCATGAAGCGGACCATTGCCCAGAAAAAGCTCAAATTCTCCACCATCGACGCGGTAAAAATCGCTTCTGACGTCGGTCTGGGCGGACGGATCAACATGATTATGCAGACTGCTTTCTTTAAGCTCTCCGAAGTCCTGCCCCTGGAAACCGCCATAGAGCTGCTCAAGGATTCCATCCACAAGGCCTACGGCAAAAAAGGGGAAAAGGTCGTGAACATGAATATCGCGGCTGTGGATCAGGCCATTGAGAATATCGTTCCCATCGAGTACCCGGATTCCTGGGCCCAGGCCACGGATACCCCCAAGGCCCATGCCGATGAGCCGGAATTTGTGCGCGATGTCATGCGGCCCATCCTGTCCCTGAAAGGGGATGAACTTCCGGTCAGCGCCTTTGAACCGGACGGGACCCTGCCCACGGGCACCAGCAAGTACGAAAAACGGGGCGTGGCCATCAATGTTCCGGAATGGATTCCGGACAACTGCATCCAGTGCAATCAATGCGCATTTGTCTGTCCCCACGCATCCATCATCCCGGTCCTGCTCACGGAAGAAGAACGCCAAAGCGCGCCGGAAAACTTTGTCACCGTCTCCGGTAAGGGCAAAGACCTCAAGGGCTACCATCTGCGCATCCAGGTCAATCCCTTGGACTGCCAGGGCTGCGGCAATTGTGCCGACATCTGCCCCTCCAAGGATAAGGCTTTGGTCATGAAGCCTTTGCACACCCAAACCAAAGAGCAAGTACCCAACTACGACTTCTCTACCACTGTAAGCTTCAAGGACGATATCCTGGCTAGAAACTCAGTGAAAGGCTCACAGCTGCAGCAGCCCCTGCTGGAATTCTCCGGGGCCTGCGCCGGATGTGGAGAGACCCCGTATGTCAAGCTCCTGACCCAGCTCTTTGGGGAACGTATGCTCATCGCCAACGCCACCGGTTGCACATCCATCTGGGGCGGAACAGCTCCCTCAGTTCCTTACTGCACAAATAACGACGGACACGGCCCTACCTGGGGCAACTCCCTGTTTGAAGACTCGGCGGAATTTGGTTATGGGATTTTATTGGGCGTGCAGCAACAAAGGGCCAAATTGGCCGATTTGATCCGCGAGACCCTGGAAACCGACATTCCCCAAGAGCTCAAGGACGCCATGGGCAACTGGCTGGAGTACAAGGACGATGCCGAAGGATCCAGAAAGTACGGAGACCAGATCAAGCATCAATTGGTCCAGATTCCCCCCACTCCACTCCTGGACCAGATTTGGGGCCTGGAGGACATGCTGACCAAAAAATCCATCTGGTCCTTCGGGGGCGACGGATGGGCCTATGATATTGGCTACGGTGGGGTTGACCACGTCCTGGCCTCAGGCGAGGACATCAATATCCTGGTCATGGATACTGAAGTCTACTCCAATACCGGTGGTCAGGCCTCTAAGGCCACACCCATGGGTTCCATTGCCAAATTTGCCGCTTCAGGAAAGAAGACGGTCAAGAAAGACATGGGGCGCATGCTCATGACCTATGGATATGTGTATGTCGCTTCCGTGGCCATGGGGGCCAACAAACAGCAGCTGATGAAGGCCTTTACTGAAGCTGAAGCCTACCCTGGTCCGTCCATCATCTTCAGTTATGCCCCGTGCATCAATCAGGGAATCAAGAAGGGAATGGGCAAGAGCCAGGAGGAAACAAAGCTGGCAGTTCAAAGCGGCTACTGGCCCTTGTACCGCTACAATCCCCTTCTGGCCCGAGAAGGGAAGAATCCCTTTACCTTAGACTCCAAGGCCCCCGACGGAACCTTGCAGGAGTTCTTAAGCGGAGAAAACCGGTACAATCTGCTTGAACGCAGCTTCCCTGAAGAGTCCAAGGTCTTACGGGCCCAGATCGAGCGAGACATCTATGAGCGCTACGAGGTCCTGCGCCGAATGGCTGAAGAAGAGCCCATCCAGGTTTCAATCAGCCCTTCTGAAGGGAAAGGGGGCTCTCAGGATCAGGATTCAGAGCAATGTGCGCTCAAGGATGTAGCTGAGCAGGCCAGACCGGACAGCGGTGAAGCCTGCGACGATGGCCGATCCGGTTCCTGATCCCATCTCACCCTAAATCGCGCTTTGGCGGGGCACGAAATCGCCATCTTGAAGGGGGGAGCATTTTTGCTTCCCCCTTTTTTATTTTCAGGATTAAAACCCAATGACAAAAATTGAGCGAACAGGTAGAATGCCTTTGCTTAATTGAGAATATATCAGGACCCGGAGAATATCTGAGTTAAGGCTTGGAGAAAAAAAACGTAAGGAGGAAAGAATGCCTGGACTCTACATTGGATCCACGTCTGGCTTTGCCGGTAAGAATCTTCTGGCCATGGCTTTAGGGTCTCAGTATCAAAGCCAAGGATATCGCATCGGGTACATGAAACCGGTTGGGACCCTGCCCCGGGAGATGGAGCATCAAATGGGCGACGAGGACGCCTTTTTCGTTCAAGACGCTTTGGGTCTGAGTCAAGATCTGGAGTTGGTCACTCCAGTCCTGATCACCCCGGAAATGCGTGATCAAACCTTTACCGAAGGGTGTCCGGGCTTGCTGAATAAAATCGTGGACGCTTATTCGGAATTAAGCCAGGATGTGGATATTATGCTAGTCTGTGGCTCCGGGAGCTTTCTTCACGCCGGGAAATACTGCGATGTGGCCGGATTGGACGTGGCCGGCTCCTTGGGAACCAAAGTCATTCTGATCGACCGGTTCATTAAAGAGTTCTATTACGACTATATCATCAGTGCCAAGGAACTCCTGGGACCGGACTTGATCGGAGCCATCTTCAATTGCATCCCGGAAAGCCGGATGCCGGAGGTTACCAACCACATCGCCCCCCTCTTTCAACGCCGAGACATTAACCTCTTGGGGGCCATTCCTGAAGACCCGCTCTTAAACGCCATTCGAGTGGGCGACCTGGCCCAGCGTCTGGGCGGAAAAATAATCTCCGTTCCCAGCAAGCAGGAGGTCATAGTAGAAAATTTCCTCATCGGCACCATGCAGGTAGAAAACTTCATGATCCATTTTAAAAAGCGAAAAAACTCGGCCGTTCTCGTGGGTGGCGATCGCTCCGACCTGCAGTTGGTGGCCTTAGAGGGCAAGTGTCCCTGTCTGATTTTGACCGGAAATCTCTATCCCAACGACATCATCCTCACTCGCTCTGAAGTCTTAGGGGTGCCCATCATGGTGGTCAGGGACGACACCTATACCGTGGCCAAAAAAATGGAAACTATTTTGGAAAGCAGCAAACTGCGGGATCCCAAGAAGATCTCCCACGGCATCCAAGTGGTCAATTCCATTCTGGATTACGACCAAATAAATGCCGCCTTGGGCCTGGGCTAACTCTTCCTGCCCACATGGGCCGAAAGAGAATGCACTCGACCGTGATGAACAGGACGTCCTTCCAGTTGTAAAAGCCATTTTTTACGCCACATCCCACTGCCGTAGCCTACCAGGCGGCCGTCCCGGCCAATGACCCGGTGGCAGGGTATGATAATGGGTAAGGGATTTTTGTTGTTCGCCCCTCCTACTGCCCGACAGGCCTTGGGATTGCCTATCTCCCGGGCAATATCCTGATAGGAAACGGTGTGTCCAAATGGAACTTGGCGTAAAGCCCGCCAGACCCGAAGCTGGAAGGGGGTTCCTTCGCAGTCCAGAGGTATTTCAAAGCCGGTTCGCCGTCCCAACAGGTATTCCAGCAATTGCTCCTTGGCCTGGTCCATGTATGCCGGCAAGATTTCATTCGGTTCCGGTTCTTCTGATCTGATGGGATCAAAGCTCATCCCGCACAGACCCTTTTCCGTGCCGATTAAAAGAAGAGAACCAAGGGAGGAACTGGGAATGCAAAGAGAAAACATATGTCTACCTCTGGGACATGTTCGGATACAATTTCCTTGACAAACCAGGTGGATCTGTATGCGCAATACCGTTATTGGAATGAGTTTGGCCGCTTTCGTCTTGGCCATTCTGGCCCTGGTTCGCGGCGGATGGTCTCTGGTTGGGAAGGGACTCTCTATCGGCTTAGGAACCTCTGTGCAGGTTCTGCCCTTGCTTGTGGCCGCCTTTACCGTTGCCGGACTCATTTCCGTCTTGATATCCAAAGAACAGATCGAGCGCTGGCTGGGCCGGGGTTCGGGGCTTAAGGGCATTTTTTTGGCCGCAACGGCCGGGGCCCTGGTTCCGGGTGGACCCTATGTTTATTTCCCCTTGGCCGCCACCTTTCTGTGTGCCGGAGCGGAAATAGGCACGGCTATTGCCTTTGTTACAGCCAAAAACCTGTGGACTTTGACCCGTCTGCCTATGGAGATGGCCCTTCTGACCCCGGAGATCACCTTTATCCGTTATCTGAGCACTTTCGTCTTTCCCATTCTGCTGGGCCTGGCTGCCAATTTTCTTTTTTCAGGTCGAGTAGAGGCCGTACGCCAAGGGATCTACGCCTTGCAAAAAAGGAAGAAATAACCCCAACCGCACCGGAAGCAATCAAAACACCAATAGTCTCTCATGCCAGGGAGGTCCATGCTTTTTGCCTTTTTCATACTCGGCTCTATGGCCGTCATCCTCCTCTTCATTGCATGGCGTCGCGGAGACGGCTCTCTTGGGGCTGGAGTGCGTCAGGGATGGGAAATGGGGATCAATCTCATTCCTCTACTCATCGCCGCCTTTGCCCTGGCCGGCCTGATTCAGGTGGCCATTCCGGCTGAATTGATTCAGGTTTGGCTGGGGGAAGGGTCAGGTTTACGGGGCATCGTCATCGGCACTGTGGCCGGTGCCCTTATTGCCGGCGGACCCTATGTTTCTTTTCCTATTATCGCCTCCGTGTACCAAGCCGGGGCCGGGGTAGGGACCACAGTCGCTTTGATCACTGGCTGGGCGATGCTGGGGCTGGGGCAAATCCCTTTTGAACTCAGCCTCGTCGGACCCAGATTCACCCTGATTCGACTGTGCACCGTATGCATAACTCCGATCCTGGCCGGTATCTTGGCTCAGATTGTCTTTGGCTCAGGCTTTACCTGGCCCTGAGCGACTCCCTCGAGGATTGCCTGAGGTCCGAACATGAACACCCTGGTTTTTGCTCAGTCAATGGCATCAAATTGGCACTTTTGAATACAGGTCATACACTGAATGCATTTATCCCGATCAATAAAGGCAGGCTCTTTCTTTTTCCAGGATATAGCCTCAACCGGACAAGCTCGGTAGCACTGCCCGCAACTGGTGCATTTTTCCGGGTCAACCACGAACTTCATCAGCTGCGGACACTTTTTGGCTGGACAGCGTTTTTCCAGGACATGGGCTTCAAACTCCTCCCGAAAAGAGCGTAAAGCGGACACGACCGGAGTAGACGCCGATTGCCCCAGACCGCATAGAGAGGTGTCCTGGATGTAGGCTGCAAGAGTCTCCAGCTGATCTAAATCTTCTATCTGCCCTCCTCCCTGTTTGATTCTGGTCAGAACATCCAAAAGCCTCTTGGTTCCTTCCCGGCAAGGGGGACATTTGCCGCAGGACTCGTCCTGAATGAAGTCCATAAAATAATGGGCCATATCCACCATGCAGGTGGACTCGTCCATAACGATCATCCCCCCGGAGCCCATAATGGCGTTGGCCTGGGAAATGGCCTCAAAATCAACAGGCAAATCCAGGTACTTCTCTGGAATGCACCCCCCGGATGGACCGCCGAGTTGCACGGCCTTAAAATTCTTTTTGTTGGGGATCCCTTGACCAATTTCAAAGATGATTTGGCGCAAGGTTGTGCCCATGGGTACTTCCACTAATCCGATGTTTTTCACATCTCCAGACAAGGCAAAGACCTTGGTCCCCTTGCTCTTTTCCGTGCCCACGCTGGCATACCAATCTCCGCCGTTGACAATAATTTGGGGGATGTTGGCCAGGGTCTCCACATTATTGAGCACCGTTGGTTTATCAAACAATCCCTTGTCCGTGGATCGTGGCGGCTTGGGTCGGGGCATGCCCCTTTTGCCCTCGATGGAATGCTGCAAAGCAGTCCCTTCGCCACAGACAAAGGCCCCAGCTCCTTGATAGATCTGCACATGGAAATCAAAGCCGCTGCCCAGGATATCCTTGCCCAGGAGGCCATACTCCATGGCCTGATCAATGGCCATGCTCAGACGGCGAATGGCCAAGGGGTATTCAGTCCGGCAATAGATATAGCCGAAATGGGAACCGATAGCTCGAGCGGCAATAACCATACCCTCTAAAACTGCATGAGGGTCTCCTTCCAGGATACTGCGGTCCATAAAGGCCCCTGGATCACCCTCATCCGCATTGCAGACCACATATTTGATGTCCGCTTCAGCCAGGGCCCCGGCTTTCCATTTGATATGGGCTGGAAACCCTGCCCCTCCTCTGCCCCGGATGACTGATTTTTTAACTTCCTCAATGATCTCATCCGGGTGCATGTCTAATAACGCCTTGGCTGCACCTTGGTATCCGTTCCGGGCGATATATTCCTCGATGGATTCCGGATCTATCCGTCCGCGGTTGCGTAAAACCCAAAACAATTGGGGCCCAAAAAAAGGTGTTTCCTTCTCATCTGGGATCTGATCCAAGGATTTTGACCTTACTCGTTTTTTGGACGGAGGTTCCCGAAGCACTACCAACTTGTGCACCAACTCGGGGATATCCTTTACTTGCAAATCCTTATAGATCTCCCCGGATGGTTCCAACATCAGGCTCGGGGCCAGGGCGCAATAGCCAGGGCAATGCTCTTCCTGAACATCGATGATGTCTACCTGGTCCTGAAGTCCTTGCTTGTGCACCTCATCAACCAGGGTTTGGTAAATCTCATTGCTCCCCTTGGCTTGGCAGCCCTGTCCATTAAATACCTTGATCTGCATATGTTCAGGCATGGCTTTCCTCTTGGATTTTGGCCAAGGCAAAATCGGTTTGCACCTCTCCGGCCAGGACATGTCGGCGAAAGACTTGACGCATTTTGTCCGCATCCATGTGCTTATACATAATAGCCGGCTCTCCCTTGCGCTCTACCGTGACATTGGGCTCGCTGCTGCACATGCCGGCACACCCACAGGAGATGATCTGGATGGACATCTGGTCTTGCTTGGCAGCTTCTTCACGCAATACATCCATTACCTTTTGCGCTCCAGCGGCCAGCCCACAGGTGCCCATATGCACCAAAACCCGAGTATGAAGGTGGTCTGAATCATGAACAGACATCTTTTTGGCGGCTCGTTCTTTCATTTGGACCAGGTCCTCTTTGCACCTACATGAAGTCATAGGGCCTCCTCTGGAAACCTCTGTCGAATATATGTGGAAAACTGCCCCGCAGAGACAAGGGGGTGGCCTTAATCATAAGAGTCAAGCAGATTGTTTATTTTATCTGCGGAAACACACCCGTGGGTGTCTTCATCCACGACCACCACCGGGGCAAACCCGCAGGCACCCAGACACCGGACCGACTGCAAGGTAAAACGCCGGTTCTCATCCGTGCCGCCTTCTTTAACTTTATACGCATCTTCAATTCTCCGGATCACCTCATTAACCCCCTTCACAAAACAGGCCGTGCCTTTACATACCTTAATGATATGCCGCCCTTTGGGGGTAAAGGAAAACAAGGAGTAAAAAGAAGCAACCCCAAATACTTCACTTTTGGCTATATTCAGTTCCTGCCCAATGTAATCCAAAAGGGGCATGGGCAGATAGCCAACCTGGTTTTGGCACTCCCGCAAAACAGGAATAACTGCCCCGGGAGTACTCTTGTATCTGGCAATGATAGCATCGATCTCATCCCACATGGGGTCAGTGATGTCTTCATGGGCGGGCTGGAAATATCTCTTCGACATGCATGCATCTCCTGCAGGTTTTTGTTTGCTCTCCACAGCCAGTACCCAGCTTGTATTGGAACTGCGCCCTGAACATTATCCCAAGATTCCCGCGCTCTTGACCTGTCCGCATCATATGCGGCTCAATTGCACAGCGCAGGCCTTAAACTCCGGAATACCGGAGACCGGATCACTCTGAGGGTTGGTCAGGACGTTGGCCGCTGCCTCGGCATAATGAAAGGGAATGAATACGGTCCCCGGGACAGCAGCCAGGGAAATTTTGACCTTGGCCTGGATCGCCCCCCGCCGGGAAATGACCCGGACCTGGTCCTGGTCCTGCAGGTCATAATTTTGGGCATCCTTGGGGGACATTTCCACCAGACACTCCGGTGCTAAGGAATTGAGTCCTTTTGATTTCCTGGTCATGGTTCCGGTATGGTACTGATACAATATGCGACCGGTCGTCAACCACATGGGATATTCTTCATCCGGAACCTCGGCCGGTGAAGTGAACTCCTGGGGCTGAAACTGCCCCAGACCGCAGGTAAATTGCTCGCAATGCAGAATAGGTGTTCCCGGGTCGTCCGGAGAACAACAGGGCCAATGCAGGCCCTCATCCTTTAGCCGGGAATAGTCGATACCTGCGTATTGGGAAGTGACGGTCGCAATTTCGCGCATTACCTGCTCCGGGCCCTCGTATTCCCAGGTGGCTCCCATCCGGGCGGCTAAAGCGAGTATGATTTCACTATCCGGCAGGCTGTTGCCCAGAGGAGGGATAGCTGGCCGTACCCGCTGCACCCGGCGTTCTGTGTTGGTGAAGGTGCCTCCTTTTTCCGCAAAGGTGCACGCCGGCAAGACCACCTGGGCATAGCGAGCTGTCTCAGTGAGAAAAATATCCTGAACCACCAAGAAATCCAAATCGGCCAAGGCCTGGTGCACATGCCCGCTATCCGGATCAGAGAGGGCCGGGTTCTCTCCGACAATATACATGGCTCGCATCTCACTTTGCAGGACTTTGGGTATCATTTGAGTCACCTTGAGCCCCTCCTGGGCCGGCAGGGAAGAAACACCCCAGGCCTGTTCCATCTTGGACCGAGCAGCTTGGTCAGTCACCGGCTGATACCCGGAATACACATTGGGCAGAGCCCCCATATCGCAGGCCCCTTGAACATTGTTCTGTCCTCGCAGAGGATTCACTCCGCCACCTTCAATCCCCATGTGGCCGCAGAGCATAGCCAGATTAGCCAGGGATTTGACGTTGTCCGTACCGCAGACGTGCTGAGTAATGCCCATGGTGTAGATAATACTGGCTGCCTTGGCCTGAGCGTAAAGCCGGGCGGCGGAGCGCAGGGCCTCCGGCTCAATCCCAGTCAATTGATACACATATTCCGGAGTATAGCTAGAGACAATCCGGCGCAGATCCTCCAGCCCTTGAGTCCGCTGATCCACAAAACGGTGATCGAACAGGTCTTCCTCCAAAATGACGTGCATCATCCCGTTGATCCAAGCGATATCCGTTCCCAGATTCTGCCGCAGCCAGGTATGGGCAAAGCCGACCAAAGGAATACGTCGGGGATCGACAATTATGAGTTTGGTTCCCTTTCTGGTAATAGCTTGTTTGATCTTGGTGGACAGGACTGGATGGCTTTCAGTGGTATTGGATCCGGTAATCAGGATGACTTCCGCCTGGGGTATATCGGCAATGGAGTTGGTCATGGCCCCACTGCCAAAGATCTGGCCTAGACCGGCAACAGTCGAGGAGTGGCAGAGCCTGGCACAGTGATCGATATTGTTGGTTCCCAGGACCGTCCGAGTAAATTTTTGCAGCAGGTAATTCTCTTCGTTGGTCATTTTAGCCGAACTGAGGACCCCGATACTGTCCGGACCATTTTTGTCCTTGACCTGCAACAGCCCATGGGCACAGGCCTGGAGGGCCTCCTCCCAGGAAGCCTCCCGAAACTCTCCATTTTCTTTGATTAAGGGAGTGGTCAATCGTTCAGGGGAGTGCACATACCCGAATCCAAACCTTCCTTTGACGCACAGGCTGCCAGCATTGGGCTGCGCCTCTTCCACACCGGTCACTCGCTGAATGGTGTTATCTTTGACGTGCAGATACATCTGGCAGCCGACCCCGCAGTAAGGACACGTGGTGCGCACCCGTTGCTCCTCCCAAGGCCTGGCTCGAAAGCGGGCATCCTTGGGCAGCAAGGCCCCGGTGGGACACACCTGCACACACTCTCCGCAAAACACACAATCGGAGTCCTTCAGCGGCCTGTCCCCGGCAGCTACAATCTTGCTTAACTTCCCTCGGAACCCGATACTGATGGCCTGATTGACCTGGATCTCTTGACAGGCCCGAACACAGCGACCACACAGAATGCATTTGGCAAAATCACGCAAAATAAACGGATTGACCGCCTCCAGAGCATAGGGTGGCACCTGCCTGGAAAAGGCGGTTGCCGGCACCTGATAGCGATAGGCCAGATCTTGCAAAGTGCATTCCCCGTTCGCCGGACAGAGCAGGCAATCGTGATTTCCAGAGGCCAACAAAAGTCGCAGAGTCATCTTGCGGGAAGAGACCACCCGTTTGGATTCAGTGGCCACGATCATCCCTTCCCGGGCCGGGGTGGAGCAAGCAGTGACCAATGTACCTGCCTTTTCATCCTCAACAACACAGATTCTACAGGTCGCAGTGGGGACGAGCCCATGCATATGGCACAAAACAGGGATATGTACGTGGTTGCGTTCAGCGACTTGCAAAATGGTCTCCCCTTCCTGGAAGACCATATTCCGACCATTCATGCTCAGACTTGGCTCTTTGGGCATAGCTTTACTCCAATGAGAAATGAGAGATGTGGAGGTTATTATTATATCTTTTTTGATCTCGGATCAATAGGTCCCCAAGTATGTTTATTAAGTATCATATCCGCATAAATCGGGCCTTTTGAAGCTGAACTCTGGAACCTAAAGAACATTTCTGGCACCTTGCAGCTGAGAACAAGATTACTGTGGCCCTTGCCACTCCCGATCAGCATTGATATGCTTTTGCTTATAACATTCCGGGCTGCGAAATTCTCACCAAGCACAGGAGGAACTATGTACTCTTCACTTAAGCCATTCCAACTCATAAACATGGTGGTCCTTTGTATTTTTTGTTGTTCCCTCCTTCCTGCCCCAGCCCTGCAGGCCGCCATGCTGGGAACAGATTCAGTGCTGCCCTCAAAAACCGAGAGTACCCGCAGTCAGCTCCAAGAACTTCTGCAACGCAATGAGGTTGAACAAAGCCTGAAAGAACACGGAATCGACGTCCAGGAAGCCAGAGCTCGGGTCATGACCCTCTCCGATGCTGAACTGGAAAAGATCCAAGGCAAATTGGATGCCCTTCCGGCTGGGGAGGGAGCCGTAGGGGCTATCGTGGGAGGTGCGGTATTTATTTTTGTGGTCTTGCTGATTACCGACATCCTCGGATTTACCAATGTCTTTACCTTTGTCCACAGCCGCTGAGCCAGGATCAAAACCCATTTTGTTCTTTGCAGATTGACAGTTGAGTTTATGGTTCGAATCCGAGTATACACCTGTTGCGTACTGATGTGCTGCTTGGGTTGTGCGTCCCATGCTCTCCATACCCAGCCTGTTTGGGAGCCAAAGCCGAAATCAGTAAAAATTCAAAACGTTCCGGCCTATGCTCAAGAAGAACATCAGTGTGGAGCAGCAGCTCTGGCTTCCTTACTTTACTGGTCCGGTATCCACATATCACCTGAAGAACTTGTCTACCAAGTCTATGATCCCCAAAGGAAAGGCACCCTGCAGAGCAGTTTACTTAGCACTGCTCGGCGGCAGGGAAGGGTCGCTTATCCGATTCAGGGTTTCGAAACTTTGCAAAAAGAGCTTCGAGCCGGCCATCCTGTTCTGGTCCTGCTCAACAAAGGTCTTAACTGGTGGCCGGTCTGGCATTACGCAGTCGTCTGTGGATTTGAAGGTCCACATCCAACAATTATTATGGCCGGAGGTAAACCGAATAAGGAAAAGATTTCCTGGTCCATATTTCATCAAATGTGGCTGCGGGCGGATGAATGGGGATTGCTTGTCCTTTCGCCCGAGGATCTGCCGGCCACAGCATCTGCCCAAGAATGGCTCCGAGCTGTTCATGGCTTGGAACTGGCCGGGCAATATGAACAAGCCTTGACCGGCTACGCAGTTGCTTTACAAAGATGGCCTTTTGACTTAGCGGCCATGATGGGCATGGCCAACAGCCTGTATGCCTTGAATCGGCTGACAGAGGCAGAAAAGACCTTGTGCCAGGCCGTTAAGATGCACCCAGACTCAGGACCGGCATTTAACAATCTGGCCCAGGTCTTACTTGAACAAGGAAAGCCCCAAGCCGCACATAAAGCCATCAATACCGCCCTGGAACTGGGAGGGCCGTATACAGAGTCCTTCCAAGAAACCCGCACAGCTATCATCAACCGAGAGAAGCATGACAAAAACCCGTGACCCTTCACTTTTCCCTCCACATGTTCCCTCTTAAGCATCCTGCCCTTGCCAGATCTCACCCTTGAATTTATGCTCGGCTGCTGAATCCAATCAGAGGAGATACCTATTATGCCTACAGCTTCGGAAATACTATCCACTGCCCTGGACTTGGGCCACAGCTCTCTGGACGAACACCAATCCAAGCTTGTGCTGGAGGAATACGACATCCCTGTCAACCCGGAAAGGGTTGCATCTTCCGAAGATGAGGCAGTGGCTGCAGCTCAGGAACTCCATTATCCCGTGGTCTTAAAAGCCTGTGGACCGGAATTGGCCCATAAGTCGGAACAAGGTCTCGTTCATCTCAATGTCCACCAGGACCAGGCTGTCCGGTCCGCTTTCCGTGCGCTTGCCAATAAGGCCGGTCCGGCTATGCACAGCGTATTGGTCCAAGCTATGTTAGACGGGCGACGGGAATTTGTGGCCGGCATGTTTCGGGACGACCAGTTCGGACCGGTGATTATGTTCGGCCTGGGAGGAGTGTACACCGAGGCCCTGTCCGACATCGCCTTTCGGGTGGCCCCGGTAAGCGCACACGAGGCCCGAGAAATGATCTATGAAATCAAAGGCTCAATGCTTTTGGGGTCCTTGCGTGGCGACCAGCCGGCCCAGGAAGACGACCTCATCTCCATCCTCACCGGCCTGTCCAGGCTGGCTCAGGAATGGCCACAGGTGCGGGAAATCGATATCAATCCTCTTCTGGTTCAAAAAAACGGAAAGCCGGCTGCGGTTGATGCCCTGGTAGTTCTGGCCCAACCCGGGGAGGACATCCCCAGACCGCAGCCAATGAAGCCCTCAGCTTTATCCCCTCTTTTTTCCCCTTCCTCGGTAGCATTTGTCGGGGCCTCAGGTACAATGGGCAAGTGGGGGCATATGCTGCCCACCAATGTCATCAGCGGAGGGTACCCAGGCCGGATCTTTCTGGTCAATCCCAAAGGAGGGGAACTCTTTGATCGTCCTGTCTATCCCAGTTTGCTGGACATTCCCGATGATCTAGATTTGGTGGTGGTGACCATTCCAGCAGCTAAGGTCATGGATCTCATCCCCCAAATGCAGACCAAAAAGGTCAAGGCCATAGTCCTGGTTTCTTCCGGGTTCAGCGAGACAGGTGAACAGGGCGCGGCCCTGGAAAAAGAGCTGGTCCAAGCTGCCCGCCAGGCCGGGATTGTTTTTTTGGGACCCAATACCATGGGCCTTTGCAACCCACACTCCAAATTTCACTGCACCGGAACCGTGGTCCATCCCATTCCCGGAGCCACGGCCATGGTCTCCCAGTCCGGAAATATGGGGGTGCAACTCCTTTCCTACGCTGTGCAGCAGGGTATCGGAATACGCGGTTTTTGCGGATCAGGCAATGAGGGCCTGTTGACTATTGAAGACTTCCTGGAAGCCTTTTCCAAAGACACCTTGACCAAAACGGTCATGCTCTATGTGGAAAGCGTCAAGGACGGGAAGCGCTTTGTGCACAATATGAAGCGCCTGGCCACCAAAAAACCAGTACTCCTGCTCAAAGGCGGTGAGTCCCAGGCCGGAAACAAGGCTGCAGCCAGCCATACCGGGGCCTTGAGCTCCAACAGTCGAGTCTTTGATGCCGTATGCCGGCAAACCGGAGTGCGCAAGGTGGACGGTCCCCTGGATCTTTTGCATATGGCTGCTGCCTTTTCTTCCTTACCTTTGCCCCAGGGCAATAAAGTGGCCATCATCACCCTTGGCGGCGGCTGGGGAGTGATCACTGCTGATCTGTGTGCCAGCTACGGATTGCAGGTTCCTGAACTATCCGCACACCTGCGGGCGGAGATGGATACATTGCTGCCGGATTACTGGAGTCGTTCCAACCCTATTGACCTGGTTGGCGAGTGGGACGAAAAATTGCCGATCCAGGTCCTGGAAAATGTCTTGCAATGGGACGAATGTGATGCAGTGATCAACCTGGGCATTCTTGGCCGCAAGATCTTTGTCAGACGCTATCTGGATGCAATCGAAGAGGCCGATCCAGCCTACAGCCAGGAATTTCTGCGCCAAGCCTATGCTCATATCACCGCTTTTGAAAACTCCTATGTCCAATCCGTGGCCCGGTTGATGACCGAATACAATAAGCCGGTTTTTGGGGTCCGTCTGGAACAGTCCGAGGGAGACCAGAATGTTATCCAGGTCAAGGACTGTCCTTACCAGGCCGTCTTTTACGAGACCCCGGAAAATGCCGTCAAGGTTTGTGCAGAAATGTATGGATATTACAAGTTCTTACATGCAAATAACAGACCAAACGACCAGCATTAAGCAAAGATTAGGAAACTTATCTTCCCGGGAAGGGACATTTGGAGCCAAACGGCTTCAGAACAAATGACGCGGAGAAAGCATTCTTTGCAATTATAGTTCACCATGTGAACATTCTCTCAACTCTTGACAGGGCAGATATTTTTAAATATATTTATGATCAACATACATGCAGTAGCTTATACATCTCTGAAGTATTTCTTCATGTGAACCTTTTTTCTAGCCGCCCTTGGTACAATTTGAGGGCCAGAATCAAACCTCATATGGAACCTTCCCCATGCTTGAATTGACAGCCAACATGCAAGCCGCCCTGGATTCCTCTTTGCTCATGGCCGCAGGACTCAGTTTTTTGGCCGGCTTTCTGGCCAGCTTGACCCCGTGTGTTTACCCCCTCTTGCCGGTAGTAGTCACCTGTGTCAGCTCCGCTTCGGTCCACAGCCAAAGCAGATGGCGGGCCTTTAATGCCTCCTTGGCCTATGTCTTGGGTCTGGCCGCAGTCTATGCCGGGCTGGGCATGGTCGCGGCCTTGACCGGCAGCTTCTTTGGGAGTGTCAGCACCAGCCCCTGGGCCCAGTTTATAGTGGCCAATATCTTCATCCTCCTGGGGCTGAACACTCTGGAAGTTATCCCTCTGCCTATGCTTTCTTTAGGCGGCGGGAGGACAAATGTCGGCAACAACCTGTTCGGTGCTTTTACTCTAGGAGCGGCCTCCGGCTTGGTGGCCTCTCCCTGCACCGCTCCGGTGCTGGGAATTCTTTTAACCTATGTGGGATCAACCCAGAATGTCATTTTCGGCGGCCTGTTCTTGTTCCTGTTTTCCTGTGGATTGGGGCTTATCCTCCTTGTGGCCGGCACCTTTACTGGTTTTCTGGCCACCATGCCCAAACCCGGAAATTGGATGGTCTGGATTAAAAAAGGTCTTGGACTGGCCATGATCGGCTTGGGAGAATATTTTCTGATCCAGGCCGGACGGCTTATGCTCTAAAGTCAGCTTTGCTTCTGGCAAATCTGACATGTTTTTTGGGCCAAAGCGCCCAAAAAACGCCAGATGAACAATATGTGCAGTCACCGCAATAACCAACCACAGACCAAAGGAATCATTATGTACCGAACATCACTCTTTTTCATCAGCCTGGCTCTGGCTCTGGTTCTAGCTGGACCGGCTCAAGCCATATCCGAAGGTTCATCGGCTCCGTCTTTTGAGATCACCACCTTTGACGGCCGAAAAATCGAGCTGCAAGCCCTTGTCGAACAGGGCCCCATACTCCTTTTTTTCTGGACCACCTGGTGTCATTACTGTGAGGAGGAAATGCCCGAGATTCAGGATTTCAAAGAGGAATATGCTTCCCAGGGGCTGCAGGTCTTGGGAATCAATCCCGGCTGGAGAGACAGCGAACAAAGAGCCAGGTCCTTTCGCCGTCAGCTGGAAGTGGATATGTCTCTGGCCTTTGATAAAACCATGCGCTTAAGTGATATGTACGCCTTGCAAGGTGTGCCTACCTTATTTCTTCTGGATGATAGGGGCAAGGTGCTCTACCGGGGGCACGGCATTACTCCGGAGCTGCGCAGGATCCTTGACCGCTTCTTGGCCGACAACTAAGCTCTTACATAAAAAAAGATCCAACTGGAAGTGAGTGACGGGCCCTGCCCTCTTTGCCGGTTTCATATTGGATCAAACTGGCGGCTTCTTGCGAAGAACAAATAACGAATAACGACTAACAGATCCCAGAGGCGACGCACTAATGCTCATGCCTTACTCCACATACTATGCCTGCCCCTAAAGAAACAACAACACAAAAGGATTTTCCAAACAACCTGCCCTGCGCCTCCATCCTGGAGAGTATTGCCGACGGGGTGTTCACTGTGGATCTGGACTGGAATATCACCTTTTTCAATCACTCAGCTGAACAGATTACGTCCATCTCCAGCCAGGAAGCGGTAGGACAAAAATGCTGGGAAATATTTCACTCCAGCCTGTGTGACGGGGCGTGCGCTTTGGGGCAATGCCTGGAAAACAACTCCAGCATCAGCAATAAATCCATCTTTATTGTCCGCCCGGATGGTGAACGAGTGCCTATCTCCATCAGTGCCGCTCCCTTGTTCAATCAAAGCGGAAAGCTCATCGGAGGGGTGGAGACCTTTCGTGATTTGAGCGCCCTTGTGCTCATGCGCCAGGAAATGGAGCAGGCCTACACCTTTGAAGACATTGTAGGCAAAAGTCAGGCCTTGAAGAAGATCTTTCGCTTCCTGCCCCAGATTGCCCAAAGCCCTTCCTCAGTGCTTTTAAGCGGTGAATCCGGGACTGGCAAAGAGCTTTTCGCCCGGGCCATCCACAACCTGAGTCCACGCAAAGACAAACCCTTTGTGGTCATCAACTGCGGGGCCCTGCCGGAACAACTTCTGGAATCAGAGCTCTTCGGCTACAAGGCCGGAGCCTTTACCGATGCCAAAAGGGACAAGCCTGGACGCTTTCACCTGGCTCACACCGGCACTTTGTTTCTGGATGAAATCGGGGAGCTCCCCCTCTCTCTGCAAGTCAAGCTGCTGCGGGTTCTGCAGGACCGGCACGTCGAACCTTTGGGAGCTCTCAATCCAGAACCTGTTGATGTCCGCTTCATTGCTGCCACCAACAAAGACCTCAGCCAGGAAGTGAGCAAGGGTGCCTTCCGGCAAGACCTCTTCTACCGCTTAAATGTGGTCCAGCTCACCCTGCCCCCTTTTCGGGACAGGTCCGAGGACTTGCCCTTGCTCATCAATCATTTCATCCGGCGTTTCAACCTGCTGCAGGACAAAAATATTGCCGGGATATCCGAAGACGCTCTGCGTGTGCTTATGCGCTACAATTTTCCAGGCAATGTGCGGGAACTGGAAAACATCATTGAGTATGCCTTTATTCTCTGTCCGGATGGATTCATCCACATTGAACATTTGCCTGAGTTCCTTCACCCCCAGCCCCAAAACAAAGCCGCACCTTCCCCCCGCACCCTGGAGGAGATCAAATGCCAGGCCGTCCTCCAGGCCCTTGAACGCAACCAGGGGAAAAAAATGGCCACCTGCCGTGAGCTGGACATCTCCAAAGACACCTTGCGCCGCATGCTGGAACGCTGCCCCCAACAGGGCGCAAAATAAGCCCACACCTCAAGCCAAGCTGCGCACCTTGCGCCCTGTCCCCAGCCTCACCTTTCTCAACTTTGATTCTATCTTCTTGATCTCTATGACATATCCTTTATTGGCCCTCATATTGCATTGATATAGAGACTTGATTCTGCAAGACCCAAACTTTGGCTCATTTCGCGCTAGAGTGTATCGCTCCCTGAAGTCACCGCAGTCAGTACTTATATTTATGCGTATCTGTCTCGCTGCCTACAATCACAGGCTGGCTGCCCTGTTCGACAATGCCAGCCGCCTGCTCCTGTTCGATGGCCAGGAAGATGCCCTGCATCCGGCCGGAGAGGTTCACCCTCCGGGGAATGGCGCTCCCTCCAGGATCGCGGCTGTGCTGGCCTGCGGTGCAGAGGTGCTGGTCTGTGGAGCCTTGAGCAGCTGCACCCGGCGCATCCTGTCCGACTCTGGGCTGGTGGTCTGGGACTGGGTACGGGGCGACATCGACGATGTCTTGACCGCATGGACCCAGGGACGACTGCAGGATTTGAGCATGCCTGGATGTCAAAGGACCGTTCCCTGTTGTCTAAAACCCAAATAATCTGAAAAAACATCTAAGGAGAACACAATGAAAATAGCTGTCAGCAGCCAAGGACAAGATCTAAACTCTGCACTCGATCCCCGTTTTGGACGGGCGGCTGGATTCATTGTCTATGACAATGAAAGTGGCGCATACGAATACGTATCCAACCACCAGAACCTGCAGGCCATGCAAGGGGCTGGAATCCAGACTGCCCAGAACGTAGCCCAAACCGGGGTCAAAGCAGTGATTTCCGGGCATGTGGGCCCCAAAGCCTTTTCTGCCCTCCAGGCCGGGGGAATTGATATCTACCTTTCCCAATCCGGAACCGTGCAGGAAGCCCTGGACGCCTTAAAGGCCGGAAAGCTGGAAAAGACTCAGGATGCAGACAAACCTGGGCATTGGTAGCCCGGAATGCGTGGAGTGCTGGATACTCAGAGTGTCAGGGTTCAGCTTTGCCTCCGGCAAATCTGAAATATTTTTTGGGCCAAAACGCCCAAAAAAGAAAAAGAAGGGATCGCCAGGCTCCAGCCTGGCTCTTTGATACGAGCATAGCGAGCATCTCTGCACCAGAAGGTGGCCGGAGCCACAAGAGGAAGACGTCCCCAGGGCGGACCCTGGGAACGAAGAGGTAGCGGGCAAAAGAAGAAAAATTTGCGGGATTGATTGAGGATGAAACTGGGTATAAAGAGGGCTGCTGGGCCTCTCCGAGGGCCGGTGTATGATAATCGAAGAAGCTGGGCCTTGGAGAGGTCCAACCTACCCGGAAAAGCCTGAGCCCCCAGTAGGCCGTCCTTGCCCCCAAGGACAGGCCTTTTTCAGGATACACGTAAATTTCATACGAGTGAAATCTTAAAGGTCACAATCATGGAATATTTTGGACCACATAACAATTATCAGGCTGCTGGCTCTCCCCGCTCCGCAGCTGACACCAACAGAAGTAATCCCAGCCCCGGGGAAACAAGTGCAGTATGCTTCTGCCCCAACTGTCTGGAGAAGTTTCCCAAAACCGCGGGACAGGCCTGTGTGGATTGCCGATGTCCATTGTGCAACGTTCCGTTGCGGAATAACTGAGCAGGAGATGGTATCATGCGCATTGTAGTTGCCAGCGGCAAAGGTGGAACCGGCAAGACAACTGTAGCCGTCAACCTGGCCTGGACCATCAAGTCCCTGGGGCACAGGGTTTCCTTTGTGGATTGCGATGTGGAAGAGCCCAATGCCCATTACTTCCTCCAGGCTGAGTGGACCTCGGAGCAGCCCCAGACCGTGCCTGTACCCCAGATAGACACCCAGGCCTGCCTGGGTCAGTCCTGCCAGAAATGCGCCCAGGAATGCCGATTCAAGGCCTTGATCTGGATGGTGGATTCCATCCTGGTCTTTCCGGAGCTATGTCACAGTTGCGGCTTGTGCGAGTATATCTGCCCGGCCGGGGCCATCTCGGATACCACCCGGACCATCGGCACCCTGCGCCAGGGTGCATCAAAAGATCTGGATGTCTTTGGTGGACTTCTGCGCATCGGCGAGGCCATGGCCCCGCCCCTGATCAAGAGGGTCAAGGAAGCTGCTTCTACTGGAGAAGTGCAGATTATAGACGCCCCGCCAGGGACTTCCTGTCCGGTCATCGAGGCCATGGATGGAGCGGATTTTGTCCTCCTGGTGGCTGAACCCACTGCCTTTGGGCTGTACGATCTGACCATCACGGTCCGCCTGATGCGTAAACTGGGATTGCCCTTTGGCGTGGTCATCAACCGGGAAGGCATGGGCGACGGCCGGGTCAAGGAATATCTGGACCGGGAAGAAGTGGAAATACTGGCCACCCTGCCCCACACGCAGGAGGCGGCCACTGCCTATTCCCAGGGTCGGCTTCTTGTGCAGGCCTTTCCTGAATTTAAAGACTATTTCAGCGCCCTGTGGCAGGCGGTCCAGGCCCGGACCTCGACCACGGTCCTTGAAGCGCAGAATATGCGAGGTGATAGGCAATGAAAGAAATAGTGGTCATCAGCGGCAAAGGAGGCACGGGCAAGACCACGGTCACCGCTGCCCTGGCCGGTTTGGGTCCGGACAAGGTCATTGCCGACTGTGATGTGGACGCAGCTGACATGCACCTGATCATGGCTCCGGACGTGCAAATCACACACGAGTTCTACAGCGGCGAACTGGCTGAGATCGATCCGGAAGCCTGCACTCAGTGCGGTGAGTGTAGAGAAATGTGCCGCTTTGGGGCCATAAGCGAGGACTTCAACGTCCTGCCTGAGCACTGCGAAGGATGCGCCTTGTGCTATCATGTCTGCCCGGTCCAGGCGGTGCACATGAATGAACGAATGTGCGGGCAGTGGTACGAATCTTCATCTCGCTTTGGCCCTCTGGTCCACGCCAGTCTGGGTATTGGCGAGGAAAATTCCGGCAAACTGGTCACCACAGTGCGCAAGGCCTCACATGCCACTGCTCAGGACAAAGGCTATGAACTGGTCCTGGCAGACGGCTCTCCAGGTATCGGCTGCCCGGTCATTGCCTCTCTGACCAATGCAGATGTGGCCCTGTTGGTAGGTGAACCTACGATATCAGCTATTGGGGACTTGCACCGGGTCAGCGAACTGACTGCCCATTTCGGGATCAAGACCCTGGCCTTGATCAATAAAGTGGACATCAATCCGGAGCTGGTTCAGGAACTGAAAAACTTCTGCGTTGATAAGAAAATTGAAATTATCGGCGAGTTGCCCTATGATCCAGCCTTTACCCAGGCCCAGCTGCGAGGGCAGACCATCTGCGAGTACGACCCCCAAGGACTGGGCCAGACCATGGCCGGGATATGGACACGCATCGAATCATGCTTATAAAGCATCAGGTTCCAGAAATGTAATTGCTAACAATGAGAAGCAGAACCCAAATGCCTTGGCTGCACCTTTGTCAAGTAATATAATCCGTGAAATAACACTGTACCTGTCTAAAACAACTTGCAATTCCCATACGGAGGAAAACCATGAGTGAGAAAACCTGCGGCAGCTGCTCCAGCCAGTCCGGCTGCCAAAGCAACACAACCCAGCAGCAAAGTGATGAAAAACTCAATCAATGCCTGGGCCGGATCAAAAACAAACTCGTCGTCATGTCCGGCAAAGGCGGAGTGGGCAAAAGCAGCGTGGCTACCAATATCGCTGTCGGTCTGTCCATGGCCGGGCAGAAGGTCGGGCTTTTGGATGTGGACGTGCACGGCCCCAGCGTCCCCCGCATTCTCAATCTGGGCGAGGTCAAACCGGAAGCTGGAGATGGCTGCCTTCTCCCGGTGCAGTGGAGCAAGAACCTCTCGGTTATGTCCCTGGGCTTTCTGCTCCCGAACAAGGAAGATTCGGTCATCTGGCGCGGGCCGATCAAGATGAGCCTCATCCGTCAATTCCTGGAGGAAGTGGCCTGGGGAGAACTGGACTATCTGGTGGTGGACTGCCCTCCGGGCACCGGAGACGAACCCATATCAGTGATGCAACTTTTGGGCTCCGATGCCCAAGTCCTGATCGTGACCACGCCCCAGGTTCTGGCCATCGACGATGTGCGTCGCTCAGTCAATTTCTGCACTCACATCGGCAACTCAGTTCTGGGTATCATCGAAAATATGAGCGGATTCGTCTGCCCTCACTGCCAGCAGACAGTTGATATCTTCAACACTGGTGGGGGTGAAAAGCTGGCCGCTGAATGCGGAGTTCCCTTCCTGGGCCGCATTCCCCTGGACCCGGAAATGGTCCGTTCCGGAGATTTGGGCTATGCCTATATCAAAACCCATGACCATACCCCCACAGCCCAGGCCATTAATGCCATAATCAAACCCATTCTCAACCTGTCCGGCACCTTGCAGGACAATACGGCCCAAGGACAGAAACAGGTCAAGGCCCCAGCAACTGGAGACAACGGTCATTTGCGCATTGCCCTGCCCGTAGCCGAAGGTCAGCTGTGCATGCATTTCGGCCATTGCCAACAGTTCGCCATGATCAATGTCAATCCAGAAACCAAGAGTATCGAAAGCGTGGACATGCTCACTCCTCCCCCGCACGAACCCGGGGTTTTGCCCCAATGGCTGGCGGAACAGAAAGCCAACCTGGTCATTGCCGGGGGCATGGGTTCAAGGGCCCAGAGCCTCTTCACCCAGAACGGGATCCAGGTCCTCACCGGCGCCCCGGCTGGGACCCCGGAAGAACTGGTCCAGGCCTACCTCGATGGCTCCCTGTCCACCGGAGACAATATCTGCGACCATTAAATTCAAAGGGGGTTCTTCCTCTGAAGAACCCCCTTTGAATTTATTACCCTCTTCCTACCAGAAACCTGCTGCGGTTCTTCCTATCTCCTCAGCCTCTGCGCGGGCTTGTCCACCTCCAGCTGTAAATAGGCATCTCCTGGTGGCTCGCCGCCTTTACCAGGCCGTCCCTTGTTCCGCAGCCGGAGTACGGTGCCCTGCCTGCTCCCCGGCGGGACTTTGACGAGCAAGCGCTCCTGTCCTCCACTCCGATCAATAGCTATGGTGATCTCTGTACCTCGACTGGCCTCCTGAGCAGACAGGGGAAGAGAAAAATGCATATCTTTGCTCTCTGTTTTCGGCTGACCCAATGCCAGCTGCTTCACCTTCTGCCCTATCTTCTGCCACAGTCCTGACTTCTTCTTGGCCGCGATCCGCGTTTTTTCCCCAGTTCGGGAATCGCTTTGAATATGAGGGTCAAACCCGGAAGAAGCCTTGGTACTCCAATAGGTCTTGGCCCCCTGGGGGCCAAAGGTGAAGATCCCGCCGAAAAAAAAGCCCCGTCCCCCAAAAAAGAGGTTGTTGAGAAAGGAACTGTCGAAGCGCATTCCTTTTTGGGCGAATTCCCTCTGCATCTCGGCAAAGACCCTGCGGGCCTCTGGGTTATTCAGAATATCCCGAAAGATGTCTTCAAAGGAGGCATGCCCCTGCCCGCTCCGACCAGTGGTATACGTCCGCTGCCCACCCTGTTGTCTGGTCCCAAAATTGCGCTGATGATCGTATGTCCTTCGCTTGGCCGGGTCCATGAGCACGGCATAGGCCTGAGTCACTTCCTTGAACCTGGCTTCCGCTTCCTCCCTCTGGCCCGGATTGCGGTCCGGATGATAGAGCAAGGCCTGCTTGCGGTAGGCCCTTTTGATATCTTCGGCCGAGGCTCCTGGATCTACACCCAATAAGGCATAATAGTCGTTTGTTTGGTTATGTTGCATGGCAATCAGTCTTGGCTGGCTTCTCCTGGCCTTTCGCAGCCTCTTTTTCCGCTTTGTACATGGCCAGTTTTAAGGCTGCGCAATGCACATCTCCGGCCAGATGAACAGGGCTCTTGCCCCCGATGGGGTCCCATCCGGCCGGATTGGCGGTGCAATGAAACTGGGTTTTCAATCCCAAAGAAATAGCCGCTTCATGGACCGGCATACCGATCAGCTCCTGGGTCGTTCTCCAGGTAGCCCCACAGGGAGCACCGCGCACAACCTGTATATCCTCAATTCGGCCTTCCTTGAGCCAAACCTTATACTCTGGATAACCGAACAGCCGGCTATAGTTGCCGCAGGCCACGTTTTTGGGCAGGGCGCAGCAGATGGGTGGCGTGTGACTCCAGCCGTCCGCGTGCATTTTGCCCGAGGCAATCAGGGGAATCTCCTGTTCCCGGCATATCCGGGCCAGCTCATGGGACAGATCCGGGTGGGTCATATAGTCCAGGACCAAATCGGCCTCTATGTTTTGGGGCAGATAGTCCTCCGGGTTGTCTATGAGCTCCGGCAGATCCTCGGAGATATCCACAGTGCGGATGGAAAACTGCTCCCCACCGAATTCCCTCATCCCCTGGACCTTTTTTTGCCCACTACCTCGCTGTTCAAAGACGAGAATATGTTCTGGCTGTTGATCAGACATTCTACCCACCTTGTATTTACTGAAAAGGACCAAGCACAGAAAAAGAAATATGTGTGTGGCCCTTGCGAATCTTATACGCTGCAAAATCCCGGCGATCAACTGTCATGATCGTCCTTGTGTCCAGCCATTCAGCAGCTGTGACCAAGGAGGCATCGGCCAAGTCCATGGGGTGATCTGCATAAGTTTCCATCAAGGTAAAAGCCTTGAGCAACTGCTCTTGCTGCAAATAGACCACCTGCACCCCGCCCCGGGATATAAACAAACGAAGGTTTGCAAATGCTTTTGAACCAGGCCCCAAAAGATGAAAAGCTTCTGTCAATACCGGTACAGTGGTCATCAAGGTATCCTGGATTGTGGCCAAGATGTCCACACATTGCGTATGGTATACATCCCGGGGTTCGAACA
The DNA here is from genome assembly GCA_034521385.1 of Desulfovermiculus sp. Taxonomy (GTDB): domain Bacteria; phylum Desulfobacterota; class Desulfovibrionia; order Desulfovibrionales; family Desulfothermaceae; genus Desulfovermiculus. The sequence goes on from JAXHMO010000002.1 coordinate 113,140, forward strand.
AAGCTACAAAAGGTCCAGTATCAACAAGAATCATGACCTTCCCGCAATATCTTTCCTATCCCCTCTTTGGCTTGATCAGACGAAACCCTTGTTGCGCCGCCAGAACCAAGATCCAAGGACTTAAATATTTCATAAGGACTCTTTCCCGCATCCAGACCCATACTTTGAGCCAAAGAACGTATGCCTTCCTTAACGGCCTGGGTGAAAGTCATTTGTTTTCTACTCAGTATCGATTGCAAGATTTCTTCCGTCTCATTGTCTAATCGGACTGATCTGATGCTCATACATCCACCTCTCATACGTACGCATACTTGTAATACACAACGTATTACGCACATGCCATGTTGTCAAGAGCTTGATTCGAGGGGAGGCTCGTATGAACGGGCACTTCCCGTCATTCCAACTTTTCGGGCCGGGCAATGACGGAAAGGGGGTCACACGTTTCATGCTCGATCAATCCGGCAAAACATTTTTTGGGGGCTTTGGCCCAAAAATTATGTCAGCTTTGCCGGAGGCAAAGCTGACTCCTGATCTCTTCCTCCACCCAGTCAACCCAACCCTTGCATTCCTTTTCCGCTCTTGCAGGACAGGGGCAGGATGATCAGTTCAGGATTGAGCTGTCCAGCCCGCTCCCGGAGTAAATCCAGATCAAAATCAAAAATGCCCAAAGCATCGATCTTGTTGACCACCAAAGCCCGGCACTTGGTGAACATGAGCGGGTACTTCAAAGGCTTGTCATCCCCTTCCGGCACGCTCAAGATCATGGCCGAGGCATGAGCTCCAGTGTCGAACTCAGCCGGACAGACCAAGTTGCCCACATTCTCCACAATGATCAGATCCAGATTGTCCACATCCAGGGCCTCTAATCCCCTGGCCACCATGGTCGCATCCAGGTGGCAAAAGCCGCCGGTCCGCAACTGGACAGCCTGGACGCCGGCCCGGGAAACGGTTTCCGCGTCCACACTGGAGTCGATGTCCGCCTCGATGACTCCGATGCGCAGACGCCCGGCCAGGTCATGCACGGTCTGGACAATCAGGCTGGTCTTGCCTGCTCCGGGGGAGGACATGAGGTTGAGCAGAAAGACGTTTTTGTCCTTCAAGTAGGATCGAAGCCGTTCTGCCTCCTCCTCGTTTTCAGCCAGGATGCCTTCCTTGACCTCAATGAGCCGGATGTCATCTGTCATACTTTGTAAATCCTTTCATCTCCATGCAATATCCTTTTAAATATCATGTCCATGGTTGGCTTGTCTGTCCGGGACGGCCAGGCCCTGACCCGGCTTCTTCATGAACCCATCTATGTCAATTATTATAAATTCTGATCAGGGCCTTGCAAGGCCCTGATCAGAATTTATACGGCCTCCAAATTGACAACAGTATATTCCCGGCCGGAAACCAGTGTGCAGTCAGGGTCTGCACACTGGGGGCAGACAATCCGCTCCCGGCTGCCCAGCTCAAAGTGAAATCTATGCCCGCAAACCTGACACTGCATGGTCGCAGGCACCCTTTCAATCTTCAGTACCGCTCCTTCAGCCAAGCTCCCCTTGGTCAGGTGGTCGAAATAGCGCTGCATCCACTCTTCTTCCAAGTCGCTCAGCTCTCCCACCCGCATCCGGACTGCATAGACCTTTTCCACCCCATGCTTGTGGGCATGCTTGAGCACCACCCGCAGGACCTCCCGCATCACCGGCAGCTCATGCATCTTCCATTCTCTCCCTGGCCATATTCATATATGTTTCCACCACATTTTTGGGCGGCTCATAAACGGCATCGGTTTGTTTGGGACCCAAATGCAGGGCTTCGAACTCGCAGCCGTTCACACACACTCCGCACCCGATACACCTATCCACATCGATTTCGGCCGCATTCTGTACGGTAATGGCCTCCATAGGACATAGGCCTTCGCATACCCCGCACCCTGTGCAAGCCTCCGGATCTACCCGGGCCTGGAAATTGGAATGCACCATCTGACTCGGCTTGGCCATACCCTTCACATTGCGCAGGATCTGGCAGCAGCAACCACAGCACATGCACATGGCCACCGGCTTTTGCGCATTACTGGGTTGTAACACCAGACCAGCCTCTTTTCCCTGGTCCACAATCTGCAGGGCCTCCTGCTGATCGATCTCCCGGCCCAGACCGTTTTCCAGATAAAAATCCGCTCCGGCCCCAAAAATCAGACAGGTCTCCACCGGGGCCTGGCATGCCTCGCCGAGCATGCCCCGCTCCTTGCGGCAAATACAGGGGGCAACAGCAATTTTGGACTGAGAGGCGATGATCTGATCCGCCTGGTCATAGGGCATGACGACCGCATCCGGCTCCACCTCTTCAGAAACCGGGATGATCCGCATCTGCTTGGTCCGGGTCCGCTCCCAGGCCGATCGCATCAGGACCGGTACATACTCATTGAACAAATGAACCAGCTCTTCATCCAGATCATTGACGTGGTATTCCCAGATCCCGACCACGAACTGGGCGGACATGTAATACACTGTGTCCTTTTTGCGGTAGCGGAATATAAGCCCCTTTTGGGCCATCTGCTCCAGAATTTCGGCCAGCTCATCACTGTGCATACCCACTTTGGATGCCAGGGATTCGGACGTTTGAGGCATCATGGTCAGCTTGCTGGCAATCCCGGCTTCCTGATGAGTAAACAGTTTTTTCAGTATCTGTATTTCCACTCCGCTCTCCGTAGCCGGGAAACCGGCCGGAAGAGAGTCCAGGTGCTGAGCCAGTTGTGTGTACACATCAGCCATGTGCGCGCTCCTTTGTGTTCTATTCTTGGGCACCAGAAACTTTAAGCTCGGTAAACGTTTTAATATCAGCCAGAATCCGGGTCGCGGCATCCAGAAGCTCCATGGCTACTGCCGCCCCGGTCCCTTCCCCCAGCCGGAACTGAAGATCCAGGAGAGGGTCAAGGCCCAAACGATCATGCATGTAGGCGTGTCCGATCTCCACAGACCTGTGGCTGGGAAAGAGGTACTCCTTGGCCCGAGGAGCGATTTCACATCCGATCAAGGCCCCGGCGGTGGCGATAAAGCCGTCGCAGACCACTGGAATTTTGTGTGCGGCGGCTCCGATAACCAGGCCGGCCAGTCCACCGATCTCCAATCCGCCCACTTTGGCCAGAACATCAATAGGGTCCCTGGGATCCGGGCTGTTCACCGCCAATGCCTGCTCAATGACCCGGACCTTGTGAGCCAGGCGCTCATCGTCCAAACCCGTGCCTCGCCCGGTGAGCTTGTCGACCGGTAAGCCGGAAAAGGCGGCGATAATCGCTGTGGATGGGGTGGTATTTCCGATACCCATATCCCCGGTACCCAGCATATCCAGACCCTGATCTGCCAACTGATCCACGATCTCAATGCCGGCCCAAATACTTTGCTCGGCCTCCTTCCGGCTCATGGCTGGACCCTGGGCCATGTTCTTAGTGCCCTTGCGCACTTTTTTATGCACAATGGGCAACAAGGGATCAAAATCGCAATTGACCCCCAAATCGGCCACCAAGACCCTGGCCCCGGCATGCTTGGCCAAGACGTTGATGGAGGCCCCGTTGCTGACAAAGGCCTGGACCATCTGAGGGGTCACTTCCTGGGGAAAGAGGCTGACCCCTTCGGCCACCACCCCGTGATCCCCGGCACAGGTAACGATGACTTTGTTTTCAAGCCGCACGTCCAGGGTCCTGGCGATCCCGGCCAAACGAGCGGAAAGATCCTCCAGCTTGCCCAGACTCCCTTTGGGCCTGGCTTGCTCCTGAAGCCGGTCCCAAGCGGCCTGATAGGTATTCCCGTCCGGAAGCTCAATGGATTTTGCATACTCGGTCAATGTATTCATCTACGCCCCTTGTGTGTTTGCTTGGGGCATAAAAAATCCCCAAGCGTTCTGTGTACGCTTGGGGATTTGCCTTCTCCCCATCAGCCCATCTGGCACGGCAGGTCTTCTGACTCCCGGATCATCCTCCGGCTGCGCCTTCCCATCCGGCACTCAATTTCGTTGATCTCGGCGTTTGCTCGGAACTTTTCTCAGGAACGTATTATGCTTTGAGAATATGACTCGCTGAGCAATAAATTGAGTGCCGGACAGTGGCCCATATGCAGCCTTTGTCCCCGGTTACAGCGGCGGGTCCGTACCGGATTTGCACCGGTTTCCCTTTTGTCCGCCTTTGCGGACACCATGCCAGGTCTGTGTATTTGTGTATGTACTTCTACGTTTCCTGCGTAGCCTCTGTCAAGAGCACGGCTATTTGGTTCTCCTTCACATTGTCAATAATTTCAATTCATTTGCTCTATATCTGCAAACCAGCAGTTTGTGTTCAGTCCCGCCAAAGGCGGGACTGGACCTCTGGTCCTTACACCTGAGAACAAAATGCCCTGGCTCCGGCCCAATGAGGCACTCCTGGCACCTTACACCTGACCACTCAATCCTCTCTGGCCTTGAGGGATCATATGTGCTATAAGTCGGCCATGTCCAACTCTTTGCTTCGCTTTGAAGTCCCTTTTCTACCGGATGAAGACTATACCAATTTTCTGGCTGCCCACAGTGCCTCTCTGGCCTGCGTATACTTCAGCCTGCATGCACCAACCATCCCGGATGCCCGGGTAGGTATTGCTGGCCATTCCATTTCAGAGATCCTGCGCCTATTGCCTAAACTGCCGAGGCGGCTGACCAAGTACGCCTTGCTTAATAGCCGATTTCAAGCCCCGGCTCACATCCTGGACCAAAAATATATTGATACGATCATCTCCAAACTCAATGCCCTTCATCAGGCTGAGTGCTTAACCGGGATCGTATACGTGGACCATTATCTTTTGCAGGCTCTCTCAGACCGAGCCCCCAATCTGTGTGCACAACTCGAAGCCGTGCCTGGGGCCAATTGCCTCCTGGATTCCTTGCCCCGGATCTCCGGGCACCTTGAATTCATTGCTCAGACAGCATTTAAGCTTCCGGGCAAGCTGGTCTTGGACCGTACCTTGAACCGGGATCTGTCCAGATTGCGGGAAATGAGCCAGGGATGTGCAACGCTTTGGCCTCAAATGCGCCTGGGTCTTTTGGCCAATGAGGGCTGCCTGCCCAATTGTCCGTATAAATTGACCCACGACGCCACCATTTCTTTAGGCCGCATGGATCCGACCCAGGAAAAAACCCACACCATGAACACCTCCCTGGGGTGTGCCCGGACCTTTCTCCGCGACCCAGCCCTCATCCTGCGCTCGCCTTTTATCCGGCCAGAGGATATTTCCGCCTACAGCCCGTATGTCCAGGACATCAAGCTGGGCGGACGAACCAGGGGGGCTGACGTCATGCGCAAGGTGCTGAGTATGTATATCCAGAGATCCTACTCCGGTAATCTCCTGGAGCTTTTGGACACTCAAGAATTCTTGGCCGATAGACTTTTTGTGGCCAACCAAGACTTACCCCCTGATTTCGGATACCGAACTATTGACTGCGGATTGCGATGTTATAGCTGTTCATACTGTCACGATCTGGCCGCGGCTCATGTGCAGGATCTCGGGGTGCATATCAAACCCATGTGGGTGTGAAATAATGAAAAAGGCCTTAAGGAGAGGAGGGGCTAACTCCTTAAGGCCTGTGCACAGGTAGGACCTGAAGTGCACAATACTATATCAGAAATCTCTTGGCTGCAACCTTTTAATTCACCTCTTGAATACATAACTTGAGACCTTACCTCTTATCATCGTAAACAAAATTTGGGATAAATCAAATCGTTACCCCACGCTACTTGACACTCAGTCTGGCTCTATTTAATCTTGATTGACATTTCATAGAGTTACAGATCAAATCTCCAAAACATGGACTTAGGATGTGGCCCACACAAACTTAAAAACTGTTCCTCAAAAGGGTTCACCATGATTCCCCAACATATCCAAGACATTCTGGCCCAGCAAGGCCTCAAGCCTCTGGAATTCGAGCCCGGGAGTACTCCGACATCGGAGATGGCTGCGGAGAGAATTGGAGTGCAAACGGCTCAGATAGCCAAATCCATTCTCTTAGTCGGCAAGGATGGTATATTTCGTATGGTCGTCTTGCGCGGAGACAGAAAGATGGCCTCCGGGAAATTCAAAAAAATAACCGGGATCAAACACCGTATGGCCACCCCTGAAGAAACATTGCAACAAACAGGATTGCGTGTCGGGGGCGTATGCCCTTTTGGGGTCAACGGTATACAAATATATATTGATGGAGGCTTGGGAGAATACGATCTCATCTACCCAGCTGCCGGCACTGACGCCTCAGGTGTGCCCATGCATATGAACGACCTCGTCCGGATAACCAATGGGCACGTTTGTGATTTCGCCCAAAACGATTGAGCCTTGTGCACCGTGTAAGCATTGAGAGACCCCGAGATGGACATTGATGCTAAATATCAATTTTCGTTCATGAGCGTCAAAAAACGGAACCATAACTTACTGATCCTTCTGTCCTCTGTCTCCTGTCCCCTGTCCTCTAGACCTGCAAATCATGCTTTTTGCAGGCGCAACGAGATGTGCCGGCATGAATGCTACGCTCTTTAATTATGATCCAAACAACCCCTTAAGCATCTATAACAGAAGCTTTTTCTGCCCGATTTGTAAACGCTATACCCCCTTTTTAGCCTGCCCACAGTGTCCTAAGTTCCCATGCCCTGAGCTCAGCAAAACCGATCTGCACATGCTGGCCGCCTCCCCATTTTTGACCCGGGTGGTGATCGGCCTGCACCCTCAAAGGAGAATGAAGATGTACATACTTAAAAAGATGGACGGCAGCTTGCAAATGGTAGAGGACCTGGATGAAAAAAATCCGAATCAAGAATTGCTGAAAGACGTGGAAGAGGTCTACCCCATCACGAAGGTTTTAGTTCCCCAACTAAAACTGGTGCCTAAAACCAAAGAAGAACGTAAGCAGGTCAAAGAAGAGCTGGAAGAACAAAGCAATGATACGGAGGAGTCGATACCAGAACCCGTCCCTGAACCGGAAAGCAAAAATCCGGGAAAAGGCAAGGCCAAACCCAAACAGGGATAATTGTCAGGATAACTGGTATAAATTTTCGCGGGTGCGGCTACTTAACAATGTTTCAGATTTGCCGAAAGTCTCGCCAACAGCGGGACTGCATAGAGGATAATCATGTCCAGCAACCGAGAAACTCTGCGCCAATCCATTATCACCTGCATGGAATCATCTGGCCGTCCATTGGGATATCGAGATCTTTCGATAATGCTCGGGATCTCGGAAAAGGATCTGCCCGCCCACATCCCACACGTGGCCAAAAGCCTGAGGACCCAGGGCAGACGGCTGGTTATTTTCCCCTCCACCTGCAAAAGGTGTGGGTATGAGTTTGCAAAACGGCAAAAAGTGACCCAACCCAGCCGCTGCCCCAAATGCAAAAGCGAACGGATCGATCCGCCGTTATTTACTATTGGCTGACGATCCTTAGCGCACAGACACCAATCAATGAAATTATTGCTCTGTCATTTTTTCTTTTTCCTGTTTCTTTTTGGTGATTTCCTCCAGAATGATGCCTTCAATACGGCCCGACTTCGACTTTCCATTGACCACTAAAGAAACAGCCGCTGGAGAAACCTTGGCTATTTTGGCAATGGATTTTTGCTTGATTCCGTATTCCCGCATTAACTCACTAAGATTTTGTTGATTTTCTGTCATCTGATATCTCCTTGATTTGGTATTTGAGAAAAATTACCACAGTCTCATATTTTATGTCAAACCCTTATTCCCTACCTGTATGTGTGGTCTCCTGTGTGACCCTTTTTAACAACCATATCAATCATAAATTACGAATATTCAATATGTTCGCATTGCTGTGTGAATAATTCCTTGATAAGAGATCCCTTTGAAATAAAAGCAAAAATAAACGCCATGCTTTTGCAAGAATAATTGCATTAAAACCCAGGTCATGATTTTCACATTTTTTACGTATTTTTTCAATATATTCTTTTTGAGGACCCATATTATCCCCGATTCCGCCCCAGGATAGCCATTTTTCATGCCTTTTCCTTTCGATTTACTCACTGAAATTTTTGAATACCAAACACATGATGGGCTGTAAAGCTCCTATCACGACAACTCTTTCAGCAAGGACACAACTTGTCTTGTCCCCTGGGGCTTATCACTCCCGTCAAAGCCGTCAGCATCCCCCCTGCCAGCCCTCCAATTTCTCCTTGACAGTGGGCCCAATATGAAATATACACCTGTGTTTCGAAGGGGCTACTAGCTCAACTGGCAGAGCAGCGGACTCTTAATCCGAAGGTTGAAGGTTCGATTCCTTCGTAGCCCATTCACAAAAACAAGGGGTTAGGCGAAAAGCTTAACCCCTTTTGTTTAGGTCTCCTTTAGTTAGGGTCACTATTGGGTCACCATACGCCTATCTTAACCTGTGGTACCTTAGCTCCCGATGCATGCCTAACGACCCCAAATTCAAAGGAGTTGCAATAGCTCTGTTCTCCCCATAGACCCTGTCTTGAACTTGCCCCAACACAAACTTCTCCTTCCTGTCTAAACATTGATTTTTCCTCTACTCTCACGTAGGCCTATCGAGGGATAGCCAGAAAACAATTCAAATGCCCCTCCTCTCCTGGCTCAAGTTCCAAACCTCTCAGGCAGATCTTCACCAAAATCTGCTTGTCATTTTCAAACTACAACGACAGATCGAAACTACCCTTCTCCCTCCGTCATTGCCCGGCCCGGATCATGCGAATACACCGAAATCAGGCTTACCAGGCAATCTAGTACCCTGGCTTAAAAGTTATGCGCCTAATATTGGCAAAATAAAAAGCATAAAAACCCATTGACAAATAACCCATATTGGCGGCATAATATGTTCATTAATGCTTATATATGATGCATTGCGTCTAGACAATCTTAGATAAGTGGGTCAAATATGTCTACGGAGACCTTATTCCCAGATTGCCAGAAGCCCCAGTTATCGGCTGAACTCTCAAAAACTCGGGTGGCTCAAGCCCAGCAGTTCCTTGGACCCCGCGTTGTTCAGCGCATCCTGGCTTTCGCTTTGTATTTGCTTGGTGCAAAACGAAGCTCTATTGGCCAGGGCCTGAACATACCTACTGAAACGGTGAAGTCCATGATCAAAACCATCAATAGAGACGGGATCGCAGGCTTAGAAGACAGGCGATGTGCGTCTACAAAGAACCTGGAATCCCCAAAACCAGCACCAGTATCTTGCAGAGAGGAAGATAACTCTCTGGTAATTGATTTCGGTATTCCAGGAAGAGAACTTAAAATTCCCCGCAATGATCCCTTGCTCCTCAAAGCTGTTATTGTCTCCATGGCCAATAATCGCCTCTTGTCCAAGCGGGAAGCAGCTCAGGCCCTTAATGTCACATCCTCATATATGAGCACCCTTACGCGAAGACTCCAGGAAGAAGGCGCGGCATCACTTGGAGATAAGCGGCAAGGACAAAAACATGATTACAGAGTTCCTGCCCCTGTCAAAAGGGAAATCATTCAGCAGTTTGCAGCAGACATTGTCTGTCATGGCCAGACATCAAGCGACAAGATTTCTGCTGAACTTCAAGAACGATGCGGGCTTGAACTCTCGCCACGAACGATACGGCACCACTTGTCCCTGTTGGGCCTTAAGCCGGTCAAACGCTCATTACCTCAGCTGATAAAGGCTGTAAAAAAAACTTCAAAAACCTCATCTTGTTGATGAAAAAAGGGCTTCTCTTGGCTCTCCTGAAGAATTTTAAAAGCCATTCCCCCAGCCTTTCCATGGGAGAAAGGCTCCAAAAGCGAGCTGCCATCGTTTCTTTGGACACAGAAAAGGTTGCTCATCGAAGTATTTCCATCTTCACTGCCACTCATCCCAAAACAGTTCGCAGATGGGTGAAAAGATTTCATAATGCAGACCCATTACTTGATATCCAACGCTCTGGCCGGCCACGCCACTATGGGGAAGGATCAAGACTCATGGTTATTGCTGTTTACTGCCAGCAAAAACCACCGCTCCCCGGGGTCTTGAGATGGTCCCTGCGCGACGCTCAGAAATATTTCAAAGAACATCCAGAGATCCTTAATGAATCGATCAGCAAGGCAAGTATTCAGCGAATTCTGAAGGAACATGCCTTGAAGCCGCACCTGAGCAAATATTATCTTCAGATTACTGATCCGGACTTCTTTCCGAAAATGGAGCATATTATCAGCTGTTATTCAAGGCAGTTACCAAATCTCTACTGTTTCGATGAATGTACTGGGATTCAAGCCCTCAAACGCCTAACGCCCACCTTGCCAGTGGGCCCTGATCAGCCCGAGCTTCAAGACTTTGACTATATCCGAAATGGGACCACTGATTTGCTCGCTTTCTTAAATCCAGCAACAGGCAAAGTTTATGGGCAATGTACCGATAATCACAACAGACACACATTATGTCAGGTCTTCACAACCCACGTTCAGATGCACCCCCCTGATGCCACTATTCATTATATTATGGATAACTTGTCTTCGCATTATCACGAAGACTTTTGCCAAACAGTGGCTTACCTCAGTGGTGTGGACTATTTACCTTTAAAGACCGGACCTGAACGTCGCCAATGGCTGCAGTCGGAACACAAAAGGATAGTCGTTCACTTCGTGCCCTTTCATGCCTCCTGGCTGAACATGATTGAAATCTGGTTTGGGATCTTAAAAAGCAAGTGCCTCAAATACGGACAGTTCGTCTCAGTCGGTCACCTGTGTGAAGTCATCATGAGCTTTATTGGAACATGGGATGAATTTTATGCCCACCCCTTCCAATGGTCATACACAGGTGAAGGTCTGCACAGCAAGGCTGTGCGGCGGTTCAACAATCTCCTTTCCTTGGAAACAGAGCAAATGGATGCCAAGTTTCTGAAAAGTCAGCTACTACTTATGACCAACATAGCGAACCAATATATCGAATTCATACCATCACAAGATTGGCATCAGCTTCAAAATCTGGCCGTGGAAAAGCAAGAGTACATCAATCGGATAATAGAAGAAGACCCCGGTCCACAACGACAGAAAAAGGCGAAAGAGGCATACCAACAATTTCAGAACCAAGTATTGGGTAGAGCTTCAGGTGTTGAACAAGCAGCATAGCTTCCAGAACTCAAATTGCCAAAAATTGAGACAGAATTTTTGAGACGCGGTACTAGTGGAAAACTACTCTGTCTTCTCTGGATTCCCGCCGGCGCGGGAATGACGGAAAAGAAAAAGAAATGTCGCTGGAGTGCACATATCCTTTTTATTTCAAAATCTTGTTTATTCTGCCATCTCATTGACCTTTACCTAAATCTCAGGTAACCCGGACCAAAGGTAATCAATCCCAAAGGTTTCTATGTCTCAGGCAACTGCCTCTCCCTTTGCCCCTGGTGCCCGGGTTGAGATCCGGGGTACTGAATGGCTGGTCAGAAGGGTGGATAAGGCCTCCACTGGAGGCAAAGCTTTGACTTGTGTCGGGCTCTCGGAGCTGGTCCGGGACAAGGAAGCAGTTTTTCTATCCAACCTGGAGGCCAGGCGACAACCCATTCAGATTTTGGACCCGGCTACTACCAAGCTGGTTCCGGACAGGTCCAACAACTATCAGGACAGCCTGCTTTACCTGGAAAGCTTACTCCGACAGACCCCGCCCACAGATGCCAACATATATATAGGTCACCAGGCAGCTATGGATCTGGTGCCTTATCAGCTGGATCCCGCCCTACAGGCTCTGGGCAAGCCCAGGCAGCGTATTCTGGTCGCCGACGCAGTGGGTCTGGGCAAGACCCTGGAGGCCGGAATCCTGGTCAGTGAGCTTATTCACCGCGGCCGGGGCAAACGCATCCTGGTGGTGACCATGAAGAGCATGCTCACCCAGTTCCAGAAGGAGTTCTGGACCAGGTTTGCCATTCCCCTGACCCGGCTGGACTCCATCGGCCTGCAACGGGTCCGTTCCCGCATTCCAACCAATCACAACCCCTTTTACTCCTTCGACAAAGCGATCATTTCCATCGACACCCTGAAGCAGGACAACGAGTTCCGGGTGCATCTGGAAAAGGCCTCCTGGGACATCATCGTTATCGACGAGGCCCAGAACGTAGCTGAGCGCGGTCACGGCCGGACCCAGCGGGCCAGGCTGGCCAAGCTCTTGTCCAAGCAATCGGACAGCTTGATCATGCTCTCGGCCACCCCGCACGACGGCCGGGCCAGAAGCTTCGCCAGTCTGATGAACATGCTCGATCCCACGGCCATCGCCAATCCGGACAGCTACGGACCTGAGGACATCCAGGGCCTGTTCATCCGCCGGTTCAAAAAAGACATTCAGCACCAGGTCAAGGGATCGTTCCAGGAACGACGTATCAGCACCAGCCAGGTTCAGGCTTCACCGCAAGAAGAACAGGCTTACGTGGATCTGGTCTCGTTGGACATACACAGCCTGGACAAACGCAAAGGCGGCGGGCACCTGTTCAAGACCACCCTGGAAAAGGCCCTGTTCTCCAGCCCGGCCGCTTGCCTGGAAACCATCGACGCCCGGCTGAAGCAGCTTGAGAAAACCACAAAGGACGAAGGCCGCTTACCCCAGCAAAATGCTCCTGCATCCCATTCTTTTCCCAAAGCACGATCACCAAATGATGCTCCAACCCCTGGAAAAAGTGCACACCCCGGTCTCCAGAATGTAGGGGCGAATCATCATTCGCCCTCTTCAACTGACATTCAGGCTCTGCAAACCCTGCGCCGCTCCGTAGCAGCCATAGGCCCGGATGAGTTCAGCCGATTTCAAAAGCTGGTTGAGCTTCTGTCCAAACCATCCAGCCCCTTATATTGGACCGGCCGTGACCCCAAAGATCGTCTGGTCATTTTCACTGAACGTATCGCCACCTTGGACTTTTTGGGTACCCACCTACCGGGAAAGCTGGGGCTCAAGAATGAGCAGGTGGCCCAGCTGCATGGACGGCTTTCGGATATTGAGCAGCAGCAGATAGTCGAGGACTTCGGCCGGGAAGAGTCGCCTCTGCGCCTGATCATTGCCTCAGACGTGGCCTCAGAGGGAATCAACCTCCACTACCTGTCCCACCGGTTGATCCATTTTGATATCCCCTGGTCGCTCATGGTCTTCCAGCAACGAAACGGGCGTATTGACCGCTACGGCCAGGAGCAGACCCCGCTCATCCATTATATGCTTATCCAAAGCCAGACCCCAAAGATAAAGGGGACATGCGCATCCTGGATCTGCTCGTTCAGAAGGATGAAGAGGCCACCAAAAATATCGGGGATCCATCCGCCCTGATGGGGGGCTATGATATCGAGGCTGAAGAGGCCACAGGCGAATAATCATTCGCCCTCTTCAAGCCACGCCGGGCAACAAAAAGGCGAAAGATCGAGGAGGGCGAAAGTTTTTTCACCCCCACACAAACAAGACCAGGGCACGGGCATGTTTACCCTGACCCGCACCGTAACCGACGACACCCTGCCCAGTGGCCCTTATGAGAAAATCATTGAATACATCTCGCCCTTTGACACCTGCGACCGGGAGGAGGATTACGAGATCGTGTGGGCGGAGTTTGAGCGAAGGTTTCAGGAATAGGCGGCTATCAATAAAAACGACAGCTCAGATGGGATAAAAGCCCAGGATTATTTTAGTTGTTAGGCAGGCAGTGCAGGTATATATACACAATCCGAACCAACCTGTCATGAATTATTTTTAAAAACATGCACCAATTTGGTAAATAAAAATTGACAAAATGGCCTCATGGATATACTCTTCAAAAATAGCCGACTCAAATCGATCTGTAACGACCTTGGCAAGTTGAGCAAGAAATACGGCCAGAAGAGGGCGGAAGTCATAATGAGACGTCTTGCAGAGCTTCAGGCCATGCCTGATCTATCTATGGCGCTTCAGTTGCCTCAACTCCATTGTCATGAGCTCAAAGGCGACCGCAAAGGCGAGTTGGCAGTTGATTTGGACCATCCCTTCCGTTTGATATTTTCCATACCTCAAAATCCATATCCCACAAAAGCAGACGGCGGGCTAGATTGGCACCAAGTCACCACTATTCAAATTGAAGAGATTGAGGACTACCATGGCAAACGCAAGAAAAAATGAGTTCAGTCCAAATATTGTTTTTCCTCCAGGGGACACTCTGCGGGAAACAATTGCCTCCATAGGCATGTCTCAGGCTGATTTGGCTCTTCGCATGGGCGTCACAGAAAAGCATATTAATGAGGTCATCAAAGGCAGGGCCACTATAACAGAGGGTACCGCACTCAAACTGGAGAAAGTGTTGGGAATTGATGCCTCATTTTGGCGAAACCTGGAGCACCAATACAGAAAGTATTTGGCGGAACAAGAAGAAAGAGAACGCCTGAGCCAGAAATATGAGTGGCTTTCTGATTTCCCCCTGAAAAAAATGATCAGTAGGGGGTGGATCAGCGGGTTTGATGACAAGGTAAGTCAATTGGCAGAGCTGCTTGCCTATTTTGGGGTAGCTACCTGGGAAAGCTGGCACAACATATGGATTGAGCAGGCGGCATTTCGTAAGTCACCCGTCTTTCAGAACAACCCCAAGGCAATAGCAGCCTGGCTTAGAAGAGGGGAGATTTTAGCCCAAACAATCGACTGTGAGCCTTTTGACAAAAAAGCTTTCAAATACTTGTTGCCCAAGCTCAAGGAACTGAGCACCGAACAGCCATCTGTATATTTACCCCAAATACAAAAACTTTTTTCAGAATGCGGAGTGGCTGTCGTCTTTGTCTCTGAACTGCCGGAAACCAGGGTCAGTGGTGTCGCCCGTTGGCTACATAAAGGCAAGGCCTTGATTCAGTTGAGTGGTCGATATAAAAAAGATGACCATTTTTGGTTTACTCTATTTCATGAGGCCGGACATATTCTCTTGCATGGCAAGAAAGAAGTCTTTCTAGAGGATGAGGGACAAGAACAAGCAAGCGACAAGGAGACAGAAGCGAATACGTTCGCAGCGAACATGCTGATACCGCCAAAAGAATATACCAAGCTCACCAAAGGCGGTAAGCCAAGTCTCAATCAAATACAAGATCATGCCCGTAAACTTGGTATAGCGCCTGGGATTGTCGTTGGAAGGTTGCAGCACGATCGTATACTTCTCTTTTCTCAGGGAAACAACCTCAAAAAAGATATAAATCTCGAGCAGGATCTCAAATCGAGGTGTTCATGAATATTAAGAACGGAACAACATGCCCTGTTTGCGGACAAGGACGCATATATAAAGAGTTCAAGCAGGAAAAGTTTGAATATAAAGGACAAAAGCTGAATCTTGAGAACTATCCAGTGTTTGTTTGCGATGCATGTGGGGAAGAATTTGTAACAGCTGAGGATGCAAAGCAGTTTGATGATGAAGAGACGAGATTTTTTGATAAAGTAAACATTAATTCCCAGGTAATGCAAAAGTGGACTGCAGAGTCGGAAAGGCGTTATCAGGCATATACAGAGGGAAATATAGCTTCTTTGAGCTTGAAGGATATCAAGCAACGATATGAAAAAAACGACTGTTCCTTATGATCCCATCCATCCTCTCCCAGCAGATCAATCAAGGCTTGAAGGACTTTCTGTCCACCACCTTTCATTCCACCAATCCTTTTTCCACAAAATGTTGGACCGGCTCCTGGGTCAGGACGGAACCTTAAGCAAAGGTCCATACATATCCCTGCAACTGCCCTTTCAAAAAGGCAGCAGCCAGGAGTTTTTCCCGGAGATCCCTTTAGGCTTCACCCCGCATCTGCATCAGGAGCTGGCCTTTGCCCGACTCTCCGGACCAGAATCCCTTGCCCTCCCTTATCGCCTCCGGGACCGGTTCGGGCAAGACCGAATGTTTTTCCCAGCCCATTTTGGAGCACTGCCGCACCTCGGATCAGCCCGGGATCAAGGCCATTCTCATCTACCCCATGAACGCCCTGGCCTATGACCAGGCCGGACGTCTGGCTTAGACCATCTGGCACACACCCAGCCTGCACGGCAAAATCACGGCCGGGTTGTTTGTCGGACAGCAGACTGCCGAAGCCTGCTCCAGCATGACCGAGAGCTCTCTTATCACGGACAAGGACATCCTTCGCCAGAGCCCCCCGGACATTCTGCTTACCAACTACAAGATGCTGGACTACCTCCTGGTCCGGGCCAGAGACGCCCGATTGTGGACCCAAAATGGACCAGAAACGCTTCGATTTGTGGTCGTGGACGAGCTGCACACCTTTGACGGAGCTCAAGGAACGGATCTGGCTTGTCTATTACGCCGGCTGAAAGCCAGGCTGGGCACCCCGGAAGGCCTGCTCTGCCCTATCGGCACCTCGGCCACCCTGGGGGATGCAGATTCCCAAGACAGGCTGATTCGTTACGCCCAGCAAGTTTTTGGCGAACCATTTGACCAGGATTCTGTGATACCTGAATACCGGCAGAGGGCTGAAGATTTCCTGCGCGGGCAGCCCATCGAGAACCTGGACATCCCGGATTCCGCCAAGACCTTGTCTCCAGAAAATTATGCTTCAGCCGGGGACTTCCTGGCCGCTCAGGTCCAGATGTGGACCAAAATGCAGGTGGAATCGAATGATGACCATCCGTCCTGGCGGGTGGAGCTGGGAGAAGCCCTGAAAGGACATGTCCTGGTCCATATACTGCTCCAGGTCATGGACGGGCGGGTGCGCAGTGTACAGGACATTGTCAGTGAACTGGCCAGATCATCTTCCCAGCTGAAACACGGGGGTGAGGAGTATTCCCGCCTGCTGCTGAACAGCCTGCTGGCCTGTATCTCAGAGGCCAAGAGAGTGGAAGAGGGGCGTGTATGGCCCCTGGTCCACGTCCGGGTTCAGCGCTGGTACCGGGAGATGCGGCGCATGGTCTGCTCTGTAGACCGGGCCCCTGAGCTTCGTTTTGCCGACAACCTGACCGAAGAGCAGCGTCAGTACCACCTGCCCCTGCTGCATTGTCGTGAATGCGGACAGACCGGCTGGATCGGACGTCTGCCTCTGCACGGGAGCACCCTGCAAACAGATCTGAAAAGCATCTATGTGGATTACTTCAGCAAAAAATCCTCCCAGCGCCTGACATCCATGTTTCCAGAGGAAGAGGAAGAAGATCAGGCCCCCGACTTTCCAGGATACCGCATGGGGCTGTGCCCGTATTGCCTGAGTCTGGGCCGAAAGTCGTCCGGAGAATGTCCGGGGTGCGACCAGAGCGGCCTTATCCCGGTTCTGGTTCCGGAGGCCGCCAGGCCAGCACTGCCCTTCCTGCGGGGCGCACAACAGCCTGACCCTGCTCGGTTCCCGCTCGGCCAGCCTGACCAGCGTAATGATCGGGCAGCTGATGACCTCCAGGTACAACATCGATCCCAAATGCATCACTTTTTCGGATGAGGTGGAAGGAGCTGAAAGCGCGGGATGGGGGGTTCGGATTATTGGGGTAAACGAGTAACCTGACGGGCAAAGGCACGGGCAGAGACAAGCTCTGCCCCTACGATCGTAAACCCGCACCGGGGCATTTTTCCCGGGATCGCCAGGCGCTGTCCTGGCATTCTGGGACCGCCAGGCGCCGCCCTGGCTCTTTTGAGGATTGGGAATCATCCCGATAAGAGGGCGAATGATTATTCGCCCCTACAAGCTGATACGCAGATAATGGTTTCAATGAACGATCCGGGCATATCGATAAACCATCAGTACATTGAAATGACAAAGAATATACGCATAGGCCGGAGGCGAAAGATCTTTCGCCCTCTTGTGCTTTGCCAGATCAGACAGACAAGCGGTCAGAGACGAGCTCTGCCCCTACGGTCATAACCACGCACGCGGGCAGGTGCAGAAGTTTACAATAATACCCGGATCCAGCTCATACCCGTAGGGGTGGACCTCGTGTCCGCACTATTGAACAGGGAGCAACCATGAGTCAGCAGTATCAGCCGTCGTATACCATTTCTTCATCCATTATCCATCTGATAGCCCAAATAAGCGAGATTGTGGGACGCCTCACCGTTCTGACCGATGCTGACAGAGATCTCAAGCTCCGCCGTATCAATCGGGTGCAAACAATCCACGGGTCGCTGGCTATCGAAGGAAATACCATGTCTGAAGAGCAGATCACTGCTCTTATGCAGGGGAAAAAAGTTCTTGCCCCACCCCGAGAGATTTTGGAAGTGCGAAATGCCATTGCTGCTTATGATCAATTTTCTCAGTGGCAACCGGAAAACGAAGCTGATCTTTTACAGGCGCATGGGGTTTTGATGTCTGGATTGATTGATGAGGCTGGAGTCTACCGCCAGGGAGGTGTCGGGGTGATGGACGGAAGCCTGATCATGCATATGGCCCCTCCGGCCAATCGCGTTCCAGCCCTGATGCGAGACCTCTTTCGGTGGCTGGCTGCGAGCGAAGAGCACCCCTTGCTCACCAGCTCTGTATTTCACTTTGAGTTCGAGTTCATTCATCCTTTTGCCGATGGAAATGGTCGCCTGGGACGTCTGTGGCAGACATTCATTCTGAGCCGCTGGAATCCGCTTTTTGCTCATATTCCTGTGGAAAGCTTTATCCATGAACATCAGGGCGGATATTACCAGGCACTGCAAGAAAGCATCGATGCAACTGACTGTGCCCCTTTTATAGAGTTCATGCTTCGAATGATCCAGGAAGCTCTCGCTTCCTCTCATACGACCGACCAAGTGACCGATCAAGCAACCGACCAAGTAGCCCTACTGCTCCAGGCCCTCGGAGACCAGGAGCTTGGCAGTCAGGAGCTAATGAACGTACTCAACCTCTCCCACCGGCCGACATTTCGGCAGAACTACCTCAATCCAGCTCTGGAGGGGGGATGGATCGAACGGACCCAGCCCGACTCCCCGCGTAGCCCGACCCAGCGTTATCGGCTGACATTGAAAGGCCGGAAGTGGCTGCGAGCACATTCCAAGAAGTAATGGGTGGCTATGAAATGACAACAGAATATACGAACAGGCCGTAGGGGCGAAAGATCTTTCGCCCTCTTCTCAAGGAGTCTTTCATGAGTCAGCAGCAACCAACAGTGGCCATATCCAGCGATTTCTTTACCGCATACGACAAGTTAACCCAAAAGATTCAGAACAAGACCATAAGCTTCTTGTCCAAGTTTCGCCAAGACCCTACCATGCCCGGGATCAATTACGAAAAGATCCAGGACGCCGGCAATCCGAGCTTTCTCTCTGTGCGCATCGACGACACGTATCGAGACATTGTGCTCAAACCTGAGGAAGACAATGTCTATGTTCTGCTCTGGGTAGACCACCATGACCAGGCCTATGCCTGGGCCAGGCGCAAGAAATGCGCTGTGCATCCGGATACCGGCAGCCTACAAGTGTATGAGGCTGTGCAGACTGAAACAAAACAATCTGAGGACCAGGAGGCTACATTTCAAGCTGAGGCCGCTCCCGGGTTATTTGATCATATCCGGGACCGGCATTTGACACAGCTGGGCGTGCCCCAAGAGCTCTTGCCCAGGGTGATGAAAATAGCAACTCAACAGGATCTGGACCATATGCTGGATGCCCTGCCTCAGGAAGCCTATGAGGCCCTGTTCTTTCTGGCCGAGGGGTTTTCAGTGCAAGAAGTTTTTCAGGAGATGGACAAGACCAGTACCCCCCAGGAAGTGGACACCAGCGATATCCGAACCGCCTTAGACAAAGCGGAAACCAAACAGCGCTTTTATGTGGTCACAAATGATTTAGAGCTCCAGGCCATGCTCCAGGCCCCTTTGGAGAAATGGCGGGTTTTTCTCCATCCCACCCAGCGCAAGCTGGTAGAGCGGGATTGGAACGGACCGGTTCGGGTGCTGGGCGAGGCCGGGACCGGAAAAACCGTGGCTGCCATGCACCGGGCCAAATGGCTGGCCCGCAAGGCCTTTCCCGGAGACAAAGACTGGATCTTGCTGACCACCTTTACCAAAAACCTGGCAGCCGACATTCAGGAAAACCTGCGCTCTATCTGCAGTACCGGGGAGCTGGAGCGCATTGAGGTAGTCAACCTGGACAAATGGGTCTCGGACTTTCTCAAACGGTGTGGCTACTCCTCGACCATTGTCTATTCCGAACAGACAGAATCGCTCTGGGAAATGGTCCTGACTGTGGCCCTGTACGATCCTGCTATGCCGGCTTCATTTTATCGCGAAGAATGGGAGAATGTCCTCCAGCCCCAGGGGGTAACCACCTTTGCCGAGTACTGCCAGGCCTCGCGAAAGGGCCGCGGTGTGCCTTTAAACCGCAAAACCCGCAAGGCCATCTGGCCGGTGTTTGAGGAATATCGTCTTCAGCTCAACGAACACGGGGGGCGGGAGCCGGACGACGCTATGCGTGACGCCCGCCATGTCTTGGAGTCGCAACATATCCGTCTGCCCTACTCCTCCATTGTCGTGGATGAGGCTCAGGACATGGGCACCCAGGCCTTCAAACTTCTGCGCCAGATGGTCCCGGTAGGAGCAAACGGTCTGTTCATTGTCGGTGACGGACACCAGCGCATTTACCGACACAAGGTGGTCCTGGGCCGCTGCGGGATCAAGATAGTGGGCCGCAGCCGTAAGCTGCGGGTCAACTACCGGACCACGGAGGAAACCAGGCGCTGGGCAACAGGTATTTTGGAAGGGGTTGCCATCGATGATCTGGACGACGGCCAGGACACAGAAAAAGGGACCATCTCCCTGTTGCGGGGAGAGGAGCCCTTGATCAAACACTTCGACTCCTTTGATCAGGAGTGCCAGTTCCTGGCCGAGCGGATGGACGAGTTTGCCCGTCTCTTCCCAGTGCACCTGATTACATCGATACCTTTGAGCGGGTCTGTTGTCTCTTTTCGATTGATACGTACCGGTCAAACTTATTTTTCATAATCCGTGTTTGCAATTCTATTTGCGTCTCTGTTGAGAATAGTAGAATGGCCCTTGACTTTTTCAAGGCATCAAGAAATTTTGCTGGTGTTCTTGTCGACAGCAAAGCGGCACTAATCAGAACATTAGTATCTACAACAAATCTCTTAGCTGTCATCTGTCAAAAGTTCATCTAGCTTTTCTTGTGTCAGTCCATTTGCCTCAGCCTCCTCACGCATGGCAGATATTGTCTCCCCCAAATGTTCCCAAGCTGCCTCACGCAATCTTTGATACTGCTCTTCAGACAAGCAGTACACAGGCCGCACGCCCTCGTTTCATAACCCGTACAGGTTCTCGCTGAGCCCACTCAAGGAATTGGCCGAATTGATTTTTCGCTTCTCGTGCATTTATTTATTTCATAAATCCAGAATAGCTCTTTTAGCCATTTTGGTCAACAGCTATGGGGTTCAAAACTCCAGTTTCATCCGGTTAAGTCCTGTAAAATTTGGGACCAGGACACAGGATCATTGGCTTCAACCTTGTCCATCATCTCTTCCAGGTCTCCGCCTGTAAAGGAGGTGGGTGCAGACACATGGTTCCGGCTCCTTGTGAAAGTGGTTTCTATATACATTTAATATGTACTCTGCTTATCGCAGAGCACAAAGGCATGCATCACCGTCTTGCGCCGGGTGAGAAAACCCAGGGTCCCGAAAAGGATACGTTCTTCCTTTTGGCTCAGGCTCCTTCCCTGCAGGCACTGAGATATGGATTAGGTCTTGTTTTTTGAAAACGGCCAATCTCGGCTTATGATCTTGCTCACCGTGGAGTAATGCAGACCCGTCTCTTCGGCGATAGCCGTTTGGGAATAGCCATGGTCTCGATAGGCTCGAACGATGGCCTCGTTTCTGGCTGACTTCGAGGGGAAAAAAGCTGGGAGGAGCTCAGACAGGGGCAGCCGGTCCGCGTAACGCTGTTGCCATAGAATTTCGACAAATTCCCCTCGGATGTTTCGATGAGGAGATGGTAATGAAACGTTTGGTATCCATATGTACATAATAGTCTTGTTTGCTCTGTCGTAAACCCTGAGGCCTTCAAGATGGAGCAGGGTTTGTGAAGAAGGCCAGACTGGTCTTTGTGGTCTGCGCCGATCCTTACTGAAATTTGTATCCAATCGAAAAAATATCCAGGCAGCAAACAACATGCTCCTGGCCAGCTTATTTGCTGGACTGGCCTTTGGACATGCACGACTTGGGAATGCTCATGCTATGGCCTACCCATTGGGGGGCTATTTCAATGTACCGCATGGAGTGGCAAACGCAATTCTGCTTCCATACATTATGGAATACAATAAGATTTCTTGTCCGGAAAAATTTGAGGTCATTGCCGAGCTGTTAGGCAAACCATCTGATGCCAAGCAGGCGATCATTGTATGAAAAAGCGTGTTCATAGATGTCAGCCCCGCCTCTGGCGGCGGCCACCGAATTGATCGAGTATGAAACTTGTGAATCCCCCTCCGTATGTTTCAAGAAGATCGACAGGTAAGCTAACTTCTAGACATACGAGCAGCACCCGGAGTTCAGAAGCCGTCAATCAGCCTTCGGGACTGTATCCAACGCAGGCCCTGTCCGAACACAAAGGGCACACAGCTCATCCCCAGCAGGAGCATCCAGCCGGAAAGACCCACAGGAGCGGTCTTCAAGACCGAAGACAAGCCCGGCAGATAGACCGCCGCCACCAGGAATAGGGTGCAGAGCCCTATAGAGGCGGCTATAAAAGGATTGGTCACGATATCGTTGTCCAGAAAGCGGGAGCCCGGGGTGCGCAGATTGAAGACAAACCACAGCTTGGAAAAGGCCAGGCAATGAGTACCGTGTCTTATAAGTAACGCATCAAGTTGCATCCCAGACCCACACGGAGTAGTCTCCAAGCCCATAGAGATAGCCGTAGCTGTCCTGTCCGTGCCCTGCATGAGGGGCTGGAAAACCTCTGACCCCAAGGAGGCCTGTATGACCGCGGACACATGTTGGAGCGAATCGATCCCCTCCTTCAGGAAGCCTTGCAGATGGCCGATCTGACCCGCCTGAAGGTTCACGGACCGGAGCAGGAGCTGGCCAGATTGCGCCAGCCTTTGGCTGCATTGAATCCTCGCTTCTTTGTTCTGGAATACGGTATTCGCAAATAGACAACCCAAGAATCAGCCCATTCACGACATGCATGACAACAGTCCTTTTTCCGAATCCAGTCCTACTCTTCTGGCCCGCTTCCTGGACCTGGGAACCCTTGTGCCTGAGCAGCACGCGGCCTATCGCCCGGTGATCCGGGATGCCCTCCTGTTCTTTTTGCAGTCCCTTCCCCTGGGCCGCCAATGGACCATAGCCAGAGAGCAGATGGAGCTGCCTGCCCACACTTCCCTGATTGAGAGGGTTTTCGCCCTGCTCCACCGCTGCCCCAGTCTACACAAGCTCGGACAGGTTCTGGCCCATGACCGTTCCCTGTCCCCGGTCCTTCTAGGGCGTCTCCAGGCATTGGAGAGCATGCCGGCCCTGACCCCGCTCTCGGAGATCATCCGGATCATCAGGCAGGAGGTGGGCAGTCCCCAGGGCCTGGTGCTGGCCTCCAGGCCTCTGGCCGAAGCCAGCGTGGCCGTGATCCTGCCCTTTACTTGGACCCCGTCCGGCCAGGATGCACAAATTCAGGGTGTTTTTAAAGTCCTCAAGCCGGGAATCACCGAGATCCTGCACCAGGAGCTGTCCATCTGGTCAGATCTCGGAGAGTTTCTTGAAGACCGCTGCCGGCAGTATGGACTTCCCAAACTCCAGTACCGGGAGTCTCTGCAGCAAATCCAACGCCTGCTGCTGCAGGAAACCAGGCTGGACCTGGAGCAGGCCAACCTGAGCCGAGCCGCGGCCTTGTATGCCGAATGCCCGGATATATGGATCCCGAAGGTTCTGCCCCTGTGCACTCCCCGGGTCACGGCCATGGAGTACATCCCGGGAGAAAAGGTTACTGATGTCAACGACATGGATGAAAATCAGCGCCGCAGGATGGCTGAGAGCATGGTTTCCAACCTCATGGCCAGGCCCCTGTGGAGCAAAGATGAAGAGGCCTTTTTTCACGCCGACCCCCACGCCGGGAACCTGCTCCGGACACTGGACGGCCGCCTGGCTATCCTGGACTGGAGCCTGCTGACCACCTTAAGCAGGCAGGAGCGTACCCACCTGATGCAGATTCTGCTGGGAGCCCTCTGTCTTGATGCACCCGCTGTGTGCCGGGCCCTGGAAAATCTTGCTTTTAGCCCTCCAGATCCACAAAAGCTACAATTTGTGGTCGACCGGGAGCTGCAAGCGGTGCTCTCCGGTTCACCACCCGGTTTTAACTGGCTGCTTGGGCTCATGGACCGGGCCGTAACTGAAGCGGAAGTCAACTTTCCGGAATCCCTGGCCATATACCGTAAGGCCCTGCATACTCTCCTAGGGGTGGTGGCCGACGTCTCAGAGACCTGCTCCCTGGATGCGGTACTCATGACCTCCGGTCTGAAGGAGATCTTGGCTGAATGGCCGCAGAGGGCCGTGAGCCCTTATTGTTCCCGGGATTTTGGTACCCATGTCTCCAACCTGGATCTGGCCGGGCTTATGCTCTCCTTTCCCCTTCTTCCCCTCAAGGCCTGGAATACCTGGTGGCAGAACGTTCTGAAGAGACCTTAAAAAGTCGATTGAAGTCCATATACTTGAAAAACTGGAATCCCAAAGCTGTGTTTAAGCTCGTATGAACGAGATTTATGATCCATACGGGCAGCAGGCCTTGAAAAAAGCCTATCAGGGATTTGTGGCCGCGGCCCGGGACGGCGGCCTTCCCCTTCTGGTTACCGGACCCACATGGAGATGCAATCACCAACTGGTCCAAGCTGCAGATGTTCCCCTCTCTATCAACCGGGATGCGATCAGGTTCATGCAGGGCATGATTCAGGAACTGGGACTGGAAATGGAACATCCAGTCCTTGTCGGGGGATTGCTCGGTCCGTTGCGGGATGCCTACAGGCCGGAATTGGCCCTGGATGAAAAAACCGCCCGCAAGACCCATGCCTGGCAGGCCGATGAGCTGGCCCAGGCAGGTGCGGACTATCTCATGGCTGCCACCTTGCCTGCTGTGGAGGAAGCGGCCGGCTTGGCCCGGGCCATGGCCCAGACCGGAACACCCTATATTGTCAGTTTTGTGCTCAACAGGCAGGGCCGGATCCTGGACGGTTATTCCCTGGACCAGGCCATCCAGCGCATCGACGCCCAGTCTTCTCCCCCACCGGCCGGTTACATGGTCAACTGCTCCTACCCCTCATTTTTTCAGCCTCAAGAGGAGCCGGCCCGGGTATTGAACCGACTTATCGGCTATCAGGCCAACGCTTCCTCCCTGGAACATTGTGAGTTGGATCAGGCAGAAAAGATTGAGGCCGATCCCTTGGATGATTGGGGGGATCGCATGCTCGAGCTCCACCTCTGCTGGGGGCTGAAGATCCTGGGAGGCTGCTGCGGAACAGGGGAAGAGCATCTGCGGTATCTGGTCAGCCCTGCCTCTGGGAAATCTGACATATCTTTCTCGCCCAAGCGCAAACGGGACTGAGTTATAATTTATATCTTGCTGAACACCGAACACTCGTATGAAACTAGACATTAAATTACTAGGCTATCCCCTTATAACATTTCGGAATAATAAGAGGATGGCCGGAGCCATAAGAGAAAGACGTTCACGCCTAGGCGTGAGAGGATCCCAGTGAAATGGAAAAAATTTCATATTTCCTTTATATCATCTGGTAGAACTGACCCGATTCTTATGCATCGGGGCTATGGAGGCCAACCCGGCCTTCAACCTGGTCTATCTGTTCCTGTTCATCCTCCTCTTTGGCTACCTGGCTCTGCTGTTCATGAAACGGCGGCTGATCAAATAAGATGTATCCGTTCCGGGGGGCTTTCCCAGCGAGGCGGGGATCAGCCCTTCAGATCATAAACATCACTTCCGGTCTCCAGAGTCAGCACGGCCATGACCGGGGCCCGGAGACTGAAAGAGTTGAAGGAGACTAAGCGACTAAAGGTAGCCCGGGCCAGGGACTCCCTGAGCCCGGGCTCTGTAACCAGAATGAGGGTCCAGGGCTGGGAGTTGGAGGCCGAGGGGGCCAGCCGCACGGCCTCGATAAGCTGCTTGAGCTTTTCGTCTTCCACCGGCCGCGGATCGTAGTCTCGAACGCTCTCCCGGGCCATCATCAGCTCCGAAAATTTCATAGTCTCTCCACCCACACAATATTGGAGGATATCTTGTCTGGAGGACCTCCCAAGGACGGGATTCCAGCTTTGCAAAATCCTCAGTCCATACCCCGAAAAGAAGCGTCCTTTCTCCAGGATTCAGATCAGGTCATCGGGGTGGACATCAACGATGAATCCAGGGCCTATCCCATAAAAATCTTAAACTGGCACGAGGCGGTAAACGACGTCCTGGGAGGAGAACCAATAGTAGTCACCTTCTGACCTCTGACCCAGACGGGAGAGGTCTCCTCCCAGAATGTGAATGGAACCACCCATACTTTTGGTATCTCCGGTCGCTTATACAAGAGCAATGTGTTGTTTTATGACCATGCCACCGAAAGTCTGTGGTCCCAGTTAAGGTCCCAGGCTGTTGCCGGCCCTCTGGCTGGAACCATGCTGCAGCAGCTTCCATCATCCAGGGTATCCTGGCAGAAATGGACCCAGCTGCACCCCCAGACCACGGTTCTTTCTGACCAGACCGGGTATGACCGGGATTATGGGCAGGACCCTTATGAAGGGTACTACCGAGTGGGGACAATTTGGTTTCCCGTGGGAGAGGTCAGGCGGGATCTGTCTCCCAAGGAGAGGGTCCTGGGGGTTGAAATCGGTCCGGACTCCAAGGCCTATCCCCTGGAAGCACTTGTCAGCAAGGAGGGCATGGTAACGGACCGGATCGGAGAGGTACAGATTCGAATCCGTATTTCAGATCAGGAGGTTGTCTCGGTCACTGATGAGCAGGGCAAACCAGTCCAGCACATTTTTGCCTATTGGTTTGCATGGCAGGCATTTCATCCCCAGACCGAAGTGTTCTGAAAAGTTGTTGGCCGGGAGCTGGGCACAGTGCTTTCCGGTTCATTCCCCGGTTTTAAATGGCTGCCTGGGCTCATGGACCGGACTGCAACTAAATATTTACGTCATTTAAAGTATTGGAGTCCCCTGTGACCAGTTACCCAATGAAGAAAAGCCTGCCTGCTGATGACCTGCGGCAAACAGCCGGCCAATGCCGCCAATTATGCCATGTGTAAAATCAACTACCTGGAAACAGGACTCTGTCCTTCCGGAAAGGAGCATGGTTATGTGAGCTATTCCCCCCAGGGACGAATGGATCGGTACCATGCTCTGTCCCAGGACATGATGCCAATCACTCCGGAATTGGTGCAGATCGTTGAATCCTGTGATCTGTGCGGCATCTGCGAGATTCGAAACGGCGAATGTGTTCCCATAGTATTATCGGGACAGAGCCCTGCCCACTG
The DNA here is from genome assembly GCA_034521385.1 of Desulfovermiculus sp. Taxonomy (GTDB): domain Bacteria; phylum Desulfobacterota; class Desulfovibrionia; order Desulfovibrionales; family Desulfothermaceae; genus Desulfovermiculus. The sequence goes on from JAXHMO010000002.1 coordinate 140,481, forward strand.
GAGCCAGGTATATGCTAAATTCCTCATGGCCATCCAATCCCAGAAGCTCGTCCATTGCTTCCTGATCATAGGCTGCCACCGCACAGGTTCCCCCGCCAATGGCTTCGCATGCCAGGTAGAGATTCTGACAGACATGGCCGATATCCATAAGGATCGTCCGATAGGCGTTGGGTCCATAGCGCCATTCCATGCGATACGGCAGGCAGGACCAGATAAAGGTCACTGCTCCAGTGGCTATGAATCGCTGACCAAAGGCGGCCTTGGACAGATTATACTCGGCGTGGGGGATTTCATTGATAAATTAGTTCATGGAGGATCCTGCGCATAATTTCTCCTGCTTTTGCGGTTGGCAATAATTTGATCCAGGCTGATGTCCCTGACAAATTCTTGCCACTGATCAGATCCAGCAAGACTTATCCTGGGAGCGTCAGGATCAAATGGCTTCTGAACCAGAGGCACTGGCCTGCCCAAATTCTGGTCAGTCCTGGAAAAATCTGTTCTTTTGCGCAGGGAATCCTTTAAAAACTCCCGGTTGATCCTGTAATCATATTCAGACATAAAATCCTCCAATAAGCCTGTAAACAGAACATTGTTGTCAACAGCAAAAAACTCGGGGTTCATCTTCAGCGACGTAAAAAACCGCCTTAAAAAGTATACAATCCGTTGTGTATCAAGTAATGATCGCCCAATTTTTGGATTGAGGCATCAAGGTAGAGAGACGGAAGGGAGCATCACCGGACAATGGACTGGCAGGCTATCTACGGCCGCAAACAACTTTCAAAATCCTCTTTGTCCCTTCAGGGGACAGCCCAGGTCGTCTATCTCTGTCTTGAGTCGTTCGCATCCACCGTGGCCTGCCAGGTAGCCATTGATCCGGGCCGCAGCAGTGGAATCGACAAACCTTTCAGAACTGGGGGACATGCGCTGGAACTCCTTCATGAGTGCCTGAGATTGTCGCAGGGTGTACTTCTGGTGGTAATCTTCGGCCCTGGTAAATCCTGAGTAGGGCAAAACCTGGGTCTTAATCTTTGCTTTGATTTCGGAAGCAATCCGGGCTAAACTTCTATCAATCGCGTCTTTTTGCTCTTGGTTATGATAGAAGACTGCAGCCATATACTGCCTTGACCATGCAGAATGTTCCGGGTTGTGACTGTCCCAGAAAAGCTCGAGAAGCTCAGAGTAGGATACCACTCCCGGGTCGTAGTCAATTTGCAGCGTTTCAGTATGATCGCCGAGATCATGATAGGTGGGGCTTGGTTTTTTCCCGCCCGCATAGCCTACTCGGGTTCTGACAACTCCAGAGATACTCCCGAACCGGGAGTCGGGGCCCCAGAATCAGCCCAGGGCAAAAGTGGCAGTCTCGGTCTTGGCTGGAACCTTTTCGTCCATGGGTGGGATCATATCCTGTGCAGCGGATTTTGAACTGGCTAAGAGCATATCTTTTTCCTCCTGAAGGAGAATCAAAGTGCCCTGTCCTTTCTCCAGCGCGGGTTGACATCTTCCTTTGTGCTTTTATTTTCATAAAATTATTCGGACGCGATAAGAGGAGATTTTTTATGCACTGCGAGACATGCCAGGCAGAGATCCCACAGGGCGAGGCTTATGAGCACAACGGTCAGACCCTCTGCGAGGACTGTTACTTGGATGCCGTGGCCAAGCCCAAGACCTGCGATCCATGGGCCGTGTACCAGGCCAGGCAGACTGCCGCCCAAGATCCGCAGCTCACGGAGACCCAACAGCAAATCCTTGACCTGCTTCAAACCGAGGGGCCGGTCAGCAAGGAGCATATCTGCTCTAAACTAAACCTCGACCATGACGGCTTCCAGACAAATTTCGCCCCTTTGCGACATATGGAGTTGGCCAGGGCCTGCCAGATCGAGGGCCAGAAGCGTTTTACCACTTTTGACCATGAGGTTTAAGCATTATCTTTCAGACTTGTCGGAGGCAAGGCTGAACGCTTACAGATCTCCCTGTCCTCTACTCAACCATGCTATACATGGTAAGATCCCGCGGGATCATTGTCTGCCCACATACACTGGTCGAAAAGAATCCTCGCTCCAGGACAGGGCCCTGTCCACCAACTTGAGAAGCCGATCCCTGTCCCGGGGCAACACCCCTTCAGCATTAATGTAGTTGGTATAGTGGTCGCTGGTCAGCCGGGTTTCACATTCAATGTTCGTGATCAGAGTTTTTAGCTCCAGCAGGGCTTGATGCGGGGTAACCATCTGAAATTCACTCTTTTCAATCTTTCTGAGCAAAGGCGTATCTATTTTGGGCAAAAAAGTCCGTACCCGGACAAAGTTCGGTCTGATGGCATTTACAGCTGAGGCCGTGTCCTGGGAATGCTCGCGGGTCAGCTCTTTGCCTCCAATGCCCAGCATCACATAAGTGCTGTTCTCAATGCCGGCCTTGGACAGCATCTTCCCGGCTTGGATCTGTTCCTGCCTTGAAGCTCCTTTCTTGATTTGTCGCAAGACTTGATCATTTCCGCTTTCCAGCCCAACATGAATCCTGGATAATCCGGATTCAGCCAAGTGCGTTAAGTCATCTTGACCCTTATCCAAGATGTACCTGGCCGACCCATACACAGTGATCCGTTCCAAAAAGGGAAAGATTTCTCTGGCTGCCTGACATATGTGCACCAAATCTGCATTGGGAACAGCAATGCTGTTCCCAGCGGGCAAAAACATGGTCCGCACAGATGGACCAAATTGCTCCCGGGCTGCATACATGTCCTCTATGATTTCGGATTTGGGCCGCACTTTAAATTTGGGTCCGTTCTTATAGACCATGCAAAAGGTGCACTTGTTGTGCGGACAGCCTACAGTGGCCTGAATGAGCAAGCTGTCTGACTCACTCGGCGGGCGATAAATAGGTCCTTGGTAGCGCATTATTGCATTCCTTCAAATTGTGCCGTAATCCCCAATTTCCTGGCGGTCCATGAAATCTTCCTGAAAAAGGATGTCGGTAAACCCGACCTCCTGCAGCATACGGCTGATCTTTTCCCGGCTGTACAGGCTGATGCAGTAGGTGGTCTCCCGCAGGCACCCTTTGTGGGAACAAGTTACTGTTTCCTTACAGTACATCACATCCTGTGGAAAGTAAAAGAACTCATCGCTGCCTGAGGCGATAGGAAAGTTCTCGGCAATTTCCGTGTATATCTTGAAACCGACCAGCTCTAAGGGTAAATGCATATTGTCAATGGATGTCATTTTTTTCTATGTATCGACTGTAAAATTCATTTTAAGAACAGCTGTTATCCATTCATCAAGTATTCTAGTGCCGATTCAGCACTTTTTCTAACTTTCGGATTCGGATCATTGAGCGCTCTGTTTAATGAGTTAACAGCCCGCATGTCACCTATTCTTCCCAATATCATTGCCGCAAGAGCTCTTTCGTAGTTTGTGGTGTATTCCTTATTACAAACATTAAGTTTGTCTATTAAGGCCGGGACGGCATTTGCGCCGATACGAATCAGACCGGTAATGGCCGCTTCCCGACTATTCGTATCCTCTTCTTCGCTGAGTGCTGACAGCAAAACGTCTGTCGCCCTTGGGTCACCGATCCCAGCTAATGCCTCAATCGCAGCGTTTCGGGTTTCAGGCAACCAGGCGGCTCGGATAAGATCGGGTACGGCCTGCTTAGAACCTATGTCTCCTAAAGCCCTGGCGGCTACCTCCCGACCCGGCCAGTTTACATCCGTATTATTTAGAGCCTTGAGGAGAAGGGGGACCGTCCGCTCATCCCTCAGAAAGCCCAGAGCCGGGATTATGGCTAAGGCAATTCCCGTTCGTTGTGTCATATCCTTTTCGAGTGCCTTCATCAGTAAAGGTACTGCCCGCTTATCTCCGCTTGCGCCAAGCGCGTTCACTGCGTCCCAACTGCGATTCGGGTCCGGATGCTCCATTTCCGCTATAAGCTGCTCAAAGGGAAGTATTTCCTCTGAGGCAATCGTATTTTGTCCCGGCATAATCAAGAAAAAAAAAAAACCGATAAAAACACATGTGGTGATTGGCAGATTACAGTTCGGTAATACATAGCAGAGATACCATGTCTCATTTTTGACAGCTGGCCTGTGAACTTCAATCGTCAACTTCCTTAACAATTAAGGAAACGAATTCATTAATCAGATCAAGGTACGCATAGTCTTCCATCGTAGGTTCTGGATTTGGTAACAACACGTGAACCGTCATAGCATCCTGTCTGAGAGTTATTCGATCCTTTGACGATCTGTTTAATCACTTCCATTCCCCCGCCAGTCTGTAGCCAGATTCTATTTGAAGTATCACGACAAATAGATGAAATCCCAGAATATGGAGGTGGGTCGATAAGACTGTAAAGAACTTTCATTCCCTGATCATTACAGGATCCAGGGGCTTTTACTTGACTATGCTCATCAGATGTGCTTCTGCTCAGCTGACTTTTGGACTGCTTGTTACGGACAGCCTTTATACTCTTGGCAATCTTGTCCCTCTCCCACTGGCACCTGGCCCGCTCAAGAGCCTGTTTCAGCAGATCCAGAGCCCCATCATAGTCACCCTCATCGAACTTTTCCCTGGCTTCTGTATTAACAAGTTTCTTCAGTGCTTTTTGTTCCTTCAATCGCTTTCGGGTAGCCTCCAGGGTTTTGGCTATCCTTTCCCGATCCGACTGGCATTGGGCCCTGTCCAATGCTCGCTCCAAAAGACTCATGGCAACTTCATACTCACAGGCATCGAACTTCTTCCTGGCCCGTACATTGACCAGCTCCTTGAGTTCCCGCTGCAGATCCATTGCTGTGTCGTACGCCTCTTGGACCGATGACTTGCCCGGACCGTCCGGCAAAGTCTGCAGCAGGCCACTGGCTTTCTCCAGATCGCAGGCCTCTATGGCCGCCATAGCCTCGTCATGCATATCTTGATGGCTCTCACCTGCCTCAATGCAGGCTTTGGCCCTGGCCGGTAGTGACTCGTACCCCCTCAGGACTGTTAGTGCACCGGTATAGGCCTTCTCTGCCCGGGCGATGAGACCGTTCCCTGCAGGCACCTGGCACTCCGGGGTCTTTTGAATCTTGCCATACAGCAGCCGGGCATCCCGCAGGGTAAAACGCAGATTATCAACATGGGCTGCAGCAGGGTCATTCCGGGAAACATTCTCGGCAAGTGGCAACATCCTTTGATGCAGCTGCTCAATTTTCTCATGGATGGAAGCGGCTTCAGACAGGACGTCACTCCGGGCTTCTGCCGCCAGCTTGAGCTTTTCCTCAATCCTCATCCCGTCCCTGCGGAGCATGACCACCACGTCTGCCCCCATTCGGACGGTGAACTGCTTGGCCTTTGCATAGAGCTTTGCGATGTTCTCCGGATTTTTCACCTCCGGGCAGGAGTCGGCCAGCCCGTCCGCCGCCCGGAGGGACCCTTGCACCAGCTTCTCGACCTTTTCCAGCCGGCCGACCTGCGTATTCATGGATTCCCATTGCTCCCGAGCCTGGCTGCAGAAGTCCTCAGCCACCTTCTGGTGTTGAATCGGGTTGGTATAACTGTCCAGCAGGGCCTTGGCCCTGTCCGCAGCATCCTCGAACATGACCGAGGGGGACATGGAATCTGCGATCTTCACCAGCTGATCATAACAGCCCTGGCCCCTCTTCAGGTTCTGGGAAAGACTTCCCTCGGCCAGGGCATCGTTGACCAGAAGCAGGGCGCCATCAGCTTCGGCCAGGGCTGCATTTCCAGCTGCCAGTGCGGACTGGAGTTCAGGGAGCCTCTGTCCGGCTGCATCGAGGTTGTAGTTGTCGTATCTATGGCAACTTATGGACGGGACATGCGGAATAACAGGAGCAGCCCCGGTCTTGGAGAGGGTATCGCTCACGCTCTGAAGGCGTTCCCTCAGCTGCTCGATTCTCGTCCCCATCTCTGGATCGCTGCCCGTGTTGTGTGACAGGTGCCTCAGCCGGGTCCGGACATCCTCCACTAAGCCCGACAGCCATTGCCTGGATTGACCCAAGGCCGCCTGAATCATGTTCATTGACTTCTGGATCTGCTGGATCTCTCTGATCCTGGTCATATCCTTTGCGCACTCGGAAAGCTTGGAGGCGACAGCGGCACACACCGCGGAGTGCACCTCATAGGACCTCAAATCTTTCACCTGTCTTTCCAAGACCGCCCGAGTATTGCCCAGGGGTCGTAACTTCTGCTCCAAAGACTTTTTTCTGTTCGCCAATTCCGCAAGATCTGCACTTGCCTCTTTTACCCACAGTTCCAAAGTGCCGCCTTCAATAAGAGTGGCCTCCCGGGCCCGATTGGCATTCTCGCACATCATTTCGGCCATACCCTTGGCCGTGGAGCCAGCTTCCCTATAGCGCTGAAATTCGGCTTTGAGCTCTTGAACAAGCATACTTATCCGAGCGGCCAGGTTGGTGACATAACCGATCTTGAAATCCAATCTTACAGTTTCGCAATAGGAAAAGCTCTCCGAAAAACGATCGGCGTCGTAGAGCGCCTGCTGGGCATTGGCCTGACGAAATTCCAGCTCATATTTGAGCTCATGGAGCTCGGTTTCAACCTCCTCGGCCTGGGCTGAGTATTTTGCCGCCAGCTTTTCTACTTGCGCAAGGCGCTGAGAAAGGTCCTTCACCTGGGCCCGAAGGTCATCGATTCCACCCCCAGCTTCCTCTGTCTCATTGGCGGTGAACTTTGTCCGCAACCGGCGCAGTTCGACCTCCAGGACCCGCTGATGCTGCTGCAGGTCCTGAACCTGGCTTCGGTTCGCTTCCAGCTTGGCCCGGTTATTCGCTCTCCATTCCTCCAGCGTCGTCAGGGCAGCTTGCGGGGTCAAAGCAGTCATCCCTCCGGGGACAAACTGAGCCTGTATACCAGCCAGTTGAATGGCCATACCCCATTGCAGGTTGCCCTTCCCGTCAACCCTGAAATAGGGTTTCAGCAGGCGGTTCACTCTGGCTATCTTCTCCTGGATAAGCGAATCCACTCCTCCTCCACTTACTGCATTCCCGATAAGTTTGATCATCTGGCCCAGTTCGGAATTCGCGTTCCGGACCTGCAGCAGCTTCTCCCTGGCTGCATCGAGCTGTTTGGCCCATGCCTCTTCGAACCGGATATCTTTTTGGATTTTCTCTATCCGGGTGCTAAGCAGGGATATTTCCGTCTCCTTCCCGGCGATCGGATCTGGTCTCTCAACCATGTCCTCACAAATGCCGGTGCCGGTCCAGACTCCCATCAGCAGTCCAAGGGCCAAAAGCAGCCCTGTACAGGTCCACGTCCTTCTCTTGTCCAGTACAGTCCTCATCACATCCCCCAAATTCATCCTTATCTGGAATCCAGCCTGAACCCCAGGGGCTCCTTGTTGTAGACATAAGGGCTGCTGGTCTTAGGTCTGGTTTTGTTCTCGTTGTCTTTGTAGTAGGAGGTGGGCCGGGCATGTTGGGGCTTTTTGCCCTTTTCGATGTACTTTTCCCGGTCAAAGAGCTTGATGGGATAGTTGTTGAACAGCCCTCCGTCCACATACACATCCGAGCGCATGTTACGGATCGCGGCAAAGAACAAGGGAATGGGCATGGAGATACGTACCACGTCAACGACCCGCATCCTGGGGGTATGTTCATTGGAAAACACTTCGGAAAAACCCGTGGACAGGTTGCTCCCGATCAGGTAGAGATTTAAATACTTCTTATTTTTGAATTCATTGAAGGTTGCATTTTCATTCCCGGCCTTTTCCCGGATCCGGTCCCCGATCCACTGCTTGAAAAAGTCCCCTTTGTACAACCCGAACTCATCAAACAGCCTTTTGGCGTCCCGGACAATTCCCCAGCTGTCGTCCATGAAGTTGTTGAAATCAAGCTCCATAAGGATGTCCCTGGTCTCCTGCAGGGAATACCCAAGGGACAGGAGTACGGCGTTTATCGCTCCGGCTGAGGTCCCACCCACCCTTTTGATGTTTCCGATGATCTCCCGATCCTGCAGTTCCTGGAACACACCTACATAAGCGATGCCTTTCACTCCCCCGCCTTCAAATATGAGATTTTCAAAAGGATACTCCATCCTGTACCCCCTCATGTTAAAAACCCCATGACCTTGACAGCTCCTGCAAACACCCGGCTCAGAACAGTCCAAGGACAATAACCCGGACCATCATAGGTTTATAGCTCAATTCCGGGGATTGGCCAAGCATTTCTTGGCAGAACGCATATTCAATTCTTTGTTCGTGAATATTCGAAAAATGGCAAGCGCTATGGTCTCAAAAAAATTTCTGAAAACATAATGCTCATTTGATCTGAATGTGAGTGAGTTTTGCAGTGAATGTACGACAAACTTATATGAAACGAGATTTTAGAAACATTTTTGAGGCCTTACATTGCAAGGAGAAAACGATTATGAAAAATATCTGAGTATAAAGATGAGCGCAAAAACATAGAGCAGGCTCTGCCTGGTGCCCTTATGCTTGATGAATCCTCTGCCTGCCAGGCCCAGGAAAAACTATCCCTTACCCGCCCAGATCCGGCCAAATTTATGCTCGTGGTTGGCCGGGAGCTGGGCACAGTGCTTTCCGGTCATTCCCCGGTTTTAAATGGATGCCTGGGCTCATGGACCGAACTGCAACTAAATATTTACGTCATTTAAAGTATTGGAGTCCCATGTGACCAGTTACCCAATGAAGAAAAGCCTGTCCGCTGATGACCTGCGGCAAACAGCCGGCCAATGTCAATTATGAGCCTGTCCCTTTATACACTTATTATTACAGTTGTTATATCTTCTTTGAATGCCAATGCAAAAGGATGCGCCCGGACCACTACAGGCATGTATCCACCCATCCACAGAACTTTAGGTCCTACATGGGCATTGTCCTCTTTGTCCAGGGAAAGAATAGCCACTAAGAAGGATAAACCTTTCTGGGTCCTGGCAAAGGCGATAGGCAGATCCAGTGCTGCTCTTGGGGTTTCCACTGTGGAGATCTGCACACAGGGCTGGTTCTCAAAGACAAAGAATGTGACTCTATGGTGAGGTGAAGGTTGCTGTGTTGTGAGCTGGAAAGTGGGGTATAAGCCATTGATTGCAAATCATTGGAACAATGGATTTCTCTATTCTAACGTACAAGCTGCTGGATAAAATGGTCCATTTCTATAGCTGCCCAGCACCTCTTGGCCAACTCGTGCCCAAGATTGTGCCAGGTCACATTGACAACCTAAAATCCCTTGTCTTACAAGTTCTCAACTGCCGGAACAAAGTCTGCGTCACTGGAAACCAAAATCGCAACGCTGTAAGCTCGAACCCAGGCCAAAGATAGCATGTCCGTGACAATGGCTGCATCCACACCTTTTTCACCGGCTCTGGCAATGGGTTGGTTACAATGGGGGCAATTGGTAATCTCAATATCGCAATGCTTGCAGTGAAGCGGCTTGGGTCTGGGTCTTCTTTCCCAGATGACAGTATTGATGCCAGGTTGCCGATCCAAAAAGTTGTTCAGCCATCCCTTAAGCCTGCCGCCTTCTTTTTTGGTCATGTCAATGGAGGCATAGACCTTTGTTCCGTGATTTTTGACTTCATGAGCTCCTATCAACCGCACTGCTTCACTAGCCACTATTTGGGGGAACTTGACCCAATCCAAATGCTGCTTGTTTGAACGTTCATTCCAGGATAGCTGAAAATTCCAAAAATCAACAAACAAGCGTAAATCTTCGGCCATAGTCTCTCCCAAAAAATAAGGGAAGCTAAAAAGCTTCCCTGGGCGATAATACGGCTGCCTTCAGGCAACCGGGACCAAAATAGGATGAGCTGTTTTGCTCACCCGGACTGAAATAATGTTTATACTGTAAACAGATTCTTCCAATGTGTCAATCCTCGTCGCTGAATATTAAGTCCAACATTTTTTTCAGCCAGAAGGGCATAAGTACTTACAGCCTCTTCACCGCCTCCTGGTGCACAATCTTGCTCTCGTAAGGGTTGTTGTCCTCTGTGGGGTTATCCCAGGGTTCGGTGACTTCCGGGTTCAGGTTCTCCAGCAGTTCTCCTAAGTGCTCTTCATACCGCTTCCATTTCTTCATGGAGGTCTTATAAATGGGCTGTCTGACCTGGTTCACGCAAGCGGTGCGCACAGCTCTTTTGGTATCGTAGAACCTAGACATATCTTCGTGCCAGTCAAGACCCACAAAGTCCATGAGCTTCTTGCCTGTGCCGTCCTGATCCTCCATCATCTGCTCATAGGACAGATCAAATATGGGTAGAAGTATCCCCGCCGATTGTACTTTTTGTTGTAATACCGGGTAAAGCCCTGCTTGATGTCCTTCACATAGGCAGCCAGACTGCACAGGCGCTTACGGACCTCGTCCACCTGATCCTTGGCCAGGTATTTGTCATCCCCGTAGTATTCCTTGTACCGTTTTATGATCTCCTCGTCCGAGACCTCGTCTTCAGGGTGCATGCGTACCACCAGATGAAAAAAAGTCAAATCAAACCTGCCCCTACTCTATTGATGGTATTCTTGTTTTGCAAAATGTCATCCTGGCATCGCCGCCCCACCCTGGATTTCAGCTGAAATGACAGGTTAGCAATCTGTTAGCGTGGGCCGACACCGTGCTGCACCTGGTTACTTGCAGGAGTTTCCGTGGGGTACGACGTTCTCCCCGCTGGCCTTACGCGCTGCGGCTTCCTCGGAAGTCAAGCACAGAGCCTGAGGGCCGTAAGGCGGCGTCCATACGTTGTACCACATCTTGTTTTCCTCAGCCTCAGGGCACGGTTTGCATATTTCGCATCCACAATAATCCCATACCCTGTTTGACACTGCATGCCTGAAGTCGCTTACGATGTTCATTGCCTGCTGATTCGTAAGCGCTGTCCTTAAGTCCTGTATGACTCTATCGATCTCGCCAATAAGTGAGTCTAAACAGTTGGGAGCGCTGTTACGCAGTCGATCTTTCAGGACACCCATTTTCAGCGTGGCGGAAATTCCTCCTTCGTACTGTGCGGTGATGTACGCCTCTCCAAGGGCATCTCCGACAACGAACGCCGTCATGGCATTTTGCGGATTTACACTCTGTGGATCAGCGTACGCAGAAGATGAGAAACATAAGCAGGTTAATATCGCGGCCACAAGTGGTATCAACCTTCGCAGTCTAAAGGGACCACTATTTCCAGTGCATCCTGATTTTTCCCAGTATCTCGAGTTCAGTGCTTTCATGATGGTCCTCCTATTTGATTGAAAACAGGTCTGCTGTTGTATAATGAGATTATGGATAGCAACGGCAATAGAATGTTGTAATCAAGCATTGTAACATCTCTTTTTTTAAAATAAATTTAAAAACCAAATTATATTTTTCTACAACATTACATATGGTATAGAATCATGTTTAATTATAATATATTCAATTTATTTTTACCTATTCCCATCTTATAAATTGTTTTGCATAGTGTATTCTATATTCCGTGTTCCTGATAAAGTTCATTCCCAGAAGCCCAGTATAGTGATCATTATCACCTGAATAATCAATTATTGATACCGCAAAGTTTTTCAATCTATGTGGACCTACCTGAATATAATCCAAGTATGCTATTTCTGTATTGATTTTTCTTCCATTAGCAACAATTGACTTTGTTTTAAACCTATCCCATAGAACAAGCTTTGATGCTGCTTCGCTATGAATAACTGTAGTGCTTGCACCGGTATCAAGTAACAGCATTGCCTGGACTTCTTTTCCCCTATACCCTAATCTAACAGGAACAAATATCCGATCTCCTCTCACAACCACTCTGGTTATTGGAGATCGAGATGGATTTTGATCAATCCTTTTCGCTATTATCTCGCTTTCTCCCAAATCATCTGATGCATATACTGTTCGAACTTTAAGATTATTTACAGCTTCATTTGGTAACATATCAGAGAAATGCTGTGTACCTGAGCTATCCACCCAAGAATATATTTTAGATTTTACAGATTGAGTATGTTCTGATTTTGGCACATATTTCCTTCTCATGCTGGTATCATGTTTTTTTGTCTGAACCTTTTTGTCCAATTCTGAATAATATATTATTTTTTTTTTAATTTTAGCTATGGTATGACCTGAATTTTTATACAAATCATAAACCACAAAAATCCCAACATGGAGAGACACAACAAGTATAATTATTAAAGTAAAACTAATAATTTGTTTATTCTTCATTTATATAATTCCTATATGATCAATGAGACAACTTTTTTGTGGGCTTTGGGCCCAAAAAAATATGTCAGATTTGCCGGAGGCAAAACTGACTTTGGAGCACAAAGCTCATCCAGGCATCACTGGCCCGGATCTTGGATTGCTGTTCAAAATATTCCAAACATCTCAAGCCGCCATCTTCGAATATGGGCATAAGATCGGCCTTTGGCCACAGGTAAAAGACCCGCCCATCAGGTCTGGTTTGCACACCCTGCCCCTGCTTCATAGTCAGAAGCACATGACCTTGGGGTTTTAGGGCCCTTAGTATGCGTGAAAGTATGAGCTGAAACCGTTCATGGGGAACATGGACCAAGGCCCCGACCAAGAGCAAGGCATCCATATCCATTCCTTGAAAATCAAAGGCCTCAAAATCAGCTTCGAACACTGGCAGTCCAGTATGCCGCCGGGCCAACTCAGCCAAGGCCGGGGAAGAGTCCAAGCCAGTACAGGAATATCCCCTATTTGTCAGCCACAGCATGTCCCGCCCTGCTCCGCAGCCAACATCCAGGATACGTGCACCTGGGGAGAGATGCCTGATCAAAGGGAGCAAAAACGAAGAGGGATCTACGCCAAAGGTCTGCTCAAAATAGGCCTGGGCCTGGTTTTGATAGAAGGATCTTGAGGACATCTATTCCTTCCAATTTCGATCATCGCAATCACAGGACCATACTCTAAAACTTCAATATCCAGGGTTCGCAGATTGACCTTGATCCGGGAACGCAGCTCCGGAACAGGACGGCCAAAGAAGTCATCCATCCAAAAAGCCCAGGCTATTGGTAGCAGACCCTTGGCAGGCAGTAAGCACTTCATCCCTGTTCCCGACGGCAAAGAGCAAAGATTGAGCTTGGAAAATATTACGTCTTTTGGTTCTCAGCTCGCATTCTCTGAGCTGCTTGCTCCACTTGGAAGACATTCTCTGCTTCCAGAATAACCTCCCCAAGTGCCTCCAGCTGCTCAGGGGCAAGACCGCTCACAAAAGCAGATACATCCTCTCCGGCAAGAGAATATTTTTTCTTCAGCAAACGACAGACAACCTCCTGGATGCCCTCTTGTCTCCCCTATTGTCTGTCTTTTTCGATTCCAAAAGCCATGGGGCTGCCAATTGGGATCATTATCAGCGGCCCATCACATGGTAAACAGCCCCAGGATACTTGCTTCGCAGAGGTCTGGCCATGATCTGTCCATAAACCAGTTGAATTCAAAAATCAAGACCTGACCCCCACTCTCATGCTTCCTTTAAGTCAAATATAAATATAATGTCCCAACCTGCTCGCTCTTATGTCCCCAGTTCCCCGCTTGACTTGGTGTGCTCAAAGTGTAACACTTTTGAAGAAAAAAAGAGGGGTGAACAAAAATGCCGACCAAAAATCCAAGAATCAACGTAATTCTGGAAAAAGGCCTTTACAGTGCCGTGGCTGACATGGCTGAATTTGAAGGCATTTCCAAGTCAATGGCTATACGTGATCTAGTGAAAGAAGCTTTGGAGCTTCGGGAAGATTTGGCTCTCGCTTCAATGGCCGAGGGGCGTGAAAACACGTTCAGTCAGGATACTGCCCTGAGTCATGACCAAGTATGGAGTTGAATATCATCCTGACGTGAAGTCAAGGGACCTGCCTGAAATAAACCCAGAGATGAAGGCCAGAATAAAGAAGGCTATTGAAGAGCGTCTCCAGGAGGCTCCCTATGACTACGGTCTGCCTCTACGCAAGAGTCTGAAAAGATACTGGAAAATCAGGGTGGGGGATTACCGAGTTGTGTATAAAATTCAAGATACAACAGTGAGGATTTTTTGCATCTGCCATCGCAAACATGCTTATAAAGTGGCTGAAGGACGGGGATAAAGTTTTATACTGCCTTGTACCAGTCTTCTGCTCGCCACTTATTTATTTTCTTAACGTTGTCTACGATTTCAAGCATCCTGCATATTGTTCAGGCTATCAAATACAGCTCAAGCTTACTCACGCTCCCAATCGCTTCATAGAGTAGATGCTGTCCAGGCCTTGAATCCTGTGTGGCTTACGTTCCCGCTTAGGCTGGATGATGTCCCGAAAGAGCTCGAATCCCTGGCGGACGAACTCCCGAGAGCCGATGATCCCGGCATCGGTAAAGAACCGGGTGCGCTAAATGAAGCGTTCCACACTCTCCGGCAGGGGCACGACATTTAAGATCTTGCCCTTGCTTGCCCGGTTAAATGCCACAGAGCGGCCCTGCTGCAAGCAGGATTTAACTGGGCCTGTATCCACACCGCCCCGGGCGTAGACAAACTCCCGGTACTGGCGAAGCCGTTCTTTGGGGCTCTTCACATTGTATTCCTTCAGCCCCAGATTCCAGGACAGAAACTCATCCTTGCGGCTGGACCGGAATCGGTAGCCCAGGGACGACACGTATAATCCAAAAGACATCAATATCCTAGGTTCGCAGATTGACCTTGATCCGGGAACGCAACTCCGGAATAGCCTTACCAAGGAAGTCATCCACCATCACCAAGGTCAGCTTGGCGGACTGGATATGGAACTTGATCACATCGGCCGCCGATATGTCCCCGATCATCTGGGCTGCACATCCGGTAAAAACCTGGAGAATCGGCGGAGGCGGTCCAAGAGCTCTGAATGAATGGTTCAATGAGCAATTATGAGCCTGTCCCATATTTCTTTTTTGGGCATATAGTGGTCCCTTAAGAAGAATAAAAAAGATTATATGCCCAAACATGAATTAGGTCAAGGTTGCCAAAAAAAATCAATTATCTGTGGCTCGGTTGACCTGCTCTTTGAACTCTTCCAGCGAATCCACTCGGAAGGTCTGTTTGAAAAGCATCTTAAGGTTTTCATGGGATTCAATGGAGTTGATCCGTCTCACGAGATCTGGACTGACTGTACCGAATTTTTCACTTACGGCTTCTAGGAGCATCTCCCGAGATTTCTTGAGCTCACCTCGTTGCTCATACTCTATGGCCTTTCGATCAAAGTCCTGCTGAAGCTCTTCCCGTATTTCTTGTAATGCTGCGCCCGCCATTTCCGCACCTCCTGGGAATCTTTTGGTATGCTGAACAACCCTCTGCGTTGGCACTGGGCTGGCTATCAATACATATGGCACTATAATCTTTAAGTATTCTTTCGCCCGGTCCTCATCAGACAAGCTCTCTATCAAATCATAGATCTCCTGGAGCTTAGTGTCCATCTCTGGATAGTGAATGTACTTCAAAAGAAGATGGAAGACCTCCATTACAGTCGTCGTCTTGAAGGACTCATCTCCCATGCTGTGGATATCGTGCAGAATATGCCTGTACTTGGGAATGAAGTCTCGAAATGCCTCTGACGGCAAACGGAAATACTCTTCAAAGTCGACGCTGTACTTCCAGGAGCTCGTACCATGATATATAACTACCGGGACGATAATGGGCAAGCGCCTGCCCAGATACTGATTTTTGAGCATCCGCATCCATTTCTGGACCTGGTAGTTCAGGGTCTGAAGACGGGCAAAACGATCCGGGGAGCTTTTGTGCTCAAAAAGAAAGTACATGTCCAACGATTGATCACTGTCCACAAAAGAAATCAAGACTACAACATCAGAGTAGAATTCCTTGAATTCCTCCGAGACATAGCCCTCCATATCAATCTCAATGGTGGACAGATCAAGGTGGCTCTTGATTTCTTCCGGAATGTAATACTGGATGAAGTCCCGGACGAACTCCTCCCGGCTGAAAAAACTTTTGAAACATGCATCATGGGGATTGGTTATCTGAAAAGTCATAGGCAAAGTGTAGGGCAAGGAGGCGGAGTTGACAAGGACAGCTCACAGGCCGAATGTCAACTTTGACTTCAAAGTTGATTTTCTCTTCACCTGAACAACCGGGGCCAGAGCAGCATCTCTCTCATGTGCCCAGTCTCTTCATAGAATACACCCCCTCCACTCCGCCTATCGGCGTGAACTTACGTTCATCTTTGGATTCAAGCAGATGCTTGACCTGATCAAACACCTCGCCCACGAACTCCTTGGAGCCGATGATCCCGGCGTCTGTAAAATACCTGGTACGGTACATGAACCGATCCACACGCCGAACCTTGTATTTCCGCTTTCGTTCCTTGTCCACGATCTTTTGATCAATTCCTCGCTTTCCTCTTCTTTCTTCCCACTGACCACCGACTACTGACCACCGACCACCGTCCGCCGCACCGGTTTCGTAGACGAACTCCCGGTACTTGCGGACAATCTCCTTGGGCTTATGCTCGTTCCACTCCTTCATCCCAAAATCGACGCTCAAGAGATAGCCCTTGTTCCCGGTCTGCATATGGTAGCCCAGAGAGCACCACTTGTAGTCCTCAGGCCGCTTCACAATGCCCGCCCGAATGGGGTTTAAGTCCACATAGGCCAGCAAGTTGACCAGGGTCCGCCCGTCCTCCACGATCATAGACTTGAAACGATCCCCCCAGAAGTAGCCTCGCCGATTGTACTTCTTGTTGTAGTACCGGGTAAATCCCTGCTTGATATCCTTCACATAGGCAGCCAAGCTGCACAGGCGCTTTCTCACCTCGTCCACCTGATCTTTGGCCAAGTAATTTTCCTCCCCGTAGTATTCCTTGTACCGCTTGACCACCTCCTCATCCGGGACCTCATCTTCCGGGTGCATGCGAACAACCAGATGGAAATGGTTGCCCATCAGGGCGAAGCCCAGGACATCCACGCAATACAGGATCTTCAAGCGCTTAATCAAAGCCAACAGATAGGTCTTGTCCACATCGTGGATGGGCAGGCCAGGGAGGGCGGTTCTGGAAATAACATGATATATCGTACTCTTCGAATCTCGAACAAAGCGGGCTATTCGGGGCATGGGGCACCTCCGGAGGATTGTTGATGGGGTTAATACACGGAGAATAGCTGAAGACAGCCGAAGAGTCAAATCTAACCTGTCCCATATTTCTCTCTGTCCCATATTTCTCTTTTGCCTCCCGCAAACGGGAGCAGGTGGAAAAATCCAATGTCCATGGCTTACACAACCTGTTGCAGACCGTAAGCACAAGCCCCTGCCGCAAGCTGCATTTGATCAGCACCGCTTATGTGGCCGGGAGCCGCAACGGCCTGTGCCCGGAGGAGTTCACCCGACCCGGGGCATTTCACAATGTCTACGAGGAGAGCAAATGGCGGGCGGAACATATGGCTGCAGAGCACTGCGCCCGGATGGGGATTTCCCTGTATGTGCACCGGCCTTCAATCGTCTACGGAGATTCTCGCAGCGGCAGGACCCTGGCTTTTAACGCCCTGTATTACCCCATCCGGACCATGCATTATTTTCAGAAAGTATATACCCGGGACATACTGGACAACAACGGGCACAAGGCCCGGGCCATAGACATCCGACTTTATCCGGACGGCAGCCTGCACCTGCCGGTGCGTATCCGCGGCTTAAAATACGGCGGTGTCAACCTGATCCCAGTGGACCATTTCGTCCGGGCCTTCATAGCCATTCGCCGTCTTGTCCCCCAGGGGGGTATTTTTCATATCGTAAGTCGTGAGAATACGGAACTTTCCCGGATTGTTGACTACACCCAGCGCTTTTTTCGCCTTTGCGGCCTGCGCATCGCCGAGGATGACGATTTCAAAAGACAGCCTGCCAACAGCCTGGAAACCTTGTTCGACAAGCACATGCAGGTCTACGCCCCTTACATGCAGGATACCCGCACCTTTGAACATGCCGCAACTTCAGGCCTTCTGGCCGGGCAGGACATTGTCTGTCCTGACTTCACCTATGATATATTTGCCACCTGCATGCGCTACGCTGTGGAGAAAGACTGGGGAAGAAACCTGCACATACGACATGATCCATGACCGAATACACTTCCTATGGATACCGCAAAATCCCGGCATCGGAGAAACGCCGGCTGATTCTGGGCCATTTTGAAACCATTGCCCGGCGCTATGACCAGGCCGACGCCCTTTTGAGCTTTGGGCTGCATTTTCTCTGGCGGAGGCGGGCCATGCACCGCCTGCACCTTTATCCCGGAGCCAGGGTTTTGGATGTCTGCGCGGGCACCGGGGATTTCGCCCTTCTGGCCGCCAGGGCGGCAGGTCCCGAGGGCCGGGTGGTGGCCTGCGATATAAGCCGGGCCATGATGGCCGCAGGCCGGGACAAGGCAACCAGGGCCCATGTGGGCGATAGGGTGTTTTGGGTCCAGGGGGATGCGGAACGGATGGGACTGGCCGGGGAAAGCTTTGACGCTGTCCTGGTCGGTTACGGAATCCGCAACTTCGTCTTTCTGGAACAGGGCCTGGAGGAAATTGGGCGGGTTTAAGACCCGGGGGAAGGCTTGTAGCCATGGAGTTCTCTCTCCCCACCACAGCCTGGTTCCGGACCCTGTATCACCTCTACTCCTTTAAGATCCTGCCCCGGGCCGGAAAACTGATCACCGGCACAGCCGAACCCTTTCACTATCTGGCCGAATCCGTCCGGGTCTTCCCTCCCCCAGAACAGATCCAGGAGCTGATGACAGAGAAGGGATTTACACAGGCGGCCTTTGAACGGTTAAGTAATGGCCTGGCCGTTATCTACTCTGGGGAAAAAGGCGAGGCCTGAGCAGTTTATGAAGAAGCACCAAAAGCGCAGCAACTCCCAGTCTGCAATTGGCAGCCATGTCCGGAATTAAAAAGGGGAGCACGTGGTATGGAAAAGTATCGTCTGGAAGAAGATGGATTGGGGAAAATCGAGGAAACAGACCGGAATGTCCTGGATATTGTCAGACAGGAAGGGCTGCTCTCAGAAGAGGAGATCCGCTCCATATTTTCAGGCTATCAGGGTAAGTAACCGGGTTGTCTGTAATGCTTATTCGGTTAAGGTATCCACCCAGCACTCAATTGCAGAAGCTAACAGTGAAAAGTCAAGAAAGTGGCTGTCCCTATACTCCCTTGCCTACACGATCCTGTCCGGCTATATGGGTGTGAGCCAAAACTTTCCACGAGGGTAAAATGATCTCTCCACCTGCTACGCGTCAGGCCCTCAAGCTCCTGCTGCTTCTGGTGCTGGTACTTGTAGGCGTCGGACTCTGGAAATCCGGTACATTGACCGAGTTGGAGCCAGAGACGTTAGCCGAGCGGATAGATGGTTACGGTGTATGGGGGCCGATTGTGTTTATGGGGCTGATGACGGCCGCTGTTTTGATCGGGCCGATTCCAACCTTCCCCATTACCATCGCTTCGGGCCTCGCCTTTGGTCCAATTCTGGGCGTGTGTTATTCCCTTCTCGGTGCCTTGCTGGGTGCGATAATTGGCTTTTATATTGCACGTTTTGTCGGGCGGGAGTGGATAGCCCGTTTCATGCAAGGGCACATATCTTTTTGCGGCGCATGCAGCGATCGCCTCTTGTTCTGGGTAGTCCTGGCAGCCCGCCTGTTGCCGGTTGTTTCATTCGGATTGGTGAGTTATGCCGCCGGCCTGACGGCCATGCGGCTGCCGGCTTACGCCTTGGCCACGTTGATCGGGATGCTCCCTGCCACGATAGCATACGTCTTGTTTGGCGCGAGTCTGGAGCTGTCGCCCAAAATGCTGGTTTTCGCCGGGCTCCCGGTTCTGGTCTTTATGTTCCTGCTGCCACGATGGGTGGAACGCCACAACATATTCGGGCTCAAAAGATTCTTTCCTCATCTGCAATAATCGCAGCACAGCCGCACACCTCGGCGGGCCAAGCCCCAAGGTACCGTCGAGCTGTGTATCGAAGGGACTTTGAAGATGAATCCTCTATAAGAAAATAGCTTTTTATTTTCTTCGGCATGTTCTTGTCGATGATGGTGAGGGAATGCTCCCCATCCAAAACGCCCAGGCCATTGGCTCATGAAATCGAAACTACAAAGGATACTTCTTCAGGGCCAGGATCTCTGGGTCGGCAACCGACCCGGTATGAAAGAATTCGTCATACCTGTGCTGAGCCCAGTCCTGAACCACCTGACCCATATCTTCACCTATTGAGCCAGTCATGACCAAATAATCGGCCAGGGCGTTCAAGGCGCTCAAGATTCCAAAAAAAGTCGACGTCTGAAGGCCAATGACTGGGCTACTTAGTTTTTTCAGGGCCTTGTCCATTGTATTCCTGGTCAAGGGAAAGGCTTGCGTGGGGACCTTGCCCTCAGGAATAAGGGCCTCAAAAAAATCAGACAGCAAGAGACGAAAATGATCAGCCACTGCCCAGGGTACATTTCGCTCCCTGCCCAAAAAGCCCATGAAGTTGAGGAGCATTTCATTGTATCGTTCCAGCACTTCATGTCGAGTCTGGCAGTGCTTTAGGGTCCACCTATTGTCGTGATAGTTCAGGATTGACCTGACTAGAAATTCAATATATCCGGGCTTGAACCATTTTTCTGGAAGATGTTTCCTGTATGGTTTTATACATTGAAAGAACTGTCTGGTAGTGTTTTCTGTCCACTCTCCCTGGGCTGCAGCATCCAGCAAGGGGGCAAAGCACCCCATGGTCAGTATTTGCAGAGGCTGATCATCTATAACTGGATCTTGGCCAAGTTGTTTTACAACATCCTGGGCAAGCTGGTAGGCTGGCTCAAACAACCCTTGGCACATCAAAAATGTGAAAACATCGTCGAGGTTGTCCGGATCATGTCCAGGATATGTTCGAAACAGATCCAGATAGCTGTCGATCTCTTCCGTTCTGCCCATCATGCACAGGTATGCGATAATGTCCCTATCCAGGTAACCAAAGGCATGGACATACCCCTGAGGATAATTCTCTCGCAAAAATAAGATGTGATCAATGTACTCAGGGAATCGGTCATTCTCCAGAAAGGGCTTTTGTAAGTCTGCAAAGACAAATGTCTCAGCCGCAACAGCAGGAACAAGTTCAGGATGATCCCTTAAAAATGCCTTCAGGCTTTCGGCCTTTTCTTTGGGGTCCTTGATTGAGTCAAGTTGATCAAGCCAATCATCCACCAGCTCATTCTGTTCATCGGTCAAATTTGGAAATTTAAATAAAGAATTGTCAGGACACGATTCGCTTTGCTTTTCCACCTCCAAACCTTCATCCATCTCTTCAAAATACTCTGGTGCTGTCTCACCCCAGACATAGGCGCCCTCATCCTGCCAAGTACGTGACTCAGGCTCAAAGAGGAGCTCTTCGTCACTCACTGGTGGTGCGTTGGCCTCTCTTTGTTGTTGCAGGTCTTTTGTCATGCAGCATTTTTTGTATTTTTTTCCGCTACCGCAATGACACTTGTCGTTTCTTCCCAATTTCTTTGCCATAAAATCGTTCCTTAACTTAGTATATTAGCTCATTCCAGTCTATTTGCAAACCAGGTGGCATAATCCATGATGGGCTGCGAGTTCAGTGAATCTTCATCAACAGCCTGCAAATCACACAATGGAAAAACATAATCCCTATACTCCGCGTTATCTACGGTCCCCTGGACTCATTTCCCTACAATGCCGAGCTCAAGGACTTAGCACTCAAGCACGAAAGCTGGTGTAATATCAGGCATCTGGTAAATTCCGGAGTTGAATTCGAACTCATGTCCGGATAAACTTAGAACCACGAGTTGACATCTTTTGTATATTTTGAAAATATACAAGCATGATCATGCTGAAGCAGGTGACCGGTTTTGACTGGGACGAAGGCAATTCCCGCAAAAGCGCTGAAAAGCACGGCGTCAGTCAAGCCGAGGCCGAGCAGATATTCTTCAATGAGCCCATTCTGCTTTTATCTGATCCAAGGCACAATCAAAAAGAAATACGTTACCATGCTCTTGGTAAAACCGATAATTACCGGTTGTTGCATATCACCTTTACCCTGCGTGCCCAAGAGACCTTAATCCGAATAATCTCCGCAAGAGATATGCGCTGGAAGGAGAAGCGAGCTTATGAACAAGCCCAACAAGACTATACCTGAATTTCAATCCGAAGCTGAAGAGAGAGACTTCTGGGAAACCCGAGACTCGAGCGAATATGTCGACTGGGCCCAAGCACAGCCCGCATCTTTTCCGAACTTGAAACCTTCGACCAAGACCATATCGCTCCGAATTCCAGAAGGGCTCTTAGAGCGGATCAAGAAGGAAGCCAACAAGCGGGATATGCCATACCAGTCGCTCATAAAGGCCTGGCTCTTCGAAGACGTTGACCGGCATCGTATGTAGACATTCTGTTGATAAAGATCTTCATCGGATACTCTCTTCATGACATTCTCCGTTTACTGTTTTCCAAAATCTGGAGGTAAAAGCACATCGCTTTCACCAGCGGTCACAGTCATTGGAGATTTCCAGGTATAAAATCCGGGTTCTTGGCCATTAAAAGCCAATTCAGGCAGAACAACGATATCGACCTCTATTCCAGACAGGGTGTCTTCAACCCGACACAGATTATCAGCAGGTGTTGCAAAATCAGGGCTGTATTGAAAATAACCTATGATCATAAATTGTTCTGCCTGCCAAAAAACTGAACAAACAGGGGCCCCAGAGCCACCACCAGCCCCATGGAGCAAAATGCCGCCCACCATGACCAATTGCTTGCCCCACTCCCGGTCAGATCCAGAACAAGACCCACCACCAATGGCCCCACAAAGGCGCCGGCAAAGCCTATCAGAGATTGAAAGGCCATGGTCAGTCCAAGTTGATGAGCCGGCGCGGACTGAATGACGGCTGTATGCAGGGTCGCGGAATCCCCCTGCACGAACACAAAATAGCCCATGCAGATAAAGACCAACAGGAGATAGGGTAAAGATGAGAGCAGTCCGAGTATACAGGCGTATATGGCCGATCCCCACATAATACAGCGCAACACGCGCAAGCGCCCGTACTTGTTTGCCAGTTCCGCCCCGCCCACGCTGGCCCACATGGCCACTACAGCTGTCAATGCGGCCACGCTGGACGGAGGCAGGTCATTGGCCCAGCCTTCGGACTGAGTGGTGAGGGCGAAGGTCAGGTAGGCCACCACCCAGGAACGGGCAGCAAAAAGTTCCCACGTATGGCAGGTGTAGGCCATGATATAGCCCATGGCTTGCCTGTTATGCAACACTGGTCTGAAATCCAGGAAGTGTCCCTGGTCCGGTTGTTTCAGGGCCGGCGACCTGGGCCGGAGGGTCCAGGCGGCAAGCACAAAGGCCAGGGCTCCGGTGCCGGCGGCAAAGCCAAAGGCCAGGCGCCAGCCAAAATGGGCCGAGAGCAGACCGGTGACCCAAAATGACAAGGCCGTCCCCAGGCTGAATGTGGCCGTATAAAAAGAAATTGCCCTGGGCCGCACCCCTTCCCCCAAGCGATCGATCAGGGCCTTGAGTCCGGGAACAAATGTTCCAGCCAGTCCGAAGCCGGCCAGGACCCGAAAAACAAGAGCAGTCCAGAAGTCGTTGGCCAACACGGCAAAGCCCAGAGCGCCAGCTATGCCCAGAACTGTGGATCCCAGATAAATCCGCCTGGGATCCATCCGGTCGGTTAGCCCGGTCAGGACCGGTACAGATACTGTATATCCGGCAAAATAGATCCCGCTGATCCAGCCGGCCTGGGTGTTTGTCAAATCCCAAAGAGAAATGAACTCCGGTAACAGAGCGGGGAAAGCAAAGATTCCGATCATGTTCAGGATCTCAGCCAGACACATGGCTGAAACCAGAAAGGCGGCCGATCGTGTATTATGATGTTCCATCTTCCCTGAATCATGCACTTTTGTTGGCCCCACCAATCTGCCTGCCCGGGTTAAGGATGACCTGGCCCGAGAGACTTGAGGCAGTAGGTTGGTAGTCGTTATCCCGAATGATGGAAAGAATCTTGTTCCGGACAAGCTTGTGGTAATAGATAGGATGTGAGCCTGAGTCGTTGGGCATAGGGATGATTGCCGGTCCTTTCACTCTCTGATGGAATTACATACTTACTGTGCATTCATGTAAAACATGAATGTTAGGCCTGACTTTGGAGCACAAAGCTCATCCACATATCGCTGGCCCGGATCTTGGATTGCTGTTCAAAATATTCAATACATATCAAGCTGCAATCTTCGAATATGGGCATAAGATCAGCTTTTGACCACAGGTAAAAGACCCGCCCATCAGGTCTGGTTTGCTCGCCCTGCCCCTGCTTCATAGTCAAAAGCACATGTCCCTCGGGTTTGAGGGCCCTAAGTATGCGTGAAAGTATGAGCTGAAAACGCTCATGTGGCACATGGACCAAGGCCCCGACCAGAAGCAAGGCATCCATGTCCATTCCCTGAAAATCAAAGGCCTCAAAATCAGCTTCTATCACCTTCAGTCCAGTATGCCGCCGGGCCAACTCAGCCAAAGCCGGGGAAGAGTCCAAGCCAGTACAGGAATATCCCCTATTTGTCAGCCACAACATATCCCGCCCTACTCCGCAGCCAACGTCCAAAATACGTGCACCAGGAGAAAGGTGCCTGACCAAAGGGATCAAAAAGGACGAGGGATCTACGCCAAAGGTCTGCTTAAAATAGGCCTGGGCCTGGTTTTGGTAGAAGGATCTTGAGGACATCTATTCCTTCCAATTTCGATCATCGCAATCACAGGAGCATACTCTAAAACTTCAATATCCAGGGTTCGCAGATTGACCTTGATCCGGGAACGCAGCTCCGGAACAGGACGGCCAAAGAAGTCATCCATCCAAAAAGGCCAGGCTATTGGTAGCAGACCCTTGGCAGGCAGTAAGCACTTCATCCCTGTTCCCGACGGCAAAGAGCAAAGATTGAGCTTGGAAAATATTACGTCTTTTGGTTCTCAGCTCGCATTCTCTGAGCTGCTTGCTCCACTTGGAAGACATTCTCTGCTTCCAGAATATCCTCCCCAAGTGCCTGCAGCTGCTCAGGGGCAAGACCGCTCACAACTTGTTACATATGGCATATTCCGTTTTTCCTCTTCGGCTTGCAATTTGCTCCCCAACGTATCTTCCAGTTCAGCCGGAAGCCTTAATACCTACTCGATAAAAGTGAACAGATCAATGACTTCATGCCGAAGTCTCCGTACCTAAAGCCATGGGGCCGCCAATTGGGATCATTATCAGCGGCCCATCACATGGTAAACAGCCCCAGGATATTTGCTTCGCAGAGGTCTGGCCATGATCTGTCCATAAACCAGTTGAATTCAAAAATCAAGACCTGACCCCCAATCTTTTTTTCGCTGAATATTACTCTTCCTTCATTATTTTGATTGTTCTCTCATCAAGGCATGATCGTAAAAAATGGTTCATGGGTTTTTGTTGACCTGTCTGATAAAATTCCAACATGAGTTTGTTAAATTCCAACTGACGTTTCGCAGGAAGATTGATGGCTGGGTATCCTTCGCTTAGCAAAAGTCCATTCATCATAAACCGTCCCATGCGTTTGTTGACATCATAAAAGAATTGGCCTCTCGCCATGGTGAGGAAGACATGGATGGCTCGGTCATAAATGTCAACAATTTGTGGTATTTCATTGATGAGAGACTCAAACAATAACGGAAGATCCTCGGAACTCGGCGGCATATAATCGGTTCCGGCAATAGTAACAGCCCCGGTGCGAAACTTGCCCCAGGCAAGAGCTTCGTTTTTGCCGGCTATTGCGTGCAATTCACAAGCCCTCTGCGCAGATATAGAGAAATCCCCTTGCTCCACCCATCGAAAAAGAGCGCGCCAGGCATTTGCCTGATTCAAGGCTATTTCTTGATCGGTAACCTTATGTCCTCCAACAGTTATGCCATCCAGCAACGTCTGAATTTCAGGCAGGGTGAAAGGTATACCTTCAAGATTTACCGCATCATAAACCAATTCAGATAGTTGACGTTTTGCCAACATTAATGACCGCTCTTTGTTGGGTGGCATATGCCATACTGTATCTTGTGTCACTCGCTTTTCTCCTTAAAGTGTGTCCCTTTTCACTCTTGGAACCAATTAATCAAAATAGACAATCTCGCAAAAATCCGTACATAAATCTCTCGATTCATACGGCTCTTATTGTATTGAGCAATTAAACGAAAACGAAATTACTTATCCTGGTACCGATTATAGGCTTAAGTATAAATTGGTATCTGATTAAATTCCATGAGATCAGGTGATCTGATATTATATTTACGCCATCTCTATGCCGGCCACCACCCGGACAGTCATCAGGCTCCCTCCGGGTTTATCCCGGGATTCTTGAAGCACCCCGGTTTTGATGACAACGGTCGACTTTTTCGACACCTCATCAATGGTTCACTCGCGTTCGTCTCCATAATACACACCTGACAAGATCTATGTCCTGCCTTTTCCCATGACGCTCACCACCATGGCTCTTTACCACAGCAGCTCAGGGCGGTTTGAAGCCTGTTCCTGAAAACCGACTTCGGTAGGCCGACAACCATCTCCGGAACGGTTTGGTCCCGGCGCACTTCAAGTAAGCTCACGTACAAAGCTTGCTATGCGGGGCATGGGATACTTCCAGGGGGATAGGTGGCGGGAGATGATAAGTTATTACTAGCCGAAACCTGATCACATTGCAAATCTAATGTCCCTTTCTGCAACCTTTTCACAATTCTTGGCGTGACAGATGCCCGCCAAGAAAAGCTACATTGCCTGACAGAGCTGGAAAAATGGCTTAACCTACTGCATAGCAGCTTAGGAGCGGACTTCTGCAAGTCGGTTCGAGTTAACACTGTTGTTAGCCGATTACTCAAAATACCGTCTCGTTGATTCCTGAAACTTCTGTCTTAAGGATCAGGGTATGGCAAGATCCTTCTTTCTTGTTCATCTCGCACAGAATGCAATATATTCAGATCAGTTGCATCTCCCAACATAACATTCAATCTAAATGGATATCCTCCAGGGTAAGGATTTAAAGCGCCAGCTCAGAAGTCCTCGACGCTGGACGTTCGGCACGCCCGTAAACTCAATCTCCCCATGCTCCAGCATCCTTCATGTATTGGACCCATTCCTCTAAATCCGCTAGAAGGAGCGCGTCCAGCTCCTCCTGAGTCTTGAGCTGCTTGAAATAGTAGCATGTCTTGCCCTTGATCCGTTTTTTCTTTTCCAGGTCCAGCACCCACAATAAGTCGCTGGGGTCTTTTTCTTCTACCAGATACTTCTCCTTACGCCAGCATTTTGCTATGGGGAACAGCTCGTAGGCACGAAGGGGATGCGTTGCCTGCAGGACCTGGTCGAAGAAGGCCATGTAGTCATCGGCTAATTCCAATGGGATCGAGCTCCATGCATCGTTGTATCTTATTTTTGGTCTCATTGATTTACCCTGACCTCAAGGTTAGAATTTATCGCTCCCTGTCCTTTATGGAAGGAAATGGAACAGGGAGTTCCTATGCGATCTCGTTTTGGATTTAGACAGCTTAGTCGTAACCCTTCAGAGGGTCTTGGCGATTGCTGCTGGCGACCGGCATAGAGACTGTCCCTCGCTGAATACTACCTGAGTTGATTCACTTAAGTTTCGGCTGATAATTTTTTTATTAGTGCAGAGGAAGGCTGGCGGGGACGGAAGGCTGGCGGGGACTGTCCCCAGGCCGTTTTGTCCCCATCTATGCCCAGAAAGGAGCACCGAGCTTAAGGACAAGCCCCAAAAGATCATACCTGAGTTTCAATCCGCAGCTGAAGAGAGAGCCTTCTGGGAAACCCGCGACTCCAGCGTATACCTCGACTGGTCCCAAGCACAGCCCGCATCTTTTCCCAACTTGACACCTTCGACCAGGACTGTATCGCTTCGACTTCCAGAAGGGCTCTTAGAACGAATCAAAGTTGTTTTGGGCCAGATCCTTTGAAGACCTTGAGCGGAATCGTGTGCAGATATCCTGTCACCGGAGGACTATCTGTTCTCTTTCAGCCATCTCCAGGGAGGAACATCTTCTGGAATTTTGGCCCAAAAAAATATGTCAGATTTGCCGGAGGAAAAACTGACTTTGGAGCACAAAGCTCATCCACATATCGCTGGCCCGGATCTTGGATTGCTGTTCATAATATTCAATACATCTCAAGCCGCAATCTTCAAAAATGGGCATAAGATCGGCTTTTGACCACAGGTAAAAGACCCGCCCATCAGGTCTGGTTTGCTCGCCCTGCCCCTGCTTCATAGTCAAGAGAACATGTCCCTTGGGTTTGAGGGCCCTATGTATGCGTGAAAATATGAGCTGAAAACGCTCATGAGGCACATGGACCAAGGCCCCGACCAGAAGCAAGGCATCCATGTCCATTCCCTGAAAATCAAAGGCCTCAAAATCAGCTTCTATCACCTTCAGTCCAGTATGCCGCCGGGCCAACTCAGCCAAAGCCGGGGAAGAGTCCAAGCCAGTACAGGAATATCCCCTATTTGTCAGCCACAACATATCCCGCCCTACTCCGCAGCCAACGTCCAAAATACGTGCACCAGGAGAAAGGTGCCTGACCAAAGGGAGCAAAAAGGACGAGGGATCTACGCCAAAGGTCTGCTTAAAATAGGCCTGGGCCTGGTTTTGGTAGAAGGATTTTGAGGTCATGGTTATGAAATTGTCGTGAATCCCGGTGGTACGAATGAAAAATTTGTCAACGCCAATATCCAACACGCAGAGGTGGTGGTAATCCCAAAGAGTCTGGACATTCCTGATAAAATTGCCGCAGGTGAAGTGGACGTCATGATTACGGATAACGTTGAGGCCATGCTGGTTGCAGCCAAACGCCCTGAGTTTTTTGCTGTATCACCTGATAACCCCTTTACCAGAGACGATTTTGGATACATGCTTCCAAGGGAAGATCCGGCCTTGCTTAACTGGCTGAATCTATGGATACACCAAATGCATGAGAAAGGAAATTTCGATGACTTAAAAGAAAAATGGATTTCAGGATGAAGGGCAGTATATGCCCAGTTTTCGTCGTTCAAAGTACTGTTCATTAACTTCGGTTCCCCATTGTGTGCCGCTGTACTGATGTATAAACTGAAAGCCAGCCTTCTCATAAAGATGTCTGGCGGGATTGGGCCCCTCAAAGGTCCAAAGATACACAACAGAGTATTGCTTCGTTTCGCAAAAATCCATGGCCGTATGCACGAGTCGACTTCCGGTGCCCTGAAACCGATATGCGTCAGACACGATGAACCACCGTAGGTGTGTGCCTTTGATCTGGGCGTCCATGCCATCTATTATGATGGATCCTTCGATGCGCCCGTTCGCATTGGCAATCCAAAAGCCGTCGCGTTCGCTGTCATAGCGGTCTACAAATTCTGCCAACTCACGAGCGACCTTGGACTCGAATAAAGGTCCAAACCCCCAATTGGCTGAGTAGTAATGGCCGTGCAACTCGGCGATGCGGCCGATCGAACCAGGCTGGTATCCTTTGTGTATTGCAAGCTCGGACATGAGAACCCTGCTTAAATGTGTGCCGCATGCCAGGAAAGTTATCCCCCCCAAAAAGCCCAAGCCATTGGCAGCAGACTCTTGGCAGGCAGCCAGTATTTCATTCCTGATCCCGGCGGCAAAGAGCAAAGAAAAAGCTTGGCTTTGGGCATCCTTCTTTATTTTGCACCTAACCGTTTCATTGAATAGAGACCTTCCACCCCGCTGACCGGGGTGAACCTCCGATCGTCCTTTGACCCGAGCAAAAACTTCACTTGGTCAAATACCTCGCCCACAAACTCCTTTGATCCAATAATCCCTGCATCTGTAAAGTACCTGGTCCGGTACATGAACCGGTCCACACGCCGAATCTTGTACTTGCGTCTGCGCTCCTTGTCCACGATCTTCTGGTCGATGCTCGCCCCCTTTCCTGCGTCCACAGCACCTGTTTCATAAACAAACTCACGGTATTTGCGCACGATATCCTTGGAATTGTACTCCTGCCACTCCTTCATCCCAAAGTCCACGCTCAAGAGTTCCCCCTTGTTTCTGCTCTGCACGTGGTAGCCCAGAGAGCACCATCGATAGTCCTCCGGGCGCTTGACCACCCCGGCCCGAATAGGATTTAAATCCACATAGGCCAGCAAATTGACCAGAGTCCGGCCGTCCTGCACGATCAAAGACTTGAACCGACCGCCCCAGAAGTAGCCCTGCCGGTTGTATTTTTTGTTGTAATACCTGGTAAAACCCTGCTTTATGTCTTTGACAAAGCTGCCCAGACTGGTCAGGCGCTTGCGGTAATGATCCAGCATCTCCCCGGCGATGATCTGATCCTGACCGTAATACTCCTTATAACGCTGAATCAGCTCCCGGTCTGAAACATCGGATTCCGGATAGACCCTGGCCACCAGATGAAAATGGTTGTCCATCAGGGCAAATCCCAACACATCCACCACATACAGCCTACTCAAGCGCCGGATGAGGTTTAGCAGATAATCCTTATCCCCGGCCTTGATCGGCAGACCGGGCAGGGCTGTACGTGATATTACATGGTACACAGTGGGCTGATCATTTCGCACGAACCTGGCTATTCTGGACATAACCGTCCTCCGGAAACGTTTCTGGTTGATGACTTCCCTCTCTTCTACCCAAGCAGTGACGAATTGTCAATTATGAGCCTGTCCCTTTGTGTGTTCTTTTAAGTGCTTCCTATCCTTGGCGAGCTCAGCGGCTTTGCGTGAGAACTCTTGAGTTTTGTCTTCATTTCGTAGAATTTGAGTTTTTCCTCATCTGATTTTTCATTCTGGGCACTTGGGTCAAAAGGCAGTGAAGTAACAATACCGAATGCTGCTTTAGCTTCATTATACGAGTTATTGAGCATTCTGCGGACTCCACCCCCAAAGCTGATGCTGTACGCACCCAGATATCCGTCATATACGATCTGATTCTTAAAAGGCAACAACACACCCTGCACAAGCACTGGAACGTATGGGAACATGTCTTTGAGACTCTCTGTCAGGGAAAGAACACCATAAGCTACTGCCGGAGTCGAGGTTGACAGAAAGATGGTGTACTTTTTCAGGTGCCGGCAAAGATAGAATTCCCCTTTCAGGTAATGCCTCCAGGACCTGACAATCTCCAACTCATCCGATGTAAAATGAAAGGGATTTTCATGAACAAATGATTCAATGATTTGAATGTCTTCATAGAGTTCATCTCTGACCTGTACTCTTTGCTCCTTGGGTAACTGCATGAACTCATCCGGAGTGAAGACATCTTCCAGAACTGTCTTT
Source organism: Desulfovermiculus sp. (assembly GCA_034521385.1). Classification (GTDB taxonomy): domain Bacteria; phylum Desulfobacterota; class Desulfovibrionia; order Desulfovibrionales; family Desulfothermaceae; genus Desulfovermiculus. Next base: position 171,691 of record JAXHMO010000002.1, read on the forward strand.
TGGCCATTCACATACACCAGCAAGGCTGAAAACAACTTGAAAAATTGTCGTGCATCATCTTCAGGCAACAGCATGTCAATGAATCCTTTTTTTGGTTATGCTTCCTCGAGCACTTTGATCGAGAGGTCCTCCAGGATGTCCTTGACCTTAGCCTGGTAGGCCAGCATATGAGGCGCTTTAAGATGATCGCGGAGAGCTTGCAAACTCTCCCACTTTTCAATAATTGTGACAACATTTTCGTCGAGAGTCTGTGGTGGCAAGTCGGCGTCGATATCTACAGTTGGACAATACTCGATACAACCCTTCTCTTTCCTAACGTCCGGTACATTAGATTTAAATATTTCAAGAAATTCGGAACGCCGTCCTGCCTTCACACGTATGGATGCCATTACATAAATCATAGTATTTTTCCTTGTTTGAGATGAGCGTATATGAAATGTAGCCGCTATCTATTCGTAATTGTGGATTTTCTTTTTTTAGGGGGCTGAACCCGGCCCGTCTCTGTAATTATCTATTATTACTACCAATGCTGGCTAAGCCCGCAACCAAAAGGTTCCAGGTTCACGGTTCACGGTTAAGAAAAAAAAAGTTTGTTACATTTACCAAAGCTTTACTTCTCAATTTCTTCCTTTTCAAACCGTGAACCCAGAACCGTGAACCTTATCCGTCAAGACCTTGAACTGCTTCAGAGAAACCAATTTTCTTGTTTTTTATGACAGAGTTTAGAGGATAAGGCCTAACGGCTGCGCCTTTCCTGTTCCCAGAATTCCCGCGGGGTGATAATAGGCGCTCCTTTGTAGCTGCCCAGCACCAGCAGGTCCTGGTCCCCGGTGGCAATTGTCTCCACATTTCCCGGTGAAACCAGGCCGAGGATAGCCAGGTCGTCCGGATCGCGGCAGCTTTTCGGATCGACTGCAGAAGGTGTCAGGATTTCTGCATTGCTACGCAGTAATTGCAGGTACTCTGCAACAACAGGAGCAGGCACCTTGATTTTGAGTCGAAGTTTTTCATCGATTTCCCGCAACAGGCTTTCGCAGATAATAAGCTCATGTTGCTCCAGGCAGAGTTCAAAAATCGCCTCGCAAACCCCGCGGGCGGCTGCAGCCGCGATAATGACGTTGGCATCAAGAACAACCCTCATGACAGGGCCTTGAATATATCCTCGTCAGTCAGCAGGCCTTGCGCCTCGGCAAAAGGCAAAATCTTCCCGCGCATCGAGCGAAATTTTTCCACAGCAATATAACGCCTGAGCGATTCCCGGACAATATCGCTGACCGCCTTGTTTTGTTCACGACTGAGCTGATTAAGCTCGTTTTTCATGCCCTCAGGCAGGCGAACAGTAAGTGAGGTCATGACAAGTCCTCCTGTTAAAAAAGCTTTGTTAATTTGTAAGACAAAATATTACACTCAAGAGTACTTGTCGACGTTGTATTCCAGCCTGAGTCTGTCTTGCTTTGTGGGATCACAATCCTTTGCTGTAGTGTTAGGGGCGAAATGGGAATTATCGGTTTCGTGAGCTGGCCAGGACAGGGTTGAGCTTTAGGCCAGAGATCCTATCGAAATGTCGAAGATTCCCCGTAACAAGCTCCAGACTATGTCCAATGGCTGTTGCTGCAATTTGAATGTCAGCATCAGGAATGATCATACCTGTGTCTTCGAGATAAGCACGGATGCTACCGAAAACCCTAGCAATACCGATGTCGTAAGGCAGAACAGTGACGGAGGGCAGAACTCGCTGCTCGATGTTTGCTACGTGTCGTTCGCGGTCAGTGGAACGATAGGCACCTTTATATAATTCGCCTATCACAACAGCACTCGTGAATTGATCTTCGCGAGCAATTCCCATTATCCATTTCACGTAGGCTGTTGCGGGGCGGGAACGAAGAAGTTCCGAAATTGCATCAGTGTCAAAGAGAAATGCCATAGTCAGAGTTCGAGATCAGGAGTGTTTCGTTGTCCCCGCCGAGGGGAGGCGTCGAGTATTGAAGCTAATTCTTCGCTATTCTCCCAACCGCCCACAATACTGGCCAGCCCACTGTCCGGACCTGCTTTCCTCAAGCGATCAAGGTGTTCGAGATCGCTGGGGCTCACAAGAGCGGCGACTGGTTTCCCATGCCTGGTAATGAGGACTGTATTGCCCGCTTCAACTTTGCGGATGCAATCTGAGAAGGTGGCTTTTGCCTCGGCCACGGATATATTTTTTTCCATAATTGGTCTCCTTTTGACTATTATGGTCAATATGACCAGAATGTCAAGTACTGAATTGAAAGATCACATGTCAGCGCCGCCGCTGGCGACGGCTGCCAGTTTGATCGAGTATGACACTGGTTACGAAGAGGCCTGGCCCTGGCACTCACTTTCAATTGGGAAGCCCCTGCCCGGAACAGGGGTCCATGCAAAAAGTGAGTGCTGGGACCGCCCTAGCCAAAAGACCACGAGCTGGGTTGCAACCGCATTTTTGCTTGATATTTGAGAACCTGCTTTGTTTTATCATCGCTGTCCTTCGGCATCGTCGCCGATATGCTTTGAGAGACTTTCCCCATGTGATACAGCATTCCGAAACTCAATTCGAGCTGTCCATTTCTGGAGTGTCCTGGAGAAAGGAAACAACCGCTTCGGCAAGTTCATCAGGTGCCTCTTCCTGCACAAAATGGCCGATTGAGGGCAGGCGCACTGTCCGGGCCTGAGGGAAGATATGCATCCACTGTCTGAGCTCCCTTTTTCTGAAGGCGATATCTTTCATCCCCCAGACGATGAGTACAGGCTTGTCCCTCAATACGGAAAGATGATCCCGAATCTGCTTCAGCCACGGAGTGGACTTTATGATCTGTTTTGGGAATTCCGCGCATCCTGTGCGCTCTTCAGGAGTGGCAAGAGCCCGCAAATACTGCTCATGTACAGTATCAGTCAACTTTCGCTTATCTCCCGAAAGTAATGGGAGGCAAAAGGATACTCCTCCCGATCAACCCAATGGCTGTTTACAGAAATCGATTGGTCCATTTTTACCATAAGGGGTTTTTGGGCTCTGGCCCAAAAACCCCTTCACTCCACCTTGGTCCGCTCTTGAATCAACTCAGCCACAATACTGACCGCAATCTCTTCCGGTGTGTCTGCTCCGATGGACAGTCCGATGGGGCAATGCACCCGGTCCAACTGGCTTTGGTCCACACCCTGCTGGCGCAGGGCGTCATAAATGGCATCCCGCTTTTTTGTGCTGCCTATCATCCCGATATATTTGGCTTTGGTCTGCAGGGCCTGAGCCAAGACATTCTTGTCGTGCACGTGACCTCTGGTCACGATAACGATAAAGCTGTCCGCAGGCATATCCAAATGCTCAAAGCAGGTTTCGAATTCCGGGGTATGGAGCAGGCTGCTGGACTGAGGAAATCGTTCAGGAATGAGGAAATCGGCCCGGTCATCGATTATGAAAGTTCGAAAGCCGACATAGGCGGCCAGGTCGGCTGTGGTCTTACCCACATGTCCGGCCCCGTTTATATACAGGGTTCCGGGCGGACGAATGGGCTCGAATAAAAGGGTATAGGCATCCTCCCGAGCAACTGCAGGCAGGCTCGATTTTTGGGCCATTTTCCGGGCCTGCTCCCTCAAGGAGAGGGGTACGGATTCTGATAATGACCCAGGATCCAATGTTCTGTCCACGATGCATACTCTCTCGGATTCCTGCACAAACACAGTACACAGAAAGCTGCCCTGCCCTTGATCCCAGGTGGCCAGCAAGCGGGAAAAAATCTCCATATTTTTAAGGTCGGCAGGGATGTACTCCAGGAGGATCTCCTGTTTTCCGCCGCAGATCATCCCTGCATCTGCGGCTTCCTTGCCGGTCAGGTCCAAGGAGAACAGGGAGCTGTCCTGGCTTTGATGCAGGGTTTGGGCCTTGCGTTGGGCCATGCCCTCGGCCGGTCCTCCGCCCACTGTTCCCTGACAGCGGCCGTCCACAGATACGGCCATGCGTGATCCTGTGCTGCGGGGAGTGGATCCGCTGCTGGTGACAATGACTGCACAAACTACAGGGCGGCCTGATCTCAGCTCACTGTGGGCGAATTCAAGGAGTTCTCGCATAAATTTATCCGTACGCTTCGTATCCTGTGTTCTGAAGCAGCCGTTTGGCGATATGTCCTGGATAGGATTGTCAATTATGAGCCTGTCCCATGCAGGTCGTCTTTGCCAGGACTTATTGAGAAATTACGGTGGGTTGGTCTGCTAAAGACTGCAATATGCCTTCGAGAACGACAGACAAAAAAAGCCACCCCATTCAATATGGACAGAGTGGCTTAAGGAATTAGCAGAGAGATAATGCGGTTATTGTTGTGCTGCTCGATTAACTAATTCTGTAAATTCTTCCAGGGATTGGGTTTTGATTATCTTCCTGTGCAGAGCCCTTAAGTTCTCCAGGGATTGAACGGACTTAATTCTTTCGTTGAGCATGCCGGGCAATGGTCCGTATTGCTCTGTGGCTACATCTATAAGAGTTTCTTGAGCGTTTTCGAGTTTGGCTTGCTCCGCCCATTTACCCTTTTCCCGTAATATCTCTTCTCTACCCTCTGACCTGCCTTGTTCCATCCACTGATCAGCTAAAGTTTCCATTATCTTCTCACCTCCTTCTGGAAGTAGTTCCAGAGCCTTTTTATAATCTTCCTGGGATAAATGCCCAGTGCTTTTGACAAGGTATCTAAAGAAAATCTCAATGTATTCCACGGCTGTTCTTAATTCCAGGGACTCAAGCAGACCCCGGACAAGCCTGGGGGGTATCTCCCTGACCCTTGGGTCATTTTGCATCTTGATTATTTCAACATAGAACTTGAGCAGGATCTTTTCCTGAACCTTGGCATCATCAATACCATGAACATTGAAGAAGGCAAAGGAGAAATCCGGGATATAGACCTTGAAGGCCTCCGAGGGCATAGCCACCAGGTCATGAAAGGAAGAACACATCCTTCTGTCGTCCTCTTGGCCCTGGTAAATGACTATGGGGATAATCGGCGGCAGTTTTCCATCCACAAGCATGTGCTGCTCCTGAAGCTCCAGCCACTGAAGCGCCATGTACTTGAGTATCTGTACGCCAGTCAGGGGGTCAGGAGAGCTTTTGTGCTCAAAGAGCAGATAGATCCTGGCGAATTGATTTCCAGAACCAATCATTTGTACACTGAAAACCAGGTCCGAGTAGTGCTTCCTCAGCTTCTCATCCACATAGGTCGTATGCTCCAGCCGAAGGGTATCCAGGTCAAAACGCTTCTGGATGTCCTCGGAGATATGCTTCTTCAGGAAGTGCCTGGCGTTATCCAGATTCTGGAAGATCTTCAGGAACAGTCCTTCGTGTGGGGTTTGCTCTTTTTTTGTCGTCATATAGGTAGAATAAACCAGGGTGGCCTTCAAGACAAGAAGACTCTGGGTGGCCTTGCAAGGGATTAATGCCAACTTTTAACCAAAAGTTGAGATTCTATCCCCTTGGGCCGGGGATAGATTCAGAGCAGCATTTCTCTTATGTACCCAGCCGTTTCATGGAATACACCCCCTCCACTCCGTCAACCGGGGTAAACTTCCGCTCATCTTTGGAGCTGAGCAGGTGCTTGACCTGGTCAAAGACCTCGCCAACGAACTCTTTTGACCCGATGATCCCGGCATCAGTGAAATAGCGGGTACGATAGCGAAACCGATCTACCCGGCTGATCTTATATTTCCGCTTTCGTTCCTTGTCCACGATCTTCTTCTCGATCACCGCCCCCTTGCCGGCATCCACAGCGCCAGTTTCGTAGACAAACTCCCGGTATTTGCGGACGATCTCCTTGGGCTTATGCTCGTTCCACTCCTTCATGCCGAAGTCAACGCTCAAGAGATCGCCCTTATTCCCAGTCTGGATATGGTATCCAAGAGATGACCATTTGTAGTCTTCAGGTCGCTTCACAATGCCGGCCCGGATGGGATTGAGGTCCACATAGGCAAGCAAGTTGACCAGGGTCCGCCCGTCCTCCACGATCATGGACTTGAACCTATCCCCCCAGAAATATCCTTTTCGATTGTACTTTTTGTTGTAGTACCGGGTAAAGCCCTGCTTTATGTCCTTCACATAGGCGGCCAGGCTGCATAGCCGCTTACGCACCTCGTCTACCTGATCCTTGGCCAGGTAATTTTCCTCTCCGTAGTATTCCTTGTACCGCTTTATGATCTCCTCGTCCGAGACCTCATCTTCAGGATGCATCCGAACTACCAAGAAAGTCAAATCTAGCCTGCCCCCTGACTCTCCTGTCGATCTCAAGAGGCGGGGTTGGTTTACCCAATTGAACCGGGGTACCCCATGGGGTGTTCAATCGGGGCGGGGTATGGTTTAAAAAACAGGGCGGGGTATAGAGCGGGATATTAAGACGGGTTTATGATTCCCTCTCGCAACATAACTCATCTCGCAACATAATGTCCCCATGGTCTTCATTAGGGTAAGGGTTTGTGGCCACCCTGATTTTGATCAGGATGGCCGCAGTACAGGTAGGTTTATTGTTGCGCTGCTTGGTTAACAAGATCTGTAAATTCTTTGAGAGTCTGGGTTTTGATAACCTTCCTGGTAAGAGCCCTTAAGTTTTCCAGAGATTGAATGGACTTGATCTTTTCGTGGAGAAAACCAGGTAAGGGGCCATATTGCTCTGCGGCTACATCTATAAGGGTTTCCAGGGAGTTTTTCAGTTCAGCTTGCCTCTCCCATTTAGGTTTCTCCAGCAACAATTCTTCTCTTTCTTCTCTCCTACCTTGTTCCATCCATTGATCGGCTAAAGTCTCCATTATCTTCTCACCTCCTTCTGGAAGTAGTTCCAGAGCCTTTTTATAATCTTCCTGGGATAAATGCCCAGTGCTTTTGACAAGGTATCTAAAGAAAATCTCGATGTATTCCACGGCTGTTCTTAATTCCAGGGACTCAAGTAGGCCCCGGACAAGCCTGGGGGTATCTCCCTGACCCTTGGGTCATTTTGCATCTTGATTATTTCAACATAGAACTTGAGCAGGATCTTTTCCTGAACCTTGGCATCATCAATACCATGAACATTGAAGAAGGCAAAGGAGAAATCCGGGATATAGACCTTGAAGGCCTCCGAGGGCATAGCCACCAGGTCATGAAAGGAAGAACACATCCTTCTGTCGTCCTCTTGGCCCTGGTAAATGACTATGGGGATAATCGGCGGCAGTTTTCCATCCACAAGCATGTGCTGCTCCTGAAGCTCCAGCCACTGAAGCGCCATGTACTTGAGTATCTGTACGCCAGTCAGGGGGTCAGGAGAGCTTTTGTGCTCAAAGAGCAGATAGATCCTGGCGAATTGATTTCCAGAACCAATCATTTGTACACTGAAAACCAGGTCCGAGTAGTGCTTCCTCAGCTTCTCATCCACATAGGTCGTATGCTCCAGCCGAAGGGTATCCAGGTCAAAACGCTTCTGGATGTCCTCGGAGATATGCTTCTTCAGGAAGTGCCTGGCGTTATCCAGATTCTGGAAGATCTTCAGGAACAGTCCTTCGTGTGGGGTTTGCTCTTTTTTTGTCGTCATATAGGTAGAATAAACCAGGGTGGCCTTCAAGACAAGAAGACTCTGGGTGGCCTTGCAAGGGATTAATGCCAACTTTTAACCAAAAGTTGAGATTCTATCCCCTTGGGCCGGGGATAGATTCAGAGCAGCATTTCTCTTATGTACCCAGCCGTTTCATGGAATACACCCCCACCACTCCGTCAACCGGGGTAAACTTCCGCTCATCTTTGGAGCTGAGCAGGTGCTTGACCTGGTCAAAGACCTCGCCAACGAACTCTTTTGACCCGATGATCCCGGCATCAGTGAAATAGCGGGTACGATAGCGAAACCGATCTACCCGGCTGATCTTATATTTCCGCTTTCGTTCCTTGTCCACGATCTTCTTCTCGATCACCGCCCCCTTGCCGGCATCCACAGCGCCAGTTTCGTAGACAAACTCCCGGTATTTGCGGACGATCTCCTTGGGCTTATGCTCGTTCCACTCCTTCATGCCGAAGTCAACGCTCAAGAGATCGCCCTTATTCCCAGTCTGGATATGGTATCCAAGAGATGACCATTTGTAGTCCTCAGGTCGCTTCACAATGCCGGCCCGGATGGGATTGAGGTCCACATAGGCAAGCAAGTTGACCAGGGTCCGCCCGTCCTCCACGATCATGGACTTGAACCTATCCCCCCAGAAATATCCTTTTCGATTGTACTTTTTGTTGTAGTACCGGGTAAAGCCCTGCTTTATGTCCTTCACATAGGCGGCCAGGCTGCATAGCCGCTTACGCACCTCGTCCACCTGATCCTTGGCCAGGTAATTTTCCTCTCCGTAGTATTCCTTGTACCGCTTTATGATCTCCTCGTCCGAGACCTCATCTTCAGGATGCATCCGAACTACCAAGTGGAAGTGATTTCCCATCAGGGCAAAACCAAGGACATCCACGCAGTACAAAATCTTCAGCCGCTTGATCAGGTTCAAAAGATAGGTCTTGTCTACATCGTGGATGGGCAGGCCTGGGAGGGCGGTACGGGAAATTACGTGATATACCGTGCTCTTAGATTCTCTGACAAACCGGGCTATGCGGGGCATGGGTCACCTCCGGATGGATGGACTGTTTGTGCTTGGTTATGGGTTAAGACTAGCTGAAGGCAGCTAAATAGTCAAATCTAGCCTGTCCCCTGACTCTCCCTATTTTGATCTCCTCGATATAGCCAGGCATTTTGTCCTTTTTAACACGCCAGAACTTGGTTTCCCGCGAGTTATGCGTCACAAAAAAAGGCGCATCGGCGATTCGGGCATAGTTTTCACCCTGGAAATAATCCGCCGGTTTGATCGTAACATTATCGGCCTTGCACTCAATAACGATAAAGGGCGTTTTCTGATCGGTCTTGTCTTTAGCGGTTTGCCAGATAATGAAGTCTGCACGTGCCTGTCCGCTCCCGCTGCCCGTGACATTAACTTCTTCATCAATCTGCTCCATAGAGTAACCGTATTCGTCAATCAGGACGGTCAGGTATTGCTGTCTCACTTGCTCTTCAGGTGTCAGCGTCAACCATTTTTTACGTATCTGACTGAAAATTTTGTTTCCTTCAATTTGAACCTTATCCGCTTTTTTATATTTTTTGCTTGCCATGGTATATTTCCCTAATCCAAAATGTTTCCGTGTTCCATAAAACTGTAATAGCATTCCCGCCCGATAATAATATGGTCCTGAAGAATAATTTCCAAAACTTCAGCCGCCTGCTTCATTTTTTGAGTTGTCTCTATATCCTGTGGAGATGGTGTTGTCTCTCCCGAAGGGTGATTATGAACCACAACAACAGCGCTGGCGGATAGTCGCAGGGCTTCTTCCATAACTTTCCTTGTATAGACAACAGATTGCGTGGGAATGCCTTCTGAAAGAATCCGTTCTGCTAAAAGGTTGTTCTGCCCGTCAAGCAGAAAAATCAGAAATTGTTCGTGTCGCTTACTTTCAAACTTAGGATAGCAATACCGGGCTATCGCACCGGCAGAATCAAATGTAATTGGTTTTACATCTAGCATTCGAACACGTTTGCCAATCTCGACAGCTGCCTTTAGTTGCGCCGTTTTTGCCAATCCCAGTCCTTTGATTTGCATGATTTCTTCAGCGTGCGCCCGGTCGATTCCCTGAAGTCCTCCCAGTTTGGCTATAAGCTCTCTTCCCATATCAATTGCCGAAGCCCCCTCATTGCCCATGCGTAATAAAATAGCCAATAATTCTGCGTCGGTTAGTAATTCTGCTCCAAACTGAATCAGCTTTTCCCTGGGACGTTCTCCCTCAGGCCATTGTTTTATTGAAATATTGTTGGTATTCTTAGTCATTCAGACGTCCCAGTTCTCTCTGTGTTGCACAAAATGAATAGAATAGGTTGAGTGCTAGCTTAGAAGGCATTGACTCTCTATTTTTCCAGCTATTATAGTTTTTTGCATATGAATTGATCTCACTTTTAGCCACATTCCTGCTCATCATACAATATGTCTTCAGGCCAAAAATTATCTTCAAACTTCCTCACCTTGTTGATAATTTGTGCGCATTATACACAACTCCTTCTCTGCACTTATGGATTCTTGATGGTCTTCATTCTTAACGAAAAATATATAACGTACACATAAGCGGCGAGCGTTAGCGAGTCCGCTTGATGTTTTTGTTGGCTGTTTGTCATAGATCAGGCAGATAGTGCTGAAGTAGGATGCGGGTAAGTTGCTCGCCCCTCAGAGAGAGCTTGCCGATCCATTCATTAGACATCGGATTGAAGTCAGTTGCATAGTCCTCAACTTCGCTTTTCTTCACAAAATGTTGTGGTTGGTAAGGAAGAGCTCGGTCATTCTGGCCCAGGTACGGAAGAATAAAACCTTTGATTTGCCCCGCCTCTTTCCATTGATGGAGCTCCCCCATAGTGCTGTCCTGAACACGTCGATGTATGACATTGAAGGTTCGGTGCACCCGGCTCACAACACCCCAAGAAACAGGGTTATTAGATTTCTTTCCTACGCTGGCATTGCAGGCAATGATATAGTCTAGGCTATTTGCATGGGTGCTAATCGAGCTTGTGCGCCGTGGACTTAAGCAAGCAATACCCATGTTGTCATACACCCCGCCATCAGTCAGAATCAGGCGTCGGTTTTGGGCTTCTCCTGATCTATCGACAAGTCTGAACTCCTTGTCCAATGCAGGAAGAAAAAGGGGATATGCTGCACTAGCGGCTACTGCCAGAGACAATGGAATCCTGTTGTCCTCAACTTCGCCCCACCAACTTCCACCACTCACTCGATTGCCGAACCTGAAGGCGGTTCCGGTTGATAGCTCACATGCCCCGATCACAATTTCCAAACCCCCTCTGGTAGGTGAGTTCAGGTCGACATCATTAAACATGATATCCCGAAGAGCCCACTCGAAAGCATCTGTCCTGCTAACCGCACGAACTATTGGAGTGCTTGAACGTTTGACCAGGTTTGCTAAACGCCCGGATATGCTCGAAGCCAAACAGGGAAATAGCAACCTCGGGTGAATCAGCCGCGATACAATTGCGCGTGCAAACCCGGCATTCAGAACTTCCTGAGTAAATTTGTCAAATTCCTCAAAGGAGAGGTCTGGCCTGTAGGCATAAAGCCCGCCGATGACAGACCCTCCCGATATCGTGGACAGGATTGAGATGTCTTCAAGTACACCTCGGTCATGTAGAGCTCTTAGGCAACCAAGGTGGAATGCCATGGCCCGTGATCCCCCACCTGATAACGCAAGTCCTATTGCCATGATTTGACTCCTAACGGGATCAGGCAGGGGGAGATTTTAACCTGTTCAAACTCCTCTGTTGAACTTTTCTGATAAAGGTAGCTTCCAAGCACCGTATTTTCACCCTCACGCCCAACGATTAGAAGAAGGAGTTTCCTTGGGCAATTTTCTTGCGCAAGCAGGATTTGAAGCATGCCCTGCAAATCAACCGAGCTATGAATAGGCGGGGAGCTCGGGTGGGAGTGCCACATACCTATATATTCACAGGCGCCAAGAGTGGCACTGGACCGACTTGAATTTTCCTCGGCAGTACCCTCCGTTCCGCAAATAAACCGCTCAGGACTACGGATGCTGTCAGGTGGGGCATCTGATGCATCGGTCACCCACAGAATTCTAGCAGCGTTGTCCCACTGTCCCCAAAGAAGGCCGCCAGTCTCTGTCCATGTATCCTGCTCACGGGAGTTTTTGCGAATATTTGCAAACATCTCCTGAATCGCTGATTCGTCAACACAGATATCATATCCATGCGCCTTGATTCTTTGATGTTCTGCTAATGCTGCGCAGTGGAACCGATGCGATCTACCTATCTCTGGCTGTTCGAAGGCAAACCCCATTCTGCCAAATTCATGAGCATGCTGATACCAAGATGCAGATGTATTAAGGGCAGTTGACGCCAGTAAAGCCATATCACTTGCTGAACCAACAAAAGTAGGTTCGGAGCATCCTGGCTCTGGCTGAAAAGGTCGAGCTGAATCGGTTCCTCGTTGGAATCGTGAGTATAGCCCTTTTGGGCCAAATTCCCGGCAGAGGTCCAGTTTCAGATCCCTGAAAGCGGACCAAGGTCCAGTGACGCTGCCCGCTGGTATGTTTATCCCTATACAGGCCTGAGCGTTCGAATCGATTTCGAATGCACAGTATTCGTATCCCGATGTATCAATCGACTTCCACTCTCTTTCGAGCATTTGGTGAAACATGTTAGATGCAGTGGTATCCAGCAGGATGTCAGGATACAAATCTGAGAGGCCGTCACGCAGAACTCCAATTGCATCTTTCGGAAGAGTCTCGACTAGTAGCCCTGGACGAATTCTGAGCAGGCGTTCTTTGAGGGCATCAACTTTTCGGAGGCCGATGTCCTCTTCAATGAAGTTCTGCCGCACAAGCACACCCGGGGTAACTCGTTCGTAGTCCACAAGCACAAGGGTCTGGCAATCGGATCGGCAAACCATCTCTGATACGATGGACCCAAGAGCCCCACAGCCCAGAACCATGACTCGTTTGCCTTGCCAGGCGGCGCCAGCAGACGATCCTTGGTCTCTTCGAACAACGATTTCTTTCCTGTCTTCGAGCACCTGACACCATTCTATTTTCGCCTCCTCAAATATTTTCAATGTTAAGGACGCAATCTTGGACTTTATCACCTGAATTTCTCCCGTATCCGTTTTCTGGGGCAACGAGGTTCGAAGGTGCCCGACCGTATCGTCCGGGATTCGCCACGCCGCAAAATGTATCCCCTGGCCACCTAGAGCTGTCCTGCGCATTGGCGTGCCCACCAGTACCAATACTGGTCGACCCTCTTCCTGTTTTGAGGCTGCCAATGAAAGAACCGCAAGAAACCATTCGCGATCGCCTCCCTGCTTCTCAATCTCTGCAAGTAAGCCTTTGCCTGTCGTAGGAAACTCCCAAGGTAATGCCTTGGGCAACACAAAGGTCGTGATTGCCCCATCCAGAGAGAGACCTTCCTCAACAGATATCCATTGTTCGATCTTGAGGCATGCCCGGGCCTGCTCGCTTACGCCAAAACCTGCCCAGAATTCTCCGACAGGACATGGCGCATCAGCACACATCACAATACGTGTGGAATCGGATACCTGCGTATATATCGCCGGCGGATGTAGTGGCCCATCCTCCGGGTCCAGATTGTTGATAGACGCATTTAGGATCCACTTCCATAGCCGATCGATCAGACCGAAGATCCCGTCGGAGGCGTTCCACTCTACTGATGCCTGGTAAAGGCATAGCGATCTCGACCACTGAACATGTGGAAATCCGGCGAACCGAATGTGAGAGACGAGTATTAATGGACGTGCAAATGGGAAACTTGGAGGGACACACGCCAAGAACCGCTCCCTGTCTCTGAACCGCAATCCGCCGCTTTTGTGCGGAATTGGACCGACACGGATGCTAAACCAGATTCGAAGATGATTGTAATCTTCAGTCGGGTGAATTACCTCTTCCACGCGCAGCAGGGCAGGGTCTTCGAATGCAATGGATTCGAATTCAGCAATGGCATCGGCTTGCCCCTCGGTGACTTCCATATCAGCATCCAAACCCTACTTGTTCTGGCGGCGGTTCAGGCTTTCCACGCGCCCCCGCAGTTGCGGCCGTGACAGCCTCAGACGCACTTCCTTTCTTGTCGCTGGAGGGATACCCAATTCCGGAGTCCTCCAACTTGAACACCATGGGTTTCGGGTCGTCCTTGTCCGGGTGTTCGTGCGTACAAAGAAACTTTCCAGAATCAATGATCTCTTCATATTTCTCTCGGGCTTTCTGGTGAGGTGGATTGTCACCCTTCTTGTCAGTGAACTCAGACTTAGCGCTGGCTACAATCGAAGCGTCATCTTTTGCGTATTTCTCGAAGTAGTCCATGATGCCCTTCTTAAAGGTGGCATCTTCTTCATCCTCGCCCTTGAAATACATTACGCATTTTGAGCAATGATGAGGGGCTAGAAGAATATCCCAGAACAGATATTCTTCATTCTCATGCTCTTCGGTAGTCTCGAAAATGCGCTTGATGGTCGGGTATTCCCTGTCCCCCAGCAACAAGGCCTCCAGCTTGGTGCTTCCCGAGGAAAGGACGACCTGCATCGCCAAGCTCGTGTTGTTCCGATCCTTTGCCTGGTCATCGGAGAATGGTGCGTGAATGAACGCGACAAACGACCCTGCGTAATCCTCTCCGTTCAACAGGCTTGTATCCTTACCAGGCGTCATTTTGCACGAGTCCGGCAGGGCCGCATATTTGTCCTCCTTAAGGATGTCGTCGTGCCCAATGATTAGAAGCCGGTCACCTGATTTAATGTTGTCAGGGTCTTTGACTATGGCTTTTCTCCTCCTTTCCGCTTCATTCCGAAAAGTGACTGCATCGTCACAGAGGGTCTCATTTTCTTCGAAGTGACGAAAGACACGTGGGGTGTGCCATAGCTCCCCAATATCGACCTGTTTCAGCAGCTCTCCGAACCCCTGGATGTGGTCTTGATCAGGGTGGGTTAATGCGAAGACTGAAAGAAACGGCCGATCATTCCTCTGGGGCAAAGTCTTTACCAACTCATCAATAATGAACCATTCCCCTGTGTCGTCCTCTTCACTTTTGGCCGTATGTCTGAGATCTACCTGGACGGCAGTATCCTCGTCCACCATAATCGTGGTCGAATCGCCTGTGCCAATTGGCCAGAAGACAACTCCTTGATTCGGAAGTTCAAAATGTTCGCTCATTGTTATTTCTCCATTTTGTTTTCATGTTGCAGATCCGTGCCATCGCATCTTTCGCTACATAATGCCAACAAGTAAATACATGCAACATAACCCAACTCGCAACATAACGTGCCATAGTCCTCATATTTCTCTACTGAAAATACATCAGAAAGTCTTGGATGCTCACCTCCGAAACACCGTCCTCCGATGCCAACCCAAACACTCCTGATCCAGGATGTGCCTATACCAGAGGTCGGGGGTCAGTTGTCAGTTTACAGAAGAAAGATAAATGTTAATCACGGTTTTCGTATATGCTCATAAACCCGCGGTCAAAACTCCAATAGCAGAGCTTGCACAGAGGCAACCCATTGGCCGGGCGGTTGTCCTGGCTGTCAGCCCATGGCCGGATATGGGCGGCCTCCACTATTGTGTGGCCCTCTGGGGTGATCATCCGGATGCCGCATAAGGAGCATAGGTGGTTGTAGAGATTAATGATTGCCTTTCGAAACCCTTGGTCCCTGATCTGCTGGGGCTTGTCCGCCTGACCGAAGGGCATGGCCGCTTCTGCGGCCTGGAGCAGGAGCTGGCTGTACTCATAGGCCTCCTGGTTCTCCACGGCCTCGCGCAATAGGAGTTGGCGGATATCAGGAGCGAAATAGGTATTCAAAAGTGCAGCTCTCATCTTTTCCCTGCTCTTCCGGCCGGAGATGAGCTCGAAAAGCTCCTGGTCGATCTCTGCGCCCAGGACCACGCTTTGCAGCCGGGTCATGGAGGAGGTGATCCTCTCCCCCAGCTCCTGTTCCTGACCAGGCTTGGGCACCAGTCTCCAGAAGCCTTCGCTCTGCATATGATAAAAGGGATAGGCCATATTGCACTTGCCACTTGGTGGCCGCACCAGCTCCCAGTAGCGGGCGAATCGTTCAATAAAATCAAATGAGGGTTCGATGATCGGAGAATCGATCTGACCCTGGGCGGCCAGATCCAGGATGGATAGAAGAAGAAACGGCTTGTGTGGGGCGCGGAAGGCAGTGGCTTCTGTCCAGCGGGTGCGGTTTTTGTCCGTATGCAGATGGGTCAGCTGGTGCAGAGAGTCCATGCAGAGGACACATCCTTATGGAGACCAAAAATGAGGTCGCACTACAGCGACAGTTCGAGTATGACTAAGGCCTTGAAGGGCCAGGCAGGCGCCTGGCGATCCCAGAGGGGCCAGGGTGGCACCTGGCGGTCCGTGGGGCAAAGCTTTGGGATCACAATCTGTCGCTGAAGTGTTACCGGCTGTCAAGAAATTGGGCAGAGGCTATCAGCGCTATCATATAAAGTCAACATGCTGTGCTGATACATTTAATAATTTCACATTAGAGCGGACGACAGAGGTCAGTGGTCAGAGGTTGGAGGTCAGGAAGAGGAGGAAGCAGAGGGCATGGGGCAGAGAGCATGGAGTTTGGGGCATGGGGCAGGGAGCGGGAGGGAGGTCGGAGGTCAGAGGTCGGAGGTCAGGAAGAGGAAGAAGCAGAGGGCGGAGGGGAACTGTTCTTGGTTATTCGTTCTTCGCTTGTCAAAACTACCATTCCCCAGAAACGATACAAAATTTATTAACCGCTCTCATAGCTTCTCAATATCCAAGGGAGTTGCCTTGCCATCTGCAATTTCTTTCCGTACCTGCCGGGCTACAGAGACAAGATTGGATTGGGTTCGGGAGAATGACTCATTCCACAACGCTTCGTCCCGAAGTTCTTCGATGTATTCGCGTAAATGCTCAACCACCCGATCCTGTGCTTGCTCCGGTAGTGTCTCAAGCATTTTAATAATTGTCATCGTTGCTTCTGAGGTCATAAATTTCCTCGTTCCTGTTTTAAAGTATTTTTAGTGTGCACTGCCTTTTGCTTGATATGACCAATCGCGGATGAACCTGGACGGTAATGTTTCCAGAGTGTCATCCAGGATCAACAGACGCTGTTCCGGCATCAGAGGGCCAAAGATTTTTCGCCCCTTGCCTCAGGTCACCCATTAAAAGGCCCTAGGTCAGAAGTGAATTTTGGCAAAAAATTAGCTCAAAGCAAGGTGATGAGTTCAGAAATTTCAAATTTCAGAGCTGGGCAGAGGGAATTCAGAGGTCGGAAAGCGGGAGTGGCACTCGGAATTCGGGGGCAGCACCGCCTCTGATTGAATAAATTTCTCCGCCAAATCAAGATCGAACTGGCTTTCCGCGCAACGCTTTAGCTCTCTAATCGTCTCCTCTCTGCTCATGGCTTTTCGGTAGGGTCGCTGGTCATGGAGTCAAAGGCATCCACAATAGCCGGGTGCTGCAGGGCAGGGTATGTCCAGGCCGGACAGGCCCAGGGATAGCCCCTGCCAAGGTTACGCAAGATCCAGTCCGAGAAAAGGATTCAGGCTCCGGCGAACAGGAAATACGCCAAGGAGATTCGCAGGGGACTGCTGCGAAGCCTGTTGCGCTCTGCCGGATGTCTCACCACCTATTCTTCCTGCACTTTCAGCGTATCTGGCGGCTGTGGCCGCCCCCAAAGAAAACCCTGGCCGTAATCGCACCCCAGCTCGAGAAGCTTTTGCCACTGCTCCCTTTGCTCCACGCCCTCGGCCAGGACCTCCTTGCCCAGATTGTGGGCCATGGCGATGATCGTCTGCACCAAGGTCAGGGAATCCGCGTTTTCCAGCATTCCGGCCACGAATTCCTTATCGATCTTGATGACATGGATGTCCAGTCGCTGCAGATAGCTCAGGCAGGAGTAGCCCTTTCCGAAATCGTCCAGGGCCACCCGGATCCCCCAGTCGGAAAGCGTTCGCAGGATCCCCGAGGCCCGGTCCATATTCTCCATGAGCTCTGTTTCCGTGAGCTCGACACCCAGAGCGTCCGCGGGAAGACGATTCTCCTCCAGGGTGGAGCTGATAACACCGATGATCGAGTCATTGCCAAGATCCCGCGCGGAGAGGTTGACCGAGGCCCTCACCAAGAAGCCCTCATCCCGCCAGGACCTCAGTTGCTCGCAGACCTTGCGCACGACCCAAGCGTCCACCGAGGCGATCATCCCGCTGCGCTCCAGCAACGGAATGAACTCACCCGGCGAGACAAGGCCCCTTTGGGGATGGCTCCAGCGGATCAGGGCCTCCAGGCCAACGATTTTGCCGCTCTGAAGATCGATCTGCGGCTGATAAAAGAGCTGGAACTCCTCGTTCGCCAGGGCGCTCTTCAAATCCTGCTCCAGATGGAACTCCCTGGATATTCCTTCCTCATCTCCCGCGAACTGCTGGATCCTGTTCGCGCTTTTCTTGGCCCCGCTCAAGGCCATATCCGCCTGCTTGATCAAGCTGTCCGGGTCCGAGGCCCCGTGGGGGAACAAAGTGAATCCGATGCTGGCTTCCGGATAGAACTGCCTATGGGATAGCTCCAGCTCCCCTCCGATCCGCTCCAGAACGCGCAGCCCCAATCTCCGGGCCTTTTCCCCGGTCTCTATTCCTTCCGCCAGGATCATGAACTCATCCCCGGAAACCCGGGCGACCGTGTCCTGCTCCCGAATCGTGTCCCAGATGCGCCGCCCTACTTCCCGGATAAGCTCATTCCCTGCCTGCTCCCCCAGAGTGTCGTTTACGGATTTGAGCCTTTCGATATTCATCAGGAGCACCGCCCCGCACTCGTCGAAGCGCTTGGACCTGGACACGGCCTGACCCAAAAGTTCCAGGAAAAACTCCCTGTTGGGCAGCCCGGTCAGGTTGTCGAACTTGGTCAAGCTGTAGACCCTTTCCTCGGCCCGCTTGCGCTCGGTGATGTCCGAGCCTGAGCAGACCACGTATTCCACCTTTCCGTTCGCGTCCAGCTTGGGGGTCTTGATGATCTCCACCAAACGCTGTTCACCGCTTGCATTGTGCAACCATTCCTCGGTACAGATCAGCTCCCCGCTCTGAAAAACCAGAATGTTGCCGTCGCGGCAGACCCAGGCCTCATCCTCGGAGAGAATATACCACAGTTTTTTGTATTCCACCACCTCCCGGCTCAGACCACAGAAATCCGCACGGGCCTGATTCACTGTGCCATAGGTCTCCACATCCGTAAGATACCAGATCTGGGTGGGAACGGATTCTAGGAGCAGGGCCTGTTTCTCAGACTGGCGACGAAGGCTTACCTCGGCCCTCCGGTATTCAGTAATATCCAGGGTCACCTCGGTTATCCCCTTCAGCTCTCCCTCCGGTGTCCGCAACGGATAATTCTTTATAAGAAAGACCTTGCCATCTGGAGATTCCACTTCGCCCTTGTGGTACATGCCCGTTCGTATGGTGGATTGGACGGGACATTGCTCGCAGGGGGTGTCTCTGCCAAGCCATACCTGGTAGCAGTACCGCCCAAGCAGGTTTTCAGGATCCTCGCCCACCGATTCTCCTGCTGCTCGATTAGCCCACTGTATCCGCAATTCCAGATCCAAAACGGCCATTAAGCCGGTAACAGCATCAGAAAGATCGCTTTGTTGGAAAGGGCTCAAGTCAAAATCCATGCATTCCTCTGTTACCTAACAAATTTTAAAAACGTCTGACGTCTCAAGTGAAGTGGGCATGGAGTAATACCTTTATGAAATCAAATCTTGAATATACAACATAACGTACCACAGTCCTCACTCACGGCAACCCCTCACAAGCCAACCCACCTTCGTCTCTGCCCAATCTATGAGGATCTCCTAGCTTGTGTAGGTCAGGTGGCTGCGACAACGATCTATGGGAGGATATTCTCTTTTAGGAGTTTGCCCGGCTTAAACTTGACCGATTTACTGGCAGGAATTGTTATCTCCTCGCCGGTCTGGGGATTACGACCCTTTCTTTCATTCCGCTCGGCAACAGAAAAGGTCCCAAACCCGGTCAAGGTCAGTTTCCCCTCAGTGCTCAGGGACTCCTGGATTGCCTCCAGGCATCGATTCAACGCTTTTTCTGAATCCTTTTTTGAGAGCTGGGACTTCTGGGCGATCTGTTCAATGAGGTCTGCTTTGGTCATTGGCGGGCTCCTTACGATAGTTCATGTAGCTCGAGCAGTATTAGTTATAAGCCTTGCCTAAATGAGACCCAAAAGTCAAGTAGGTGTCAGAAAAAAGACGAAAAAGGTAGGAATTGAGGTATGATCGATTAGGACAATATATACTGCCCGTTCTTGATGATGATCTTGCCCTGGGCCAGAAGCTTATTCACCGAGGGGCGTAGCTCGTGTGTGGACGCGTCCAGCTGCATACGCAGGAGCTTGTCGTAGACTTGGGCCACTCTGAAGGCCTGCTGCCTCCTCTTAGCTGACAGATCGTTGAGGCCGTACAGGAGGATCTTGTCATTGGAAGCCAGTTCGACCTTGAGCCGGAGCTGTCTCTCCAGGAAGCGGAGGGGGTCGAAAATTGGGCGTGTGGGCATGCAGAGTCTTGGGGTATCCGTTCAGAGGGGGGGTGAATGGTTACCGGCAGATTATATATGAGTGGTGATTATAGAATATTTGGATAAAAGGTATTTATGGCGTACATTATTGATGCATTTACTTGAAGAGATCTTTATCCTTATGGTGTATGCCATTGCAGACGCTTTCCTGGTTCTATCTGTTTGGCCAAGTCAGAGTCGGCTCGCATTTCCAGTACATGTCGGCAATATATCGGTCGGGTTTTGGCTGCTGGCCTTTTCTGGTCCAATCCTGAGTGGTGGGGGAGGTTTCGGTCCACCGCGATCACCCGCATCTGTTGATCTAGAAAGAAAATATCTAGGTCAAAATGAGTTTGACGCATACAGAAGACCTTAAATCCAGAACGGGGATAGTAGAAAAACATCCCCTGATTGGGGGCAAATTGTTCTGGCTGGACATGGGATAGGCCTTGCATATGTTCAGAAGATGTCCGGGCTATGAAAACTTGTATCTGTTGCCCTTTCGACAGGACAAGCAGACCTTGCTCGAGGGTTGGCAGTTGGCCGCAAGAGGAATAGGTATGCTGGGGACAGCCCGAGAGCTGGAAGCCCAAGAATGAGATAATGAATGCTGTTTTTAGGAGATGAGCTCGCATAGACTCTTATGTACAACAGATAGCCCTTGGTCACAATCATCAGAGGGGCTGGTCATCGCATCCCTGGAAGAGCACACCTGAACTTTAGTGAGAGGGCTACTGAATGGTTGCCCCTGAGCAGAATCCCCTTCAAGAACATAGCTTCCCAAATCACGCCAGGACTGAGTCCAATGTTCTCGATTCAGATGGGACGTTTGTCTTCACATATAGCCGACCAAGTGGAGAAACCAAACTTACATTAGAGCTGGCAAAGAAACATGGGAAGTTAGTATCTAAATCAAAAAGACCATCTACTTCCATATTCGACATCAAATTATTGCCGTTATGGGGTTTCCATACCGCCCAGCTTGCCACATCTCCGTATAGAGTCTTTATATTTTCAAAAATAGTTTTAATAGCATTTTTCATAAGCAACTCGTTATTGAAGCCCAAGTAATTGGAAAGTTTACGACTATCATTCCAATTGTAATAATATACCAATTTTTGACACAATTTACTCAACTTGTTCTGTATTTAGATTACGTCCAGACAACATAACGTGCCATAGTCTTCATGTCACTCATTTGAGCAATGCCTATACAAATCCAGTATTATCATTTTCGAAACACCTCCTGCCGATGCCATCCCAAGCATTCCTGATCCGGAATATGCATTTCCACGTCGGGCATAAATATTGGCCGCTGCTCTAGGGTCATAATGTGCCCAGGATTGTTCTTTTCCGATCTTGACAGGGGCGAAACCAGGACCTCATACTGTGTGCCCACGCTCATGAATCCACGGTCAAAACTCCAGTGGCAGAGCTTGCATAGAGCCAACCCATTGGCCGGGCGATCGTCCTGGCTGTCTGACCAGGGACGGATATGGGCGGCCTCGACTATAGTGTGCCCTTCCGGGGTGATCATGCGGATGCCGCACAGGGCACAACGATGGCTGTACAGATTCATAATTGCCTTTCGAAACCCTTGGTCCCTGATCTGCTGGGGCTTGTCCGCCTGACCGAAGGGCATGGCCGCTTCTGCGGCCTGGAGCAGGCGCTGGCTGTACTCATAGGCCTCCTGGTTCTCCACGGCCTCGCGCAATAGGAGTTGGCGGATATCAGGAGCGAAATAGGTATTCAAAAGTGCAGCTCTCATCTTTTCCCTGCTCTTCCGGCCGGAGATGAGCTCGAAAAGCTCTTGGTCGATCTCTGCGCCCAGGACCACGCTTTGCAGCCGGGTCATGGAGGAGGTGATCCTCTCCCCCAGCTCCTGTTCCTGACCAGGCTTGGGCACCAGTCTCCAGAAGCCTTCGCTCTGCATATGATAAAAGGGATAGGCCATATTGCACTTGCCACTTGGGGGTTGGACCAGGTTCCAGTAACGGGCAAAGCGCTCGATGAGATCAAATGAGGGCTCGATGAACGGAGAATCGATCTGCTCCTGGGCGGCCAGATCCAGGATGGACAGGAGCAGAAAAGGCTTATGCGGGGCGCGGTGGGCAGTGGCTTCTGTCCAGCGGGTGCGGTTTTTGTCCGTATGCAGATGGGTCAGCTGGTGCAGAGAGTCCATGCAGAGGACACATCCTTATGGAGACCAAAAATGAGGTCGCACTACAGCGACAGTTCGAGTATGACCAAGGCCTTGAAGAGCCAGGGTGGCACCTGGCGATCCCAGAGGGGCCAGGCAGACGCCTGGCGGTCCCAGAGGGGCCAGGGTGGCACCTGGCGATCCCAGAGGGGCCAGGGTGGCACCTGGTGGGGGGGCAAAGCTTTATGATCACAATCCGTCGCTGAAGTGTTATCGGCTGTCAAGAAATTGGGCAGAGGCTATCAGCGTAATAAGATAAAGTCAACATGCTGTGCTGATACATTTGAAAATTTCACATTAGAGCGGACGACAGAGGTCAGGGGTCGGAGGTCAGAGGTCGGAGGTCGGAGGTCGGAGGTCAGAGGTCGGAGGTCAGAGGTCGGAGGTCAGTGGTCGGAGGTCAGGAAGAGGAGGAAGCAGAGGGCATGGGGCAGAGAGCATGGAGTTTGGGGCATGGGGCAGGGAGCGGGAGGGAGGTCAGAGGTCGGAGGGGAACTGTTCTTGGTTATTCGTTCTTCGCTTGTCAAAACTACCATTCCCCAGAAACGATACAAAATTTATTAACCGCTCTCATAGCTTCTCAATATCCAAGGGAGTTGCCTTGCCATCTGCAATTTCTTTCCGTACCTGCCGGGCTACAGAGACAAGATTGGATTGGGTTCGGGAGAATGACTCATTCCACAACGCTTCGTCCCGAAGTTCTTCGATGTATTCGCGTAAATGCTCAACCACCCGATCCTGTGCTTGCTCCGGTAGTGTCTCAAGCATTTTAATAATTGTCATCGTTGCTTCTGAGGTCATAAATTTCCTCGTTCCTGTTTTAAAGTATTTTTAGTGTGCACTGCCTTTTGCTTGATATGACCAATCGCGGATGAACCTGGACGGTAATGTTTCCAGAGTGTCATCCAGGATCAACAGACGCTGTTCCGGCATCAGAGGGCCAAAGATTTTTCGCCCCTTGCCTCAGGTCACCCATTAAAAGGCCCTAGGTCAGAAGTGAATTTTGGCAAAAAATTAGCTCAAAGCAAGGTGATGAGTTCAGAAATTTCAAATTTCAGACCCTTTTTAGTGCCCGCAAATGCTGGATACAGGCCACCGTTCCCAGAAAAGAAATCATACGCTTGGTCATGAATATCTTCTTGCAGCATGATCTGTTTGGGTCGTCATCTGATCATCACGGCATTGGTGCTGATTTTTCAAAAGACTTTTCTTGCTGAGTGGTCTATTTCTTCTTATAATGTTTGAAACAAGGATACGGGACTTGTTATGTTGGAAACTTAATCTTTTAAAATCAAAAGGATGACAGCATGAACGAAAAAATCAGCCTATCTACTGTTAAGTATGTCCATGATGAACAAGGCAAATGCCTTGAGGTTATTGTTCCTTTCACAGACTGGCAGGCATTGATGTCCAAACTTTCTGAACTCAATGAAAAACAGCACATTCTTTCCTCTCTTTCGCAAGCCTGCCAGGAAGTTAAAAATCAAAGAATCGACCAATCCCCTGAAGATAGTCTCGAAGAGTTTTTGGATGAATTATAAAATTATACCTACCGAGACTTTTAAAAGAGAGGTTCGTCGATTAGCTAAACTCTATCCAAATATCAAAAATGATCTACAAGCGTTGCACCAGGATCTTGTCCAGAACCCCAAAACAGGCACTCCTCTAAGACACAAGACATACAAACTACGGGTCAAAAATACAGATATAAAGAAAGGAAAACGCAGTGGATATAGAGTTATTACTTTTGTGCAGGATGAAATATACACAGTAAAACTCCTGATGATTTATTCTAAAGCTCGAACTCTTGATATTTCTGACCAAGAAATCCAGTTAATATTAGCTAAGGAAGGGCTTGAATAATACAAACTCATCTAGCTGTCTCCATCATCTCCAAAGCCAACCTGGACTACAGCTCCAAATTCAAATCACCAGCCTTGTTTCGTTCAACCCACTGAAGATCAACCAGCTCATTCCCTGGCTTTAATATGTGCGCCTGATGCACGGTCAGCAAATATACCAGGCCACGTGGACTGTGCCCACTTCTGTTCTTTTCTGGGGATGATTGAGAGTTATCCAGCCAATAGGCGGTTCACGAGTGAACAGAACATGCTCCATGATAATGTACCCGTGACGAATCCACACATCAATTTGCAAAAGATGTGCATAAAAAATGACCTCACATCTCAAGCACCCCTTCCCAACCCAATAGATGCAGGACCTGCTCCTGTTCGGCGTATACCCGATTGGCCCGGCCCCAGGCGGCCAGTTCCCGCACCCGGGGCAGAGTATAGCGCTGGGGATCGAACTCCCTGGCTCCGAGCCAGGTCGGAAGCCGGTTTTTTATATGCTCCAAATGGGAGATGTGAGGCACAAATCTGCCCCGACGTCCTGAACGGCTGCTTAGAAGCTCAAAAATGGCCAGCCCGTCGGGGTCAAAATCCCCGAAGTGCATCCAGGGGCAATCCCGGGGCAGGGCTTTGAGCCAATAAACGGACAGGGCCGTGTCGTACCCGGGACACAAGAGCAAAAGTCCCTGGTCCAACTCGATATGCTGAAAAGGGGCCAGGTTCTCGCTGGTCACAACAAAGTCGATCCTGTCCAGATCGAAATCTTGGACCAAAACAGCCTTGGGGGCCGGGATGCACACCTGACCCAGGGCGGAAGTGACCAAGCCCAAATCCAGATCCTGTGGTAAGTAGATGAGCGGAGCAAAGGCCTTGAGCCTGAGCTCTCCCCGCACATGCCGGCTTCTGGACCATTGGGCCATGATCCGGCTTAAAAGGGGTGCCTGCTGGATGTGCTTGGAATGGCCGAAGAGCTTGGCGCTCAGGTTCTGGATCTGCAAGGTAGATGAATCCTTTGCCCCATGGGCCTGCAGTTCCATTAAGAGCTCGAGCGCTTCCTTTGGTCTGGAGGAAATAGTGACTTCCAGCCCCAGGGACCGGGCCAGATCCTGGGCCTCATCCCTGGCCTGGATGACCGTCCGGCACTGGTTGTCCACGATGTCCTGCAAAGCGTTCGCATCCAGGAGGGTGATCTGCTTGCCCTGACTGCTCGCCAGGCCGGCCTCGATCAAGGGGGTATACACCCGGGAAAAGCCAGCCTGGCCGTTCTCCAGCAGCTCCGACCAGGCCAGGCATTTCTTGAGTTCATCCCCGCTCACAGCTTATCCTTTATGATAGACCGATACATGGGTCACTCCCTGTTCCAGGGGGGTGAGCAGGTGGCAGACCGTGTCCGGAACTTCTATAGTCCGGGGCAGGGCCACCATCAACTGGGCCCCGGAACGGTCCAACAGCTCGCGTACTGTGTACACGGCCTGCTCATCCAGCCTTTCGGCCTCGTCCAAGGCCATGATCAATAGTCCCTTGGCCTGAGCCTGGCCCGCTTCCCCGCCCCAATGGAACAAGAGCCCCAGGCAGATGGCCAGGTTGATGCCCAGGGTCTCCCCTCCGGAAAAACCCTTCTGCCTCTTTTCTCCGTCCAGATCGGTTATGGACCAGCCCAGATCAATATAGGTGCGGTAGTCGGCGATCTGCTCCTCGCTGACATCGGCCCGGCCGTGACGGAAGATATTTTTGGTCAGTTCCTGGACGAACTCCTGCAGGGTGGTCTGGCTGCCGAAATCCATGAGCGAGAGGACCTCTCCTTTCAGCTTCTTCAGATTCTCGTACTGGGAGAGGTAGGTCAACTCGATGCGCACCTGGCTGATCCGGCCGAACCTGATGCCGGATAAGATGGTGTTCACCTTGTCCAGCCGGCGCTTGAGCTTGGAGATCTCCTGATCCACCTTTTGTCTGATATCCTGGACATAGCTTTTGATCCTGGCTTCTATCTCTCCGAGCTCCTGGCGCAGGCGCTGGAACTGGTCTTCCACCTTGTCCAGCTCCAAAAAGGAGGGGATGATGTTTTCCAAAATCATGTCCACCTGGGTCTCCGCTGGGCTGTCCTGAGGCATATGCAGGGAGTATTCCTGGGCAATGTGCATAACGCTTTTGTTCAGCTCCTCAGCGGCCATTTCCCACTCAGCCCGCAGTCTGGAGGCATGGTCAAGAGTATAGTTTCCAGCCCGGTATTCCGGCTCCTGCAAGGGATAAAACTTTTTCCAGCTTTCCACAAACTCCTGCTCCGCCCCTGTGGCCTGCTCTTCTTCCTGGGTCAACCTTTGAATCTCGTCTCCAATGCGCTGGAAGAGATCGCCCTTGCGCGCGGACTCCTTGTGCAGGTTGTCCCTGGTCTTTTCCAACCTCTCCAGATCGGCGTCCAGTTCAGCGATCTTGTCCTGGATGGCCTGGGCCCTGGAAAAGTCGATCCGGCCTTCCAGAACGTCCATTGGCTCTTCGTTTCGCAGGCTCTGCAAACGGGACGAGAGCCCGGCCAGTTCCTTGTCCGCCTGGGAGTATTCCGCACGCAGGGTTTTCATCTCCGTGTGCACCCGGGCCAATTCTTTCTCCAGCTTGGCAATCTCCTTTTCCAGTTTTTTACGGTCCTGCTCCTGGGCTTTGAGCTCCTTTTCACACTGGGCGCATTTCCTGGGTGCGGCATGCAGCTCAAAATACTCCTTTCTGCCGTACAGGGACTGCACATATCTGGATCGCTCCCGGATGGCCGGCGATTCCTTTTCCAGCCAGGCGATCTCTTCCTTGAGTTGGGTATGTTCAGCAATACAGGCCGTATCCTTCAGGGCGGACCACATGCCGAGCAAGCTTCTGCCTCTCTTGATGCGCTCCCGGTTCATGCGCCGATCGTTCTGCAGCCTGTCCAGTTCTTTTTGCAGCTCCTTTTTTTCCCCGCCCAAACGCTGCAATTCCCTGGCCCTGGCCCGGGCTCCCAGCCAGATATGGGATTTGGGGACATACCAGTAGAAACCGCCCTGACCGCAGACATTACCCTCTCCGGCCGGCATAAAGTTCAGACTCTCCGGATCCACGTTCCCGGCCAGGACCAGAAACTCCTCATCCCCGAGATCCAGCCCGGAGAGTTCGGAGGATTCGTCCACCTGGACCCCGCGGGCAAAGGGACCCAGCCTGGACTGGACCCGGGCGGCCTGCTCCAGATCCAGGTGTTCATAACCCGATGCCACCAGGCTCAGCCGTCCGGAATCCACTTCCCGGGTTACGGCCGCAGGCAGGCTGGGCCGACCCTGCTCCAGATCAACAATCTGTCGGTCCAGCTTGTCCAGGCTGGCTTGGGCCTGGGCAAGGGGGGTCTCGTAATCCAGCTCTTCCCAGGATTCGACAATATCCTCGAAGGCCTGCTGGTGCATATGCAAAATATCGGTACCTTCCAGAACGTCTTGGGCCAGACTTTTGGCCAGATCTAAGGCCCTTTGGTGATTGGCTACCTTTTGCTTGAGCTCTGCACATCGTTTCTTGAGCTCCGGCAGCCCATCCAGCCTGGCTTTGTCCTTTTGGACCTCACTCCAGGCCTGCTGCACGTCGATCCAGGTGGCCAATTTGCGTCCCAAGATATTCACAGACTGATCCAGCAGTCCTTTGAGTTCCAGATACCGGTCCCGATCGGCTTGCAGATGCTTGAGCCGCTCGGTGAGCTCCGCAACCTGAGCCCCGAGCTGAGCGGCCCTGGTCTTGTTTTCATCCCGCTTGGCCTCCAGGGCATCGACCTCTTCCTGCAGCTCATTGAGGCGACTGCCCTTGGACTCCACCCGCTCCTGCCAGGTCTTTTCCTGCTCCAGGGCCTGTGTATACTCCTGGTGATGCCTATGCTGCCTGGACAGCTCTTCCTGGCGGCTCACATATTTGTCCCGCTCTTTAGTCAGCTCCGTCTTGCGGGCCGTGGCCTGCTCCAGCCTTTGCTCCAGATCTTGCATCTCCCGGGCAGTGCGGGTCTCTTTGTCCTTTTCCTTTTTAACCTTCTCCTGACAGGACCTGATCCTGGCCTGCTGCCGGCCCAGTTCCGTGGACAGATACAGACGCCGCCGGTCGTCCACCCGCCCTCGCTTTTCTTCCAGTTCCTTCCGGATGGTCCGGAACCGGTCCAGGGACTGGAGCTGTTCAGTCAGTTTGCGCCGATCGCGCATCAACCGTTCCACGTCCGCAAACTTTACTCCCTGGGCCGGATCAGGGCAGAGCATCTCTTTTAAAAAGGTCCCTAGCTTATCCAGCTTGGGCCGGGTCACCTGGCTCCACAAGGCGGCGAACTTTTTCTTCCCCTGACGGTCCATCGACACGGGCAACAGGCCCTGGGCAAAGATGTGCCGGTGGTATTCGTCCACGGACGAAAAATCTTGGGCCTGGGCCTGAATGTCCCGATGGAGGATGATTTTCTTCAGGGTTTGAAAATCCGGAGTGATCACTGAGTTTTCCCGGTCCACGAACAGATCGATTTGGGGGGGGATACGGGTCAAAACAAAGGGACTCAGTTCCAGGCTCTCGGTTGTGGCCTTGGCGTGTAGGCGAACTCCCAGGGCGGTGAGCTCCTCGTGACCGGAGACCGAAAGGACTGCCCAGCCCACCCGGCCAATCAACTGTCCGGACAGGGTCCGGTCGAACTGTCCTGTGGCCACGTTCAGGTTGATGTACTGCTGGTGACAGATGAGGATGGTCTGCACCGCATCCAGGATGGTGGTCTTGCCCACGGCATTGTTCCCGGACAGGACGGTCATCCTGGGGTGCAGGGCAATGTGGGTGGCCGGAAAGAGCTTATAGCCGGCGAGCAAAAGCCCGTTGGCCACAATATCCTCTGGGATGAAAATCTCAGGTATCTTCTGGGCCATTGTCTTCATTGTCGTCTTCCCAGTCTAGGCTGGACCAAATGCTCTGAATGGCTGCATCCAGATCTTCATTGCCGGCATATGCCATATCCAGGCTGCGCCTGGCCGGCTCCAGAAAGCGGATCAAGGCAGGCAGGCGCAAAATACGCAGTTTGTCAAAATCCGCATTCACAGAAGGATAGAGCTCGATAAACCGCAGTCTGTGCAGATCCCGCAGGCTGGTCAGCACCCAGCCTGTGAGCTGCTGCATCTTCCTCGCGCTCTGCTGCTTAGCTCTGATCGCCCGATTTTGCTGGGGGTTGAAGACCCGGATCAGCTGGTTGAACTCAAAACTGTTCTCCAAACGGCTTATCAGCTCCCTGGCCTGGACCTCGTCCTTGCCTTCGATGCCTGCGGACATGAAGTGCCAGGCCAGAAAAAGCCCCAGAAAGGTCGCCCCCCGGCGCAATGAAGTGACTTTTATCCGCGTGGAGTTGGCGGCTAGATGGTAGAAAACCTCCCCACCCTGGGCCGAACGCTGCAGCCGGTAGCCCAGAAAGTCAAAGAAGGAGGACCAGGTGTCGTAATGGGATTCCAGAAATCTGTACTCCCCGATGAGCTGGGAGTCGATGTTTTGCCCAGACTGAAGGCGATGAATGATTCGCCTGGCCAGACTGTCGTTGGCCAAAAGGACCTGCATGTCCAGGTTTATGTACTCTTCATGCATGGTGTGATGAACCTTTGCACGTGCTTGCTACCGGATTGATCGAGGTTGAAACTTGTGAGCTACAGCCAGAGGTGAGAGCTGCACCTCTCTTCGTTCCCAGGGTTTATCCCGTGAAATTTCTTCCATTTCACGGGGATCCGCCCTGGGGAAATCTTCTTCTTGTGGCTCCGGCTACCTTCTGGTCCAGAGATGCTGGCCAGGCTCGCATCAAGAAGCCAGTCACGCGTCTACGATCACGCGTCTAAGCGTGACTGGCGGTCCCAGAGGCCAAGCCAGCGATCTACGTGATGTCTCGTTACATGCGAGCCCCACCGCTGAAACCTGCAGAGCGCAGGAGCACCGGCTCCAGGTAAAAACTCCCCATGTCCGTCCAGGGCCGGTCCTCGTTCTTGTCCACGACCACTACCGGGTCCCAGTCCGGCATGTCCTGAATCATAAACCATAGGCCCTGCAAAATTTCTTCTTCCTCCCCCGGAAACCTGACCACCAGATCCCGGAGCCAGGACCCGAGCTCCAAACCAGCACCGTCCGCTTCCTGCCATTCCTGTCTGGCCAAGCTTAAGAAATCATCCTTCCAAGGTACCCGACGGGTCTTGATCTCCTCCGGAATATAGTCTTCCAGGGCTTTGAGCTTGTCCAGGCTGATGACCACTGGCTTCTTCTGCTCCTGCCTGCTCCAGTTCATGCTCATCTCGGGCAGACTATACTGCTCGATCACCGGCATGCGCAGGTCAATGTGCAGGGCCCGGGCCAGGATTTCCTGCTGCTTGCGGGCCACCCTGTCCCGATAGGCCAGAGAGCCCATCTGGCTTTGATAGGAAACGCACTCGTGGATGAAATTGATCAGATGGGAGAGCATCTGTTCGATACGCCGCCTCAGGCCGTCCAAAAAATCGAGGCAAATCTCCACATCCTGGTTCAGGTGGGCCAAATCTTTCTTCTCCCGGCACTCATACAACAGCTCATACAGGGGATAATACGGCGAGCCGGTCTGCAGGGTCTGGAGGAGCTCCTCCAGATACAGGCGGCTGGTCTTTATGGTCTCCACGGCCATCTCAAAGGCTTGGTCGTCCTGGCCGAAGCCCAATTCCTTGACCCTGGTTTCCTGCTCCAGGATGGATTCTTCAATGCTTTGCAGCTTGTACTCCATGCTTTCGGCCACTGAACTCAAGAAGACGTGACGCAGAAAGCCTTCCAGTTCTTGAACATTGTGCTCATCCAGATGGCGGCGCAGGATGCTGTAGGCATGGTTGATATGGGTGGACAGCTCGTCGCTGTCCAGATTGATCTCGGCCATGACATCTTCGGCCAGACCTCGGCCCAGACGGGTCAGGCAGTAGGCCCCGGCACCCGATCCGGTGATGGACCTGCGTACCAGGCGGTATTGAAGCAGTCTGTCCAGGGCCGCTGTGTTGGAAATGGCTTCCTTGAGATCCAGGGTTTTGACCGCCTGATCGATCTGCCAGATCAGTTCCCGGTCCGGGATGTCCTTCTGTCGGGTGCTTTTTTCCCAGAAGTACAGCCAGCCGACAAAGACCAGGTCGTGAGGGGTGAGCTTGAGGCCGGCTGGAAACTTGCCCAGCATTTCCCGGAGTTGAAAGGTGAAATCTTTGTCCTCGTCCTGGTGCATAGGCTGAAATCTCTGCTGTTAACGCATGGATTGCCGCTTTTGGGCCGAGAGGACGCTTTTTCGCAACCGAATGTTTTGCGGGGTGACCTCCACCATCTCGTCCTCGCGAATAAAATGAATGGCCCGTTCCAAAGTCATGGGCCGTACCGGACTGAGGACCACATTCTCGTCCCGGCCGGCAGCCCGGACATTGGTCAGCTTCTTTTCCTTGCACGGATTGGCGTTTAAATCCTGGGCCCGATTATGCTCTCCAAAGATCATCCCCTCATAGACCGCATCTCCGGGGTTGATAAAGATCTCTCCCCTGGGCTCCAGATTGAACAGGGCATAGGGCACAGCCGTTCCGGCCCGGTCGGAGACGATGGATCCGGTACTCCGGCTGGCGAACCGGCCCCGGAAGGGCTCGTATCCAGCGAAATAGGTATTTAGTAACCCTGTGCCCCGGGTATCGGTCAAAAACTCGTCCCGATAGCCGATCAACCCCCGGGATGGCAGGTTGAATTCCATGCGCACCCGGCCGCTCCCTCGAGTGGTCATGGAGGTCATCTTTCCCTTGCGTACGGCCAGCTTCTCGGTGATCACCCCGGTAAACTCCTGGTCGCAGTCAATGATCACCTGTTCCATCGGCTCCAGGACCTGTCCGTTTTCCTCCTTGTACAGGACTTCAGGCCGGCCCACAGTGAGCTCGAATCCCTCCCGGCGCATGGTCTCGATGAGGATGGCCATCTGGAATTCTCCCCGGCCCTTGACCAGAAAGGTCTCCTTGTTGTCCATCTCTTCCACCTGTAAGGAAACGTTTTTCAAGGTCTCCTTGAGCAGGCGTTCCTTGATTTTTCCGGATTGGACCAGACTGCCCTCGCGCCCGGCCAAGGGGGAGGAATTGATAGTAAAGCGCATGCCTACTGTGGGCTCATCCACCCGGATCCGGGGCAGGGCTCGGGGCGTTTCCTGGTGACAGATTGTATCCCCGATGTGGATGTCCTCGATTCCGGACAGAACGCAGATGTCCCCGGTCCGGATATGTTCGGCCGGTTGTAAGCTCATCCCCTCAAAGGTCTGCAGGCGGGTGACCCGCAAAGGGCGGACCTGATCCTCTGGGCCCAGGCAGACCAGGTTGTCGTTGGTCCGCACCTGACCACTGGCCACTTTGCCGATGGCCAGCCGACCCAGATAATCGGAATAGCCGAGGTCCGAGACCAGCATCTGGAATCCGGCCCGGGAGTCGCCTGCCGGCCCGGACATTTGGCCCACAATGGTCTCAAACAGGGGCCGCAGATCCTTTTGCATCCGGTCCAAAGCATGACCGGCCGTACCCTCCCGACCCACGGCATAGAGATAGGGAAAGTCGATTTGTTCGTCATTGGCTCCCAGGTCGATGAACAGATCGTAGACCTCATTGAGAACCTCTTCCGATCTGGCATCCTGGCGGTCGATCTTGTTGACCAGGACGATGACCTTCAGGCCCGCGACCAGGGTCTTTTCCAGGACGAAGCGGGTCTGAGGCAGGGGGCCTTCCGAGGCGTCCACCAAAAGCAATGCCCCGTCGGCCATGGACAGGGCCCGCTCCACTTCCCCGCCGAAGTCGGCGTGGCCCGGAGTGTCGATAATGTTGATTTTTACTCCCTCCCAGATCACGGAACAGTTCTTGGCTGCAATGGTGATCCCTCGCTCTTGTTCCAGGTCCATATTGTCCATGAGGCGTTCGGTCACTTCCTGCCCTTCCCGGAACAGTCCGCTTTGGCGGAACATGGCGTCCACCAGGGTTGTCTTTCCGTGATCCACGTGGGCGATAATAGCCAAGTTTCGTAAGTTATTTACTTGCATCACTGCCTGCTTTTATCCTGCTTTGATATGTTATTTGCAAAATGAGCCCTAGAAGGGCCTCGGTCCTCAGTCTTCGGTACTCAGTCCTCTGACCTCAGTCTTCGATACTCGGTCCTCAGTCTTCGGTACTCGGTACTCGGTCCTCAGTCCTCAGTCCTCGGTCCTCCAACTCAGCTCTCGGCCAGGACCTGCATAACCGGAAAACCGGCCGCAAGCAATGCCAAACAGGCATAGGTCCTGATCAGCGGATTTCCCTGGTCCAGGAAGGCTTGCAGTTCCGCACGCGCCCGGAGGGTCCCCATGGCCTGGCAGGCCTCAAAGATCAGTTCTTCCCGGTCCGTGGTCCGGATTATCTCCTGCAAAACCGGAACCGCACCTTCTCCTGGGACATGGGCCAATTGGGATACCAGAATACAATCCAGCAGGTCATTGTCCACCCTGGTCATCCCTTGCAGGATCCGCTCCGAAGAACAGAGACCGGAAGCGGTCCGGGGGCTGGACAATTCTTCCCAGGTGGAGGCATCCCCTTGCAGGGCGATCATCCACTCGGTAATCAGGGCCTTCAGCCGGCCGTCCCGATCGCTTGATTTGAAGTTGGACAACCAGGACAAACCTTGGGGATCAGCAGCAGCCAAAATGGCCAGCCCGGTATATTCCCGAAGTCTGCGTTTGTCACTTCCCAGGAGATCTCCCAACCCGGAAACGACCTCTTTCCCCATCCTGGCCCAGGCCAAGGCCAGTTCCAGACACAGTTCCTCATCTTCTTCCTTTTCTAAGATTGCCCTTAAAACAGAGGCCATATGCGGTCCGCAAAAGCGCAGGGCCTGAATCGTTGATCGTTGAATCCGCTGATTGACCTGCTGGTCATACACTTCTCTTAAGGCCTGGCCGTCCTGCTCCCCGATAAGCCCGATGGCCCACAGAGCCAAGGTCCGGGTATTCATGCTCCGGTTCGAATCTTGGGCAACGGGGTACAAACCCGGCTTGGCCCCCTCCCCCTTTGCAGTGAGTCCAGCCAAAACCACCGGGGTCCAATACGCGCCTGGGGCCAGGGAAGTCTCGGCTTCCCAAGCGGTTAAAAGGCTGTCTGCGGATACATCATCCCCTTCCGGCCAGTCGCCCATGGACATGGCCCACAACTGTTTGTCGGCTGCGCTTTCAGATTCCCACTCCAGGTCCTTGAGAGCCGAGACTGCTGCCCGACGGATATCCGGATCATGAGCGTATATATGACGGCGGAGTTCCTGGACCTTTCCGGATTCCTCCTGCAGGGAGCCGATATACTCCAGGGTCTGGTCCTTGGTTCGGCCATTCCTAAATTCCCTTTCCGGCACAGACTGAAATTGCTTGACGAGTTTGCGGAAACTTTTCAACATAAGACCACTCCGTTTATTCATAAACTGTGTTGGAGGCATCATGTCCCATCCGTCCTGGAAAACCCAGGTGCAAGAGATCTTCGGCTCCCAGGAGATTCCAGAGGTAACACCTCAGAATCTAGAAACTTTTCGTGATCATTTGCGATCCAATTTGGAAGACCCCTGTTTCCTTTTCCTGACCAGCGAAGAAGGGGCCCATTTCGAGGCCGTGCTTTTGGTGGACTGTCTGGAGGACGTGGATGAAAGCGACGGGATCTTTGTCCAGGTCACCCGAACCTCAGATGACAAGCACTTCACCCTTCCCCTGGCCCAATTGGAATGCCCCCCTGAGGACGCGGCCAACCATCAGCTCGTAGACGCCTATTGTTCCTGGTTCATCCGGTCCGTATTTCACAATCTGTGGTCCACATGAGGATTGCAAGAACAATATACCATAAACATGCACCCACTCAAGTTTTAGGAGCTCACATGCCCCACGGACAGGATGTACTGGCCCAAATCCGCCAATTCATGACCAGTCGGACTTTGCTTACGGCCTGCGAATTGGACCTGTTTACCTTTTTAGACCACAATCCTGCCTCAAGCCGCGAACTGACTGCGGCTTTGAACCTGGACCACCGGGCCTTGACCCGGGTCCTGGACAGCCTGGTCACCCTGGGTTATTTAAACAAAGACTCGTCCGGGCACTACCGACCCACGGATGCTGGACGGCTGCTGTCTGCCGATCACCAGGAGTCTGTCCTGCCCATGGCTAAACACCTGGCCCATATCTGGAACAACTGGCATCACCTGACCGAAACCGTGCGCAAGGGAGAGAACCCCTATCATCAGCATGTTACAGACCTGGATCCGGACGAACAGGAGGCTTTCATCGGGGCCATGCACGTGGTGGGACAGGAACTCTCCGAAGATATCGCAGCTGAATACGATGCCTCTTTCGCCCATTGCCTCCTGGACATCGGTGGGGGCTCGGGCGTATACACCATGTCCTTCCTCCGGGCCAACCCCACCCTGCATGCGGTGATTTTCGATCTGGATCGAGTCATCCCTTTGAGCCGAGACTTTATCCGATCCAACGGCCTGGAGGACCGGGTCAGTTTTGTGGCCGGGGATTTTTACCAGGACCAACTCCCTACCGGATGTGACCTGGCCCTTCTTTCAGCCATTATCCACCAAAACAGCCGGGAAGAAAACCGGGAACTGTTGGCCAAGATTTCCAAGGCTTTGGAGCCGGGAGGCCGGATCCTGATCCGGGACCACATCATGGACGAGACGCGAACCAAGCCTGCAGCCGGGGCCATGTTCGCCCTGAATATGCTGGTCAACACCAGGGGCGGAGACACCTACACCCTGGCCGAGGTAAGGGAAGATCTCCAGTGGGCCGGATTCTCGCACATCCGGGACCTGCGCAGCGGACAGGACTCTTTTGAGCGTATGGATTGCCTGGTGGAAGCCCGAAAGGGATGATCCCGGGAGTCGGAGAGACAGGTATCCGGGGTCGGGAATCGACCCTTGGAGAGTGAACGTGGGTCAATGTTTTTTTCAGACTTAAGCGATAATTCTAAGGAAAGGCTGGCTACATGTTGCGCACCCTTATCCACTACGGCGTTTTCCTGGGCTTGTTGGTCTGTATACTCCTCATGCTTTTGGGCTATGTGTCCAGACATCAATCCCCCATCGGACTCATAGAAGGGCAGCTCATGAACTGCCCGGACCGGCCTATGTGTGTATCCAGTCAACAAGATGAGGACCATCCATCCTGGGTGGAACCCTTAAGTTTCACAGATCCCCAGCAGCAGGCCTGGGAACGGGCCCAAAACTGTGTGAATCAAATCGGGGGCACAATCCAGAAAGTGGATAACGGATACCTGTGGGCCACCTTCCGTTCGACGGTTTTCGGATTCGTGGACGATATGGAGGTCGCCCTCCGCCCGGATAAAGAGCGGATCCAGGTCCGGTCCGCCTCCAGGATCGGATTTTACGATCTGGGGAAAAACAGGAGCCGGGTGGAGAAACTGCGGGCCTGTTTTCAAGGCCCCGGCAGGACAAGCCAAGATTAACTGATCATGTCTCCTGTACAAACATCCGGTGACATTTCCAAGGGCTTGGCCCTGTTTGTCGCCCTCCGGGACCTGGCCATTTTCGTTCTGGGAGTCTGGTACTTCGAGTTCCGGGTCGGCTATACCTTCCCGGACGAAGACAACCTCCTGCTCTATTTTGTGGCTATCCCCATCATCTGGGCCACCCTGATCCAGATTTGGACCACCACCACCTACAGGGAACAAAAAAACGCCTTCATGTCCGTTTTCACCCATGTAGTGGCCGTTCTTATCCTTATCAGCACCGTCTTTCTGATCAGCGCCACCTTGAAGACCATCCAACCCGGCCTGGATCCCCTGGGCAACGTTTTATTCCACTTTGTGGGCTGGACGGTGATATTGTCCCTTATTTATTACGACCTGGTGGACATCTGCCGTGTCTCGCCGTGAGAAGGCGTCACCCCATGCATGGAATAGACATTCTGATCATTGCCGATACAGAGGATCCGGCCTCCCTGCAGGAACTGAAAAAACGCCTGGGGGACGAAGGCTACGGAGTGACCTGCTGCCTGAGTAAAGACCGGGCCCTGACGGCCATGGAGCAGAGCGAATTCGACGTGGTCATCATTGACTTGGAACATGAATCCATCGACGAATTCACCCTTTTGCGCCGGACCAGGGAGCTGCATCCAGCCACAGAAGTGATCATCATCGCCGCTGCGGCCTCGGTGGAGATAGCAGTGGAGGCCATTAAGGAAGGGGCCTTCCACTACCTGCCCAAGCCTTTCAACCTGGACGAAGTCCTGTTCTTGGTCAAAAACGCCCTGGACAAGCGGATAATGCGCCTGGAACTCATGGAACTCAGGAACCTGGTCTCCGACAAACGCTACCTGAACAACCTGATCGGCAAAAGTCCCAGGATCCAGCAGTTGAAAAAAGAAATCACCCGGGTGGCCCCCCTGGACTGCACTGTGCTCATCCGAGGGGAAACCGGAACTGGCAAGGAGATGGTGGCCCGGATCATCCACCGGATGAGCCTGCGGGCCGAACGTAGGTTCCTGGCCGTCAACTGCGGCACCTTAAATGCCGAACTGTTGAGCAATGAGCTCTTCGGCCACGAGAAAGAGGCCTTCACCGGCGCTCAACAGGTCAAGAAAGGGGTGTTTGAAGCCCTCAGCGGGGGGACTCTACTTTTGGATGAGATTGGAGACATGCCGGCCCAAATGCAGGTCCAGCTCCTGCGGGTATTGCAGGAGAAAACGGTCATCCGGGTGGGGGGCACACAGGAAACACCTGTGGACGTGCGCATCCTGGCCGCCACCAATCGATCGTTGAAACAGGAAATCCAAAAAGGAACCTTTCGTGAAGACCTTTATTACCGGCTCAATGTCTTCACCCTGCGCCTTCCTCCCCTTCGGGAGCGCCTGGACGACATCCCCCTGTTCTGCCGATACTTTATAGACAAATACTCCCAGCAGTTCGGCAAGAACGTAGGCAGCATCTCGCCCGCGGCCATGCAAAGGATCAACGCCTATCCCTTTCCCGGAAACGTGCGGGAGCTGGAGAACATCCTGGAGCGGGCGGTGGTTCTGGCCGATGGACCGGTGATCATGCCTGAACATCTGCCTCAGAGATTGCAGGGACCGGACAGACCCCCGGCCAAAGAAGCCTCCGCCGGCCGTTTCTCCACTTTAGCCGAACTGGAACTGGAACATATCAAAAAAGTCTTGGAGCACACCGGATACAATAAATCCCAGGCGGCCAAAATTTTAGGAATCGATCGGGTCTCCTTGTGGCGGAAGATCAAACGCCTGGGCTTGGATCATCCCCAAACTGTTTCACAATGAAACTTGTTGCAAAAAGCAATATGTGACCCCGGCTCTCCAGTATCAATGCTTCTCTATCCGAAACCTCCTTGCGGTGTTTCATACTGCAACGTTCCCATCTCCTCCTTAGCTCTTATCTCATTGATATATAAGACAGTTACACCAGATGGCATTTCCGGCATGGTTCTTGCTAATTAGGTTTAGTACTCAGCGAAACTAAAATATAAGAAAACAAAGGAGAGTGCCGTATGAGCCTATTCATATCATTTGTGAACCGATGGAAGCGATTTTTTCACACCCTGGACCGCTTAGAAGAAGTGGCCACCTATGCCCAAGCGGGCATATACCCAACCAAGCAGTCCTGATTTCTCTATTTTGGCCCCCTGCTCCTTTCGCCGAGCCTCCCCAGCCCGCAAAAGTCCAGGGGGCCATTATTTTGCTAGTCACATCACCTATTCTTCCCAGAAGATGCACTCCACCGGGCAGGAATCCATGGCTTCCTGGATCTCGTCTTCCGGGCCGCCTTCGGCTTTGATCACGTAGGCCTTTTCAGTATCCGCATCAAAGGCGAACACCTCGGGGCAAATCTCCACGCAGCTCTCGCATCCGATGCACTCTTCCTGGTCCAACACAACCTTCTTGCTCATGTGGCCTCCTTTTGGGTGTTCTCTTTCTCCCGGGGATAGATGCAATCAATAATTCCCCCAGCCCTGAAAGGGCGTGACTTAAAACTGAACAGTATCAATTTTTAAAAATTGAGACAACATTTCTGAGACGCGGTACTATAATATGCTTTTTCAGCCTGCCCCGGACTTGATCCGGGGCCAGCCCTCTTGGTCAGTTTCACCCTATGATCAAACTGGCGGCCGCCGCCGGAGGCAAAGCTGACCTCTCGCATGAAACTAACTTTTAACCTAAGAAGGCCTGTCCTTGGGGTCAAGGGCGGCCTTGTTGCAACCCGGCTCGTTGTCTTCCCGTAGGGCGGTCCTCTCCGAGGGCCAGCCCTCTTGGCCAATGGCCTGCCCTTCGGAGAAGGGCGGCCTACGCAGGAACCACGGCCTGTGGTTCTTTGTAGGGCGGCCATCTCCGAGGGCCAGCCCTCTTCGTCAATGGCCTGCCCTTCGGAGAAGGACGGCCTACGCAGGAACCACGGCCTGTGGTTCTTTGTAGGGCGGTCCTCTCCGAGGGCCAGCCCTCTTGGTCAATGGCCTGCCCGGCACTCAATTGTAGGCCAGGCTTTGGTATTTTACAGTGACGCTTTAGCTGCAATTGAGTGCCGGGCGGCCTACGCAGGAACCACGGCCTGTGGTTCTTTGTAGGGCGGCCATCTCCGAGGGCCAGCCCTCTTCGTCAATGGCCTGCCCTTCGGAGAAGGGCGGCCTACTGGTGGTGCTTCCAAAGGCCCAAAGCCCTGACTCCTCATTTCAATCTCAATACGGACCTGCCTTTGAAGGCAAGGGTGGCTCCTGCTACTCCTCTAGTACCGTGTCTTATAAGTTTTGTCCCATATAATGGCAGTTTCTAATATTGATTTTCTTTTTAGATTTGACCCACTATTCAACGACACGGAAATTCGAAATACGAATATCGAAATCCGAAACCCCCGATGAAACAGAAGAAGGTTTCATTGGGCAAGCAATCAGAGCGAAATTCGATAAGAAATAATATTCAAATAAAACAGTATGATATTTGGATATGGGTTGGGTTTGTTCTTTGTTTTGAATTTCTTTTTTTAAGTCATTTCTTCCGATTGTTTCGAATTTCGGATTTCGATATTCGAATTTGATGAACTTAAATATAAACTTATAAATGAAATAGAACCAATTGCCAAAAACTGGGGCAACATTTTTGAGACGCAGTACCAGTAGGGCGGTTGCAAAATAAGATTTTGCAACCGCATCTCCCATACCGTTCACCCTCAAGTTTCTTCCATTGCACCCCTCATGTACGTAAAACCGCCGATCAGATCAAGGAGATATACCCCTCAGCCAGATCCTCCAGATCGCCGTCCCGCAAAATATTGATCTGCCGCTTGTCCACCTTGATTATTCCCGCCTCGCTCATCCTTTTTAAGACCCGGGACAGGGTCTCCTGCGAGGTGCCCAAGACCTTGGCCAGGGTCCCCTTGCTCACTTCCAGGTTGACCTGCTCCCTGCCCCCTTGGGCGTCCTGCAGCTGGACCAGATAGGAGGCTAAGCGGCTGGGCAGCTCTTTGAGCGAGAGATCCTCCACCAGGCGGGTAAACTCGCGCAGACGTCCGGCCAATACGGCCAGCATATTCAAGGCCAGGGAAGGATCCTGTTCAAAAAGGGAGCGTAAGCGGTTACGGGGAAAGAAGAGCAGTCGGGAAGATTCCAAAGCCAGGGCATGAGCGGGAAATGTATCTCCGGCAAAGACCGGGACCTCCCCAATGGGCTCCCCCGGACCAAAAACATGCAGGATCTGTTCCCTCCCGTCCAGGGAAAGCTTATACACCTTGACCCGGCCGCTGACCACCACATAAAAGCCGTTTCCAGGGTCTTCCTGGTTAAAGATGGTCTGGTTTTTCTCAAACCCAATTTCCTGGCTTATGTCCTTGAGTTCCTGAATCTGTTTTTCCGGCAACCCCTGGAACAAGGGGACACTCCTCAACTCAAAATCTGACATATCGTAATCCTTGGCCATAGTCGAGATAAGCAGAAACACTCGATGGATGCCTGCAAAAAGTTGTTTGACCTTCAGCTGCGAAAATAATTGAGGTTCTCCCTCTTCAGTCTTTCTGTCATCAGTTATCTGTCCTCTGCGATTGCAATCTCTGCCCTATTGCAGGCATCTTAAGCTACACCCGCAACCCCTGCCTGGACAGAGCGTGGAGCAGTTTAAAGAACGTAGGTCCGATGAGACAGGTACACACGGCCAGCAAGATAATGGAATCCTTGTAGCCCGCGGTGATGAACCCGGCCTCATAACCAATGGATGCAGCCACCACAATGAGACTCAAACGGGAAGAAAGCAAGAACCCCAGTTTCATACTCTCCAGAAACGAAATCCGATTCAAGACAAAGAGCAAGCTGGGCAGGAGTTTGACCAGCAAGGCCAGGCCCAACAGCTTGAAGGTGAACAGCATCTGCTCCCAGTTAAGAACGTTTTGCAGATCGAAACTCATGCCTACGTGTATGAAAAATAAGGGGATAAGAAATCCGTAGCCTAATCCGGAGATCTTGGTCTCCAGAGCCCCTTTTTCTTTGAACACGAAAGAGATAAGGGCTCCCCCCATAAAGGCTCCCAGCACTGGCTCCAGGTGGACCAGTTCCGAGAGGGCTACAAAAAAGAAGAGCAGGGCCAGGGACAGGCGCATGCCCAACTCCTGACTGTCCTGGGGGTCAAGCAGGCGACCCACCCGTTCCGGAAACCACCAGGCCCACAGCCTGGCCAGCTTGAGCAGGAAACCGAAGCCGACAAACAGGGGTATGGGCCATAAAAATTGCCAGTTCAACCCCTGCTCGTGCCAGAGCAGGAAGAAGGTGATGGCCAAAAGAGTTAAAAAATCGGCCAAGGTGGCAGCGATCAGAGCACTTTGCCCCAGTCCGGATCGGCTCAGGCCGGCCTCCCTCAGGGAGGGCACCACCAGCCCCAGAGAGGTGGTAGACAAAACCAAGGCCAGAAAAATCCCCTGCCCCAAGGCCAGGGCTCCTGCCAAAGCCAAACCCACAGTGGCGCAAAAAACGGCCAGTTGCACTCCGAACTCCCCAATCCGCAGCCTACGCAACATACCAAAGTCTATTTCCATCCCGGCCTGGAACATGAGGATCAAAAATCCGAGTTGGGCCAAAAAGCTCAGCCAATCCCCGCCCAACTGGAGATGCAACACACTTTGTCCCAAAATGATGCCACAGACGATCTCCAAGACCACGGCCGGGATCTTGGCCATCTTGCTTACTCCGGGCAAAAGGGCGGCCAGGACGGTAACCAAAAGCAGGGACCAGGCTTGACTAAACTCCATGCCTTTCCTCCCTGGTATCGGCCGGAGGGGTGATATGGCCCAAGACAGTCAAAAGCACGGAACAACGGGAACGGCGTATGAGCAGCTCGCCTACATGAGGGCGCAGCCATTCCTTCTGCGCAGATCTGCTGCCCAGGACCAGGAGGTTGAAATGCGAAGACCGGGAAACCACCTCCCGGACTACATTCCCGGTGACCACCAGTTCCTGCATATTTACCTTATGGATATGGGCCATTTGCCTGGCTTGGTCCATAACTTTTTCTTTTGAACCGGATTCGAGATCTTGATCCAAAAGGGTGCACACCTCTTGAAACAAGTCGGGTTTGCCCAGAATGAGCAGCCGATCCTCTTCCCGAACCAGGGTATCCAGCTGGGGAAAAACCAGAGCATTGTTGGATCTGGCAATGGCCGCCACAGCTAAATTTACTCGATCGTCACCTCCCAGCTTTGGCCCAGACGTCTGAGCACTTCGACCACGATTCGGCCGGCCCCGCAAATGAGTACCCGCATACAGTTCTCCGCTGTACGTGCTTATTACCCAGCTTGACCTTAAGTCCAATCCGGGCGTAGGATATAAAAATAACCAATGATCGTGTTGCCCAAACCAGCATACCATGCACATCAAGGATCTCCCATGTCCCAGTCAACCAAGCCCCAGGACAGTGCCGCCGCCGGCGGCACTGAAAACGAGCAGCTGCACAGGTTCCAGCAGATTCTGGGCAGCCACCAAGGAGAGCACCATCTTATCGTTATACAGGATTTTCCGGATCCGGACGCTATCTCCGCCGCCTATGCCCATCAGTTGATCAGCAAAAACTATACAATAGAAACGGATATTGTCTACAGCGGGAACATCAGCCATCAGCAGAACCTGGCCCTGGTCAATCTCCTGGGCATTAAGCTGCACCCCTTTGCCCGGGATATGGACATAAGCCGATATGCCGGAGCCATTTTTGTCGATCACCAGGGGACCACGGCCCGAGAGGCGAC
Source organism: Desulfovermiculus sp. (assembly GCA_034521385.1). GTDB lineage: Bacteria > Desulfobacterota > Desulfovibrionia > Desulfovibrionales > Desulfothermaceae > Desulfovermiculus. The sequence continues at coordinate 215,125 of JAXHMO010000002.1, forward strand.
CAAGGCCCTGGAGAAGACGCACATACCCATACTCATGATTTTGGACCACCATGAACCCCAATCCAGTCCCCAGACGGAGTTCTCCGATATCCGGACCATAGGCTCCACAGCCACCATCTACGCCCAATACCTGGAGCAAGGCATCCTGGAACTGGACACCGGACAGGATGAGCATGTGAAAATGGCTACCGCCTTGATGCACGGTCTGATCACAGACACCAACAATTTCATGCGAGCTGGTCCGGCTGATTTTTATGCCGCCGCTTTCTTAAGCCGTTACCGGGACGCAGATATTCTGGAGCAGATCATGAGCCAGGCCAGGTCCAAAAAAACCATGGAAATCATTCAAAAAGCCCTGGAAGAACGAGTCATCGCCGAAAGCGTATCCATTGCCGGGATCGGCTACTTGCGCAGCGACGACCGGGATGCCATCCCTCAGGCAGCAGACTTTTTGGTCACCGAAGAAAATGTGCACACAGCCATTGTCTACGGATTGGTCCAGGGTCCGGATCAGCATGAATCCATCATCGGCTCCCTGCGAACGTCCAAACTGACCTTGGACCCCGATGATTTTCTGAAAGGGGCCCTGGGACACGACGCTTCCGGTTCCCCCTACGGCGGAGGCAAACACTCGGCCGGGGGATTCCAAATACCGGTGGATTTTCTGGCTGGGGGCAATGGAGAAGAATATAAAAAGCTGAAATGGAAAACCTTTGACGCGCAAATTAAACGCAAGATTTTTGACAAGATCGGATTCGACTCCTCGGAGCAGGAAAAGGAGTAAATGGCGAGCAAAGAGAAGGTGCGAGGGCAAAGTCTTTTTGCCAAATTTCAAGGGAAATATTTGATCATACCGGAAACTCTGTTGTTTATATTTGATCAATATCCAAAATTCAGTCGCGATTCCATGCAGTTATGCTCTTTCCTTCTCAGCACCCATTTGACACTGAATAGGTAATAGTCTAGACCAAATTCTGGGTGAATCATTGCAAACACAACCGACCTCGCCCCCTTCTTCCATTCCTCCACCAGCTATTTGTCCAGAGATAACCGACAGGATAAACCACAAAAGGCTTATTTGATTTGAGCGATGAATACACAAGACTTACAACATATTGATCCCGGTATTTGGCAGGCCATTGCCGACGAAGAAGCCCGGCAGAGAACCACCATCAATCTGATTGCCTCGGAGAACCTGACCTCCGCAGCAGTGCGCGAAGCCACGGGCAGCTGCCTGACCAACAAATACGCCGAAGGCTATCCCGGCCGTCGTTACTACGGGGGATGCATCAATGTGGATGTGGTGGAAAATCTGGCCAAGGAGCGGGCCTGTGCATTGTTTGGGGCCGAGTACGCCAATGTGCAGCCCCATTCCGGGTCCCAGGCCAATATGGCCGTATATTTCGCGGCCATCAAGCCCGGTGACACAGTCTTGGGCATGGACCTGGCCCATGGAGGCCATTTGACCCATGGGAGCAAGGTCAATTTTTCCGGGATGATGTATAACACTGTGACCTACGGGGTGGATCCGCACACCCATACCCTGGACTACGAACATATCCGCCGTTTGGCTCAGGAGCACAAGCCCGGCCTGATCATCGCCGGGGCCAGCACCTATCCCCGCAGCATCGACTTTCAGGCCTTTCGATCCATTGCCGACGAGACTGGGGCCCTGCTTTTAGCCGATATGGCCCACATCGCCGGCCTGGTGGCCACGGAGTTGCACCCATCACCCGTGGGGCAGGCCCATTTTGTAACCTCCACCAGTCATAAGACCATGCGTGGCCCTCGGGGAGGGTTTATCCTCAGTTCCAAAGAGTTCGGCCGAGCCTTGAACTCCAAGATATTTCCCGGCATGCAGGGCGGTCCCCTCATGCATGTTATCGCTGCCAAGGCCGTGGCCTTCAAGACGGCCATGGGCAGTGACTTCCATACCTATCAGCAACGAATTGTGGACAATGCCCGAGCCTTGGGCCGCAGTCTGCAGCAAGCCGGATTTTCCCTGCTCACCGGGGGAACGGATAACCACCTCCTGCTCATCGATCTTCGCAATCATCAGATTACCGGACAAGAGGCGGAAAATCTCCTGGACCAAGCAGGGATTACTGTGAACAAAAATGCCATTCCCTTTGATCCCACTCCCCCGGCAGTCACTTCCGGTATCCGTCTGGGTACGCCTTTAGTGACCACCAGGGGGATGAACCAAGACGACATGGCCACTGTGGCCGGCTGGATCCAGGCCGCTTTGAACGCTCGCGGAGACCAGACCGCCCTGAACCGGATCAAAGGGGAGGTGCAGGATTTTGCCTCCTCTTTTCCGGTGACCACCGCCGGATAGTAATCAGTGGTCAGCGCCGCCTCTGGCGGCCTGTTATTGGTTATTCGTTTTCACTGGGATCCTCTCACGCTTAGGCGTGAACGTCTTTCTCTCATGGCTCCGGCCATCCTCTTATTATTTTGAAATGTTATAAGGGGATAGCCTAGTAATTTAATGTCTCGTTTCATACGAGCCTTGCCTCCGGCAAATCTGACATCTCAAACCCCGACATGTGAACACCACGTATGACTACAGACATCCCAATATCCACTCGGACTCCACATATCAATGTCACCAGGGCCCGCTTGTTGCAAACGGTCTTTGATCTCACCGAGCAAGACACTGCCCACTGGCCGGAGCCCAGCCGGGATCTGGCCTTGAATTTGGCCGCCGAAGCCTTCATGGTCCGGAGTAATCCCTTTGTCCACCCGGAAGTGGTCAAGAAAAACGTTTTCACCGCCCTCTCCGGCCAAGAGGAGCATCACCACCGCCAGGTCCTTGAACTCCTCACCCACCGATTGCAGGCATTCTGGCGGGAGCAGGATGATCTCATGCTTTTGCGGGAGGAAATCCGCGCCCGGCTGAAAGGCCATATGCCGGAAGACAACATCGTGCAATTTCCCCACTCCCTGCTTCAAACCTGCACCGATGCTACCGGTTTGATTGTTGAGCTTCCCCTTTTGGTCCTTTTTCCGGAAGATACCGCCCAGGTTCAAGCCATTGTCCGCTTGGCCAATGAGCTCTTATTTTTCATCGTCCCTCGGGGCGGGGGCTCTGGAATGACCGGAGGGGCCCTCCCGGCACTCCGTCGCTCGGTGATTCTGAGCTTGTCCAGGTTTAAGACCATCTTCGAGGTCGATCCCAGTACCCGGAGGCTGCGGGCCCAATCCGGGGTGATCACCGTCCAAGCGGCCCAGGCCGCACAGGCCAAGGATCTGCTCTTTACCGTGGATCCCGCCTCCAAGACCGCTTCCTCTTTGGGCGGGAACATTGCTGAAAACGCGGGCGGCCCGTTCGCATTTGAATACGGAACCACACTGGACAATATCCAGGCCTACACCATGGTCCGCCCTACAGGCCAGGTCATCAGCGTCCAGCGTATTGATCATCCCGAACACAAGATCCAACCCGAGGATACAGCCGTCTTTGAAGTCCAGGACTCTTCAGGCCGCATTCTGGACACCGTCAGTCTCAAGGGCAATGAAATTCGGGGAAAAGGTCTGGGCAAGGATGTGACCAACAAGTACTTAAAAGGGCTCCCTGGAGTGCAGAAGGAAGGAGTGGACGGGATCATTACCGAGGCCACATTTGTTCTCCACCCGGTTTTGCAGCACACCCAGACCTTGTGCTTAGAATTTTATGATTTTGACATGCAAAGCGCTGTACATATCATCCAGGATTTGATCCGCTTGCGGGATCGCATTCGGGAGCAGAAAACCACGGTGACCATGTCCGCTCTGGAAGAATTCGACCGCCGTTACATCAAGGCCATCGACTATAGCCCAAAATCCACAAACCATACCGGCCTTCCGGCCTCGGTCCTTCTGGTCCGTCTCGACTCGGACAATAAACGCCTGCTGGAGGAAACTGCCTGGACCATTTCAGATCTGGCCCAACTCTACCCGGATGTCGAGGTCATCCTGGCTGCTGATGAGGCTGAAGGGGAAAGGTTTTGGGAGGACCGGCACAAACTCAGTGCCATCTCCAAACGGACCAATGGGTTTAAGATCAACGAAGACGTGGTTATTCCCATCCAGGCCATCCCGGAATTTTCTTTTTTCTTGCAGTCTCTGAACTTGGAGACATTGGCCCAAGCTTACTCCCAAAGCCTGGATTATGCGGCTTCCCTGCACGGCTTGAACCTGGCCCGGGAATATGTGGACCAGGAAAAACGACTCTGTGAGGACATCCTGGACGGTCACATCGGACCCCGGGAATGCCCTGAGACTGAACTGGAAGAGGGCATACGCCGTTTCTATCGCCGGGCCTTATCCCTCAACCCTGAGTTCACCCAGACCTTGACCGTCTTGGTCGACGATCTGTTCACCAACCGCCTGGAAGTGGCCAATCACATGCATGCCGGAGACGGCAATTGCCATGTAAACATACCAGTCCATGCCAATAAACAGGCCATGGTCCAGACAGCCGAGGAACTGGTAGACAGGATCTTTGACCGAGTTTTGACCTTGGGCGGGCAGGTCTCCGGGGAACACGGCATCGGAATCACCAAGATCCGCTATCTGGGCCAAAGCAAGATCGATGCCCTGAAGGCCTACAAAGAGCGCATCGATCCCCAAAATATCTTCAATCCGGACAAACTCCAGGCCGGAGAGGTGGCCACCTTGCCCTTCACCCTGTCCTGGGATCGGCTCATTGAGGATGTAGCCCATCATACGGAACTTCCGAACAAAGAACTCCTGGTGGACCAGCTCAAGCACATTCGATCCTGTACCAGGTGCGGCAAGTGTAAACAGGTTTGCCCCATGTTCTATCCCCAGAAGGGTTTTCTGCACCACCCCAGGAACAAGAACCTCAGCCTGGGGGCCATTCTGGAGGCCTTGGTCTACACCCAAAAGACGGTAAACATCATCGATCCGTACGCCATGGGCAAACTGCGCCAGCTCATGGAGTATTGCACCGCCTGCGGCAAATGTTTCGCCATCTGTCCGGTGAAGATCGACAGTGCAGAGGTCACCCTTCAGGTCAGGTCCTATCTGGAAGAAGAGAGCCAGGGTGGACATCCCCTGAAATCCAAAGTCTTGTCCTACCTGAGCCGAGAACCGGAGCGTATGTCCAAGGCGGCCAAAGCCATGGCCTGGGGTCAAAACCTGCACAACAAGACTGTGCGCTTCATTCCCTCCTTTTGGCGTCGTCGGATGAACAATCCGGTATTGCAGGGTCCGGGTCCGGCCCTGGCCACCCACAACCTGCAAGACCTCCTGCCCGGCAATTACCAGGAGATTTTACACCCTTTGAGCTCCCTCCATCTCGGGTCTGAACGGACCGGAGTTCTCTATTTCCCAGGCTGCGGAGGGGGGCTCTTTTTCCCGGATATCGGTCTGGCCGCCCTGACCTTGCTGGCCGATTGCGGTGTGTACACCACCCTGCCCCCCCAACAGATCTGCTGCGGCTACCCTCTCTTGGCCGCCGGGTGCTCCAAGACCTTCGGGTCTATGCAGGAACGGACCCAGAAGGCCTTGAGCACGGCCTTGCATCAGGCGGAAAAAGCGGAGATCACAATAGAGGCCATTCTCACTTCCTGCGGAACCTGCCGGGCAGGTCTGGAACACCTGGATATGAACACCATCAGCTCCAGGCAAATACCCATCCGGGACGTCTTGCAATACCTCCATCCTCGGCTGCAAGGACAGATACAGAACCTGGACCAGGGACAAAACCTGGTCTACCATTCCTCCTGCCATGCGGCGTGGGCCAATGTCCCTCAGGACAAGGCCGCCACCATGTATGCCCGGCATGTTGAATCCTTGGCCCAGGACCAGGTGACGGTCTCCGATTACTGCTGTGCGGAAAGCGGCTTGGGAGCCTTGACCTCCCCGCACATCTACAACAAACTGCGCAAACGCAAGACCGGAGCACTCAAAGGGCTGGCTGTCAAGGAAAAGACCCGGCATCTCCTGGTCAGTTGTCCCTCGTGCAAGATCGGAATCTCCCGAATCGTGCGCAACAATAAGCTAAACATGCAGGTGGAACATACCCTGGAACACTTGGCCCACAGACGATTGGGGCCCAACTGGAGGGACCTGTTACTCACCGACCCGACTCATCCAGCCCAGGCTCTGCCTCCGACGGCGCACTCGGCTGAGACCCGGTAACAGAAATGCAATCCTGGGGGCAGACGATGACCGTCGAATCCAGGTCACTCCATTCACCTGCCCCCTGTTCACGAACTACTACCTTTTCCCCGGCTTCATCCCAGGCAAAGATTTCGGGACACAGCTCTACGCAGCTACCGCACCCGGAACATAGAACATGGTCCACATAAACCTCTCGTTCCATTCTATCTCCGTTCTTATCGTTCCCACGCTCTGCGTGGGAATCCCGCTGGACGCTCCGGCGTCCACAAAGAGACCGCAGGAGCGGTCCAAACAGCTCCCACGCAGAGCGTGGGAGCGATAATAAGATCGAACAACTCGTAGGGGCGACTGGCAGTCGCCCTTTTGGGAATTCCGGCAACCCCACAACACGTTTCATTATTGATCAATCCGGCAAATTTTTCCCTTTTTTTGTCCGCTTTGGGGCAAAAAATATGTCAGATTTGCCGGAGGCAAAGCTGACACCTGAGAACAAAATCACCTTGTTCTCACCCCGGCCTCTTCTTTACTTGCACAAATTTTTCAGGCATAGGACGTCTTTTACTCACCGCATCCGGAGCCTGATGTCCTATGCATACTCCCTCTCCTCTCCTGGACTGGAAGGCCGTGATCATCCTGACCATTGGGGCTACTCTGATCAGCTTCTCGGCCGTGTTTGTCAAGTTGGCTGCTGTGGGTCCGATCACTGCGGGTTTCTACCGGGTATTGTTCGGCGGGATCTTCCTGGTCATTTTGGCCCTGATCCGAGGATATTTCCGGGAACTGACCCGCAAGAGCCTGTACATGGCCCTGCTCTGCGGGGTGGTCTTTGCCCTGGATCTGACCTGGTGGCACAAGAGCATCCACGGTGTGGGCCCCGGACTGGCCACCGTCTTGTCCAACTTCCAGGTCTTTATCATGGCCGTATTCGGGCTTGTCCTCTTTTCCGAGCGGCTGACCCTGCGCTTTATACTGGCCGTCAGCCTGGCCATGATTGGGCTTTTTATGCTGGTCAGCCCTGGCTGGAACACTTTTGGCCCCCAATGGCGCTGGGGCGTATACTACGGCCTGCTGACAGCTGTGGCCTACGCCACCTACCTCCTGCTGGTCCGCTTTTTACAAACCAAGAAGTCCTTTGGGGCGGTAGTGGTCAATATGGCCCTCCTTTCTTTGGCTACCGCCCTGATCATGGGAGTTCAACTCCATCTGGCCGGAGAATCCTTTGTTATCCCGGATGGGATAAGTTTGGCCGCCCTGGTCGGATACGGGTTTTTCTCTCAGATGGTGGGCTGGATCTTGATCTCTACCGCCCTGCCCCGGGTTCAAGTTTCGGTGGCCGGGCTGATCATCCTCCTCCAGCCCTCCCTGGCCTTTATTTGGGATATACTCTTCTTTGCCCGGCCAACCGGCATCCTGGAGGTCATAGGAGCCGGTTTGGCCCTGACCGCTATCTATCTGGGGGTCACCAGGCAGAAATGGAACTGAGGTGACCCCACGATAATTTGTCCTTATTCTTTCTTGGAGGACTCGGGATTGACCAGGACCACAGGCACCGGGGATTCCTCAGCCACCTTACTGGCCACGCTGCCGAATCCACTGCCCACCCGGCCTACAGTGTCAAAAGAATGCCCCCTGCTGCTCATAACAATCATATCCACTCCTTCTTCCTGAGCGGCCTTGAGTATCTCCAGGGCCGCATCTCCACGCAACAACCGAAAGTCGACATTGCGGCACACATTGAGCTCCTGGGAACAGACATCCTGCAGGCTCTTCTTGGCCTTATCCGCTTCCCATTCCTGGAACTTCGCAATGAACTCTTCATTGGGGTAGTTGCCATAGGCCGGAAACAGGGAGTACAGATCCGGGGCCACATAGAGGACGAGGACGGTTGATCCGTACTTTTCAGCCAGGGACAGGACGTGCGGTAGGGCCTGGCGCGAACTCTTGGACAACTCGGTGGGCCAAAGAATTTTGTGTTCCATGCGATCGTGTCTCCTTTGTGTAAGTGTTGAATCTATCGAGAACGGACAAGAAGTACGGGATTTTGAACTGAATCAACCAAGGCCTGCAATTCGTCTCCGTGCAGCTGCGGTTCTTCACAGGGAATGAACAGTGGACCCGGCCCGTGCAGGCGTACGGCCTGATCTATCTGTCTCAAGTCCAGAGCCCGGGGGAGAATTTGCAGGCTGGCCCGTCCCCCTTGGCCTGCAATCAGTTCCCGGGTCCGTTCCTGGAGTTTCTCCTGGTTCTCCGGTTCTCCGGCCACAAGGACCACCACGGGTATTTCCTTCTTTCGACCCAGATCCAGAGCCAGAATCATGGCCTTTTCCGAAAGACTGGAACCGGTAAACACAACCTGAACCGGGGGCTGAAAACGCATGCCCTGCTGGATGATCAGGGTCATGCCCCGCCCTTGTCTGACCACGGTGCGCACCGTTGATCCCATTTGCCGCCTGCCGGTCATAGACCAGCCCGATCTACCCAGGATGGTCAGATCGGCGTTTTCCGTTGCGGCCAAGACCTCTGCAGGCACCCCACCCCTGGTCACCCGGAATTTCCAGGGCACATGAAAGCGCCCGGCCACATCGGACAATATCTTTTGCAACCGCTGGGCTTGAATGCGCAGCTGTCTTTCGGTCTCCGCCCGGTCGATGCGCCGAAATTTGGGGGCCAGGAAGGACACCTCCCGGGCAAAGGGAAATTCGCACAACTGCAAGAGATTGATGTCCTCCACAAACAGCCCTTCAAGCTCGGCATTCAGGGCGGCGGCCAGCTCGGCTGCCGTATTCAGAGCGGTCAGGCTGTTTTCCGAGGCATCCAAAGGAACCAAAATGCGGTGCAAGGGAAGGGAAAGAGTGTTCTGGTTCACGACTGGCCTCCTTGCTCCTTGCCTGCGCCGAACTGTTCGCGCTTTTCCGAGAGCTCCTGTAACCGTTTCTGAACCTTGCCATTCACGCTGTCCGGCGGATACTCGCCCTTGTCGTCCGGCTCACCAGCCGCCAGGCCGGTGAGGATCTCCATGCCCTGGTCCACGGTTTGCACCGAATAAATATGGAACTGTCCGTTTTCCACTGCTTCCCGGATATCCCGGCGAAGCATAAGGTGCTCGACATTGGACTCTGGTATAAGCACTCCCTGGCCGTTGGTCAGCCCCTTTTCCCCACAGACATCAAAAAAACCCTCGATCTTTTCATTCACTCCCCCAATGGCCTGGACCTGGCCGTGTTGATTGACCGACCCGGTCACTGCCAAGGATTGGTTGATGGGGATCCCGGCAATGGATGAGAGCAGGCAGTACAGCTCTGCCGAAGAAGCACTGTCTCCCTCGATTCCCCCGTAGGACTGCTCAAAGACCAGGCTGGCGGACAGAGACAGGGGCCGATCCGAGGCATAGCGGGCCCCTAAAAATCCGGAGAGGATGAGCACCCCCTTGGAATGGATGGGACCGCTGAGTTTGGCCTCCCGTTCAATGTCGATGACTTCTCCTTTGCCCAGCCTGACCCGGGCCGTGATCCGGTTAGGCCGTCCAAACATGAAATCCCCGAGCATAATCACCGAAAGACCGTTGATCTGACCCGTTTGCCACCCCTGGGTGTCAATAAGCATAATCCCGCGGCGAATGTTCTCCTGGACATGCTCGCGCATGAGATCCGACCGATAGATGGAAGCGTCGATGGCCTGCTGCACATCCTGATCTGAAATCCATTCCTGGCCCTGTTCCTTGGCCCAGAAATCGGCCTCCCGCATCATGTCGGTCAGGCTTTGCACATGGGTGGACAGCTTGCTCTGATCCTGCACCCTGCGGGCGCTGTACTCCAGGAGCCTGGCCACGCCGGACCGATGCAAAGGCATCAAACTCTCCTGCTCCGCCACCCCAGCCAGGAAACGGGCAAAAAGATCCTGGTGAGTCTGATCCCATTGCATGCTGACGTCAAAGTCGGCAGCCACCTTGAACAGCTTGCTGAACTCCGGATCATATTCCTTGAGTATATAGTAGATCAAAGGATTGCCCACCAAAACCACTTTCACATGCAGGGGAACGGGTTCCGGTTCCAAGGAGATGGTGCTGATCAGGCTAAACATTTCAGCCAGGGATTCGATCTTGATCTTCTCCGAAATGAGTGCCCGCTTCAGGCCGTCCCAGGCTCCGGGTTGAGTCAGGACTTTGTGAGCGTCCAGGATCAGGGCGCCTCCATTGGCTCGGTGCAGGGCTCCGGGCTTGATCAGATTGAAATCGGTAATCAGGGCTCCCATCATGGGCTGATGCTCCACCCGGCCGACGAGATTGGCATAGGTAGGGTTATCTTCGTAAATGACCGGGGCTCCTGAGGTCTGGCCGTTGTCTACCAGAACATTAACCTTGTACCTGCGCATGAGACTGAAACTTCCGCTTTGACCCCAGCCCCCTGCCGGGCCTTGCCCCGGGCTTTGCCCTGATTGCTGACCCTGACCTTCTTCCTGCTGTTTGTCATTTTCCAGAATTGAACGTACATTGTCGATGATGTCCTTTTGCACTGCATCCAGATAGGCCCCGACTGCAGAGACATCCTTGTACTTGTCTCTGATCTCGTCGATAAGCGGCCCCAGGGCATAGCTGGCCACTTCATTGTTCAGCTCGGATATCTTTTGCCGGAGGTCCCTCTGCCAGGCCGGAAACTTCTGGAACATGCGCTGGGATTCGTTCTGCAATTCTTCGATATCGCTTTGAATTTTCTTTTGTTCTTCCTCAGACAGTTTCTGAAACTCCTCCGGAGGCACGACCTCTCCGTCCCGAACCGGGGCGAATCCAAATCCGCTCGGCGTCCGGATCAAGGTTAGATTTTTTTCCTTGGCTTTGTTGTGCAAGTCTTCAAAAACGCTTTGCTGATACTCCTTGAATTCCTGCTGCATGGCCTGCAGCCTGTTCTGATACTCCTCGCTCTCAAAGGCCTCTTTCAGCACATTGGGCACTTCCTGGATCAGGTGCTCCATATCCGAAGCCAGAGAACTACTCCGTCCCGGGGGCAGATGGAGCAGCCTGGGTTTGCCCGGAGTCTCGAAGTTATTTACATAGCACAGATCCGACGGTGTGGATGCATCCTGCAGTTGCCGGGACAAGTACTGCCGGGCGAAGGTATGCTTGCCCATTCCGCTTGGTCCCAAAGCATAAATATTGTACCCGTGTTGATCGATGCTCACCCCGAATTTCAAGGCCTGCACTGCCCGGGGCTGTCCCACGCCCTGGCTCAAGTCCCGAATGGGTTCCAGCTCGGCCGTGGTTTCAAAGGAGAGTCCGGATACGTCGCACGCCTTGTACAATTGGGCCGCAGACAGTTCTCTGTGGTGCATGGCACGCTCCTGGGCTTGATGACTGAGTGGTGACAGGTTTTGGGTTTCAGCGCCGCCTCCGGCCGCAGACCCCCAGTTTGATTCTTTCTGAAATTGCAGTTACTACCGGCCTATGGTAATCCTATTCCGGCCTTTTTTGTCAAGCATGAATAAATCACTCCGCCATGGAAACTTCATAAAAAAGCGAGGACCTATGCCCAGAGTGCAGGTGAACCTTCCCCAGACCCATGTATTCCACACCGAGATCCCTTTGCGCATCGACGACATCAACTTCGGCGGGCATATGGGCAACGATGCCGTTTTGACCCTGGCTCAGGAAGCCCGGACCCGATTCTTCAATCACTTCGGATTTGAGGAACGGAACGTTGACGGCAAGGGGATCCTGATTGCCGATGCGGCCATTGTTTACAAGGCCCAGGCCTTTTATGGAGATATCCTCCGGGTTGACTTGGGCATAACCGACATCGGACGCAAGGGCTGCGATATAACCTATCTGTTCACCAATAAGGAATCCGGGATGGAAGTAATCAGGGCCAAAACCGGAATCGTGTTCTTCGACTACAACCAACAGCAGGTTGTCCGCATTCCGCCCGTCTTTCTCCAGCGCCTGGGACTGGATGTATTGACGGAATAGAATCATCTGATTATTATATGCATAATTTTAAAAAATAACGCCCCCAAAGCCATTCTGCTGTCCATGGAGAGCTATGAAGCCATGCAGGAAGAAATCGAAGACCTTCGGCTAACTGCCCTTGCACTGGCTCGCTCGGAAAGCTTTGAACAGAACAAAGCCCTCTCCCATGAATATATAATGGACAAGTTCGGTTCATAATCTGGATACGAGTATCCCGCCCATGTCTTGGAATATTCTCTATCATCATGCGGTATTAACATTACAACGACAGTTCGGGCAGGACCAAAACTTGAAAGAGCCAGGCAGGCGCCTGGCGATCACGAATGGTCAGGGTGGCACCTGGCGATCTGGAGAGCAAAGCTTTGGGATAACAATCTGTCACTGCAGTATTAATTAACGCTTAAAAAACTTCTTCAGCTCTTGCATGTTCCGGGTGTTAACCACATCTTTGGCTTCCAGCCATCCCCGCTTGGCCTGGTCCACTCCGTAGCGGATAAGCCCCAGATTCCCGATCTGATGGGCGTCGGATGAGATGGCTATCTTCACTCCCAACTCCTTGGCCGCCTTGCAGTACACGTCATCCAGATCCAATCGGTCCGGCTGGCTGTTCAGCTCCAGGATGCACCCCCGTTCTTTGGCTCCCTGCAGAATACTTTCCATGTCCAGGGCGTAGGCCTCTCTGGACCCAATGAGTCGGCCGCTGGGATGGCCCAAAATGGTACAATTGGGGTTGTCCATGGCCCGCAGGATGCGCTCTGTCTGTTTGTCTACCGACAGGTTGAAGGCTGTGTGCACAGAACAGACGCAAAAATCCAGCTTCTGCAAAACCCAGTCCGGCAGATCCAGGCTCCCGTCCTTGAGGATATCTACCTCTGAGCCTTTGAGCAGGGTTATCCCGGTTAAGCGGCCATTCATGGCGTCTATCTCCTCCATCTGCTCCAGGAGCCTGTGTTCATCCAAACCCCTGACCATACTCAGGTTTCGGGTATGATCGGTGATTCCCAGGTATTCATACCCCATCTCCAGAGCAGCTTGGGCCAGTTCCTGCAAAGTGTTCTTACCGTCCGAGGCCTTGGTGTGCACGTGCAGATCGCCGCGCAGATACTTTCTCTGAATCAGCTCGGGCAACCGGTCTGCGGCCGCCGCCTCCAGCTCCCCCCGGTCTTCCCGGAGCTCAGGGACTATATAAGGAAGGCCTACACTGGCGTAGACGTCTTCCTCGCTTTTCCCGGCTACCTTTTGTTCCCCCCGGAATACGCCGTACTCATTAACCTTCAGCTCCCGGTCCAGGGCCAGACGGCGAACGGCGATATTGTGGGCTTTGGATCCGGTGAAGTAGTGCAGGGCTGCCCCAAAAGAATCTTGATCCACAAAGCGCAGATCAACCTGTAACCCGTTTTTAAGGATCACTGACGACTTGGTCTGGCCGTGGGCCAGGATCTGGCGGACATCCTCATAGTTGACCAAAGCCCGCATGAGGTCATCAGACCTGTTGCCGGTAACCAGGATGTCCAAATCGCCCACAGTCTCCTTACGCCGCCGGAAACTCCCGGCTACTTGCACATCCTGAACTCCCTCCTGTTTTCCGAGATGCTGGGCCAAAGATGCAGCCGCATCCTCCACCACTGCCAGCTTGTACCGCTTTTCCACCCCCTGGAAACGTTCGATTTCCTCCAGGATACTCTCCTGGGTCTTAGCTCCGAACCCGGACAATTCAGCCACCTGGCCATCAGCCGCCGCTTGCTGCAGATCGGCGATGGAATTTACTCCCAGCTTATCATGCAGGGCCTTGACCCGCTTGGGTCCCAAACCCTGGATATGCAACAGACTGACCAACTCCGGCGCCACCCTTTGTCTGGCCTTTTCCAGAGCTGACAGGGAGCCGGTATCCACGATTTCCTTAATCTTGGCCGCCAGCTCCTGGCCGATCCCCGGATATTGGGTCAAATCCTCTTCCCTGTACACGAGATCGCGGAGACTGTGGGACAGCCCGCCAACCGCCCGGGCCCCGTTGCGATAGGCCCGGACCCGGAAGGGATTGGCTCCTTCAATCTCCAGGATGTCGGCCAGTTCTTCAAACATGGAAGCTACGTCGCTGTTGTGAGCCGGCATGATAATCGTTCCTTGTCATTATTATAGAAATGATTATTATTATCTATAAAATATATTTAGGCCTTACGCATGAAATGCTGTCAAAAAAAGAAGAAAAATAATTTATCATCTGTGTCAATCGGTGTGATCTGTGGGCAAAATACTTCAAGACTCTGATCATTTTGATTGGGGTTGCCGGCGAAGCTCACTTTAGCTTATCTCATAATCCTAACGCAACGTTGAGAAATGATAAGAATATGGCTGGAGTCATAAGATGAAGACGTGCCCATGGTGGACCCTAGCGAACGAAGAACCCCATAAGGAGATATTATGTCAGAGACACAGCATTCCGCCAACCGCCTCATTGACGAAAAAAGCCCCTATCTTTTGCAACATGCGTATAACCCTGTTGACTGGCATCCCTGGTCTGAAGAGACCTTTTCCTTGGCCCGGGACAAAGACCTTCCGGTTTTTGTGTCCATTGGATACGCCACCTGCCACTGGTGCCACGTCATGGAACGGGAATCCTTTGAGGATCAGGAAGTGGCCCAAGCCCTCAACCACAGCTTCATTTCCATCAAGGTGGACCGGGAAGAACGCCCGGACATAGACCAGATCTACATGACCGCCTGCCAGATGATCTCCGGGCGGGGTGGATGGCCGTTGACCGTGATCATGACTCCGGACAAAAGGCCATTTTTCGCGGCCACCTATATACCCAAGCAGGGCCGTTTCGGCCAAGCCGGGCTCTTGGATCTTCTGGCCGAGATCTCCAGGCTATGGCAACATGACCGGGAAAAGATCAGCAATTCCGCCCGTCAGGTGACTGATAATTTGCAGCGCCTGAATCAGGCCCTTCCAGCAGTCACCCTGGATGAGAGCACTTTAGACGCCGCTTTCAAAAGCCTTGAACAGCGCTATGACCCCGAATACGGAGGCTTCGGGCAGGCCCCCAAGTTTCCGGCCCCACACAACCTCCTCTTTTTGCTTCGCTTTTGGCAACGAAGCGGAAACCATGAGGCCCTGAATATGGTGGATACAACTTTGAAGGCCATGCGCCGGGGGGGCATCTTCGATCACCTGGGATTCGGCTTTCACCGCTACTCCACAGATCGCTACTGGCTGGTACCCCACTTTGAAAAGATGCTCTACGACCAGGCCATGCTCATCATGGCCCTGACCGAGACCTATGAACTGACCCAAGATCCCTTCTACCCCCAGGTCATAGAAGAGACTGTCAGCTATGTCCTTCAGGACATGACCGATGCATCTGGGGCCTTTTATTCTGCTGAAGATGCGGACAGTGAGGGGGAGGAGGGCAAATTCTATGTGTGGACGGAGAAGGAGATTGATAAGCTTTTGAGCCCGGAAGAGGCCCGGTTGGCCAAGAAGGTTTTCGGCCTCACACCGGATGGCAATTTTAAGGACGAGGCCAGCAAACGCCGGACCGGGGCCAACATCCTGCACCTTTCCCAGCCTTTGGACCAAACAGCTCAAAGCCTGGGGGTCAGCCAGGAAGATCTCTCCTCTCAGCTGGAGATAATGCGCTCCAAGCTTTTAGCCGCTCGCAACCGGCGCATTCGTCCCTTGCTGGATGACAAGGTCCTCACTGATTGGAACGGACTGATGATCTCCGCCTTGGCCCAGGCCGGCCGGGTCTTGGAGAATGAAGAATATACCCGAGTCGCAAAACGAGCGACCCAGTTTATTCTTGAACATATGTACCGGGACGGACGTCTCCTGCATCGTTATCGGGAGGGTCAGGCGGCCATCCCGGGTATGCTCGACGATTACTCCTTTTTCATCCAGGGGCTTATTGAGCTGCATGCGGTCAACGATAAGCGTGAATATCTGGACATAGCCCTTGGTTTGACCCACGAATGTCTGAACCATTTCTGGGATCAAGATCATGGAGGTTTTTATCTTACCCCGGACGACGGTGAAGAGCTTCTCACCCGGCCCAAGGAGATTACCGACGGAGCCATTCCCTCGGGTAACAGCGTCTTTTTGTCCAATCTCCTCCGTCTGGCCCGAATCAGCCAAGACCCAGCCCTGGCCCAAAAGGCCAATGAGCTGACCAAGGCCTTTTCCGGGACCGTGGCTGAGATACCGGCCGGATGCACCTTTTTCCTTTGCGGTCTGGATATGGCTCTGCAGGCGAGCGGGCAAGAGAGGGATAAAGGCTCGTATGAAACAAGAAATTAGCTTATTTCAGAATTTATGCGTATCCTTAATTTTCTTATCTAATGTCTGAGCAAGGACATCTGAAAAAGAACATTTGCCCAATCAGTATCGTATTCTCATGAATCGGGCCTCTTAAAGCTGAACACTGAACACTGAAACCTGAACACTCCAGGCACCTTACACCTGAGAACAAAATTACCATGGCTTCGCATGGCCCACACTTAACACCGCGGGGTGATGAAAATGGAAAAATAAAGGTCTGGAATCACAGCACCCTCCCCTATCCCCTCCCTGGAAAGCTGCGCAAAGCCGCAGCAGGGAGGGGAAGTAAGAGGATCAAGCTCATCAGCACAGTCGTGGGCTATAGACCCTAGGTCTCCGGCAAAGCCTTTTTTTCTCACATCAAAAAAGCCAGTAATTTTGCATAAGCTAACTTTCCAAGTCCCATCCCCATACCCTCACGGGGATTCTATACCCTGAATGATTTGCTCGATGAGTTTGGCGCTTTCCGAGAGCTTTATTCGCTCCAGCTTATCCACCCTGCTTTTGCACCACTGGCATCCTCCCTCATTCGTGTACACATGGGCATACATTTCCTCAAAGCTTGGCCCCAGGGTCACATCCGGAGGTAAATCTCCATACGTACGCTGCCGGCACATACGATAACTCTCCACCATGTCCACAACTTTCTCCTTCATCTCCGGATGTCGGGCCAGAAAATCATGCAGATCCTGGACAAAGGAAATCAGATGCTTGTACTCGGCCATTACACTCATACTCCCGTATACAATGGATAAATTGATAGAAATACGGTCATCTATGAAACAAGACTCAACCATACAAGGACGGCCCGGCACTCAATTGCAGAAGCTATCGGTGTATCTTGATTGAAAGCCTTACATCTCCAATTGAGTGCCGGGCCAGCCCTCTTTGTAACCAGTTTCATATTGGATCAAACTGGCGGCTTCTTACGAATAACAAATAACGAATAACCAATAACAGGCCGCCAGAGGCGGCGCTGACGGCTTCCTACCAATAACAAGTAACTAATAACGTATAACTGACACGCCCGCGGCGGTGCCGACCTCTGCGCTTTCTCACCTCTGCTCCTGCAACACCTGAATCAGAGTTTCATTACTGACCTGCTGCACATCAATGCCCGCATTGGCAAAGACATAGCCCGGCCCTTTGTTTTTGATATCTTCTCTGACCAAGACCTGATCAGTCTTTTGCTCCACCAGCCACTCCGCGACCTTGATACCCTTGCCCCGTTCAATATTCTGGTATGGATTGGAGACAATATTTTGCTGTTCTATGCTCCTGTCTTGGCGCTGGATATCCACAAAAGCAAAATATGGGGCCTCACCAAAATGATGACTGATTGTCCCAGCCATATCCTGCATGGGGATTGCCGTCCGCAAACGATGGGCAGGCTGAGGCTGAAAATGGACCACCACGCTGTGCACATGGGACAAGTTGGCTTTGATTTTTTTCTCGATAGCCTGACTCACCCGATGGGCCTTACTCAGGTCCTCGGTACGCAAAGTTATATCAGCCTGCAGAAACCGAAACCGTCCGGCATTGCGACCCACCAAGGATTGCACTTCAGTGACCAAAGGTTCCTGATAAATGATCTTTCTGGCCTGTTCCAGGCTGTCCCGATCAATGGACGCATCCAGCAGGACCCGCATCCCGTCTGCGAGCAGTTCCCATCCAGTGCGGACAATAAAAAGGACAACCAGTCCGGCTCCAATTTGATCCACTGTAACCCCATAGACTACAAAGCGCAGATCAAAATAACTCAGGGCAGCGGCTGCGAGCACAACCAGGGAGGAAACAACATCCACTTGCCGGTGTTTGCCTTCGGCAATCAGAGTCGGAGATTCGGTTTTGCGCCCTTGATGCAGGGCATACAAACCAAAGGCATAAGTAATTGCTGTGCTTAAAAAGAGAAACACAAGAATAGGCCAGGTAATCCGGGGTATGCCTCCAGGTTGCATCATCTGCTGCACGATTTCGTAGCCGGCAAAAAAAATGAATATGGCAATGACCACTGAGATGAGGTTTTCGATCTTGTACAGACCAAGGGGGAAGGTCTTGGTTTTTCTGGCCGATAAGACCACTCCAAGGAACACGGCAAGAGAGGCCACTGAATCCGTTGCCGAATCAATAGCCCCGGCAGTTATAGCCAGGCTGCCACTGAGAGCAGCCAAAATGATCTTTAACCCAGCTAAAAACAGATTCAGCAAAAAGGCAAACAAGGCCACCCTGCGGATCTGGCGTGTCTCCTGGGCTTCGTCGTCTTCTTCGGTCTGGATATTGTCCGGATGCGTTTCAGGCATGTTTCAATTCCTGCTCATATGTAACTTTACTTTGATTAAGAATCTTTTCTCCATTTTCAAATGTCTCCAATGTGTGGCATCCAGGACAGGGACTTTCCCTGCCCTGGTAAATTTTGTCGTAGACTTCTCCGCAAAAGTCAAGACAAATGTCTGTATCCTCCCCCATTATAGCTTCTGTATGTTGGAGAGCTGAGAAAATTTTTTATCAAAGGTAAGCACTGTATCTACCGTGCCTTGAAGATAATCTCTTCTCATAAGACGATCAGCAAACCCAGGACCTGCTCCCGAATATTCTTGAAGGACCGGCAAGGCCTGTCCAATACTGGTGATCATTTTGGAGGAAAGAAAATCACGGAGGCATTCCACCGCTTCTTTTACAGGAACCTGATAGTGACAGGAAAGTGCATGATAGGTTTCTTGAATTACCAGGTCAGAAACATGGACCTTGATCTGTTTCTGGTAACAATCTTTAACAAAAAGAAAAGCTCTCTGAGCTTGTTCTGCAGGAGCGCCCATTAATAATCGCAAAACAACGCAGGTATCCAAACAAACTCGATTGTGATCCCAAAGCTTTGCTCCCCGGACCGCCAGGTGCCACCCTGGCCATTCTGGGATCGCCAGGTGCCACCCTGGCTCTTCATTGGTCATGCTCGAACTAAAGCGGACTGAGCCCGCAACCCAAGTTAAAGATTTGAACCACAAAGGCACAAAGTACACGAAGGTAAGAAGCAAAGCGGGGTAGGCTCGAGGCAGCTCACCCAAAGCGATGAGCCGTCTCGAGCCATACCGCTTTGCTTCTATTGCAATCCCTTCCGGGATAGGCCTTACGCCGCCAGGCGTGGAGGCCTTTTTCCCCGGCGTCCAACCCGCCGGGGAAAAAAGAAAATCCTCTTCTTCTTGCCTTTGCGTCTCTTCCTTTGTGTCCTTCGTGCCTTTGTGGTTCAACTTTCTTGGGTTGCGGGCGTAGCCCACTTTAGTGCCTTTGTGGTTCCATTTTTCTTTTTTTTCTGAAAGAGTTTCGCGGATAAGCGCCTAACCTGTAGTGTTACAATTTGTAGCGTATTATCTCCCTTTTTCTACCCCTGAACAGCTGCATCCCCGATACCTAAACCAAATCCCGGGGGATTTCTTCATCCCAGCTGCGGCTGAAGACCCGGCTGTCCCCTTCATAAGCGTCCAGATCGGCCTGGATATGAAAGTGGGTCTCACTTGAGGTGAGCAGGGTCCGAGCCGTTGTTGTCACCTCCCAGGGTCCGCGCTTGAAGCTACGTTCCCATTTGGTCTCTCCACGCAGGGAATTGTAGTCGTCGTCACAAAAAACGTAGTTTTCGGTCACCTTAGCGGCAACCTCCAGGTCAATGTCTTCAATCCTATAGACGCCCTCGTCGTTGATCACTTCCAGCCGGGATTCGTCCTTGGCCAGATCCCGGATTACGGTCCAGGACTGGCGGGTGGGCTGAATCAAGGTCTTGTTCAATGGTGGAGCCCCTTCCGGAGGGGCAAAGGGCCGCAATTCCTTATCCTTGGGATTTTTCGGCCGTACCGGAAGGATGAGGCGGCTTGTTTTGCGATAAACCGTCAGCCTGGCCGGAGCCGGTGACGGCCAGGCCAGAGGCCAGTATACAGTGGAGATGGCCAGGCGGATGCGGTTGCCGGCTGGAAACCTCTGGGCAATATCATTCATCTGGATTCTGATCCGGTATCGCTTCCCCGGCTGCAGTGGTTCGGGATGCTCATGGCTGTCCCTATGGGTCAGATTGAGCAGCCCGTAGGTCACCCGGGTGGCCTTATCGTCGGACAGAATATCCGAGAGGCGGACAGCAACCATGGCCACGGGCTGGTTGGATGAAAGGTCGAGTTCCACCACCGGTGGTCCCAGAATCTCCATATCCTCTTCCAGCACATTGGAATCAAAGGTCAGGGCTCCGCCGTCCTCGTCCCGCTGGTCGTGGGGAAGATCCGGAGGCGCGCTGTACGAACACCATTTCCCGGCAAAGAGGCCGGCGCTCAATGGAGATTGAATAGTCAATCCGTCCTCTTCATATATCTCATCTTCCGGTCCCATCCAGGCAAAGCCCAAATGATAGTTCAGAGGTTTTGTGTTCCGGCTCGGCCACTCCTCTTCCACCACCCAACGTCCCGGACGATGGTCGTAGCTTGTTGTCGGGGCAACGCTCGCCTGCATCCAGACCCGGAGCATGGGCTCATCCATGACCCCGGTGTCCTTATCTTTGAGCCACTGATCCCACCAGCGCAAAGCTTCCTGCAAAAAACCTATGGCCGGTCCAGGGCGCCCCAGATGGGGGTAGAGGTGGCTCCAGGGACCGATCAGCCCCTTGCGCGGGACCTGCAGATTGGTCAACAGGCGCATGACCGCATTGGAGTATCCGTCGGCCCAGCCGCTGACAGCCATGACCGGGCACTGGATGCAGGAGAAATCTTCGCACACTGATCCATGCTTCCAATACTCGTCCCTTCGCTGATGCTTAAGCCACTTGGCCAGCCACAGCCCGCTTCCCTCCAGCCGCTGCATCCACATCTCCCGCCAGGCATCGCCGACAATACGCGGATCGGGCGGGCAGCTGTTGTGGCTGAACATGGTCGAAGCCCAGGACAGATTGTCTCCCAACAGACACCCGCCCATGTGGTGGATGTCGTCGGAATAACGGTCGTCGGTGGAGCACAAAGAAATAACTGCCTTCAGGGCCGGCGGCTGCAGGGAAGCCAGCTGCAGGCCGTTGAATCCGCCCCAGGAAATGCCGATCATGCCCACCCGGCCGCTGCACCAGGGCTGCTGGGCCAGCCAGTTGATAATTTCCACTCCGTCGTCCAGTTCCTGCTGGAGATACTCATCTTCCAGCACACCTTCAGATTCTCCACTGCCCCGGATATCCACCCGGACGGAGGCATAGCCGTGTCCGGCTATGTAGGGATGATGCTGCACATCCCGCTCTGCGGTCAGATCGTTCTTCCGATAGGGTATATATTCCAGAATAGCCGGGACGGGATCGTTTTCCGCGTCTTCCGGCAGCCAGATGCGAGCAGCCAGCCTGCATCCGTCGGACATGGAAATCCATTGGTTAAAGATCTCTTGAACCGGTCTGGGAAAGGTGCTGACGATTTTCAAGGCCTTGTACTCCTTTTGAGGTTTCTATGTTCCAGGTTCACGGTTGAAGACGGCATTTTTAAAGCTCCAATGACCAGTCTTTTGAACGGGATTGCTGAATTATTCAATCACAAACTCTAAGCTTGGAGTGCTTGGCAATGTGGTCGAAGTCGCGGTCATTATGGAGCAGGCGGATATCGTTTTCTATGGCCACAGCAGCAATCATACAGCCAACAGGTTTCCGGATCGTGACACCCCTCTTCCGAAGGAAGCTGTAGAGCTCGGCTGCGTGCACGAATGTGATTTGTCTCATGGGCAGGAAGATAAGATCGGCAAGGTAGTCTCTCGTTTGGATATAGTCTGGGTCAGATCGGATTCCTTGGAGCACTTCCGCGAGGATAACCCCACAGAGACACAAGTCCTCCTCATCCTCGATCAACTCTTGGAGCGCAGCCACGTGCAGCTGGTTACGATCGGCAAAAAAGTCGATCCAGACCGTTGTGTCGACAAGCACCATTAATTACGCGCCTTTCTCCATTCAGCAAGATCTCCCTCCCAATTGACAGCGCCCTTCAATTTCAGCAATCGCTTCTGACGTCCGCGCCTTCGGACCTCATGCAGCGCGTAATCAATGAGAGCACGCCGTGTCTTGATGCCTGTAAGCTCCTGACATTCTTTGACCAGCTCATCGTCAAGCACCACGTTCGTTCTTTTCATATAATCACCTCCAATCAAATATACACATCATAAAAAGAATTGTTGTGTATTGCAAGAGGAGATTCGCGGAACGCCAGGACTTTTGGGTTCTGCTCTTTATTGTCAATTATTTCAGGTGACTCAATCTGTATCTGGATGACAGGGAAATGTGTTCAGTGTTCAGGTTTCAGTGTTCAAATAAAGTGTAAAGCTGGCTACGCCCGCAACCCAATTGGTTCGGCAAAGAATTGAACCGCTCAAAGAAATTTTCTTGTTTTTTATTGCAGAGATTCAGGGATAAGGCTAGAAGCTACACCGCGACCGGCTTGAACTTAAAGGACAGCATCTCCTGGCACAAGAGATACTTGTCCAAAAGATCCTTTTGATGTTCCCCTCCAATAAACAGATGGCAGATGGCGTAACTGTAGCTGTCCTGTTCCAGAAGATCGGAGAGTTTCATTCCGGTCGTGATCTGAGGTTGAATAATAGCCCCCGGAATGCGCTCCTGCACCCTGTTGATCTCCTCTTGGGTCGGCACCCGGGTCACTTCAGCGTCACCGCTAAATATCCGCCAGAAGAACTTGGCTGCACACGGAAATTCACCATGCCTGTGCGGAAAATCCGGCTGTTCCCCGCAGGCCACCTGAACCGTCACCTGCTGGTTGGACTGGCCGTCCACCTTTTCAAAGATGTCGCTGTGAGACTGGGAGACCCGGGTGTTGATTTCCAGAAGCCAGATTTTGTCCTGCTCCCGGTTCCAGTAAAATTCAATGTTGAATGCGGAGTTGTCGAACCCGATATGGGTAATGACCTTTTTGCTGATGGCAATCATTTTTTCCTGGATGACATCTGGTAAGGTGGACGGATATTCATAGCGGAAAAAGCTGACTCCGTTCTCGTAGTGGATGGAATCGATGATCCCGATGGGCTCCACCCGACCTGCAAAGGAATAGCCTTCCAGGGTGCACTGCCGCCCTCCGATGATGCTCTCGGCTAGACAGAAATGGCCTTGCACCTCAGCCACCTCCCGGGGGAGATCGGCCTGGTCCAGGATATAGTTGAAGGGCTCGGAGATAAGGTGGATCTGCTCCCGGATCTGGGGAATGGCCCGCTCAAAGTCTTCCCGGTTTTCAATGCGAAAACCGAGCAGGGAGCCAGAGGCCTTGATGGGCTTGATCCAAAAGGGAAGTTCAAGCTCAATGCGCTGGAAAACATCATTTTCAAATGGGTCGAAGGGCTGAAAGTATGGAATATGCTCCGGGATCACCTCCCGCTGCACCAGGCGGCTCCAGTATTTGTGCTCGCACTTGAGCAGCCCCTCCAGGCTGGGAGCACGTTTGCCGAAGCGAGCGCAAAGAAGGGGGAGCATGGTACTGACCGGAAAGTCCATATAAGCCCCGATGCCGTCGATTTTCTCTCCTGTTTCCTCTTGCCAGCGGCGGAGCTGCTTTTCAGACCGATCCAGCATATCGGCGATGGGGAAATCGTAGGTATCCAGGACTTCGGATGGATCCAGGAGGCCGTGAAAGGCATACTTTTGGGCGTTGCGGATGGATTTGAGTTTTGTTAAGTTGAAATCGTTCAACCCGATGAAAAAGACATTTTGCGGGGCCATCCCAATCTCCTTTTCAGACTTGCCTTTGGCAAATCTGTAATATTTTTTGTGCCCCCTAGGGCAGGCCCTCTTCGGAGTTAATTCTCGTTTCATACGAAGGCCTATTTTTTAAGCCACCCCCAGTTCCCGGCAAAGGGCCTGGAAATCCGGAGCTTGCACATCAAAGGCACTCCCGCCCCCTTGTCCAAACTCTTCACTCACCTTGTCTTCTTCCGGGACCTTGACATAGGCTGTCTTCAGTCCGGCTGCCTGGGCAGAAGTCAGGTCCCTCTCATGGGCAGCAACCATCATAGCTTCTTCCGGCTGAAGTCCCAACAGGCTGACACCGCGTAAATACGCCTGCAAGGAAGGCTTGTAATACTTCAGAAACTCGCAGGACAGGATACCATCCCATTGGACGCGGGCGGCCTTGGAGCTGCGGACGATGCTCTTCCAGCTCAGGATCGTGAGCACAATGGCTGTATACTTGCTGCGTAAGCGCTCTATGGCCCCAGCAGCACCGTCAAAAACCTTCAGGGAATGCCAGGGTTGCTAGGTAGACTCCACCAGTGACATATGGTCAATCTTGTTTAAAAGAGGATAGGTCTCAGCCAGCTGGTTCAAGGCCCGTACGTGCATTTCATCCGCATCCATCCAGGGAAGGTTCCCCTGCCTGACCTGAGTGTGCACTTGAAACATCCCGGCCCGCCAGTCGTCGGCAAAGGCTTCACTGTCAATCGTCTCACCCTTTTTCCGGGCCAAGGTTTCAATCACTTCCCGGGCTGTGTTTTTCCAGTCAAACACGGTTCCGCCAACATCAAACAATAATCCTTTGACCTTGTTCATAGCAAACTCCTTTTATTGCGGCATAGGCACCAAAAACTTCTGGGCGGTCAGACGCAATTCCTTGTCTTTAGACTCAAGGTATTTTTCTTTGACTGTCTGCAATGACTTCCCAGCGGCAGTCTCGTTCCAAAACCAGTTGCTGAAAGTTTTGCTGTCCGGGGTTTGCGTCCCTGGCCGGGATGTGATTGATTCGAAATAGAAAACCTTTATATCCTGAGCTGCCAGGCGCAGGGCCACTCCAGGTGAGAACTCTGTATTGGAGGTATGATCAGAACCATTTGTCAGATACTCTGCAAGCAGGTCGGCTGCTGTCTGAGGATCAAAAGTAACCATGGCTGTCCGGCCGCGTTTTTCCAGACCCAGATCATACCACGGCCTGAGTTCTGTGACTTCCTGGTGCAGGTGAGCGGCCAGCTGTTCTTGTTCACTCATTTCTGCCTGCTGCGGTGTAAAGCTCACCGGACAGGCCCAGGTGGCTGAGTCGTCCCTTTCAGCCGAAGCAATTTTAGGTGCCTCCTCGGGAAATGCTTCCAACACCGGGCCCTGTTCAGCTTCCAAGAGTTTCAATGCGGCCAGGGCCACCTTGCGTTGAAACTCAGGCTGGTTGGGTGCACCTAATGGACGGCCAAGTTCAAAAGGGACCCACAGCGCACGCGGTGGCTTGATGATCTCTGTATGCTTGGCTATGAGACTGATTTGGGTGGTGGGAATACCTTCCGCTTCCAGATAATGAGCCAGCGCGCCTACGGCGCGCGTACAAAAAGGTCAGACCGGTACCAGAAAGGCTGCGTCCACATGGTCTCCTTGCAGCAACCTGGCCAGATTGTGGGCCGGAGCAGCCATTTGGTCCGGGTCTGTGGCCCCCATAAAGGAATAGTGGAAACCAGCCACGCTCCCGATGAAATGTTCCCGGGCCAGCTCATGCAAACGATCAAGAGGAAAGACCACGTTCCAGTCCTGGACAAAACCGGTCCGGTCAAAGTTTGTCGAGATGTGAGTCATGACTAAATCCCCGGCCGTGGTATCGCCGGGGATAACCCGATAATCGCCCTCCATGCCGGCAAAAGGCCTGTCCATCCGGCGATGAAGGCCTGCAGTGGAAATAAGGGCCACCTTGCGCTTGGCCAATTGCGGCCCTGTGGCCCAAGGGGTCTTTGCAAAGGTGGGACAAGGTAAATCAGCTAAATGGGATTGCATGGGTTCAGGCATATTTTCCAGCCTCGCCATAATACCCTCCATAATTTTTTGGTTATACAAGACTCTTCGGATATACAATATGAAAACACATTTACGAAAATGGAAGAAGCATGGTGCTTCCTTGTTTGACGATCCGACCGGATTCCTTAAGGCCCTTCATGGCCCTGGTAATGCTCACCCGATGAGCACCGACCAGAAAGCCCAGATCCTCATGAGTTAAAGGAAACTGAATGATGTAGCCGTCATCTGATTCCCGGCCATGCTCCTTGGCTACAGCGCTGAGTACACTGTACAGCCTGTCTTCCAAATTGACCTTGGACATACTGCCTACTCTGTCAGTCAAGGAAGCAACTTGTTCACTCATTCGTTTGATCACTTCCAGTCCGATATTGGGATACTCCCTAACCAGGGAGTCGAAGGTGTCCCTGGTAAAACCGCAAATTAAGGTTTTTTCCATACATGTTGCGGTCACAGGAAAGGCACTCTCCTGCTCGCTAAGCATATATTCGCCGATAAAGTCGCCGGCCTTGCGGATGTCCAGGAAAATATCCGAACCATCCTCAGTGAACTTGTCCAATCTCACTCGTCCCCCCTTGATCAAGAACATCTTATCGGCCGGATCTCCCTGCTGGAAAACGATGTTCCCGGGATCATAGACTTTGCGCATGGCTCTGTCAGCCAACACTCCAAGCTCTTCAGGGGCCAGACGCTCAAAAAGCCAGAGATGGCCTATGCATTCCTGGCAAAGATCCATCTCCCCGCCCATGAGCTGAGCACACAGACAACCTGACGACATATTCAACCCTCCTTGTAACTCACTGACTTCACCTTACAGTTCCTGGTCAAATGCAGCAAGAGAGTTGTTTCCCAAGGCCGTCATCAAACGCTCAGCCCTAAAGAGCCATCTGGGTATGGTATTACATCAATGTCTGGGGCTTGATTCTCCCGGCCAGATCCTGCCCCAACTGCTTGGCCTGGCTCCAGACCTCAGCCTGGTCTTCCACATTGCAGAATTTATCCGGCGTAACCCGGGCATCCTTGCCGAACACCCATGGCAAAGCAGACATGGGGCACTCCTCACCGTATCCGCAGACCAGACATTCCACGTTGCCCAAGGCCTTGAGCTGGCCGATGACCTCCATGCCCTCCATTTGTAAGGCCGTACTCACCTGCTGCCCGGCCTCATCCAGCCCCGGGGCTCCGCGCCCGATACCGGTGGTCACGACTGCGGCCAATTTTCCCTGATTTAAATGGTTCTGGTGACGCATGGAAAACAGACGCTCCAAAAAGGCCTTGCTGAAACCATCTACAGAGGCATATGGGGGATAGCTGCCAATGACTAGGCCGTGGGCTTTTTTCAGCTTTTCGGCCAGTTCCGGAAAATCATCCTTGACTTTGCAGATATTATCTCCTGTGCAGCCCAGGCAGGCAATACAGGGCTTGATGTTTACCTTGGACAATTTGACAAATTCATATTCCAGGCCGCTGGCCTCAAGCACGGCCTGAACCAACCGGTCCGTGTTGCTGTTTTTGACAGGACTGCCGGAAATTCCGATAAGTTGTGGATGCATACGACACCTCCATTTCGTACTTCGGTTTATGATTGTCCCATTTGCGCCAATGATGATTTTTTAGCATACTGAATCAATATGGGATGTAGCATCTGCTACATCCATAACCTTGAGAAAATGCTAAAAGAGGTGCCGGTTATGTATCAACACTTCATTGCCATAATTTGCCTGGCCTTGAGCCTGATTTTCCTGCCGGGAGTCGGATATGCTGAAGAGCTGGTGATCGGTGATTTTTCCAGCCAGGCCCCGGGTAAAAAGTGGCCTGAAAGCTGGGAGCCTATGACCTTTTCCGACATCGATGCCCATACCAGATATGACTTGATACAGGATAAGGGCAAAACGGTCATACGGGCTCATAGCCAAAATGCTGCTTCCGGCTTGATCCGCCATGTACGAATTGACCCCCATGAATATCCCTGGTTGCAATGGTCCTGGAAAATCGAGCATGTTCTGAAAAAGGGCGATGTGAAAACCAAGACAGGGGACGACTATGCAACCCGCATTTACGTCGCCTTTGCTTTCGACCCGGACCAGTCCAGCCTGTGGCAGCGCATGAGACACAAAACAGCCAGCGTTATGTCTGACCAGGAGTTGCCGGGAAGTGCCCTCAATTATATCTGGGCCAGCAAGGCAGCCCCGGACACAATCGTGCCCAATCCCTATGCCCAGGAAGCCATGATGGTTGTCCTCCAAAGCGGCAATGCCCGCAGTGGTCAATGGGTTAAGGAACAGCGCAATATAGTCAAAGATTACCAGCGCGCCTTTGGAAAACAGCCGCCGGATATCATCGGGATCGCCATCATGACCGATACCGATAATACCGGGGAAGAAACCACAAGTTATTACGGGGACATCATGCTGAGTACAAAAAAGGAAGAATAGAGTCCTGAGCACACCACCCTACCCAAACGATTCTTTGGTTGGAAAAGTGTAAGGCTTCTGCTTTGGGGACGACATACATGATGCGAGGGCAAAAACTGCTTTTGCAATCGCCAGATGTCAGAGGTCAGCCTTGCCTCCGGCAAGTCTGACATATTTTTGCGCCAAAGCGCGCAAAAAAGGGGTTTGCCGGTTTGATCAAGGATGAAACGTATGATCTGATTTGACGGTTTTACCAGAGGTCAGTGGTCAGAGATCAGTAAAAACAAGCAGCTACAATTCCACAAATAATTATTCTCCAAGGAGGGATGTATGGCCAGAGCAAAAGGAACCCTGTTGGACACAGGAGAACGATTTCCGAATTTGACCTTCCAGACTGTGGAGCACGGTCAAGTCCAGATCGATGACAATTTCTTTCAGAGCTATGGGGTGGTCCTTATCTACCGGGGGCATTGGTGACCGTTTTGCAGTCAGCAGTTGGCTGACTTCCAGCAGAGCATGGACGACTTCAGGGCTGAAAACATGGGCCTGCTGGCCGGATCGGTGGACGCAATGCCTGAAGCCCAAAAAACAGTCAAGGAACTGGGGCTGTCCTTTGCAGTGGCCCATGGTCTGGACCTGGATACCATTGGACAAAGCCTGGGAGGCTTTTTTGAGTCAGAAAAGAGGTTTCTCCAGCCTTCGGGATTTTTGATCCGGCCCACAGGAACCATTGAAGTGGCCAGTTACAGCTCAGGTCCCATCGGCCGGCTCAAAGCGGCCGATGTCCTGGCCCTGACCAGGTATTACAAGCAAAACAGAGACTAGAACCGTGTCTTATAAGTTTCGTCCTGGGTGGTGGCGATTTGAAATAGCGATTTTTCTTTTCAGGCTTGACCCATTATCCAACGACACGGAAATTCGAAATACGAATATCGAAATTCGAAACAAATTGGAATAAATACAGAATGATCAAAAAAAATGAAAACATAGCCAAAACCTTTTGAGGAGTTTTTATGAGACGTTGTCGTTCCTTGAGTTTGACCTTGATTGTGCTGCTTTTTCCAACCATGCTTCTGGCCGCGCCGAAAGCCGATTTGTGGGAGTACTGGGATGAGCACAATCCCAACTCCACGCTGACCGTGGATCACAGTGCATGGACCAACTTTTTGCAGCGATACGTGAGCCAGGGCCCGAACGGGGTCAGCAGACTTGATTATCAGGGGGTCACGGCCCAGGATCGCAGCAGTTTAGACAACTGTGGACAAACTCACGGCTACTGAGATTAAATCAATGTCCAAAGAGTCCCAGAAACCGTTTTGGATCAACCTCTACAATGCCCTGACCATCCAGCTCGTGCTGGAGCACTACCCAGTGGATTCTATCAAGGATATTTCCTTTGGATTTTTGTCCTTTGGCGGACCCTGGAAAGAGAAGCTGGTCACAGTTGAAGGCCAGGAGCTTTCCCTGAACGACATCGAACACCGTATCCTCCGGCCCATCTGGAAGGACCCCAGAATTCACTACGGAGTGAACTGCGCCTCCATGGGCTGCCCCAACCTCCAGCCGGAGGCCTTTACGGCCCAGAACACCGAGGACCTTCTGGAAAAGGGAGCCAGGGAATACATCAACCATCCTCGAGGAGCGAGCATTGAAGGCGGCAGGTTGGTGGTTTCCTCTATCTACGAGTGGTTTCAGGAGGACTTTGGAGGCAATGATGCCGGGATGATCGAGCACCTCATGCAATATGCTGAACCGGAATTCAAGGAGAAGCTTCAAGGCTTCGACGACATTGACGACGACCGCTACGACTGGTCCTTGAACAAGAGATAACCGTCATACCTAGATTGGGCACAACCCATAAAGGGAATCTATGAGCTGGAAGATTTCTCCAAAGATAGAAGACATTTTGAACAAAGGGATGGACTTTGCCGGCATTGAACGGGAGGAAGCCACAGAGTTGTTGCAGCTGGACCTGCACTCCAGGGAAACCTATGCCTTGATGCATATAGCCAATCAGATGACCCGGGAGCAGTTCAACTCCAAGGGTGAAAACCATTTCCATATCGGGGTCAATGTCGAGCCCTGCCCCTTGAACTGCAGCTTTTGTTCGCTGACTGAAAAGGCGGGCATTTTTACGGAAAAGATCGAGTTCCCCTTGGAAGACGTTTTGAACTGGGCCAGAATCGGAGAAGAAAATCATGTCGATGCCTTAAATATCATGACCACAGGATCCTACTCCTTTTCCAAGCTGTTGGATGTGGGCAGAAGGCTGCAAAAGACTGTTTCCGTTCCTTTGGTGGCCAATACCCGGGATATTACCCACAAAGAGGGGGAACAGCTCCTGGATGCCGGATTTGTGGGCGCATATCATGCCGTTCGCTTAGGCGAAGGTACGGATACGCCCCTTCGGGTTCACAAACGGATCCAGACCATCCAGGTACTCAAGGACGTGGGACTTCACTGGATGAACTGTGTTGAGCCGGTTGGTCCTGAGCACTCCATTAAGGACATTGTGGACCGCATGTTTCTGGCCCGCCAATATAAAGCCACTTACAGCGGGGTGATGCGCCGGATTAACTTTCCGGGCTCGCCCATGCAGAAATACGGCATGATAACCGAGCTGGAAATGGCCAAGATGGTTG
Source organism: Desulfovermiculus sp. (assembly GCA_034521385.1). Lineage (GTDB taxonomy): Bacteria > Desulfobacterota > Desulfovibrionia > Desulfovibrionales > Desulfothermaceae > Desulfovermiculus. The sequence continues at coordinate 246,346 of JAXHMO010000002.1, forward strand.
CCGTCAGCCGTCTGGTCATGGGAGATGTCCCCAAAGCCCACTGTACCCACGAACCCCATACTGCTTCTTTGCTGGCGGGGGCTAACCTGTTCTTTCCCGAGGTCGGTTCCAATCCAAGGGATGGGGCTGAACAAGTTCAAGGCGGCCGGGGCAAGTCCATACAGATCACCCAGCAGATTCACCGGGAAATGAACCTGGATCCGGAGCTACCTTCGAACTGTTTTCAGTCCCGCCCTCGGCGGGACCTCCGGCAAGTCTGAAAGATTTTTTATCCACGAATCTGCACTAATCTTCACAAATTTATCCTAACCTGGCTTTAAGAGGTTCCTATGCGACGATTCCTCCAAGCAGCAGCTGTAGTCATCATGACCGCATTCCTGACAGCGATCGGGACTGCTGCGGGCCATGCCGAAGACTTCAAGGTCGGGACCTGGAAGACCGCTCAGACCATCCAGCCCTTTTTCTATCAGGATTTTCTTTCCGAACAAGATACGGTAAAGGTGTACCCCTTTACCAACCCGGCCGACCAGAAGAGTGCCCTGCTGGCCGGAAGCCTGGACATGTGCGGCACCACCCTGGCCCACGCCATTCACTCGGCCTCCATGGGCCAGCCGGTGGTTCTGGTGGCTGCGATGTGCAACAAGTGCTCAGCCTTGGTAGTCAAAAAGGACGCTGGAATCGAGAACGTCGCGGACCTGAAAGGCAAGAAAATCGGGTATGTCCCCGGCACCATGCACGAGATCCTGCTCCGGGAGACCTTGACCAGGAACGGGCTTTCCCCCCGGACCGACGTTCAATTGCTCCGCGTAGATTTTTTCGACATGGGCCTGGCCCTTTCCCAGGGGGATATCCATGCCTTTCTGTCCGGGGAGCCCTTTCCCACCCTAGCTGAAGAGAAAGGCTACGGCACTATCCTGTCCTACCCGTACTACGGAGATGCCATCGGGGACATCAATGCCGGCCTGCTGGTGACCAGACAGTTTATCGATCAGCATCCGGACAAGGTGCTGCGTCTGGTCAAAGCTCATGCCCTAGCCAGCCGGCATTTGACCGCTGCCCCGGAAGACTGGCTGACACGGGCCTCGGATTTTGGAACCGCCCAGTCCACCCTGGAAAAGGCAGCCCCGAATATGGAGCTGGCCTGGAATATGGACGCTGAGTTTGTGCAGCGGACAAAGGCCTTGGGCCAGCGCATGCAGGACTTGGGCATGATTCCCCGGCAGCCGGATTACGAACAGCTCTTTGATTTGTCCTTTGTCCAACAGGTTCAAGCGGATTTGCACCCCCATGATTGACACTCAGAAACAAAACAGAAGCCTGTATCAGCTCTTGCCCTGGATTCTACCCGCTGCCTGTGTCCTGGCCTGGATCAGTGTGTCCGAGCTCGGGTTGCTGCCGCCTTACCTTCTGCCCCACCCCAGTACCATCCTGGATTCCGGATATGCCTATATTTTCGGCGGCCCTGAGGCCGGCATGTATGCCGGCCGCTTTGCCGCCGATGCAAAGGCCAGCCTGATCCGGGTCGGTGCCGGGTTTGCAGTGGCCGTTGCCCTGGGCATCCCCTTGGGGGTCCTGTCCGGACGTATATCGGTGGTGGACCGGATGCTGAGTACATCCATCAACGGGCTGCGGGCCGTGCCCGGGATCAGCTGGCTGCCCCTGGCTTTGGTCTGGTTCGGAATCGGGCTGAAAACCACGGTCTTCCTGGTGGCCCTGGCTGCTTTTTTTCCCATTTATATCAACTCGGCCAGCGGAGTGGGCCAGGTCAGTCCTGTCCTCCTTCAGGCCGGGGCCATGATGGGAGTCCGCCGCTTGCGGGGCACGTTCGCCATTCTCCTGCCCAGCGCCATGCCGGCCCTGATTTCAGGCTTGCGGCTGGGATTGGGCATTTCCTGGGCCTATTTGGTTCTGGGAGAGCTTACTGGAGTACAGAACGGGCTGGGGGCAGTGATCATGGACGCCCGCATGGTCGGCCGAATAGATGTGATCATAGTCGGGATCATTATTATTGCAGTCATCGGGCGCACCTCCGACCAGCTGCTGACCGCACTTCTCAGATTGTGCTTTAAAAGCGCCCGGAGGTTGTCGTGAGCTCCACATTACATGTTGTATCCAGACCCAAGGACTCGCATGTCCCCAAAGATCCTCTTCTGGCCATCAAGGACCTGGGCTTAACTTTCAAAACCAACAGCACTCCCTTGACCGCCCTTCAAGATGTGAGTTTTGCGGTACAGCCGGCAGAGATGCTGTGTCTTCTGGGTCCCAGCGGATGCGGCAAAACCACTCTGCTGAAAGTACTGGCCGGCTTTATACAACCCAGCTCCGGCCAGGTAATGGTCCGCGGTAATCAGGTCACTGCTCCGGGTCCGGAGCGGTGCGTTGTCTTCCAGGAGGATGCCCTCTTTCCATGGCTGACAGTGGCCGAAAACATCGCTTTTGGACTCAAGGGCAAAGGAATCGGCCGCCGGCAGCGCAAAGAAATGGTCGATCACTACCTGTCCCTGGTGGGGCTGACTGCCTTCGCTTCCTACCTGCCTACGGAAATCTCCGGAGGCATGAAGCAGCGGGTGGCCCTGGCCCGGGTGCTCATTCTGGAGCCGGAGATCCTGCTCATGGACGAGCCCTTTGCCGCCCTGGACGCCCAGACCAGACAGGAGATGCAGCAGTTGCTTCTGCAGTTGTGGGAGACATTGTCACACACTATAGTATTTGTTACTCATGATGTTCGGGAGGCTGTGACTTTAGCCGATCGGGTGATCATGATGGACAAAAATCCGGGCCGGGTGAAGAAAGTAGTGGATATCGACCTGGCAAGACCCCGGGATTTGGATGGGCATCCCTTTCACCGGCAATGCACCCGGCTGCACGACTTGCTGCGCAATTGATTTCTTCTTCCCGGGACGCTGCCCTGGGATAGATTCTTTGTTTGGGCTCGCATCTCAAGAGTTAAAAGTTAAAGGTGAAAGGTTAAAAGTAAAGCTAAAGAAATCATGAATTTAAATCCGTTGTCTCTACGAACACTTGAAACTAGGTCCAGCTTTGTTCGTCTTTCCCGCGCAAGGCAGGAATCCAGAACAGATAGAATGACTTTCCCCTGAATTGTCCGGCAATGACGGATAGATCTGTTAACGCGTTTCATAAAGTTTAGAGGTCTTTTATGCTCCTTACTGAACATCTCGAGCATTATACAGTATCGGATTATGTCCAATGGCCTGGGGATTGGGAGTTGATACAGGGCCGGGCTGTAGCCATGACCCCATCACCGGGACTCACCCATCAGCTGGTCAGTGGGAATCTATTTCGACACCTGCATGAGCAAATGGATGATTGCCCTATGTGCATGGTGCTTTATGAAACCGATTGGGAAATAGCTCAAGATACCGTAATCAGACCAAATATTATGGTGGTCTGTAACCAAACTGATGAACGAGTCACCAGCCGGCCCGAACTGGTGGCTGAGGTTGTTTCTCAGTCTACTGCCCACTGAGATGAACGGGTCAAATTTTATCTGTATGCGCAGGAGTGTCCCTTGGTATGTATTGGAGGAAAACATGAAGGATTTTGATGTCTTTGTTATAGGAACAGGGACGGCTGGTGAAACGGCCGTGTCCGAGCTACTGAAAAAAGGGGATGGGTTGCGAATCGGAATAGCCGACGAAAGGCCTTATGGCGGCACATGCGCCCTGCGGGGGTGTCAGCCCAAGAAGTTTCTGATTGTGCCCGCCCATGCGGCCATGGAGGGCCGGGCTCTCACTGAGCGAGGATTTCGTTCGGCTCCAGAGCTGGACTGGAAGAGCATGCATCGATCCCTTCGAGAATTCACAGACCCAGTTCCGCAAGGCACCAGAAACAGCCTGGAGGAGAAGGGAGTGGCCTGCTTCTCGGGTCAATGCGAGTTCCTTTCCCCTGGGACTTTGCGCTGTGGTGATCAGAGCATCTCTGCCAGGTACTTCATTGTGGCCACTGGGGCCCGCCCCCGAACTCTGCCCATCACAGGGGCCGACTTGGCTGTGAGCAGCGACGGATTCCTTTCCCTGGAGGAGCTCCCGGAGCGCATGGTGTTCATCGGCGGCGGGTATGTCTCCATGGAGTTCGGCTACGCGGCCTCGGCAGCAGGCGCATCTGTCACTGTATTGCAGCGCGGTGGGCGGATCATGAAGCAGTTCGATCCGGACATGGCCTCCATCCTCCAGGATGCCTGCTCGACAAGGGGGATTGGTATCCGCACCGGGGTGACTCCGGTGGAAATACAAAAGAGTGATTCCGGGCATTACCAGGTCATGCTCGAAGACGGCGAGGCGATTGAAGCCGATCTCGTCGTGGCAGCCATCGGCCGGGTTCCCAATGTTGAGGACCTCGGGCTGGAGAAAGCCGGTGTGGCCTATGACAGGCACGGCATCGAAACAAACGGGCATATGCGCACCTCGCAGGATGACATCTATGCCATAGGCGATTGCGTCAAGGGAGTGCAGCTCTCTCCAGTGAGCGATCTGCAGGCCAGAACAGCTGCCCGAAATATCCTGGATCCGGGCAGCGAAAATGCTGATATCAGTACATTACCGAGTGTTGTCTTCACCTACCCTCAACTTGCCATGGTGGGAATGGACGAGCAGACCGCAAGGGAGAGGGGTAAATTCCGTATCGCTCAGGGTTCAGGCGCCGGCTGGCCGAACTACCGCCGCCTCAATGAGTCTCACGTGGGGTACAAAGTCATCATCGACACAGAGACAGAGACTTTGCTCGGTGCCCATCTGGTGGGTCCACACGCAGGAGAGCTGATCAATCTCTTCGCCCTGGCAATGAAGTATCAAATTCCAGTGAATGAACTCCAAGAGCTTCCGTGGGCCTATCCGACATACAGCGCTGACATCAAGTATATGCTTGGTTGATTGAGTGCTCGAAAAACCGGCATCACCCTGGCCAATTCTGTAGTAAGTGAACACTTGTATGAAACAAGAATGAACTCCGAAGAGGGCCAGCCCTTGGGGTCAAGGGCGGTGAATTTGGCCGTCAACCCGGCCCCTAATCCGATGATCAGGGTCCAGGCCTCGGCTGGAAGCCTGGAGCGCCTGCTGTAATGGGCCACCCCGGTCAGCAGCATCAGCAGCAGGCACCCAAAGGCGATCAAATGGGTGATGTCCTGGAGTTGTTCGTGCATAGAATCTGCCGGCGAATTGAGAAAATCAGTCTGGTGTCGGAAGCACAACCTGGATGCCCTGGGATCCAGCTATGATCATCTCTGTGGCCAGATTGATGAACAGCCCGTGGGCAATGATCCCAGCCCGCTTGGACAAGGTTGCGGCCATTTCTTCCGGTTCAAAGCCTGGGGTGAAGAGGCAATCCAAGATATAATTTTTCTGATCGGTCACAAAGGGATCTCCGCTGGACTTGCTCCGGAGCTTGATCTCTGCGCCGAGCTGAACCAGAAAGTCCATCTGGCTGCCCAATCCAAAGGGCAGGACTTCCACCGGCACGGGCTGATTATTCCCCAGCTGCTCTGTGAGCTTTCCTTCGTCCACAACAATGATCTCCCTGCGGCTGGCCTGAGCCACGATTTTTTCCCGCAATAAGGCCCCGCCCCCTCCCTTGATCAGCCTCAGCTTTGAATCGGCCTGATCCGCACCGTCGATGGTCAGATCCAGGACCGGATGTTTGTCCAGGGTGGTCAAAGAAATGCCCAAGCTGCGGGCTTCTTGTTCCACCTGCAGAGAGCAGGGGACTCCCTGGATGTTTTGGAGTTCACCGCTGTGCATAAGCTGACTTATGCGGCGCAGGGCATGCACCGCTGTGCTGCCGTGGCCCAAGCCCAGGATCATGCCTGAGTGTACTTCTTCCACTGCCCGCCAGGCAGCTTGCTGCTTGGCGCTCTCTTTCTGGCTCATCACCTGCTCTCCCGATTTAACATTACACGGAAGGTTACTGTTTCATTGGTCATATTCGAGTAAAAACTGCTCCGCTGTTTGCTGCAGGAGTTTGGGCGCAGTGATATTCGTATCCAGCAGCAGACCGGATTGAAGAACGCCGGGCCGGGTAAAACTGGATGGAACGGCCAGGCAGGCCATACCGGCGGCCAGGGCAGCCTGGATTCCGGTGGCCGAATCTTCGATGACCAGACAGTTTGCAGGCAAAATATTCAATTGCCGGGCGACTGCAAGGTAAATCTCCGGATCGGGCTTGCCCTTGTCCGGTATGAGATGCTGCATCGAACATAAAACAATCACCTGATCGATTACTTCTAAGTCGTCTTCCAAATGCAAACCTGACACGGGCTTTGAAAAAAAGTCAGATCACAGGATAAAGTGGCTAAGCTTAGCTTCCAGTCTTATCAATTTGATTTCCATGTCTTTTTTTCATTTCAAGACCTGCATTTTTGAATTTGGCAGGAAAATCAAAATCTGCATAGCGTTATTTTATGTTCTTGTGTAATGATTTCCCCTAGGATTCGACAAAGATGAGAATATGAAGTCCGACAAATAAGATAACTTTAAGGAGGTATGCATGACCCAGATACAGGTGGTTTTTTACAGCATGTACGGACATGTCTATGAGATGGCCAAGGAGGTGGCCAACGGGGTCTCGGAAGTGGCAGGCACCCATGTGGATCTTTATCAAGTCCAGGAGCTCATCCCGGATGATCGTCTGGAGGCCAGCGGGGCCAAAGCGGCCAGGCAAGGCTTTGCCCACCTGCCGGTCATCCAGCCTGCCGATTTGGCTTCGGCAGATGCCGTCATTTTCGGCACACCTACCCGGTTTGGGAATATGTGCGCCCAAATGCGCAACTTTCTGGACCAGACCTCTCAGCTCTGGATGCAAGGCGGTCTGGTGGGCAAAGTGGGAAGCGTGTTCACCAGCACTGCTACCCAGCATGGGGGGCAGGAGACCACGATCACCAGCTTTCATACCACGCTTTTGCACCATGGGATGATCGTGGTGGGAGTCCCTTATACTGAGCAGCGACTTATGGAGATTGGAGAGGTCAGCGGGGGTACACCGTACGGGGCATCCACTGTGGCCAGTCCGGACGGATCCAGATGGCCTTCAGACAACGAGCGGGCCATAGCTCGATTTCAGGGCAAGCATGTGGCTGAAATTGCATCAAGATTGAAGAAAGGCTGATCTCGCAGGTACCGAAGAAAGGCAGGCCCTCGGAGAGGGCCGCCCTACGCAAAAACCACGGGCTGGCCATTATCGAAGAGGCAGGCCCTCGGAGAGGGCCGGCCTACTGGAAAAACCACGGGCCGGGTTGCCTGGTAAGCCGCCTTCATTCCATTTTTTTAGGAGGGATTGGGGTCAGCTTGCCGCAGCATGTGTTTCATCTTCTGCTTTGCTTCTTCGGAAAGCTGAACTGTTGGTTCAGCTTTTTCCATGTGCTGGGCGTAAACAAGGATTGTGTCTTTGACAGCCTGCAGTTGATCTTTGTGCCGGGTACAATACCGGCACATCATGAGGTGGAAGCGTATGCCCAAACTTTCTCTCCAGAACACCTTCCTGTCCATGGATTCAGATACGATTTGGGAAACGTCTTGGCATCGAAACATCCAGTGTTTCATTTCAATTGTTCCTCGTTTCAGCGATCCAGACCTTTTGGGCCGGATCTGCTCAGTTTTCGATCATACGCATTGTTCTCAATCCATATCGAACCAGTGCTTTTCCAGGCAGCGCCGCAAAGAGGACCTGGCCCGATATATTCTGGTCCACAGATTGTTCGGTTCTATGTTTAATGTCTCACAAATTTCCTGGCTTGAACAGCCCATAATCTCCCGCAAAGTATATACCTGAGAAACTTTTGTGGACAAATAGTCAAGACACTTTTGCAAAACGGCCACAAACTCTTTACGTTCCATGGCTTGGAGTGGATTTAAGTCCCATTTGCCCGGGGGAAGCCTCCAGCTGCCGTCATTTTCATAAAGGGTAGATTCCATGGCCTGCTCAACATCCTCTACCTCATCCTCCATCTTCCGGGCTTGTTTCCGGAAGCTGTCCATTATTTTGTGCTTAAGAATGCCGAAGAGCCAAGTGCATTCCCGGGAACGGCCCTGGTACTGCTTCAGATTATGCAACCCGGCCAGAAAAGTCTCCTGGACCAGATCTTCAGCCACAGAAGGATTTTTGGTGATCTGTAATGCATAGGCATACAACTTGTCACCGTAGTGATCAACCCAAGTTTCAGGGTCGACAGCAGAAGTACAGGCTTGGTCATAAGGCGTCTGGGAGGAGTCCATAGCTTCACACACACTCACGTTTAAACTTCAGGAGTCAATCTGAGACTTCAAAATATCAATTATGGGAATTTGCGTGAAAAATACCCGCGTGTCAAGCTCTGCCCCTGAACCCCGAAGGTGATTTTGTTCTCAGGTGCCAGAAGTGTTCAGGTGTCAGCGCCGCCTCTGGCGGCTGGTTATCTGTTATCAGTTATCAGTTATTTGTTATCAGTAATAAGCCGCCAGTTTGATCCAGTAAGAAACTGGCAAAGAGGGCAGGCAGGGCCCGGCACTCACTTTCAGCTTGGAATGTTCCTGCAAAGTAAAAGAGTCCATCTTGAAAGTGAGTGCCGGGCCCGCCCTGACGTTAGGGCCGTTGCCTTGTCGTAGGCCGCCCTTGACCCCAAGGGCAGGCCTTCTTCAGGTTATAAGCTAGTTTCATACGAGGTATCAGGAAAATCAAGGGAGTATGAGAAAATCTTATATTCTTAACTCAAACCTGAAGCCTCGTATGAAACGAGACATCCCGTAGATCGTTGAATTGGCCTTCCGGGATCGCCAGTCACGCGCAGACGCGTGACTGGCTCTTTGATGCGAGCATTGCGATCATCTCTGAACCAGAAGGTGGCAGGAGCCACAAGAGGAAGACGTCCCCAGGGCGGATCCCAGTGAGATGGAAGAAATTTCACGGGATAAACCCTGGGAACGAAGAGGTGGTACAACCCACGCCTCCGATTCGCGGCCAAAAGTTTCATTCTCGATCAAACCGGCAAACCCCTTTTTTGCGCGCTTTGGCGCAAAAATATGTCAGACTTGCCGGAGGTAAGGCTGACACTTGAAACCTCTGGTAAAACCGTCAAATCAAGTCAAAATCAGGTCAAAAATTCTTTCTTACGGGTCAATGGAGGGTATTGTTTTTTCTTGCAGCCGTGAACTAATGCTGGGTTTTTATACAAAAATATGATCAAATCAAAAATAAGCTGTAAGGAATCAGACGGCCTGACGACTGAGTAAGTGATGCGGGAGAAACCATTTTTTGCCCGCATTGGCCCCAAAAATATGTCAGATTTGCCGGAGGCGCTCGTATGAAACTGATTATGACTATTTTCAATTCTGGGCCGCGATCGCGGCCCAGAATTGAAAGGAGCGCTGTGTGAGCATGCTGGACAGGGTCAATATCTTTTCCAAACAGAAGGACATTTCTAAGGCCTTGGCCTCCAAGGTCGCTGAAGTGGCCGAACAGGCCGCCACATCGCGCGGCCGTTTTACAGTCGCTCTCTCCGGGGCTCGCTTTTGGACATTCTCAGCCCCCAGCTGATTACCAATCCGCTCCTGTCTCAGATAGACTGGACATCCTGGGAGGTCTTCTGGGCAGACGAGCGATGTGTTCCACTATTTAGCCCTGACAGCAATTTTGCCGCCGCCAACAAGCTGCTCTTCAAGCATGTAGGCATTCCATGGGAGCAAATCCATGAAATTGACGATACGCTTGACCCCCGGGAAGCCGCCAGGGCCTACCAATCCACAATCAGGGAAGTTTTACAGTCATCCAACGGTCAGCTGCCCAGATTCGACCTCATCTTGCTGGGCATGGGCCAGGACGGACACACCGCGTCTCTCTTCCCCGGACATGAGGTCCTGCAGGAAAAACAGAAATGGGTGGCTCCGGTACTCGACGCTCCCAAGCCGCCAGCGGAAAGGATCACCCTGACCCTGCCGGTCATCAATCAGGCCCGGGAAGTCATTTTTGTGGTCACTGGTGCAGGAAAGGCCTCTGCACTGCGTTCTGTTTTTGAAGACCAAGCCCCTGGTCACAGGCTGCCTGCCGCTCTGGTCAACCCTTCGCATGGCCATCTGACATGGTTCGTGGATGAGGCAGCTGCTGAGCAACTCTTATGAAACAAGACTTAAGGTGTTCAGTGTTCAGCAATAAGAGAAATGCAATCCATTCTCCTTCTGCTGAAACCTGAAACCTCGTATGAAACTATTATCGTGGAGACCAGACATGACTCAAACTGCAAATCTGGATTTGCTGTGCATCAACACAATTCGGACCCTGGCCATGGACGCCGTGCAAAAGGCCGGCTCCGGCCATCCCGGATTGCCCATGGGGGCAGCTCCAATGGCCTATGTTCTCTGGACCCGTTTTTTAAGGCACAACCCGGCCAACCCGGATTGGCCCGATCGAGACCGGTTTATCCTTTCCGCCGGTCATGGCTCCATGCTTCTGTACAGCTTACTGCACCTGACAGGATATGATCTCTCCCTGGAGGAGTTGAAAAACTTCCGCCAGTGGGGTAGTAAAACGCCCGGCCATCCGGAATCCTTCGCCACCACCGGGGTAGAGACCACCACCGGACCGCTGGGCCAGGGCTTCGGCAACGGGGTGGGCCTGGCCATAGCCGAGCGTTATCTGGCCGCCCGCTTCAATCGGCCTGGTCACGAGATTGTCAATCACTTCACCTATGCTCTGTGCAGCGACGGGGACCTCATGGAGGGTGTCTCCCACGAAGCCGCCTCCCTGGCCGGACACCTGAAGCTGGGCAAGCTCATCTACCTTTATGACGACAACCGCATCAGCATCGAAGGCAGCACTGACCTGGCCTTTTCAGAGGACAGGATGAAGAGGTTTGAGGCCTATGGCTGGCATGTGCAGAGGGTGGATGACGGAAACGACATTGAGGGCATCGATGCAGCCATCCGGGCCGCTCAGAAAGATGAACGTCCTTCCCTGATTGCAGTTCGGACCATGATTGGATTCGGCAGCCCGGGCAAGCAGGGCACCGCCTCAGCCCACGGAGAACCCTTAGGCACGGATGAAATCCGGTTGACCAAAGAACGTCTGGGGTGGCCCCTTGATCCCCCATTCTTTATTCCGGACCAGGCCCTGGAGCATTTTCGCCAGGCCCTGACCCGCGGCAAGAGGCAGGAAAATGAATGGAAAGCCAGCTTTGAGGCCTATGCACAGGCCTTTCCGGAGTTAGCCCCGGAGTGGCGGAACTGGATGCACAATGAGCTTCCCCAGGGCTGGGCTGATGAGCTTCCCCTTTTTTCGACCGATGCAAAAGGCATGGCCACACGCAAGGCCTCTGGCCAGGTTTTAAATGCCCTGGCCCCCAAGCTGGGTAACCTCATTGGCGGCTCGGCCGATCTGGCCCCCTCCACCAAGACCCATCTCGAAGACCAGGGCGATTTTCAGTCTGGCCAATATGAGGGACGCAATTTTCATTTCGGCGTGCGGGAACATGGCATGGGAACCGTTACCAACGGCATGTCCCTGCATGGAGGTGTTATTGCCTATGGGGCCACCTTTCTCATTTTTTCCGATTATATGCGCCCCCCGATTCGCCTGGCCGCCTTGATGGGGCTGAAGGTCATTACTGTTTTCACCCACGACAGCATTGGTCTGGGCGAAGACGGTCCAACTCATCAGCCTGTGGAGCAACTGGCCGCTCTACGGGCCATTCCCGGGCTGACCCTGATCCGCCCCTGTGACGCCAACGAAACCGCTGAGGCCTGGCGCGTGGCCCTGGAACAGGACAAAGGGCCTGTAGCCATCTGCCTGACCAGGCAGAACGTGCCCACCCTGGACCGGGAAGAAGTTGCTTCCGCCCGGGGGCTGAGCAGAGGGGCCTACATCCTCAAGGATTTTGATGTCCGGCAGGAACCGGATGTCATCTTGATGAGCAGTGGATCAGAAATTCACATAGCCCTGGAAGCCGCGCGAGAGCTTGAACTTTTTGACATTTCCGTGCGGGTGGTCAGCATGCCCTCTTGGGAATTGTTTGAGAAACAGGAGCAGGACTACCAGGACCTGGTATTCCCTCCAGGTGTGCAGGCCAGGGTGGCTATTGAAGCCGGTATCTCCCAGGGCTGGCATCGCTATTTAGGACTGGGGGGCAGATTTGTGGGAATGAGCAGCTTCGGGGCTTCTGCTCCCTATCAGACGCTTTATGACAAATTCGGCCTGACTGCCGGCCAGGTAAAACAAGAAGCCCTGAATGTGTTGGGAAAATCATGACCGGCTTTGGCCATTCCAGAAAATCACAACCAGCAATGGAGATATCTATGACCAAGCTGCATGAATTGGCGGAATTGGATCAGTCCGTATGGTATGACTACATCCGCAGAGATTTTCTCAATTCAGGTGAATTGGAGACCTTGATCAACCAGGGCCTCAGAGGCCTGACCTCCAATCCGGCCATTTTTGAAAAGGCCATTGCCCACAGCACCGACTACGACCAAGCCATCCAGGACCTGGTCCGTGAGAACCGATCGGTGCAGGAAATCTACGAATCCCTGGTCTTGGAGGACATTGCCCGGGCTGCTGATCTTTTTCAGCCCGTTTATACCCAAACAAACGGCCAGGATGGCTATGTCAGCCTGGAGGTCAGTCCGCATTTGGCTCAGGACACCGAAAACACAGTGGCTGAAGCAAAGAGGCTTTTCACCCGGCTTAAGCGCCCCAATCTGATGATCAAGGTCCCGGCCACAAGCGCAGGACTGCCAGCCATCACGGAACTTATCGGCTCTGGAATCAATGTGAATGTGACCCTGCTTTTCAGTGTCATCCGCTACCAGGAAGTGGCCCAGGCCTATCTGCAAGGTCTGGAAAAGCTTCTGGCCCAAGGCCCCTCTGTGCCTGGCGGGCACCATCTGGATGGAGTCGCTTCTGTGGCCTCTTTCTTTGTCAGCCGCGTGGACAAAGCTGTAGACCAGGAACTGCAGGATTTGGGCCGCCAGGACCTGGCCGGCCGGGCTGCTGTAGCCAATGCCAAACTGGCCTACCGGACCTTTCTGGAAATTTACCAGGGCTCCGGGTGGGAGGGCCTGCGGGAGCATGGCGCAGGCCGGCAAAGGCTGCTCTGGGCCAGCACAGGGACCAAAAATCCAGACTATCCGGACACCATGTACATCGATCAGCTCATAGGACCCAAAACAGTCAATACCATCCCTCCGGACACCCTGAAGAGCTTCCTGGAACACGGCAAAGTGCAGGAGACCCTGACCCAAGGCATGGATGAAGCTGAAAAGCACCTGCAGCAACTTGCCGACCTGGGGGTTGACCTGGAACAAACCGCAGCCAAGCTCCTTGATGATGGCATCCAGGCCTTTGCCCAACCATACGATGCCTTGCTGACGGCCATTGAACAAAAACAGGACCAGTTTTCCTCCTGAATGGTTCAAAGTTCCAGGTTCACGGTTCACAGTTATCAATAAGATTTTTCCTTCGTTCTGAAAAAATGATTTCAGAATCATAATTCCAATAATGACCAATACCTTATCCCACTGTCTGTTGTATGTATGAAGACCAGGCCAGGCAAAGCTAAAGAGGATCCTCCATGACCCAAGACAAGATCAATGCGGAAAATAAGCGCTTGCAAGCCCACAATCAGGACCGGCAGGACTGGAAGCTATGGGGGCCTTACGTGAGCGAGCGGGCCTGGGGCACGGTGCGGGAGGATTACAGCCCCAACGGCCAGGCCTGGGAGTATTTTAGCCATGATCAGGCCCGTTCCCAGGCCTATCGGTGGAACGAGGACGGTTTGGGCGGCATCTGCGACAGGCAGCAACGCCTGTGCCTGGGTGTGGCCCTCTGGAACGGACAGGACCCCATCCTTAAGGAACGGATGTTCGGACTGACCGCCAACCAGGGCAATCACGGCGAGGAGGTCAAGGAAATATATCATTACCTGGATGCCACCCCCAGCCACAGCCTGCTGCGTTTCCTGTATAAATATCCCCAGCAGGAGTTCCCTTATGCTCGGCTGGTGGAAGTAAATCAAAGCCGCTCCCGCACAGATCCCCCGTATGGCCTCCTGGATACAAAAATATTTGAGGACAGCCGCTACTGGGATGTAGAAATCACCTACGCCAAAAAGACACCGCACATCATCCTGTTGCGCATTAAGCTGGTCAACCAGGGTCCTGATGCTGCCACCCTGCATATACTGCCCAGTCTGTGGTTTCGTAATACCTGGTCCTGGGGCCGGGACAGGGGACAAAAGCCCGTGCTGCAAGGCATAGATTCTGGAGAGGCCTCCTGGGCAGTGCAGGCCAAGCACCCCACCTTGGGTCAATATCTCCTCTATGGCCGCCAACAGGCCAAGTGCCTGTTCACGGAAAATGAAACCAACCTGCACAGGCTTTTCGGGGTCCAAAACCCTGGGCCCTATGTCAAAGATGCTTTTCACCGCCGGCTCGTGCAGCAAAAAAAAGAGGCAGTCAATCCTGATCACAGGGGCACGAAATGTGCTGCCTGGCACGAGATCACCTGCGCACCCGGACAAGCGGCCGAAATTGATGTCCTGCTCACCCCGCGCCGGACCAGAAATCCCTGGGCTGGCTTCCAGGAAATCCTGGACAGACGCCGTCAGGAAGCTGACCGTTTTTATCAGGATCTGGCCCCGGCCTGCAGTTCTGAAGACAGCCAGATCATGCGCCAGGCCATGGCCGGTATGATCTGGTGCACGCAGTATTACCACTATGACGTGCGTCAATGGCTGGAAGGAGACCTGGTTCCACCTCCGGAAAAGCGCACACAGGGCCGCAACCGCAAATGGCGGCACCTCCGAGCCGCAGACATCATCTCCATGCCCGACAGCTGGGAATATCCCTGGTTTGCGGCCTGGGATCTGGCCTATCACTGCATGGTCTTTGCCCATCTGGATGTAGACTTGGCCAAAGAGCAGGTCGAACTGCTGCTCGGCCATCGCTACCTGCATCCCAATGGCCAGCTGCCCGCCTATGAATGGGCCTTGGACGATGTCAATCCCCCGATTCATGCCCTGTCCACTCTGAAGGTCTTTCGGGCCGAAGGCAAGCAAAGAGGCTCCGGAGACCTGCACTGGCTGCGGCGCACCTTTCACAAACTGACCCTGAACTATGCCTGGTGGCTGAACCAGAAGGACAATGACGGCCTCAGCGTCTTCGAAGGCGGTTTTATGGGCCTGGACAACATCTCTGTCTATGATCGCTCCAGGCCACTGCCGGCAGGTTTTGGTCTCAAACAGGCTGACGCCACGGGCTGGATGGCCATGTTCGCCCTGAACATGACCGGCATGGCCCTGGAGCTGGCCCGGGAAAACAGTGAATACGAGGACATGGCCATCCAGTATTACGAGCAGTTCCTGGGCATTGCCAATTCCATTGCCGGGCATGCAGCGCATCAACTCTCACTCTGGGATCCCCAAGACGGCTTTTTCAAAGACCTGCTGACCACGCCTGACGGCCAATGCCACCGCCTGGACGTGTACTCCTATGTGGGCCTGATTCCTTTGTTTGCCTGTGAAATCGTGACTCCGGACATTCTAGAGCACGTGCCCCGGTTTCAAAACCTGCTGCATGAGCACAGCGGAGGCATGTTTGACGGACACTCCATTTGCGCCTGCCCCATAGCCACCAATGAGCAGGGCGAACGTCTGCTGTCCCTGGTGGATCATACCATGCTCCCCCATATCCTGCGCAGGCTGCTCAGTGAAGATGAATTCCTGTCCAAGCACGGCATCCGCAGCGTGAGCCGAATCCATGCCCACAAAAAAGACCTGGGCAACGTGCCGGGCATCGGGCAGGCCCTGATCGCATATGAACCGGGCGAATCCCAAAGCGGCCTTTTTGGAGGCAACTCCAACTGGCGCGGACCGGTCTGGATGCCCATCAACTATTCTCTGATCCAGGCCTTGACCAAGTTCCACCGCTACTTGGGTCCCAACTTCACGATTTCTGCCCCCAGCCTCAGTGATCAGGAGCTGAATCTGAGCCAAGTGGCCAATCTCCTGGCCGAGAGGCTGATCAATATCTTCAGACGGGATGCCCAGGGTCAAGTACCCGGGCTGGCAGACAACAGCCCCTATCAAAATGATGCTCTTTGGACTGATTTGCGCTTGTTTCCCGAGTACTTCCACGGGGAAACCGGCCTCGGACTGGGAGCAGCACATCAAACCGGGTGGACCGGGCTGGTGGCCAACCTGATCAAACGCCGTTCAGACCTCAAGACGCAGGCCCAGAATCAACGGGAGAGCTAACTCATGAGCCTTGATCTTGACCAGCACATCACCCAGGACCTGCATCAGGCCAGCCAGCGCGAATGGCTGGAGACCAACGGCCTGGGAGGCTGGGCCAGCTCCACCATTTGCGGGGCCAACACCCGGCGCTATCATGGTTTGCTGGTGGCGGCCACCCGCCCTCCTGCCGGCAGGATGAGCCTGCTCTCCAAGCTGGATGAAACTATTGTCCTCAATGAACAGGATTACGAACTGGGATGCAACGTCTATCCCCTCCACCGTTTTTCTGAATTCGGAGAGCCTGCGGAATACAACTCAGTTGAAAACCACCTCTTAACCCCAGTGGGCTTACGCAGCTTAAGCCCTGCCGACCCGGATTATCATCCCCACTATACAGGCGGTCCCCTGGAGCGGGACAGCAGTTACCACCAGGGTACTGTCTGGGCCTGGCTCCTGGGGCCATATCTGAGGGCATTGATGCGTATAAAAGGGAGTGAAGGCCTTGAACAGGCCAGGGAAATCCTGTCGTCAATGAGCATACACCTCAAGGAGTCCGGAATAGGCAGTATTTCTGAAGTATTTGACGCTGAATGGCCGCATCATCCCCGGGGATGTATTGCCCAGGCCTGGAGCGTAGCTGAATTGCTCCGGGTGTGGACAGAGACTGAGCTCAAAAAGCCAGAGTAAATTCGAGCCGTGGCATATCTGACCTGTGGTAACCAAAGAATCCTCCCCTGGCCCCTCCCTCCCGCCTGGAAGACAGGCAGCAGGGAGGGGAATCAGAGGAAGAAAGGAGCTTTCATGACTCATTACGACTACGATCTGGCCGTGATCGGAGCCGGGGCTGCCGGACTGACCGTGACCGCCGGAGCTGCCCAGGCCGGGGCCAAAACCCTGCTCATTGAAAAAGAGCCGGCTCTGGGCGGGGACTGTTTACATTACGGCTGCGTGCCCAGCAAAACCCTGATCAAAACCGCCCATGTCTACCAGCAGATGAAAAATGCAGCCCGCTACGGCCTGCCGGATGTGGCAGTACCACAGGTGGACTTTGCCCAGATCCGGGACCGTATCCAGAGGGTCATTGCCGCCATCCAGCCCCATGACTCTCCGGAGCGCTTCTGTCAGCTTGGGGCTGAAGTGGAGTTCGGCCGGGCCGAATTCATTGACCAGCATCAGGTGCGCATTGAAAATAATTCCGGCCAGACCAGACAGGTTTCAGCCAAGACCTGGGTCCTGGCTACCGGATCAACCGCGTCCGCACCTAAGGTGCCGGGCCTGTCGGAAACCCCGTATCTGACCAACCGGGAAATCTTTTCTCTGGATAAGCTGCCCTCCTCCCTGGTCATTATCGGGGGTGGGCCTATTGCCATAGAAATGGCCCAGGCCTTTGCCAGGCTGGGTTCCCAGGTCCATGTCATCCAGCGCAGCAAGCAAATCCTGTCCCGGGAAGACCCGGACTTGGCCGGAATGGTCCAGGACCTGCTGGCTCAGGAGGGAGTCACCTTTCACCTGGGCACACAGCTTATACAGACCCGGGATCTGGGACAGAACCGGGAGGTGGTTTTCAAAGACAGTCAGGGCCAGGAGAACTCGATTCAAGGCGATGCCCTGCTGGTGGCTTTGGGTCGGAAGGCCGGGGTTGACGGCCTGGGGCTGGAAAATGCCGGCGTGGACTTTAATCCCAAGGGAATTCCTGTTGACAACCGCCTGCGCACCAACCAGAAGCACATCTATGCCTGCGGGGACGCTACCGGAGCTTTCCAGTTCACCCATGCGGCTGGATACGAAGGGGGCGTGGTGGTCACCAATGCCGTGTTTCACCTGCCCCGCAAAACAGACTATACCTGGATGCCGGCCTGTACCTACACAGATCCGGAGTTTGCCAGCCTGGGGCTCAATGAAACCCAGGCCCAAAAGCAGGGTCAGGAATACACGGTGTGGACCGAGGCTTTTGCCGACAACGATCGCAGCCTGGCCGAAGAAGAACGCGAAGGCAGGATCAAGCTCCTGCTGGACCCCAAGAACAAGCCTTTGGGAGTGCAGATCGTGGGTCCTCAGGCCGGAGAGCTGCTCTCGGAATGGGTGAGTACTCTGAACGCCAACGTCAAGCTGTCGACCATGGCTTCGGCCGTGCACCCTTATCCCACTTTAGCTGAAATCAACAAAAAAGTGGCCGGCAAGTATCTCAGTGAACGGATCTTCTCCGACCGGGTCAAGAAAACGTTGCGTTTTTTCTTTGGTTTCAAAGGCCGGGCCTGCGGCGTTGTGTCTGAGGAAGACTGATTCTTTGCCATGAGTCATATGTCACCCAAGAAAAGATATCCACTTTCCCCTCAAGCCTTGCATGGCGTGTCTTTTACACAGCGGGGCATAAACTCCAGAGGGCAACCACGCGCAGCCGCGTGGTTGCCCCTACCCGGAGGGTCGTGCATTGATTCAAGATGTGTCATGTTTCGTGAATTTGTCAAACAACCGGGACTCTCAGCGTAGGGGCAGTGCTGCGCGTCTTCGCGCAATGCCTGCCCTCTGTAAAAAGGAGCAAAAGGTATATGAGTATCGCTGTTCGATTGCCTAATTACAAAAAGCTGGCCATTGTGGGGGTGATTGCCCTGCTGATCATCCTTTTTTTCGTCTTTGGTCTGCACAAGTACATGACCTTAAACTACTTGCAGCAATCCAGGGAGACTTTTCAAGCCCTGTATGCCGAGCATACCCTGCTGGTCCTATTGAGTTTCTTCATCCTGTATGTCGTCGTGGTTGCTGTGAACCTGCCCGGGGCAGCGATCATGACCCTGGCCGCAGGTGCTTTGTTCGGATTCTGGGTCGGTCTGGTCCTGGTCTCTTTTGCCAGCAGCCTGGGGGCTACCCTGGCCTGCATGGTGGCCAGATACCTGCTGCGGGACTGGACCCAGGCCAAGCTGGGATCCTGGTATGATAAGGTCAACGCCGGGATTGAGAAGGAAGGGTCCTTTTATCTGTTCACCATGCGTCTTATTCCGGCCATCCCCTTCTTTGTTATCAACTTAGGGATGGCCTTGACCAATATGCGCCTGATCACCTTCTACTGGGTCTCCCAGGTGGGGATGCTGGCCGGCACGGCAGTGTATGTCAACGCCGGCAGACAGTTGGGTCAGATCAGCAAAATGTCCGACATCCTCTCCCCCGGGCTGATCATTTCCTTTGTGATCCTGGGTATCTTCCCCCTGGCGGTTAAGAAAATAGTCAACTTCATCCGAGCCAGGACCGGCCACGGCCGAATCCAGCCGGAAGAAGAAATACCAAGTGATGGGAGTTCGTAAGGCAAAGATTTATGAATCATAATCCCAACCCCCCTGCTCCTGCTTGCGCATGTACGTGAACATGGCCTGAAAGGGGAAAAAATAGTACTTCATCTCAAAAATGTTGTCTCAATTTTTGGTAATTGGTTCTATTCATTTATAAGCTTATTTTTTAGAATGTCGCGCCTTACGGAACGCCGAGAGATACATCCTCGCTCTCTTCCGGTTGTTGCGTATCTGGATGCGACAAAGAGGGTGGCCGGAGCCACAATAAAAGACGTCCCCAGGGAGGACCCTGGGAACGAAGAAAAAAGTTTCCCTTTTTTGCCCGCTTTGGGTCAAAAAATATTTCAGATTTGCCGGAGGCAAAGCTGAACCTTGAACTTTGAACCTGCAAGGAACCATGTACAAACACATTCATGAATACGGCATTGTCGGAGACCTGCACACTGTGGCCCTGATCGGCCTGGATGGATCCATTGATTGGCTTTGCTATCCTTATATCGACTCTCCTTCGGTCTTTGGGGCTTTGCTCGATGATCACAAAGGGGGGCGTTTTGTAGTTCAGCCGGCTGCAGACTTTGACTGCGCAGCCCAGTATCTGGAGCAGACCAATATCCTGACCACACGTTTCCGGACCCGGCAGGGCACAGCCATTTTGACCGACTTCATGCCTATCAGCTACCGGGAATCCTCCTCAAGTGAACAGTCCGTTCCCCAGGCCCTGATCCGCCGCCTGGAAGTTCAGTCCGGAACCATGACCATTGACTGTTTTTTCCAGCCCAGGTTCGATTATGCCCGGGAGGAAACCCGAATTTCAGCTACCCAGGGCGGGGTTTTGGCTGAGAGCAGTGAGTGGTCCATGGCCCTGGCCTGCACCCATCCTTTGCAGGTCAAACCAGACCAGGCCTTTGGTCACTGGGAGCTCCAGGCCGGGGATACCCTCTGGTTCAAGCTCAGCTCCACCCAGTCCGGACAATGCCGGGAGGAAGATACCCGGGCCCTGGATGCGGATCAGTACAGGCAGTTTTTACAGGAAACCATAGAGTTTTGGCAGAACTGGCTGCGAACCAGCGAAACCGGAAGGACTCTGCCAGAACATCATTATACAGATATGGTCCAGCGTTCAGCCCTGGTCCTCAAGCTTTTGTACTACGGTCCCAGCGGTACCCTGGCTGCGGCCGCGACGACTTCATTACCGGAGGTGGTCGGCGGAGAACGTAACTGGGACTACCGCTTCACCTGGATCAGGGACGCGGCCTTTACTCTCAAAGCCCTGTTCAGTCTGGGCCACCTTTCGGAAACCGAGGGGTATTTACGCTGGATCGAGTCGGTCCTGGCTGAACACGGGACCCGGGATCTGCAAATCATGTATGGCCTGCGCGGGGAGACGGAACTTCCTGAAACCACCCTGGACCACCTGGAGGGCTATAAAGGCTCCAGACCGGTCCGCATCGGCAACGAAGCGGCCCAGCAGATACAATTGGACATATACGGGGAGATCATGGATGCGGCCATGCTTCTGGCCGACTATGTGGGCAAGATCGATGTCAAACTCTGGCCAGTGCTCCGAAACATCTGCGATCATGTGGTCCAGGTATGGCCGGAAAGGGATAACGGCATCTGGGAAGTCCGGGGCGGGCCTTATCATTTCGTGTACTCCAAGGTCATGTGCTGGGTGGCTCTGGACCGGGGGGCGACCATCGCCGAGCGATACGGTTTCCGGGCCGATGTCTCCACCTGGCGCAAGACCATGGAAACCATCAAAAAGGAGGTGCTGGATAAGGGCTACAACCAAACCAGGGAAGCCTTTGTCCAGCACTATGAAACAGAGGCCCTGGACGCCAGCAACCTGCTTATTCCCCTATTGGGATTTCTGCCTGTAGATGACCCCCGGGTGATCTCCACCGTGGATCTGACCATCAAGGAGCTTTGTCACCACGGATACGTCTACCGCTACATGGCTCCGGACGGCCTCGGCGGGAGGGAGGGGACTTTTCTGCTCTGTACCTTCTGGCTTATCGACTGCCTTACGGCCATGGGCCAGTTTGAAGAAGCCGAGGCCAGGCTGCGCAAGGCGGAACGGGCCGCCAACCACCTGGGACTCTTTTCCGAGGAGTACGACGTTTTGTGGCAGGAGTCGCTGGGCAACTTTCCCCAGGCCTTCACCCATATCGGATATATTAATGCCGTGGTCAACCTGGTCCAGGCCAAGGAAAAAATCCAGTCTCAATCCCAGACCCCTACTCCTGACTCCATGCTGGATAGGGTGCGCAAGAAACTTCTCTCCCCGGAGATCATCCTGAACCAGGGAAGGCCACAGCAACATATCCCCAGCCAGGACCTGGCCCAAGATCTCAAATCGACCATGAACCAGATGCGCGGAGCCTTTTTCGACAGCCGGAACAGCCGGGTGTCCTACGAAAAGATGAAGGACTCCGAACTGTACAAACATTACCTGGACCTGAGCCTGAATCTCAGACATTTCCAGCCCCAGAGCCTGACCACGGAGGCGGACAAAAAGGCCTTCTGGATCAACCTGTACAACGTGATTGTCATTCACGGGGTCATCGAACTGGGCATCTCCAACTCGGTCAAGGAGGTACGCAATTTTTTCAGTCGCATCAAATACGACATTGGAGGGCTGTTCTTCAACCCGGATGACATCGAGCACGGCATCCTGCGGGCCAACTCCAGGCCACCTTACGGGTTACGCAAACCTTTTGCCAAGGATGACCCCAGACTGGAGCTGTCTGTTGGGACTCTGGATCCCAGGATCCATTTCGCCCTGGTCTGTGCCTCCTCGTCCTGCCCCCCCATCGGGGTGTACACATCCGAGAACCTGGACCGGGAGCTGGATGTCTCCGGCCAGACCTTTCTCAACTCCGGCGGAATCGAGGTGGACAAGGAAAATATGCACATCACATTATCCAGGATCTTTCTGTGGTACGGAGCAGATTTCGGGCCGGATCAAACCACCCGCTTGAAATTCATCGCCCCCCTGCTCTACGATGATCAGGATCGGGATTTTTTGATTCAAGATGGCCATAGGTGCAAGATGAGCTACATGGCCTACGACTGGCGGTTGAATAGATAAAGAGAATTTCAGGTGTCGAGTGTCACCAGTTTGATCGAGCAAAAGACTGTTGTCTCAGAGGAACAGGGCCCGTCCTACTGAAGAGCCAGGCTCGCACAAGGCCGCCCTTGCCCCCAAGGGCAGGCCTTCTTCAGAGCCAGGAAGGGCGACCGCCGGTCGCCCCTACAAACGTCACGCCAGCACGGTGTTGATTTTTACATAGGGGTTATCGAGCAACTTGTAGGGACGACTGGCAGTTGCCCTTTTGGGGATTCTAGTATCACCACAACACAGTTTCATGCCTGATCAAACTGGCGGCCTCTTACGAATAACAAACAACGAATAACCAATAACAGGCCGCCAGAGGCGGCGCTAAAAGGAGAATAGCATGAAAATAGGCATGGTCGGTCTGGGCCGGATGGGAATGAATATGTCCCGGCGTCTTTTGGACCACGGACATGAAGTGGCCGCTTACAACCGGACTCCGGAGAAAACCGAGCAACTGGCTGAACACGGGGCCCAGGCCTGCTTCTCTTTGCCCGAGCTGATTCAGGCTCTGGAGTCCCCGCGGGTGGTGTGGATGATGCTCCCAGCCGGGGAGATCGTGGATCAACATCTGGAAGCCCTCTTGGATCTCATCGACCCAGGAGACGTGGTCATCGATGGCGGCAACACCTATTACAAGGACGATATCCGCCGCTCGCAGGCAGCGGCCGAAAAAGGCGTGCATTACCTGGATGCTGGTACCAGCGGCGGGGTCTGGGGCCTGGAGGTGGGGTACTGTCTTATGGTCGGGGGGGAAAACACAGCTTTCTCCCACGTAGAGCCGATTTTGGCCTCCCTGGCCCCCAAGGACGGGTACCTTCACTGCGGACCCACTGGGGCCGGTCACTTCGTGAAGATGATCCATAACGGGATCGAGTACGGGATGATGCAAGCCTATGCCGAGGGTTTCGGGATCCTTGAAGACTCCCCCTATGCCGGGCACCTGGACTATAGCAAACTCAGCCACCTCTGGAACCAGGGCAGCGTGATCAGATCCTGGCTTCTGGAGCTGGCCGAACTGGCTTTTGAACAAAACCCCAAACTGGACGACATTCAAGGCTATGTTCAGGATTCCGGAGAAGGCCGCTGGACCGTGCTCCAGGCAGTGGAAACCGCCTCCAGCGCCCCTGTCCTGACCCTGTCCTTAATGGAGCGCTTCCGCTCCAGGCGGGAAAACACGTTCCCGGACCGGGTCCTGGCCGCCCTGCGCCAACAATTCGGTGGCCACGAGGTAAAAAAGGCAGAACCCGATGCATCCCAACCTGGATCCAAGGAGTAAGTTCAGCCATGGTCGATCAGCTCAACAATCCCGACACTCCCAATGTGGAGACCGAAAGCCTGGATCCGGGCCTGTGCCGGCTGGAGAGAGTCCAGGATCCGGCTGTGATCGTCATCTTTGGTGCCACCGGCGATCTGACCTGGCGAAAGCTCTTCCCTTCCTTGTTCGCTTTGTACCAAACCCAGCTCCTGCCGGAAAATGTCTGCATTGTAGGCACGGCCAGGTCCCAGCTCTCCCATGACGATTTTCGGAACTCCATGCGCCGCAGTGTGGAACCGGAGCCCGGCCGGGAACCCACGGATTGGGATGGACTCTCCCAGCGGCTTTTTTACCACCCGGTATCCTATGACCAGGAGGAGACCTTCACCAGCTTAAAGAGCTTTTTGGATGAGCTGGACGCCACCTTTGCCACTCGGGGCAACAGGCTTTTCTATCTGGCTGTGCCGCCCAACGTGTACCCGGCAATCGCCCACCAGCTGGGTCGGGCCGGTCTGGCTCAGGAAGGTGGTGCAAGAGAAAACTGGGTCCGTTTTGTGGTGGAGAAACCCTTTGGCCACGATCTGGAGAGCGCCAGAGAACTGGATAAGGCTTTGCATTCCAGATTTGCCGAACACCAGATCTTCCGCATCGACCACTACCTGGCCAAGGAGACAGTGCAGAACATCCTTATGCTCCGCTTTGCCAACTCCATTTTCGAGCCCATCTGGGATCGTCGGTACATCGACTCCGTGAGCGTCACTGCCGCAGAGCAGCTCGGGGTGGAGCACCGGGCCGGATACTACGACCGTTTCGGGGTCCTGCGGGACATGTTCCAGAACCACATGATGCAGCTTTTAGCCCTGTGCGCCATGGAGCCGCCCTCCATCTTCGAGGCCGAGCGGGTCCGGGACGAAAAAACCAAGGTCTACCGCAGCCTGCGTCCTTTTCCCACCAGCGAGCTGGACAATTACCTGGTCCTGGGCCAATACGCCGCCGGACACATCAAGGGGGAAAAGGTCCGGGGCTACCGGGAGGAACCCAACGTGGATCCTCAGTCCCTGACCCCCACCTTTGCCTCCATGAAGGTGTTCATCGATAATTGGCGCTGGCAGGGAGTGCCCTTTTACCTGACCTCAGGCAAGCGGCTGGCCGAAAAGCGAACCGAGATCAAGGTCCAGTTCAAACACGTGCCCAACTCCATGTTCAGGGGGATTCTGGGCGAAGACATCTCGGCCAACCGGCTGACCCTGGGCATTCAGCCCAAAGAGGAGATCCACCTCAGCTTCCAGACCAAGGTCCCCGGTCCCAAGGCCTGCCTGCGCACGGTCAAGATGCATTTTGACTATAATCAGGGGTATACCGGACCGGTTTTGGAGGCTTATCAAAAAGTCCTTCTGGATTGCCTACTCGGAGATCAGACCCTATTCTGGAGGCAGGATGGAGTGGAGCTTTGCTGGGGCTTTCTGACCCCCATCCTCATCGAGTGCGACTGCCCGGATCAGGGTAAACGCCTGCACACGTACCAGGCCGGGACCTGGGGTCCGGAGGCGGTCAAGAAGCTCCTGCCCTCCCTGCCGGGGCCGAACAGGTGATTGGTCACCGTTCAGCGCCCCTTCTGGCGGCCCGTTATTCGTTATTTGTTATTCGTAAGAACTCGCCAATTTGATCCAGTATACACTGGCGAGTGGGTAGGGGCGAAAAATCTTTCGCCCTCTTTCCAAAGCAGGCTTTGCCCGCAACCTAAGGAAGAGAGAATTGAACCACAAAGGCACGAAGGACCCAAAGGTACAGAGCTGGATATTCTCCAAAACCGGGTAACGGTTTTGGAGAAGGCTGCCTTTTCATTTGCCGCTGCCCGGCAAATGAAAAATACGCTCCTTAGTGCATTTTCCTTAGTGATCTTTGTGCCTTTGTGGTTCAAACATTTCTTGTTTTTTCTGACAGATTTTCACGGATAAGGCCTAAAAGCCAGGCGGCGCCTGGCGGTCCAGGAAGCCAGGGTTGTGGAGTACAATCTGTCGCTGTAGTGTTAGAAATTGCCAATAAATGGGGCGGAACTTATAAGACCCGGTACGAGGCGTCTTTCGCCACGCGTCTGCGCGTGGCTGCCCTCTTCATCCTGCGAGCCTATCAAAGACGAATTCACAAGATACCGAATGGATTGCTCCAAAGCCTGAGGTTCTACGGGCAGGTCCTGAGCAGTGAGCAGACTTTTCAAGTCCTCCAGCGTATCGATATCCCTCAGACTGGGCAGTAAAAACGTCTTCAGATCATAATCTCCCAGTCTTTTTTGGGTCAGGGCCAATACCTGGGAAGTGCTCCAGGGGATCTCCTCGAACATACCCGGATGAAAGCTCCGGCCTTGCAGGCCAATCAGGTAATAGCCTCCGTCCAGGGCCGGTCCGATGACCGCGTCGTGGTCCTGGAGACGGGTCAGGGCGGATTGGATGTACGCCGCAGGCAGATGGGGAAGATCACTGCCTATCAAGACCGCCCGGGACAACCCCTGATCAAAGGCTGTCTCAAACGAGGTGCGCATCTTTACCCCCAGGTCCCCGTCTCCCTGAGATATGTACCTGTACTCCCCGCCCAGCCAATCCCGGTAAGCGGACAAAGGTTGATAGGGATGGCAGCTCAAGAGGATTGGGACCTGCAGGCTTTGCACTGTGTCCAGTTCACAGGCCACAAATGTGCGGTACAGCTCTGCTGCCCTTTCGCCTCCCAGTTCCTTGCCCAGCCTGGTCTTGACCATCCCCGGCTTGGGATACTTGAGCATAATAATTATGCCGGCCATTTCATGATCCTTTGGATTTATTGGCAACTTTGTAGTATCCGGCCAGTTTTTCCGCCGGCACCCCACAGTGATACAGGATGCGAAGGACCCAATTCCTCAGCGTACCCTTCAATTTTCCTTCCTGCAGCCAACGCCTGGGGGAGGTCAGGACTCTTTGGGGGAGGATAACGATTCGCCAGCCCCGTCTTTTGACCCGGTGCATGAGCTCCAGGTCTTCCATAAGCGGGATGTCCGGGAACATCCCAATCTCTTGAAAATACTCTGGGCGCATGAATATGGTCTGGTCTCCGTAAGGCACTCTGGTCCAACGGGTTCGAAGATTGGCCACAAAGGCGATGAGGCGTAACAAGGGATCCCGGGAATCTATGCCTAAGGAAAAGGCCCCGCCCACGTTTTTTTCATCTGCCATTGCTTGAAGGATCACATCCGGCGCATGGTCAGGCAGACGGGTATCGGCATGGACGAAAAGCAAAATATCGCCTTGAGCTACGCTCGCACCGTGATTCATCTGCCTGCTTCGCCCGGAATCAGAAGGCACTGCCTTTATGCCCGGATCATGGACAGCAGCTAGAGTCTCCCGGCCCGGACTGCCGTCTACAACTATTATTTCATACCCTGCACCGGAAAAGACATGGCCTATATGGGTCAAAAAATCGTTTATTGACCCTTGTTCCCGGTATACAGGGACGATCACAGAAATAAATGAAAACATATATCCTGCGCCCCGCCTTGTGAACTAAACTTTACACACCTAATAGCGTGGGGCATGATTCCAGTGGGCAACCACGCGCAGACGCGTGGCGGAAGACGCCTAGGTTGCCCCTACTCTGAGGGTCACGAATTGAGTCATGACTTGTCATGTTTTGCAAATTTGGCGAACAACCGGGGTCCTCAGTGTAGGGGCAGTGCTGCGCGTCTTCGCGCAATGCCTGCCCTCTTCTGATGTGATCCCCGCGGCGGCAAATGTGCATAAAACCAGCCCCGCAAGGCTGAAACTATAACCCCTCATCTTAAAAAACTATGCACCAAAGTCCCCAAACCCTGGGCTGGGTATGTTCATACACTCCCTTGGAGCTTATTGTGGCCGCTGGTCTGAGGCCTTATAAACTCCTGACCGATGCCCACCCAAAAGACAGCTCCGGATCCGAGAGTCTTCTTCCTTCCGCCTTTTGCCCCTATGTCCGCCGCCTGTGCAGCCTGTGCCTGCAAGACCCTGAAAACGTGCCTCCACTCATCCTCCTGGTCCTGTCCTGCGATCCCATCCGCCGGCTGGCGGACATCATAGCCAGCTACAGCCCCGCCCTGGAAGTCATCAGACTGGATATACCCAGAAGGCAGGATCTTTTGGCCCAGGAATTTCTCGTGGCCCAGCTCCAGGATCTTCTTAGAGAGCTGGAAATCAGAACCGGCCGCACGATAACCCTGTCCGATCTGAGCCAGGCTATACAGGATATGAATCACATCCGCTCCCAGCTGGCTGAGATCTCAGACCTGCGCAGCCAGGCCCCGCACCTCCTGCCCGGATCCGGTTTTCTGGATCTGATCCGCTTCAGTCAGACCCACCTCCCGGCCCAAACCCAAAAAGTATTGGCCGGCCGGATCCAGGAGCTACGAACCGGAATCGACCCCCAGCCGCCGCAAGGAAGACCCCGCCTGCTCCTGACCCGGTCAGTTATCGAAGATCCGGACCTTGTCCAGCGTATCTGCGAGCTGGGCGGTGATGTGGTCTGTGAGGACATATGCAGCGGGGAACGGGACATCCTTCCCCTGACCGACACCGAACTTCCTCCTGTGCAGGCCATAGCCGGCAGGATGCTGTCCAGGCCGCCCTGCGCCAGGATGCTAGGGTCCAACGAACGTATTAAACGTACTGTACACTTGACCCTTCATCATGCCTGCCACGGAGTAATCATCCATACCTTGAAGTTTTGCGACCTGACCCAGGCCGACCTCCCCCGGTTGCAAGCTGAATTAAAAAAACACAACATCCCCTGTGTGCACATTGAGCAGGAGGCCCTGCATGAGGACCGTGGTCAACTCACCACTCGAATTCAAGCCTTTTTGGAGACGCTTGTATGAAGATGCGAGTGCAAAAACAGTTTTTGCTCTCGCCAGAGGTCAGCCCAGCCTCTGGCGGCTGCCGCCAGTTTTATCGAGTTATAAACAGTTTCGAAAATGGCAGGGCTTGGGGTCAAGCCCGCCCTACGTTAGGGCCGTTGCCTTGTCGTAGGCCGCCCGGCACTCACTTGCGGTTTGAACGTCACTGCAAAGTACAAAAGCCCGGTCTAAAAGTGAGTGCCGGGCTGGCCCTCTTCAGGATAAAATCTTGTTTCATGCGAGAGGTCAGTAATAACAAGTACTTATAATTCAATGTTGTGTCAAAAGTTAACATGAAGCGACTTTTTGCAGTGACGTCTATGAAACGAGAAATGAACCCGGCAATGCGGCGCATGTATGCCAAATGGCTGATCCGCTCCTATCTGTGGCGCTCTCCTGTCTGGCGCAGCCGAACGCGGCCGGTGGAGGACCGCATACGGTACCAGACGGCATGGCTGCTCAGTCAAAGCTATGAACGTTCCAGCCTGTCCGTGCTGTCCGGATTTCTGGTCCCGGCCGAGCTTTTGCATCTCTATCAGGCCACTCCCATGTTCACCGAGTTCCTGGCCCCCATCCTGTCCGCAACCCACATGGCCCCTGTCTGCCTGGAAGCCACAGAGAATCAAGGTTTTTCCCGGGATACCTGTTCCTTCCATCGGGCCACCCTGGGAGCGGCCTTAAAGGGATATCTGCCGGAGTACTCCTTGATTGTAGGGACCTCCCATCTCTGCGACGGACAGAACAAGACCCTGGAAGAGTTGGCTCTGGGCAGCAACCGTCCCTATCTCCTCTTGGACGTACCTCAAGAACCTACTTCCCAGGCCGTAGCCTATCTAGCCGACCAACTTCGGGAACTGGAGGACACCTTGCTCCAGCTGAGCGGACAACCAAAGGCCGACTTTGAAAAATGGAAAAACATCTTCTCCCTGAGCAACCGCACTTCAGAGTTTATGCATCGGGTGAACCAGCTCCGGACCCGGCCGGGGTGTTCCCTTTCCGGCCATTTGGCCTTTACCCTGCATTTGTGCTCCCTATTGATGATGGGTACTCGATTTGCTCATGACTGCTATCAGGATCTGGCCGCACAGCTGGAGGCTGAAGTGCACGAATCGGATCCCAAAGGCAATATGCCTGGCCTGGTCTGGCTCCTGGCCTATCCCTACGTACCGGGAAATGAAATTGTTAAACTGGAAAATGAGTGGGACATGCATGTAGCAGCTGATGAACTGAGCCAGGTCACCTGGCCCAAGCTGGATCCCCACACCCCATATGAGAGTCTGGCCCGCAAGATGCTTAGCAATCCTTTTTTGGGACCGGTCCGTAATCGGGTGGATCAAGTCCTCCGTCTTGTCAACGAATGCCGAGCAGATGGGGTTATCCATTTTTCCCATTGGGGATGTCGCCAGGGAGGTGGAGGGGTCAAGCTTATCTTCGATGCCTTGAAAGAACAAGATATACCCTGTTTGGAAATCCATGGGGACTGCATCGACAGCCGGCATGTGGGCCAGGAGCAGATCCGGACCAGACTGCAGGGTTTTGCCGAGCTTTTGAAGCGAGGCAAAGGAGCATCTCCGGGTCCTCGCAATCACGATGGCCAGGTCTTTCTAGGCGTGGATATCGGCTCTTTGACCGCCAAGATGGCCCTTATTTCCGCCCAGGGCCAGATACTTCATACCCAGATCTTTTCTACCGGAGCCAGCAGCAAGAAAACAGCCGCCAAGCTGGAAAACATCCTGGAGCAGGGGGGCTGGTCCTCCCGCATCGCCGGCTGCATCTCCACTGGATACGGCCGGGCGGCGGTGAGCTTTGCCCAGGCTGAAATCACTGAGATCAGCTGCCACGCCCGGGGCATGATCTGGTTCCCGGGGTGCGGACCATTAGACATCGGGGCCAGGATACCAAGGTCATTGCCGGGACAGCTGCGAAAGATGACAAATGCGCGGCCGGACGGCCTGGAATGATGGCCCGCCCTGGAAATCGATTTCGAAGCAGGAAGGCAGCCACCATTTCTTCCCTGTGTACCGTTTTCGCCGAAAGCGAAGTCGTTTCCCTGATTGCCGAGGATACTCCTGTGGAGGTCATCTGCAAGGGCGTCTGCCGCAGCATCGCCAAACGGACCGTATCCATGCTGGACCGGGTGGGATGAGAACCCAAACTGGCCATGAGCGGAGGAGTGGCCTTTAATCAAGGGGTGGTCCGGGAACTGGAGAACCTGACCGGCTGCAAGCTCTTTATCCCGGAAAACCCCCAGATTATGGGTGCCCTGGGCGCGGCTCTGTTTGCAGCCGAATCAGGAGGATCTCAGCTGTCCTGAGATATCCTCCCAAAGCTTACGTCCCCCACACAGTGATCTTCCGCCCTTGATAAGATTCCTCCCGTTGAAAAATCTTCTCCTCCCAGGATACGCCATCCCGTCGGTCAAAGACAATCAGATGCCCCTCATCCGTTCCGCAGCGGTCCAAGTACTCCCAGGTCTGCCTCAGGCCATCCTCGATGGTCTTCTCCAGGCTCTTATACAAGATTTTGAGCTCAATGACCGCCTTTTGGATCGGTCCCTGCCACCTGGTCCACTCGGGTTGGCCGGGTTGGGTCTGGCTCAAGGGCCACAGGACCAACAGATCGGTGCGCATCCGGCCCAGGCCGAACTCCCGCTCCACCCGGCCTCCAGAGTTGACCACCCGCTGTAAAAAGGCCTGCATCAATAGCTGCGGCCCGGCCTCTTTGTACTGGAAGCGCTCCAGCCAGACTTCGGAATGCTCCCGGAAGAACTCCTGAAAAGCTGAAATGAGCTTATGCATATCCAGGCTACCGTCAGAGCGGATATACCAGGCCTGATCATACCTGGCTTCCAGGTTGGCCTGTTCACTCACAGTAAGTTCCCGGGGGATGATCTCTGCATAGATGGGATTGGCGATTTGAGGTCCTTGGCTGGTATCTCGGATCAAACCCAAATCCTGGACGTACTGTATGTCGTCCAGACGCACATTCAAATCCCGTCCCTCAAGCATTGGAGCAACAACTCGCTGGACTCTTTCCTCCTGCAGTTTGTCCCCCAACTGGTCCAAATGGGTCTCCCGCCGGGCAATTAGGTTCTCCTTGGCCTGATCCACCATTTCTTTGCTGATAGCCAAGGACCGGTCTCTTCCCTCCTTCATCTCAAAGCAGGTCTCATAGGCCAGGGCATTGACCAGCCAGGGCTGGCCCTGGCTCAAGTGCCAGATGCAGGCCTTAGCTGCAGGAGTGAGCTCCTGACCTGTCTCTCGGGTGTGCTGCAAAAGCAGCTCCTCCACCTCGGATTGAATAAAATCCCCCAGACGCAGAGACTTAGCCTTGATGTTAAAGGCACTTCCTCCGGTGATGATCTCTTTGGTCGAACTGGAATGAATGCGATAATCCCGCACGTCCCGGACCCCGCAGAGCATGATGGACTGAGGAAAATGATCTGGACGCTGATCGTATCCTTCCCGCAATTGACGCAGTACGGCAATCAAAGTATCGCCTACCAATGAATCAATTTCGTCCAAAATCACAACCAGGGGATGCTGCATATGGCTGGCCAAGAGACCAAGCACCTCAGTCACAGCAGAATAGGCACCGCTTTGACTCAAGACTCCGGGCCAGCGTTCATGCAAATAGGAATCTTTGAAGATATTCCTGTACCGATAATCGATCTTGGCCAAGATGCTTTGTATTGCTGCCTCTACATCCTCCCGGGCCGCCTGAGCCCCCTCCACATTGACATAGAGACACCTATACTCTGAGCCGGCGTTTAAGTGCTTCTGTAAAGCGAGCATAGAGCTGGTCTTGCCTGTCTGCCTGGGGGCGTGCAGGACAACGTATTTCTTTTGCTCAATGAGCATTTCGATCTCCGAGAGATCAAAACGCTGCAAAGGAGGCAGGCAGTAGTGATCCTGACAGTTGACCGGTCCGGCTGTGTTGAAAAAACGCATTGTTGTTCTTCTTTTATTGTTCAATTTCAACTAACTATCCCCAGCCAATGGCCATCACATGGACCACAACCTGATCAATCTCCAGCTCACCACTGAGCTGATCCAAGATCTCCTGCTCCCGGGTGGGGATAAAGACAGCTAAGGTAACTCCAGAAAGGCCTAAAGAGGCAGCATAATGAGCAGCCTGTTCAGCATAACTCTTCATTTTACTTTGTTTTTCAAAGCTTTTGATTTCTATGATACCTTGCGCAGACCCACATCGCAAAAAGATATCGACTTTTCCGCTTGCCCAATGAAATTCCGACAGGACCATTTCATCGGGGTTCCCAGTTGGGAACTCAGGACTGATCATACACTGATCCTCGACGGCCTGCCTGAGCCAAGAATAAAGATGAAAATGGCCCACTGCCTCAGTCAAATGAAGATCACTGCGCCTTGGTTGGCCAGCCCAAGGGCTTAACCCCTTATCCTCCAGCCGTTGCAGATAATCTCGGTATCGTTGAAGTAAAGCGGGGAGATTGAGCTTTTCCCCGGCAAAGACATCGGCAAGGTCGTCCAGGGGATGAAGCACGAGAGCTGATTTCGGATCAAATACTTCATTGGAAAAGGCATTGAACAGTCTGTGCTGCACAAATGGACAGGAAAAGATGCAATACGATCGCAACAATCCATTGGCATCAGTCACAGTGACCGAATCGATGATTCCGTTGAAATACAAATAGTTGCACCAGTCTTCATCAATACTGAAGGCAAGCTCAGGATTGCCGAACAGCTCAGCCACCTTGTCTTGATAGGCGTCTTTGGCCTTTTTGACCAGATTCAAGACCGTGTTGTTCCATTCCAGATGCAGGGCGGCATGATTGGCCTGCTTCCAAACCTCCAGCCCAATGGTCTGCCCCTGCCCGGGATTGTACTTCTCGGTCAGAAGCTCTCCGAACCAGCCCACCAGCCCGGGCTGGCCTCTGGTGTTGGTATACACCGCCTCCGCCACCTCATCAGCCACCTCTTGGCCGCTCTCTTGCTCGTACTGATGGAAAAGCTCCACTACCTCCTCCCGGGTCAGGTTGGGCACCTGCAGGCTGCGCTGGACATTAAACGGCGAGCCCCGCCCGCTGCCTACGCCCAGTACCGCCCGCACTCCGATAAGAGCCAGACCGTGCAGGAGATAGCTGTCCCTTTTCAGGTACATATCCCGAAAAAGAGTCACCAGCTGATCAATGACCTGACTCGGCAGGCTGTCGAACTCATCGATGAACAAGATGATCGGGCGGTCTAAGATATGGGTATGTGTAGAAAAGATATCCGTCCATTCTGCCCAAGTCCCAGGCTGAGGCACCTCAAATCCCAAGCTGTCCCGAAACAGCCTGGGCACCCGGTCTAAAAAAGCCTCCGGCGGATCATTGTCCTTGAGTACCACCCCCTGCATGGACATGGAGCCGACCAGGAATCGGTCTTCATATTCCCTGGTAAGTCTGGCCTGCACCTGGCGCATGAGCCAAGTCTTGCCTGTCTGCCGCGGGGCCCAGATAGTGAAATAGTGCCCGCCCTTGTCCGGATGCCCAACCAGATGCTCCAGGCACTCCTGGACCAGCTCTGTCCGGGGCACGCAAAAGTGCTCTTCACAATCCACCGGGCCGTAGGAATGAAATCTGCGCATATGTGCTTCCTCATCACTTCCAAAAGAAAAATTTCACTCTTCACCCACACCTTCCACTCCCTGCAAAGGATGTAAATCGTAACCAATTGATATTGCTATTATCTGATATTTTCAGCACCCGAAAACAAAGAAACTCGACCCCAAAATGCACATATAAGCCTGGTCCTCTCTTAACTTCCCTCCTTGGCAAGGAGGGGCAGGGGTGGTTGGGATGATGATTCTTATACATCATCTTTGAGCCCTTTGTATCTTTACTGCAAGCTCATAGCCTTTTCCGGACACAACTCCTGACAGCAGAAGCAGGTGATGCAGGTATCGGCATCCACCTCTGGAATGTTGTCATTACCCATGGACAGGGCTGATACCGGACAATGCTCAATGCACTCTCCACAGGCTGTGCAAAGCTCCGGGTCGGCTTGGGGCTTGAGCCCGGCCTTGGCCCCCAGCAAACCCTGAATTTCCTGATTGTCCATATGGTGCTCCCCGCCCAGTGGTGGAAGCTTGAAATCAGGAATCTGCTCCAGTTCACCCAAAATCTCTATGTTCTGCAGATCAAAATCTCCAAGACCGAGCTCCCTGGCCTTTTGCAGCGATCGCAGCCGTCCTGGCTCCAGGCCCATCATGGCCGCCATGACCGCATCCATGGCCACCCCGTTGTCCGCGGCCAGGATACGTCCGATATCCCGCAAATCCGGAGAGGCCGGACCGTTGCCCTCCATGCCCAACACCGCATCCATGATAAACAGATCCGGAACCCGGAGCCGGAAGACCTCCACAATGGCTTCCTGGAAGCGCTCCGGAGTCTTGGAGGCCTTGTGCAGCTTGGCTTTCAGTCCTCCGGGCAGGATGCCGTAGCTGTTCTTGATGGCCCCGGTGATCACGGTCAGACCGTGGGTCTTGAACTTGGGCAGGCTGATAACCACGTCTGCATCCAGTACTGCCCTGGACACCCCGACCTGGGACAAAAGGGTGGGGTCGAAATCCATCTGCACCGATTCGGTTCCGATATTTTGGTAATAGCCTCCGGCTGCCTGCATCAGGCCGGTCTGTTCAAAGCAGCGCTCATTATCCCCATAGTTGAACAGTCCGGGGTTGTCGCCGACAATGATCGAAGCCGGGTGCTGCTCCTCCACCGCCTGGACCACTGCCTGTAATACGGCCGGATGGGTGACGACTCCCTCATCCGGTTGGGCAATGCGCAGGACATTTGGCTTGATCAGCACCTTCTTTCCGGCCATGTCCTTAGGAAAAACCTGCAGGGCCTTGCGCACAGCTGGCAGGCAGGTGGAATAATTTGCCGGTTCAATAAGTACACGAGACATAGAATGCTCCCTTAATTTTGATTTTCAACTGCAACCACTACAAACAAGCCACTGTGAACATGGGCTGAAAATTGGGCAATAATGCGATGTGCATCAGTTTTTGCAAGCTCCGCAGTGCGTACTTTTCTGGCAACGGCAGAAAAAAGCTCTAATTCAGTCAAAGAACTCAAAGTTGGCTTCTGGTTTCTGAGAATAGCCTGGGCTTGTTGGCTCATGGGTTCGGGGCAGTAGTAGGCCGTTAGCACGCTGGTATCAATATAAGCCATTAGTACCTTTCCTCCTCCCTGCCCTGGATCACGGCCTGGCTGAGAGGCTTTCCTTTCACTGCAATCGAATTTCGAAATTCGGTAAGATCAGGCAATCTCTTGGAAGGACCATGAACCGGGACCAGACGAGCAATCTGCTTTCCCCGGCGGAGGATGGTAACCTCCTCCCTTTTTGGGCTTTATCAAGAAGGGCACTGATTTGGGCTTTAGCTTCTTTGACATTGACTTCCATATGGCATTCCTTGTTGAATTTCATCTTACTTAATATTTGTACACATAAAAGTCAACCAAGTACACATCTCCTCGTATGAAACAAGGCATAACCCCAGTCGCTGGCTTGGCCGTTCGGGACCGCCAGTCATGCGTTTATGCGTGACTGGTCCAAGAGGGCGAATAATTATTCGCCCCTACTACCCACTCGCCAGTGTATCCTAGATCAAGCTTGCAGTTTCTTACGAATAACAAATAACGTATAACGAATAACAGACCCGCTGGCAGCGGCGCTGACTATAACCACTGAGAGTAAAACAAGGCTCTCTCAGGGATGGCCATGTTCAACTCTGGATGTACATAATCCATTCCCTGCCCATATTTGCCTCTTGACCCTGAGACCTTTCGTCCTTCAGAATGCCTCAACCTTTGACCAACGCAACCGATGTGCCCATATCTAGCAAAACTTCACACTAAAAGCGAGAACCGTTCATGAGCCAGGACGAACCGAATAAGATCATCTACTCCATGATGGGAGTGAGCAAGCATTACAACCACCAGCCGGTGATCAAGGACATCTCCCTGTCTTATTTCTACGGGGCCAAGATCGGGGTCATCGGCTTAAACGCCTCCGGAAAGAGTTCCCTCTTAAGGATTATGGCCGGCGTGGACCAGGACTTTGAGGGTGAGACCCACTTGGCTCCAGGATATACCGTGGGCCACCTGGAGCAGGAACCCCAGCTGGACGAAGACAAAACCGTGCGCCAGGTGGTGGCCCAAGGGGCCCAGCAGGCCTTTGATCTCTTGCAGGAATTTGAGGACATAAACGCCAGGTTTGCCGAGCCCATGGACGACGAGGCCATGGACAAGCTCATCAACCGCCAGGCCGAAGTCCAGTCCAAGCTGGACGCGGTCAATGCCTGGGATATCGACAGCCGTCTGGAAATGGCCATGGAGGCCTTGCGCTGCCCGCCGGGAGATACCCCGGTGCGTATAATATCCGGAGGTGAAAAACGGCGGACGGCCCTGTGTCGCCTGCTCATCCAGCAGCCGGATATCCTGCTTCTGGACGAGCCCACCAACCACCTGGACGCCGAAACCGTGGCCTGGCTGGAGCATCACTTGCAGACCTACCCGGGAACGGTCATTGCCGTAACCCATGACCGCTATTTCTTAAATAACGTGGCCGGGTGGATTCTGGAACTGGACCGGGGAGTGGGCGTGCCCTGGAAAGGCAACTACGCCTCCTGGCTGGAGCAGAAAAAGGCCAAGATGCAGCAGGAAAAGCGGGTGGACAAGAAATGGCGGACCACCCTGGCCCGGGAACTGGAGTGGCTGCATATGAGCCCGGCGGATCGGCACAAGCGAAACCAGGAACGGATCATCAAATACTCCGATCTGCTTTCCAGCGCCGATACCCGGGACGAGGAGCTGCAGATCGTCATTCCTCCCGGTCCGCGCCTGGGCGATGTGGTGGTCGAAGCCGACCAGGTCCGTAAGGCTTATGACGATCTCCTGCTCATGGAGGATATGTCCTTTACCGTTCCTCCGGGGGCCATTGTGGGCATCATCGGCCCCAACGGGGCGGGCAAAACCACTCTGTTCCGCATGATCACCGGCCAGGAAGTACCGGATAACGGCAGCCTGCGCCTGGGGCAAAGCGTGCAGCTGGCCTATGTGGAGCAAAGCCGGGAAAAACTGGATCCGGAGCAGACGGTCTGGGAGGCCATCAGCCAAGGCCGGGACACCATCCGCCTGGGGAACCGGGAGGTCAACTCCCGGGCTTATGTGGCCCGGTTCAACATCACCGGCGCGGAACAGCAGCGAAAAGTGGGCGAGCTCTCCGGCGGGGTCCGTAACCGGGTACACCTGGCCATGATGGTCAAGGAAGGGGCAAACCTGCTCCTTTTGGACGAGCCGACCAACGACCTGGACGTAAACACCATGCGGGCGTTGGAAGACGCTTTGCAGAGCTTTGCCGGCAGCGCCATGATCATCAGCCACGACCGCTGGTTCCTGGACCGGGTGGCCACCCACATCCTGGCCTTTGAAGGGGAAAGTCGAGTGGTGTGGTTTGACGGCAACTTCAGCGAATACGAAGACGACAAACGACGCCGCCTGGGCCAGGACGCCCTGCAACCCCAGCGGATCAAGTACCGGAAGCTGACCAGATAAAATTTGTGGCAGCCCCTCTGGGCTGCCCACAAATTTTATCTATATGCGCTCCAAGGATCTGGGCCTCTGTCGATATTTTTTATAAACTTATTGTGTCTCAAAGCTCTGCTCTCCGGAGCGCCAGGTGCCACCCTGGCTCTTCTGGGATCGTCAGGTGCCATCCTGGCTCTTCAAGGCCTTGGTCATACTCGAACTGTCGCTAAGCGCAAGCAGGAGATAGCAGCTGAAGGGCTGGTCAGAAACTTGCTCTGGCAGGGGGAAGTGATTTCCTGATATGATTCCTCCTTTTATCCTCACCAACCCCAGACTGGCCCTGTACGCCCTGTGTGCTGTCGCTGCCTCCGGCTTCGGGCAAACATTTTTTATCTCCGTCATGGGCGAAGAGCTCAGACAGGCCTTCGCCCTGTCCCACACAGCTTACGGCAGCCTGTACAGCGGTGCTACTCTGCTCAGCGCTATGCTCCTGCTCCGCCTGGGCAGCCTGGCAGACACCTGGTCCCTGCCCCGGGTTACCAGTCTGGCTGTCCTTGCCCTGGCTCTAGGGTGCCTGTGTATTGCCCAGGCCACCAGCGCACTGCTCCTTGGTCTGGGTTTTGTGCTCATCCGCTTTGGTGGTCAAGGATACATGGCCCACTTGGGGATGACCACAGCGGCCAGGTATTTTCCCAATAACCGGGGCTCAGCAGTAGCCCTGGCTGCTTTTGGCTTTCCCCTGGCCGAAGCTTTGCTCCCGGGAGGAGCCGCCTTGAGCATAGAACATCTGGGCTGGCGGTGGGCCTGGTTGGCGGCTTCAGTTGTGCTGCTCGCGGGCATCTGGCCTCTTCTAACCTTTTTGTCCCGAAAGACGCCCGCCCCGGTCCAGGATACAAACGTCTCAAAGCGCCAGGAGGGGCGGCGCAGCTTCACCCGGAAGCAGGCCATGCGTGATCCGGGCTTTTATCTGATCCTGCCGGCGGCCATATCCACCCCTTTCGTGGTCACGGCCCTCTTTTTTCATCAGTCGGCTATCGGGCAGATACAGGGTTGGTCTCTGTCTTTACTGGCCGCTGCATTCACCGGCTACGCTCTTGGCCATCTCTTCTCCCTGGGTATCGCCGGTCCGGTCATCGACCGTTTGGGAGCAGGCCGGGTGCTGCCCCTTGCCCTGTGCCCCCTGGTAGGCAGCCTCCTTGTTCTGGCTGCGGGCCACAGCCTGTGGGCAGCCTGGGGATATATGATCCTTTTAGGCATCACCCAGGGTTTTGCTTCCACTGCAGCCGGCGCAGTGTGGGCCGAACGCTACGGCGTCCTGCATCTGGGGGCCATCCGCTCTCTGGTCCAGGCCATTATGGTGGTGTCCACGGCAATTGCTCCGGTTCTGTTCGGCTTTTTGCTGGATATGCACATATCCCTTCCCGCTCTAAGCGCAGCCACAGCCACAGGAATATTCGGAGCGGCGTGTCTGGCCTTGCTGGCCGCCAATCCCAAGTAATACCTAGACAGAAGACCCGAAACTTGAACTTTCCCCGCCTAATGTCTTCATAATCCAGGGTAATTCCTCCACTGCATACAGGGGCAGAGATATCAAGGTAAAATTGACTTCTGCAACTCCTTTCTTTGTGGATATTGCATGGGTCACATTCTGTTCACTCGGCAAATTGAGATCAAAACGCACAGCCCGGGCCAGCCCACGCCGGTGCATAAATTGATACGGAGACTTCAGGGCGCCACTCTTTCCTGACTTCACTTCCACCGGCACAACTTTACCGGACAAAGAAAGCACATAGTCAACTTCAGCGGCCGCGTATTTTATCTTCTGCCCCAATGCCCTGGGAATGAAAGACAGCACCTTTTGCAAGAGCATAAGATCATTTCGCCTGGCATATTTGGCAAAGTCGTCCTGATAGGTATCAATAATAGATCGATGGACCTCCTGCACTGAAATCAAAGATTTTTTCTTTTGATACTCAAAGACCGCTTCCGACATGCCCCCTACACAAAAGAACTCTCGTTGCAATTGCAAAAGCTTCTGATGCGCGATGGCAGGAGGAGGGGAGCCGGGAGTCAGCTCTTGGATATACTTGACAAGGGCTGGTTCCATGGTATTTACAAATTCGCCGAAGGACACTGGATGCAGATGGTAGTAATGAATTCGCCCTACCGGCATTGAAAATGACGCCGGAAGACGAGCTGCTTAAGTTGATTTAACAGCATGTATCACACATTTGTTGGGCAAAAATCGCCCAAAAAGGTTTAACTCAAAAGGTAAGTTGTTATGAGTCTTAGCCGTAAATTTAAAAAAACACTTTCCAGAAACAATGCCCTATATGAACAGGCTATTGACCTGTATTTAAATGAAAATAAACCTGATGAAGCACTTCGTATCCTTTTGAAACTTTCAAAAGTGGGTTTTAATAAGGCGCTTGGTGCAATCGGAGTTATCATATATAGGGAGAAAATGGATGTGGAAAAAGCAGAAGAATGGTTTATAAAGGCTGAAAAAGCAAATGCATTACAGGAAGAAGCCACTTACGAATATGGCATGCTCCATTATCTGAAAAAAGATGATTGGGAAACAGGTCTGAGTTATTTATTCAAAGCAGCTGCCCAAGGATATGAACTGGCGTATGGAGATATAGGCACAATTTTGTATTTTTATAAATCTGATGTCAATGAGGCAGAAAAATGGTTTGAACAAGCTGAAAAAGAAGAGTGTCTTTTCGCACCAGCTGCGTTTTCTTACGCACAGCTCTTGATGCTTGAAAGAGATGACTGGGAGAAGAGTAAAAAACTTTTTAAGGAATCAGCTGATGCAGGCTTTGAGCCTGCGTACGCTGAATACGCTTCAATTTTATACCTCAAAAAGATTGATGTAGATGAAGCTGAGGAATACTTTAAAAAAGCAGAAGAGAATAATTTCCTTCTTGCACCACATGCCTATCTCTACGGGGAGTTGCTGATTAAAGAAAGAAACGAAGTCGAGAAAGGAAATAAGTATTTGGATATGGCAGAATCTGACGGATACTAAGAGAAGCGCCTAAACCGGGATGCCTTGTATGCAGTCGTTGCCATAGTTCTTTGAGGCATCACCCAGGGCTTTGCCTTAAATATACTATTCTCTATTGATGAGGGACACGTGTAATAAGGAAAGAGCCTATGCATCATTTAAGGTTTCGTTGAGCAAAGACTGTTGGCGACGTATTTTAATATCAGCTAAAAATAGCCTGGATACTTTGGGTTCTGCAATCCTCGACTCCTATGATTTTGACAAAGATCACCTGCATCTCTTTAAATACACAGATCGCTTTGGCCTGCCATTAGAAATAATTGACCCTTACATGGCTGATGGGGTCTATTTTAGCAGTGAGAAACTTAAGAGATCATAGAAATTTCTTGTTTTTTCTGACAGGCTTTCAGACATAAGGCACCAACCCCTCCCTGGAAATCTGCCCAAAGCGGTAGCAGAAAAGAGACCCTCCCCTAACCCCTCCCTCCTGCCCAAAGCGGCAGCAGGGAGGGGAATCAGAGAGAAGAAGAGGGCTGGAGCACCAACCAAAGCCTCCCCCCCTCTTAACTCCCCTCCCTACCGCCTGTCTTCCAGGCGGTAGGGAGGGGCCAGGGGAGAGTTCTCCTTCTCCAATTCCCCGCCCTGGTTAGAGCGGGGCCAGGGGCGGGTGGTCATAATGACAATCAACCTCCAGTATTCATATTCTCCTGCATCCAAAGCCAATTGCTTCGGCAAAGGCTTGAACCGCTCAAGGAAATTTTCTTGTTTTTTTATGGCAGCGATTTATGGATAAGGCACTAACCAAAGGTTGTTATTTCTTTATGAACCGATACAGGATTAACAAGAGCACAGCCCCGCCAATAGCTAGTAAAAAGCTCCCTACATTAAATCCTGTGACTGTACCAAGTCCCAGAGACGACCCAATAAACCCGCCTAAGAATGCACCTCCTATCCCTAACAAGATGGTAATGATAATTCCTCCAGGGTCTTTGCCCGGCATGAAGAATTTTGCTAAAAAACCTACGATTAATCCCATTACGATCCAGGATAGAATTCCCATTGTAGAGCTCCTTTGTTATGGTATTTTTGTAATTCCACATTATGGACTACACCATTTTCATGGTCCTAGTCCTGTGTTTAACGCCAAACTGAAGTCCCGGGAGGCAAACACCAAAATACTCGACCTGAGGTATATTAAGTAATTCCAGAGCTAAACCCCCGGCTACGCCGGGGAGAGTTGAAAAAGCTATGCTGTAGTATTTAAAAGCAAGCGCTCCTTTCGTATATTGGCACGGGGCTGAATCCGTGCACAAGTCAAACGAAAGGAGCGCATATGAAAGAAAGTTTAGCGCACACGGTGTGGGAGTGCAAATACCATATAGTGTGGGTATCGAAGAGACGGCGTAAGGTCATATACGGTCACCTAAAAGTTGAGCTTGGGCAAATACTTAGGAAATTATGCGAGTACAAGGGTATTAAGATCATTGAAGGCAAAGCCTGTGTTGATCATATCCATATGTGTGTGTCCATTCCTCCCAAATACTCAGTAGCAAACATCTTAGTACCGGACAATTTTTTGTAACTTAAGATGCAGTTATGCTGTGAATATTTTAAAAACTACATTTTATAAATTTTATTCTAATTTTGACATTTCTTGACTCAAAGCTTATAAAAGCTTCGAAATTCATGTTAAATGGACTCACATCGGCCTCTATGAGGCTATTTTGAGCGCTTCAATAAAAAATAATATCATATTTATCTTGATTTATATTCCACAACCTGATAACGATCCCCTAAAACCAAAGGGGGTCGCTATGCATCATATTGAAATTACGAAGAAAGAACTTGGTAAACATCTTGATTGGAATGCAGCCAGGATTCAGTTAGTTGCATTATTCATCACTGCTTTATTTAAAGCACGTTCAGTTTCCCTATCAAAAATTGCAATTAAGATGGATGGTAAAGCAAATAAAGAGTCAAGATGCAAAAGAATATCAAATTTCTTTGCAAAATTTACTTTTTCTTATGATGATATAGCCTTATGTATAATGAAAATATGTGGGTTTTATGGCGAAAATGTCGTACTTGCAGTAGATAGAACAAATTGGAAGTTTGGAAAACTAGATATTAATATATTGACATTAGCAATTGCGACTGATGGCCTAGCAATACCAATAATGTGGATATTTTTACCTAAACAGGGAAACTCTAATACAAAAGAACGAATATCATTGATTAATAGATATATAAAAGTATTTGGAAAAGAGAACATAGATTGCTTAGTAGCAGATAGAGAGTTTGTTGGTACCGATTGGTTTATATATTTGACTCGTGTTCTTGGTATTAGTGTAAGAATACGTATAAAAGATTCATATAAAATAAATAAAAAAAGTGGTGATCTTGCTCCAGTTAAAAACTTTTTTAAAAATATAGCTATAGGACAAACAAAGATTTTAGAAGGCAAAAGATATTTATGGGGTTTACAACTATTTTTATTGGTACGAAATCAAAAAATGGTGAGCTTGTAATTGTTGTTATTGAAAGCCGTGTTTATACAGCACTTGAAGACTATGCCAAAAGATGGGGTATTGAAACCATGTTTAAAGCACTAAAGTCTAAAGGATTTGATTTTGAATCAACGCACTTAAACAACTATGAACGCTTGAGTAAAATGACAGCTTTATTAGCAATTGCTTTTGCATGGGCGTATAAAGTCGGCACTATTGAAAATAAGATTAAAAAAATAAAAATAAAAAGCCATGGACGTAAGGCTGTCAGTATTTTTCGTTACGGGTTAGATATACTTGATGATATATTAAGTCATATAGGCACGAAAATTCATGAATTCAAACATGTTGCGAAATTATTGTCATGTACTTAGAGCAAACATAGTAGGTTACGTGAAAGGCAAGAGCGCCATGATCATATTCGAGAAGTACAGTAGATTGCGTAAAAATTTTCGTGGCCATAGTTTTTGGGCCCGAG
The DNA here is from genome assembly GCA_034521385.1 of Desulfovermiculus sp. Taxonomy (GTDB): domain Bacteria; phylum Desulfobacterota; class Desulfovibrionia; order Desulfovibrionales; family Desulfothermaceae; genus Desulfovermiculus. The sequence continues at coordinate 290,649 of JAXHMO010000002.1, forward strand.
GTTATTACGTAAGCACCGTTGGATTAGATGAAGCCAAGGTACGGAAATATATCCAGAACCAGGACCAACATGAAATGATAGAAGACCAATACGATACGGATATGCGTAGCCCCTTTTAGGGGAGCACGTAGTAACTGCGAGCTGTAACGAGGACCTGGGTTCAGCCCCTACCTCGAGTACCCCTTAAGGGGTGCAAGTAACAAGGCCCTTCTAGGGCTAGGCAAGCCACCGGCTATGCCGGTGGTACCTACCTGACTTGTCGTTTACAGTTAAAGTGCTACGTCATCATTCTCAGCAAAAACAGATTCTTCAGTTTTTTGCATTCCATAGGACATTTAACATTTTATTATATGCTTTATGCACAATGGTTCGATTTATTAATCAAAATCCCGGTAAAAAAATTGCCCTTTACATCAACAAGATCCGACGCCTTCACCTTACGCAGATAATCCCGGACATAAGGGGGAAGCGTGGACTGCAAGAGATAGCGGTTGAAGTCGGCTTCTATCCTGGGATAGGATATGTTCCAGTCCTTGGCTGCCAGCCGGAAGTGGTCAAATTCGGATGTTTCCGTAGACCGGGCCAGAACAAAGAGCATTTCCTGTTCTGTGAGCTCCCGGGCGCAGTTGGAGCGCTTCTCCCAGAAATGAACCGCTGCCAAGACCCCAATCACAATAATAATGGCTGTCCAAAAAGTCCATCCCATAGCAAACCCTCGTCAGGTTAAGTGCTTTTGTAATCCACGTTCGGTATTTAAGGAGAGTGTACATGATAATGGGAGTTGAAGGAAGTCCCCGACCAAAGGGGAATTCACATCTCTTGCTCCAGACCATGATGGCCGGTGTCCACGAAACCGGAGCCTCCGGCTTTCAGGCCCACCTGAGGGATTACAGATACGAGCCGTGCATCGGGTGCGAATAATGCAGGCAGGAGGAGGCCTGTACCCGCTTTCAGGACGGGATGACCCTATTATATCCCCGCATTGAGGACAAAACCCCAAAAAAAAAAACCAATGAAGCCCCATAATCGCGGGGCTTGATCCTCAAAGCCAGGTTGGTGTATCCTGAGGCGAAAGAGTTTTCGTCCCTTGTACCAATCCGTACGTTTCATGCTCGATCAATCCGGCAATCCGTTTTTTGCGCGCTTTAGGGCAAAAAATATTTCAGATTTGCCGGATGAAAATCTGAACATAGCATTTTATTATCCAGTTTCAGAGAAAGCGAATTGAAGTTACAGAAATTGAGAAGCAAAACCCAAGAGGTCTGAGGGAGATTGTATATGCATAATCACGCAGGGAATAGACGAAGAAAGCAAATCCTTGTGGCCTTTGCTGCTCTACTGGTCATCAACCTGGGCGTTTTGTGCTCTCCAGTGGTTTCCCAGGACGGAGAGAGTCAAAGCAAAGGCCAAGGACAGGAGTGGCAGCCGCCGCGTTTTTCCGAAAACCGGGAGGCCAGGGAACGGATGGTAGAAAACCAGATTGTGCCCCGAGGCTTGGATGTTCCGGAATCAATTGCTCAAAGGGTGTTTGACGCTATGCGCCATGTCCCCCGCCATTTGTTCGTCCCTGACCAATACCAGAGTGCCGCGTATGCCGATCGGCCCTTACCCATTGGATCGGGACAAACCATTTCCCAGCCCTATATCGTGGCCTTGATGACCGCTAGGCTGAATATCCAACCCGGAGATAAGGTCTTGGAAATCGGCACCGGGAGCGGATATCAAGCCGCGGTCCTGTCTGAAATCACCCCGCATGTATTCAGTGTGGAAATACTTGAACCTCTGGCCGAAAAAGCCAGGAAGCGACTGTCTGAACTGGGCTACGAAGTCATCACAGTCCGGACAGGGGACGGCTACTATGGTTTTGAGGAACATGTTCCGTTTGACGGCATCATTGTCACCTGTGCCGCCGGACACATCCCTCCCCCCCTCCTCAAACAGCTTAAAAAAGGAGGGACCATGGTGGTTCCCATAGGGGGCGCTTTTGAGGTCCAGAGACTGACCCTGGTCACCAAGGACGAACACGGTGAGATACACACCAAAGCCCTCATGCCAGTTCGCTTTGTGCCCATGACCGGACAAATAAGTCCCTGATTGTGGAGCTTATGCAGATTAAGCCAACCCCAGACGTTCAGGAAGTGCTGCCCTTGTGGCGGGCCAATACAACCGTCTTCCTGATATCCGCTGCCGTCATCGCCCTTGAGTTGGCCCTCATGCGCTGGCTATCGGTCACCACGTGGTATCATTTTGCCTACCTGGTCATTAGTACGGCCCTGATAGGCTTTGGGGCCAGCGGGACCCTGCTCACCATCATCGGACAGCGGATGATTCCCAGGTTTCAAAGCTGGACATTCTGGTTGCTCCTGGCCTTTGCCCTTTCTGCCGTTTTCTTCTGCCGTTTTGGGCGAATCATCCCTCTCAATCCCCAATACCTCCTGTACAGCCTGGAACAAATGGCCTGGGCCGGGGTGTACCATCTGTTCGTCATTCTCCCCTTTTTTTTCGGCGGACTGGTTATCGGCCTCTTTCTCATGCGGTACAAGGAAAAGGTGTACAGCGTCTACGGAGCGAACCTGATAGGCAGTGGTGTCGGTGGGGCTCTGATCACTGCCTGTATGTTCCTATGGGCCATACAAGACCTGGTATACATCGTAGCAGCCATGGCCGTACTGGCAGCTTGTATCTGCCGCCCAGCCATCCGGCCCCGAAGATCCGCCAATACGAGGTCCACCTGGGCCTTTGCTCTCCTGCCCTTGCTCATTGTAACCTACTTGCTGGTGGATTGGGCCTTGATCCCCATGTCCTTGAATATTGATCCTTACAAGCCCCTGGCTACTATGGAGCGCTGGGAGGCCCAGGGGGATGCCCGGCATATTGGGTCCCGAAATGGACCCAGGGGGCGCATCGACGTTTATTCCTCACCTCGGCTGCATCAGACCCTGTTTGCCGGATTGACGGCCCAAGACCCTCCACCGGAACAAATGATGATTTTGGAAGACGGCTCTCCTACGGGCGTCGTATACTCCATCAATCGACCCGAGCAGGCCGAGATCCTGGATCATACCCCCATGTCCGTAGCCTACAGGATGATGGACAAGCCCAGAGTTCTCTTGCTGGATGAGGTGGGCGGGACCAATGTCTGGCTGGCCAAGCGATTCGATGCGGCCCATATAACGGTTGTGCAGCGAAATCCCCAGCTGATCCACCTCATGCAGGATACCCTGGCCAGCCAGAACGGCAACGTCTTTTCCCTGCCCAATGTGACTGTGGTCAACGCCGACCCGCGGAATTTCCTGCATCAAAATACAAAGAAGTTCGACATCATCCACTTGGGGGGCACGGAAGGTCTGAGTGCAGCCTCCGGGGGCACCCGTTCCCTGCACGAAAACTACCTGCTGACCCGCGAAGGCATCCAGCTGTGTTTGAACAGCTTGAGTCCAAACGGGCTTTTGACCGCTACCACCGGCACCCAGACTCCGCCCCGGGATTCCATTAAACTGCTGGCCACTGCCACCGAAGCCCTGGAAGCTCTGGGTACAGCCAAACCCTCATCCCACCTGGCTCTGTTCAGCAATTATCTGGCTGCAACTGTTCTGGCTTCCAAAAACCGGTTTTCTTTTGACATGGGCCGCAAATTGACCGAGGCCTGCAACGTACTGCGCTTGGATATGCAATGGCATCCCCTTGCGGATCTCAAAGAGGAAGGTGAACAGATACATACCGATGAAGGCCGTAATGGATCCTACTTACAGGATGCCGTCGACATGCTTTTTTCCGATCACCGAAATCAATTGTATGACCAGTGGGTGTACAATATCCGTCCGGCTACGGATCAAAGTCCGTATTTTCATAATTTCTTCAAATGGGAATCCCTGTCTTTTTTCATCAAGACCTATGGAAAGCGCTGGCTGCAAAGGCTGGAGCTGGGGTATGTGATCTTGGTGGTCACCATCTTAGAGGTCATTGTTCTGGGCGGGATCTTGATCTTACTCCCCTTAGTCAAGCTGAAAAGGACTTCTTCAGCACAAAAAGGAAAGGTGTCCACCCTGATCTATTTTTTGTGTCTGGGATTGGGCTTTATGATCCTGGAAATGGCCTTGATACTGCACTTAAACCGTTTTCTGGGTGATCCCATATATTCAGCCATGGGGGTGATCACCGCTTTTCTGGTCTTTAGCGGATTGGGCAGTCTGGCCGGACAGGGCCGACGTCTTCATCCTGGACAGCGTATCTGGCTGGGTGTGGGAGGAATAGCCTGCTACATGCTGTTGTATTGGCTTTTTGCGGATACGGTGATGAGCGAATTCGCCCTTTTTTCTCCAATCACCCGCATAACCCTGGTCATTTCGGCCATAGCGCCCCTGGCTTTTTGCATGGGCTGGCCCTTTCCAAGTGGGATAAGCATGTTGCGCCAAAGTGCGCCGGACTTCATCCCCTGGGGCTGGGGCATTAACGGATTTGCCTCTGTGGCCGCCCCCCCGGCGGCGGTTCTTTTGGCTACAGCATGGGGATTTCCCCTGGTCTTGGGCCTGGGGGTCGGACTCTACCTGGCCGCTGCTGTGGCCAGCATGTTCATGCCCGGCAGGACCTGGCCTTGACCACAAGAACCAAAATCAACACATCAACTAAGGTCTGGTCTTTATCCATGGGTAACACCGCGGTATAATAAAGTTGTTCTCAATATCTGAAGCCGTCGACACCCGTAAACTTCGGATGTCGGCGGCTGAGGAGCACAACCAAAAGACGAACATGTAAGCGTGGTCCTCTTGACTCCCCTCCTTGGCAAGGAGGGGATTAAGGGGTGGTTGGACTTATGATTCTTAAACCTTATCTTTCAATATCTTAAAAAAATCTCAGATGAGCCAGAGGCAAATCTGAAATCCAGCTTATACGTCCTTGCAGGCCTCAATAAGAATATCCACCGCCTTGGCTGCATGCTCTCTGGTCAAAACCAAGGGAGGCATAAAGCGGAAGACATTCCCAAAGCGACCGCAGGGGACCATGAGCATCCCCCGGTTCAGCATGCCCATAATGATCCGGCCCATAACATCACCGTTTAATGGCTCCCGGGTCTCTTTGTCTTCCACCATCTCAATGCCAATCATTAATCCTCTGCCCCCGCACATCTCCAATGCCCCCGGAGGCGGCGGAACGTATCCACCCTCGCCTTGCTGGGCTTCAATAATCACCGCCCGGACGTCATCCGCGCCAGTATAGGGCGTATTGAGCACATAATCCACATATTTGGCACATTGCAGCTCACAAGAGGGATAGGTCAACCCAAAGCAGCAGCGATAACAATAAGGGTAAGGCAAGTGGACGACTCCGGACATGAAGGGTCCATAGCCTTTACGGTATTGATCTCCGGTGGTCAGGGAATTGCTTCCGCACCACACCCCATGGTATGCTCCATGGAATGCAGCAATCTGGGAACGTCCGGTTATTTTGCGCACAAACTTGATGGCTGTCTCCACAGCTCCGCTTCCAGACTGGGCAAAATAGGTGACGACATTGTCCTTCAGCTTGCCGGGCATGACCTGGGCCACTTTCCTGGCCAATTCTGTGCGCCGGTCATTGGAAATGATCACCGCCATGCATGAGCCTGTCTATTTGCATTTTCATGGCCTCAGCCACCCGCGGGTGACAACGGCCCACGGAAGTGACCGCCACTCCAGCCGTAATGTCGATCATTACATTTCCATCCGGATCTTTGACAGTTGCCCCTCTGGCTTCAGAGAAAACAAAAGGAAACCGGCCGGCCCCCCGGGCCATTGATTCATATTCAAAGGCATCCTGAAGTGAAGCCGAGGCCTCTGAGGTCCAGGCACAGTGTCGGTAACGATGACTGGTGCATCAGGATAAGAGAGTCCGGCCAATTCTTTTTCGTCCATCATGAGCAAGCTCCTTGTACCAAACTGTTTAGGTGTAGACATGAAAATCTTGGATTACCAAAACCTTGTAGATCCCGGGCTGTTGGAGCATATCACCAGGCAGCATCCATTCTATCCGCATATGTCCTCGGAAATTGGTATACTCTATGTGCAGGAAAAAGACCACCGGGGCATACGGATCGAGATGGACAGGGCCAGTGACGTGACCCTGATTGTACATCCCATTATCCGGCCCAGTGAACGCGATATTTATATCCTGTACCATGAGTTTGGTCACATTGCGGACAGATTCAATCCCGACTTCCATTACGATCACGACAGACGGATGGCCCTCAGCCAAGCCCAACAAGAATGTTTTGTACAGCTGTGGAATGTATTTATCGACGCCAGGCTGCACCACCACGGCTTGTTCCGTCTGCCGCCCGGGGGAGAAGTGGACATAAAAGTGGATGGGATCACCTATCGCTTACCCCGGACCGAAATCAGTACCTACCTCTTAGAAGCCTGCGCCCATCTCTCCCAGCGGGGCATCCGCAAGCCCGGAGCCCTGGTCACAGACATCTGGAATAATCCCCAGCGGTTTCTGACCTTCGAGGACCTTCTGGCACCAATTGGGTACTAGTACCGTGTCTTATAAGTTCTGTCCCATATAGTGGCAATTTGATATGTTGATTTTCTTTTTACTTTGTCCGTAATTTTCGCTCAGGCGGGAATCCAAAAAATATGTCAGACTTGCCGGAGGCAAGGCTGACACCTGAAACCTCTAAAAAATTGCTAAATTTCAAGTTTCATTCTCATCAAACTGAGCGGCTGCGGCCAGAGGTCTTCCTGACCCCCAATCTCCGGCGATCCATTTTTTTGCACTCGCATACAACTATCTGCTCGTACTCCGGTCCAATATCTCCCAAATGGCTTCCACCCACTCCAAATGTTCAGGTTTCATCAGGCAGGAACGGAGACAAGCAACCTGTTCCTGATCCCATTCTATGTCCCAGGTCTGCTCAAGCAGGGTCTTGGGAAAGGTGGCCACAGCCAAGTGTAAATTGTGTCTGGCTGCTTGGGCAAATATCTCGTTTGATCGCTGGGAAATCTGGCTGGCTTTTGCCGCCCGGGGAGCCCAGACCAGGATATCCAGTTCCGGAGCAAACGCGGTCAGAAACCGTGAGTCCTTCTCAATCCTGTCAAAGAGGTCCAGGGCGGCTTGGCGGCATTTTTCGAGTCCTTGGGCAAAACTCCCTTCCCGGATCAACGGAAACATGCGCTGAGTCGACCACAAGGCCACGGCCGATGCTCCGGCCCGGGAACATTCGAGACTGATCTCACCGAGATGCAGCTGGTCAGAGCTAAAATACGTGTATGGCGAGTCGTGCTTATACAACCTGCCCACAGATGGGTCCTTGAACAGCACACAACCGCAGCCATAGGGCTGCAAGCCGTGTTTGTGCGGGTCAATAACCAGGGAATCGACCTCTCCAATTCGGTCAAAAGCGCGTCGAGTTTCTTCTTCCAGATTTTGGGCCAGAATAAAATAGCCGCCATAGGCAGCGTCGGCATGGAGACGGAAATTGTATTTCTTTTGCAGATCCAGGATCTGGGGCAAAGGATCCACTGCGCCTGCCGCGGTCGTACCCATTGTGGCCACCACTGTGCTCACATCCCCTTGCTTCAGCACCTCCTCCAGGGCCTGAACATCCATCCTGGCCTTGTGGTCGCAGACAATGGACTGAAAAGGGAGATGGAGAACGGCGGAGAGTCGATTGTGGGTATAGTGGGCCTGCTCCGAGGCAACAACCTTTTTCCCGGGATGCATGTTGCCGGCCACCCACAGGGCCTCCATATTGGCCATAGTGCCTCCGCCACAGAGATGTCCCAAATGTTTTTCCCAGCCAAACATCCCGGCAATCTCAGCCACAGCTTCTTTTTCCATTCCGGAGCTGGCCCGTCCCCCATCCAGGGCATGGTTGTTGGGGTTGATCCACATGGCCAGCATATAGGCCAGACGGGCCACTGGATGAGGGGGCTTGAGCATTTGCCCGGCATACAAGGGGTGGTGATAGGGATAATTGTCTTGCATTTTTTCTGCAGCTGCCATCAACACGTTCCGCAATCCGGAAACCTCTTCATTTTCACTGGTCTCCGGCAAGTCTTTAAACCCCTCCTCGAGACGCTCCAGGGCTTCATGTAATATGCCGAGACTTTGCTTTTCCAGGGTCATATGCGTATTCCTGCTTTTTTTTATGAACTTTGGACTCTTCATCCTGTATTGTGACTTTGAGGCCATAGACAAGCAAAGTATGACAACAAAGTCAAGGAACCTGTACGTATTATCCTTTATTGCGCAACAATGCTGTCGATCACATGCAAACGGCCGTGGCCAACGGCTTCGGCTTTGCTCCCTTTATCGTGGCCGACGGCTTGATGAGTGAAAACGGGATCAGGGTTCAATCGCCGGACCCCCTTCTTTCGGAGGTTGAAGTGGCCGGAGCAATCCATCAGGCCGATGCCATGATCGTGGTCTCCCACTTCAAAGGATACGGCCTGTCCGGATTCGGAGGAGCGATCAAGAACTTGGGCATGGGTGGGGTAACCAAGAAAAGCAAATTAGACCAGCACCGACTTTTGGATCTGGTCATCGATGAACAGGCCTGCCAGGCCTGCGGGACCTGCGTGGAGGCCTGCTGGTTCAATCTCCCCCGAATAGAAGACGAGTGCGTGGTCATCGACAGCCCCTTGTGCATGCACTGCCCCATCTGCAGCACCGCCTGCCCGGAAGGAGCCATTACCCTGGAGAAAATAAGGAGAGGCTGTCCCAGGGTTTGGCTTTGGCCGCCAAGGCGGTTGGAGACTCCTTTGATTCCGGCGCAGAGATACACGGCCATAGCTCCAATATCCTCGATGGCAGTAAACTGCTTCGTTCTCTGGGCAGCCAGCATCACATCCCGCACCACTTCCTCCTCACTTATGCCCCGGGACTTGGCCGAATCCGCTAACTGATTCTCCACCAGGGGCGTCTTGACGTATCCGGGACAGATGGCGTTGCAGGAACAGCGATGGGTGAAAGGGAAGAGCACCGGATTACCCATGTAACCGCAATCCCAGTAGTCCTCGCCCTCGACTCTGACTGCCTGGTATAAAAAAGGAATACAGGCCGAAGTCATGATCATGTCCGGGCTCAGCCGCTTGCGGTTAAAGACCTCCACCTGCCCGTCCCGGACCCTGGTTGCAGAGATGAACAGCTTAATCTCCTCGCATTCGCAGATTTTATCAAAATCCACGATGGAGGTCAGGATATCCCGCAATGGATTGATGTTCATAGGGTTAAGCTGATAGGGTGAAAATATGCGGGTCATTATGTCGAAGGCCAGGTAGGTCGGAGAGTTGTCCAGGTTCCAGTTCTCGGCCGCCATCTCCCAGGGAGACATTTTAAAATGAACTTTTTCCCTTCACCTTCCGGAGAAGAGCCTGTGAATTGGGCCATAATGCCCTTCCTTGAAGTATATGTTTTTTTTGTTCACCTGTTTTGTCGGTGTACTCAAAGCTGCCTTACAAAAAAATGCCGAAGGACCCGGCCTTATGCAGCCGGGAAGGTCCCTCGGCATTCCTTATCTCAGAGTGACTCAATCCCTGAAGATAACCTTATAAAATTCGCATTACTCCTCGATGAGGATCGCCCCGGGGGCGCATTCTCTGGCTGCTTTGCGCACCAGCTCTTCTTGGTCCGCCGGGACCTCATCCACCAGCACCCGGGAGATGAGCTGATCTTCGTCGTACTGGAACACGTCAGGACAGACCTTGTTGCAGTTCCGGTCCCCCATGCACAAATCATAGTCGATGCTGACTTTCATAATTCCTCCTAATGTGAGAATTTCACTCCCAGATTCTTTCCCAACATAATAATTGACAATCCATAGATAATTATTATTATTTCACCTTTGTCAAGCCAGGGCCGAATCTTACCCACACCAATTCACAGGAGACACAGATGAAAAAAGCGCTCATGGACATGCTCATTTGTTCTGCCTGTCTTCCCCGGGAAAATGAGCTGTCACTGCATGCCGAAAAGACTTCAGGCCAGGACGTCATCCAGGGTCAACTGACCTGCTCCAGCTGCGGTCAGGTCTATCCCATCCGCGACGGCCTGGCCGACCTCGACCCGGCGCGCGCACAGCGCTCCCATTCCAAATATGAACAGTCCACTGTGGTCTCCTCCTATCTCTGGAGTCATTACGGGGATATCCTCCAGGACGAGCAGGCCTGCCCAGCCTATGATCAGTGGGCCAAGCTCATGCACCCCCATATTGGCATGTGCCTGGACATCGGGGCCGCCGTGGGCAGATTCGCCTTTGAGATGGCCCAGAAATGTGATTTTGTCCTGGGCCTGGACAATTCAGTGGCCTTTATCCAGGCCGCTCGAGAACTTAAGCTTCACGGGCATAAGGCCTTGCAGCTGCCGGATGAAGGGCGCATGACCGTAGCCGCTCACCTCCAGCTGCCGGAATCCTGGAACAGAGATAACGTGGAATTTATCGTGGCCGACGCCCAGGCCCTGCCTGTGCGCTCCAAGTTTTTTTCTTCAGCTGCTTCCTTGAATATGGTGGACAAGGTTCCTTACCCTTTGACGCATCTTGCTGAAAGCAACCGGGTCCTTGCCTCGCGCGATGCCCAATTTCTGCTTTCCGACCCCTTCTCCTGGTCCAGTGAGGCAGCCAGGGAGGAGGACTGGCTCGGCGGTCTGGAGTCAGGCCCCTTTGCCGGACACGGCCTGGAGAACATAAGGGCCATGCTCCAGGACCAGGGAGGGCCCTTAGCTCCCCCATGGTCCATCCAGGACCAGGGACATGTGTGGTGGAAGATCAGAACCCACAGCAATCATTTTGAATTAATCCGCAGCTGCTGGGTCAAGGCCAGCAGGTAAAAACATAACAGGTCCGTTTGAGACGGGCCTGTTATGTTTTTAAAGGAGGAGCTCATGCACCATGATACGGTTTGCCGCCTTTGCTCGGCCTGCTGCCCGGTGGAGGTGGAGGTCACTGACGGTGTTTTGACCAATGCCCGCAGGAAGTCTTTTCTGCCGGAGGAAAAAAGGGTGCAGTGCCCCAAGCTCCAGGCCGCCCCGGAAATCGTTTCATCCCCGGACCGGATTCTGCACCCCCTGATCCGGGACGCCGGACCTTCCGGGACCGGGTTCAGGGAAGCTTCCTGGGAAGAAGCCCTGGACCGGGTGGCTGCCACCATGCTTCGCTACAAGGAAAACTCCGGGGCCCAGAGTGTGGCCTGGCTCCGGGGCATGGCTGCAGACTGGGGGGCTCCCTGGGACTATGCCAATCGGCTGATGAACGTCTTCGGATCCCCCAACTGTATCGGCAACGGCTCGGTCTGCCACGTGGCCCGGGAAATGGCCCATAACTTCACCTACGGGGCCATGACCCTGCCCCAACCCAAGTGCATCCTGATCTGGGGCAAGAACGACCGGAATACCGCTCCCGGAGCTTTTGAGGCCATTTTGCACGCCAGAAATAACGGGGCCAAGCTCATTGTCATCGACCCGATCAAGACCTCCCTGGCCGCCATGGCCGACATCTGGCTGCAGATCAAACCCGGGCACGACGGACCTCTGGCCATGTCCATGATCCAGGAGATCATCACCGCCAACCTCTATGACCACGAGTTTGTGACCCAGCAGACCACCGGATTTGAAGCCTTGCGGGAGGCAGCTGAAAATTTTGCCCCAGAGCAAGTGGCCGAGCGGATCTGGCTGACCCCGGAGGCCATCAGAGCGGCGGCCAGGCTGTACGCCCAGACCAGGCCGGCCTGCATCATCGACGGCAACGGCCTGGATATGCAGCTGCAGACCTTCCAGATTACCCGGGCCGTATCCATCCTGCGAGCCCTGATCGGGAATGTGGACCGGCAAGGAGGAGACTTTATCCCCCAGCCCGTGCCCATACAAGACATACAGCTCAAAGATCGGCTGCCCGCTGAGATGGTGCCGGTAACCCGTGAATACCCTCTGTTTGACACCTTCCACCCTACCTGGGGCCGGCATGCCCAGTCCTGTCTGGTGGATACCATGGTCGATCACAACCCCTATCCCATCAAAATGCTGGTGGTCCAGTCCGGCAATCCGGCAGTGACCATGACCGACTCCAACAGAGTGCTGCAGGGTCTAAAAAACCTGGAATCCCTGGTGGTCATCGACCTGTTCATGACCCGCACCGCCCAGTTGGCCGATGTCGTGCTTCCGGCCAGCTCCTGCTTTGAAAAGACCCAGCTCAATCGGGCCTATATACGTAACAGCCCGGTCATTCTCCAGGACCAGGTCCTTGCCTGCCGCGGACAGAGCCGGCCGGACTGGCAGATCGTGTTCGAGCTGGGCAGAAGGCTGGGGCTGGATCAGGAATTCCCCTGGCAATCGGTGGAAGAGGCCATAGACGAGCAGCTTTCGCCCTCGGGGATCACTGTAGAGGCCCTGCGGCAGAACCCGGGCGGCCTCCGAGCCGGGCCTTTGGAATTTGCAAAGCACGAAAAGCAAGGCTTTGCCACCCCTTCCGGAAAGGTGGAATTCTTTTCCCAGCGTCTTGCGGATCACGGCCACTCCCCGGTTCCTTTTCTGCATGGAGAACTGGAGGAACCCATCAGCTTTAGCGGACAGATCCCTGATCAAGGCTTCATCGGGATCAGCGGGGAACGGACCAATCGCTTCACCCACACCCAGTTCCACACCATCCCCTCTTTGATCCAGAGGGAACCCGAAGGATATGTGGAGCTGCATGAGGATGATGCCCAGCCCAAAGGCATCGACTCCGACGACCTGGTCCAGGTGCAGACCCCCAGAGGTCGGATCCGGATGAAGGCCAGGATCACGGACCGGGTTCATCCAGGATCGGTGCTCATTGCCTGGGGCTGGGGGGACGTGAACCCGCAGGCCAGCCTGAACAATCTGACCGACGACGAACAGCGGATCCCATCACCGGCACTCCCTCGGCTCGGACCTTCATGTGCGCAGTACACAAGGTCGAATCCGAAGATGCGGTAATGCCCGAACAGGCCCTGGAGCAGGCTGGTATGAAATAAGTTTTTAAATGTCCAATGCTGACTAAGGTTTCGGAACAAAATAAATGCATCAAGATAAGAACCTTTATCCACAGATCCTAAGCCCGTATCAAAAGGAAGAATACTGAGAGGAGAGGTGTGGCGCCAAATCCCTGCTCCCTGGCCCGCTCCCTGGCTGAAGACATCCACCGCCTGGAGCAGGCCCTGGCCTTTATCCACGATGAGGCCGTGCCCGAGCTGGTCCTGGCTTTGTCCTGCTTTGGGGAAGCCCAAGCCCTGCCCCAAGATGAGATTACCCAGGTCCTGGAAGATGACACGGCCGATGTCCTGTTGGTGGCATTTTCCTGGCGTCTGCTCCTCCCGGCCCCCAGTCCTCGATCCAGCATGGCCTGGGAAGAGCTGGCACCTGACATGAGGACATCAACAGTTTGGAAGCAGCCGGCGGTCATCGGCCGTCTGGTCCGAGCAGCATGCACTACAGGCAGCTGGCTGCCCCGGCAGGTTCTGCCCCAATGTTCTTCCATCCTGCCCAATGAGCCGGAGAGAATAGAGAGTTTCCTGGACTATGCTCGGCAGTACGCCCCGGGATGCGAGATCAGCGCCAATCTCTTGCGGGCTGCTCTGCGCGAGGCCGGTATTCATGCCGATCTGGAACGATTGATAATAGACTTCAAGGCCGCCGGGGTGCTCAGTCCCAAGCTCTCCTCCCTGTCTGATACCGCCCGCCACGCCTCTCCTCTTTACGAAATAAACCCGGCTGTCTTTATCCATTCACAGTCCCGCTGACCATATAGACCGGGTCGCTGCTCCACAGCTGCCCGTAATATTTATCCTCCACAGGCCGCCACCAGTTGCGCACAGTGGTGGTTTCCAGGTTTGTATAGCCCTGGTCCCGAAGCAGAAGCTCCATAACCAGCCCCATGCGCTCAAACTCGTGCAGGGCGGTCCACAAACATCGTCCTTGGTATAATTGGTCAACCTGTTGAATTCATGGATTGACAGGTGTCCATCAGGGAATTAGTCAATTTACGAATTGTCATTCTCCCGCTTATACTGGGCAGTAAGCCGGCTGTAGGCCTGCGGGGCGTCTTTAATCCAGAAAGACTGTTCATCGCTGACCTGACCTTTGATTTTTCCGGGAACGCCGGCTACAAAAGAATTATCCGGAACTTTCATTCCTTGAGTAACCAGACAGGCGGCACCGATCCGATGAACACGTCTTGTTCCGGGGAGGTGGGCGAACCGGCATGGATGACGCAATTGTCTTCCACCGCCGTATATTCTCCGATGACGATTTTGCCCAGATCCCCCCTGATAACCGCCCCTGGCCACACACTGGAATGAGACCCAATTTCCACATCGCCGATGACCTGAGCGCTGTCGCTGACAAAGGCCGTGGCCGCGATTTGCGGGCTCTTGCCATTAAAGGTATGAATCATGTGTATCTCCTTTTTCCTGGACCAGATAGCAACTTTTATAAAAAACCGTCATTTATGATCATTCCGGCAAATTTTCTTTTTTTGCCCGCTTTGGGGCAAAAGATATGTCAGACTTGCCGGAGGCAAAGCTGACAATGAAATGACTACAGACCGATATCCCACTCCAAAGAGGCCAAAAGCCTGGTTTGGCTGGTGCCTTTACGACTGGGCCAATTCCGCCTTTGCCACCGTCATTCTGGCTGCAGTTCTCCCCGTGTATTTCGTGCACCTGGTCCCAGAGGGCGGGGCGGATATCTTTTGGAGTAATGATCCGGTTCCGGCCTCAGTCCTCTGGGGTTATGGGGTTTCCTTGTCCATGCTCTTGGTAGCCGGGGCAGCACCGGTGTTGGGGGCTTTAGGAGACCGGGGCGGCCAGCATCAATACTGGATGGGCCTTTTCTGCTTTCTGGGTGCAACCTGCACCGCTGCCCTGTTCTTAGCCCATGACGGGCGTTATAGGCTGGCTATCAGCTTGTTTATCGTGGCCAACTTCGCCTTTGCCGCAGCCAACATTTTCTACAACGCCCTGCTCCCGGTCCTGGCTGGAAACGAAAAGGACATGGACAGACTATCGGCTCATGGTTTTGCTCTGGGGTATGTGGGCGGAGGCGTGGCCCTGCTGGTGGTCGTTTTGCTCGTCTCATTTCCCAGCCTCTTCGGGCTCCCCGGAACGGGCTTGGCCACCAGGATTGGCTTCGTTTTTACCGGACTCTGGTGGCTGGTATTCACTATCCCCACCTTATGGCTCCTTCAGGGCATCCGGGCCCCCAAGAGACAACAGGCCTTGCCGTCCGGCCTGCGCGGTTATGGGCGTATTCTCAAGGAGGTCACGGCCTATCCGGACCTTCTGCGCTTTCTGATCGCCTTTTTACTTTACAACGACGGCATCCAGGCCGTCATAGCCCTGTCTGCAGTGTTTGCCAAAGACGTACTGGAGTTGCCCAGGGAATCGGTCATCGGCTGTTTTCTCATGGTCCAGTTTATGGCCATGCCCGGAGCCTTGGTCTGCGGGTGGCTGGCTGGAAAATACGGAGCCAAGCGGATCATCCTGTTCACCCTGGCCCTGTTCATGGTGGCCACCGGTTTTGCGGCCACAATAACGGTCTCCTGGCAGTTCTGGGCTTTGGGTTTCGTAGTTGCCCTCATCCTGGGAGGAAGCCAAGCCGCCTCCCGCTCTTTGTTCGCCTCCTTGATACCGGCTGGGCGAAATGCAGAGTTTTTCGGATTTTACGCCATAAGCGCCAAGTTCGCTTCCATTCTGGGTCCCTTCCTCTTTGCCCTGTTCGCCGATTTGACCGGATCCCCCCGGTTGTCCATTCTGGTCTTGATCGCCTTTTTCGCCCTTGGAGCCCTGGTTTTGTCCACGGTCAAGCCGGAACGCGGTCGCTTAGTGGTCGGAATCAATCGGCATTCCGGTCCCTGATCATAGACATATTGCGTGGTGTATTCGGTCAAAATTTTCCCTTCTTGGGACTCAAGCATACCCTGTGCAGGCCGTTGTCCTGTTCAATATTTGACCATATTCCGGGGGACAGGCGGCCATGCATTCACCGCACTTGACACATAAAGTGAGATCAATGCCTTTTTTTCGATTTTTCGTGGTGAAGACGGCCTCGGTCGGACAATGGGTAACACAGGCGTCACATCCTCGCTCGCAGGCCTGAAGATCGATATAATAGGCAATCAGGGGCCTGCACATCAGGGCCGGACAGCGCCTTTCTTGGATATGGGCCGCATACTCTTCTCGAAAATAGGCCAAGGACGTCAAAACGGGACTCGGGGCCGTCCGGCCCAACCCGCAGAGCGACCCCTTACCCACCATCCGCCCAAGCCTTTCCAGATCCTCCAAGTCCCCGTCCCGGCCCTCACCTTTGGTGATCCGCTTGAGAATATCCAGGAGGTGTCTGGTCCCGATCCGGCAAAAGGTGCATTTTCCGCAGGACTCCTTCTGAGTAAAATCCAGGAAGTACTTGGCCACATCAACCATACACGTACGTTTGTCCATGACCACCAGACCTCCAGAACCCATCATAGCTCCGACCTCTTGAAGGGTGTCGAAGTCAATGGGGGTGTCCAGATACGTTTCCGGCAGGCATCCTCCCGAAGGGCCCCCGATCTGAACAGCCTTGAATTTCCTGTGTCTGGGAATCCCCCCGCAAATATCGAAAATGAGCTCTCGGGCCATAGGTCACTTCCATAGCTGAATTCAGTTATGAGAACTTATGAATGACTATCATGTTGCTGCACCCATGACCACTCCCGGCAACAACCTGTCGTGGCAATTGACATCTCCGGCTATGAAACCTAGAA
Source organism: Desulfovermiculus sp. (assembly GCA_034521385.1). Taxonomy (GTDB): domain Bacteria; phylum Desulfobacterota; class Desulfovibrionia; order Desulfovibrionales; family Desulfothermaceae; genus Desulfovermiculus. The sequence goes on from JAXHMO010000002.1 coordinate 307,381, forward strand.
TAAAATTATATCCTCACCAAAAGCCCAGGCTGGATGATCCACGCTCTGTAGGAGGTTTACCATGCATCTCAAGCAGTCTGATTTGTTTAATGGTATGAGTCCAGAGTTCATCAAACATGTGATGAACATTTCCTCACGAGAAGAGTATGCGCCCGGAACCGTGCTCTTCCATGGTGGAGACTCTCCCGAGAACTTCTTTATCCTGATCAAGGGACGGGTACAGTTGAACTTCGGCAACTCTGAGAAGCAAGTCTATGTTTGTAGACACACTGGGGAATTTTTAGGTTGGTCAGGCTTGGTTGGCCGGGACTCCTACACTGCCTCTGGAGAATGTTTGGAGACGACCTATCTGCTGAAGATAGATCTGTCCAAGTTTTCGCAACTCCTGGATAGCGAGCAGGATACCAAGTGTCTTTTTTATCGGAATTTGGCTGCTGCCCTTGGAAATCGATTAATTAACATTTATGAGTTCATCTCCGAGAAATAGCTCTTCCAGGGATGCTTTGCAATGCACATTGGCACCGAAACTCCCAGGGCGCTGCCCTGGGCTCATTGGTTTTTCTAACACGGTTTCAGAAGGAAGGCACTAACCGTTTTTTAGGCTACGAAGCTTGGCCTGCAAATCGTCACGCTCCTCTTCCAAGCGCTCCAACTCCATAATCTGTTCCGGCTTAACCGAATGGGGCGGTATCCGCTTTTTTTGTTCCTCTATTTTTTCCTCCAGCTCCCGGAGCTGTTCTGTAAGCTCCCTGTAGCGATCGGCCATATTCAGATTCCTCCTGTTGGTACATAAGCTATGCTTTTCTCTCACTATACAAACTTAACAATCATCGAATCCTGACCTGCAATTCCACCTCTCACCCCCAGTCCTTGGAAATTTCTCGCCTATACAAGGCAGTACGCGCCAAGTTGCCAGATTTGGATCAATATTCTTAGTCTTTAACATGAAGGGATGAAGCCCTCAATGCTCTTGACAACTATCAAGAAAAACAGTAAGCAGAAATATTATACCGGTTCCAAAATCCAAAATTAACTGCGTGTATGCCTTGGCTTTACTTGAAAAACAGGAAGAGGTTATGGATAAAGAAAAGATACTGAATCAAATTTTGCAGAAATACAAACAAACCCACCCGGGCTCCAATGATCTTTTCGATACGGCCTGCACCTATCAAATAGACGGCGGAAGCCACAACTTGCGCCTTTTCTCCCCTTTTCCCTTTTACGACCAAACCAGCAAGGGTTCCAAGGTCACCGACGTTGACGGCTGGACATATATCGATTTCTGGCAAGGTCACTTTGCAAATATCTTGGGCCATAACCCTTCGTGCGTTATAGAGGCCCTCCAGGATATGTTTTCCCAGGGACAGGGATTAATAGCCGGTTTTCCAGGGACATTGCAGCAGACACTGGCCAAACTGATCCTGGACCGAATCGGCCAGGAAAAGATCCGTTTCACCACCAGCGGGGCCTTAGCCACCATGTACGCGGTCATGCTGGCCCGAACCTTTACCGGAAAAGAACTGGTCGTAAAGGTCGGCGGTGGATGGCACGGTTCTCAGCCGTACCTCTTAAAAGGGGTCTCCACCTATGACCAGGGTCTTCATAGCCTCGAATCAGCTGGACTTCATCCTGAAACCGATTCCCGCATCATAATGACCCGCTTCAATGATCTCACCCATCTCAGAGAGACCTTCCGGGAATATGGTCCCAAGATGGCCTGCCTCATTGTCGAACCTTTTATCGGGGCTGGAGGTTTTTTGAGCGCCCAAGAAGAGTACCTCCAAGAAATCCGAGAACTTTGTCATCAGCACAAAGCCATTCTGATCATAGACGAAGTTATCTCCGGATTTCGTTTTCATGCCGGGACCCTCTCTGCCCTGTATGGGATCACCCCGGATCTCACGGTTCTTGGGAAAAGCATTGGGGGAGGCATGCCCGTCAGCGCCCTGGCAGGGCGGGAAGAAATCCTGGCCCTGTGCAGTTCGAAAACCCCTTTTGAGAAACGGGTGAAATTCGAAGGAGGCACTTTTTCCGCTCATCCGGCCTGCATGCAGGCCGGGATCACCTTCATTCGCTATTTGCTCGATCATGAAGACGAGATCTATCCTCATATAGGCAAACTGGGAGATACAGTCCGTCACGGATTGGAAGAAGTTTTCCGCAGACATGGTTTTCATGTCCAAAGCACTGGCGGCGGAATTCCTGGTAATGCAGGGAGCTCCTTAATCGGCTTCCACTTTCTCCGGGACAAAAACTGCCGTGTCAACTCTCCAGACGATGTTTTCAACCCAGAGATCTGCGATCAGGAACTGCGTGATCGAATTTTCAAACTGGCTATGATCCTGGAAGGGTATCACATCTTCCATGGATACGGTGCTCTCTCTTTGGCCCACACTGAGCAAGAGATCCAGGGCTCTCTACAAGCAGCTGAAAAGATTGCTCAAAAATGGATTCAGTAGACTTCGTTATCCAGAAGCCATTTCATTTTCAACCCCAAAGGAGGAACTCGAGTTAGCTTTCTGTCTTTTCGTCACTCTTTGAAACCTGTAAACCAAGGAGGACTTTATGTCTGGTCTATGGAAATTTGTGGCCGTGTGTTTTGTTATCGTGGCTCTGTCATTCTCTGGGATGACATCTTTTGCCGCTGATTATGAATACAAACTGCGTATGTCCCAGGTCATGCCCTCTGACAGCGACCATCACGAGCGTTGTGAAGCCTTTGCTCAGGAAGTCAAAGAAAAAACCGATGGTCGGATTCAAATCCAGATTTATTCCGGCGGAGTCCTGGGCGACTGGGTGGATGTTCATGAGTATGTCATGCGCGGAGATGTGGATATGGCCCTGCAGCCCTTGGCTCCAACCTATGATCCCCGCTTGAATATTGGGTACTACATGCCCTATATGTTCACCACCAACGAACAGGCCAAAGAAGCCTATCAGGTCGATGGCTGGGTGTACAATATGGTCGGTGAACTGCTCATGGAACAGGACATCAAAGGGTTGGCCTTATACCCTGTGGGCTGGGCCGGAGTAAGCACCAAGAAGGAGCCTGATGGCTGGGAAGAGATGAAGCGCAATAAAATGAAGATCCGGGTCATGCCCTTAAAGGCCTGCGCCTTGACTTGGGAGGCTCTGGGATACATTCCTTCCACCATTCCCTACAACGAAACTTACAGCGCCATTGAACGGGGTGTCGCCGATGGCCAAAGCGGCGGGCCTCCTTTTCAGGCATATCAAATGCGGGATGTTCAGAATGTCTGGATCCAATACAACGACTACCTTGAACCTTGGTGGTTCTTTATCAACCTTGACCTCTGGAACAACCTGATCGAAGAAGATCAGCAGGTGCTGATAAATGCCGCCCAAAAGCAAGTCGAAGGACGCTGGGACTACTTCCTCCAGGAAGACGAACTCTACCGCCAAAAGTTGCGGGATGCGGGCATGAAGGTCATCGTGCCCACCGAGGAACAACTTGAAAGATTTGCCCACAAGGTCCGAACTGAAGTCTGGGTTGAGCTGGAAAGCCTCCTGGGAAAGGCACTCGTAGACAGGTGCCGGGAAAACGTGGGCATGGAAGTCGAATGATAGAGCAATTCGTGACTTAATAATCCAAATTCTGACGGCCGGCTCGCATTGGGAGGTGCGAACCGGCCCAAGGTGGCGGAATGAAAAAAATATTTGTATTTTTGTGGAAGACGCTTATTTTTCTTCAAAAATTTATCATGGTCGCTGGGGGGTGTCTGGCCGGTATCTTGATTTTTGTTCAAGTGTTCTTGCGATACGTATTAGGTTCGCCCTTGTTCGGCGTTGAGGAGCTCATCTTGTTCATCGCCATCTGGCTCTATTTTATCGGCGCAGCGTACGGAGCTTACGAAAGATCGCACATCAAAGCTGAACTCATACTCCTTGGGTTCACATCCACCAAGTCCAAAGCCGTCATCCGCTCCATAAACGGCGCGATTACTGTTTTCCTCGCCTTGATCCTGGTCAAGTGGAGCTACCCCTACTTTATTTGGGGATTAACTCGGGGAGCCACTTCCCAGGCTTTGCTCCTGCCCATGGTTCTCTGCCAGAGCGCTATCTTCTTCGGGTCCATCCTGATGTGCATCTACTTCACAACCGAACTGTTAGACAACTTGCTGCTCAGTTTCGGAAAAAAACAGATCTTTGCTCCCTTATCGGAAAAGGACACTTGATTTATGACTGTTGCCGCCAGCCTATTTATTTTGATTGTCTTGTTGATCATCGGCGTTCCGGTCCCCTTCTGTTTTATGGCCGCCGTTTTATTCATGATGCTGGTCACAGGGAGTTTCAGTCCGGTTTTTTTGATGTCCACCGGATTCAACCAGATCAACTCCCTGGCAGTGCTCTGTATTTTGTTTTTCATCCTCATGGGCGGGATCATGAGTTCCACCGGCATAGCGGCCAGGCTGGTGGCCATTTCAGATACTCTTCTGGGGAGGACAAAAAGCGGTCTGGGAACAGTTTCGGTTGTCAGTAGCGCCATTTTCGGGTCCATTGCCGGGACCAGCACTGCAGCTGTGGCAGCTATCGGCAGTATTATGATTCCCAGAATGGTCCAGCAGGGCTATCCTCGCGGTCAGGCTACAGCTCTGATTTCTTCGGCATCAGTGGTCGGCCAGCTTATCCCCCCGAGTGTGCCCATGATTCTCTATGCCTGGGTCACTTGGCAGTCTGTAGCCGCCTGTTTTCTGTCCACGGTAGTCCCAGGATTACTCATGGTCCTGCTCTACAGCCTTATGAACTGGGTGATGATCCGTAAACTTCCGATCAAAACCATGCCGCCGACCAGCTTAAATAAACAAGTTAAGGCGTTTGGGACTTCGGTTTATAAAGGCTTCTGGGCCCTCCTTTTACCGATCATTGTTTTGGGAGGTATTTACGGCGGGGTGTTCACTCCAACGGAAGCAGCCGGGGTTGCTTCGGTGTACTGCCTGTTTATTGGATATGTTATTTACAAGAATCTGACCATAAAAATGTATATGAATTCCCTGATTAGCTCGGTTACTACCACCGGGGTCATCGTACTCATGGTCTTTTTCGTCATGATGCTCAGCAAACTTTATGTCATGGAAAATGTACCCCAAAATTTGGTCAACAATTTGTTGGGATTGACGGACAATATTTACCTAATAATGATTTTAGTCAATCTTTTCCTCTTGCTGTTGGGCATGCTCATGGATGATTTCAGTGGAACTATTTTGGCCGCTGCCCTCCTCTTTCCGGCAATGACCGAAATCGGAATTCATCCCATTCATTTTGCCGCCATTCTGGGCACCAATCTCGGGCTGGGCAACATTACTCCCCCAACGGCCCCTATTCTTTACCTTTCGGCCCGAATCGGAAACTGCCCACTGGACCAAATGATCAAACCCCAGCTCTTCTTTATCATCACCTGTTCTTTGCCGGTGATGCTGGTGACCACCTTTTTCCCCCCTCTCTCCCTGACCTTACCTCAATTACTCATGCCCGATGTTGTCCGTCATGTTCCGCTCTTTATTGGCGGCTAAACCCCCTTGTTCTCGAGGAAGTGTCTGGGAGGGCGTAACTATGGCTAAATTAACGATCAAAGCTCCGGACCAATACGAATACATCTCCATCTGTGTAATGCAGGTGAAAAAATATTTGTAATTAAAACACAGAGATTTATTTATTAACCTAAGTAGCTCTGTAACGTTTGAAATATTTATCAATTTAACCAATTTAAGCCAACACTCTGCAAATTTTACCAGAGTACGCATTTCTTGGAATCGGATGAACCGGCAAAATACACCATGGAGAAAAAATGCATTTAGATGCCTTAATAGACATTTTAAATAAAAACAAAGTCCAGCAGCCTTTCGCTTGCATCAATGACCTTGTAGCCAATGGCCTTGTTCTGGAGCGATTTGCTGACCCAGATGTCCAGATTCCCAACCGCCAGGATGTCACCATGTTCCTGGCCGCCTGGTGTAAAAGCGTTGGCCTGAGTCAAGAGGATTATCAACAATGGCTTATAGATTACAGTTTGGATGTGCTGTCCAAAATTTCCTCCAGCTCATTGTCACAGATACGGCACAGCACAAAATCGGTTGTCAAATATATTCAAAACAGTGACGTGCACTTTACATGCGATGTCGAATACAATATTTTTAAAGCTAAGTGCACTCAAAGTTGTCCGGTTTATACAGAAATGGAACAAATATACTTTCAACGGCTTGAGGATGAAAAGAAAATCCAGAAAGAGTTGGAGGAAAAAAATCAACCACCAGAAGTAGATCCAGAAAGACTGCCGATTACAAAAAGAAACAAGCCGCAATATGAAGAGGCAGTGCGCGAAATCGAAAAATATCTGGAGCAAGGCTACACAAAACAAAAAATTTCAGAACTGCTCAACAAGGATGGATACACGACAATCACGGGAAAAAAATGGGCTGCTAATTCAGTTTCCAGAATAGCAATTATGAAAGGGTGGGCACCAAAACGCAACCGGAGACAAAGCTAAATGGAATTATTCTATTCTCCTGCCTCTGAATGGTTTATAACCTGGAGAAAAGAAGCAAATCGTGGCTTGTCATGTCGGGTCCAGCCGTAGTGCTTACATCTTACCTGAGAGCCAATCCCCGGAGGATCCTTTCTTTGCTCACGTGTAAAGCCTGTTCCCAATTTAAACGTTTCTCCGTTCTTCAGCGCGATGGTTAAGCTGCCCATCATGTTTTTGAATTTTCCCTTTCCGGGATTGATCCCGATGACCGTACCCTCCAGTTCTTCAAAGCTCTTGACCTTCAAAACATGAGCACTTGTGCAGCCCGAATAGGATTTTTGAGGATCTTTGACAATCACCCCTTCGCCCTTTTGGGCTTCAATTTTTTGCAGGAAGCGCTGCAAATGCTTATGTCCTAAACAGGTTATTTGGGGAATAACTCGAACATGTGCGCAATTGTGATCCCCAAACCATTCTTTCGCCTTCTTAAGACGAGCAGAAAAGTCTCCTGGGGCATGGGGGACCTCGAATATATTATAGCTTATTCTTTTCCAATCCGAAGATGGCTCCGTATCCAGCACAGTCTTTTGCACCAGGTGAAAATTCCCTCGTCCGGCCCACAACTCTCCATCAAGCTCAAACTCCGGAAAATCATGAGTAAACCAACCTGGGGCATGTATAGTCCGGCCGGAACGGGTCAGAAGATTTTCTCCATCCCAGTACCCTCTGATTCCATCCAGCTTTTCGCTCATATACCAGCCGGAGATGTCCTCATTTTTAGTGTAATTTTTATACTGCCGAAGGTCCAGGCTGTCAGCCAGTCCGATTGCTGCATCTGCAAAAAATACAGCCAGGATAATGATGAAGAGCATTTTCCTGCCATTGTGAGCCACCATTCTGAAGTCTCCTCATTCTGGACGTCAATATAGTTTCCTTACACTTGCATTAGTCTGTAATGGACTGTTTGGGTCTATATTGGGTATTAACATAAACAGTTTCTTTTCTTCCCTGGCTGTAAACCGGCCAATCCGGGCGGCCGTGATCCCATGTGCCTGCAACCGGCTCACGATTTCCCGGGAGGCCAAAGGATCCGTGGCAATCAAAAGCGATCCGGAAGCAAAGGTGCCCAGGGGGTCGATGCCGTAAAAGTCGCACAGAGCGGCCGTCTCTTCACTGATGGGAATCTGTTCGTACAAGACCTGCTCCAGGCTGTCGTGGCTGGTATGCGCAGGCATCATGACTGTTGCCAGATACCACATCGGGGTTCCCCCTGTGGCGGCAATGTCATTGGCATTGATGTGAACTGCATAATACCCGATCTCCCCGATTACGTGGGTGATGGGATCTGTCTTGGCGATAAGAAAACGGTCGCCCATGTCGATGACCGTGGCGTCCTCACCAACACGAGAGCCCAGAATTTGATGAACCTAAAAGTAAAGAAGCAAACCAGGGCCGGTGATGTCACATCCAGCCCGCATGGTTTGACCTGCTGTCAACAGGTCAGATGAAATCCCCCGCACACACGCTCCCCCTGACTCAAGTGGCGATTAAATATATCCACCGCCTCCTGGGTCGGCTTCTGGATGAGCTCAATTCCCAAAGCCTGGAGATGGTCCTGCAGTTCCCGGGAGGCCTTCATCTGCCCCGGCTGCCCCTGTCCCAGGATGATCACCTTTGGTGTATGGCCCAAGACAGCATCCAGGTCCCTTACCTGGACCACATGCCCTTTGTGCCGCCACCAGGGGGAAACAAGCATCTCATTGCAGATCAGGACATCGTCAGTATACATCCGGCCCTGGATGGTCATGCGGCCGAAGGAGTACCCTTCAATCATTCTCCGTCTCCTTGCCTGATGTTCAAACATTCACAGCAGATGCCAATGATCGATGACCCCATGGATTCAGCCCATTCGCATGGATGTATGATCACCCCAGGCCGTGCACCTGCCCCAGGTCCAGCTCCCGGACCGCATCCGCCACCTGGCGGTGATGGGAAAACACAAGGACCTGATTCTTCTCCCCCAGTCGGGCCATGGCCTGCACAGCCGCCCGGGTCCGCTCCTCGTCAAAGTTGACCAGGATGTCGTCAACGATAAAGGGCATGGGCTCGCTTTTCTCCAGACGGTGTTCCAAAGAGGCCAGGCGCAAAGCCAGGTAGAGCTGATCCCGGGTCCCGTCGCTCATGCCCTCCACCTGGATTCGGGACGCATCTTCCCGCAGCCCCACGATAACCTGCTCTCCTCGATCGTCCACATCAGTGCGCAGACCTTGGAAGGAATCCAGGGTAAGTTCTTGAAAGTACTGGCTGGCCAGGGCCAGGACCGGATCCTGATTCTCGGCCCGGTAGCGCTCTATGGCCTCCTCCAGGACCTTGCCCGCCAGGCGCAGACGGGTGAACCGCTCGGCCAGACGTCGGATACAGGCCAGCTCCTGCTGGGCCTCTTCCGCTTTTCGAGCCGCCTGATCCCTGCCGTCCATCTCTGCAAACTCATGACGCAGCCGGCCTACTGTTTTGTTCTGCTCCGCCAGCTGTTCTTCCAGATCCTGCAACCGGGCTTCAATCTCCTGCACTGAAACATGCAACGCATCCGGATCTACGGAATCAACTTCATCCTTGAGCGTATCCAGGCTGTGCCGGGGGGCAATCTCCTGCAAATTGGCCTTTTCAGCGTGCACAACGGCCTGCAGTTCCTTGTGCCGCAGCCACTTTTTCTCCACTGCTTCCAGTCCGCCGAAATCCTCACATCCGGCCAGATTACACAGCTCCTGCAATTGGGCAAGGGCATGACTCTTGTCGTTCTCAGCCTCTTGTATTTCCCGCTCTGTGCTCTCAATACTCTCCTGGCAGGAATCAAGGGTGGTCTTATTGGCCTGGTGGGTCTTCATCAGCCCGTTGAGGCTTTCCACCGCCTGATCCAGGGGCAAAGAACGCAATTCCGGAGCCACCCGCTGCAGCAGGGTGTGGACCTCGTGGTGCAGATCCTCCCCATCCTGATCTATACCCTGTATGCGTTGGGCATACCCTACGGCCTGCTGCACGTGTTTGAGACAGGTATCCAGTTGGTCGAAAAAATCAGCCGCCCCCTCCGGAGTTTCTTCTGCCGGCAGTCCCAGCCGGATCAGAGAGGCTTGCCACTGCTCCTGCCAGGTTGTAAGGTCCTTTTCTGCATGTGCCGCCCGTTTGCGGGCCTGCTCCAGATTCCTCTGCAAGCCGCTGATGGCCTTGATCAGCGTTTTGCGCTCATGGGCGGTACGCTCAACATCCTCCCGAATCTTTTGAGCTCTTTTCAAAACAGGAGCTAATGTCTGCCCTGGGGGGATCTTTTCAAAATCATGCAGGGCCTTTTCCAGGGTTTGCCGGGCGGCTGCCCTTTTTGCTTCCAATTCCGCAGTCTCAGCCTGATTATCTACCATCTGCTGGGCAGTTACCCGCCACGTACTGATCCTGCTCTGCCAATCGGACATAACTTCCGGGGTGTCCGGTTCAATGCCGCTTGCCGCCCAAACCTGCCCCCAGCGGATTTTAAGATCTTCCCATTGGGCCCGCAGATCGGACTTTGTCTGCTCCAACTCCGCCCATTGCTCCTGAACCTGCTCCAGTTCTGCTTCCAGCCTGGCCTTTGCATGCACCCTGGAACTCTCCCAGCGCAGACGGTCGGCGATATGATCCGCGGCCTGCACCGCCTGCTCATAGGCCTGGTCCAGGGGGAGGTCCGGGGCATATTCCCTGCCTTCCGCCTCTATATCCTTTCCCTGCAGCCATGCGCGGCGAACAAGGGACCAGCCCTTCTCCCGCCAGGCCCGCCGGCCCTTGAGTTCGTCCTCAGACGGGACCTCACCCGCCAGTTCCTGGGTCTGCATCTCCTTGTGCAGCTCATCCCGGGACTCCTCCAGGTCCGCTGCTCTGGCAGCCAGATCCTGTTCTTTCCCCTCCAGCTCCGCCCATTCCTTTTTAAACCGCCTGACCACTGATTCCAGAGGCAGAGGCAATCTGAGCAATTCTTCCGGGCTGCCCTGCCAGAACCCCAACCGGCCCAGGCCGGAGGAAAAGGCCTCCAGATCTTTGACTGCCTGGGCCGCCTGCTTCTCCAGGGCAGTGTCCACATCCCCCAGCCGGCCGGCTTCTTCTATGGCCTGAACTAGAGCTGCATGCTCCCGGTCCGGAGGGAGAGCCTCCAATTCCTCTTTTTTGGCTGTCAGCTCATCCTCCTTGTCCTGCACGGCCTGGCTGCTATCCCGGGCCTCCTTGGCCAAAACATCCAGCTTGCGGCCATGGGCCAGAACTTCCCGGCGCAGGGCAAAGAGATCGTGCAGCACATCCTCCTGATCCGGGGAAAGATCCGGACGAATCCGGCGCAGGATGGCGGCCGCCGCGGCCTTTTCCTGCAGGCGAGCCTCTTCCAGGCCGCGCCGGTCGGCCTGACCTTTGCGGTACGCGCCCAGGCGCTGGTGCAGATCGGAAATGGTCTCGGCCTGGTTGAGCAGTTCTGTGTTCAGGTCAATGCCATCCTTCTTGGCCTTGGTCTTGGCCAATCGCTCTCTGGCCAGAGAGAGCGTTTTTTCCGCCTGGCGCAGCAGTTCCTGATTCTCCTGCCGCCGCCGGGCAAAATCATCCGGAAGCTCAGGGACCGGACCCAAAGTTTCCAGCTCAGCCCAGGCCTGACGCAAACGGGCCAGGGGACGCAGGGCCTGATGCAAACGATGCAGGCGCTGCTCCTCTTCCAGGAGCTCTTTCTTTCCTTGTTTGATCTGGTCCAATTCATGCTCTGCCTGGCGCAGGGCCCGTTCTTTCTCCTTCCAGGCATGGCTGGACAGGGAGACCTGACTGATTTCCTTCTGCAATTCTTTGTGCCGTCTCAAGGCCGCATTCAGCTCGGGATTGGTCCCTCTGGGCTTAAAAATATTCTTGCTTTCCTCCTGGAGCTGGATCAAAATCCGCTCCACAGACGCAATGCCGGTTCCGGCGGAAAACAGGGTGCTGCCGGCACTGCCCTTTTCCTCTAAAATTGCCGTCCCTCCCTGAACCAGTCCGGAATGATCCAGGCCGAAAAGGGCCTCAAAAGTCTCCCGGTTCAGGCCCTGCAGCCAGGCCTGAACTTGCCCCTCATCCAGAACATTTCCCGTGGAGTCCAGCAGGCTGCCTTTGCGTTTCTTGCGCCGGATAAAGCTCAGCTCTTTGCCCTGGCTGTGAGCCAGGGTCCCGGAAACGCGCAGCCTTTCATTGGGATGCACAAAATTGTCCCCGGTCCGCTCCGGAAATCCGAACAGCCAGGCCTTGAGGGCCCGCAATGTGCTGCTTTTTCCGGATTCATTGGGGCCATAGACTACATGCAGGCCGGGAAGCGATCCGCTGAAATCCAGACACACATCTGTAAACGGCCCAAAGGCCTGCAAATACAGATCTTTGATGATCATCTCCCCCCTCCCTGGCGCAAGAGTCGACTGAGCAGCAGGTCTTTGACCTCCTCCTGGATATGTTCCATCAGCGCTTTGTCACTGAGATCCAATGCGTCCGGACCGTTTTTTAGTTCCAGGGGCAATCTGGTGAGCATATCCTCGAGTTCTGGAATCTGGCCGGTGCAGGCCGGGGAAAGGGAAAGCTCTTCAATGGCCTGCAAGAGTCCATGCAATGGAGACTCCGGGTCGATATCCCCCCCGGAATCCATCTCCGGTTCTGTGGTCACCCGAACCTTTTCCACCCACACATCCCCCATCCCAACCGCCCGGGTCCGGCATTCCTCCGCGACCTGCTGCTTCTGGTCATGCAGCCAGGTGTGCATCTGTGTTTGTCCCCTCAGCTCCAGACGAACCGCAACCGGGCGTCCATCCCCGGCCTCCTGAGCTGATTCCAGGGCCTGGCGTACCGCACTCCAGACCTGCTCTTGACTCTCGCATCCATTCAGCTCGGCCCTGGCCGTATACCAGCGCAGGACATCCAGGTCCCGGTGCAGCACATCCTCTACCTGTCCCTCCCGGACCCGGACCAATGTGCAGCCCTTGGGCCCCTGTTCCCGGATATGCCGGCCTTGCACAGCCCCGGGAAAAACGATCCAGGGCTCCCTGGCCACTATCTCCTGCTCATGCACATGACCCAGAGCCCAGTAGTCATAGCCCTTGGATGCTAGGACATCCACACTGGTCGGGGCATAGGGCTCATGCCCGGGACGCCCGGTCAGGGCAGTGTGCAAGAGACCGATGCCAAAGGTATGCGGATCGGGCAGGGGAAATTCAGCAGCCAGATTGGTATGGACTTCCCGCCGGGCATAACTCTGTCCGCAGATGGTGACCTCAAGATCCGGCAAATGAACCCGCTCCGGTTTGTTTTTGCTCAAAACATGGACATTGTCCGGAAGACTTAAATTTCGGCCGATGGGACTGGCTGCATCATGGTTTCCTGTGACCATGAAGACCCGTATCCCGGCTTCCCGCAGCCGGCCCATGCGCTGGGCAAAGAACAGGGCGGTGTTGTAGTCCTTCCATGGTCCGTCGAATATGTCCCCGGCCAAAAGGACAAAGGCAGCCTGCTCGGAGACGGCCAGATCCACTAGATTGTCCAGGGCCCGGCGGGAGGCCCCGCGGATCTGCTCCACCGGGGCGTCGGGATAGGTCTCCAATCCGGCCAGGGGACTGTCCAGATGCAGGTCTGCGGCGTGAATGAAGGTGAAAGAGGACATAGAAGATACCTGGTGTTGATTCCATGTTTTGAGCTATGTGTGATGTATTTGTTCAGGGGTAGAATAAGTGAATTTTGCTCGGAATTCAAGGGCGAGTCTGAACTCTGCAGCAAGTATATTGCCCCTTCCCCTGCTTCTATGGCATGGTAAAAACATGCTCACCCACTTTATGGAGGAACCATGAGCGACACCGCCTCAGTCATCGACCTCTACGACAGTCTCCTGGCTGCCGAGGATGAGCGAGCCAGGGCCAAAATCATTTTTCTTCCGCCCGGTCCATAAAGGCTTGCCTGTTCACTAGAACCCGTTCATGAGCTCCCTGGCCGATGAGTTCGGCCTCATCCCAGGCCTGAACCGCAAAGATCAGCTTTTTCCCCTTGACTTCGGCCAATTCGGCTTGGGCCTGAACTCTTTTCCCCTTTGGGGTGGCCGCCAGGTGGGAAATATCCAGCCTGATGCCCACAGAAGTCGTATTCGCATCCAGAGCCTCTCGGACACAGTGAACCGCAGCCTCCTCCATCAGGGCGGCCATAATCGGCGTAGCCAAGACCGGTAAGTCCCCGCTGCCCACCTGATCGGCCAGGTCCTGGGCCTGCACGGTCTTCTCCGCCCGGCCAGTCAGACCGACATGAAGTCTTGATTCAGTCATCTTCCACCTCCCAAGGTATTATATTCTGCAATCTTTTTTGGTTTTTTGGATCACGTTTTCCTATTTGACCCTGGCCTTGAGTCCGGAAATACTCAGCCTGTGACCCCTTCAGAAAAACCAGAAGGAGAGGGCCGGCTTGAAGGATAAAGCCACCCTACCTGGCCACACCCCATATCTTATATATATTCAGGAGCTTTTGCATGAATGAGATCACTTTGAACTGCCAAGGGCTTGCCTGCCCTCAACCGGTCATACGATGCAAAGAGACCATTTCCCAATCCAAACCAAACAGCTTGATTGTTCAAGTGGACAATGAACCGGCTAAAGAGAATGTGATCCGCTTTCTTACCTCCCAGGGCTACCACATTCAAGAGGTCAGGGAGAAAAACGATATATTTGAACTTATGGCCGCACATGCGGACCAAGGCAGCTCCCTGGGCAATGAACCAGCCCCCGAAGCCCAGGCCCATCGTTTGGAGGACCCTAAATCCAGGGCAGACGATAAACTGGCCCACCTGGTATTCATTACCTCCAATGTCATTGGTCACGGTGACGACGAGCTGGGGCAAAAACTCATGCTCAATTTTATGGCCACCCTTCCGGAAATCGGCCCCTCCTTGTGGCGTATTTTGCTCTTAAACAGCGGGGTCAAGCTAGCTGTGGGCGGAAGTCCGGCTTTAGAACACCTGCAAAAGCTGGAGCAAAACGGAGTCTCTATCCTGGTCTGTGGGACCTGTCTGGATTTTTTCAATCTTCTGGACCAAAAGCAAGTGGGCCAGACTACCAATATGCTGGATGTGGTCACCAGTTTGCAGCTGGCGGACAAAGTGATCAAGGTCTGATGACAGGGTTCTGCGGTCAGCTTTGCCTCCGGCAAATCTGACATATTTTTGGGCCAAAGCGCCCAAAAAACCTTTTGCCGGATTGATCGAATATGAAACTTGAGATTTTAGCCAGAGTCGTAAGAGATACTTCTCTTCGTTCCCAGGGTACTCCCTGGGGACGTCTTACTTACTCTTATGGCTCCGGCCATCCTCTTATTGTTTTCGCGCGTCACAAGGGGATCGTCAAACAACTAGTACTTCGTTTCAAAAATGTTGCCTCAATTTTTGGCAATTGGTTCTATTTCATTTCTAAGTTTATATATAAGTTGATTAAATTCGAATATCGAAATCCGAACACTGAACACAAACTGCTGTTTTCCAGATATAGAGCAAATGATTTGAAATTATTGACAATGTGAAGGAGAATTAAATAGCCGTGCGAGCTTCTCACAAAAGATTGACATCAGGGCGTATGGCAGGTTTGAATGTAATCCATGCACGGCAAAAGCTCCTCCCCAACCATGCGCCTGAACAAGGCCATTGCCGCCTCTGGTCTGTGCTCCAGGCGTAAGGCGGACGAACTCATCGCCCAGGGCCGGGTCTTGGTCAACGATCACCCAGTCCAGGACATGGGTCGACAGATCGATCCTCAAGCTGATCGAATCTCCGTGGATGGCCGCCTGCTTCAACCTGGCTGCTCAGACCAATCCGGCCATGTCTATCTTCTCCTTCACAAACCAGTTCGGGTGGTCTCCACCGCCAGCGATCCTCAGGCCAGAACAACGGTCATGGACCTTTTGCCCCCCCCTTTACGTCAACGCCGGCCCGTGCCAGTGGGTCGGCTGGATTATTTTTCTGAGGGCCTCCTGCTCTTAACCACTGACGGTGAGCTTGTGTACCGCCTGACCCATCCCAAATGGCATGTAACCAAACTCTACAACGTCCTGGTCCGGGGTCAGGTGACTGAGGCCAAATTGCAGCGCATGCAGCAGGGCATGCACTTGGCTGAAGGAGAGCACTTAGCCCCGGTCCAGGTAACGGCCGGTCAGGCCGGGGACGACAGTACCTGGCTTTCCTTGACTCTCATCCAGGGCATAAATCGCCAAATCCGCCGCATGTGCCGGGATCTGGACCTGACCATCCTAAAGCTGATCCGGGTTCAGGAAGGCCCCATCACCCTTGGCAATTTGCCCGCCGGCCACATGCGCGTGCTTTCCGCGGATGAAGTTTACTCCCTTCGGACACAAGTTGGGCTCAACATGTAACTACCCGGTTACGCTAGTCCCATTATATGGGACAGAACTTATAAGACACGGTACTAGTGCCTTGACGCATCTCATGTGTCGCCAAAAAGAACCCTCCCCTGGCCCCTCCCTCCCGCCTGGAAGACAAGCGGCAGGGAGGGGAGTCAGAAAAAGAAAGGTTTTGATACCGGACAATACATATATGACGCAGTACTAGGATAGGTGAGACAACATCATTAACCTCAAGCCAACATCCACTACTTCAAAACCATGCACCATCAACCAGATCATCTCTCGGTCATCAGCGACTTGAGCCGAATCATCGCCGATTCCAGCCATCCGGAAACCACTTTGCATGAGATCGCCCAACTCATAGCTTCCACCTATGGCCCGGATGTCTGCTCCATCTACTTACTTACTCCGGATAAAGAACGTCTGGTCCTTAAGGCCACGGTGGGTCTGCACCCGGAATCAGTGGACTCCGTGAGCATGTCCGCTGACGAAGGCCTCACCGGACTGACCCTGGAACAAAACCGCCCTTTATTGATCTACGATCCCTCCAGCCATCCCCGGTTCAAACTCTTTGAACAGACCGGGGAAGAGGCCTTTCAGACCTTTTTGGGCATTCCCCTCGTTTACCACCAACAGAGTTTGGGCGTACTTGTCCTGCAGACGGAAAAACAAGGTCAACTGTCTGAAAAGGACATACCTGTATTCGCTGCCATCGGCTCCCAAATTTCCTCCATCGCGGCATACTCCGGCCTGCTTCAGGCCCTGGATCAAGAAAAGGCCGAAGCCAAAAAACTTCGGGATAAAGCAGCCTTACAACCTGGTGATGCTACAAATCTCTCCGAATGGCGTAAAAGCCTCTTACGGGGGATGTCCGTCTTATCCGGATACGCCCGGGGACACGCGCATATCTTGGCCGGAGGGATAGGATTCGAATCCGTGGAACCGGTTCAAAACTGCCACCCCAACGTGGAGTTGGCCCGGTTTGAATACGCCCTGCGCTCCACAGTTGCCCAGACTTCACAACTTATTGAAGAACTGGCCGACTTATCTCAGGAAGACCGCTCCATCCTGACCATTCACAAGCACGTAGCCGAAGACACCACCTTTAAGCGTAAAGTGGCCGATCGCATCGGCATGGGGGATAGGGCTGAATACGCCCTCAAACAGGTGGTCATGGAGTATATGGAAATATTCGACAATGTGGATGATCCCTATTTGCAAGATCGGGGACAAGACATTGTCGACGTGGGCGAAAACATCCTCAGAAATCTGCTGGGCATTTCCGCCCACCGGGCCCAAACCTTTACCCAAAATACCATTCTCATTGCCTCCGACCTCTCAGCCACGGAACTCGTGGCTTTGCGCCAGCCAAATCTCAAAGGCATCATCCTGGCCAGGGGGGGTAAGACCTCGCACACGGTCATCCTGGCCAAATCCTTTGAGTTGCCCATCGTCATCCAGGTGGAGGATATCTTCGACTCCGTACGCGAAGGGGAAGACCTGCTTGTGGACGGATGGTCCGGACTGATCTTTCGGGAACCCAACGAGGACATAGAAAGGGAATATAACCGGCTGTTGCAGGAACACCAGGTTCAGGCTGAACACCTGCGCTCCTTAATTCCCTTGCCGGCAGTAACCAGGGACGATATCCGAATCAATATGGGAGCCAATATCGGGTTGCTCTCGGACCTGGAGATCGTGCATCGCTACAACGCCGATCATATAGGTTTGTATCGTACGGAATTTCCTTTTGTCATCCGCAAGCAACTGCCTACCGAGGAGGAACAGACCGATCTGTATATACGGATGATAGAAAAGGCCGAAGGACGCCGGGTGTGTTTTCGCACCCTGGACGTCGGCGGGGACAAATTTCTCTCCGCCCTGGATTATCCCAAGGAGGACAACCCCTTCCTGGGCTGGAGATCCATTCGAGTCAGCCTGGATCTGGAGGAAATGTTTCGGCAGCAGATCAGGGCCATCATTCAGGCCGCGGAGCTCGGTCCGGCCCAGCTCATGTTCCCTATGATCGTCAGCATGCATGAATTGGAAGTGGCTCTGGCCATTGTGGAGGAAGAAAAAAAACGTTTAAATGCAACCTGTGCTTTGCCGGTGGGCATCATGCTGGAAGTCCCCGGAACGGTTAAGATCCTGCCCAATATGTTGCCACTCCTGGATTTTGTGAGCATCGGGACCAACGATCTCATTCAATACACCCTGGCCGTGGACCGGAATAACCCCAAAGTGGCCTCCCTGTATACTCCTTTTCATCCTGCTGTTCTGTCCCTGATCCACGATGCCGTCGAGCTGTGCCGAAAGCATACCACTCCGATCTCCGTTTGCGGAGAAGCAGCGGCCGATCCGGCCTGCGCCTACCTTTTTCTGGGGCTGGGCATTCGCAGCCTGAGCATGAACCCCAGCTCCATCCCTCAGGTTAAGGCCATGATCCGGGACACGGACACCAGGTTAGCGGCCCAGGCGGCTCAGTTCGCCCTGGGACTGAACGACTCGGAAGCGATCAAAATCTGGGCCCAGGAACAGGTGGGGATATGATCGGGGGTCGGGTGTCTACATCCCGGCCAGGACCTCCTTGACATCCTGAACAAAGGTCCGCACGCTTTCCTCAGTGCTGGCCCAGGAACACATGAGTCTGGCCCCACCGGTCCCGATAAATGTGTGGAAGTGCCATCCCCGTGCATGCAAGGCGGCGGTGAGTTGGGCAGGAAAGGAGACGAATACGGCGTTGGCCTGACGGGGAAACAAGATCTCCACGTCCGGTATCTGCCTGAGCAGCTCTTCCAATAGTCGGGCACAGGCATTGGCATGGCGGGCATTTTCCAGCCACTGCCCATCCCGGAGCATGCCTACCCAGGGTGCGGCCAGATACCGCATCTTGGAGGCCAATTGTCCGGCTTGCTTGCACCGATATTCAAAGTCTTCGGCCTTGGCCCTATTGAAAAATATGACCGCATCCCCTACGGCCATGCCGTTCTTCGTTCCCCCCAAACAAAGGACGTCGATGCCGCATTCCCAGGTAATCTCCCGCGGGCTGACCTGTAAAAACTCCAAGGCATTGGCCAGCCTGGCTCCATCCATATGAATAGCCAGACTGTATGTCCGAGCCATGGCCCAGAGATTTTTCAGTTCATCCACACTGTATACGGTTCCCACTTCCGTAGGCTGCGTCACACTCACCACCTTCGGCCGGGGATAATGGATGTCCGAGCGTTTGGTCACCAGCTGCTGCAGGCTCTGGGGGGTCAACTTGCCGTCTTCCCCACTGCCCAAAAGGAGCTTGGCCCCGTTGGAGAAAAACTCCGGAGCCCCGCATTCATCCGTTTCCATATGGGAGATCTGGTGACAGATAATACTGTAATACGACTGGCACATGGCTGATACGGACAGGGAATTGGCCGCTGTCCCGTTGAAAACGAAAAAGACCTCGCAGTCCGTTTCAAAGACCTCTCGAAAACGGTCACAGGCTTCCTGGGTCCAGTGGTCTTCACCATAGGCGGTTTCAAATCCGTCATTGGCCTCCAGCATGGTTTGCAAGGCTTGGGGGCAGATGCCGGCATAATTGTCCGAGGCGAACTGGGTTTTGTCTATAGGCATGTAGCTTTCCTTGTATTTTTAGGGTTCACGGTTCAGCGGGGCCTCTGGAGGTGTCATGAAAACGAAAAGAGTACGAGAAGGTCTCCTGTTCTTAACTCACATGAAACTAGACATTAAATTACTAGGCTATCCCCTTATAACATTTCGGAATAATAAGAGGATGGCCGGAGCCATAAGAAAAAGACGTTCACGCCTAGGCGTGAGAGGATCCCAGTGAAATGGAAGAAATTGCACGGGATAAACCCTGGGAACGAAGAGAAGAGGTCGAATAATAATTCGCCCCTACCACTAAACCGTACGTTTCATCATTGATCAAACTGGCGGCTTCTTACGAATAACAAATAACGAATAACCAATAACAGGCCGCCGGAGGCAAAGCTGACACCTGAACACTTTGAGTCTCGTTTCATATGTACTTTGCATCCGGCAAATCCAGTCTCATTTCATGCGATATATACCTCTGGCTCGGCACTTACTTTCAAAAAACTTGGGCGCTTGTCAAGGGCGGTGGACACTCCATTCTGGACCGATCATCGGCTCTTGTGGCACACTGCGCTGGCCTAAGCTGATAACAGTGAGGCCGGAGTCGGCCTGCGATCACCCACAATTGCCAGGAGGCCAATCGAACATGGAGCAAACGCAAAAGGAAACTTTCCACCAGGCTACAACCGATGATAACGGCCAAGTCCGAAAAACAATTCCCTTTATCCAGGGGGACGGGGTCGGTCCGGAAGCCTGGGCAGCGGCAGTCACGGTATTCGATGCTGCTGTGGACAAAGCGTACAGCGGCACTCGCCGGGTGGACTGGATGGAGGTTCAGGCCGGGGAAAAGGCTTACCAGGAATGCGGCCAATACCTGCCCCAGGAAACCATGCAGGCTTTTGTCCGCCATGGGGTGGGGATCAAGGGCCCTTTGGCCACTCCGGTGGGTGGGGGTATCCGCAGCGTCAATGTCGCCCTGCGCATTGGCCTTGACCTTTATGCCTGCATCCGCCCCATCCGCCACCTGGCTGGAGTGGTCAGCCCGGTGAAGGCCCCGGACAAAGTGGACATGGTCGTGTTCCGGGAAAACACTGAAGATGTTTACGCCGGCTTGGAATGGGCCTCAAACAGTCCTGAAGCCAAGCAGGTTATCGATTTTCTGCACCAAAACTTCGGTGTGGACCTGCGCTCGGATTCGGCCATCGGCATAAAGCCTATGTCCCCCTTTGGGAGCAAGCGCCTGGTGCGCAAGGCCATCCAATGGGCCTTGGACCAGGGGCGAAGGAGTGTGACCTTGGTCCATAAGGGAAACATCATGAAATTCACGGAAGGGGGTTTCCGGCAATGGGGATACGAGCTGGCCGCTGAAGAGTTCGCCGAGAAAACAGTACCCGAGCACGATCTCGGCCCAAATGTACACCCCAAGCCCGGGCAGGTAGTGATCAAGGACCGCATTGCCGACGCCATGTTCCAGAATGTCCTCCTCTGGCCTCAAGACTATGATGTCCTGGCCCTGCCCAACTTAAACGGGGACTATATGTCCGACGCTCTAGCCGCGCAGGTCGGCGGGCTGGGTATGGCACCGGGGGCCAACATCGGCGATCAAGCCGCAGTATTTGAAGCTACCCACGGCACCGCTCCCGGACTGGCCGGCAAGGACCAGGTCAACCCCGGTTCCCTGATCCTGTCCGGGGCCATGATGTTCGACCACTTGGGCTGGCCTGAGACTGCCCAGGCCATCCGCACAGCCCTGGAGACCACAATCGCAGCCAAGACCGTAACCTTTGACTTGGCCCAAGACTTGCCGGAAGCCCAGGTCCTGTCCTGCTCGGAGTTCGGCCGGGCTGTGGCCTCCCGGATGAGTTGAACAGTTCTCTGCGTGTATGGAAAACCTTCATACAAGCAGACAGATGACAACATCCTCCTCAATACAGAACATTTTTTTGCTTGCAAGCAAAAAAATGAAGGAGAATACAATGCCCAATCTTGTACACAAAATCCTTAAAGACCATCTGGTAGCCGGGGAACTGACTCCAGGTTCGGAAATCGGTATCCGTATGGACAATACGTTGATGCACGACGCTACCGGCCAGATGGCCATGCTTCAATACGAGGCCCTGGGTATCCCCAGGGTAAAAACCAACCGCTCAGTAACCTATGTAGATCACAATACCCTGCAGATCGGATTTGAAAACATGGACGACCACCACTTCCTGGCCTCGGCTTGCTGCAAGTTCGGCCTCTTTTATTCCCGGGCCGGAAACGGGATCTGCCACCAGGTCAACTTGGAGCGGTTTTCCATACCGGGGCAGACCTTGCTCGGAGCGGACAGCCACACCACCACCGCCGGTGGCGTGGGTATGCTGGCCATTGGGGCCGGGGGCTTGGACATCGCAGTGGCCATGGCCGGGCGGCCCTTTTATCTGCCCATGCCCCGGGTGATCAAAGTCACCTTGACCGGCCAGTTGCCGGCCTGGTCAGCGGCCAAGGATGTGGCCTTAGAGCTCCTGCGTCGGATGACCGTATCCGGAGGACGAGGGACCATCCTGGAATTCGCCGGGGATGGCCTGGCCGACCTCTCAGCCCCTGAACGGGCGACCATCGCCAATATGAGCATTGAATGCGGGGCCTTTACTGCCGTCTTTCCCAGCGACCAGGTTACCCGCCGCTATTTTCAGGCCCAGAAACGGGAGGCAGACTGGCAGGAAATCCAAGCCGATCCGGATGCCGAATATGACGACGAAATGGTCATCGATCTCTCCACCATCCGACCTTTAGTGGCCAAACCCCATTCCCCGGACAACGTGGTCCCGGTGGAAGACGTCCAGGGCCTGGAAGTACATCAGGTGGCCATTGGTTCCTGCACCAATTCCTCCCTGCAGGATATGCTGAAGGTGGCTGAGATCTTACAACAAGGGACCGTGCCCCAGAATGTGAGCCTGATCATCGCTCCGGGCTCCAGGCAGGTCCTTTTGGACCTGACCTCCTGCGGGGCGTTGGAAATCATGATCCGGGCCGGGGCCCGGATCGTGGAAACAGCCTGCGGTTTCTGCAACGGCGTAGGCCAGGCCCCGCGCTCGAAAGGCGTTTCCCTGCGCACCTCCAACCGCAACTTTCCCGGCCGCAGCGGTACGGCTGATGCTTTCCTGTATCTGGTCAGTCCGGAAACTGCTGCCGTCTCTGCCCTGTCCGGACGGCTGCACGACCCGCGCACCTTTGGCCAGCCGGTGCGCATTGACCTGCCTCAGGAATTTGCTGTGGACGACAGCCTTATCGTTCCCCCGGCTGCAGAGAACGAAGAGGTGGAGATCATCCGCGGCCCGAACATCGCTCCCCTGCCTCTGTTTGAAGCCATGCCGGAAAAGCTGTCCGGAGAGATTTTGCTGGCCCTGGGGGACAATGTGACCACGGACGACATCCTGCCGGCCGGCGCGCATATCCTGGCCAAACGGGCAAATATCCCGTCCATTTCCGAGTTCATTTTCTGCAAGATAGACACGACCTTTCCGGAGCGGGCCAGACAGGCCGGGACGGGATTCATTGTCGGCGGGGCCAATTACGGGCAGGGATCAAGCCGGGAGCATGCTGCGCTGGCACCCAGGTATC
The DNA here is from genome assembly GCA_034521385.1 of Desulfovermiculus sp. Lineage (GTDB taxonomy): Bacteria > Desulfobacterota > Desulfovibrionia > Desulfovibrionales > Desulfothermaceae > Desulfovermiculus. The sequence continues at coordinate 330,464 of JAXHMO010000002.1, forward strand.
TGGGTGTGCGGGCGGTGATTGCCGAATCCTTTGCCCGTATCCACAAATTCAATTTGATTAATTTCGGCATCCTGCCCTTAGAATTCGTGGATCCAAAGGATAGGGAAAAACTGGGTCAGGGTGAGGGCCTGGAGCTGGAAAATCTCCACCAGGTCCTGCATAGCGGGGAAAAAATCCAGGTGGTGAATAAAGATCGCTCGGTACAGGTGTCCACCGTCCTGGACGTCTCCCCCCGCTTGCGGGAGGTCCTGTTGGCCGGAGGGACTCTGAATCATACCAAGCAAAAAACCGGGACGTAGAGGTTTTAGGTGTCAGGAAAATCAAGGGAGTATGAGAAGATCTTCTGTTCTTAACTGAAAACCCGGTCAAATCTTCTTCCAAGTGCTTTGCAATTTGACGGGGCAAGCCTCGTATGAAACAAGATTTACCTTGAAGATAGCCGATGGAGGCAAATCTGAACACAGTCCACTCAACCTCTCACCCCCGGCCGTTCACCCCAGCTCCCGCCTCCTGGGCCTGTCCGGGAAACAGGAAACGGTGGACAAATGTTCCGGGCAAACGAGGTATGAGGCGGACCAAAAGAGCGATGGCCAGGAGGGAAAAAAATAATCTGGCCCATAAGATACCGGACAAATGGGCCCCTAACAGGGAGAGAAGCAGGGTGTCCTCGATCAGGCTGTGGGTCAGGCCCATGAGGGTCACCGAGGAAAAGACATCCTGGGCCCCGACATTCCCGGATTTGGACTCCTGAATAATCAGCCCGCCCCCGTAAGTCAAGCCCATGACCATGCCGATGATGGTCAAGGTGGCCGCCTCCCGGCCTATTCCCAGAAAGCGCAGCACAGGGCGTAAGGCCCAGATAAGTCCGTCCACGATGCGCAGCCTGTGCATAATGCGCATCAAGGCCACCAGAACCAATATGATGCCAAAGATAAGAACCAGGTTCTTAACTTGTCCCACCGCCCACTCCGGAAGGGAGGGCTGTGCCGGGGCTTCCCCCTGCCAGAAAATGGTGTTCGCCTCCTGCAGGGTTCCGCTGAGAAAATAGGCCAAATGCAAGGCCCAGCCCAAAATAAAACCCCCGCCAATCCGGATCAGGGCCTGAAAAGCAAAACGGGTCCCGGCCGACTGGGCGATCTTGACTTCTATGGGCAGGGCATGGGCCACAAGCATGACCGTGGACAGGACCGTTACTTGAGCTACGCTTAACTGCAAAGAATCGGCCAGGGAAAGAAAGACAATGATCCCGCTGTATAAGTTATTGACCATAGCCGTGGCCCAGATCAGGGCGGTCTCCCCGGGCAGGCCCATGAGCTGCATGACCGGATCCAAAGGCTTGGCCAGGTAGATGATGAGCCCGGCCTCCTGCAGGATCTTGACCCCGATCAGGATGGGAATCATGATCCGAAACAATCTAAAGCTGACCTGGCTGGCTTCTTGAACCGATTCTTTGAAAAATGTCCCAAGGGGCTGAAGTTTCATGCGCAAAGTCTCGTGGTCTCTTTGCTAAAAAAGGGACTTGAGCTTATCCTGGTCGTCCTGCCCCTCGGATTCACTCTCCTTCGATCCGCCGGAACTCCTTTGGGATATACGTGTGGGCTGAGTCCCAGCCTTAAAGGGAAGCAGGTAGCTCTTTTCCGTCCCTGGTCCGGCCAATAAGCCGTTGGCCGCATCTACCTTGGCCATCACGATGCCCCGGGGTTGCCGAAAACCTTGGACCGGATAATCATCCTCAACTGCCTGCCGGTATTGGAGCCAGATAGGGGAGGCGGCCCGGGATCCAGTCTCGTATTTGCCCATGGGCCGGGGCTGATCAAACCCCACAAACACCCCGGTCAGGAGATATGGAGCATAGCCCATGAACCAGGCGTCTTTTTGATCGTCAGTGGTTCCGGTCTTGCCAGCTACCGGACGGCCCAGGGCTCGCGCCCTCCATCCGGTACCGCTTTTGACCACGTCCTGCAACAGGGAGGTTATAATGTATGCGGTTTGGGCACTTATCCCTTCTTTCTCCTCTGGTTCAGACGTGAAGAGCTCCTTCCCCCAGGGACCGTCTACCCTGTCCACCAATCTGGGCTTGATTGTGCTTCCATCCCGAGCAAAGGCGGAATAGGCCTGGCAGAGATCCATAAGAGTGACTTCGGCCGACCCCAGACTGACAGACAAAACCCGGGGGAACTCAGATCGCAAGCCCAGAGCCTTGGCCCGCTTTATAACCGTATCGATCCCGATCTGCCTGGCCAGGCGGATGGTGACCAAGTTCCGGGATTTGACCAGGGCTGTTCGCAGCAATGTGGGGCCGAATATTCGCTGTTCGTAATTCTCCGGTTTCCATGTGGAATGTGTGGCCCGATCGGAAAATACAATCGGTGCATCCAGAAGGACGGCAGCCGGGGTGAATCCATTATCCAGGGCTGCGGAATAGACAATGGGCTTGAAAGCCGATCCTGGTTGCCGTTTGGCCTGTATGGCCCGGTTAAATTGGCTGGCCTGGATGGACAATCCTCCGACCATAGCCACGATATCTCCGGTCTTGGGATCCATGGAAAACAATGCTCCCTGGACCCGAGGCAATTGCTCCAGATGAAGTCTTATTTGATCCCGGTCACCGTCATCATCCGCATCCTGTGCAGGAGATGCCCAGACCAGATCTCCGGCCTGCAAAACCTTCCTGGCGTCTTTGATCGCCGGCACATCCTCCGGAGCTCTTTCCGGGTTCGGCTCCCGGCACCAGGCCATAGAGGAGACGTCGATCCAGCCGGTCTGATTGCCAAAGCTCACTTCGGCCCCTCCGGATTGAACTTGATGGACCCGGACCAGAAGCCAATCCTTGGGCGTCCACTGAGTCGAACCTTCAGCCCCCAAGGGTTGAGCGGTGCTGTTTCCGTTTTTTTCCCTGGACACCGGCCCCTGCCATCCCCGGCGTTTGCTGGAGGCGATGAGTCCCTCCTGTAAAGCAGTTTCCGCAGCCTTTTGATGGGCCAGATCCACATTGCTCTTTACTTCCAAGCCCCCGGTATAGGTCCGCTCTTCTCCAAACGTTTCCACCAGCCACTTGCGGACCTCTTCCAGATAGTACCCGCCCACCTTCCAGCTGGGATCAGACATGGATTTCAAGTCAATTTCAGCCTCCAGGGCCCGGCGATACTCTTCATCGGTAATCCATTCCAGGTCCAAAAGCCGGTTCAGGACATAGCGCTGTCTGGCTTGGGCCAGATGTATATTCTTGTACGGATCATACAGGGAGGGAGCCTTGGGCAATCCGGCCAAAAGCGAGGCCTCGGCCAGATTCAACGCATCCACGTGTTTACCAAAATAAACCCTGGAGGCGGCCTCCACGCCATAGGCCCCGTGCCCAAGGTAGATTTCGTTGAGATAAATGGTCAGGATCTCGTCCTTGTCCAGGTTCTTTTCCAGGCGATAGGCCAGAATGGCCTCCTTGAGCTTCCGTTCGTAACTGCGCTCCGGCGTGAGCAGCAACGCCTTGATAACCTGTTGAGTAATGGTACTCCCGCCCTGGACGATGGACCCGGCCTGGATATTCTTTATCGCCGCCCGCAGGATGCCCAGGAGATCGATGCCTTCATGCTGGTAAAACCCATGGTCTTCGGCAGCTAAAAAACACTTGGGCACCACATCGGCCATTTCCTCCAGGGAACGTAGGAAACGATTTTCCCGGGCCAGATGTCCCAATACTTCGTCATTTCGGGTATATACCGTGGTGGTCAAAGGAGGATTGTAGTCCGAAATGGACTCCACCCGAGGCAGGTCCTTGACCACCCACAGGTAGAGCCCCAATCCGGTCCCCAGGCCGACCAGGGCCAAAGATCCGAATAAGATACAAACAGTGATAAGAAACTTACGCATCAGCTCATTGAATTGGGTTTACGTTCCAGCATCGTCGCTGACGGAGCTGGAATTTGAGAGTCCATTGAAGGTCAGCCGTCCCTTGCCCAGCAGGTCATGCATATGCACCACGCCGTGCAGGATCAAATCTTCATCCACCACCGGCAAGATCATAATAGCCCCTTTCTCCATCATATCCAGGACTTGCCCTCCCCGTTGTCCCAGAGTGACGTATTTCGGATTTCGAGTCATATGCTGCGTAATCGGAGTATGGGGATCATAAGCGCCCCGGCAAAGGATTCTGCGCACATCACCATCCGTGAGGATACCATTAAGTCGATGCCCGCGGTCCACAACAATCACCGAACCGAGACCTCCCCGGTCCAAAACCTGCACGGCCCGGCCCAAGGGCGTCTCTGTGTCCACGGACGGGATATCCTGGGTGTGCATCAAGGATCCTACGTCCTGTCTGAGTCGGCGTCCCAAGTCCCCACCTGGATGATTGCGGCGGAAATCCTCCCGCCCGAAGGCCTTCCATTCAATCAAGGCCACGGCCAAAGCATCCCCCAAAGCCAAGGTGGCAGTTGTACTGGCGGTTGGAGCCAGTCCCAGGGTACAGGCCTCCTTGGGGACCCTGGAGCACAAAACCACATGGCACATACGGCCCATGCTCGAGTTGAGGTTCCCAGTCAGGCCTATGACCTGGGCTCCCAGGCTAAGCAAGGCAGGGATGATGGCATTGAGCTCATCGGTCTCCCCGCTATTGGAAATAGCCAGAACTACGTCTGCAGGGCGGATCATGCCCAGATCCCCGTGGGCCCCTTCGACTGGGTGTAAAAACGTGGCCGGGGTGCCGGTACTGCTCAAGGTAGCGGCGATTTTGCGGCCTACCAGCCCGGATTTCCCCAGCCCGGTGACCACAACCCGGCCTTGACAGCCGGCCAGGATGCACAAGACCTGCTCGAATTCCGGACCCAGATTGTCCCGCACATATTCCAGGCCCTGGATTTCAGTATTTAAGACCTCTCTGGCCAATTCCAGCCAATCCCGGGCCGGAGTTGTATGATAAGTATTTTTAGATTGAAAAACAGTCATATGTATTCTGAAAGCGATGAAACATCAATCAAATCGCATCTTCCCATAGTTTTCACCCGGAAGAACCGGATAATCTCCCTGGAAACAGGCCAGACAGTAATCGTTTTTTCCATCCACAGCTTGGCGCAGACCGGCGCCGCTTAAAAAGTGCAGGGAGTCGAGCCCAATATATTTGGCAATATCAGATACCGTATGATTAGCCGCGATCAACTCCCCCTTGGAGGAGAAGTCGATCCCGTAATAGCAGGGATGGCAAATAGGCGGACAGCTGACCCGCAGGTGAAGTTCCCTGGCCCCCATCTCCCGCAGTTTCTTGATCCTGGTCCGGATAGTAGTCCCCCGGACAATGGAATCTTCAATGATCACGATCCGTTTGCCCTTAATCATCTCCTTGACCGGATTGAGCTTGACCCGGACCCCGAAGTCACGCATGTCCTGCGAGGGCTGAATAAAGGTCCGGCCCACATAATGATTGCGGATCATGGCGTTCTCGAAAGGCAGCCCCGATGCCTGGGCATAGCCCACCGCGGCGTAGACTCCGGAATCAGGAAAGGGCATGCAGAAGTCCGCATCCACTGGAGCCTCTTCAGCCAATGCTCGGCCCATATTCTTGCGGCAGGTGTATACCGTGTGGCCGAAGACGATGGAGTCTGGACGGGCGAAATAGATGAGTTCGAATATGCACGGGGTGGTCCGCTGCGTCTCCACGGCCTGCATACTGGACAAGCGACCGCCTTCGATGACCACCATTTCCCCGGGCCGCACTTCCCGGAGATACTCGGCTTCCAAAAGATCCAGGGCACAGGTCTCCGAGGCCAGGACCGTTGTCCCCCCGACCCGGCCCAGGACCAGAGGGCGAAAACCCCACGGGTCCCTGACCGCGATGAGTTTGGAATTGGCCTGAATAAGCAGGCAATAGGCCCCCTGCACCCGGCGGCAGGCACAGGCTATGGCCTCTTCCAGGCTGTTGCCGTTCAGGTTTTTGGCCACCAGATGCATGAAGATCTCACTGTCCATGCTGGTCTGAAACAGGGATCCCTGGTCTTCCAGTTCCTTACGCAACTGGTAGGTGTTCACCAGGTTACCGTTATGAGCGATGGCCATGTGCAGATTCCGGAATCGGACCAAAAAGGGCTGGGCATTGCGCAAAAGAGAAGCCCCGGTGGTGGAATAGCGAATGTGCCCCATGGACACCTTGCCTTTGAGTTCATGGCCCAGATGCCGCTCGCTGAACACATCGGCCACCAGACCCATGCCTCGCTGTTCCCGGAGTCGCTCTCCGTCCCAGGTCACGATGCCTGCGCTTTCCTGGCCTCTGTGTTGCAGGGCATAGAGGCCGAAATAGGCCATCCTGGCCGCCTCCGAATGGTCGTATATTCCAATCAGGCCGCAGTATTCCTTAGGCATATCCGTAATACTCCTGCAAACTGCGCACATCCATGCCCCTGCCCTGCAATTCTCGCATGGCCTGGGCCATGGCCTTGGCTCCGGCCAAGGTGGTGGTGTAGGGCAAATTGTAAAGAATGGTGGCTTGACGCAGCGACGATGAATCCCGGATGGTCAATTTTCCGGACGAGGTATTGATGACCAGTTGGATGCTCTTGTTCTTGATCAAGTCGATAGCATTGGGTCGGCCTTCATACACCTTGTTCACCTTTTCGGCCACAATCCCATGCTCGGCCAGAAAGTCGGCCGTGCCCGTGGTAGCCACCAAGTGCAGACCGAGTCGGGAAAAGATACGGGCCGGCTCGACCATATGGACCTTATCCCGGTCATTGACCGAAATGAACACCGTGCCCTGCAAAGGGAGCTTCTGGCCGGCCGCCAACTGACTCTTTATATAGGCCAGACCGAAGGAAGCGTCTATACCCATGACCTCTCCGGTTGATCGCATCTCCGGGCCCAACAGGGTATCCACCCCTGGAAAGCGACTAAAGGGCAGAACCGCCTCTTTGACCGCCAGATATCCCCGTTTGCGCCGGGACCAGGGATCCAGATCCCGCAGTCTCTCGCCCATCATAGCTCGGGTGGCCAGTTTGGCCAAGGGGACCCCTGTGGCCTTGCTCACAAAAGGCACTGTCCTGGAGGCCCGGGGATTGACTTCTAAAATATAAATATCCCCGTCCTTGATGGCGAACTGGATATTCATCAACCCCTTGACTTGGAGCTCTCGAGCCAAAGCCCTGGTCTGGCGTTTGAGTTCCTCAATCATATCCGGACCGATGGTGTGCGGAGGCAAGACACAGGCCGAATCCCCGGAATGGATGCCGGCTTCTTCAATATGTTCCATAATCCCGCCGACATATGTTTCTTCACCGTCTGAGACGGCATCCACATCGATCTCAATGGCGTTCTCCATGAACTTATCCAGAAGAATGGGGTGATCCGGGGAAATGACCACCGCCTCCCGGAAGTAGTTGAGCAGGTCCTGTTCGTCGAAGACGATCTCCATGGCCCGTCCCCCCAGGACATAAGACGGTCTAACCACCAAAGGATATCCGATCCGTTTGGCAATGGCCATGGCCCCGTCCTCGGAAACAGCGGTCCCGTTTTCCGGCTGCTTGAGATCTAAGAGATGCAAGAGATCCTGGAAACGCTCCCGGTCCTCGGCCCGGTCGATGCTGTCCGGAGAGGTCCCCAGGATAGGGACGTTGTTCTCCAAGAGGGGAACAGCCAGGTTGAGCGGGGTTTGCCCCCCGAACTGAACGATGACCCCTTCCGGTCCCTCCTGCTCGATGATGTTTAAGGTATCTTCCAGGGTCAGGGGTTCGAAATATAGACGGTCCGAGGTATCGTAGTCCGTGCTCACGGTCTCGGGGTTGGAATTGACCATGATCGACTCCACCTCCATATCCCGCAAAGCGAAAGAAGCATGCACACAGCAGTAGTCAAACTCGATCCCCTGACCGATACGGTTCGGCCCCCCGCCAAGGATGACCACTTTCCTGGCCTGAGTGCTCCGGGCCTCGTTTTCCCGTTCATAGGAGGAATAGAAATAGGGGGTGTAGGCCTCAAATTCCGCCGCGCAGGTATCCACCAATTTATACGTGGGGAGAATGCCCATGGATTTGCGCAGGTCTCGCACCTCTTTTTCGCTCCGGGAAAAAATGGTCCCCAACTGCTGATCGGAAAAGCCCAACTCTTTGGCTTCTTGGAACAATTCGGACAAAGCCTTCTGGGGGCTCCACTCCGGCTGGTGAACGGCAGCTTCCAGCAGCCGGTCCTCAAACTCCACCAGTTGCCGGATATGGGTCACAAACCAGGGATCGATTCGGGTCAAATCGAAAATTTCCACATCGGAAAACCCGGCCAGGATGGCCTGGCGCAGATACTGGATGCGCTGGGAATTGGGGACCCGCAATTTGCTCCGGATCAGTTCCGGTTCCAGTTCCAATGGGTAAAAATCCTTGGCCAGTCCGGGCAAGCCGACCTCCAGGGAGCGAAACCCCTTTTGCAGGGCTTCCTTAAATGTCCGTCCTATGGCCATGGTTTCGCCCACGCTCTTCATGGAGGTGGTCAAGACATCCTGGGCCTTGGCAAATTTTTCAAAGGTGAAACGGGGGATTTTGATGACGCAATAATCGATGGACGGCTCAAAACAGGCCACTGTCTCCCGAGTTATGTCGTTGGGTAACTCGTCCAGGGTATAGCCTACGGCCAGCTTGGCCGCTATCTTGGCAATGGGGAATCCGGTGGCCTTGGAGGCCAGGGCTGAGGACCGGGAGACCCGGGGATTCATCTCAATGACCATCATCTGTCCGTTCTGGGGATTGATGGCGAACTGAACGTTGGACCCTCCGGTTTCCACCCCGATTTCGCGCATAATGGCCAGGGAGGCGTCCCGCATGGCCTGATACTCTTGATCGGTCAGGGTTTGGGCCGGAGCCACGGTGATGGAGTCTCCGGTGTGCACACCCATGGGATCCAGGTTTTCAATGGAACAGATAATCACGCAGTTGTCGTTGCCGTCCCGCATGACCTCCAATTCAAATTCCTTCCAGCCCAGGAGGGATTCTTCCAGCATGACCTCCGAGGTTATGCTGGCGGCCATGCCCTGTCTGGCTATCTCCTCCAGTTCCTCCTTATTGTAGGCCACCCCGCCCCCGGTCCCGCCCAGGGTATACGCCGGACGGATGATTATGGGAAAGGCCAGAGTATCCCCAAAGGAGCGGACTTGTTCCAGGGTTTGGGCAATGCCGCTTTTGGGGACTTTCAGTCCGATATTCTCCATGGCCTGACGAAATTGCATCCGGCTTTCAGCCTTTTGGATAACCGGCAGGGAGGCCCCGATGAGCTCCACGTCAAACTCGTCGAGCACACCCTGTTCAGCTACGGCCACAGCCGTGTTCAGACCGGTTTGCCCCCCCAAGGTAGGCAGCAAAGCGTCCGGACGTTCTTTGGCAATAATCTGGGCCACAATTTCCGGGGTGATGGGTTCCAGATAGGTGCGATCTGCCAACTCTGGATCGGTCATGATCGTGGCTGGATTGGAGTTGACCAGAACCACTTCATACCCTTCTTCCTTCAAGGCCTTCAGGGCCTGGGTTCCGGAATAATCAAACTCGCAGGCCTGACCAATGATGATCGGGCCGGAACCGATGAGCATAATTCGTTTCAGATCCATTCTTTTAGGCATAACACTCACTGTTTTTCAGCTAATTGATTGCAGATAGCGACTGGCTGGAAAGCCGTAAGCATTCAGACCCCAGTTTCCTCAAAGCCTATCCGGTCCGGCTGATGTGTACTTCATTCCCGGCCAGGGGGCAAGATTGGTACACGGTAATTTTGTTCACAGATATAAGATGCCAGAACACATACTGCTGTTATCTCGATTCGAAGGAACTAAATTAATGGCAATGGGATGCAGAACCAAAGAGCCCTGAAGCCCACCCTTGACAGGAGGAAGTGATCCCTTTATAAGAATTAGGTCTTCCAAACTTGACAAACCTTTTGCAGTGAGGACTGATCAAATGGGTGCGTATCCTTTAAATCATTTTCCGTCCGGCAGCAAGGTAACCATTGCCTCCCTGAATGCTGGAGGCGGGGCACGTTCCAGGCTCTACGCCATGGGCTTAACACCGGGTACCAGTATTGAGATCACCTCCTGCGGCGGGGGTCCGTGCCGGATGAAGGTTCGGAACTCGGAACTGGTATTGGGACAGGGGCTGGCCTCCAAGATCCTGGCCTTTACATCGGAATGACTCCTTGAGATTGCACGTCATAACGAGTTGAGGCAGACCGATTCAGGTCTGCCTTTCTTTTCCGACAAACTTTTTTGCGAGCTTTAGCCCAAAAAATATCTCAAATTGACCATGAATGCTAAAGGCAACTCATTTATGAACCAAAATGTCATCGGTCTTCGCCAACTTGATCTCAATCAACGGGCCAAAATTATTTCTTTAAAGGCTCAGGGTGAGCTCGGACGCCGAATCCGGGACATGGGGCTGATCCCCGGGATGGAAATACAAGTCATCGGCCGGGCCCCGCTCAAGGACCCGGTGGCCCTGAAAATAAACGACTTCACCTTGTCCTTGCGGAACAACGAAGCTGACTATATCCTGGTACAACCCCTGAGTTCGTGACCTTATCATCCCGGTCCCAAGTGCCTTGACACATCTCAAGTGACGCAAACATAGAACCCTCCCCTGTCCCCTCCCTCCCGCCTGGAAGACAGGCGGCATGGAGGGGAATCAGATCAGGAAAGGTTTTTTTGCCGATAACTGAACAATGCACATATGACGCGGCACGAGTACCGTGTCTTATAAGTTCCACCCCATATATTGGCAATTTCGAATGTCAAAATCTCCGTCTGTTGTTTTGGTAATTTATAAACGTATATTTTTCTGCAACACATTTAAAGAAAGGTGCCGGCCATGAACAGCGCTGAACTAGTCCCTGCCGGCCAGTGCCGCTATGAACTTTCGCCTCAAGGGCAAATGCGGGTTCCAGCCGTATTCTTCGGCTCATCAAAGCTCATCCATCAGCTGGAAGATATGGTTCTAAAACAAGCGGCCAATGTGGCCTGTCTCCCGGGAATCGTTCACGCCGCCCTGGCCATGCCCGACGCCCATTGGGGATACGGTTTTCCCATCGGCGGAGTAGCCGCTTTTGATCCGGATCAGGGCGGAATCATTTCCGTGGGTGGCATCGGATACGATATTTCCTGTGGGGTACGCAGCATGCACACCTCCATGACCCGCTCTGAAATAGAGCCCGACCTGGAACAACTGACCGAGCTGCTTTTCCGACGTATCCCGGCCGGGGTGGGGTCCCAGGGGGCCATATCCCTCAGTTCGAAACAATTGGATCGGGTCTTGCTTGAAGGGGCGTCCTGGGCCGTGGGGCAGGGATACGGCTGGCCCCAAGACCTGGCCAATATTGAAGACGGAGGCCGTACCTCCGGTGCAGACCCGGCCAAGGTCAGTTCCCAGGCCAAAGAGCGCCAATATAAGCAGATGGGAACCCTGGGCAGCGGGAATCACTACCTGGAGATTCAGGTCGTGGATGCCGTCTACGATCTATCGGCAGCCGCAGACTTCGGTCTGGAGATGGACGACGTCTTGGTCTCCATCCATTGTGGATCCAGGGCCTTGGGCCACCAGATCGGCACGGACTACCTCCAGATTCTGGGCCGGGCGGCAGCCAAATACAAAATCGTCCTGCCTGAGCGGGAACTGGTCTGCGCTCCCATTCGTTCCCCGGAAGGTCAGGACTTCTACCAAGCCATGGCCTGCGGGATCAACTGTGCCCTGGCCAACCGCCAGATCCTCTCCCACCTGGTCCGGGAAGCCTTTGCCCAGCTTTTGCCCCAGGCCACCCTCCCCCTTATTTATGATGTCAGCCATAATACATGCAAGATCGAAGAACATAAGGTCAACGCTCAGACAAAGCCTTTGTACGTGCATCGCAAAGGGGCTACCCGGGCCCTGGGGCCCGGACATCCGGACCTTCCGGCTCATTACCGGGATACAGGGCAACCGGTGCTCATCGGCGGGACCATGGGGTCACATTCCTATATCTTGGCCGGCAACAAACAAGGGGAAGAATTGGCTTGGAGTTCGGCCTGTCATGGAGCTGGGCGAAGTATGAGCAGGAAAAAGGCCTTGAAAAAATGGAAGGGTAAAAGCATAGTCAACGATTTGGCCCACCAAGGGATTCTTCTGCGCACGGCCAGCAAGCGCGGAGCGGCTGAAGAGGCCCCTGGGGCTTATAAAGACGTGGACGAAGTTGTGGACAGCACCCACCGGGCCGGGCTGGCCCGAAAAGTGGCACGACTCACGCCCCTGGCCTGTATTAAGGGTTAGAAAAGTTTTCAGCGCAGCCCGGGGCTGCGCTGAAAACTTTTCTATTGATTTATAACGAATAACAGGCCGCCACCGGCAAAGCTTGTATGAAAATAGCTTTTAACCACCAGAAGGCCTGTCCGGCACTCACTTGTAGACCGGGCTTTTGTTCTTTGCAGTGACGTTCAAACTGCAAGTGAGTGCCGGACGGCCTTCTGGTGGTGCTTCCGCAGGCCCAAAGCCCTGACTCCTCTTTCCTATCTGAATACGGACCTACCTTTGAAGGCAAGGGTGGCTCCTGCAACTCCTCAAGGGCGGCCCGGCACTCAATTGGAGATGTAAGGCTTTCAATCAAGATACACCGATAGCTTCAGCAATTGAGTGCCGGGCCAGCCCTCTTCAGTTTCATACTCGATCAAACTGGCGGCCGCCGCCAGAGGCGGGGCTGCCACCTGAACATTTTCCCTAGCTCACCTTGCTCCCCACCTCCACGTCAGCCTCTGGTCCCAATAAGCTCAGTCCCTTTGCATCGTGCACAGCCAGGACCATGCCCTGGGAAAGGACCCCGCGCATTTTGCGGGCCTTAAGATTTTTGACCACCACCACCTGCCGCCCAGGCAGATCAGAGGGAGAAAAGTCCTGGGCCAGCCCGGCCACGATCTGCCGGGGCTCGTCTTCTCCAATATCCACCAGCAGCTTGAGCAACTTGTCCGCCTTGGGTACGGCCTCGGCCTGGACTACGGTCCCTATTCGTAAATCCATCTTCTGAAAATCGGAAAACTCGATCTCGTCCTGTTCAGGGGCTCTTTGCTCTTCCTTCTTCGGCCTCGAATCCTTATCTCCCCTGGCCTGTGCCGCTCGGCCTGCACCGGTTTCTGCTTTGCCCCCCTGCATATCCAGTTCCTGGCGGGGAAAGAGATTGGAGGTCTTGGCCACTGAGGTGCCTTCAGCCAGCACAGTCCATTCCCGACTCTCGGCCGTGAGGTCTGCCTGCCGGGGATCGAGATCCTGGCCTAGTTGACCGAGCATCTTGTCTCCGGCCTCTGGCATAACCGGCCACACAGCTAAGGCTATTCGCCGCAGGGAGGCCAGAACCAGGGCCATGACCGTTTGCAGCCGATCCAGGCGGCCTTCTTTGTTCAAGGCCCAAGGAGCCGTACCGTCGATGTACCTGTTCACCCCACGCACAAATTCCCACAAGGATTCCAAGGCCTGGGCCACCTGAAAGGCCTGGAAATGCTCCATGTAATCGGCCAGGGCCTTTTGCCCCAGAGTGATCAAATCCCGGTCCTCATCGGTCCATTCCCCGGCTTGAGGAACCCGGCCCTGGAAATATTTGTGGGTCATGGCCAGGGAACGGTTGAACAGGTTTCCCAGGTCATTGGCCAGATCGGCATTGAACCGGTTGACCAGGGCCGGTTCGGTAAAGCTCCCGTCGTGTCCGAAGTGCATCTCGCGCATCAAAAAATATCGAAAGCCGTCCAGACCATATTTCTGACGCATACTCAAGGGTTCGACCACATTGCCCAAGCTCTTGGACATCTTGGCCTCATCCACTTTCCAGTATCCGTGGACCCGGAGTCCCTTGTACGGTTCCAGGCCTGCGGCCTTGAGCATAGTAGGCCAGAACACGGCATGGGGTTTTAAGATGTCCTTGGCTACCACGTGGTGAGCCACCGGCCAGAAGGTGCGGAACGTATCTCCGTCCGGCCAATCCAGAGCAGTCACATAGTTGATCAAGGCATCAAACCATACATAGGTCACATACCGGTCGTCGAAGGGAAGCTCGATTCCCCAGGTCAGTCTGGTTTTGGGCCGGGATATACACAAATCATCCAGGGGATCCCGAAGCATGGCCAGGACTTCGTTTGTGTACTGTTTGGGCTGGATAAAATCGGGATGCTCAAGGATGTACTCCCGCAACCAGTCCTGATACTTGGACATGCGGAAGAAATAGTTGGCTTCTTGAATATATTCCGGCTTTTTCAGGTGGTCGGGGCACATTCCGTCCACCAACTCTTTGTCCGTATAAAAACGCTCACATCCAAAACAATAGTGACCACCATACTCTCCGAAGTAGATGTCCCCATTGTCGTAAACCGTTTGCAGAAATCTCTGGACCGTCTTTTTGTGTTTGTCCCAAGTGGTCCGGATGAACTCATCGTTGGCGATGCCCAACTGAGGCCACAACTCCTGAAACATGCAACTCACGGAGTCGACATAGGCCTGGGGATCCTGACCGCTGGCCTCGGCGGCCTGCATGATCTTGTCTCCATGTTCGTCCGTTCCGGTCAAGAAAAATGTCCGCTCTTGAAGCAAGGTATGAAAACGATTCACAGTATCGGCCAGGATGGTCGTATAGGCGTGACCCAAGTGGGGCTTGGCGTTGACATAATAAATAGGGGTGGTAACATAAAAGCTGTTCACTGCTGCTCGTCCTTGTTTATTGCTTCTTCTTTTTGCCCTTGCCCTTGAATGCACGAGGCCCGGCCTTGGCCTTTCCATTTCGGGTCGATCCGGCCTTGGACTGAGGGGGGGTACGAGTTTCCTGCTCCTCCTGCTCCGGAGTTGGATCGGATTCCGCTTTTGGACCTGGGTTGCACTGGCTTGCATTCTCTTGGGCTGGCACTTCGGGTTCCTGAGTTTTCCCGGTTTTTGGGCCGGAATTCTTCATGCGCAAAGCCCGGTTATTCCCCGAAGTGTTCTCAAAGACATGGTCCACTTCGGAGCCGTTCTTGCCCAGCAAAAGATCATTCCATTCGGCCAGGGTTACTTCCCGTTCCCCTTCACCGGCATCGACAATAAGCGAATCCCGGAACATATTGGCCCGCAGAACCTTCACCTCCCCTCGCGAGGTCTCGTACCACTTGCCGATCTTGGGACATCTGCGTTGGAAATCCGTATACTGCTCCCGTTCAAAATTCAAACAGCAAAGCAGCCGTCCGCAGGCTCCGGAAATCTTGGATGGATTTAAAAAGAGTTGTTGTTCCTTGGCCATCTTTATGGTCACTGGTTCAAACTTGCGCATGAATTGGTGACAGCAGCAAACCCGGCCGCAGTTGCCGATCCCGCCCAGGATTTGGGCTTCGTGCCTCACCCCGATCTGGCGAAGTTCTATCCTGGTCCGGTGTTTGGTAACCAAGATTTTGACCAGTTCCCGAAAATCGATGCGGGCCGGGGCCGTGAAATAAAAGACGATCTTGCTCTGATCAAAGCGGACCTCCACATCCACCAGCTTCATGTCCAGCCCCAATTCCCGGATCTTCTCCCGGCAATAGGCCATTGCCTCCTTGCGCAGCTCATCGTTTTGGGCCTGGGTTTGAAAATCCTGGGCACAGGCCAGGCGCTCCACGGATTTGATCTCATCCTGGGACAAGTCCAGGGGCGGTTCTTTTCGGACCACAGCCACATTGGCCAAGCCGGGCCCTTCATCCGTGGTCACCAGGACCCAATCCTGGACCTGGGCATTGGCTGCATCCTCCTGGGCACAAAAATAATAGATCTGTCCTTGAAGTCGAAACTTCACCCCCAAATAGCAGTGCATATATATTTACTCATCTGATTGTATAGTATAGAGTTTTCAGTCCCGCCGTTAGCGGGACCTCCGGCAAATCTGACATATTTTTTGCCCCCAAGAGGGCAAAAAAAGTGGCAAAGAAGGCAGGGCCCGGCACTCACTTTGCGCTCACTTTGCGCACGATCTTTTGTTTTTTGCAGTGACTTTCCAACCAAAAGTGAGTGCCGGGCCCGCCCTACGGAAGAGCCTTGGCCCCGTAGGCCGCCCTTGACCCCAAGGGCAGGCCTTCTTCAGGTTATAAGCTGGTAAAACCGTCAAATCAGATTCTACGTTTCATTCTCGATCAAACTGGGCGTCTGCGGCCAGAGGCGGCGCTGTCTTCTGTCCTCAGTCCTCTGTCCTCGGTCTTCTGTCCTCGGTCTTCGGTCTTCTGTCCTCATTCCTCTCCAGCCTGCTCGGCCAGGATCTCCTTGATCTTGGCCACAGCCCGATCTATCCCAGAGGGATCATTACCCCGGCCTGGGCCAGATCCGGGCGGCCGCCGCCCTTGCCCCCGACTTCTTTGGCTACCTCTTGGATCAGGCCCGGAGCGGTAAAGCGATGGTGCAGATCTGAGCTCACCGAAAGCAAAAGATTGACTTTGTCCTCATTCGGTGTGGCCAGCAAAATGACCCCGGATTGCATCCTGGTCCGCAAGTCATCCATCATGGAGCGCAGGCTCTTCATCCCCGCACCCGGGGGCAAATCCAAAGACAAGGCCAAAGTGGGGATGCTGCCAATCTTCTCCACTTGGCTGAGCACATCCTGTCTATTTCCGCTCAATTGACTGGCCTGCAGGGCCTCTTTTTCTTTGTGCAGGTTCTTGACCTGCTCCTGAAGTTCGGAAATCTTATCCGCCAGGTTTTCCGGGAGAACCCGCAGGGCGGCCGCAGCCTGGTCCAGGTTTCGACGCTGTTTTCTATACAACTCCAGGGCGTTCCAGCCCGTGGCCGCCTCTATCCGCCGCACGCCGCTGGCAATCCCGGTTTCGGAAATAATGGTGAAGCTCCCGGCCTGGCCGGTGCTGTCCAGATGCGTGCCTCCACACAGCTCTTTGGTCACCCCGGGCACACTGACCACCCGGACCTGATCGGCATACTTTTCAGTGAACAGGCCCAGGGCGTCTTCCTCCCTGGCCCGCCCGAAAGACATAACCTCTTTGTGCAGGGAAATATCGGCCAAAATGTCCGCATTGACCTTGTCTTCAATCTGGGTCAGCTCGTCCTCGGTCAAAGGGTTGATGTGGGTAAAATCGAAACGCAGCCTTTGAGGGCTGACCAATGAACCGGACTGCTTGACATATTCTCCCAGGATCGAGCGCAGGGCGGCGTGCAACAGGTGCGTGCAGGTATGATTGCGGGCTGTGGCCACCCGGGGGCCCTCCTCCACATGCAGATTCACTTCCTGATCCTGGGAGAGAGTGCCCTTTTCAACCAATACCAGGTGGACAATAAAATCCGGGGCCGGACGTACGGTGTTGGTCACCCGAGCCAGGCCGGTTTCGGCCAATATATGTCCGGTATCTCCGACCTGCCCCCCGGACTCTCCGTAGAAGGGAGTCCGGGCCGTGATCATATAGGCCCTCTCTCCGGCCCTGACCTGGGCCACATCCTGCCCATCCAGGCCCATAAGCCCGACGATACGGCTAGAGGATTGCATCGAATCATAGCCTACGAATTCGGTCTTCCACCCTGCCTGCAAGTAGGCGGAAAAGCTGGAAGCCAAATCGATCTCTCCGCTTCCGGACCAGGAGGCCTTGGACCGGCGGCGTTGTTCTTGCATAAGCTGTTCAAAACCGGATTCGTCAACCTGAAATCCTTTCTTCTCAGCTACATCCTTGACGATGTCCACTGGGAAACCAAAGGTATCGTAGAGCTTGAACACCGTCTCCCCTGGAACGACTTCCCGGCCAGACCGGCTCACCCCCTCCAGTTCATCCTCCAGCAGGGAGAGGCCCTTGTCCAAAGTATGGCTAAAGTTCTCCTCCTCCTGGAAAACAACCTTGTTCATGAACTCTCCGGTCTTTCGCAGCTCCGGATAGGCCTCCCCCATTTCCCGCACGGTCTGGCCGCAGATCTCGTGCAGGAAAGGATCGGACAGACCTAAAAACCGGCCAAAACGAAAGGCTCGGCGGATAAGTCGGCGTAAGACATAGCCCCGCCCTTCATTGGCCGGAAGGATACCGTCGGCGATCATAAAGGGGACCGCCCGGCAATGATCGGCAATGACCCGCAAGGCGACATCCGTATCCGGATTGACCTTGTATTCCACCCCAGCCTTGTAAGCCATGCTCTGGATAAGGCCGGTGAACAGATCGGTATCAAAATTGGAGTACACTCCCTGGCAGACAGCGGCGACACGTTCCAGTCCCATACCGGTGTCGATGCTCGGTTTGGGTAGTGGGGTCATGGTTCCGGATTCGTCCCGATCAAATTGCATAAAGACCAGGTTCCAGATCTCCAGAAAACGGTCGCACTCGCAGACCCCGATTTCGCAGTCCGGTCCGCAGGCCATGTGCTCACCTTGATCAAAGTGCACCTCGGAACAGGGGCCGCAGGGACCGGTATCGCCCATGGCCCAGAAGTTATCTTTCTCCCCCAGGCGATAGATGCGCTCCGGAGGGAGTCCGGCCACCTTTTGCCACAAGGCCATGGCCTCGTCGTCGTCCTGGTACACGGTGGCGTACATCCGCTCAGCAGGCAATCCCAGTTCTTTGGTCAGGTACTCCCAGGCCAAAGCGATAGCCTGTTCCTTGAAATAGTCACCAAAGGAAAAGTTGCCCAGCATCTCAAAAAAGGTATGGTGCCTGGCGGTTCGACCTACGTTTTCCAGGTCGTTGTGCTTGCCCCCCACCCGCAGGCATTTCTGAGAGGTGACCGCCCGTTGATAGGGGCGTTTCTCCTGGCCCAGAAAGAGCTTTTTGAATTGGACCATACCCGCATTGGTAAACAGCAATGTGGGATCATCCTTGGGGATGAGCGGAGAGCTGGGCACGATTTGGTGGTCATGTTGGGCAAAAAAATCCAAAAAATGAGCGTCAGAATCTCTGCCGCGCTGATCACATTGAACTCCCTGTGGTCATACTTTTTCAGGAAATCTGCAAAGCTAGATTAAAAATTTCGTTCTCGAACAAACCGGGCTTCTATGTCCTCAGTCCGTCTTCTGTCCTCTGTCCTCAGTCATCTGTCCTCAGTCCTCAGTCCTCTGTCTTCTGTCATCGGTCTCCTGTCCTCTGTCCTCAGTCTCCGCAGCCGTCATTTGCTCCGCCGGGGGCTCTCTTCATGCCCAGGCGTTCCAGGAGCTGGTCTTCAATAGATTGCCGGATATCCGTATGTTCCTGCAAAAAGGCCCGCACGTTTTCCTTCCCCTGGCCCAGTCGCTCGGAACCAAAGGCATACCAGGATCCGCTCTTGTCCACCACCCCATGCTCAATACCCAGGTCCAAAAGCTCGCCTTCCCTGGAAACCCCGGTACCATAGAGGATATCGAATTGGGCCTCCCGAAACGGAGGAGCCACCTTGTTTTTGACGATCTTTACTTTGACCCGGTTGCCGTAGACCTCGTCCTTGTCTTCAGGGATTGGATCTTGCGGATATCCACCCGCACGGAGGCGTAGAACTTCAAGGCGTTGCCGCCGGTGGTGGTCTCCGGACTCCCGTAACCGGTCATTCCAATTTTCATCCGGATCTGGTTGATGAAAATCACCGAGGTCTTGGAGCGGTGGATAGACCCAGTCAGCTTGCGCATGGCGTGGGACATCAGCCTGGCATGTCCACCCACCTGGGTCTCGCCCATGCTCCCTTCCAATTCGGCCTGGGGGATAAGGGCGGCCACGGAGTCGACCACAATCACATCTACGGCCCCGGAACGGACCAGAAGATCCGCAAATTTCCAGGGCCTGCTCCCCGTAGTCGGGCTGGGACACCAGGAGTTCTTCCGTCTTGACCCCGATCCGGTGCGCATAGCTCACATCCATGGCATGCTCGGCATCCACAAAAGCCACCGTCCCTCCCAGCTTCTGGGCCTCGCTCAAGATCTGCAGGGCCAAGGTGGTCTTGCCCGATGACTCCGGACCATAGATCTCAATGACCCGTCCCCGGGGAATCCCACCGACTCCTAAGGCCAGATCCAAGCCGATACTCCCAGTGGGTATGACCGGGACCCGTTGATGGGCTTCGTCGGACAAATACATGACTGAGCCCTGCCCGTATTTGCGCTCGATTGTGGTCAAAGCAGTCTTGAGGGCTTCCTTGCGCAGATCTTCCGATCCCTGATTCTGTTTCCGGGCCATGGGGAACTCCAATAAAATTCTTGACGTGAAAAGACAATTACATAAACAAAAGAAAAATTTTATCAGATCCGTCAGGCAAGGGCAATACACCATCCTTGCCCGCCCAAGGTGATTTTGTTCTCAGGTATAAGGTGCCTGGAGTGTTCAGTCCCGCCTTTGGCGGGATCAGTGTTCAGTGTTCAGCTTGCAAATACCCGATCCATGCGGATATGATACTTGGGAAACATACTAGGGCACATTTTCAGGCATCAGGCACGCAAATTAAAAAATATCTGGGTATTTAAGGTTCTTATACTGAACACTGAACACTGAACACAAACTGCTGTTTTGCAGATATAGAGCAAATGAATTGAAATTATTGACAATGTGGAGGAGAACCAAAAAGCCCTGCTTGCCCGCCAGTCCAAGCTGGGATAGACTCCGGTACATGCACAGCACATACGATTGTTTGGTTCTCTTTTCCGGTGGGCTGGACAGCCTCCTGGCTTGCAAGGTCTTGCAGGATCAGGGCCTGCGCCCCCTGGGTGTCCATTTCGTCAGCCCTTTCTTCGGACGTCCGGAAAGGTTGATCGCTTGGCGAGAGATGTATGGCCTGGATTTGCAGGCCGCGGACATAAGCGACGATTTCGTCCGTTTGGTGACTCAGGGCCCTCGCTGGGGATGGGGCAAGCATCTCAATCCCTGTGTGGATTGCAAGATCCTCATGCTCCAAAAAGCCAAGGCCATGCTGCCCCAGTTTCAAGCCGCATTTCTGGCCACCGGGGAAGTTCTCGGCCAGCGGCCCATGTCCCAACGCCGGGATGCTTTGAACATTATCCTCAGGGAGGCCGGAGTGCAGGACCTGCTCATCCGTCCCTTGAGCGGAAAACTCTTACCCCCGACGAGGGTTGAAGAACAAGGCCGGGTGGACAGGGACCAACTTTTGGATATCAAGGGCCGAGGCCGCAAGGAACAGTTGCGGTTGGCCCAGGAATATGGATTTCCGGAGG
Source organism: Desulfovermiculus sp. (assembly GCA_034521385.1). Lineage (GTDB taxonomy): Bacteria > Desulfobacterota > Desulfovibrionia > Desulfovibrionales > Desulfothermaceae > Desulfovermiculus. Next base: position 351,524 of record JAXHMO010000002.1, read on the forward strand.
TTCCCACCCCGGCCGGAGGGTGTCTGCTCACCGATCCTGAATATGTCAAACGCTTCCGGCCACTCTTGGAACACCTCTCACCACCTCGAACCTGGGACTTTCACCTAGCCACCGTCGGACGCCAGTATTGGGCGGATGGCTACTGGCTGGTCATTGGCCGGAACAAGGCGGATAACGAAGGTCTGGCCGACATGGTCCAAGCCGATGATCTGGTTTTCAAGTTGGCCTCCATCCCCGGACCTTTGGCCTTGGGCCGCCAAACCACCGGTCCTTGGCCGGAGAATGTGGTCCGGGACGCCGCCAGGTGCATGGCCCGGTTTTCTTCCAGGGCGACCGGGGGACAAGGAAAAGTCACGGTGCGGGTGGGCACTTCCGCAGCTGAAGTCCGGGAAATAGAGGTCAATCCCCAAGAGACTCCAAGGCTTCAGTGGGCAGAGCCGGAATGAACCCTGGTATCGAACAAGACGTATTGGAGATATTGGTCTCTTCCTCCCTCAGTCCCTCTCCCTCCCACTTTTTACTCATACTCCCTCAGTCCCCCATCGCTCAAGTCCCTCAAGTCGCTTAAGTCGCTCAGTCCCTCAGTCCCTCAAGTCCCTCAGTCCCCCTCCCTCCCACCTTTCACCTTTCACTTTCCCACTTTTTACTCATACTCCCTCAGTCGTTCATCGCTCAGTCGCTCAAGTCGCTCAAGTCGCTCAGTCCCTCAAAAGCCCCTCAGTCCCTCAAGCCCCTCAGTCGCTTCATCGCTTCGTCCGGCTGCATCCACTTGGTCACCACCCCTTGCTCCCATAAAAAACGGGCGATATTGCTCTTCCCTGTTAAGGTCAATTCCTGATTCCTGCCTTGCTGGACTACAAGGAGAGGCACCCCCCTATAGCCCCGGTGCCGAAAAAACGCCTGGGCTTGGCCTACCGCCTGTTGCACCGCATCCGGGATCTCCTCAACCGGAACATCCTTCATCCCTTTGGCTTTCAAGATTTGCACAAAGGGGTCGGCTCCCTGCTCGACTTGTTCTTTTACCCAGGCCAGTTTTCTTATGTTCTGATCCGTACTATCCAGGCTGCACAAATGCCAATTGACCTTGTCCTGTCCGTTCATGGCCATATTGATGATAATTTCCGTACAATGCCCACAATTGAGGCTGAAAAAAAAGTAAAAGTCAATATCGGGATTATCCTTTGGGGCATTATGGCTGACAAACGCGGCTTCCTGCAATTGAGGGGCCTGGGGAGCAACGATCAGGGCCGAATTGGCGGCAAAGCCTCCCATCCACACCACCACCCCGATACAGGCGATCATCCACCCTTTCCGGACCCAGGCCAGACTGAACAGATTGGCAAACAGGGCCGCTCCCACCCCTACACACAGCCAACACTGCAAGCCAAGCCCCATGAACTGATAGCCCAGCAGGCCGCCGTCAAAAGCCAGGGCAGCCAAGAGGACCAGGGCGGCCAGATGCCAAAAAACCGGCCTATTCAAGCGGGTGGACAGGAAAAAAAGAAGCCACACAACCCAAAAAAAAGCCGCCCCCAGGATAAGCAGGTTGGTCTCCCCCAAACGGACATATTCGCCCACAGCCTGACAGGCTTGAGTCTGACACAAACTCTTGGCCTGGGTGAATTGTAAGAGGATGTCGATGGTCAATACCAGGGCTGGCACCAGCCCGGTAAGATGCAAAATAAAATGTCGAAAGCGCATGATTGAATTCCTGGAGTGGTTCAGTAAACATCGACCCAAGGCGGGCCTCAGCCCGCAAACCAGTACGAGGGTGGCTGGAGCCACAAAACGACCTTTCAATACAGGGCTTGATCAAAGCTCAGGATGCAAAAACCTGCCGGGACAAATCGGCCAGACTGACATTGTGCCCTTCAGTCTCAGAATCTTGGACAAACCGGACCAGTTCCTGCGGCCCGGAATAATGCAAGTCCCCGGACTCGCGAAATGCATTGTATTCCCGCATAAAATCTTTAACAGTTATGTTCTGCGGGCAACCGGCGATGATTACTTTTTCATCTCCGTTTGCTACCGTGGCTACAAATCCCAGCTGCTCCAAGGCTGTAAGAACTCTGTTCACCGGCTTGACCGGCATATCCAGTTTTTTGGCCAATTCCGGCGGGGTATAGGCCGGCTGCCGATCTAAAAAACCTCGGACCAAAAGTAAAATCACGGCCAAACCCAGCTGCTCCTTGCTCTGCAGATTGAATTCGCCCAGTTGACTTTCTTGTTTGGCCGCTCCGGATCTGGAGAGGCAAAAGCTGACCTCGGCTCCCAAGAGGACAATGACCCAACTTATATACAGCCAAAAAAGAAAAAGGGGCAATTGGGCAAAGCTGCCGTATATGGCATTGTATTTACTGACCCCAATCTGGTAGTGAATAAATGTCTGCTGACTGGCCTGCCACAAGGTCCCGGCCAAAACAGCCCCAGCTAGTGTGCTGCCCAGTCCGATTCGGGTGTTGGTAACAAAAAGATACATGAAAAACAAGGCTGCGCTGACCAGAAAGAAAGGCATAACCTTAAGTAAAACAAGATACACAGTACTGAACAAGGTGAAGGACAAGATGTATTGGACCAGACTGGAACTCTGCATGGAAGCAGTAAAACTGGTGGCCACGATGATCAACAAGGGACAGACCAGAGTTACGGAGAGATAGTCGGAAAACTTACGAGCCAGACTACGCTGTCGCTGCACCCCCCAAATGGTGTTAAAACTCTGTTCAATGGTTCCCAGAAGAGTAAATACAGTAAAAAGAAGCAAGCCCACCCCGAAACTGCCCAGTGTAGCTACGTCAGTACGATTGATATAGCCTATAATGTGCTCGACCACTTGTTCCCGACCCGCGCTCAGGCCCATGAGGATCTCGCGCATGTATTCGGTATTTTGAAAACCCAGGCCCTTGGAAATGGAAAAGGCTACAGCCAGGAAGGGAACAATGGATAATGCCGTGGTATAGGCCAGAGCCGAGGCCCTGAGCAGACATTGATCACTCTCAAACGATCGGTACAAAAAGAGAAACCACTGCCCAACAGCATCCATCCTGTGTTTGAATACTGGGAGTTGATTGTGCATACGCCCTCCTTACTCTGTTTATCTCCGCTGAGGCAGCATGCCCGATTTTGGCCAAAAAATCCAAATCTTCGCTGGCTTTAAAATCCCCAGTCAATTTGGCAGGTTGCGGATAGAATAAATTTTCCATCGCATTTTGATGATTTCATAAAATTTTATTGACATTTTTGGGGTAGTGGGTCATATTTTTACCATAACAAGTACTTAACACTCCCGGATTAAGGGTTCATTGCAGGTCGCCTAGCGTGGACTTTCTCCTGGCTGAACCCGGAGGGGCACAATTTTGCCTTGGGGATGGAAAGGAAAGCATGTCCCAAGTGAAAATCGACGCCATCAATTTATCGATTATCAAAGAACTGCGTCAGGGTCGCAAGTCCTTCAAAAGGATTGCCGACCAGCTGGAAATCACCGAGAACACCGTCCGTTCCCGGGTGAACAAAATGATTCAATCCGGCCTTCTGGACATCAACGGCCAGGTGGACATCGAACAAATTCCCCATCACCAACTGGTCATCATCGGAGTGAAACTCAAAACCACCGATATGTTCAAAAAAGGCGAGGAGTTCAGCCGAGTCAAGGGGGTGGTTTCGGTCAGTGTGGTCACTGGCCGATATGATCTCATCCTGCTGGTTATATTTAATGAAGAATACGGACTGCAGGAATTTTACGCCCAAGAAGTTTCCAGGATCGAAGAGGTACAATCCCTGGAGACTTTTGTCGTCTATAAAGGATATAACCTGAAAGTGCCGTATATATTGTAGAACATATAAGCGTGGTCCTCTTGATTTCCCTTCTTGGCAAGGGGATTAAGGGGTGGTTGGGATTGTGATTCCTAAACCTTATTTTTATGTCTATAATCATCCCCATGAGGTCTCGCCATGTCTGAACATACAAAGCAAACCCCCCTCCACTCCTGGCATGTCCAGCAGGGAGCCAATATGGCTCCCTTCGGCGGCTACAGTATGCCCTTATGGTACTCCTCGGCCAAAAACGAACATCTGGCCGTCTTAACCCGGGCCGGGCTCTTTGACACCAGCCATATGGCCGTGGTCTTGGCCGGCGGTCCGAAAGCCCGCGATCTCCTGCAGCACACCTTCTCCCGGGATCTCCAGGCCTGTCTGGGCAAGGGACAAACCCCCCTCCATCCTGGACGAATGGTTTACGGAGTCTTTCTCACTCCTAAAGGACACGTGCTGGACGACGCCATTATCACTCAACTGGAAGAAGAGCTGTATATGGTTGTCGTCAATGCCGGCATGGGACCGGCCATAGTCGCGCACTTGCATGACCATGCCCCTTCCGGAGGAGTCGAGATATTCGATCTCACCGATCAGGTGGGCAAGATCGACCTCCAGGGTCCCCGAGCCGCACGGATCATGGCCCGTCTGCTCCAGGATCCGGATCAGGTCTTGGCCAGCCTGCCCTACTTCTCCTGCCAAGGCCATATTCAGGATGAGAAAACTGACGTCCTGCTTGCAGACAAGACTCCCCTTCTGCTCTCCAGATCCGGGTATACCGGAGAATTCGGATTCGAAATCTTTGTCCGCTCTCAGGACCTGGTCCGGACCTGGAACGCTCTCCTGGAGGCCGGCCGGGACTTTGAGCTCATCCCGTGCGGACTGGCCGCTCGAGACTCCTTGCGGGCCGGGGCTGTTTTGCCCCTCTCCCACCAGGACATCGGGGACTGGCCATTTATGAACACCCCTTGGGATTTCGCCTTGCCCTGGTCGGCCGATGGTCGGGAATTGAATAAGGATTTCATCGGAGCCCAGGCCCTGCGCAGCCTGCAAAACCCGCCCCAGACCGCGGCCTTTGTCGGACGGGATCTGCGCAAGGTCAGCGCCGGAGACACTTCCAGGGTTCTGGGATCCGGGGATGAATCCATGGGCCAGGTCCTGACCTGTGTGACTGATGTGGGTATCGGCTGGCATGAAGGACGCATCTACAGCGTGGCCAGTCCGGACGCCCCGGCCGATTTTCGGCCCAAAGGCCTTTGCTGCGGATTTGTCCGGGTCTCATCCCCTGTCAAACCGGGAGAGACTCTCCGAATTCAGGATAAACGCAGAACCCTGGAGGTCACGGTGGTTCGAGACATCCGTCCGGACCGCACCGCCCGCAAACCTTTAGCTGTGATGCTTGGGTCTTAATAAAGAACCCTCCCCTGGCCCCTCCCTCCCGCCTGTCTTCCAGGCGGGAGGGAGGGGAATCAGAGGAAGAAACGAATAACAAATAACAGACACGCCACCGGCTGCGCTGAAACCTGAAAACTTATTACTGAACACTGATCAAGGAGGGCCCCCATGAAGGAGATTAACGAAATCGTACTTCCGGATGAATTGGCTTACAGTCAGGAACACGAATGGGCTAAGCGAGAAAATGATGTCGTCCGCGTGGGAATCACCGATTTCGCTCAGGACCAGCTCGGGGATATCGTTTTTGTAGAACTGCCCGAGGAAGGGACCGAGTTCAGCCAGGGTCAGGAATTTGGGACCCTGGAATCGGTCAAGGCGGTATCTGAAGTGTACATGCCGGCGAGTGGAACCATCAAGGCCGTCAACGGACAGCTGGAAGAAAAGCCCGAACTGGTCAACCAAGACCCCTATGGCCAGGGCTGGCTGATTGAAGTTACCCCCAGCGATTCGGAACAGTTGGCAAACCTGATGGATAAAAACGGGTACTACCAAATGCTCAAAGGAGATGAGTGATGCGATATCTGCCCCACACCGACAGCGAAATTCAGGACATGCTCAAGGTGATTGGCGCAGACAGTCTCGAGGATCTCTTCTCTCCAATTGCTTCGGACTGCCGGCGCACAACCTCCCTGAACCTGCCCGAGCCCATGACCGAATGGGAATTGGATGGGTACATGGCTGATCTGGCCCAAAATATGCGGCCCAGCCAAAAGAGCATGTCCTTTCTCGGGGCTGGAAACTACGAACATTTTATCCCAGCCAGCCTGAAACACCTGACTTCCCGTTCCGAATTCTATACCGCCTATACCCCGTATCAGCCGGAAGTCAGCCAGGGGACCCTGCAGGCCATCTATGAATACCAGACCCTGGCCAGCCGCCTCCTGGGTCTGGAAATCTCCAATGCCTCCATGTACGACGGCGCGTCCGCCCTGGCCGAGGCCCTGCTCATGGCCCTGCGCATTTCCAAGAAGAAATCCACCGTGGCCCTGTCCATGGCCATACACCCCCACTACCGGCAGGTAGCGGCCACCTATCTTCAACCTATGGGCTTTACCATTGTGGAGCTGCCCAGGACAGAAAACGGAGGCACAGATCTGACCCAACTTCCCCAGGAGGACCTGGCTGCTGTGGCCGTGCAGTCTCCCAACTTCTTCGGGGGCATCGAAGACCTGAACACTGCCGCCCAGGCCACCCATGCCCAACAGGCCCTGTTCATCACCGCCTTTACCGAACCTTTGGCCTACGGGCTTGTGCCTTCCCCGGGCAGTCAGGGTGCGGATATCGCCTGCGGCGAGGGCCAGAGCCTGGGGATCTCTCAATCCTTCGGGGGGCCCGGCTTGGGCATGTTCTGCGCTTTGAACAAGTACATGCGCAACGTGCCCGGCCGCCTGGTGGGACAGACCAAGGACAGACAAGGAAACCGGGGCTTTGTCCTCACTTTGGCCACCCGAGAGCAGCATATCCGCAGAGAAAAGGCCACCTCCAACATCTGCTCCAACCAGGGGTTGTGCGCAACCACGGCTGCCATGTATCTGGCCTCTGTGGGAGGCACAGGCCTGCGGGAGTTGGCTCGCCTGAATCGAGACAAGGCTGAATATGCCAAGCAGGAATTCCTGGCCGCCGGATGTTCCCTGACCTTTTCCGCCCCCACTTTTAACGAATTCGTGATCAAGCTCCCCCGGGATGCGGAGGAAGTCTTTGTCCGGTGTACGGAACAAGGAATCGTGCCCGGCCTTCCCCTGGGCCGCTATTATTCCGGTCTTGCCGACCATCTGCTCGTCTGTGTGACCGAGACGAAAAGCAAACAGGACCTGGACAACCTGGTCAAGGAGGTCTGCTCATGACCACATACACCCTGCCCGGAACCTCCGGGTTAACCATGAACGAATCCCTGCTCTGGGAGCGAAGTCAAAAAGGCCGCTGTGGCTTCTCCCTCCCTCGGCGCGACGTCCCGGAGACCGACCTCCCGGCTGAGTTAAAAGCCCCGGCCTTGGATTTGCCGGACTTGAGCGAGCTGGATGTGGTTCGGCATTACACCCGTTTATCCCAGTGGAACTTTGGGGTGGACACCGGCTCCTACCCTTTAGGCTCCTGCACCATGAAATACAATCCCAAAACCAATGAAGTCCAGGCCGCTCGGGCTGGTTTTGCCCAGGCCCATCCTCTGCTTCCGGCCCAAATGGCTCAGGGCCTCCTGCAGCTCCTGTTCGATTTGCAGGCCTATTTAGCCGAAATCACCGGCTTGCCGTGCGTTACCTTGCAGCCCGCAGCTGGAGCCCACGGGGAATATGCCGGGATGCGCATTTTCTATGCCCATGATCAAAGCCAGGGCCGGCAGCGGCGCAAGGTGCTCATCCCGGACACCGCCCACGGAACCAATCCGGCCAGTGCAGCCATGTGCGGATACCAGACCATACCGGTCAAATCCACCTCTCAAGGAATTCTCTCCGCCCAGGCTGTGGCCGATCTCATGGATGAGGACACGGCCGGGATCATGGTCACCAACCCGAACACCTTGGGGCTGTTTGAGGAAAACATCCGGGAGATAGCCAGGGTTGTGCACGACAAAGGCGGGCTGGTTTACTGCGACGGAGCCAACTTCAACGCCCTGATGGGCATTGTGGATATGGCTCAGGTCGGAGTGGACGTCTTGCACCTCAATCTGCACAAGACTTTTGCCGCCCCCCACGGAGGGGGAGGTCCGGGGTCAGGCCCGGTATGTGTGACCTCTGAGCTGGAGCCCTATCTGCCCATCCCCCGGGTGGTCAAAGGTGAGCAGGGATATGCCCTGTCCGAGGATTTCCCCCAAAGCATCGGTCGCTTGCACACCTTTCACGGCAACGTGGGGGTGATGATCAAGGCGGCCAGCTATATCCTGAGTTTGGGTCCGGAACTAAAGAAAGTCAGCCAGTTGGCTGTCTTGAATGCCAATTATATCAAGGAACAGCTCAAGGACTCCTTCTACCTGCCCTATGATCGGACATGCATGCACGAATGCGTGTTTTCCGACGCTTGGCAGGAAAAAAACAAGGTCAGCACCCTGGATATTGCCAAACGGCTTATAGATTTCGGTTTCCACCCTCCGACCATCTTCTTTCCTCTCGTGGTCTCTGGATCTATGATGGTGGAGCCCACAGAGACCGAGAGCAAGGAGGACCTGGACCGCTTTGTCCAGGCCATGCAGACCATAGCCCGGGAAGCCCGGGAAAACCCGGATATCCTGCACAAGGCCCCCAGCAATACCAAGGTCGGGCGGATGGATGAGACCATGGCCGCCAGGAATCCCTGTTTGACCGGGTAGGTGCCGGTGGTTGGTGGTCAGCCCGGCCGCTGGCGGCAGCCACCAGCCTGATCCAGTATGAAACTGGTAATTTAGTAATTATTTAGAGGTTTCAGTCCCGCCCATGGCGGGATCAGGTTTCAGGCTTGCCCCGTCAAATTGTCTGGTGAAAGACCACGAGCCGGGTTGCAACCAAGGCCGCCCGGCACTCAATTGCAGCTAAAGCGTCACTGTAAAATACCAAAGCCTGGCCTACAATTGAGTGCCGGGCTGGCCACTGGCCAAGAGGCCTGGCCCTCGGAGAGGGCCGCCCTACGGAAGAGCCTTGAAAACCACGGGCCTCTTCCGTAGGGCGGGCTTTGCCCCTCTTTAAACAGTTTCATGCTCGATCAAACCGGCAAAAATCTTTCAGATTTGCCGGAGGCAAAGCTGAAAAATGAACAATGACAACCGGACCGCCGGACGGCCGTGCATCATCCATGATCTTGGCCGCCGCCCCTATTCCCAGGTCCTGACCTTGCAGCGCGACCTGGTCCAGGCCAGACAGGACCGGGAGCTGGCCGCGGACGCACTCCTGCTGGTGGAGCATGATCCGGTGTTCACCCTGGGCCGGCGAGGCCTGCGGGACGGCCTGCTGGTTTCCGAAGCTTTTCTCAAGCAGCAAGGGATTTCCCTGGTGCACATTGAGCGAGGTGGAGATATAACCTATCACGGACCGGGCCAGCTCGTGGCCTATCTGATCATGGACTTGCGTCTGGCAGGTTTGGGGGTCACCTCCTTTGTCTGCAATATAGAGGAAGTCATGTTGCGCACGGCCCGGGACGCAGGGATCCAGGCCCACACAGACCCGAAAAACAGGGGAGCCTGGGTTGCCGAACGTAAGCTGGGCAGTATAGGCATTGCTGTCAGGCATGGGATCACCTTCCACGGCCTGGCCCTGAATGTGAATACGGATCTCACTCCTTTTTCCTATATCAATCCCTGCGGATTGGCTGGGGTGCAGATGACCTCTCTGGCTTTGGAGACCGGACACCATCAAGATTTTGATCAAATCAAAAAATGGCTGACTGGACACATGAAAGAGGTGTTTTCCTGCAATCCCATATCAGCGCCGCTGACGGCGCTGATATGGGATTGAAACCTTTGACTAAGGGTCAAAATTGGGCTAAGCAAAGGCTCTGCCCGGCAACCAATCCCAGATCCATTCTGAGGTTTTTCAGTGTGGTCCTCTGGGCCTGCAATTCTGACTTTTGCAGGCGCATCATATCAGGCCCAGGCCCAATATCAGGTAACCTAAGCCGCCTCAGTCCGGCCTAAGGAGCAACCCATGACCATGCGCTATATTTTAACCGCTTTTGGTAAGGACAGAGTGGGAATCGTGGCCGATGTGACCCAAATTATGTATGAGTTGGGCTGCAATTTGGAGGACTCGGAAATGACCCGTCTCTCGGATGAGTTTGCAGTCATCTTCCTTTTCTCCGCACCCGGGGACGATATCGAGGAGAAACTCTCCTCGGCCTGTCGACGTCTGGAGCTGGACAAGGGAATAGCTGCCTTTTTCCGACCTCTGGGAGAGCCTCGTCCTCAGAAAGGAACCGGCATTCTGTCCAATCTCCATGTGGAAGGCGTTGATCAATGCGGTATCATTTATAAGGTAAGCCGGCACCTGGCCGACAACCAGGTAAATATCATCCGGGTCCATTCCAAACAGCATTACTCCCCTCAGAGCGGAACAGCCCTGTATTCTGTAGATTTAGAGGTGGAGTTGCCGGAGCATCTGGGACTCAATGAGCTAAAAAAAGGTCTTCAGCATGTTGCTGACGTCTTACATGTAGATATTCAAATAAACTAAAGGAGCAGGCTGATGAAGATTGGATGTCCAACTGAAATAAAAAACAACGAATTCCGGGTAGGCCTGACCCCGGCTGCAGCCCGGGACTACATCGAGAACGGCCATCAGGTGATGGTCCAGAAAGGGGCCGGCCTGGGCTCGGGCATAAGTGACCAGGAGTACGAAAGGGCAGGGGCCAAGCTGGAGGACTCAGCCCAGACCATCTGGGACCAGGCCGAGATGATCGTCAAGGTCAAAGAACCCTTGCCTGATGAATACGACCTGATGCGCCCGGAACAGATTATCTACACGTATTTCCATTTGGCCGCCGAAGAAAAGCTGACCAAGGCCTGTCTGGACAAAAAGATTATCGCCGTGGCCTATGAAACCGTCCAGGAAGACAACGGGGCCTTGCCGCTGCTTAAACCCATGAGCGAGGTGGCCGGCCGAATGGCTCCGCTCATGGCTGCATTTTATATGGGCAAGCCCTTTGGGGGCCGGGGGCTTCTGCCCACCGGCGTCCCCGGAGTTTTGCCCGCCAACGTGGTCATCATCGGAGGCGGAGTCGTGGGCAGCAACGCGGCCAAAACCGCCTCCGGCTTTGGATGCAAGGTGACCATCCTGGACATTAACGTGAACACCTTGGAACACTTGGAAAACATCCTGCCGGTGAACGTCTTTACCCAGTTCAGCAACAGCCACAATCTGGAAGCCGCGCTGCTTCAGGCCGACATCGTGGTCGGTGCGGTCCTGGTGCCTGGAGCCAAGGCCCCAAGACTGATAAACCGCGAACACCTGAAAATGATGAAGGCCGGGGCCATACTCGTGGATGTGGCCATTGACCAGGGCGGATGCACCGAGACCTCCAAGCCTACCACCCACGACGATCCTATCTATATCGTGGACGATGTGGTCCATTACTGCGTGGCCAACATGCCCGGGGCCTTTGCCCGCACCGCCACCTTCGCCTTAAACCACGCCACCATCTCCTATGGTTTGCAGCTGGCCAACAAGGGCGTGGAGCAGGCATGCAAGGACAATCATGTCTTGTGCCACGGCTTGAACGCCTACAAGGGCACCCTGACCTGCACCCCGGTGGGCGAGGCCTTTGGGTTGCAGGATGCGTGCAGACTGCCGGAAGAAGTGATTTAGATAAAATTGCTCACCTTTTCTGGATGAAAAGGTGAGCAATTTTATGGGAGTTTTCCATGCACGATCAGGCGTTATGGGCTGAAATCGATCTTCAGGCCGTGGCCCATAATTGTGGACAGGTGCGCAGTCTGATCCCGGCCGGCACAAGGTTCATGGCCGTGGTCAAGGCCAACGCCTATGGTCACGGAAGCCTGGCCGTGGCCCAGACCGCCCTGGAAAACGGGGCGGATAGCCTGGCCGTGGCCCGCTTGGACGAAGCCATCGAGCTCCGACGAGCCGGGATCCAGGCCCCTGTACTCATCTTCGGGCATACTCCCGTCTCCTGCCTGACCACTTTACTGGACTATGACCTGATCCCGACCATGGCCTCCCAGGTCATGGCTGAAGACTTTTCCCGGAAGTGCAAACAACTTGGAGTCCGACTTCCGGTGCACCTGAAGATCGATACCGGCATGGGCCGGCTGGGAATAAACGCTGTGCCTTCCCCGGGGGAAGGACACGCCTTTCACCTCCAGGCCAAAGAGCAGATCTTGCACATATGCCGCATGTCCGGTCTTGAGTTTCAAGGGGTGTATACCCATCTGGCCCAGGCGGATGCGGATGATACCTCCCATGCCCAGGGCCAGATCCATTCCTTTGCCTCCCTTCTGCAGGCCTTGGCCGCCGACGGCTTGGAATTTCCGGTTCGTCACGCAGCCAACAGTGCGGCGGTCCTCCGCCTGCCCCAGGCCCATTTGGACCTGGTTCGCCCCGGCCTGATGCTCTACGGCCTCTCCCCCCGGCCCGAGGATGAGACCATTACCCGCCCCCTGCGCCCGGCCATGACTCTCAAGGCTCGGGTGGCCCAGGTCAAAAAGGTTGCACCGGGATTCAAAATCAGTTATGGATCAACCTTTACTGTGGCCCAAGAAACTACAATAGCAACCATTCCAGTCGGTTATGCCGACGGTTTCTTCCGGATTCTGTCCAACTCCGGCTGTATGCTTATTCACGGCCAAAGGGCTCGGATAGCCGGCCGGATTTGCATGGATCAAACCATGCTCGATGTCGGTCATATCCCGAACGTCCAGACCGGGGATGAGGTGGTCATCTTCGGTGGCCACGGAAATGACCGTATTTCGGTTGACGAAACAGCAAGGCGGTGTTCAACCATCAACTATGAGATCGTATCTTCCCTGATGGATCGAGTTCCCCGCATCTATCCCCCTGTGCTTTGATATTGGTCGCACATATTGCACTCCAAACCTAAAACCCTAAAACCCAAGGAGGAGGTTGATGGACGTCTTTCTAAACTTACTCAACGCGGTAAGCGGATTTGTCTGGGGCCCGTATATGCTCATATTGCTTGTAGGTACAGGTATTTACCTGACCTTGGGCATGCGGCTGAAGAGCATTACCAAGATCGGGTACGGATTTAAGCTCCTGTTCCAGGGCCGGGACAAGGCCAAACAGGAAGGCGAAGGGGAAATCACCCCTTTTCAGGCCCTGACCACGGCCTTGGCCGCAACCATTGGAACTGGAAACATCGCTGGCGTGGCCACTGCCATCTATTTGGGCGGTCCCGGAGCGGTATTTTGGATGTGGATCACCGCCATTTTCGGCATGGCCACCAAGTACGGTGAAGCCGTCCTGGCTGTGCGCTACCGGGAGACCATGCCGGATGGCTCCTTTGTGGGTGGTCCCATGTATTACATCAAAAACGGGATGGGTGAAAACTGGAAGTGGCTGGGTTTTCTCTTTGCCCTGTTTGCCGCCATCGCCTGCTTCGGGATCGGCAATACCGTACAGTCCAACTCCGTGGCCCTGGCCGTGAACCAGGCTTTTCATATCCCGCACTGGGTAACGGGCTTGGTCTTGGCCGTACTGACCTTTGCCGTGATCATCGGAGGCGTTAAGCGGATCGCCAATGTGGCTGAAAAGATCGTTCCCTTTATGGCCATCGTGTATGTGATTGGGGCATTGATTGTTATTTTTGCCAATATTAGCGAAGTTGGCAACGCCTTTGCCATGATCTTTACCGACGCCTTTTCCGGGACAGCTGCCACCGGCGGATTCGCCGGAGCTGGCATTGCCGCGGCTATGCGCTTCGGGGTGGCCCGGGGCGTATTCTCCAATGAGGCTGGTTTGGGCTCTGCCCCTATCGCCCATGCTGCAGCTCGGACCACAAGCCCGGTCAAACAGGGCATCATCGCCGGTTTGAGCCCATTCATCGATACCATCGTGGTCTGCACCATGACCGCCTTGGTCATCATCATGACCGGGGTCTGGACCAGCGGTGAAACGAGCTCCGCCCTGACCGCCATGGCCTTTAATAAAGGTCTGCCCGGGCCTGGGGATTTTGTGGTCGGATTCGGACTTATTTTCTTCGCCTTCTCCACCATTCTGGCCTGGAGTTACTACGGGCAGGTTGCGGTGGAATACATCTTTGGCCTGAAAGCAGTCACCCCTTTCCGCTTGCTCTACGTCATCCTGGTCTTTGTCGGAGCGGTGATCAACCTAGACATCGTCTGGACCTTCTCTGACGTGATGAACGGCATGATGATCATTCCCAACCTGATTGCCCTGCTGGTCTTAAGTCCTGTCATTTTCCGGATAACCACAGAATACTTCGTGAATAACAAATAAGCCTTGGGCCAAGAACCAAAGACAAAAGGCCCGGGCGGCTAAAGCCGCCCGGGCCTTTGTTTTGTCAGGTCAGACTCGGTAAAAACAAAGCTAAACCGGGAAAAAGGACTAAAATTGCAATGCACACAATAACGGCTATGAGATAGGGCCATACTCCCCGAAATATAGTGGTCACCGGCACATCCGGAACCGTTCCGGCCACCACATAGATGGTGGCCCCCACTGGCGGGGTTATAACCCCCATGCCCACGACCAGGACAATAATCACCCCGAACCATATCGGATCGTACCCCAGCTGCATGACCACCGGATAAAAAATGGGAATGGTCAGTAAAATTAAGGCCAGAGCATCGATAAAGCAGCCCAGTACCAAGTAGATAAAAAGAATCACGGCCAACACCGCCACCGGCGGGATAGGCAGGGCTGAAGCCCAGACCGCCATCATGGACGGCAGATTGGTAATGGCCAGAAAACGGCCGAAGACCGAGGCGGCGGCAACCAGGAACATGATCATGGCTGATACGTGGATGGCACTGCGTAAGGACTGGATAAATCCTTTCCAGCTCAGTTGCCGTCTGATCAGAGCCACCAGCAAGGTGGAAGCCGCCCCTACTGCTCCCGCTTCAGTGGGGGTAAAAAAACCTGCAAACAGTCCACCCATTACAGCCAAAAATATGATCACCACCTCTACCCCACCACTGAGCACGGCTTGAATCTTATCCTTAAACTTAACACGATTTCCAGCCGGAGCCAGAGAAGGGTTTTTCCTGGCCCACAGATAGGTGGTTACCATGAATAGAAGCATCAATAAGATGCCGGGAACAATTCCGGCCAGGAACAGCTTGGATATAGATTCCCCGGTGGCGATTCCATAGATGATAAAAATAACGCTTGGGGGAATCATGACCCCCAAAATTGCCGAGGCGGCCACAACGGCAGTGGCCAGGGAAAGATTGTAGTTGTACCTCTTCATTTCCGGCACGGCTATGGCGCTCATGGTTGCAGCCGTGGCTGTAGTGGATCCGCAAATGGCCCCAAAAGCCGTACTGGCCCCGATGGTGGCCATGGCCAGCCCCGCCGGCATGCTGCCCATAACTTTGTATACTGCATCGTATATCCGGGTACTAATCCCGGCATGAAAGGCGATATACCCCATCCAAACAAACAAAGGGACCACAATCAAAGAATAGGAAGCAAAAGTGCTGTAGATCGTCGATGCCGTACCAGACATGGCTGCTTGGGGGGATGTCAGGTACATATTGCCGGCAAAACCAACCACCAGCATGACGTAGGCCACCGGCATACGCAAAGCAAGGAACACAAAAACCAGAACTATGCCCACCAGACCTGACTCCACCGGGCTCATTGATATTCTCCCCCTTTAAAAATGGCCAGGATCGCTTGCAAAAGCTGCATGACGATAACCACAAACAACAGGATCAATCCAAAACTCACCAAATAATAGACTGGAAAGAGAGGAATGTTCAAAGAAGTTGTGGCATAGCCCCGATTGTACATTTTCCCGGCGTATTCGATCATCCCCCAGGTGACGTAAGACATGATCACCGCGAAAAAGAGCGTGGTGATCATGTCAATCACAGCTCTCTTCCTAGGTGCCATCTTGTCTACGAGAAAGCTGACCGCAACATGCCCCCTGTGGGCTGCACAATGGGCCACACCCAAAGAGAGCAGGATGGCTCCCAGAATTTCCACTAACTCGTAGCTTCCCTTCAAAGGGACCCACCAAGCCCGCATCAAAATATTGGCCACTATGACCAACATGACTAAGACCAAGGCCAGCTGGCCGATTTGAGCCAGACGTAGGGTAAATTGTTGGATTATCTTTTCTAATTTCTGCACTGGGCAATGCTCCTGTTTGCTCCCCATTGAATGCGGCCGCATTCAATGGGGAGAGCATTTCAAAAGACTGTGCCTGTAATCAGTTCCCTTTTCTCTTCTCCAATTCAGGTAGTGAGACCTGGGCTCAATCGCCGATTACTCGGGGACTTCACACTCATAATCCATAAACTTCTTTGAATACTTAGCATCCAGTTCTTTGACGATTTCCACAGTCTCTTCAGCTGGCAGCCCTTTCTTGCTCTTTTCTTCGATCCAGTTGCTGACCACCGGCTTTATCTTTTCCAGCCATTTTTTTTCTTCACTTGCAGACAATTCAATGATCTCCAATCCATGTTCATTGACCCCATACTCCAACCCCAGTTGGGTATACGCAGTCCTTAGTTCCCCGTATTTGTGCGCAAATTCGTCACTGACTTCTTGCACGATCTTTTGCAGATCTTTGGGCAAAGAGTTCCATTTGTCCTTGTTCATGACCTGCATAAAGGCCACGTTGTACAAAAAGGGCGTATCTGTTGCATAATCCACCACTTCGGCCAGCTTAAATCCCTTGAGCACATCGGAGGGAGCCAATATACCCTCAACGATGCCCTGATCCAGGGCCAGATAGGATTCGGACATGGGCATGGCATGAGTCACCGCGCCCAGTCTCTCTAAGGGGGGCACAGTGCCACCCACAGCCCTGATCTCCGTCCCTTGCAGGTCCTCAAGATTTTTTACCGGGCTCTTGGTCATGAGATATCCGGGACCGGTGGCCCACAAAGTCAGCACCTTGACATCTTCGAACATGTCGATACCCAATTGTTCTTTGATCTCCTTGTAGCCTTCATGAAAGGTCAGGGAAGCGGCCAGGGCGCTGATGTTTTGGTACCCGGGCAACTCAAAGGCCTCGCTCAAAGGAAACATCCCTGAGGTATAGGCCGGACATGTGCTGCCAATATCAGCCACCCCGTCGACTACTCCCTGATAGATCTCCCGGCCCCCAAGGAGGGCCTCTCCGGCATGCATGTTAATTTTGATCCGACCGTCGGTTCGTTCTTCCACTTCTTCAATCCATTTCATGTGTCCTTCCTGAACCTGAAAATCCGTTGACGGCCAAAATGTGGCAAAAGAGAGGTGATAAACCTTCTCTTTGGCCAGCAAGGACGTTGGCAGAAGGACAAAACACAGAACAACGGCTAGAATTGCGCATTTGGACCTCATAGCATTCACCCCTTTTTTAAAGTTCTCTCAGTTCTTGACTAAAAACAACGTTTACGGACATTCCTCATCAGTCCTCAGATCACAACCTCCGAACAAAAAGTTTCTTTCACTTTTGAGGCTAGCTTACCTAGATGATTGCAAATGTCAAGGGGGATAGCTGTAAAAAAGATAATATGCCATCAAATTATAGATACTTTATAAATACACAAAGTATAACACCCTGATATTTTGAGATTCCAAAAACAGATAAGTCCGAACTGCACAGTCTGGAGCCAAATCCCCACCTCAAGGGATTCCCCAGGAAGATGTGGGGGACAAGGCCGCCCTACGGAAGAACCTTGGCCCCGTAAGCCGCCCGGCACTCAATTGCAGCTAAAGCGTCACTGTAAAATACCAAAGCCTGGCCTACAATTGAGTGCCGGGCAGGCCGTTGGCCAAGAGGGCTGGCCCTCGGAGAGGGCCGCCCTACGGAGAACCTTGGCCCCGTAAGCCGCCCTTCTCCGAAGGGCAGGCCGTTGGCCAAGAGGCTGGCCCTCGGAGAGGGCCGCCCTACGGAAGAACCTTGGCTCCGTAAGCCGCCCGGCACTCACTTGCAGTTTGAACCTCGCTGCAAGGTACAAAAGCCTGGCCTACAAGTGAGTGCCGTGAACCTGGAACCAATTGGATTGCGGGCGTAGCCAGCTTTACTTTTTACCGTAGTTTCATGATCGCAGCCAAGATCCTGAGCACCTTCTGCGGCTTCTCGGTGTAAACCCGGAAGGCAAAGTCCCTGATAGTCGCTTGGACTTCCTTTATTGGCGGGAAGTTGGGGTAGGCGGCAAGTCCACTTTGGGCAAAGTCCGGGGCAGCCAAGGCCATTTCCTGATCCAGGCTGTAGTGAAGGGGCGCTCCGACCAGAGATTCTTTGGCCGAACGCTCAATGTCCAACTGCTTCACGTATTGCAGGACCTGAGATGGGGCGTTGTCCTGATTGGCTTTCTGAATCTTCTGTTTTAAAGTGGTATAAAACTCATACAGTTGGTTATAGCTGACTGTCATTTTTTGACAGCGCGAATCCTGAGGATCTTTATAAGCTCGTCCATGCATGAAGTCCGCAGCCTGAGCGGCAAACTCGGTATAGGCGGCACAGATCAGCTTGGCGTAGCGAGCTTTGGCCCGGAAGGCAAAAGGCACCTGGAACTGGCTAAAATCGGTGGTCTCCGGATCTTCGGGCCAGGGAACCTGCTCCGGATCCACCCCGATCTGACGATAAAAACTGGACACAGTCTGATCGTCATCTGATCCCAAAATAAAATGCAGATTGGCCTGGGCGGTCTGCACCTGGGATTGAATCTTGGACAGTTCCTGAACCCATTGGCTGTACATCTGAAGCTCATCTTCAATTCCCTTGCGCTGACCAAAAAAGGTATCCGCAGCCTCCTGCAGAGTCTCCTCGGCCAGGGAATCGGCCAAGCATTCATAGGTATTTTTGCTCTTCTTTTCAAACATACATCTCCGTTAACCGAGCCCCGGCTATCAGTTCTTCCGGGGTGATGAGATACAAGGCATCCATAAGCGCGGATTGAAAACTCCCTGGAGCCGAAGCCGTTTCCCCGGCCCGCTCCCCGGCCAACCCCCAAAAAGCCAGGGCTGAGGCCGCAGCCCCCACCCGGTCTTTATCCACCGCCAAAAAAGCGGCGCACAGAGCCGAAGCAACGCACCCAGTCCCGGTGATCCAGCCCATCAAGGGGTGTCCGTTGTCCACTCGAACGGTCCGCTGACCGTCGGTGACCAGATCGGTAGGGCCGGTAATGGCCACTGCACTGTTTAATTCCCTGGCCAGGTCTTGAGCCGTTTCGGCTGCCTCATGGACGGAATGGGTGGAGTCCACTCCTTTGGTTCGAGATGTTACTTTACCCAAGGAGATGATCTCCGAAGCATTCCCCCGAACGCACCAGACCTGAGTTTGGTCCAGGATATCCCTGGCCGTTTGCGTACGCAAGCGGGTGGCTCCGGAACCTACCGGATCCAAGACCACAGGTGTATTCAGTTCCGTGGCCCGCTTGCCGGCCTTAAGCATAGAAGCGATCCACTCTTGGCTCAAGGTCCCGATATTCAAAACCAAGGCCCCGGCCAGGGAAACCATTTCCTCCACTTCTTCCTCAGCGTGGGCCATAACCGGTGAAGCGCCCAGGTCTAAGAGGGCGTTGGCCGTAAAGTTCATAACCACATAATTGGTGATATTGTGAATCAGGGGCCGTTGCTCTCTGATCCGGGCCAGATTGCGCCCTGCCCTGTCTGCCAATGAAAAAGTTTTCTGGCTCATATCCCGCTTACCTTTGGACTACTTGTGTACCTTTCCTTTTGGCGGAGCATTGCATATTTATTTGTGGCTAGCACAAAAATATCCGACCTGACAATCACAGGCAGGGCTCTTTGCACGGCTATTTGGTTCTCCTCTACATTGTCAATAATTTCAATTCATTTGCTCTATATCTGGAAAACAGCAGTTTGTGTTCAGTGTTCGGTATTCAGTGTTCAGTATAAGAACTTGAGATACCCTGATATTCTTTGATTTGCGTGCCTGATGCCTCAAAATGTCCCCTAGTTGTTTCCAAAGTATCATATCCGCATGGATCGGGGCTTTTGAAGCTCGTATGAAACAAGATTTTACCCTGAAGAGGGCCCTGCCCTTTTCGAATTTGTTTCTAACTCGATCAAACTGGCCTCTGCGGCCAGAGGCGGCGCTGAAACCTGAACACTGCCGGAATCCTGATTGACAATCCACGCTTCATCCTATAACTATAAGATCCTGAATGATCTCATTCCATGTTGCGATATGTGAGATGTGCCAAGGCTGTGTTATATATGTATTGTTGGGTCTCTGAAGAACCCTTTCTTTCTCTGATTCCCCTCCCTCCCGCCTGTCTTCCAGGCGGGAGGGAGGGGCCAGGGGAGGGTTCTTTGTTTGCGACACGTCAGCCCAGCCTCTGGCAGCGGCCGCCAGTTTGATCCAGCATAAAACTGGCAAAGAGGCAGGGCCCTCTTCGGAGTTAATTCTAGTTTCATACGAGATGTGCCAAATCACTAGGCATATCCGTTGCCCTCTGTTTTCTCTTTGATGACCAAGCGTTCTATATGCCCAATCCTTATATATCAGCACCCCAAGACAGGAGGTACCCCATGACCATCAGCTCCATTCCAACCCGTCTTTTTTCTGCAGGCCTTAGCCTTTGCCTGGTCTGTATCTTGGCTGTACCCGGCCTGGGTTTTGCAGCCGACAAGGAAAAAATAAAGATCGGGATCACCCAGATTGTGACCCACCCGGCCCTGGATGCCAACCGCCAGGGATTTATCGATCAGATGGAAGAGGAAGGCTTTGTGCAGGGAGAAAACGTTACCTACGACTTCCGTAACCCCGAAGGGGACATGAGCCTGGCGGCCTCCATCGCCCAAAAATTCGTATCCGCCAAAGTGGATCTCATCCTGGCCATTGCCACCCCTACAGCTCAAGCCTGCGTCAATGCGGTGAAAAACACCGACATCCCGGTAGTATTTGGATCAGTCACCGATCCCGTGGCCGCCGGCCTGGTCGACAGCTGGGAAAACCCTGGAGGGCAGGTGACCGGGATCAGCGATTGGGCCGATGTTGGAGCCCAGATAGAGCTGATTCTGGATATCGTCCCTGAGGTCAAAAAGCTGGGGGTAATCTACAACAGCGGAGAAACCAATTCCAAAGTCCAGGTGGAAGAAATGAAAAAACTGGCTCCGGATTTGGGTATAGAAAAAATTGTTGAGGCCAATGCAGCTACCACCGCGGATGTCATGGCTGCCACCCAGTCCCTCATGGGCCGGGTGGACGCGGTTTGGGTACCCACGGACAATACCGTGGTTTCAGCCTTCGAGGCCGTGGTCAAGGTCTGTGAAGACAACCAGGTCCCGGCCTTTGCCGCGGACACGGCCACCGTAAAACGCGGAGCCATTGGCACTCCAGGCATTGACTATTATGTCCTGGGGCAAGAAGACGGCAAGGTTGCTGCTAAAATCCTCAGAGGGACCCCTCCGGCTGATATCCCGGTCCGGAAGGTGCCCATGACCGATTTGATCTTGAATCCAACTGCCGCTGAAAGGATGGGGGTGACTATACCGGAATCCGTCCTGGACCGGGCCAGTAAAATTGTCAATGAGTAAAAGATGGTGTAGGCAAAAAGCAGCCGTTGATGTCCGCGCGGACATCAACGGCTGCTTTTTGGTGTCCTTTGAAATGAACCGGTTCGTTGTCTTCCCGTAGGGCGGTCCTCTCCGAGGGCCAGCCCCTCTTGGCCAATGGCCTGCCCTTCGGAGAAGTGCGGCCTACGCAGGAACCACGGCCTGTGGTTCTTTGTAGGGCGGTCCTCTCCGAGGGCCAGCCCTCTTGGCCAATGGCCTGCCCTTCGGAGAAGTGCGGCCTACGCAGGAACCACGGCCTGTGGTTCTTTGTAGGGCGGTCCTCTTCGAGGGCCAGCCCCTCTTGGCCAATGGCCTACGTAGTTGCAACCCGGCCCGTTGTCTTCCCGTAGGGCGGTCCTCTCCGAGGGCCAGCCCTCTTGGCCAATGGCCTGCCCTTCGGAGAAGTGCGGCCTACGCAGGAACCACGGCCTGTGGTTCTTTGTAGGGCGGTCCTCTCCGAGGGCCAGCCCCTCTTGGCCAATGGCCTGCCCGGCACTCAATTGTAGGCCAGGCTTTGGTATTTTACAGTGACGCTTTAGCTGCAATTGAGTGCCGGGCGGCCTTGTATCTGACTTCTGACCTCTAATTTCTGACTCTGACCTCTGAACTAAAGGGATTTCCCGTGGACCTGTTGACCAGTATTTTATCTGTAGCGACTTATGAAGGCCTGATCTTCGGCCTGGTGGCCATCGGGGTGTATATCACCTTCCGGGTCCTTGGCTTTCCGGATCTGGGCGTGGACGCCACTTTTCCCCTGGGCGGAGCCACGGCAGCTGTCTTCATCATCAATGGGACCAATCCCTTCCTGGCCACCCTGCTGGCCTTTGTGGCCGGTTTGGCGGCCGGGACCATCACCGGCCTGCTGAATACCAAGCTGCGGATCAGCGCTTTGCTCTCCGGTATTCTGATCATGGTTGGACTCTATTCCGTCAACCTGCGCATCATGGGCGGGGCCAATGTCCCCTTGCTCCGGGAGACAACCATCTTCGATCAGGTCAGTGCCTTGACCGGCCTGCGCGGGATTCCCTTGTCCATCACCGTGGCCGGGATTGTAGCCGTCCTGATTTTCTTGTTTTTAAACTGGCTGCTGCGCACCGAGGTCGGTCTGGCTTTGCGGGCTTCAGGGGACAACGAGAAAATGCTTCGAGGCCTGGGGGTGGACACGGACAAAAATATCCTCATTGGCTGCTCCCTTTCCAACGGCCTGGTGGCCTTGGCCGGGGCCCTGGTGGCCCAGAATCAGGGGTTTTGCGATGTGGGCATGGGGATTGGGATCATTGTCATGGCCCTGGCCGCAATTATCATCGGGGAAGGCCTCCTGGGCCATCCCAAGGGAATCGCCTACTTTCTCCTGGCCTGCTTTGCCGGGACCTTTGTCTACCGCCTGTTCATCACCATCGCCTTACGCCTGGGCATGCCTCCGGGTGATCTCAAGCTGATTACTTCCCTCTTGGTTATTTTCGCCCTGGGTGTTCCCTATTTGAAAAAGAGAATGCGCCATGAATGGGTCCCTCCGGCTTCCAGGATGTAATGGGCTCCTGGATCGGGGGCAGAGGCTGGAAGCCAGAAACCAGCTCCGCTTCTT
This sequence comes from Desulfovermiculus sp., assembly GCA_034521385.1. Taxonomy (GTDB): domain Bacteria; phylum Desulfobacterota; class Desulfovibrionia; order Desulfovibrionales; family Desulfothermaceae; genus Desulfovermiculus. The sequence goes on from JAXHMO010000002.1 coordinate 374,507, forward strand.
GCCTGTGCATGGAACATACCCGAGACTGCGGGGGACGATATCATGCTGAAAAATTGGGTTGACAAATCATTATCCCAACCACCCCTGCCCCTCCTTGCCAAGGAGGGGAGTTAAGAGGACCAGGCTCACATGTGCATTTTTCTTTACCTGGCCTGGTGGGCGAAGTCCACAAGGGGGGAAAGACCTTTCACTTATTTATGAGGCAATCCGCATGTTTCTTCCTCGATCAATCCGGCAAATCTGACTCATAAGGGACCAACATATATGACCACCGCTCTCCAAGACGTTCTGATCCTCCAAAATATTCACAAAGTCTTTTTCCCGGGAACCGTGGATGAGGTCCAGGCCTTAACCGGTATCGACCTGGCTGTAGCCGATCGGGAATTCGTCACCGTCATTGGCAGTAATGGAGCCGGAAAATCGACCCTGTTAAACATCGTGGCCGGGGTCTTTCCCCCGGAACGGGGGGGGAGAGTGGAGATCCAGGGGCATGATGTGACCAGACTCGAGGAGTACAAGCATGCCAAGTTCGTCTCCCGGGTGTGGCAGGAACCAGAGGTGGGGACCTCTCGGAACCTGACCATTGAGGAAAACCTGTCCTTGGCTTACCTCCGGGGACAGCCCAGGACCTTGAAAAAGGCCAGCAATAAAAAGCGCCGGCTGATATTCCAGGAGGCCCTGGCCCAGATCGGGCTGGGGTTGGAAAATCGGCTGACCGCCCAGGTGGGTACCCTGTCCGGGGGGCAGAGGCAGGCCTTGTCCTTGGTCATGGCTACCATCAGCAAACCGAGCATTCTGCTTTTAGATGAACATATCGCCACCCTGGACCCCAGAACCGCCCAAACAGTGATGGACCTGACCGAAATGATCGTGGGCCGGGACAAGATGAGCACCCTCATGGTCACGCACAACATGGATATGGCCCTGCGCTATGGCAACCGACTGATCATGATGCATAAGGGCAAGGTCATATTGGATATGGATCATACCCAAAAGCAGGGACTGACCATAAAAGACCTGGTCAGTGCCTTTGAACGGGCCGCCGGGGAGGAGTTCGCGGACGACAAGGTCCTTTTGTGCACGTAAAAATACATCAGACGAGTCGGAGGCTCGTCTGATGTATTTTTACCTCAATTTTAAATTCGAATATCGAAATTCGAATCAGAAACAAATACAAAATTTTAATTTACCAAACTAACACTACAGCCATAGATTGTGATCCCAAGGCTTTGCCCCCCCCCGGACCGCCAGGTGCCACCCTGGCCATTCCGGGACCGCCAGGCGCCTGCCTGGCTCTTCCGAAATCGCCAGACGCAGGCCTGGCTTTTTCAAGGTTTGTTCATGCCAGAACTGTCGCTGTTGTGTTATGGATAAGGCCAAAGTTATGCTTATCATTAACTTACAGGACCTGCATACAAAACCCATCTCGTGCGTTCATCCTTTTGTTGCTTGGCCTGGTACATGGCCTTATCTGCATGATGTATTATTTCGTGAAGACTTTTGCCGGCTTCAGGGTAAATGCTGACCCCAATACTCGCCTGGATCAAAATTGTATGAGTTTCAATGTACAAGGGATTTTTAAGACTCTCGCATATCTTCTCCAAAACAAATAAGGTATCGCTTTCAGATTGTATATTACTCAGCATAACCCAAAATTCATCTCCGCCACTTCGGATAACCAAATCATCCTTTCGTAGGTTGCTCTGTAATATAAAAGCAATTTCAATAAGAACCTTGTCACCAATATCATGCCCATAGTAATCATTTATATATTTAAAGTTATCGAGATCAATAAACAGAATGGCTACTTGTGATTGTCCTGATTTGTAACATTCCTGAGCTGTCTGCCTTGCAAAATACGTTTCAAAATAGTTTCTATTAGGTAAAAGGGTCACTGAATCCCGTGATGACAATTCCTTGGTTCGTCGTAGTTGATAGGCAATCACCATATTCAGAAATACAAACATGACCACCAAAATCACGATTTTTATAACCAAGGCTTGTTGTTGTTGAGATACATTGGCCTTCAGTATTCCATCGTCATAACTTATTCCAACAACATAGGAGTTCCACCAATCAAGCTGCCCACCATCTTCATACGTTAAGTACGGAATATATTTCTTGGAAATATCTATCTCAGGATTTGTAGTCACCACACTCTCATTGGAGAGCACAGTTTTTTGAACCAATCCAGCTACATCCTCGGATAGATCTGTATTTAAATACGGTCCTTCGCCATGTGTAACTAATCCTATGTCACTCCCGTTATCATTCGTCTTATAAAATGATATGTCTCTGACTACATCGTTTTCTCGAACAAGGGTGTCGGCATGTTTAAAGATGTTGATATCTTGGGTGGCAGGAAAAACATTATGGATATCGATGCTTAACTCTAGTAAATACTTATGATCCGGAGTGGGCATATAACTATATTTTTTAAATGTGTGTGTCGTGGTGGAAAAATCCATTCTATCGGCATGAAAGCTGTCTCCGGACATTCTTTTCTTCAGCAACTGAGCAAAATTCGGAAACTGCTTGAAATCCAAGCCTAAATCTTTGCTCATTGTGGTCCGGACAACGACAAGGTCCTCGTCGATTATGTAGAAATCATAATCCGGATATTCTTTCTGGATTTCTTCCAGGTCCCATTCATAAACATCAGGAATTTCTGTATATTTAGCGTAAAGTTGATGTGTTATATGTTTCATGTCTTCATTTAAAAATTTTTCAAGTATCTTATAACTCCTGTCCACATGCATGAGGGAGTCAAGCACGTTCTTTTCAACCATAGCTTTTTTATCATGGTTGTTTGTATGAATGATGTTTTCAACTTCTTTATAATCAAAACCGTACATGATAAGCATGCACACAAAGAGAATCCAGACAGCTAAGTATTTATACCCGAATACAGCTTTGGCCATTGATCCACCTTCTTCCTCAACTAAGCACTCCATATCCTGCTTGCACCTGCGACGACAATCTTATTGGCCAATGAGAACTTATTTTCAGGTACACAGAACGAAATCTTTGGCTGAATCGGGGTCTGAAACTGTTTTCATATGCTTTCTCATAAAATTATTTCCATCCCTCGTCAAATAATCACTCCAGACATTGATAGACATATTTTAGATACGTTCTGCTTGTGACCTCATGAGCTCCGACAATACAGCCCTCATCGTCATGATCAAATATCCCCGAAGACCCTGAACCGATCCATTTGCACGTATCTGGAGCAAGTATCTGGTATTCCACCGGACCTAAGCTGCAATCGAAGATATCAATGAGTCGCTCTGATTGCACACCTTCCCATCGGTTTTCACGCCTCTGATCACCTCAGCCACTTCGTCCACATCTCATCCCTAAGTATGAGAAACTGTGAATTTGATTTCATACTTGTGCACCATTGTTCTCTTCCGATTTGTGGATTACAAAGATTATTAACTCAGCTCGCTCCATCCATGTGGGAATATATTTTCCTCGTTGCTGAGATGTTTTGTTGTTTTTTAAAGTTTCCGGAGGGTAGCGTGAAATTTTCAAAACCAAGCATAATCGGCTCAAGTCCCGCAATCCGTAAGGTCTTGGACATGACCGAAAAGGTCAGCAATGTCGACTTGAATGTGTTGATCACCGGTGAAACCGGGGTGGGTAAAGAGCTCGTAGCTCGAACCCTGCATGCTCAGTCCCAGCGCAATGGATCTCCCTTTATCAAGATCAACTGTGCAGCAATGCCCAGTGAGCTTTTGGAGACGGAGCTCTTTGGCTATGAAAAGGGGGCCTTCACCGGGGCGGATAAACCCAAAACCGGCAAATTTGAAGCCGCCAAATCAGGAACCATATTTTTAGATGAGATAGGCGAACTGCCCACATTTATGCAGGCCAAGCTCCTGCAGGTCCTGCAGGATATGAATTTTTACCGGGTGGGAGGGCATCAGGAGACCGCGGTTCATGCCCGGGTGATTGCCGCCACCAACATCGATGTCCATAAAATGATCGAAAAGGGAGTGTTTCGGAGCGATCTTTTCCATCGCTTAAACACCATCACCATCCATATCCCGGCTCTGCGGGACCGACCGGAAGATATCCTGCCCTTAACTCATTATTTTATCCAGGAGACAGCCAGGAAATACAACCTGCCCAAAGCCCAATTGAGCATTCGGCTGATGAACCTGTTTCAGAAGCATTCCTGGCCGGGAAACATCCGGGAGCTGGAAAACTACATTAAGCAGCTGAGCATCTTGGAAAATTACCGGGAAATTGAAGATGAGATCCTGGCTCTGCAAGGCAAGGCAACTGTTCCCCAAGAAACCAAGTCTCCGGAAACTTTACAGGATATCTCTTCAGATACCGTGGCCAATATCAAAGATATGCTGAAAAATGGCTCATTTGCATCTATGAAAGATATTCGGGAGTCTATTGTCAAAAAAGTGGAAAAAGACATTATTCAGCAGACCCTTCATGAAACCGGTTGGAACCGGAAAGAAGCCTCCAAAATCCTGAGGCTCAGTTATCGGGCCATGTTGTACAAGATTAAAGAATATGAGCTCTCGCCGTACACATTTCGTCGGGTTCAAACAGCCCCAAAAGGCCAATCAATCCATACTCGATCAGCCCTGGATGGAAAGGTGGCATCCGCAGCCTGAAAAATTCTTTTATAACCCATAAGTTTATATGTTCGAATTTCGATATTTGGATTTATATGTTAGTTTATTGGTGTATTGGTGGATTGGTGTATTTGTTGATTGGTTGATTGGATTATTGGTTAATTGGTGGATTGGTTTATTGGAGATATTGGTGAATTCGTCTCTTCCTCGCTCAGTCCCACAGTCCCTCCGTCGCGCAGTCGCTCAAGTCGCTAAGTCGCTAAATCCCTCCCTCCCTTGATCCTATCAGTCTGTTTAACCGGGTGAAAAAGCGGGTGCGCTGGATGAAGCGTTCCACGCTCTCCGGAAAAAAATATGATGACCTACTTTACATTTCAAACTTTCGGCTGATTGCTTTCTCGTGAGGATCATCTACATTTCAAGTAGGGAGTAAGGAAAAAATTTTTAAGCCACAGCAGAGGTCCGATCATGCTGGAGAAACGCCGATTTCAACGCTATGACCTTCAATTGGAAGCCAGCATATCAGTATATGATGATCAAGTGTTTAAAAAAACTGAAAAAGGAATGACCAGGGACATATCCGCCGGCGGAGCTTTTGTGCAGAGTTCCTCTAAGTATCCGGTGGGGACCTCACTGTATGTGGAAGTGTATTTGCCCGTCAATTCCAATGCTGGCAACATCCAAAGCTCTAAACTTCAAGGACAAGGTTGCGTCATCCGGAATACTCCCCTGGGATTCGCCGTGAGTTTCGACGCAAATGATTGCGACCTCGTCCCGGAAACTCTTTCTTAACCGGAGACTTGGACCATATATGATCGTGATAACCAAAAAACGATTGCATCCGCAAAATTGGCCACCAAATTCTCCCCAAATATCGTATCCTGAATCACTTCCTGATGTTGATTAATCATGCTTTAGTATGACATCTCAGGGACAACCTGTTTTGTTTCTTTCTGGTTCCCCTCCTTGCCGCCTGTCTTCCAGGCGGGAGGGAGGGAGGGGACAGGGGAGGGTTCTTTTTTTGCGACATGTGAGGTGTGCCAAGGATTTGGTCACAACCCCATGAGATTGCTTCGTCGAAGAGTTCCCTTCGCTTTGCTCTGGACAGGCCGCGCAATGACGGGTTGGGTGCTAAGTACCACGCTATTTGATTCTGTCAGTCCCAGATTAAATGAGTCTGGGACTGGGTTGTAAGCGCAATGAAATAAGCTACATCTCATTTCTATATATATTGGATTTTGGATATCCACCTTCGGCTCCGGTGGACATGTGTGCAATCCCCCGATTCATAGCCCTGGATACTTGATTTTCTCGTGCCTTGATTTTTTCCCTGATATCCTGGAATACTCTTACCGCTTCTTTGAATGTGTATTTGTTCGCGGCCATAGTTATGTCTATAGTGTTAAAATTTTTTTGACACCGAAAGCACCTGGCCAGGTTGGTCTTGGAGTTTGTGGCAGTCATAAATTCCGAGCAAAGCGGACATAGGAATCTAAAGTAACCATCAATCATCTTGGATGGTATGTCCAGCACATCTGCTATTACTACTGTGATGGGGACTTCATTTCTTAACTGATAAAGCTCTTGTTTGGAGTACATGGCGGCTCCTTAGGGCAAGAAGGTTTCGGAGATGGTCAGGTTGACCATGGCTTCGGTCACTTTCTGTTCTTTTTGGCAACTGCGTTTAAGAGACAGGCCGTGGCCATGTTGTTGATCTGTCTTGGTATGCCGTGAGCGTAGTCATGGATGAGGGATTTGGCCTCGGGCTCAAAGATTTTTTCCGAGGCCCCGCTGCTGCGCATTCTGGAGTCGATATACAAGGTTGTCTGTTCCCTGGTTAAGGCCCGCAGGTAATAAGAGACGTTAATGCGCTGGACCAGGTCTGCATGCGTGGACCGTTTTAAGGTATGGCTCAAGGGATCTTGTCCGCTGAGGATGATCTTCAGATTTTGGTTTGTTTCCATCCCACTGACCAAGAGCCTGATATCTGTGAGGACTTCCGGGTCCAGCAGGTGAGCCTCATCAAAGACCAGGAGGGTGGGCAGCTCATTTTGGGTTTTGGCCATGATCTGCAAAAAAAGACGGTCCTTGCCTATTTTGGGCACCTCCCCCAGGGCTGATACCAAAAGGCGCAGCAGACCTTTAGCCGTAATATTGGTCAGGTGCAGGTAGATGGGTTTTATCCTGTTTCTGGATAAGGAGTGTAAAAACAGCCTAATGAGGGAGGACTTGCCTACTCCGGTTTGTCCAAGGAGCAAAGCGATGACTCCTTGGGTAAGAAAGTACTCCAGCCTGGCCAGTCCTTGAGTGATGCGCTCGTCCTTGCAAAGTTGGTCCACACATGGCTGTTCAGCAAAGGGATATGTGTCCATTTTAAAGTGGTTCAGCATGAGTTATTTCTCCTTTTGCATTTCCTGGATTTCCAGGATGATGTAAGGGACGCTCTTTTCGTAAGCCTGCATATAGGCTCTTTGGAGCATCTCTTCCGAGATACCGGCGTGGCGGTGGTAGAATTTCTGCAGGGCCTCGAGTTCATCGGAGCGAAACTCTGTCAGGCTGCCTCTTTTGCCCATGAGCTGGGCCAGTTTTCGGGCAAAGTCATGGAAGGGCCAGGGTTTTGTCTGAGTAAGCCGGGTGTAATCAATGCCCTGAGTTTGGCGCTCAAGTTCCCGGTCGTGCCTGGTGATGATGACGTCCAGATAATCATGTTGGGCCTTGGCCTGGTTGTTTGCGGCACAAGTCGGGTCACCACTTTCCCTGTGATGGAGCGTGCCTTTTCCCAGAAAGGATTCATCCTTTAAGGAATAGAGGTGCACCTCATCCATGGTTCCAAAGGGGTCGAATCGCACCTGGACTCTATCCCCGCGTAGCTTGGGGTCTACTTTGTAGTAGCGGTTGTTGAGGCGGACATCAGAAAAGGTGGGGCTTACCGTTCTGGGGACTTTTTGCATAAAGGAAGCCAGGAAGTTCTGCATATCCACATGGCGGGTGCATTGTAACCCTTCCTGGTAGTGCCCAAGAGGTGGCTGGCCGGTTTCAGAGTGCACATTTGGATGGTACTGGACAGACAACCAGGCCGATAAGCCTCTGTTGAGCTTATCCAGGGTCAGGATCTCTCGGGCTCGTACTTCTGCTTCGAATTGGGACTGTGCAGTCTGAAAGAGACGTTCTATGAGCCCGCCGGTAGCCGCGTCGCGCACAGGACGATACCTGAGTTTGATGCCCAGGCTGTAGCAGGCTTTTTTCAAAGCGATAGCATGGTAGACCTTGGCGTTATCCAGGTACAGTTCAGCAGGAGCACCATGGGTGAGCATGGCCCGAATCATGGAATCAATCAGGATGTCCAAGTTCTGGCGCAGGTAGTACCTGGCCTCGACGACGTATCGGCTGTGGCAGTCAATAAAGGCACTGAGATGGGTGGGCAGGGTCTGGCCATCAACCAGCACATAGGGGCCTTCTTCAAAGTCCCCCACCCAGAGATCATTGGTATGTTCCCTGGTCCAGCGTTTGCGGACCTTCTTCTTGGTCACGCCCAGCTTTATCTTGGTGGCTCCGGCTTCTTTGAGATGACGAAAGAGCGTGGACCTGGGGACAGTTACTCCAAAGCGCTCTTGTAAAAATGTATTGATGGTTTGCTCAGACCTTTTGGGCTGATCTTTTTTCAGCTCAATGGCGGCCTCTATCACGTGAGGATTAACACTGCGGCACTCTCCCAGATCAGTCCGTCTTTTCCTGGCCAGAGCGTTAAAGCCAGCCTCTTTGTAGAGATTGAGCTTGCGCCTGAGAGTGGACACACTGGGCCGGCGTAAGCTGCCATCAGGGAACATGACCTCATTTTGGGCCAGCTCCTTCAAAAACTGGTTGATCTGCTCCTGCTCAATGTCTCTCATAAATGATGGGTTTTAGCAGATCGCACCAGAACAGAGCCCATTTTTCTTCTTTTTCCTTCATGGTCGCCTCCTTTTTGATTATCTGGAGGCGACCCTAATTCAGGACCAGTTATTCATGGTTGCAAACTTGGGGAAAATACTCGTGGAAAAAATCTGGATAAACTCATCTTGGACCCATAAAAGTCTTAAGCACCTGAGAAGCTGCTTTTCCCTGTGCGGGCTTCTGAATTTTTTGCCAGGGATGCGCAAGGCTGCCATTTTGCGAAAGATCCCGGTATGAGGGGCTTTTTGCTTGATGTGCTCCAGGGCACTTCGCATGGTCTGCACGAGGCCGGATAAGCTCGTCATCCAGCGGTGCAGGGTGGAATGAGCTAGGACAGGGCAGCTTCCGTCTTCAGATCTCTCTTGATGGTAGAACTCGGCATTGTCCGAAGTCACAGCCCGGCGATATGTTTGGCTGTCATCTTCCAGGTATTCCCTGCATCTGTCCATGATGTTCGGCAATACATACCGCTTGTAGGGAAGGGCAAATTCAGGGTAGAGAATGAATGTCTTACCGCAAAAAGGACATTTCCAGCGAGTGATCAAGGACAGGACTCTATATAACTATATTTTCAGCAAGGACGAGAAATATTCTGGACCTTGCTTCATGGAGTTTGAATGAGTCCACTTCCTGATGACACTTTGGACAGATGGTATAAACACAAACAACATGGCCATGCAAAATATTTTGCGTATTATCCTTGACCATCTGTACCAGATCATGTTTTAAATATTTTCTACCCATGGTCTACAGTATCTCCTTTTATGTTAAAGGATTATACTTTTGTGCAAAGCAGACCATGGGTATTCTATTTTGGACAAGATTTCAATTGCTGATCAAGCAGCAAAAGCGGAGCTGATAAATCAAGAACGGGGTATGGCGGGGTATGCGGGGTTGATTAAAATGAGATCAATAGGTTCAAATATTCAAGGACCTAGCAGTTGGGTCCTGGCTACGGGCATGCTCTTTGGCCCGTCATAGTGAGCGTAGTGAAGTAATCAGAATACGAGGAAAGTTTTTTCCTCGATCAACTGGCTGTCTGCCGTCAGAGGCGGGGCTCGCATGAAACAAGACTTAACCCCGGTCGCTGGTTTGGCCGTCCGGGATCGCCAGGCTCCAGCCTGGCTCTTCTCTTCTTATCGTTCCCACGCTCTGCGTGGGAATAATCCCACTGGACGCTCCGGCGTCCACAAAGAGACCGCAGGAGCGGTCAAGAAAAGCTCCCACGCAGAGCGTGGGAGCGATAAAGAAGGTGGCTGGAGCCACAAGAGAAGACGTCCCCAGGCAGGAGCCTGGGAACGAAGAAGGAAGATGGCCTGCCCTTCGGAGAAGGGCGGCTTACGCAGTTGCAACCCAGCTCGTGGTCTTTTGGGTAGGGCTTCCCTCTCCGAGAGCCTGCCCTCTTTAGTTTCATACTGGATCAAACTGGCGACCGCCGCCAGAGGCGCACCTTACTTCTGATCTCTTAAGTAGAACTTGGGGTGTTCACTTTCTGTTCTGTAAGACTTGTTTGATACAAAGGCTCAGCACAACTACCTCTGGCCACATATTTACGGATTTGGCAGGATTTCATAAACGTCAAAAGGGGTTACCACTTAAGCGCCAACCCCTTTTGATGTAAAGTTCTACTGTCTCAGATCACCAATTACAGAAAACTTATTTTACTGCACCTGAACAAAGACGAAATTGCAAAAGGTCGTCTTACGTTCATTTGTGATAAAATTTGAAGCTATAACGCTTTGTTTTTACTCGTATGAAACGAGAAATAACTTTGAAGAAGGCCTGCCCTTGGGGTCAAGGGCGGCCTACCTGCGAGCCGGGCTTTTCTGTAGGGCGGGCCCGGCACTCACTTTTGGTGGAAAGTCACTGCAAAAAAAAACAAAAGATCGTGCGCGAAGTGAGTGCCGGGCCCTGCCTCTTTGCCAGCTTTATACTGGATCAAACTGGCTGTCCCCGCCAGAGGCTGCGCTCGTATGAAACTAGGTATTAAATTACTAGAATATCCTCTTATAACATTACGGAATAATAAGAGGATGGCCGGAGCCATAAGAGAAAGACGTCCCCAGGGAGGACCCTGGGAACGAAGAGAAGAGGCCGAATAATCATTCGCCCCTAAAACCGTACGTTTCATCATTGATCAAACTGGCGGCTTCTTACGAGTAACAAATAACGAATAACCAATAACAGGCCGCCAGAGGCGACGCTGACCTCTGGCGAGTGCCCGCTATTTCTTCCAAAGCATTTTACGGCTGAATCCGGCAAGCCCCAACAAACCAACCCCGAACAAAAGCATCGTGGCCGCTTCAGGAACAGTAACAGGATCAGCGGATGTATACATTGTATCTTGTGATGAAGCTGCACCATCAGCATCATACGGAAAGTATTGTCTAAAACCAATAGTGGCATTATCAGAACCGAAATTAAAATTATCCCAATCGTTGTTTGATATTGATAAAGTTATGCTTTCACCAACTGCTAATGCAATATAACTATTATCAGATGTAACATAATTTGTACCATCATTTGCAAATAATTGATATCCCCATGTACTTTGATCCTCATTGTATAGAGTCAATGAAAAGGTATCGGAAGAGCTGTATGAACTTAAATTTATACTTGTGCCCATTTCAATATATGAATCAGTATTGGAATAGAAATCTTCTTCTAAACCCACCTTCCAACCTACAGCACCATCAATTGGTTCTTCATTAACATTCCATCCAGTTTGAGAGGTATAAGTATCAGCATCAAATATGTCTGTACTGGAGTTAAAATCATACTCGTTCAAGTTTACACCATTCAAAACATTAAATGATAATAGCTGATTCTTATTTAACGTAAAAGTTGTTGCCGATGCAATCCCACTCAGCAAAAAAACAAACCCAAAAACAAAAATAAGTATCTTTTTCATACCCTCCTCCTTGCCGTGCTATATACACAGGGTAAATTGTTACCCTTTCTCATAACTGAAGTTGACTGTATAACGAAGTGTTTCGCTTCTTAACCTGGAATCGCCATCTTGTTTGGGCGATAAGCCCAAACAAATTTCGAGAAAATTCGTGTCAATTCGTGGGCAAAAAGCTTCATATTTTATAGATTCAAATGAGCTATGGCATGCTCTCATCCTCAACTCTTCTCCCCCTGTCCAATCCTTTCCAGCAACTCTTTGGCCTTATCCTTTTCTGAAAACGGAACCTCCTGCTTTAAGGCCAGGTTGAGATGTTCTTCAGCTTTTTGCGGGTTGCCGCTGTTATATTGGGCCACTGCCATGTGGTAGTGAATGGTCGGGTTGGTTCCCAATCGGTTCAGGGCATCTTCAAAATGGGCGATGGCCATGCCGTAGGATTTTTTGTGCACCAGGACCCAGCCTAAAGTGTCGCTGATGCCCGGATCGTCCGGGCTGAGCCTCTTGGCCCGCTGGGCCAGATCCAGGGCCCTGTCCACATTGCCGCCTTTCTCAATAAGAATATAGGCCAGATTGTTGGCGGCCGGGGCGAATGTATCGTCGATTTCCAGGCACTTCTCATAATATTCCTGGGCCTTGTCCAAGCCCCCCTGCTGCTCCATGAGCATGCCCAGAGTCATAACCGCCGGCAGGTGCTCCGGGTTCTTGTCCAGCACTGAGCGGTAATGTTCGGCGGCTTGGTCCACATCTCCGGTGGCAGATTCCAGCCGGGCCAGGAGCATATATGGAGACACCCAGTCCGGGTTGGCTGCAATGGCCTCCTGCAAGGCCGCCTTGGCCGCAGGCATATCGTCCGCCTGGGCATGGACCCGCCCGGTCAGAAAATGGAGATAGGCGCTTACTTCAGGGGAATCGGCATGGGCTTTTTCCTGCTCCTGAATAAAACCCAAAGCTTGGTCGCCATGCTCCTGCATAAGATGGGTGTCCACGATTTCCTTCATCACCCGGGTAGATCTTGGTGCAAGGGACAGGGCTTTATCAAAGGCATCCAGGGCAGCCGAGAATTCATCCTCAGCCCGATGGACCAGTCCCAGGTACAAATGTCCTTCCGGCCTTTCCGGTCTGATCTCCCCCGCCTGTTCAAAGGACTTTCTGGCCGCCTGCAAATCATTCTGAGCCAGATGGGCTCGGCCCTGCAACATGTGGGCACGCATTTCCCGGGGATTCTGCTCCAGAACTTTATCCGTTATCTGCAGGACCTGATCCAGGTCCTGTTCCCGGAGCAGGATCTCAGCCTGGACCAGATTGGCCTGAATATTGTCCGGATCTTTTTCCAAGGCCTCATTCAGGCTACGTCGGCCTTGCTGGTCTTCGCCCAGTCCCATGTGGGCCAATGCCAAAACAAAAGAGGCTTCACCATTTTCTGGTGCGTCCTTGATCACCTCCCGGGCAATTTTTTTGGCTGCCGCGGGATCGTTTTGCTGCAAATTGATCCTGGCCTGAAGCAAGCGGGCTTGAACACTATCGGCATCTATATCCAGTATGGAGTTGATATGCTCCAGGGCTTTATCGTATTCACGTTGATCATAGGCCATGGAAGCCATCATCTGGTGGGGACGAACATCCCTTGGAAATTTTTCAATCGCCTCCTGCCAGGCAGCCACCGCCTGCTCTGTTTCACCCTGGGTGGCATACAAACGGCCGAGCATGAGCCGCAGGTCCAGGGAGTCGTCTACCTGTTCAATGCCTTTGGTCAGGATATTCTCAGCCTGATCAGCCTGGCCCTGAGCCAGGAAAAGCTCGGCCATGGCCTGATAAGGTCGTGAGTCGTCAGCGTGAGCATCGATGGCCTCTCGCAAGGCCTCTTCCGCTTTCTCTCCCTGGTTGCGACTGGCGTAATAGTCGGCCAGGGCCAGAATGTGTCTTGGGTCATCCGGAAATGCGGATACAATATCTTTCAGGGTCTGCTCAGCAGCCGGCCATTTTTTGTTCTGGGCATAGAATCTGGCCAGAAGGTACTTAGTCTGGGTGGAGTTTGTGTCCAGTGCCGCTCCTTGCTCCAGCATCTGCTGGGCCTGATTCGTATTGCCTTGAGCCAAAGCGGCCTGAGCCAGAAGGATATGCGCCCCTACATGCTCGGCATCCAGATCCAGGACTTGGCTTAATTCCTCCTCAGCTTTGGAAAATTCCTCCAAACGCAGGAATGCGGTCCCAGCCAGGTAATGGGCTTGGACATTGTCCGGTGCTTGACTGAAGACATTCTCCAAAACATCCAGGGCCTTTTGCGGCTCGTTATTTCCCAGGTAGAGGGTGGCCATGCGTATCCGGGCCTGGGTATTATCTGATTGCAGGGATACGGCCTGTTGGTAGGCCTGAAAGGCCTGACCCAGCTGACCCTGATTCAGATAGGTTTCACCCAGATAATAATAGGCCTGGGGGGCTTCTTCATCGATTTTTAAGGCGTTTCGCAGCTCGATCTCCGCCTTTTTGTACTCTTCATTCTCCAGGGCCTGAACGGCGGTATTCATGTGGGTGGAGAACTTGTCTTGCTCGCTTTGGCAGCCGGCCAGGCTGCAAATAAGGAGGAGGCCAAGCATAAGCTTGCAGCCGGTGGCAAAAATTTCTTTCCGATTGAGCATTCCATCTCTCGCCAGTTGTATATGCATAGATCTCAAAAAAAAAATTGGCCCACGAATTTACACGAATGATCACGAATCAAAATTAAATATATTCCGGAATAATTCGTGCAGATTCGTGAAAATTCGTGGGTAAACAAGTTTATTGAGAATCAGCAGGGAAAATACGTTTTGAGCCCCAGATAATCATACCCAACAGCCCTGTTCCGAAAAGAAGCAAAGTCCCAGGTTCCGGGACCTGAGCCGAACCCTGATCAACTGTAGCCTCGGGAGTAAATGAGCTCACTGTATTCACTTCCTCTGTTCCATCATCCCCACCTCTCCCCCCACCAACAATGGAGGGTAGCCCTATAAAGGATGATGGGCCTTGACCAGAAGAGCTTCCCCCATTGAGGGATGCAGTGGCATGCGAACCTGGCAGCCCATTCGATCCGCCCCAGCCAACATTCATGGGCGCATCATTTCCGTTCAAAGGGCTTGAGCCCTGCAAACCTGAAGAAGCTGACCCAGAGATTCCTTTGGGCAGCATTATATGCTCTCCAATGAGATCCAGAGCAAAATTATACACACTTTTCTCACCCAATGAGTCCGTACCAGCATACCCTTGAGATTGATTCTCATCCTGTCCTGAGCCGGCAGCAGGGGGTTCAACTGCCGGACTCATCACCGAATTGCCCTCTCCGTTTTGGCTTTCTGCTTGTGGTCCATTCTCCTGAGAGTTGAACCATGAGCCAGACACATGTACCCCAAAACCGGTAGAATTCAGAGCATACATTACCTGGAATACAATTCCAGAGAGTATGAACAAGACGATGATAAGCAATACAGCCTTGGGGGTAACGCTTTTCATGTATTACTTATCTCCATAAGTTTTGTATTCCCAACACTATTATCAGAGTGATGAAGCATTTTGTCCACAGATCACACCGATTGACACAGATAATGAGTTAGCTTTGCGGCGGGTTAGCGCCTGGATCTCGTCTGCGTATTATACAAACCGGCGGTTTCTTACGAATAACAAATAACGAATAACAGGCCCGCCAGAGGCGGTGCTAACCTCTGATCAAGGATTCCGATGCAGCTGTTTGCGGCCCACAATACCCAGCATTATGAGTCCAGAGCCCAGCAGGAGCATGGTGGCTGGTTCGGGTACTTTTGAGGTCTTAGTATCTGGCACTAAAGCCCAACCCACAATGTTTTCACCCAATGCATATACATTAGCTGGGTCTGTTCCATTATTGGAGTTTGTAGCTATTACTTGACCACCAACCGCAAGCATATCGCCCCACATTGGAGCACGATCGGAATTAAATGAGAATGTAAATTCTGTTGTCTCTTCACCTACATCCCATTTTACTCCCGAACTAGTAAAGGTGTAATTAGGATTATTTCCATGTGCTACTGGATCATTGGGATCAGCATAAAACATATCATTTTCTATACTGAAACCTTCAGAAACTTCTATAATAATGTGAGATAAAGCTGGAGTACCACCGCTGTTCCATGTATACGAGTAGTTCCATGTTCCATCATTATTCTCAGTATTCTCAGTCACTTCCCAAGAAAATACCGCTCCTTGCCAAGGCGGTGAATAGTTAGAATTATTGTTTATTCCAGGATTGTTGTCAGTTACTACTAAAGTATCATTATTGACACTCAAAGATCCTGTATAACTTAGAGCAAATGCTTGTGAGCTCACCAAGCCCAAAAATAAAACGATCATCATTGAACGTCTAAAAAGTTTGCTTAATGATAAGCCGTAATACGATGTCTTCATAGCAAAACTTTCACTTTGTTTATTTACATCTTGCAAAATCATAACCCACCCCTTTTTTGTTATAACTCAACAGTTTTGGATTCCCATTAAAACAAATTAATGATAAAACACCATGAGAAACATTTTTACTGATCAGCAAATATCTCATTTGAAAGTTTTATAATAATGAATATTAATACGAATTTCCCTAAAGGCAATCCGCCCCAAGTATGAAATCCTATCTAGCACTTTGGTATGAGAATTGTTTTCGACCTCTTTGGGCCTGCCTCCAAAAACTGCATCCAACCTTGCTCAGTGTTCATTTTCTTCTTCCCGGGCTACAAGCTGTCACAGCCTGGGAACAGGTGCCTGGAGCTGCCTGAAGGCACAGCTTGGATTGATGCACCTCTTTATTTTCTGAGTTCATTCTCTATGAAAACAGGCTAAATGCAATTGTACTCCAGTATGATTTTTTGGGGTAGGAAGGTCTGGCTGGACTGACCAAAAGACTGATGTTTTGTGATGGTACTGGGAGGGCAAAGATTTTTTCCATTCAGCTCTCATTTTTCGCGGTGTGCCTCTTCCAGCCCGCATAGGTGATATGGTGTTTCTTGACTTTATAATTCATGACCCTGGGGCTGATGCCCAGCTCCCTGGCCGCTTCCTTCTGGACCCAATTGTTTCTTTCCAGGGCCTGGAGAATTCGGTCTTTTTCATTGTCCACCAGGGATTCACCGGAATCAGGCACGGATGAAGCACTTTTTAAAAGGTTGGGCTCCATCAGGGTCAGGCTCTCCGGGGTTACCAGTTCTGAGTCTTCAAAGATCAGGGCCCGCTCCAAGACATTTTGCAACTGGCGGATATTTCCCGGCCAGGGATAGGAGCGGAGCAAGGATATGGTCTCCCGGGCAAAGCCCTGGATGCGCTTTTTGTGGTTGCGGGAAATTTTTTGCAGCAGAAACTTGGCCAGGGGCTCGATGCATTCAGTACGTTCCCGCAGGGGCGGGATATGAATCCGGAGGACGTTCAACCTATAATAGAGGTCTTCGCGAAGCTCCCCGGCCTCGACCTGTGTTTCCGGAGTTTTGTTGGTCGCGGAAATGATACGTACATCCGAATGTATAGTCTTGTTTCCCCCTACCCGCTCAAAGGCCTTTTCCTCGATAAACCGCAGGAGCTTGGACTGCAGAGAGAAATTGAGCTCCCCGACTTCATCCAGAAATACCGTTCCCCCGTTGGCCTGCTCCAGCCGGCCGATGCGCCGTTTATCCGCTCCGGTAAAAGCCCCTTTTTCATGGCCGAAGAGCTCACTGTCCAGGATATTTTCCGGCAGATTGGCGCAATTGATGGTCACAAAGGGCTTTTCCTTGCGCAGGCTGTTGTAATGTACTGAGCTGGACAGAAAGCTTTTGCCGGTCCCGGTCTCCCCGGTGATCATAATAGTTGAATCAGTCTGAGCGAATTTGCCCAGGATGGACAAGACCTTTTGAAAGGAAGGGGTCTGAGCGATAATGCTTTGAAAGTCGTAGATCGAGTCCTGCTGTCCGCGCAAGAAGTGCAGCTCGTGCTTTTGACGTCGATTTTCCAAAACCCGGTTGATAGTCAGGCTGACTTTTTCCCTAGAGCAGGGTTTCTCAATGATATCAAAAATGTCGTTTTTTTGAATTATTGCAGAGAGATCATACTGTTCACTATTTATAAGCACAAGATAGCAATGGGGATTGGAGGAACTGAGCTTTTGAACCTGAGAAAAGTCCCTTGCATTTTGATTCCCACCCACAGGATCGATAAAGGCGATATCGTATTCATCCTTTTTTAACAGGGCATCAATATCTTTTGGCGTCCGGGCCAAAGCCAACTCATGCTCATCCCGGGCAGCTTTTTGAATTTCTTCTAAGGTTGGCTTATCCGCCCCTATGGCGAGAATCTTGACCATAAAGTTAACGCTCCTGCATGATGGGAAAAAATATAATGATTATTATCAAGTTACAGTTAATCCGGTCGAAAATTCTTCAGTCTTCTCTGCTCTCTGCCCCATGCCCTCTGCTCTCTGCCCCATGCCCCATGCCCCCTGCCCCCTGCCCCCTGCTCTCTGCCCCATGCCCTCTGCCCTATGCCCCATGGCATTTTTTTTGCTTACCATAAAGGAATGGGGCAAGCTCCAATCCAGAGCCCTCAACGCCACGAACCTTGGGCCATTCAGACCATGATGCAAATACCGAATATTGAATACTATGCCCACCAGGACCTGCCTATGCTCATTACCGGAGAAATCGGGACCGGAAAAAGTTATACAGCCCATAGCCTGCATTCCTTAAGTCCCAGAAAAACCGGCCCTTTTGTCACAATACACTGCCGGGATGACTCAGGGGCAAAAGCCCTGGAGTGTGAGATTTTCGGCTGTGAAAAGGCTTCCTGTGATACTGGCCCCTCTGACCAACAAGGCAAATTGGAGCTGGCTGATAAAGGCACCCTGGTCTTTGAAAATCTTGACGAATTAAGCCTGGATATTCAAGGCAAAATATGTGTTTTTTTGAAATTTCAGTCATTTCAAAGAGTCAAGGGCAAATCGCCTCTATCTTCCAATGTCCGGGTCCTGGGGACCAGCAGAAAAGATCCCCAAAAACTTCTGGCCCCCCAAATGCTTCATCCCCAACTTTTCAGCCAATTACATCAATTACATATCCATTTGCCCCGGCTGGCAGCTCAAAAAGATGGAGTTGGAGAGATTGCCTCTGCCCTTTTGCCCCCTATTGCAAGACAAATGGACAAAAAAATACTGGGATTTTCGTCTGAGGTTGAGAATTTTCTGGAGTCCTACACCTGGCCCGGAAACCTCCGGCAGTTGCAAAACATCTTGAAACGAGCCGTTATCCTAGAAGAAAGCAAATGGATTCAGCTCAATAGCCTTTTCTTCCCGGAAATCAATTCCCCAAAAACCAACAACCCGTCTCTCAACTCCAGATGCTAAATTGAGCCCCTTTCCCCAAACCTCGACTTACCATTTTGTAATGTCCTTATATCAGTTTGTAATCAACTCCCATACCCAATGTCAATTCTCAGTCTCTTTGCGGTGTCCCCCCTTCCCCTATTCTCTGCGGCTCGAGCGAAGCGGGCGGTGAGATACGTCTTTACGAATCTGCACGAATCTTTCCTCCTGGCCTGATCGGCCACATAAGAAGGACTCAGTGACTGTGCGACTGAGTGATTAAACAAAGATTCAAGATTTTTCTCCGGTCCCCGTTTCTGACACTTTCGTGTCATTTCGTGTGTTTCGTGGACAAATACTCTGCTGTCCCTGCGTACGCAGGGACTGGCTTCCACAAAATATACTTTTCAGAGTGAAGAAAAGAATTTTCTCCACGAAACACACGAAATAGCACGAAATAAAAAAAAGAAAGACAAGAAAGGTTCTGTCCCAGATTCTCCCTTTTCACCTTCATTCGCGACCATTCGCCTGCCCAGTTGAATGGGCTCGAAGAGACCAGCCCGTAGGGTATTCAACCGGGGTGTTAATTCGCCTGCCCCGTAGCTCAGCCTTGTGATGGTACTGGGGTGGGGAATATCTGCCCTTCTCTTCTCGGCGCCTCTGCGCCTCGAGCGAAGCGTGCGTGAGCCCCCCCCTTCATTTACACTTTTGTAATATGCAATGACATTTTGTAATATGCAATGGCATGTATTCAGTATCTGTGGATTAGTAACTTAGTGTATTGGTTGATTAGTATGTTGGTTAATAAGGTAATTTTTTCATATGCTTATTGTGTTTCGGATTTCGAATTTATAAAGTCCCTCTCCCTTTCCTTCTCTTCATCTCTGAGTCGCTCAGTCTCTCAGTCACTCAGTCGCTAAGTCCCTCCCCATGGTACACCTTTTGCATATATCTCTTAAGCAATAGTATTATTCATTCTTAACCCACTCGTTAAAGGCAAACCATCCGAAAGGATGGGACGCAAAGGCACCGGCCTACATCCATATGGATACGGTAGCGGGTCTACCGGGCGGATTACAGCCTCCTGAAGCTGTGTCCTGCGCGGCTTGGATACAGCTTTAGGAGGTTTTTATGTATCACTTTTCCTTGTCTCGCATTCATTTTGTTCCCTTTGTTCTGTTTTTCGCCCTGCTTCTCGGCTCCCTGCTCTTCCCAAATCAGGGATTTTCTGCAACTGTGGACCTGGCTTGGGACAAACCCTCAGACACCAGCAACATTGTGGGCTACAACATCTACGTGGCCCCATCCGGCAGCTCTTTTTCAAATGATGCAACCACGGTCATCCAAGATCCCAACCAAACCACCTGCTCCGTCTCCGGACTCACAGAAGGAGATATCTACGGTTTCGTAGCCACTAGCTATGACGCCGAGGGCAATGAAAGCACCTATTCCAATGAGGTCTACTACACGGTTCCCACTTCCACCCAGGATTCAGACGGGGACGGCCTGACTGATTCCGAAGAGGAGTACTACGGGCTGGACCCCTATAACCCGGATACCACCGGCAACGGCCTTCCGGATGCATTTGAGGTCGATTTCTGGGGAGATGCCTGGGATGGAGACCTAGATGGGGACGGAACAGTCAATCTGTTCGATCTGGATGCCGACGGGGACGGGGTATCTGATACCACCGAACTTGTTCAGGGAACCGATCCGGCTGATGGCTCCGACAACGAGTCCGGACTGCCGACCATGGTCTTTGGGGAAGTTCCGGTTGACAGCGATTGGACCACAGTGGAGCTGAACAAAACATTCCAGAACCCCGTGGTCGTGGCCGGCCCCTTAAGCAGCAACGACTCCCAGCCGGCTGTTGTCCGCATCCGAAACATTTCCGGCAACAGCTTTGACATTCGGGCTCAAGAGTACGAATATCTGACCCAGACTCACACCCAGGAAAAAATCAGCTTTGTGGTCATGGAAATGGGCAGCTACTATCTGCCGGACGGAACCCAAATCGAGGCCTCCTACTTTGAGGCCAAAGCCAACCATTCCTCTTTTGATCCTGTTTCCTTTTCCAGCCAGTTTGCGGTCCAGCCAGTGGTCATGACCTCCATTACCACCGTCAACGACCAGCTGGCCGTAACCGGCAGAATGCAAAACGTCAGCACCTCTGGCTTTGATTATGCCCTGCAGCCAGAAGAAAATAGCGAAAACGACCATCCCCCGGAAAGCGTGGCCTACATCGCCTGGGAACCCTCAAGCGGAGAAATCGACGGCACCCAGTTCGCGGTCACCCAGGCCAACGACATCACCCACGACGCTCAGCATATCGGTTTCGAACAACCCTTCACCCAAGCCCCCAGCTTCCTGGCCTCCATGCAAACCAGCAACGATGGGAATACAGCCAACCTCAGATACACGGATAAATCAGGCCAAGGGCTGGAGGTCAATGTGGCTGAAGAACAGTCTTTGGATGATGAGATAGACCACGCATTCGAAGATGTTGGGTATATTGCTCTCAATGCCGAAAAAAGAGAAGTGGTCTACGCCGTCAACTGCGGGGGCTCAGCCTACACCGATTCCAATGGGATAAGCTATAACGCCGACGAAAACTTTACCTACGGAAGGACAGCAAAAACAAGTTCCGACATATCCGGAACTGATGACGCTACAATCTATCAGACCGAACGGTACGGGGACTTCTTCTATGACATTCCTCTTGAAAACGGCGACTACACTGTTACATTGCAGTTCGCCGAGTTCTACTGGTCGAATACCGGAAAAAGAGTATTTGACGTCTGGGTTGAGGGCAAACAGGTAGCTTCAGAGCTAGACTTAGTGCATAAAGTAGGTTCAAAATACGCATACGAAGTCAACGTACCTGTCACAGTAGACAACGGAGAACTGAATATAGAATATGCCACTGACATCGACAATGCTAAGGCAAGTGGAATCCTAGTTAGTTCAACTGAAGAATCCAAAACGACGAATAAAGAGCTTGTCTATGCCGTGAACTGCGGGGGTGATTCATACATAGATTCCAACGGGCTAAGCTACAATGCCGACGAGAACTTCATGAACGGCAGAACCTATAAGTCCAGTGCTTCCATAGCAGGGACAGATGACGAAACAGTCTATCAATCAGAACGATATGGCGACTTCTTCTACGACATACCCCTTGAAAACGGAGACTACATAGTTACTCTTCAATTTGCCGAGGTCTACTGGTCAAATACCGGAAAAAGAGTCTTTGACGTCTGGGTTGAGGGCAAACAAGTAGTTTCAGAGCTGGACTTAGTGCAAAAAGTGGGTTCAAAATACGCCTATGAAGTCAACGTACCTGTCACAGTAGACGACGGAAAACTGAATATTGAATATGCTACTAACATCGACAATGCCAAGGCAAGTGGAATCCTAGTTAGCTCAACTGAAGAATCCAACACGACGAATAAAGATCTTGTCTATGCCGTGAACTGCGGGGGTGATTCATACACAGACTCCAACGGGGTCAGCTACAAGACGGATGAAAACTTCATGAACGGCAGAACAGCAAAAACAAGCTCCGACATTTCCGGAACAGAATCCGATCCGGTCTACCAGACCGAGCGTTATGGGGACTTTTACTACGACATTCCACTTGAAGATGGCGAATACACAGTTTTCCTAGAGTTCGCTGAGATCTATTGGTCGGACACTGAGAAAAGAGTTTTCGACGTCTTGGTTGAAGGCCAACAGGTGGTTTCCGACCTGGACTTGATCAAGGAAGTGGGCAGCAAAACTGCCTATGCAGTCAATGTTCCTGTCACTGTATCTGACGGCGAGCTGAATATTGAATTCGCTACTGACAAAGACAACGCTAAGGCCAGCGGAATTGTTGTTGTATCTAATTAAAACTAAACATTTTTAAAAATTTAGGATGAGTTTTGCATTAAAAAAATGAATAACTAAATTTATATGAGGTTTAAATTATGATGAAACGAGTATATGTATTCTTATGTTTCCTTGGAATATTGTTCTTCAGCAATAATGTAATGGCAGCACAAATTTTCTTTGATGATTTTGAATCAAGTGATTTATCTAGCACAAACAGTGATGGATTTAGTTGGGGAAATCCTAATCGAACATCTCTTGTGACCATGGACCCAGATGCAGATCAAGGCACCTGTGATGGATCAGAAACTGGAGCATATGCAATTTGGAATAATGGAGACATATGCAACTTTGGCGGTGAAGAAAAAGATTGGACTGCAAAAAAAGGTGATATATCCATGAGATTTCGGTATCCAGCAGGTGAAAGCTGGGCAGAACAACGATTCAATATGGGGGGATCATACCCAGAGCTTTGGATTGCATACTGGATACGAATACCTACCAATTACATTCATGGCACTGGTGGGGGCGGCTCAGTAAATCAAAAGTTTGCAGCTTTCTGGACCGTCAGTTATAATGATTCTGTTGATCCAAGCTGTGTGTTGAACTTTTGGCCCAACAATGCCAATGATGGAGGAAGTAGAAGTACAGTTGTTATAAATAATGGAGGGCATCAACAAAGTTACGATGATTTTATTGAGTATCCTGAAGACCAAGGCCGTTGGATGCATGTCGTTGTGAGAATGAAGTTGTCAAGCTCACAAGGTGCACAGAATGGCCGCTTGGAATGGTGGCGAAGATGGGAAGGCGAGAACAGCTACACTAAGTTAGCTGACATAACCAATATTGACTGGGACGTACCAAGTGATTCACCTGGCTGGAGTGCTGGCTATCTTATGGGATGGGCTAATGGCAGCTATGATGAAAACACTGAGTTTTTGCTAGATGACTTTACAATGTCTACAACTGATTTACGTCAAGGTAAGGATATAGTAATAAATCCTCCATCAAACCTTGAAATTGACTCAAATTGATTGCATAGTACCTATATGACTATACCAATAGCAGTCTAAATTCGATGCTGAGCTTTCATGCCCAACATTGTCAAACTAAACACTCCACCGCCTTAAGGCGGTGGAGTGTTTAGTATTCACTTATCCATGACTTGAACACGCAAGCTGTCCATATTAAATGAGAATGATCATGTGTCCCACTTAAGTGTTGCTGCCAGACAGTCTCAATCTTGTTATAATTTAGAAGCTCCTCGCCAATGTGTTGCATGTCTGCTCCCATTAAACTATTCACCCAATCCTTCAATGGCCCCCTCAACCAATCTCCCATCGGCACAGAGAAACCCATCTTGGGACGCTCTATTAAATCTTTTGGCACATAGCGATAGAGAGCCTGGCGAAGCAGCCATTTGCTTTGCCCCCGCCTGTATTTCATCTCCAGAGGAAGCCGCCAGGAAAATTCGACGATCCGATGATCAAGCAGGGGCATTCTGGTCTCGAGGCTGACAGCCATACTGGCCCGGTCACCCTTGACCAGATTGTCATCCACCAGGTAGCCGAGCTGGTCCCAAAACATGGCATCCTCGATAAAGCTTCCCAAGCCTGGAGCCGGCTCCCGGTCAAGAATAGAGGTTGCCTCCTGATCGTACCGGACCACATCAGCAGGGTTCTGCCAGGAGGACATCAAAAATGGATAAGCCTCCTGCATGTTCCGCATACCCATCAAGCTGCCGAGCTTGTGCATCTTCAGGCCGAAATTGGCCTGTGTCTTTCCGTTTCTGGAAATCCTCTTGCACAGGTTATAGATGCCCTGCCAGGTTTGCGGCGACACCTTGGACAAAGCATTGCCAGCCATTCTGCGGAATTCGTAGGGCACTTTTTGCTGCATTGCCCACAGCCTTGCATTGGCAAAGTAGCGGTTGTAGCCGCAAAAAAGCTCATCTCCTCCATCGCCGGTCAGGCACACAGTGACATTCTGTCTGGCCATTTTGGCAATCAGCAGGGATGGTATCTGTGACGAATCTGCAAAAGGCTCATCCCAATACTTTGTTATGTCGGGTATCAAATCCAGGCCGTCATTGGCCGAGATAGTGTACTCATGATGATCGGTGCCAAGATACCTGGCAATGGCCCGGGCATACGGGGCCTCGTCAAACTCCTGCTCCTTAAACCCAATAGTGAAGGTTTTGATCGGAGTCTCGGACACGGCTTGCATCACTGCGCTGATCAGGGAAGAGTCAACCCCCCCAGATAAAAAACACCCTAAAGGGACATCAGCAATTTTTTGTAATCTGATAGTGTCTCTGAGCAAAGCATCAAACTGGTCTAACGCCTCATGTTCATTAGAGATGATCCTTTTCCTTCCAGCCTGGATGGCGTCTTCAAGCTGCCAGTAGGCTTGAGGGCAGAAGGCAGTGCTGCCTGGTAGAGGCTGAAAATCGTTTGCCCTGTTGAAAGCATCAAGAGGTATCCGCAGATAGGTTCCAGGAACAAGCTTGTACAACCCATTATAGATGCAATGGGGCGTGGGGACATACCCGAACCTGAAATAAGCGGCCAGGGCGCTGGTATCGATACTCAGCTCTTGATGAAAAATACGCTGCATGGCCTTGAGTTCGGAGGCAAATACAAAGCACCCGCCCAGCCAGCCATAAAAAAGCGGCTTCTCCCCCATCCGGTCCCGGCAGAGAACCATTTCCCGAGACTGGCTGTCCCAAATCCCCATGGCAAACATGCCCTGGCAGCGCTGCAGGGTCGACTCGATGCCCCATTCCTCAAAGGCCGTCAAGATGACTTCGGTGTCGGATGTGCCCCGAAAGCCATGCCCGAGCCTGCTCAGCTCTTCTGCCAGGAGCTTGAAATTGTAAACCTCGCCGTTATAGACTATGTGATATCGCCCGCTGGGTGAAACCATGGGCTGATGGCCTGTGGGTGAAAGGTCTATGATCGAAAGCCTCCGGTGGCCCAGGGCAACAGGTGCTTCCAAGGCAACCCATACCCCATGGTCGTCCGGACCCCGATGAACCATGGTGGCCGCCATTTCCATGACAGAATCATATAAAGCCGCGTGCGACCAGCTTGAGCTTCCGATCATTCCCACTATACCGCACATACAATCAGCTCAAGCAATCTTGAAAAGCATCTGAGAGTTTTTTGCCGATGGACCGGTAATCATATTCACTTTTCATCAGCTCTCTCGCAGCTCTTCCAATGTGTTTCCGCTTCTCTGGGTTCCGCAGTAGATCATCGATCTGTTCAATGAACATGTGGTCTGATTCTGCCAAAAAAATGTTTGCACCATGCTTGACATTGATGCCTTCACAAGCAATGGGATGAGCCACAATGGCCTTTTCCATGGCCATGGCGTCCAGGATTTTAAGCTTAGTCCCGCCTCCGTCCTGGATGGGGCATACGTATACTGCGGCAGCATCAAGAAACGGCCGGACATCGTCCACAAACCCATGCACATAAAAATCATGGAGCTTTGTGCTTAGCTTTTGAATGTCGCCCGGAGGGTTCGCACCCACAACATGGAACTCCAGATCCGGATGCTTCTCCTTAAGCCGTGGCCATAGCTTATTTGCAATGTATTGCACAGCTTCAACATTTGGATACCAGCCCATGGAACCGACAAAAATCAAAAACCTCGAATCTGAAGCCCCTGCCCCCGGCTTAAAATAGCCCATATCCACCCCATTAGGGATGGTCTCCACCCTCGCTTTGGGTGCAAGCTTTTGCAACCTTTTGGTGTCCATGTCGGAACAGGTGATGTTGAGTGAGAACTCTGGGCAGTATCGGCGTTCGTATTTTTGCAGCCGCAAACCTTCCTGCCAGAAGTATGCCTTTTTGAAGATATTTCTTTCTCTTGTTACCCTTCTCAAGAGCATGTGGGATTCAATATTGTGATGGTCCAACGATGACGCAATCCCTTTTGGCAAAGCATCAAAAAAGGGTACGAGGCTGATTGTATCAAAATGGACCAGATCATAGCTTTTCTCCTGCAACCAGTTCTTGAGGATAGATCGAAAATGTTCTGACTTGAGCCACTTGATATTGTATGGTTCATGGAAAATGCTTTTCAGAGCGAGCACATGTTTTCCCAGTTCGTGACGATCGCTTACAATCTCAAAAAAGGAAACACGCTCACATATTGTGCCCAATGCATTTCGAGATTGCTGAAACCCTTCTTCTAAAGAACTGAAAAACTGGGTCATCAAAGCCTTTTGGTTGAACGCAAGCAAATCAATTCTGTGATAATGAGAAAGTTCTTGCAGTAAATAATAGCTCCTTTGCAGAACACCACCTTTGGGCGGATACGGCACCAAGTGGGAAAGCCACAATATATTCATAGGATGATCAAGCTAATCCTGGGCATGGGAAACTCCTTCCAGGCCCAGCTCTTCTCTGATGCTTTCGTCTTGTAATGATAAAACACTGAAGTGTCAACTCCTTTGTAAATATAATGACATTGGATCATGCTTTACGCAGAATCTTTATGTCACGAGAACATGTTCATTTGGTTTCTTGTTCAATGCTCTTATGATAAATGAGCGACGAGCACACAGTAAGAGATAGTAAGATCCATATATACGGATAATAAAGAACTGACATAAAATAGCTTGTTACCAAGTAGACAAGAAGACTTCCACATAACCCAAGAGAAGTGGCCTCAAGAAAACGGTCATTCGTGATACGTGCCTTTCGAGCCAAACTGCAATTAATAATAAATATCTGTAGAAGAATTAAGAAGTAAACAATTGTTCCTAAAATGCCAAGTTCAGTTGCTACTTCCCAATATGTATTGTGAACTGCCTCAGTCCGATTAATATTTCCCTTTAATTCCGGCTTGGTATTGCTGACCCATATAGGCCAATTTCTAAATCCGATTCCTGTTAAAGGATGTTTGCTGAAAGTTTCTTTGGCGTAATCCCAATACTCCAGACGAGAAACAGAAGTCGTGTCTTCTCCAATAGTTTTAAAGCGATCCTTGAATTGCTCAGGCATGGAAACAATTATTATCATTGTAGAAACAGCTAAGAAAGCCAGTACTTTAATACGCTTGCGTGAAAACAATAATTTCCACAGCCCGACCATAACAAGTCCAAGGATACCTCCTCTGGAAGAACTTCCGATTATCGACCCTACCGCCATAATAGTCAGCAGATAAAAAAACATTCTAATGCCAATGGACCATTCTTGACGGTATTTAGCGACATACGCTAGAACCATGGGGAGAAATACAGCCATTTGCATGCTGAACTCACCAGAGTTCTGGAACCACCCTGGAGATCCCGTAACACCCCAGCCTGAAAAACCGAACCCCCCCATTGCCCATGATCTGAAACCGTGCTGGGCCATCTTCAGATTGACCAGGAAATAGACTGAAATAAACAAAAACAAACGTATACGTGTATTGACCACGCCGGTCAACAAAAAGACAACGAATACCCAGCCGAAAAAGTCTATCCAGTGCTTAGCGGCAATAGAGGGGGAATAGGCGTTTAGCATAGAAAACAGTACACAAAAAGAGAAAGCCAGCATGGGCAGAACAGCTGCCTTGGGAGGTGATTTAGATGTCCTGTCAAAAAAAGCCAAAAATATAGCAAGTAGAATAAGAGTCTGTGCCCAAGGTATGATATTAATTGCAGGATAAATATGCTGAGGTCTGTTATATTCAAAAACTAAATAAATGCATGTTAAAATAAAACATGCATGTTCCTGCCAAAAGGCTTTCCAAAGATTTTTGAGAGAGCCTAAAATCCCCATTGGTGATTTTAAATTAACATTAGAAGCAAGCTCAGCTTGGCTGTCATAAGATGTCATTTCTATTTGACTGCTTTGTACTGGCCGCATAAGTTCTGCACCAATTACTATGAATTTTTCTGAACTAATTGTTCTGAGAAAAACTATTTGGATCCAAAAATTTTAGATATCGTTCAGCTGTCCACTGAAGGGACCAGTCTCTTTTAACCTCTGTATAGGCTTTGCTGACTAAAGATAAGCGTTTAGAGGGATCGAGCATTTCAATGAGAGCTTCGGCTAAAGCGTCTGAATTTCCGGGTGGTACTAAAATTCCATTTTTACGATTTTCGATAACTTCAGGAATGCCACCCACCTGAGTAGCTACTATACACCGTTGGTTGGCTGCGGCCTCCAGTAAAGCAAGGGGCAACCCCTCGGAAAGAGAAGGTAAAACAAAAATATCTAGTGCACTCATAAAGCCAGGTATATCATTAATATAATCGATAAGATGGACACATCGATCTAAGCCACTTTCGGTAGTCTGTTTACGTAACTCGTTTCCAAGGGGCCCCTGGCCGGCCATAAGTAATTGCACATTAGGTTCAACAGACACGAGTCTTTTCATAGCTTCAATCAAATAAGTGTGCCCCTTCACTTGATAGTAGCTTCCAACTGTTCCAATCAACACTTGGCAATCATCTATACCAAACTGATCTCGAAAAGCACAACGTTTTTCATTGCTAAATCGAAACTTCTGCATATCCACGCCATTAGGTATGACGGTTATATGATCAGGATTTAACCCACATTGAGTAATCAGATATTTTCGAATATCCTCGGATACTGCTACAAAGTTTGCTATTCGGCTTGATAATCGATAAGCTGACCTCCGCATCCACTTATCCCCAAAGTATCCCTTTCCATGAACTGTTGCTACGACTGGAATATCAAACCATTTTCCAAGGATGGCTCCACGAATATTCATCGCAAACTCATGGCTATGAATAGCGGTAACATTATGTTTTTTGACGAACTTACGCATCGTATAAAACCAAGGGATATCGGGCAATCTATTCAAAGGTACAATCTTAAGCGTCAGACCACGCTGTCGAACTTCATCCGCAAGCCATCCCTCTTTTCGGAGGCAGACCATCTGCGAAAGTCCCCTTCGACCGTACTCATCAGCGAGCCGCAGAAGCATCTGCTCTGCACCTCCCGGCCCGCCGGTTTCTATAAGGTGAAGGATCATTACTTCAGCCTCTGCCTGCCCAATACTTGTGATAAATAAATGTGAGTTTTAATCATAAAAGGTTCGATGCCGTTTTGGCGTAGGGTGTCGCAGACCCGGCTCGGGCCTCTGATGGCGGCGTAGGAGGTGAAGTGGGCGGGGTCCAGGCCTGTGGCCAGGTTGGTGAAGACCGTCTCCGCCCCGCCTGGGCCTGTGGTGTCTATTGTGTGGAGTATTCTGATCATATAGCAGAGAAGGCTAAAGAGTCTTTGCCCACGAATTTACACGAATCTACACGAATCTTTCCTCCTGGCCTTATCGGCCAGCAGGAAGGGTGTCAGCCTAACGGCAAGGGACATGGCTCTCTTCGCCGCAATAGCGCGATGAACCTATTATTTCAGCGATAAGCTGTAATAATAATATTTACATTCTTCATTCGTGCCAATTCGTGTCAATTCGTGGGAGAAAAAGCTCTTTGCCCACGAATCTTCTCGAATTTTTTCTCCTGGGCTGATCGGCCAGAAGGAAGAGTGTCAGCCTCTCGGCAAGGGACCACAAACTCTTTTACGCGGCAGAGCGACGAACTATCTTTTCCGCGATGAGCGGGAAGGATATTCTGCTTCTCATTTATCTGCATTACTGAAGCAGCTTTTCTATTTCATTATCTGTAAATCCAAACTGTCTTTAAATTCTAAGTACATAAGGAGGAGAAAATTCTGTTTGTCCCATATCTATTGGAACTACTTTTCTTTTTTGACCTACAGTTCTCATATAAAGAGTATGGTCACCTTTGCCTTCTCTGTAGTATCTACAACCAGCCTGTTCTAACAACTTTATTAGCTGCTTTGGCTTTAATGAAGGCACATTTTTAGGCATTGACTGTCCACATTTCGAAAGGTTCTTTTTTGACGTCAGTTTCCTCAATTGTTAAAAATTCATGCAATTCATTAATAGCTATTGTAGTATGGGATAGCTTATCTTCAAGGCCTTGCACCTCCATCAAAGAATCGATAGCTTCTTTCAATTTGCCCAAGGCTTCTTCTTTTGATAGTCCTTGTCCTACCAAGCCATTTTCAAGGCAAAGAGCCACCCAATATTGACCACTTCTTCGAAGAACGCTTGTATAGAAATCCATTTTACCTCCAGATGAACCTATCCTTTCCGCGATGAGCGGGAAGGATATTAATTTATTCTTATTCGTGCCAATTCGTATCAATTCGTGGGAAAAAAGACTCTTGTCCCACTAATCTTCACCAATCTTTCCTCCTGGCCTGATCGGCCAGCAGGAATGGCGACTGCCTCACGGCATGGGCCTGGTTCTCTTTCCGCGTGAGCGTGATGAACTTATTATTTCAGCGATAAGCTGTAATAATATTTACACTCTTCATTCGTGTTCAATTTGTGTCAATTCGTGGGCAACATCTTTCTCTTTTACAATACAAACCGCTTCCATTCCAGCTTTGTATTCTTCCCGAAATTAATCAACACCCCAACAGGTAGCTTTGTTCCATTCAAATAATTCAGCAATTGCCCTTCATTGCCAGAAACCAGACATTCCTGAGCCTTTATTTCTACTATAATTTCACCATAGCACAAAAAATCAGCCTGGTATTTAGTTTTAAGCTGCTCTCCCTTATATTCAATAGGTACAGGCAACTGTTCTTTGAAGGGGACACTTCTCAATTTGAATTCAATAGCCAACGCTTCCTGGTATACAGCCTCCAGAAATCCTGGGCCTAAGGTGTTGTATACCTCAAAGGCTGCGCCGATGATAGCATAAACCTCGTCTTTATATAGTAATTTTCTTTGCTCTTTGAGATCTTTGTTCATTTTCAGTCCATTTATATTCGTGGGAGAAAAAAGAGTCTTTTCCCACGAATTTTCACGAATCTTCACCAATCTTTCCTCCTGGCCTTATCGGCCAGCAGGAAGGGTCTCAGCCTCACGGCAAGGGGCCAAACCCTCTTTTACGCGATAGCGTGACGAAATTATCTTTTCCGCGATGAGCGGAAAGGATATTCTCCTTCTTCATTCGTGCCAATTCGTGCCAATTCGTGTCAATTCGTGGGAAAAACATCTTCTATTATCTGACTTCTTCCTTCAAGTGCCCTTGAGGTAGTTCCTGGCCTCGAACAGAAACGGCCGCAAGTCCTTCCGATCCAAGACATCAAACGAAGTATTCCTCTCCCACACATGCAAGAAATCTACCACAGCCTTCCATTTCGATGGATATCCTGATGGCAAATTCAAATCCGCATCCTTATTCTTCAACCGAATCAGCAAATGATCCAAAGTACCCAAGAACCACTTCATCCTGTGCCCAACCCTATACTCCCGGACAACCCCATCCGGCTTTGTCCCCAGTAGCAAATCCAGATACAAACCCGGAAAGTCCACTCCGCAGGAAACAGCCAACTGCAGCGTTCCCCAGAAGCGGCCGTTTATCTCCATCAGCTTAGCCTGCCCATCCCGGTTGTCCCGCTTAAACTCTACCATGGCCACCCCCTGCCATCCCACGGCGGACAGCAGCCTGCATGCATGCTCCACCATCTCTTCATCCAAAGGGGCACTTTCGGACACCACGCTCACCCCGCCGGAAGGGGGCTTTTCCCGGATGCGACGATGGGAAAACAGGGCCAGGTGTTGATCGCGGTCAAAAAGGGTGAACAGCCCGGTGCCGGGGCCTTCAATCCTTTCCTGGATCATGGACGGGTACTGCAGGATCTCCTTGGTAGCATAGATATGCTCCAGCTCTTCCCGGGATGCAGCATACTTCACTCCTCCGGAGAGAAAGCCCTTTCCCTGGGGCAGCCTGGACAATGAAGGCTTGATGACCACCGGATACCTGGGGATGTCTTGGGTGACGCCGGGCAAATCTTCGGGGCTCTGCAAGTAATGGGTGGCAGGCACCGGCACGCCCAATTGCTGAGCCTTTTGAAAAAGATCGAACTTGTTGGACACTGCGGCCATTTTCTCCGGGGGTGAACAGGCCAGCACAACACCAGATGGCAGCCTGTCCCGAACGCTGTTCAGCAGATAGATGGACACCTCGGTCATGGGCAAGATGACATCGATCTCTTCCCTGCGGGCGATGTCCAGGATGGCCTGGGCATAGTCCCGGCCGGCTGTATCCGGGTCCGGTACAGCTATGCCTTTGGTGCAGTGTGTGGAAGACGAGGCCAGGGTGGTCTCTGCCTTGCCGGTGACCATCACTTGGCAGCCTTTTCTGCCCAATGATCTGGTGGCGGCCAGGGCTGATCTGTTCTCGCCGTCGGTTATCAATATGTTTGGCATGTGGCTGTTTATTATGATCGAAAAAGAGTTTTTAACCCCGATGAAAAGGTTTTCTGCAGCAAAGAAAATTGCCTTCTATGTGCTCCAATTATTCCTTTTATTTCATGGTTCTATTGCTTTTTTGAGAAATTTTTTAATGTGTAGCCAATCTGATGTAAAGTTATTATCGAGGGAAAGGTCATCGTATAGGGACTCAATTTCTCTTTTCAAATTATTCAAGGCCTCGAGTGGATCATCGTCAAGACCATAGAGCGGTAAGTCAACCGACCTGGCTATATAGCTTCCATTATCAGGCTCAACAATTACATCTAGTGAAAGCTTGAGCTTGTAATGGATGAGGCTGTTTATGCGGATACATCCAAAGCCTAAACTCGATCCGCTAGAGCTGGTAGTATCCGGTATATTTTTAATTTGATCTGTCTGCATTTCCAGCCTCCTTATTGGTTTATTGGTGTATTGGTGTATTTGTTGATTGCCTCACGGTAAAAAGTCGTGCTCTCTTTCCGCGGGAGCGGAATAAACCTCTCCTTTTCGCGATGAGCGGGAAGGCAATTAATATCTTCTTATTCGTCCAATTCATTGAGTGGTATATTTGTGCATTGGTTTATTGGATATATTGGTGAGTTAATAAGAGAGATCTTTTGCCCACTAATCTTCCCAGTTAAATTCGCTCACGCTGAGACTTCGTCTATTTAACCGGGCAGGCACGAATCTTTCCTCCTGGCCCGATCGGCCAAAATGTTTGCAAAAAAACGCCAAGACTTTTTTGACAGGATTAACAGGATCTACAGGATGATAAAGCGCTCTTGCATCACGCGCTGCGCGTGATTAGAACCTTCTTGGCGGGCATCTGGCCCGCGGAGAAAAGATCCTGTCGATCCTGTTAATCCTGTCAAAACTTCTTCAGCCGCTTGGATTTCGGAATTTTCTCTTTACTTCCACCCTTCGAGGTCCAAAGTTGAGGAGTAAACCGACGTCAAGCTTAACTGCAGTAAGATAATTTACGACCTGCAATTCATGACCTATAGCAAACTGTTGGACTGACTTAATCTCTACAATTATCTCATCTTCAACCAGGATATCCGCTGAGAATTCTCCAACAACAAATTCATCATCGTAATAAACTGTAAGCGGTTTTTCTTCTTCAGCTTTTAAGTCCATTCTGGCCAGTTCAATCATCATAGCCTTACGATATACGCTTTCGAGAAATCCAAACCCAAGTTTGTTGTATACCGTATATGCGCAGGCAATGATTTTACGTGTCAGTTCTTCGTGCTTCATATATACTCAAAAAAGTTTTTTGACAGGATTTACAGGATCTACTGGATTATAAAGCCCTCATCTATCAAGCGCTGCGCGTGATTGGTTCTTTCTTGGCGGGCTTCCGGCACGCCAGGAAAACATCCTGTAAATCCTGTTAATCCTGTCAAAAGTTCTTCAGTCTTTTCTGCTTCTTCAGTTGAAGAAGTAAGAGTTTTTTTGACAGGATTTACAGGATCATCAGGATTATAAAGCTCTTCCATCACGCGCTGCGCGTGAATGATTTCTTCTTGGCGGGCTTCCGGCATGCCAGGAAAACATCCTGCCTGCCCCGTTGAATCTCTTCCATTCAACTGGGGTTAATCCTGTTAATCCTGTCGAAACTTCTTAGAAACGCCTCAAATACATCCGAGCCAGAAACAAAGGAACAGTCCGACTCACATGCTCATGCATCCCAATCCGCGGAATCTCCAGCATATTCGTCCCCGGCCCCACCCATCCCTTCTTGGTGGTCACGGCAGCCAGGAAGCCGTGCTTTTCAAGCAGCCCTTGAATATCAGCATTATAATTCCCATTGGGATAGGCAAACACCTCAGGCCTGCCCCCCAGATGCTCCTGCATATCCAGCTTAGACTGCACAATCTCCTCCTCAGCCTGCTCCAGGGAAACCTGATCCAGAATGACATGATCAGCAGTATGGGCCCCAAAGCTGACCAAGCCGCTATCCTGCATCTCCCTCACCTCGTCCCAGTCAAGAAGCATCCGCCCAGGCGGATCTGACTTACTCATGCCCTGCAGATGAGTAAGAAGCTCCTCCCGCTCCTCAACAGGCAAAGTCTTCAATGCAGAAATGCACCCATCCAGCAGCTCATCCTTGCTCATATCAGAAGCCCGACTCAAAACCTCATCAATCATCCTGCTCTTATGCCTGGCCAAATCGCGCAATTCAGTCGATTGCAAATATGCAGCAAACTCCTCAGGCCAGAACAGACGCTTGGTACCGATCAATCCAGTGGCAAGAAATATACTTGCTGGAACATCAAATTCCTGCAGAACAGGATAAGCCTGGGTATAGGTATCCAACCACCCGTCGTCAAAAGTAATGACACAGCACTGCCCGACATCTTTTCCGTCCCTGACCCTGGCAGCCAGCTCTTGCAGAGAAATAACCTGATAATTCTTTTTCAAATACGCAACATGCAGCCTAAAAGTCTTGGTTGTGACATACATCCCAGGCTGAACAAACACTGATTCTTGTTCAGGCGTATCCAAAACTCTGTGATACATCAGCACAGGAGCCTTTTCTTTGGCAGTGGACAAGCTCAGAAGCTTGAAGACACATGTTCTCCTCAGCAACTCGGCTGTATATTTTTTGGCAGCCAGCTTATATGACATTTATGTACCTTTACAGAGGGAGTAGGCACAGAAATTGAGAAGGTTTTGCAAACCCCAGTACCATCTTCGATCTACGGGGCAGGCGGGCGGGGCAGGCAAATCTTCACTAATCTGTACTAATCTCAGACATTTCCGGGCACTTTTCAGGTCCATTTTATAAGTAAAAAACAAGGGCAAAAATATTCGCTACGCTATAATGAATAGATTAAATTTGCTATTATTAGCATTAAAATACAACAGGTTATACATGACTAATTTTTTCAAATGACCCCCTCATGAGTATACAAATACAGTGGCAATTCGTAGCTATCTGTCTCCATGAAATAGTACGCAGCATTTATAAGTAACGTTAACCCCGGGCAAGGTCTTTCCTGTGCCTTTTTCAAGCCTTAAAAAGATACCATGATTGCTTGTTCTTACCGTTTAACTAGCTGTAATAAATACGGAATACGAGGTTGTAACCCAGTTAATAATTTTGTTCTGCGAGTAGGCCTGTGAGCGATTTCATCTGTTATGTCTTGAGAATTGACATGATTCCACCTGAAAAACGCTTGCTATTTAGGGAAAACATGCGTACCATATCCTATATACTGATAAGGCGATTTTGGGCTGAAATTGCGTACTACTTGGTGTATATTGATATGGTCCTCACAGATGATGCTCGGGATTATTTCTTATCCATTCAGTTTAGGGTGCGACAGGCCGCTGTCACCTCTCTTACGTCAGTTCCTTTTACTTACGAGGATGAGCCATTCTTCACTGCCTATAAGGCCGTCACTGATGTATGGAAAAATCGAAAGCCACAGAGGGCTGTCGCTGAGTCTTTAACCATCAGTCGAAGTACCCTGAAGGACTGGGATCACTCATTCGCCCTCTATGGGACCGTCGCTCTTTTACCGGAAGTTTCCCATGTGCAGGTTGACCCGGCTCTGGAGCGATTGGTTATCCTGATCAAGCTTTCAAGGCCACATGAACGTGCCAACTACGCCTTGCGACTGGCCGAGGCTCTGGACATTGAAGGTGCATCCTTGGAACGTGTCCGCCAGATTCAGCGTTCCTATGGCTATGGTCAGCGAATGGATGAAGCAGACATTGATTTTTGGTCCGGCCTGCAACACATCCTGGAATCCGTCACCAAACAAAAAGAAAAACCGCCAGCCAAGCCAGTTCATAACTTGCACGATCGAGCTGGAACTTTTTTCAATTATCAGCGTGACCACCTTCAACATCGAGTTGAGCTCTTCAAGGCCTTATCCCAACTTGAAAAGAAACGACAGATCCGCCCAGTGCTCCAAGAATTCGGCATGGCCCCCAATCGATTCTACGTATTGAAAAATCGGTATATGCTCTATGGGGTCTGGGGCCTGGCTGATCTTGTCCAAAAGGGGCAAAGCGGCGAAAAGATTTCCCCCAGCTGGAGCTTCAAATAATCGAAGAAAGGCTGATGGATCCTTCCCTGTCCACAGCCAAGATGATAAAAAAGCTCAACCTGAAATGTTCTCGGGCCAATGTCCAAAAGATCTATACCCGATGGAAGCTCTCACGATTCAAAAAGCCCGTTGCCATCCGAGGAGTTATCTCCAGTCCGGTTCCGACTCAGGTGACTGAGAAACAATCACCGGTAGAAGCCTCGGCCAAATCCAAATTTTCTGATCTCATTGACAGCTCTGGGCTCAAAGTAAACCGTTCTTTCCTCCAATTCATCAAGCGCCTGGCCTACCGCAAAGTGGTCATCAGCAATCCAGGGACCTTGCTCCTGGCTCCTTTCTTGGACCAACTCGGGGTCATTGAAGCATGGCACACCTACGGCCCAAACAGCCTTCGCACTTCCCAGATCACCAACAATATTATCGTGAATGTCATGCGCATTATCGCTGGTTTTCCCAGCATCCATGACTTTACACTCAATGCTGACCGCTCTGTAGCCGTGGCCTCAGGATTGGTTCTCAACCCCGGGAAAACCAGATTCTACGATGCATTCGACGACCTTCGTTTCAGCCATTTACAGCACCTTCGAAATGATGCCTCTTGCCGGGCCAGAGAGCTAGGAATCATTGAGGGCAAAGAGATCGCCATTGATTATCACTGTGATCCCTCGGATAGTCGGTTCCCTGAAGACAAAGCATTGAGCAAGGCTCCTGATAAAAACGGAGATATGACCTACGCTCACAGGCCGCAAATCCTCTGGGACAGCATGACCAACACCATCATCAATATCGCCTACTGTGAAGGCAAGTCCAGGGCTCCGTCAGCTCTGTACCGCTTTTGTGAGCGAAACCTGTTTAAGATCATTGACCCGGACGTGATCACAGAAATTTATGCAGATTCCGAATATACCGGAGAGAAGCAGCTGATATATTTGACTGTTCGTTCGGAATCGGACATTACCATGTGCCTGAAACAAAACCCCAAGATCAAGCGTTGGAAAGAAGAAACAATCCAAAAAGGGGTCTGGCAAGATTACCGGGAGCAATACCGTATTGCCAGTCAGGACTTCATTCTCCCAGAGACAGGAAAGTCCTTTCGTTTTGTGGTCAAGCAAAACAAGGAGACCAATGAGATTCGCTGCTTTGGGAGCACCCATACAGATTACAGTCCGATTAAGATCCTGGATGCCTACCATATCCGCTGGCCGGTGGAGACGGGCATTAAAGACCTCATCGAGAATTATTTCCTGAACAAGCCCACAGGCACATCACCAGAAAAAGTCGAGGCTCATTACTATTGCATCATGCTTGCTCGACTGGCTGTAGATTATTTTCGCTCTCAGTTATGCACGCCCCAGTGGCGGAGTCCTGAAGATTGGGAATGTGTATTGTCAACCATCCGCACCAGTATCTTTAGCAATCAAAACTGTGAGTTGAGTCTTGATGACTCCGGCGATCTGCTCATTACATATCTGGACGGAGATCGGCAGGGGATAAAAAAGAGACTTGCCGAGCTCCTGACCAGACGAAAAGAAGCAGGCCTCAACCGCGTTTCCTGGTGGGGAAATCGAGGCGTTCAAATTCAAGTCAAAGATCAGTATGCCTTTTGATTTTGGCTCTCAAATTGGCCTATCTTTATGGTTCTCAAAATCGGGTGGAAAAGTCTGAATCTTATTCTTGAGTTCTTTGCGCAAGAAAAAATGCGATTGCTTGCAACATGGGACTGTGCTTTCTTCATTCGTGGTCAATTCATTCACGAATATCTTTGCCACATCAGGCAAGGGCAAGGTCTGTTTGAAAGCCTTCAAGGAGAATCACAAAGAAACACTGTGGTAATCTGGAGAAAGTTGCTGAAGTCGAATGCGACATGGTCTCCAAGCTTTATCCCCGCTGGAGGAGAATACTTCGGAAACGCAACGAGTCAAAAGAGGCCTTGGCTTAATTCTCATTAACAGTTGCTTTCCTCCGAGAAATGCAGTATACTGCAATTAAAAGTAGAGCACCATGGATAAATCAATCTTCCAAACCTTACTGGCCATGATCGATGATCTTATACCTGAACAGAAAGAAGAAATCAAGAAGGCAATTGATGAAATTGATTCGTTTAAGAAAGTAGTGTCTATAATAGATAGTCGCATCTTGGCAGATCTTAAATGTAAATATTGCAAGTCTACAAAAGTTAAAAAGTGGGGAATACAGTCTGGATTACAAAGATTCATGTGTATGGATTGTAATCGTACATTCAATTCGCTTACAGGTACATCATTGGCCCATCTTCGTAAAAAAGAACAATGGTTAAATATGGCAATCGCTCTCAAGGAATCTATAAGCATCAAAAATACTGCCGAAAGATGCACGGTTGCTATATCCACAGCTTTTCGGTGGCGGCATCGATTCCTTGCACCTATTCAACAAGACAGCGCAAGCAAGCTTGATGGAATTGCCGAAGCTGATGAAACTTACTTTCTTGAGTCTTTCAAAGGTCAACGAAATTTAACCAGACCATCCAGAAAACGTGGTGGAAAGGCCAAATCTCCCGGACTTTCCCGTGAACAGGTCCCCGTTCTTATAGCCCGAGACAGGGTAGGAGCCATAATTGATGCCGTGCTTACAGACCAGACAACCGCCTCTATTACGCAAGTTCTCTTCGGTAAAGTCGGGAGCGACAACATCTTGTGTATCGATGGGGGCAATGCACTATGGGGATTTGTTAATGCTCAGAAGATTCAATACAGAATCATTGCACCCAGTAAGCATGTTCATGAACAGAATCCAGTTTTTCATATTTAAAACGTCAATGCCTATCACAGCCGGCTGAAGGAATGGATTAAACGTTTTCACGGTGTAGCAACTAAGTACTTGCCCAACTATTTGGGCTGGAGGCGAATGTTTGAAAGGCCTAACACTGTTCTTTCATCCACGGCGTGGGTCCAGGCGGCAGTCGGTTAGGTTATCTTAGGTTATCAACTAGTAACGATAATTACGCCGAGGCCTTTATGACAAAGTTCTTTGAGTGCAAAAGACAAAGCAAAAAACCATTCTTGCTGTGATCGTGCGTCATAGACGCTATAGCCAGGATTCGTAACCTAGCGCAAACATATGCTCGCCTGTAATAGCCTCTATTACCCTCACATTCTCGTGCCCTAACCGTTCGAAGGGATCAATTTTCAAGTTACCGGGAGGTTGATATTTTTTATTTACATCTTGATCTATATTAGTTCGCACTACGAGTCCGCACATATTGACCAGGTTATTAATCAATGCCACTTTATTATCCAAGAAATCTTCATACCTTATGATAATTGATACTTTTTGTACCTGCCTGCAAGAATTTAAAGCAGCTTTCCACCGATATGCCAAGCGTTCCGTAATTGAGTGACCGCCAACCTGAGGCATTTGTCCTTCGAGTATTAGACGCCAATGTTTGTTCGGCACATTTTTAGGCAATACTGCGCGACCAAGATCCTCTGCTGATAAATTTAAGCGATCCGCAATGCTACGAATGGTTTGCCGAGGGTCTCGCACAACATAAATAATTAAGGCTCGATTAAATACTGCGACAACCTGATCAGGAATAAAGGAAAAATCAGGATCCTTAACAACAATTCCGCAAAAAAGTTTAGGTCGTTTCTTCACCTCAGATCGAAGATTAACTTCGTGGCTTAAGAGTTTGTCCGCCAACTCACCTTTGCCCCAATCGGCATGATACAAAGGGTCGTTCGAATATTCAACATCAGCTGCATGGGCCGCCAAGGCAGCAATAGCAGTTGTTCCACTTTTCTGATGTCCCAGCACAACTAATGAACATCGCTTAGGCCCACGCAATTGAATTGAGATCTTGCGTTGAATTTTAGCAATTATATCGAATTTATTTGTTAAATTATAACTTAA
The DNA here is from genome assembly GCA_034521385.1 of Desulfovermiculus sp. GTDB lineage: Bacteria > Desulfobacterota > Desulfovibrionia > Desulfovibrionales > Desulfothermaceae > Desulfovermiculus. The sequence continues at coordinate 415,385 of JAXHMO010000002.1, forward strand.
GCTCACAATTCTATTAGCCTTGTATTGTGCAACTTCTATTTTCAAAGATTCACTCCATAAAATGTTAACTCATTAAATCTACTTCGAATCAACTATTTTCCAGATGATGAAATAAAGAAAGAGTTTTGCTGGCGTTGTTTTCCCAGTTCATGTCTTGCTGAATCATATTCCAACCGGACAGCCCCATGCTCTTTGCCAGCTCTGGTTGATCCCTTAATTGTATAAAATGTTGAAGGATATCTCCTACCACATCACTGCATAGAAGCCCACTTTCACCATTCGTTATCAACTCGGCCATCTGCCCTCTGTTCGAGGTGACAACGGGTCGCATGCAGGCCATGTATTCAAACAATTTCATGGGCGAATTATGAAAACCATACGGGGACCATGGATATTCAGGGTGCAGAGCAACACAAGCATCTGCACAGCAAATCGAATCCAGAATGCTTTCCCTGTTCAAACCCTCTCTGATCTCAACATTGGGACCACCAGGCAAATACTCTGTGCGTTGGTTGACAGCCAAGACAAATCTTATATCCGGCGCTTGGGATTGAGCAAGGTTGATAGCCCCAGCCAGGATATCCAATCCTTGCCATGGGTACATCGCACTTCCACTATAAAATACGGTGAAGGCTTTATGGGATCTCTTGGCCTGACGGTCTTCTATTTCCTCTTGAGAGATCAGGGGGCCTGCATTGGGCAAAACCATGACGTTTCTGATCCCCAAGCCATCCGTGGCATAATTGGCTAATGCAGTGGAAACGCAAATGGCAGCATCCACTTTACTGGCCAGGGAACGTCTTAACTTCTCCTCTCTGCGAATTCCGGGCATTTTGCGAATGGCATGTATCCATCGTTTCAACTTACGAAACCAGCTCTCCTTCTCTCCGGTCCGCTTGCCCCCAAGCCAGGAAAAAGCCAGGGTCTCATTTGCGGGTGCATTTATTTCCCACACGACAGGCTTATTGCTGGCCAAGGCCATACAGTCAGCAACCTGAGGCCACTTGCCAAGATGCCGGGCATCAATACGTATGTAGAGGACATCACAGGAATCGACAAAAGCCTCAAGAGCATCAGGGCTATCACTTTCATAATTTTGCACACCCTGAATTGTCGGATCATCAAGTACCAGAACCTGATGCCCAGTATGGAGAAACCCTTGAACAAGCTCCAGAGCGTGTGCATGATTTCCCCCACGAGGGGGATAGACCTGCATATTATACATGTATCCGATCTTCACCCGGAATTCTCCGCTTCATTAAATCCTGACCATTGCTGCATTCTATAATTTTTTAGCTCAATCCGCCAGCTTGTTGAATAATTGTCCAAAGGCGGGATATACTTTTCTCACTTGTCCATTGAGCAAGGACAGCAGCTTGGGCCCTGTTTCCCATTTCCTGAGCACGCTCCGGGCCCCGAACAATCTCCCGCATCGCGTTGTACATTGCTTCGGCATCATACTCATCCACCAGTACACCGGTAATGTCTTCTTCAATCACATCCTGAATCCCGCCATGGCGAGTGGAAACAACCGGAAGCCCCATGCCCATAGCTTCCAGGACACCGACTGGGGTCCCTTCCATATCGCCATCAGGTGCCATCACTGAATGCTGTATAAAACAGGTGGCCTTTGCCATAGACTGCAGGACATAATCATGGGGTTTGGCCCCGGTGAACATCACACGATTGTCAATACCCAAGGCGCGGGCTAACTGCATACATGAGGATTTCAACGGCCCATCCCCCACTATTTCCAGTACTGCATCCGGCACATCACTCACCAGCCGGGAAAAAGCCAGCAAGGAAATAAACGGTGCTTTTTTCTCCACAAGCCTGCCCACCATGAAGAAACGCGCTGGAGATGTAGAAAGGGTTGCACCCAGCTTGTCAGGAATTTCTGCACCGCAGGGATTGTGAAAAACTTTGTTCCTGTCCGCACCCAAATCGACCAATTGATTACACATATGACGAGAGACACCGACTATTGCTGCTGAGATATCAAACAATTTTTTGTAAGGCTGGGACAGGTCTTGAATCAAAGATTCCCGGTAAGCGTCGTAACCATGGAAATGGGAAATGAGCGGAATATTGGCCAAGCGGCAAGCTTCCATTACAGAGACTGCCGTAGGGCCATACTCGGCAAGCACTACATTTATCAGCTTTTTATTAAAGAAGCGGACCAGAGCTTTTGTGTCCTGATTCGCCACGGTCTGCCCCAGGGTATGGCGCATAATACAACGAATGCCGAGCGGAACTATCTCTCTGGAAACAAGGAAACGGTTTCGTCCTTTCGATCCATCACGAACCACCCGGAAACCGGGGTTTCCTATAAGAGAGTAAACCTTGCATGGCATGCGGTTGATGTGGGCATGAAGAAAGGTCTCAGAATCACCCAATTCGCTGCCATCCTTGTTAACAATCACTGCCAATGAAAACGGCATGATATCCTGTACCTGAATTAAATTAAAGTTTAGCGCTGAATCGCTCTTTGGTATATGGACTCCAGCTTTGTACTGTAGGTTGCTGGATCATGCTCTTTCTTTATCCGATTCCAAGCTTGTATCCCTTTTTCTCGAACCAATGCAGGATTGGAAGCAATCTGCCGAATCACTGCCAGGAGACCATGACGAATATCATTTGAAAGTTTTGCTCTATCTTCTGCTGAGTGATAGTAAGCTTCTCCGCCTATCTCTTTTTTTGCGACCGGTATCACCCATCCACATTGGTCATTGTTTATTTCAGGAAAGGCGCGAATATTAGTAGTGATCACAGGCCGAGCGGCTGCCTGGAATTCCAAAACTGAATAGCCATATGTTTCTGCATAGGAAGGGAGAAGTCCAACGTCACATTCAAAGATCTTTTTTAGTACTTTCTCATATGGTAAAAAGGGATGATACTTTATCCAGCTTTCGTTTTTTTCTATAAAGTTCAGTACCCATTCTTTTTCATAGAAACCAGATTTTGTTGCATATTCATCATTTTTTAATCCGCTAACAATACAAAGCTTAACAGGTACATTATCAAAGTCCCTAAGCTCTTTGGTAGCTTGGATGATCTCAATTCCTCCTTTTCTAAAAAATTGATGGCCTACTAGCATAAAAGATATTTCACTTTTAGTCTCACATGGATACCACAGGGAATTAGCATCCGCAGTAAGTAAGATCTGAGGTGGATGGACCACTTTTGTTTTTTGCATTATTGTGGGTTTGGCATCAGGAAATAGGTCCAGGAACTGCTCTTGTATTTCATAAGCGCTTCGAGAAATAGCAATTGTAGAAATACACTTATTTTTTGCTAAAAGGTACACTGCCTTGTAAACTGCAGAATTAGACTGAATTCTTTTCGGATCATCATTACGGTGTTTGAGAACATTCCTGAACCTGGGAATACAGGTCTCAAAGGTTGCTACCCAAGGGGTACTGGAATAATTTACAGAATTAAATAAATGAAGGCAGTCCACCCTGTTTAAGCCAAAGTCATTGAACCTGAACTGGTTATTGAATTCCTGATCACTATGGCTATCGGTAAACCTAAGAAAACCTTTGACCCGGGACCGCAGGGAATAATAATCCCGGCATAAACAATATGTTGCATTTTCTACCTTACCGATTATATTTCTCTTTTCGGGATATTGCTGTGATGCGTGTCCGATCCGTAATACACTCATATTTATAGCATCTAATAATTAAACATGTTGTTTATTTAAACAAGCTCAATCAAACAATAGTAAGCTCAATCAGTTATCATCAAAAGTTATTTCATCACGAACCATTTTGAGTGACTATATAGATATGAAATTATCATTGAATAAGTTTTATGATAAAAAAACTGCTAGAAAAGTAAACCCATGGAGCTATAACTTGGTTTCAGAGCTTGATAGCTTCCATAATAATGGATCTAATTCTATCAGATCCATTTTGGAGGCGTATTTCCTCAGACAGCTGCCTTGAGCGTTTCCGTAGCTCCTCGTCATTAAGAAGTATACGTAATGAGCGCAATATCCGACTTTTAGAAATTTTTGGTTTATCTATGCTGATACCGAAACCAAGTTTTTCAGCAACCCAGGCATTGTATGGTTGGTCACGGAGTTGAGGTAAACACAGAAGCGGTTGCGCGTACCAAAGTGCCTCCTGCATGGCACCTGAACCAGCGTGGCTGACAAAGCCTTTTATTGCTGGGTGGGCCAGGATTGCAGGCTGGGGCAACCAAGGAGCCCATAAAACATGAGAGTTTTGTCCGGCATTCGAGCCAAGCGTATTTGTCTTAGATGCCCAAAGCAGATTTATGTCCAGTTCTTTCGCAGCGCTGATAATGGTATATACCTGTCTTTCAGATAACGACACCATCGTTCCAAAGCTTACGAAAATGATCGGTTTGTCTTTTTGGGCCTCCATCCACTGAGTTACCCGTTCCGGTATGCTCACTACAACCTTTTGAGGAGGGAGAGGACCAAGCAGCTGAATGTTCTGACAGACCTCTATATGGTCCCGCAGGTATTTGGCCTCAAGGACACCCAACCCTGAGGTAACGTGGTGAATAGCTTCTGATGGCAAGGCATTTTTGCGGGTCGCTGTCTCTTTCCAGTATTCTTGCAAAGCTGAAATCTGCTGATTGCGTCTTTCCCATTCCGGCCTTTTGAATGCCCATGTCAACTTATTTTCTATATACCCGCAAACCTGTGAGATAAAACGCACAAAGGGCTGTTGCAGTTTCCATGCTCGTCCGACATAGGGCTGAACGTGCTGACATGGCTGATTGGAACCAGTAACTTGGTGCAAGATTACCGGAACGCCAAAATCCGAAGCAATGGCACAGACTGTTCCCGAAAACAAAAGATCATCGGCTATCAGTAGGTGAGGATCAAATGCTCGAACTGATGTCTCTACTTTGTCCAATTGGTCATACACATTTCTCTGCAACGGCTGAAAGTAGTGAAGCTCGAAAAGACGATTATAGATCAACTTTCGGGTCAATGGTGTAGTTCCAGAAATCTGAGTTAACAATTTTTCACTATAGGGCGGAAAAACCTTTCCAAATGAATGGACCTGAAAAGCATATTCCTTCACTAGCTTTGCGATCTCCTCTGGCACGCAAAAAAGAATATCATGACCATCCTTTCTAGCTTCCATTGCGATTCGAACAAGTGGTAATACATGGCCAACTTCGGGAACAAGACATAATACTGCCAGTTTCATTTAAGGGACCATTCTTCTTTTGACTTTCGGTATCGTAATTGTAATGACTTCGAAACAAGGCTTTCACACGACTAATTTAAATATAATCAGTAGCACCAGAACCCATGGCATAACATGACATAAATAAAAATGCTTTACTTGTAAGATAAAAAAACTGTTTAATGATTTTAATTTATTCTAACCTTGAGCAGTGTTTAGGGATGTGTTCCAAGTTGAACCATTTTGATCTGTTAACCAAGAACCCTGCAAATACTTATCAAAATATTCTATCGTCCTATGTAACCCAGTATCCCAATCTACTTTTGGCTCCCAGCCTAACACCTTTCTGGCAATGGCAATATCAGGTCTTCGTCGTCTTGGGTCATCATCGGGTAAGGGCTTAAATTCTACAGCTGATTTTGATCCTGTTAAATCAATTATTTTTTCAGCCAGCTCTCTTATTGTAACTTCTTTTGGGTTTCCAAGATTAACAGGCCCAGTAAAATTATCCTCAGAATCCATAAGTCGCAAAAATCCTAGAATCATATCGTCAACATAACAAAATGAACGACTTTGCTCTCCGTTACCATAAATTGTAATAGGTTCGTTTCTTAAAGCTTGAATGATGAAATTACTTACTACACGACCATCGTTAACATGCATCCTAGGACCATAGGTATTAAATATGCGAGCTATTTTGATGGGTAAATTATATTGCCGATGATAATCAAAATAAAGTGTTTCTGCACAACGCTTTCCCTCATCATAGCAGGCTCGTCTCCCAATTGGATTAACATTGCCCCAATATGACTCCGGTTGAGGGTGGATATCAGGATCACCGTATACCTCAGAGGTTGAGGCCTGCATTATCCGGGCTTTGACTCGTTTTGCCAACCCTAGCATGTTTATGGCTCCATGCACGGATGTCTTGGTCGTCTGAATCGGATCAAATTGATAATGGATTGGGGAGGCCGGGCATGCCAGGTTGTAGATATAGTCAACTTCCACATACAGAGGAAAAGTTATGTCGTGTCGCATGAACTCAAAACGGGGGTGATTCATCAAGTGGTAGATGTTTTCTTTATTTCCGGTAAAGCAATTGTCTAAACAGATGACTTCATGTCCATCGCTCAAAAGTCTATCACAAAGATGTGATCCTAAGAAACCAGCTCCACCGGTGATTAATATAGTTTTACGCATCCTTAATCCTTACTCATTTATGAATGTCTACTCAAGATGCTTCTGTGTCGCTTGACCGATCCGTAATACACCCATGCTTATAGAATTCCGCAAGCATCATTTGACCAGTCATTCATTCGAGAGGAAAAATATGATCATGACTACCCTTGATGAATTCCCAAACCTTTTGACATTCTCGATCAATTGAAGGCGATAAATCTGGTTTCTTGTTTTTGCCAACTGACCCGGAATAGACGTCTTCAGCCATGGACCTGGTCCACTCAAGATCAAGAAACGTCGCGATCTCTTGTGTGGTTTTCGCCGGATTCTGCACCAAATTATCATAGCAAACCAACAGCACCCTGCGGCCTTCATCCTGCAAATTGAGAAATCTGTATGCATCGTTGTAGAGAAGCCAATAGAGCCCGGCAGCATCCTCTGTCGTCAGATCTTTATGACAGTGGAAAGAAATAAATTCCCGCAGGGAGCCAGGAGCTTGTGGGTGTTTACAAAAGTCGGTTTGCACCCAGCTCTTGATTGCTTTAATCTGCTTGTCCCCAAAAAAAACGAACCTGGGATTTAATGGCGGCATAAGGGTTCCGGGCAACAAAAATAAGCCTACTCGACTTAAGCTCCTGAAGAAACGATTGGGCTCGCAGTGTTTCTACGATGGGCTTGAGCACAACATAGCAAGCTTTGCTGTTTGCAACGACATCCCTGACCACACTCAGATCTTTCAGCCGCCAGTTATCAAACGCTTTCGAATTATCCTCATTAATCAACTCTACATCCCAGGATCTGCTCAGACAATAAGCAACAATATCCGTACCTGAACGACCGCTGCCGATAATAAAAACAGGAACAGGAGTCGCTTTTTTCTGAAAGCGCTGGTATAGCTTCTTTCTGAAGAACCAAAGCTTTCGCTGCAGTTTGTAAAGATAGATATTTCTACGTTTGATATGAAGTGTCATGAATATTTAATCTACCTATTCGAAAATAATTGGTCTTGTAACTTCAAGAAACTGTCTAGAACACTCATCAAAACTGTATCTTTTTGATGCCTTATTCCGAGATGCTTCACTTATTTGCCGCAAAACATTTCGATCTGTAATGACATGTAGTAACATATCTGCAGCAGACTCAGGGTCATCCCAAGGATATATAAAACCGTCTTCATTATGTGTTACAGCCTGACAGACAGTCGGAATATTGGGAACGAATACAGGCAGCTTGGCACTCATGTATTCTATGATTGAAAGAGAAAAGGCTTCTCCAAGTGACGCATGAAATCCGATATCCCCTGCTTGAAGCAAATCACGAATGTTATCCCTATAACCTAGCAAATGAACAGTATTTTCTAATCCAGAATCATAAATCATTTGTTTGAGCTCTTGAAATTGGGGTCCATCTCCTATCAAAAAGAACTGAGCATTAATATCAGGATATCTTTTTTTTAGATATTTTGCAACAGTAACAATAAAATCAAATCTTTTATACGGATGTGCTCGCCCAGTTGTCATGATGGCTATTGTGTCATCAGAGATACCGAGAGATCTGCGCTGTTGTAATCTGGTGCTTGAAGACAATGATATTGGTTCTATACCATTTTGGACTGTAAATGTTTTATGAGCTGGAACACATCCTGTATGAATGCTTCTTTGTCTGATCAACTCAGAAACATTGATGACTGCATCGGCTGTCATAAAAGGCAATCTGTTTCTTAACTTTTTCAAAAATCGCTTTATTCCTTTAGCTGGAGGACGATCACCAGGTATGTGGTCATGTACAATGATAATCTCTACTCCCCACTTTTTTAAATAAAAATATAATGGATTGAAATATGCTCTATCTGTAAAGTATACAACGTCAATATGCTTCTCGCGGATAAGTTGCTTCAGCTTTTGCGTTGGCTTCAAAACCTGCAATTCTAATGCTTGCGCCTGGCTTTTATTTATTTTCTCAGAAAGTATAGTTAATTTTGGGTAAACGATAAAAGACTCACCTCCACGCCCAACTACCTCATCAGTCAACAAGCACCAAAAATGCTCCATCAGCCACCATGCATAGGTTGTATCTGATGGATAGTTTGAAACCAAAAGTATATTTTTTTTATCTTTGTTCATGCAGAATATATTTAAGACATTCAGGTAAACAAAAGTCTAGACAACCTCCGCCATAGCTCTAAAATTCTCGCTTCCTTCAAATAGCTCATCATAACTGCCTTTTGCAACAAGCATGCCATGTTCTAGCATATAGATGCAGTCGCAGGAGCGGACAGTGCTCAGGCGGTGAGCGATGAGGATGATGGTCTTGCGGGTGGCCAGGTTGTGCACCGCTTCCATGACCACCTGCTCGGTCAGGTTGTCCAGGGCGCTGGTGGCTTCATCCAGGATTAAGACATCCGGGTCGTGATACAGGGCCCTGGCTATACCGATGCGCTGGCGCTGCCCGCCGGAGAGCCGAACCCCGCGTTCTCCAACATGGGTCTGGTAGCCGTCCGGCAGCTCCTGGAGAACAAACTCGTGCAGGTTGGCGATTCTGGCTGCTTTTTCAACAGCGTCCATGTCAATTTTTTTCTCCGGCAGCCCAAAGGCAATATTGCCGGCCACTGTGTCGTCGGAGAGGAAAATGTGCTGGGGCACGTAGCCCAGGGACCGCTGCCAAGGACGTACCTTAGCATCAGTCAGCTCAGAGCCGTCCACCAAGATCCGGCCCTGTTCCGGCCGCAAAAGCCCTAATATGAGATCCACGGTGGTGGTCTTGCCCGAGCCTGTGGACCCGACAAAACCGACAGTGTGAAAGGCTGGAATGCTCAGGGAGAGCTGGTTGATAGCCGGGCGTTCGGCTCTGGGATATGTGTAGCAGACATTATGCAGGCGCAGGTCTTTCTTCAGGGGCAGATGCACCGGTGTTTTTTTTCCTTGTCCGCTGGGTTTCGAGGAGAGAGGTGTGGTCTGCAAGGTGGCGAAGTCCTGGCACAGGGCATCCAGAGGGGCTTCGGCAACTCTCATCTGGGAGATGCCCTGATAAATGTTTTGCAAAGCTGGCATCAAGCGATAGCCGGCATAGGCGAACACAGAAACCACCGGCAGGGCTTGCTGGAAGCTGCCGTACCCATAGGCTGACATAAGATAGAGGAGCATGAGGAGCATGCCCCCAAAGAGCAGAGCCTGCATGGCTAAGGCTGGAATTTGCTCTATCACCCCAGCCGCGATCTGGCGGCTGGCCATGACCTGGGCCGGGGTGCGGAAGCGGTGGACAAATCCTTCCTCCAGCCCGGTGATCTTGACGTCCTTGATGCCCCCAAAGGCCTCCTGGACCACGTGAAAGCGTTTTTTATTGGCCATCCTGCGCTCAACCCCGATCCGCTGCAAACGCTGGCGAAGGCTGATGGATACCAGGGCATAGCCGCCGCCCAAGAGCACCGAAGCAGCAAGGGCCAAAAATGGGTTGATCGTGAGGAGCAAAACCACAAGGAAAAGCCCAATCAAGACATTGGCAATAACTTCCATGCCAGGCAAAAGGGCGTTATTGATAACCTGATTGACCTCTGCCAGCACAGATGTGGCCAGGTCTGAGCTGTGCCGGTTCAAAAACCATTCATAGGGCTGGCGCAGATAGCCCCCAACCAGGCGCGAGCCCCAGGACCAGTTCCGGTTCTGGGAAAAGCGGAGCTGGGCCCAGATGCCCAGGGCCTTCATGCCCAAGGAGGTCAGCAGGATAATGAAAAAGACTATACCCAGAAAGAAGAGGAAGCTTTGTTTGCCCTGAAAGCCAAAAAAATCATATATGGTTGCCAGGTAGGGGTTGGTTTCCACCACTTCCGGGTTGGACAGGACCGAGACAAAGGGCATGATGGAGGCCACGCCTAGAGTCTCGGCAAAGGCTACGAGGATGAGCATGATGAGAACCATGGCCCCGCGGCGGCGCTCGCGGGCATCTAAGAGGGAGTAGAGCTTTTTGTATATTTGGAGCATATTATCTGATCTAGAGAGTGAAAAGTTAAATGAATTAAAGATTAAGAGTCTTTGCCCACATCATATTTATAATTATCATCATATGTATCCAAGTTCACGCATTTGAGCTCCTGCTACTTTGATTATCTCTTTTTGAGTCCCTTCATTCATATCAGTACGCCAAGGCTCTTTAAGTTCAATCTGACCATCAAAATCATTTCTCATCCTAATAATTATATGTTTTTAGTTTGATCGACATATAAACTTACATACGTATTTGTCATAAGATTGATGTTAAATTTGTTCTCAACTTCTGTATACGCATTATCGATTATTTTTTGCCGTAATGATAAATTATTAATGATCATATATATAGCTTCAGATAAAGCTACAGCATCACCCGGAGGTACCAAAAGGCCTGTCTCTTCATGCGTTATAATTTCAGGAATACCACCACATCTTGATGCTATAACAGGAACACGACTGGCCATAGCTTCAATGATCACCAAGCCGAAGGCTTCATACCATATAGAAGGACAAACCAACACTCTGGCCATATTGAGAAAATTTCTGACATCATAACAAACGCCATGAAAATGTATACATTTTGTTAAATTATGATTAGCAACTAGGTTTTCTAGATGATTTTTATATGAACCATCACCTATTATGTCAGCCTGTATCTCCATTTTTTGTTGTAATATATTAATGGCCTCTATTAATACATGCACTCCTTTTTCATGTATAAGTTGTCCAATAAAGACTATCTTGTTGTCAGCTGTCTTCTTTGTATTCTGAAACCTTTTGATATCAACGCCATTATAAATCGTTACTAATTTGTTATCTGATACATAGTATTGTTGCTTCATCCACAAATGAACAAACTCAGATACAGCTATAATTTTACTCACCTTGGCTAGAACAAGCTTCCTTTTAATTCTTTTAAATAAATATTTTAAGGTTAATCTTTTCAATGTATCATTATGTAACAACGAATCATGAATTGTATACAATACGTGTATTCTCAGCAATGAGCAAATGATTATAATCTTGAGTGACAGTGGTACAAAATGGAAGTGGCATATTTTTGGTCTATATTGTCTCAAGCAACGAAAAAGACTTAAACCCTGTCTTTCTTTTAAGTCTTCTAGCTTATACTGGACATTTTTTTCAGCAAAGATTTTTTTTAGTTGTGGAGAGATTTGATCATCAAAAATAAATATTGAATTTTTATTTCTTCTGTTAAGCTCAGTGTTTATCTGTATGATAAAATCTTCAAAGCTGCCTCTTTTTATAGGCTTTAAGGCAATAAAATGCATTATATCTACATGAGACTTTTTTTTCATATCTCAGCTTCATATATATGCGAGATTTGTCTGGGTATAAGTTTCATTTTATTTCAAGTACTTGCAGTCATATTTCCAACAGGGAAAACGCTCTTTCCAACTTTTTCGGATTCCATCATGAATTGCATTGCCAAAAGGTTTCATCCAATGACACATCTTCAGGTCCCCGTTGGGCATGATCTGGAGGCCGGAAAGGACTCGGCATTTTCGCGTCTCTCGTTTATATTGATGAGAATGTATTTTATAGGCAAGCTCGTCAGGCTCAGAAAAATACGTTTTGATCAAAGCCAGGTTTTCAATTGAGTTGGTGATAGGATAATGGGCTTTTTTCATCTCAATCAATGTATTAATGGAGCTGTTTAACGCGTCAAGATCATTGACCCACAGGGGGTTCGATTCCCGCCAATTCGGGTTATCTAACTGATCGGAATAGTAGATGGGCTCAATAGCCTGAAATTCCACTCCTTGTATACCAAGCTGATATGCAAGGTGGACAATATTGGGCAAATCATGAATATTGTAGCTCATGATGGCGGTCTTGGCGACAATATTGGGCTCAATCTGCCAATCGGACTTGGCAGCAACCAGGTGCTGAAACGCTTGAACTGTCCGCTGGAAAAAATCATCTCTGCCTCTAATGCGATTGTGGACCTCGGCCTGGCTGCCATCAAGAGATAACTTTACCTTGGACACGCCGGACTGGACCAAGTCAATGGCTGTTCTTGAATCAAGAATATATCCATTGGTCAAAAACTCAACTTCAAACCCAAGGGAACAGGCATATTCTGCAATACGTGTAGCATGTTTTTTTACAAGGGTCTCGCCTCCGGTCACGGAAAGAAATATTGGTCCGAGCCAGCTTCGCAATTGGTCTAGTGTGTTCCGCCATTGATCATAATTCATTTCATCATCATTGTTAGGCATCTTCCAGCTATAGCAGTGAACACAACGGGCATTGCAGCGGTTGGTAAAAAGCAGAATGACCTCAGTGGGCTTGCCGAATTTTCCACCCACATGAAAAGCACTTTCCTGTAGAATTCTGGAATAATAATGATTTATTTTTTTATAAGCGGTCATTTGCATTCATTACTTGTAAAACTTTTACCATTTTTATGCGCTTCCAAGGCCTGCCTTGCCATATCTCGCATTGGCTCATGGTTATTGGTAAAAGTTTGATTCCATCTTGTCTCTTCCCGAATTTTACTTATAATTTCACGTAGTTTTTCCAATCCATGATTCCTTTGATTTGCACAAGGAATTCAATTAGTTCAACTGCTGTTACTGCCTCTGGCGATAGTGATTCAAAGCTTTTCATTTCTCAGCTCTTAACCCACTACATGTTAATCAATTACTTATAGGTACAAAATGTACTTTACATTACCATTCTTTAGATAACTTTTTGTTTTGCTACATGCCAAGAACAACTTAACCTTCGTACTTTTTACTTTTCACCTTCTCGAATCTTTCCTCCTGGCCTTATCCGCCAGCAGGAAGGGTGATCGCTTTACAAAATTAAATTAAACCAAAGCTTTCTTCACCGCGTGAGTGGGATGAACCTATTATTTCAGCGATAAGCTGTATTAATATTTACATTCTTCATTTGTGCCAGTTCGTGATAATTCGTGGGGAAAAAACTCTTTGCTCACAGAAGAATGAATGACTGAGCGCTGGATTATTTACTGCTCGCGCAGCATAAAAAGTCCTCTTCCATATCCATAACGCGCTGCGCGTGAATGATTCCTTCTTGACGGGCTTCCGGCACGCCAAGATAACATCCTGTCCATCCTGTTAATCCTGTCGAAAGTTCTTATTCCGAATCTACCCGAATCCGGCCCATCAGCCCTTTCAACGCCTTTTCCCATCAGGCCAAAGCATCTGTAAAACTCATCCTGTCCCTGCCCATAAGGGTCATATATATTGCATACCATATTATGCGGGAAAGGGGCAAACTCCCGCAAGAGCGCAGTCTTTCGACGCAGCTCTGGGGTCATGGCTGCCAGCCTACGCCAATGGCGTGTACTGCATGGCCACGACCAGGTCAACTTTGGCAAGATCAAAGCCATCTATGCTTTTTTATGTGTGCCCGCTGAGATCGACTCCAAATCGCTGCCCTGTTTTGATTGCATCAGGTGGCGGCGGTATTTACTGATTAACCTGCAGATCGCAGGATTGAATCTGTACATTCTTTCCGGACGCATGCAGGCGGCACCTGTGTTCAGCAAAGGCGCTGCGGCAGATATTGCCTTGGCAGACAAAAACAATATGATGAAAAGCCTTATTTTTAAACCTTTTTTTCTGTATACAGTACTGAAAAAACTCGTATGTTGAGTTAATTACTTTTTTTTATTCTTATTTTAATATATTGGGGAATAATATTCTTAATCATATTTACATATATTTTTAAATATTTTTTGTACATATCTAACTAAATTTATAAAGTATCAAAATGTACTCTTAATAATGTATTCAACACTAATTTTTTTGGAGTAAGATAACTATTATAATAAATATAATTATTCCACATCAGTTTTAATAATTCTTTTTTATTAAACATTAAGTAATAAATATTTTCTATCAATTCATTTTCATCCTGGTAACTAAGATAATTATTTCCTTCTTTAAATCTTCCAGGAACAGTATATCGCAAAGGCTCTGTCAATATAGCTCGTGATGCTGCTATATATTCCCCAAACCTCCAACCTATAGAACCATGTAACCCATTAGTAGCTATGCATACAGAAGATCTTTTTATGTTTTTTAAAAAAATATGTTTTTCTGTAAGGTTATGAGATACTATTAAATTTTTTGCATATTTTCTTGATACATTGTTATCTATTAGTCCACCCAAAAAATAATCTTTAAACTCATTCTTACAAGCATTCAAATAGCTAATTCTTCTCTCTAGCATTTCCTTTCTTTCATCTCTTAAGTGACTGGAATCATAAGATGAAATGTCATTTGGGTCCCACAATCTCTCAAAAAACAATATAAAAAAATCTCTTTGAAGAACTGGAGGAAACTCAAAACTAGTACTTGTATTATTTTTTGATAATCTATTAAATATTTCTTTAATATATTTTTGATTAATTAATCTTATATCTATACAATAGTTAAACCCTAAGGGATAAACTCGGCAATTTTTAGGAGCGTATTTATAAATTATATCATTAAAATTTCTTTTAAAATAAAAATCACAATCATAATGTTCACTAAAGTGATATAAATTATTTTCAATTGTGTCATTTATCCAATTGAACCCATCTAAAAGATCATAAATAACAACATATTTATTATTTACAAAGACCTTCAATATCGGTTTTGTTGATGAACCCTTCACTTTTTTTTTGTTTATTCTAACTATATTAGATTGCTCTAACTTTGAAAAACCATCGTAAATTTGATTTAAATGAGGGGAAGAAAAACACTCAATATCGCACTTAAAAAATGGTACCATACTGTGCCTTTATCTAGTCAAATTCAAATATTCACTTTCAAACTCTGCCAATGTCATGCTTTCCCAGCCCTGATTCCTGACAAAGTCCAGATACATCTTCAACCGTTTGAAAAATTCAACTTCCTCTTCAGATGTCCTGACAAACGGGCTCAACCCGTCCTGCAGGCTGGGAGAGTGAAAGGTCAGATTCAGGAAAGAAAAACCTTTCTTTTCCATTTGCCTGGACAGCCTGATCACACTAGGGGCTGTAGTCATTTCCGGGGACAGCAAGACCCTATTCAGGACCCCTAGCCAAGCCAGGATGCCGCCAACATGCAGTTTACTCAATATTGATTTTTCCAATGTGCCCAAGATACGCTGGCTGAGCTGAAAATTTAACTGCAAAAATCCGATGGTAACCGGCACCTCCAATATAGCGCCCTTTGCATCTCGATCATCAAGGCCTCGGGAGTTGAAGCGGAAAATGTTTGGCCTAAATTTCGTAAAGTCAGGCCCATGCTTGGCTTCCCAGCTGACAAAAGGGGTGACTAAACTATCCACCAGGTACCCAAGTTTGCACAGCGAGTTTGCAACAGCCGGGCCAAACCCCCATCGACCGGCTCGAAATGAAATCGGGGTAGTGCCAAAGTTTTGGTAAATGGCCTGGTGATGGGCGGAAAGCTTGTTAAAGATCAGGTCCGCCGGCAGGTTGCTGAGCATGGTGTCCTGCTTGCGGATGGAGTTTTGACCCTCAAACGGCGGGGTGTTCCAGCGGTGGCAGTGCATGCCTATCTCACATTTACCTTCCTCCAAAATCCGAGACAAGATCTCTACTGATCGGGGATTTGTGGCCACTGGATAGGTGACCAGATAGGTGGGCCTGAAACCGTATTGGTCAAAGAGCCGCTGCACAGGGATAATGGCATCGACATTGTCAACCGGATTATCGGTTGCCGAATATCTGTTCCAGATGTTTTCCTCTGTGTCAATGGTGATGATCAGCTTCATGTGTTGGTTGATTGGTTGATTGGTTATTTGTTGACTAGTCTATTGGTTATTGGTAAATTGGTGGATTGGAGTATTGGATATATTGGTTGATTGGTGGATTACATTTTTCGTCACACCAATTTTACATCACACCAATTATCCAATATTTCCTTTTAAAACTTAGAAAAAGATATCAAATATCAATTCATTTTACTTTGTACATTAATCTCTTTCTATCCACTCTTCTCTAGAGATCTCTGCCTGACTAAGAAGTCTTTTCAGAAGATCAACACCGATTTCTTTGGTATGAGGATTTGGTACAGTCAGCCTAACTTCACCTTTGACCATGTACAGATGCTTTCCTCCTGCATAAGGGCCCATAAAGCCAAAGAGTTTCAGTCTGTTTATAAACTCTTTGTGTGAAATAGGTCTTAGCTTAGACATTTGCTACTGTTTCCTGTACTTCTTGCATTTTATACTTTCCTAGTTGGGGGATAGGCAGTTGTTGCTTAACACTTAACAAAATCCAACCCTCAACAACTTCTTTCAAGTTATCCCTACATTCTTCAAGCGTCTTACCGGTAGCCCAAACTCCCTTAAGATCCTTAATTTCACCATAATAAGGGTTTACATCGTCAATAATCTCATAATTTGCCCTTCTTAAGGCTTCATTGATATATTCTATTAACATATGCAACTCTCCGGACTTACAAGTTTTTCGTTTATAAGAACTTTAATCTTTTCATTGATAAAGATAAACCTTTCCTTTCCGCGATGAGCGGGAAAGAAATTAATTTATCTTATTCGTGCCAATTCGTGTCAATTCGTGGGCAAAACTCTTATTCCGAATCTACCCGAATCCGGGCCATCAGCCCTTTCAAGGCCTTCTCCATCAGGCCAAAGCATCTGTAAAACTCATCCTGTCCCAGCCCATAAGGATCGTAGATGTTGCATACCATATTATGCGGGAAAGGAGCAAACTCCCGCAACAGCACAGCTTTTCGCATATGTTCCGGATACAGTATGCCCAGTCGCTGCAATTGATTGTATTCCATAGCCACAATCAAATCCGCACCATTAAGATCACAACTAAAGATACTACGAGACGTATTTTGGCTGAGATCAATTCCAAATTTTTTGGCTGCCTGGACTGCTTCTGGTGGTGATGGCACCTGCTGATCAACATGCAGGCCGCAGGATTCTATCCTGAGATTATTGCCTGGAAATAGAGCCCGCAGGGCATGTTCTGCAAAAGGGCTTCTGCAGATATTTCCTTTACAGACAAATAGAATATGCCGCACCGCAGGGAGGGCATGCTTTCTTTTCAATGCACTGTACTGACTGGTGGACCACAGATTTTGCGAATTTCTCTTTAACTTCAGCTTAATCCCTTTAGGCAGCATATCCCTGAACCACTGCATTCTGCCATTTATATCCGGAAAATCATTCAAGGCGGTGGTATTTTCAGCATGCTGGTTCATATTTGTCTGCATACTGGCAGAAGTAGACAAATTGGACTGCAGACTGTCTTCCAGCTCAGCCAGGGTCAAACTCCTCCAGCCAGCACGCTGAGCATGTTCCAAGAAGATCCGCAGCTTTTTGAAAAATGCTTTCTCATCGGTATTACTGTTTACAAAAGTTCCGGAACCTGTTTTCAGACTTGTGGAGTGAAATGTAAGATTAAGAAAGGGGTGATTTTTTTTCTGCATCACCTGGGCCAACCTGATCATGTCCCTGGCTTCGGAGTTTTCAGGAGAGAGCCAGGCCAGATTTAAGAGCCTCATTCTTTCCAGAATGCCTGCCAGGTGTATCCTTCTGGGCAGAGATCCCTCCAGCAGCTGCAGTCTTTGCCTGCTGGCAGCAAAGTTCTGCTGCAAAAAGCCTATAGTCACCGGGACTTCCAGAAGTTCACCTTTTTCATCTCTATGAGCCAGGCCCTGGGCGGAAAATCTGAAGGCCTCGGGATAAAATTCCGTAAAATCCGGGCCGTAGTGATCTGTCCAGCTCACAAAAGGGGTCACTGAGGAATCTACGCGATATTTGAGTTTGCTCAAGGCTTGGGCCACTGCAGGTCCAAATCCAAAGCGCCCTGCCCGGAAAGAGACCGGGGTGAGCCCTAGATTTTGCTGAATTGTTTGATGCAGGTGAAAAAGTTTGTCCTGCACCAGGTCTTTATCCAGGTTGCAGAGCATGGTGTCTGGTTTGGAGACAGGGTCTTCATGCCCCAAAGGGGGTGTATTCCATGGATGGCAATGCGTCCCGATCTCGCACCTGCCCTGCTCCAGGATCCTTTTGAGTATTTCCACAGCCTCTGGGTTGCTGGCCACCGGGTAGGTAACCAGATAGGTGGGCCGGACCCCGAATTCATCAAAGAGCTCCTGCAGGTGAACCACTCTGTCAATATTTTGGACACTGTTGTTGGTAGGTGAATATCTGTTCCAGCTGTCTTCTTCAGTGTCTATGGTGATTATGAGCTTCATGTGTATTGGTTGATTGGTGTATTGGAGATATTAGATATATTCGTTGATTGGTTAATTTGTTTATTAGTGTATTGAAAATATTGGTTTACTTGTTATTTCATTTCTTCACAAATCATCTATTACACCAATTATCCAATATTTCCTTTTGACACTTAGAGATAGATGTCAAATATCAATTCATTTTGTACAGATTCGTCAATATATTGACACTGAAAGAGTTTTTTCCCACGAATTTACACGAATTTACGCAAATATTTCCTTTTGGACTGATCGGCAACATAAGAATGACTCAGTGACACAGTGACAGAGTGACTAAGCGATTAAAGAAGATTCAAGAATTTTGTCTACGACAATACTACAGAGGATTGAGTCATGTATTTTTTTTTATTTTTAACCTTTGACCTTTATACTTTTAACTTTTCACCTTTATTCATGCCAATTCGTGTAACTCATTGGGAATACTGATTCATTTCCAAGCGCCCAGCACGTATCTACCCATTCAACCAATTAACCACTCTGAGCTTGGGTACTCGCTGAAATTCTTTAACATTGGCAGTAACAATGATTAATCCCATAGACTTGGCATGGGCTGCAATGAGCATATCGTTGGGGCCTATAGGCGTGCCTGCTTTTTCCAAAACATAACGCAGATCCGCGTAATGACGGTCTGCAGGAGGGCTCAGAGGAAGTACATTGAGTGCCGAGAGAACTGCTTCGACCTGGTGAATCAGCTTTAGCGAACCACTCTTTAGGGCCCCAAAACGAAGTTCGGAACTAACAACAATACTGGTGCATACCGTCTTCTCTCCGACCTCAGAAATCTTTTGAGCAACCAGGCCGCGTGGACGGCGCACCACCTCAGACAGCACATTGGTATCCAAAAGAAATTGCCAAGGCATGGTCATAGTTCCACTCTATCAGGAGCACCAAGCCCTTGGTCAATATCAGGAAAATCCTGCTCAAGGTTTTCCAGTTCGGCCAGGGTTGCCAGCAACCCCTTGCGGGAAGCTGGTTCAATGACCAGTTGATCTCCTTTCTTGCGCACAATGGCTTCAGTACCTTCAAGCTCAAACTCTTTGGGTATCCTGATAGCTTGACTCCGTCCATTCCTAAAAAGCCGCACCCGACGTTCGTTTTGCATACCCTATGGCTCCTTATGCTTCCGCATTTTGTCATATGATGAAGCATATGCCAAGGCCTCGAAAATGTCAACATAAATGCCAGCCGTTTTCTCTTCTCAACTTCTTATATACACAGATGAGCCTTACTTGCTCTCTAGCCATGATAACATGGCGGGAGCGTTGTCATGCGTCTTCATTCGTGTCAATTCGTTTCAATTCGCCTGCCCCGTAGCTCAGCTTTGTGATGGTACTGGGGTGGGAGAAAAAGACTCTTTTCCCACTAATCTGCACGAATTTTCACTAATCTTTTCTCCTGGCCTGATCGGCCAGCAGGAAGGGCAACTGCCTTACGGCAAGGAACCCTGCTCTTCTTAGCGGTAGCGGACTTTCCGCGATAAGCGGAAATTAAACAAATCTATGTTTCAGAGCACTGTTCATACACAACTTCACCTTGCTCTAATATATTAAGCAAGAAACCACTCGGATCACGATTTTCTTCGAAAAGAACAGGTTCTATGTGTATATCAACCTTGCTAGCTATTTGGTAGATTTTTGTTAACATATCTAAATAATCATTTTCAATAAGATCAAAAATCACAGCTATGTCAATATCACTTTCCTCGTCAGGATATCCATGAACCCAGGACCCATAAAAAACGATTTTTCTAGGCTGTATTTCTGATGTAAGGCTTGATATAAACTGCTTAGTTATTGTTCTAGCTTGTTTTTTATCCATGAATAAAGCTCTACTGTAGAATGGGCTGGAGTTCGTGCAAGTAAAAGCTCAGCTTCTTGCTCACTCATGCCATCAGAAATGTTATGAATCAAGTCCTCGTCTTCTCCATAAAGTTTGATATAAACACCTTTTTCAGGCTTCATTACAATCTTATAGCTTAATCCAGGATGCTCACTTACAATTCTTCGGGCTATCTCTGCGCCTTTTTCCCTTGCTCTTTGATAATCTATTTCATACTCAAAAACTTCATATGCATGTTCAGACTTTTCCACCCGATTTTGAGAACCATAAAGATAGGCCAATTTGAGAGCCAAAATCAAAAGGCATACTGATCTTTGACTTGAATTTGAACGCCTCGATTTCCCCACCAGGAAACGCGGTTGAGGCCTGCTTCTTTTCGTCTGGTCAGGAGCTCGGCAAGTCTCTTTTTTATCCCCTGCCGATCTCCGTCCAGATATGTAATGAGCAGATCGCCGGAGTCATCAAGACTCAACTCACAGTTTTGATTGCTAAAGATACTGGTGCGGATGGTTGACAATACACATTCCCAATCTTCAGGACTCCGCCACTGGGGCGTGCATAACTGAGAGCGAAAATAATCTACAGCCAGTCGAGCAAGCATGATGCAATAGTAATGAGCCTCGACTTTTTCTGGTGATGTGCCTGTGGGCTTGTTCAGGAAATAATTCTCGATGAGGTCTTTAATGCCCGTCTCCACCGGCCAGCGGATATGGTAGGCATCCAGGATCTTAATCGGACTGTAATCTGTATGGGTGCTCCCAAAGCAGCGAATCTCATTGGTCTCCTTGTTTTGCTTGACCACAAAACGAAAGGACTTTCCTGTCTCTGGGAGAATGAAGTCCTGACTGGCAATACGGTATTGCTCCCGGTAATCTTGCCAGACCCCTTTTTGGATTGTTTCTTCTTTCCAACGCTTGATCTTGGGGTTTTGTTTCAGGCACATGGTAATGTCCGATTCCGAACGAACAGTCAAATATATCAGCTGCTTCTCTCCGGTATATTCGGAATCTGCATAAATTTCTGTGATCACGTCCGGGTCAATGATCTTAAACAGGTTTCGCTCACAAAAGCGGTACAGAGCTGACGGAGCCCTGGACTTGCCTTCACAGTAGGCGATATTGATGATGGTGTTGGTCATGCTGTCCCAGAGGATTTGCGGCCTGTGAGCGTAGGTCATATCTCCGTTTTTATCAGGAGCCTTGCTCAATGCTTTGTCTTCAGGGAACCGACTATCCGAGGGATCACAGTGATAATCAATGGCGATCTCTTTGCCCTCAATGATTCCTAGCTCTCTGGCCCGGCAAGAGGCATCATTTCGAAGGTGCTGTAAATGGCTGAAACGAAGGTCGTCGAATGCATCGTAGAATCTGGTTTTCCCGGGGTTGAGAACCAATCCTGAGGCCACGGCTACAGAGCGGTCAGCATTGAGTGTAAAGTCATGGATGCTGGGAAAACCAGCGATAATGCGCATGACATTCACGATAATATTGTTGGTGATCTGGGAAGTGCGAAGGCTGTTTGGGCCGTAGGTGTGCCATGCTTCAATGACCCCGAGTTGGTCCAAGAAAGGAGCCAGGAGCAAGGTCCCTGGATTGCTGATGACCACTTTGCGGTAGGCCAGGCGCTTGATGAATTGGAGGAAAGAACGGTTTACTTTGAGCCCAGAGCTGTCAATGAGATCAGAAAATTTGGATTTGGCCGAGGCTTCTACCGGTGATTGTTTCTCAGTCACCTGAGTCGGAACCGGACTGGAGATAACTCCTCGGATGGCAACGGGCTTTTTGAATCGTGAGAGCTTCCATCGGGTATAGATCTTTTGGACATTGGCCCGAGAACATTTCAGGTTGAGCTTTTTTATCATCTTGGCTGTGGACAGGGAAGGATCCATCAGCCTTTCTTCGATTATTTGAAGCTCCAGCTGGGGGAAATCTTTTCGCCGCTTTGCCCCTTTTGGACAAGATCAGCCAGGCCCCAGACCCCATAGAGCATATACCGATTTTTCAATACGTAGAATCGATTGGGGGCCATGCCGAATTCTTGGAGCACTGGGCGGATCTGTCGTTTCTTTTCAAGTTGGGATAAGGCCTTGAAGAGCTCAACTCGATGTTGAAGGTGGTCACGCTGATAATTGAAAAAAGTTCCAGCTCGATCGTGCAAGTTATGAACTGGCTTGGCTGGCGGTTTTTCTTTTTGTTTGGTGACGGATTCCAGGATGTGTTGCAGGCCGGACCAAAAATCAATGTCTGCTTCATCCATTCGCTGACCATAGCCATAGGAACGCTGAATCTGGCGGACACGTTCCAAGGATGCACCTTCAATGTCCAGAGCCTCGGCCAGTCGCAAGGCGTAGTTGGCACGTTCATGTGGCCTTGAAAGCTTGATCAGGATAACCAATCGCTCCAGAGCCGGGTCAACCTGCACATGGGAAACTTCCGGTAAAAGAGCGACGGTCCCATAGAGGGCGAATGAGTGATCCCAGTCCTTCAGGGTACTTCGACTGATGGTTAAAGACTCAGCGACAGCCCTCTGTGGCTTTCGATTTTTCCATACATCAGTGACGGCCTTATAGGCAGTGAAGAATGGCTCATCCTCGTAAGTAAAAGGAACTGACGTAAGAGAGGTGACAGCGGCCTGTCGCACCCTAAACTGAATGGATAAGAAATAATCCCGAGCATCATCTGTGAGGACCATATCAATATACACCAAGTAGTACGCAATTTCAGCCCAAAATCGCCTTATCAGTATATAGGATATGGTACGCATGTTTTCCCTAAATAGCAAGCGTTTTTCAGGTGGAATCATGTCAATTCTCAAGACATAACAGATGAAATCGCTCACAGGCCTACTCGCAGAACAAAATTATTAACTGGGTTACAACCTCGTATTCCGTATTTATTACAGCTAGTTAAACGGTAAGAACAAGCAATCATGGTATCTTTTTAAGGCTTGAAAAAGGCACAGGAAAGACCTTGCCCGGGGTTAACGTTACTTATAAATGCTGCGTACTATTTCATGGAGACAGATAGCTACGAATTGCCACTGTATTTGTATACTCATGAGGGGGTCATTTGAAAAAATTAGTCATGTATAACCTGTTGTATTTTAATGCTAATAATAGCAAATTTAATCTATTCATTATAGCGTAGCGAATATTTTTGCCCTTGTTTTTTACTTATAAAATGGACCTGAAAAGTGCCCGGAAATGTCTG
>JAXHMO010000003.1:0-527643 GCA_034521385.1 Desulfovermiculus sp.
CATCACCTGTGTGCTCGTCGTTTTTCATTTGTCCGCCACCTCAACTGCATCCCAGACTGCGGCCAGCTTGGACTGGTCTCTGAGTAAGGCCCCGGGTTACAGCTTGTTCATAATCAGCCAGGATTCGGGCATGGTCAAAGGCCAGCTCCGGCAACTTGGTCAGAGGAGCCACACACACTCGCCCGGCATCATCCCCGGCTTTGAGCTGATCAGGATCTAAAGCTTCCGCCATAAAGACCACACTCATATTGTGTTGCCGAGGATCTCGGTCCGGGCTGGAATACACCCCAAACATTCCGTGCAAATGGACATCAAGTCCGGTCTCCTCTTTGGCTTCCCTGATAGCCGCCTGCTCTACGCTTTCTCCGTAATCAACGAACCCCCCGGGCAAGGCCCAACCAAAGGGCGGGTTGCGGCGTTCCACGAGGACAACGCCCCGCTCCGGGATAGAAATCACCACATCCACCGTAGGAATCGGATTGCGATAGACCGGGACCTCACCGCCACATTTTGGACACTTGACTTGGCCGAGCATAGGGCCTCTCCTTGTCGTGCACTTGGGTGCTCGTATGAAACTCGTAATTAATTATTCAGTATTCAGCGCCGCCGCTGGCCGCATACGGCCAGTTTGATCCAGGGTGAAACTTGTAATTTAGCAATTTTTTAGAGTCTCGTTTCATATATGCATATCAAAAGACATCATCGTCGTCCACAAAGGGGCCTTGGGCGATTTCCTGCACATTTTTGGACTTCCCTTCTGGACCTCGCTCGGCATTTCTCCCACCTGCCCCTGTATTGGGCCAGGCAGGAGGCGTACAGGTTGTGGACCGATCCCTTGGGATTCATCCAAAGATTAAAACCTGTTTTTATCTTCAAACCGGTGGAGATGGTAAGGGGAATGGAAGTACAAAATTTTCAACTCCTCCACTCCATGGATCTTTGTCAAGGCCAAGACACTTTATTGGGTGCCGAAAAAATCATCGGCCATGATTCCGGCCCCGGGCCTTTGGTTCGCCATGCACCCAGACAGGGCACATCCCGTGCCCACGACCGGAAGACATGGAGCAGATATCCAGGGCCACGGTCAAACAGGATCTCTTATCTTTCAGGATCTCTTATCTTTTCTATAGGGGAAAGTGAGGAGAAAGGAAATGAGCAGGGGTCCAAAGCATAACTGGCCTCCCTGAAAAACACTTTCAAGGAGGCCAGCAATGGCAAAAGGAGGAAGGTGATTTCTTTATTGCATAAGGCATGCCATAGAAAAAAATTCCCTTTTGTTTTAAGCCTTTCAACAAAATCAGCCTATTGTCTTTTTTGGGTTTACCAGGTCAAGATTTTGGGTTCAAATTCTTGTATCCAAGACCCTTAAGCCGCATTACATGGTCCTGGGATGTTCAGTTTTTTGTACCCATCTCTTCTGGAACCATCAAAGACCCTCCTGAATAACCCATCCGGCATCGCGCAATGCCCCTGCCGAGACAGCCCCGACCCGAATCACCTTGATCTGCTTGGGCCCCACAACTCGCACCACGGTGGAAGGCAGCCCGCCTCGAGGATAAGGAGGACCGGTCACAATACCATCCGCGGCCTGGACCAGACCGGAATCTAAATCTTTTGGTCGGGATGCCGGCTGTCCCCCGGCCAGATTAGCACTTGTGCCTACTAAAGGCACACCGGACTGAACACACAACTTTTGGGCCAGGGGATGGGAAGACCACCGCACGCTGGTACAGCCGGTTTCGTCCTGGGCCTGAGGACTTATTTGTCCATGAGCCGGAATGACAATGGACAGGGGTCCGGGCCAAAAGGCCCCAGCCAAATTGATGACTTCTTGAGCGATGTTTCTGCCCACAAGCCGCAGCTGATCCATGGATCCGATAATAACCGGCAAGGGCTTGTTCTCGGCCCGACCCTTGATCCTACACACCCTGGCCACCGCCTGATGATTCAAGGCGTTGGCTCCCAGAGCGTAGAGGGTTTCTGTGGGATAAAGGAGGACCTGGCCCTGAATAATAGCCTGTATAGCCTGATGCAGAGTTGCCCTTTCCTCATTGGTCGCACTTGAGTTAACTACCATTCCCGTTTGCAAATTCCTCCTCCAAAGGATACTCATTCAAGACCCGATACTCCGGTCCTTGAGGAGTGAGTCGGCTGGCATACAAGACATATTTCGTGACCTCAAAGACTGGCCACTCTCTCTTCTGCAACCATTTGAGCACCTGGGACCAGTCGTCCGGACGCGGATGCTTGACCCGGGCGACGGTTAGATGGGGCCGAAAAGGTCGAGAGCTCGGTGGAAAACCCAAGGGATGCAAGGCCTGCTCAATCTTTTGGGCTAGGCGGATGCATTCCTGAGCCCCTTGCCTGATTCCAATCCAGATCACCCGGGGATTTTTTCCTGGAGGAAAAAATCCTCCTCCTGAGGCCTGCAGGGAAAACCGCGTTACCGGGACCACGGGCAGGACCTCCTGGACGGATGCAAGCATCTCGGGCTCCAACTCGCCCAAAAAACTCAAGGTCAGGTGCCAGTTGCCCTGTTTGGTCCAGGTCATCTTGGAACGTAAGATAGACTCCCAGGCCGAAGCCATCTCTGGCAAAGCTTGCTGATAGGCCTCAGGCAAAGGCACGGCTACAAAGCATCGAGTTGCCATAGCTTACCCCGCAATACGTGAGTGTATAAAGTTCCAGGTTCCAAGTTCCAGGTTCAGCGAGAATAAAACTTGTAATTTACCATTTTTTTAATCGTTCAAATTTACAAGAAGAACCAATAAACTCTGGGCAAGCGCTCCCGAACCCCAAGGTGATTTTGTTCTCAGGTGTAAGGAGCCTGGAGTGTTCAGGTTTCCCTGTCATTCAGATACAGATTGAGTCACCTGAAATAATTGACAATAAAGAGCAGAACCCAAAAGCCCTGTCCCGAACTCTTGCCAACGACAGCAGAGTGTGAAAATGTGGCTTGGCGCGAACACTCAGGCTTCATCCACCTTCCGTCCCCTGTCTGCTCGTATGCAACGAGACTCAAATTGTTCAGGTGTCAGCTTTGCCTCCGGCAAATCTGACATATTTTTGCCCCAAAGCGGGCAAAAAAGGGAAATTTGCCGGATTGATCAAGGATACGCATAAATTCTGAAATAAGCTAATTTCTTGTTTCATACGAGGAAAATCACGGCAGTATGAGAAGACCTTCTGTTCTTAACCAAAACTCCAGTCAAATCTTCTTCGAAGTGCTTCGCAATTTGCCGGGGCAAGCCTGAAACCTGATCCCGCCATAGGCGGGACTGAAACCTCTAACTAATTGCAAAATTACAAGTTTCAACCTAGGATTAAACTGGGCGTCTGCGGCCAGCGGCGGCGCCGACTTCTGCCCTCGCGCCCCTGTTTTCTGCCATCTGTCATCTGTCAACTGTCATCTGTCAACTGTCTTCTGACCTCCCGGAGCCTGTCCCTCATGTTTGAATCCTTTGTATCCTGGCTGGTGGCCACCATCGGTCAATGGGGCTATACCGGAATCACCGTTCTCATGTTTTTGGAATCTTCATTCTTTCCCTTTCCCAGCGAAGTGGTGGTTCCTCCGGGCGGGTACCTGGCCTCCCAAGGATCCATGACCCTCTGGCTGGTTATTGTCTGCGGCACCCTGGGCAGTCTTCTGGGAGGTATTTTCAATTATTGGCTGGCCTTGACCGTGGGGCGGGCCTTTCTGCTTAAATACGGTCGCTATGTTTTTATCTCCGAAAAGACCTTGAACAGGTCTGAGGCCTTTTTCACTCGGCACGGACATATCAGCACCTTCATCGGACGCCTGATTCCAGGGATTCGGCAATACATTTCCCTGCCGGCCGGATTATCTCGAATGCACCTGGGCCTGTTTTGCCTGTTCACCAGCCTGGGTGCTGGAATCTGGGTAGTCATCCTGGCCCTGCTCGGCTATTTCTTTGGCCGCAATCAGGATCTGCTCATGGACAAGCTGCACCAGATCATGTTCATCCTCTTGCCGGCCTGCCTGGTCCTGATTGTCGTGTACATCTGGTGGCATTGGCGCCAGGCCAGGGCGAATAGACTCCCCTAGCTGTGCGCAAGGTAAGGCCAAAGCTGGTATGAAACTATATGTTAAATTATTTGACTATTCTGCTATAACACGCCGGAATAATGGGAGAATGGCCGGATCCATAAGAGAAAGACGTTCACGCCTAGGCGTGAGAGGATCCCAGTGAAATGGAAGAAATTTCACGGGATAAACCCTGGGAACGAAGAGGGGGTTCCTCTCACGCCCCTGGCTGAAACCCCACCTGAAACCCAATTTCCCCATTACCACACCTTTACGGCCAGAAAGAGCAGCAACCCAGCCTCCAGGACCTCGTTCATAGCTCCCAGGGTGTCTCCAGTAATGCACCCGATGACCCGGGAATACAGGGCCAGAATCCCGGCGCAAGCCACAGCGAAGAACACGTTCAGGGCCACCCCCTTCCAGCCCAGCAGCAGGGACAAGGGGAGGAGTATCCCTACGGACCAGTACATACTCCGCAAGGAATTCGGGACACAGAAAGGGGCTCCCGTCCCCCCTTCGGGACGGCCGTAAGGCAGCCAGCGCATGCCGACCAGCATGCCCAGCCGGGAATAGCCCGGAACCAGAACCAAGGCCAGAAGTCGATCTTCGGATAGGGCCAGGACCCCCCCCCATTTCAGGGCCAATACCCCCATTAGGCTGACCACGCCCATGACCCCAACCCGGCTGTCCTTCATGATCTCCAAAATCCGCTCCCTGGAGCGGTGGGAAAACAGACCGTCCCCGGCATCGGCCAGACCGTCCACATGCAAAGCGCCGGTCAGCAGGATAAAGACCAGGACCACAAGCACCGCTACCAAGGGTTCGGGCCACACAAAGCGGGCCACGAAATCCACCCCGGCCACTATACCCCCCACGAACAGGCCGACAAGGGGGAAAAAACCGACCATGCGTTCCGGGCGAAAGCGAGCCGCTCCAGTGGGCAAAATGGTCAGAAAGCCGACCGCCCCCCAAAAATCAGCCAACCGATCCCGCAAGGATCCCATATCTATCCCTTGACCCGCATAGGCACCCCGGCCACCATCCAAATTACTCCATCGGCCTTGGCCGCTACCCGCTGATTCACCCAGCCCACCAGATCCCGAAACCTGCGGGCCATGGGATTGTCCGGAACAATGCCCTGGCCAACTTCGTTGGACACCACCAGAACCGGGCCGGATGCGGTCTGCAAGCTCCGCTCCAGCCTCTCCAGCTGGGCATACACCCAGGCTTCATCTCTGTCCTGCATGAGCAGATTGGAAACCCACAAGGTCAGACAGTCCAGGAGGATCAAAGAAGAGGGACAGCTCTTTTCCTCCAAGACCCCGGGGATATCCAAGGGCTCTTCCACAGTCGTCCATCCGGGTCCCCGTTCGCGTTGATGCGTGGCAATCCGTTCCTCCATTTCCGGATCAAAGGCCTGGCAGGTGGCTAAAAAAATCTTATCCTGCATGCCGATTTGTTCCGCCAGTTCCAGGGCATGCCGGCTCTTGCCGCTTCGGCAGCCGCCAAGGATGAATGCCAGATGAAACACAACCTTTCCTTTATCTTTTGCCGGGTTTACGATCGAGGGGATGGGAGCAGGAAATTAAAACTGCAAAGCTGGAGGAGTTGCAGAAGGCGGGTCCTCGGACTGGGCATAGAGGGGATTCTTCCCTTCCAGGACAGCCTGCAGGGGAGAAATTGCTTGCTGAAAACGGGCCATTTCCTTCTCCGGAACCGGACTGGCCGGTTGGGAATCGATTTTCAAGGGATTGATATACGACCCGTTCTTCTTGACCCGATAGTCCAGATGCGGTCCTGTGGACAGGCCGGTACTGCCCACATATCCGATGGTCTGTCCCTGGCTGACCTTAACTCCCTTGCGGATTCCAGACCTGAACTTGGACAAGTGCATATAGAGGGTGATGTATCCGTTGGGATGACGAATCTTGATATAATTTCCCCCTCCCCGTTCATAGGCCCGGGCGATAACCACTCCATCGGCCACACTCTTAACCGGAGTCCCTCTGGGAGCGGCATAATCGATCCCCAAATGGGGACGGACCACATTCAGGATGGGATGTTTGCGACGATGGGTGTATCCAGAGGAAATTCGGGTGAAATTCAACGGGGCCTTAAGGAAGGCCTTGCGCACAGCCTGACCTTGGGCATTGAAATATTCAGTACGACCGTCCTGGGTGGAGAAGAGAAAGGCCTGATAAGCGCGCCCCTGATTAGTGAATTGAGCGGCGACAATAGGTCCGTACCCGCTAAATTCCTCCTTGCGATACCTCTTTTCCACTACCAGGCGGAATGAATCATCCTCCCGAATATCGCGAATAAAATCGATATCCCAGGCAAATATATCCGCCAGCTTGATGGCCAACACCGGGGCTTCCCCTTGATCGGTCACCGCCTTAAACAGGCTGGAGCGCACTGTGCCATCCACCACCATCGTACGCCCATCGTATTCAATGTTCTGGGTGGTGACTTTAAATTGACCCTCGTCTATATCCACACACAGCTTCTTCTGGGTGTCGATCTCGTATTCA
The DNA here is from genome assembly GCA_034521385.1 of Desulfovermiculus sp. Lineage (GTDB taxonomy): Bacteria > Desulfobacterota > Desulfovibrionia > Desulfovibrionales > Desulfothermaceae > Desulfovermiculus. Next base: position 6,577 of record JAXHMO010000003.1, read on the forward strand.
AAGCCCTGCAAACGCTCCTCTTGAAGCTTGAGCCGAAAAGGCTGACCGGCCTTGATTTTCCTCAAGGGGAAAACCTCCTTGGCCTCCCGGTTCAAGGCATAGACATCGGCCGGGTTCAAGAAGTCCGAGAGCATGCCGGTAATGGTTTGGCCGGGCTGCACGGTTTTTTCCACAATCCGAATCGGATCACGCACCTGTTGTTCTTTATGGGTTGCACCCAGCCTTTCTTCTTCAGCTCGGAGGTCGAGTTCCGCTCTTGGGCTTGCCTTGAGCTTATCTCTGGAGTCGGAGGGGAGAGGAGTGACCGCTTTGTCGGTCTGCATTTTTTCTTGATCCGGTGTGGAAACAAAATGCTTTCCGAGAGAAATAGCAGCCAGAACCAGGACCAAAGCGCACAAGACCAGGGGGAAGAGGACACGCATCCTTCGAGGTCGTTTGAGCCGAATCCTTCTGTTGCGGAAAAAACGCGTATTCAGTGGCATGCTCTTCTCTTGGCTTACAAACGGTCGAAAGTCAAGCTCATCCCCCCCCCACTGCCGGAAACAGAGCCACCCGATCCCCGTCCTGGAGTTGAGTGGTCATGGGGGCGTGTTTCCCATTCACAAAAGCCACCTTGATTTCCTCCTGGTCGGCTTCCAGGCTGGAGGTCAGATCGGCGACAGTACTCCCCGTGTCCAAGGGGTATTCATTTGCCTTCTCCGGTTGATATTTGGCTAAGGTCGCGTAGCAACGAACTTGAATATTCATAACCCTCCTTGTCCAGTAAGCACCCCGGCGATCCGTCCTTCCCACTCGGGCCACTGTGGCTTGCTTTGGGCCTCAAAGCCCGGGAAACGTATCTTCCAGTGATGCAAGAGCAAAGGTCCCTGGGCCGTTGGCCCGTACACATGATCACCAACTACTGGATGTCCTACAGCGGCCATATGAGCTCGGATCTGGTGCCGTCTGCCTTTTCGAATGTGCACTTGAACCAAGCTCATTTGGTTCGAGGCACTATAGTCCAAAGATTGAAATGCAGTCCAGCGCAGGGGATTGGGGTCCAAGGTTTGCAGGGCCCGAACTTCTCGTCGTTTGCAGGTATCCAGGGCCGTTCGGACAATCCCCTCTTGGTCAATTAGGCCGTGCACCACGGCCAAATAGGACTTGACTGTTTTCCCCATATCCTGCATCCGAACATATTCCTGGACCGCTTGGTGATTGAGAGCAAGCAAAACCAAACCGGATGTGGCCTGGTCCAACCTGTTCAATAGCTGAACATCATGGTCTGGAAACAGCTTGGGCAGGAGGGTTTCCAGGGCCGGATGTGGGGTAGACAACTGACTTTCGGTATGCATCCCTCCTGGTTTGCACACTGCTGCGAAATCACGGGCAACCTGAACCATGACCACTTGGTCCAGCAAATCGTCTTCGAACTCCCGGCGATACGGTCCGGACAGCTCGAGAATGACCTCCTGTCCAGGGGCAACCCGGTATCCTTTGGGCCGAATCCGGCCATCCACCCGGACCGATCCGGTCCGGATCAATTGCTGAATGCCCCGGCGGCTGTTCTCCGGCAATAACAAGCGCAGCACATGGTCAAGGCGACTGCCTCCGGCCTGTTCCGGCACCCGCAAGCTGGCATTGGGTTTGATCCTTTGGTGGATCTTCATATCTCATTGAAACGTCTTTTTCTTGTGGCTCCAGGCACATCCTGTGGAGAGATGCTCGACTCGTACTGTCTTGCAGGTTGGCTTCGGGCTCCCCCTTAATTAATCCCATAAGACTTCAGCTTCCGGTGCAGGTAGCTGCGTTCCAGCCCTACGGTTTCGGCTAACCGGGAGACATTTCCCTGACATTCGTTAAGTTTTTGGCGCAAGAACCGACGTTCAAATTCTGCCCGGGCGTTTTTAAAATCAACCTCACCCTCTTCCGACTCCCGGTCTGTCCCAGAGGATTGTCCCAGATTCTTCCAAAACTCCGGAGGCAGATCCTGCGAACCGAGCTCTTGCCCAGGGTACATAATATGCATACGTTCGACGAAGTTCTTAAGCTCCCGCACATTACCCGGCCAGGGATAAGCCTTAAGAAAAGCACAGGCCTCGTCCGTTAACCTAAGGGGCCGAAAGCCATTTTCCTGACAAAAAGCCTGAGTAAACTCTTGAATCAGGACCGGGATGTCTTCGCGACGCTCCTTGAGTGCCGGCACATGCAAAGGAAACACGTTCAATCGATAAAAGAGATCCTCCCGAAATCGACCGGCTGCAATTTCCTGAGCCAAGTCCTTGTTGGTGGCCACAATGACCCGCACATCTACACTGACGCTCCGGCCCCCGCCAACCCGTTCAAACCTCTGCTCCTGCAAAATGCGCAGGATCTTGGCCTGGGTCTTTTGGCTCATATCCCCGATTTCATCTAAAAAAAGGGTTCCCTTGTGCGCCAACTCAAATTTCCCCGCATGGGTCGCTTCGGCCCCAGTAAAGGCCCCTTTCTCATGCCCGAAAAGTTCGCTCTCAATAAGTTCTTCAGGGATAGCCGCACAATTAACCGCAATCATGGGTTTTTTTGCCCGCCGGCTCTTCTTGTGGATACTCCGAGCTACGATCTCCTTACCCGTTCCATTGTCCCCGGTAATCAGCACCCAGGCCTCAGTCGGTGCCACCCGATCGATCTGCCGGCGAAGCTCCAAAATCTTGAGGCTTTTGCCGGACAGATCCTGAACGTAATCAGCCCGAACCCTGGAGCGCAAGTCCAGGTTTTCCTGTTGCAAGGCCCGAAACTCCAAGGCCTTGGCTGCTGTGACCATAACTTTTTCCAGGGAAAGGGGCTTTTCAATAAAGTCAAATGCACCTTTTTTGATGCTGTCCACAGCCGTCTCAATGTTGCCGTGCCCGGAAATCATAATAACCGGTAATTGGGTAGAGTTCTGGCGGACCTTTTCTAGGATGCTGATGCCGTCCTCTCCAGGCAGCCAGATATCCAGAAACAAGAGATCCACCTCCTCGGTCTGCAATATCCTCCAAGCCGTCTCCCCGTCTTCAGAGATCAAGACTTCGTATCCTTCATCTTCCAGAATGCCGGTCAGAGACAGAAGGATATCCTGCTCATCGTCGACGATTAAGATTCTGCCTTTGTTCATGGCCAGTACATTGAGTTCCAATTGTTAATTTAGATAACAGGCAGCTCTATGGTAAAGAGACTCCCTTGCGGATGATTGGGTCGAACCCGGATATATCCTTGATGATCATTGACGATGGATTTGACAATGGTCAACCCCAAACCGGTATTCCCTTTTTTTCGGGAAAAATAGGGTTCAAAGAGCCGACTCTGGACCTCGGTTTCAATCCCCGGACCGTTGTCTTTGATCTCAATTTGCACCCACCCTCCGGGACCATCCATTCTGGCTCCGATTTCAACCTCCGGACGTTCTTGGTTTCTCAAAGCTTCAGCCGCATTGGTCAGCAGATTGATCATGACCTGCTTCATGCCCGAACGATCGAAGCGAAACTCCGAAAAACCGGGCTGAATATGCAAGGACCAATGAATAAAAGAGTGGCTGTTTTGGAACAGACCAACCACCTCCCGCAAAAGGGCCGGCAAATCATCCACCATGGGCCGAACATCGGGCAGTTTGGCAAAGGAAGAAAACTCTTTGACCATTTGCTGCAAGTGCTCGACCTGACGAACAATCAACTGGGTACACTCTCCAAAACTGTCATCCGCAGCCAAGCTTGAATACTTACGTTCCAACCGCTGGGCCGAAAGCTTTATCGGCGTCAAGGGATTTTTTATCTCATGGGCGATACGTCTGGCCACTTCCCGCCAGGCGGCCATTCGCTGCATCTTGTCCAGCTCCGTGACATCCTCAAAGACCAGGACCATACCCATGTTCTCGCCTTGGCTGGGGCGAAGACCCACGGCATTGACCAGCAGTTTGCACTCTTTGTCTCCCAATTGTAAATCCAACTGTCGCTGCCATGTGCTGTTCGGTGCTCGGCTCACTTGGTTCATGGCCTGGGAAAACAATTCCCGATAACTGTTTTTGAGGAGCTGCAAAGGGAATTGGCCGATGAGTCCATTTCGGTCTATGCCCAAGATGGTTTGGGCCGCTTGATTCACAGTGGTGATCCGTCCTTCAGGATCCAGGGAGATAACTCCGGAAGTAATGGTGTTCAGAACCACTTCCATGTATTTGCGCCGTTGTTCCAGTTCCAAATTTTGGCGGCCCAGGTCCAGGTTAGCTTGATTGAGTCGTTCCTGGCTGTGTTCCAAGTCTTCGGCCATGATATTAAACGACTGGACCAATTGTCCCAACTCGTCCTCAGATTGATCCTGGAGCCGAACGGCCAGGTCGCCTTGGGCAATTCGGTGTGTCCCTTCGGACAGGGCCTGAATAGGAGCTGAAATTTCCTTGGCCAGTCGGAATCCAAACCAAATAGCCCCAAAAAGAATGAGCAGGGTCATGACCCCAAGCAGGAGATAAAAGGCGACCTTTAAAGGGCCTTTGAGCACTTGCAGCTTCTTGTATTCTTGAATACCTTCCACGACCTGATCCAGCTTACTAAGCACCCCTTTGCCCAGATCGGCCCCGAGGACCAGAAAACCGGAGTTTCCTCGGTCCACAGGCACAACCGCCACCACCAGGTCCCGTCCCTGGGAGCTGACCAAGGTCGACCACCCCGTTGGCTTCTGCATGAGCTTGTCCCAGCCTATATCCGCCTTCAGCTGAGGCCATTTTTCCATCCAAGGACCGGTGGAGTGCCAATTCTGTTCTTGCAGGTTGGGAGCTATTATCCCAATCAAATTCAATTCGTATTCTTCGGCCTTTTCTTGCAGGTATTCATCCATCCCCTTGCCCCCCCACAAGAGCTCCTGCTCCCTGATTTGGTCAATGATGAACTTTCCCCTGCTTTGCATTTGTTCCTGCGACCGGGCATAAAAATGCTTGCCTACCTCCAGGGATTGCTGCAGGGACCGGCCCACTTGACTGCGGAACCAGTAGTCCACCGAGGTTTGCACAAACTTGACTGAAACCAGAAACATCAAAATGGTGGGAACCAGGGAAAGAAGAATGAAGGCAATGACCAGCTTGGTGCGCAGGACCGAACCCGGTGCTTTGCGGCGGCGCTCCAGAAAGAGCTTGACGATATTGCGCAGGACCAGAAAGAGGATGAGCAGGAGGAGGATGAGGTTGACATTAAATACAACTAAAAAGAGGTAGGAATTGACCCCGAAAAAGTGAAGCTCAATCCAGCTAAACAGGATTATCAGGGCGAATGCGCCCAAAGCCAGCAGAAGCTCTCTGTGCCGTGTGCGCCTTGCACTCTTGCGGACATGGGCGGTGATAAACTCCTTGGTCATATCAATAGGTGAAATACATACGGTAGGTTTGTGAGGACAACACTTCCCAGGACCAGAAAAACAGGGTCGTTTTCAGCCAATAAGGAACGTCCGGACGCTTGAACTGCAGATTCAGTTCCACAATATACGTGGCCCCGGACTGGAGATCCTTCCAAGGCCCCAAATCCACGGCGATCTCCGCCCACCCTTTTTCGAGCAACCCTTTCAAATTGTTCTCTTTAATGGTCTGTTCGTTTGAGTAATTGATCATCTTGTAACTTTGAGTCAACGGATTGACGCTCAGATCATAACTCCGACTCTTTTCAAGCAACATGCTATCCGGCCACCAACTTCGCTGCTTGCGCAAAGAGATGGTACACTCCGCCCGCAATGCCCCACCATTATCCAGGGAGGTTCTTAAATTCTCCACATCTTCGGCCTGGACTCCAAACCTGAGCTGAATACGCTCGTTGACATTGTCCAGAATAAGATTATCCAAGACCAGTTCCTGAGCCCCTGCGGACATGGTCCAGGTCATAACCAGAGTAAGCCCCAGGATGAGCCCTAGGAGATATTCAATTGAGAGCATAGGTACATTACGTTTGCTTTACCGGGCAGTCGTCCGAGGTTGGGCCCCTGTCCTTGCATGGCTCAAAAACTTACCCATTGAGATTTGCAAATTTGTTCAACCTACGTCAAGCTGAAAGTCCTCAGTGCGTTACCTTCCTTACAGCAAAGCCAAACATTTATTTTGGTTTCAAACAAGACTCGACCACCCGGCCCCTTGAAGCCCTGGTTATGCACATCAAAATCATCTGCATTGGCAAAATAAAAAAATCCTATTGGCAGGCTGCGGCCACAACCTATGTCCAGAGGTTGAGGAGATTTTGTTCCCTGGACATCATGGAACTCAAAGACGGCCCCAAACATCTGCCCTCTTGCGAGCGTATGCAGGTTGAAGCCCAGGCCATCCAGGCCAAAGTGTCTTCTCAGGATATCATCATCTGCCTGGACAGCCACGGCCGCAGCCTAACATCCCCCCAGTTAGCCTCCCAAGTCAAATCCTGGCTGGAAGCTCCGGGCCAGACCCCTTGCTTCGTCCTAGGCGGGGCCTACGGACTTTCCGCCCACCTTATTGAACAAAGCTCTTCGGTCCTCGGCCTGGGCCCCCTGACCCTGCCCCATGAACTGGCCAGGATCGTCCTTTTGGAACAACTCTACCGGGCTTTGACTATTATTCACAACCATCCTTACCATCACTGAAAAGGTCGTGCCCGCCTTTTTCAGGAAGAAGAGGGGTTTGCTTATAAAATTTATTGCAAAACCAAGCTCAGACGATGTCAAGCATTGCCCTGACGCCTGCGTATTGCTATTCTGCATCAAGTTTTTCAAACACGCACATCCGAGGGCCCTTTTGTTGACCTTCACTTTCTAAGGTACTCTTTTTATTTGCATAACGGAGACGTCGTGATCCCGGTCCGCACCCCACCCTTAGAAGAAGACACCTCCTGGTCCTTTGTCCGCGGACTCCAGCCGGGCAGCCTTTGTGACTGGCCGGGACGAGTCAGCGCCGTGCTCTTTCTGGGCGGTTGCAATCTGCGCTGCTCCACCTGCCATAACGCCCGCTTGGCCTGGACTCCGGACGAATATCCACCTCTTTCCAAGACCTATGTCCAGCACTTTCTACATTCCAGATCCGCCTGGCTGGATGGCCTGGTCGTATCCGGAGGAGAGCCCACGTTTGTCCCGGAACTCACCTCCCTGCTCAAAGAGCTTACGTCCTTTGGTCTTCCCCTCAAACTGGACACTAATGGCCTTAGACCGGACATCCTGGGGTCCTTACTGGCTCAAGATCTGATCCAGGCCGTGGCTGTGGACATTAAAGGCCCATGGGCCAAATACCCTCTGCTCACCGGAGGTCGCTGCTCTCCTGCCCAGGCCCAACAAGCCCTAGGGGCCGTCTTTCGGCTGGCCAAAACCTATCCGCAGGCCTTTTCTTTCCGGTGTACGGCTGTGCCTGACTTGAGCGCCAGGGATCTGGAGCAAGTTCAGAAGCTTGTACCCTTCGGATTCTCCCTGTCCATACAAACCTATGTTCCACCGGAAAAGACCGATAAAAGCACATAAGCTCCGATCCAACACCACACATTTAAAAGCTTTCTTATATTCCTAAGCAGGAGGTTGAACATGTTCATGGCTGAAGTCGAAGAACGTATCCAAGGGGGTAAAACCGTCCCCAGCGCTCCTGAACATATCCGCAAGCGAGATGGTCGCCTGGAAACCTGGGCCGTGGAGCGCATAGGCCAAGCCATTTTAAAGGCCTTGCAGGCCAGCGGCATCCGGGATCCCTTGCTCGCCCGCCGGCTGGCCGGCAAAGTGGAAAAAAAACTGTCCGGACTCCAAATCCCGGAACAGGAACAAGTCCAGGACATGGTCGAACAAGTGCTCATGGAAAGCCGCCTGTTCCATGTGGCCAAGCGCTACATCCTGTACCGCGAACAGCGCCGGCAGCTGCGCAGCCAGCAGGAAGCCTTTCTGGACATCGGCAAGACCATCGACAATTATGTGAACAAACAGGATTGGCGCGTGGCCGAAAATGCGAATATGGCCCATTCCTTCCAGGGCCTTATGCTCCACCTCTCCGGCTCGGTCCAAGCCAGGTACGCCCTGGAGAAGTATCCGGAAGAGGTCCGCATGGCCCATGAACACGGCTATTTCCACATCCACGACCTCTCCTTCGGCCTGGCCGGCTACTGCGCCGGATGGAGTCTACGGGATCTTCTTCTAGAGGGTTTCAACCTGGAGGGGAGATGCTCATCCGGGCCGGCCAAGCATCTGGACTCCGCCTTAGGCCAAATGGTCAATTTCTTGGGTACCCTGCAAAACGAGTGGGCCGGGGCCCAAGCCTTTAACAACGTAGACACCTATCTGGCTCCCTTTGTCCGGGCCGACGGGCTGGACTTCCCCCGGGTCAAGCAAAGCATCCAGAAGTTTGTGTTTAATGTGAACACCACCTCCCGCTGGGGAGGCCAAAGCCCGTTCACCAACCTGACCTTCGACCTGGTCCCTCCCAAACACATCGGTGCCGAGGCAGTGATTGTCGGCGGGAAACTCCAGGACGCATGCTACAAGGACTACGCTTCGGAGATGGAACTCATCAACCGGGCCTTTTTGGAGGTCATGCTGGAAGGGGACTACCACGGCCGCATTTTCAGCTTTCCCATCCCCACCTACAACGTCAGCGAGGACTTCCCCTGGGATTCCCAAGTCGGGGACCTTTTACTTAAACTCACGGCCAAATACGGCGTTCCCTATTTCCAGAATTTCATCAATTCGGATTTAAAGCCCGAAGATGTCCGCTCCATGTGCTGCCGGCTGCAGATGGACATCCGGGAGCTGAAAAAACGCACCGGGGGCCTGTTCGGAGCCGGAGATCTGACCGGATCCATCGGCGTGGTCACCCTGAACCTGCCCAAGATGGGCTATCTGGCTCAGGACGAAGAGGATTTCCTGGACCTGGTGGCCGAGTACGCCTCCCTGGCTAAGGACTCCCTGGAGTTCAAGCGCAAGTGGGTCAACGACAACATGGAACGCGGCATGTACCCATTTTCGGCCAGATATCTCAAAAACGGTCTGAATAATCACTTCAGCACCATCGGGCTCATCGGAGGCCACGAGGCCTGTCTGAATCTGCTGGGCAAAGGCATCGAAACTCCGGCCGGCATCCGACTCATGCAGCGGACCCTGGAACATCTCCAGGAATTGACCTCCGCCTTTCAAGAAGAAACAGGGCATCTGTACAACTTAGAAGCCACCCCGGCCGAAGGCACCAGCTATCGCCTGGCCAAGATCGACAAAAATCTGTACCAGAACATTCAAACCTCCGGAGATGACGTTCCCTATTACACCAACTCCACCGCCCTGCCGGTTTATGCCACTGGGGATGTCTTCGCCGCCTTGGAGCACCAGAACATGCTCCAGCCCAAATACACCGGGGGAACGGTCTTTCATACCTTTCTGGGCGAGGCAGTGGCCGATACTCAGGCCTTGAAATCCTTTATGATCAAGGCCATGTCCAAGACCAAGCTGCCCTATATCTCCATCACCCCCACCTTCTCCATATGCAAGACCCACGGCTATATCAATGGAGAGCACTTCTCCTGCCCGCATTGCGGGGCGGAAACCGAGGTCTATACCCGGGTGGTGGGCTATTACCGGCCGGTGACCATGTGGAACCGGGGCAAACAGGCCGAATATCAAGATCGGGTGGTCTTTGCTCCGGTGGAGGACCAGGGAGAATAGCCTGCAGGTTTAAGATTTCAGACAGAACAGCAGGAGATTGCATGATGACCTGATTTTCCTATAGTCTAAAGTGCCGTACGTCCTTCCCCCTACGTAGGCCTTTTTCCCAAAAATCGATACGCCCACTGTTATGCACTAAGATCACTGTGGATACCTGTGTCCCGTAGTCTGGGCTGTGCACACAGATGGGAGCCAGCATACGCTCCTTTTCCAGGCCTATACCGGTATCCGGCAAATCATCATCCGACGGCCTGGAGGTGTCGGCCAGCAAGGCAAAGAGCTCTTCTACTCCGGGCGTTCGACCACCGTGCAACAGGCTCCACAGCCCAGCCCTGCCCCGGAGCACTTTGGGCCAGGGGGTGTTCCAAAAGGCATTGCTCAAGCCGTGCACGCCGGCCGAAATGCGGTTGATCTCTCCCCCGACATTGCTGAACCAGCTCAGATCAAAACCAGAACCAAAAACCAGGTTATACCCGTTGTAGGCCGGACCCATCCTCCGCAGCTGAGTCCAAAACCGGACCTCGCTCTCCTGCTCCTTCAGATACTCGGCAACCAGATTTCCCCGAGAAGGCCGACCGGGCTCCAGGGAGGCCGGACCTCGGACATTGGTCAGCAAGGCCAATCGTCCCCTTGAGCTCACTCCCAGCCAGGTCCCGCCCTCGCGCTGGTCCCGTCCGGCCACAACCCATGGGAAATCCGGCCAGAAATGGGCCGGCTGGGCAGGACGATCATCGAACTCATCCCGGTTGGCGGCCAATATCAAAGGATATTCCCGGTGCACCCGGAGGGCCATGACTCCAAGACACATTCTGGTTGCTCCTCGCATGAAAGTCTGTTCTCAATATATGGGACAGAACTTATAAGACACGGTACTGGATCAAACTGGGCATCTGCCCGCCAGCTGCGGGACTGAAATACAAAGCCCCGGCCAGGCTTCACTAAGCCTGGCCGGGGCTCAAAGGACATACATTTCATATCCAGAAATTCGTCAATTCGACATCCCGAAAGAGGTGGACTAGGCGATACCCAGACGGTACTTCAGAGAACGGACAGTATTGCGCATAAGCATGGTGATAGTCATCGGCCCCACTCCTCCGGGTACCGGGGTGATGTGCCCGGCGATCTCTTTGGCCGCGTCAAAATCCACGTCCCCGCGCAGAATGGGGACCATCTTGTTCGGGTCGTTCTTGCTCGGCTTCTCGCCCACCCGGTTCACTCCCACGTCGATAACACAGGCCCCGGGCTTGATCCATTCCGGCTTGACCAAACCGGGCACCCCGGCGGCCACAACCAAAATGTCCGCCCGTTTACAGTGGGAGGCCATGTCCTTGGTCCGGGTGTGCACGGTGGTCACTGTGGAGTTGGCTCCTTTGCCTTTTTGGACCATCATGTTGGCAATGGGCTTGCCCACGATATTGGACCGACCCACAACCACCACTTCCGCGCCTTCGGTCTCCACCCCGGCTCGGACAATCATTTCCTGGATCCCGGCCGGTGTGCAGGGAGGGAACTTGACTTCGCCCCCGCCGATCATCAATCGTCCCACGTTGACTGGATGGAATCCATCCACGTCCTTGTCCGGATCAATGGCATTTAAGACCTTTTTCTCGTCAATATGTTTGGGCAGGGGGAGTTGGACCAATATGCCGTGGATGGAGTCGTCCTTATTGTACTTGTCGATGAGCCCCAGAAGTTCTTCTCCGGAGATGTCTTCCGACTGCGTGTCCTGGATTTCCTTAAAACCCAAACGGTGGGCGGTCTTGATCTTCAGGGATACATAGGACTGGGAGGCAGGATTTTCCCCCACCAGGATGGTGACCAGTCCCGGAACCTGCCCGTGTTTGTCCTTGATCTCCTGCACTTCCTTGGCCAACTCTTCCAAAATTTCTTCCCGGATGTCCGTGCCCTTGATCAATTGTGCGGTCATAGCCCATCTCCTTTGCAAAGGTTCAGTCCTCTCGGCTGGAGCACATACATCCGACTCCAGCCCCATCAAGCGCGCAAATCTATAATTCTTAATAATTTGCAGATATTGCTAAAGCATGTTTTACGTTCTTGTCAAGCCGTTCTGCGCTTTTGCCCCCACTCGGTCACCAGATCCGGCCCGGCGAAACGGGCCTGACCTCCCAGATCATCCTCTATACGCAGGAGCTGATTGTATTTGGCCAGTCGATCGCTGCGGCTTAAAGATCCGGCCTTGATCTGGCCCCCATTGACGGCCACGGCCAGATCGGCGATAAAATGATCCTCTGTCTCACCGGAGCGGTGGGAGACCACAGAGGTATAGCCGTTTTTCTTGGCCAGCTCGATGGCCTCCAGGGTCTCGCTCAAGGTTCCGATCTGGTTGAGCTTGATCAGGATGGAGTTGGCCACTCCTTTCTCGATGCCTTCAGCCAGAAGAGTCGGATTGGTCACGAAAATATCGTCCCCCACCACCTGCACGAGATGGCCCATGCGCTCGGTCATCTCCCGCCAACCCTCCCAGTCCTGTTCAGCTAGACCGTCTTCAATGGACACAATGGGATAGCGCCGGCACAGGTCCAGGTAATAATCGATCATCCCGGAAGCATCCAAGACCTTGCCTTCTCCGCTCAAGGTGTATTTGCCCTGATCGAAGAATTCGGACGCCGCGGCATCCAGACCCAGTCCGATGTCGGTACCCGGAATATATCCCGCCCGTTCAATAGCCTGGACAATGCATTGCAAGGCCTGCTCATGGCTGTCCAGATTTGGGGCGAATCCGCCCTCATCCCCCACCGAGGTTATATGTTTTCCCTGGGCCAAAATGGCCTTCAAGGCCTGAAATGTCTCCGCTCCCATGCGCAGGGCCTGGGCAAAATTATCCGCTCCCAGGGGCAGGATCATAAATTCTTGGATATCCAAATTATTCGGGGCATGAGCCCCGCCGTTGAGGATATTCATCTGGGGCACCGGCAGGATCCTGGCCCCTACCCCTCCCAGATACTGATACAAAGGCAGGTTGAGATGGGCTGCCGCCGCCCTGGCCACGGCCATGGATACCCCCAACATGGCATTAGCGCCCAAAGCACTCTTGTTCTCGGTTCCGTCCAGCTCCAAAAGGACACTGTCCACTTCCAACTGGCGAAGGGCATCCATGCCTACCAAGGTGGGGGCGATCTTATGCTCCACATTGTCCACCGCTGTGCGCACCCCTTTGCCTCCGTATCGATCAGCGTCCTGATCCCGCAGTTCCAAGGCCTCCCGGGAACCGGTGGAGGCACCGGAGGGCACGGCCGCCCGCTCCCAAACCCCGGATTCCAATTCCACTTCCACTTCCACCGTGGGATTTCCCCTGGAATCCAAGATTTCCCTGGCCCCAATCTGGGCGATGATACTCATATTCTTAAACCTCCTTTTCAGCTTTGCCTCCGGCAAATCTGAACTATTAGCTGTCTTCTGTCTTCTGATCGCTGACCTCTGATCTTCTGTCCCCAGTCCTCTGTCTTCTGTCTTCTGTCCTCTGTCCTCTGCCTTCTGTCCTCTGTCCTCTGTCCTCTGATAGGCCATGAGCAAACCCTGCAAGAGCAGGTCCTCTCGAACCACATCCAGGCAGGAACACAAGGGACTTATGGCCCCGGCAAATCCTCCGGTGGCCACCACAGTGATGTCCGGAGACAAAAACTCCATGAGTTGTTGGTACAAGCCCTGGATCATACTGGCAAAGCCGTATAAAAAACCCTGGTTCATACTTTGGGCCGTGCTCCTGCCAATCTCCAGCCCCGAGGAGCGGTGTTCCAAACTGATCCTGGGCAGCTTGGCCGTATGTCCGGCCAGGGCCCCTAAGGAAGAAAAGACCCCTGGACAGATCAATCCCCCCAGGTAGTCCATGCCCTGGACACATTCCAAGGTCGTGGCAGTGCCGAAATCAATGACCATAAGCCCGGAAGTGGATACCAACTGCCTGGCCGCATAGGCGGTCACCAATCGGTCCGCCCCCACTTCCTGCGGGTTGGCGTACCGATTGCGCAAAGGCAGGGGCACATCCTCGGGCACAAAGAACACCGGACAATTTGAATATTTCTCGCCGGCCTTACGGATCATGGCATTGTGCTGGGGTACGACGGAAGAAACCACCCAGGCCTGGACCTGCCGGGGAGAGAGTCGCAAGTGGTCGAAGATCTGCATGACCCGCAGTCCAAAGGTATCCGCAGTCTCCTGAGCATGGGTTGGCAGGACGAAGGAGTTCAATAGGAGATGGCCTTGAGCCACTCCCAATTTTGTGTTTGTATTTCCTATGTCAAGCAGCAGGCGGTAGGCGTGCACACCCAGCTCCCCAATGTATTCTTGTTTTTTTTGCCCCTTTGGGGCAAAAAAACATGAACCTAAAATTCTCAAGTTACGAAAGCATTCGGGCCAGAATCTCATTGCTGACCAACATGCCCCGGGGGGTCAGGCCTAACCGCCCGTTTTGCATTTCCAAAAGGCCTGCTTCCTCCAGCTGACAAACGAATCGCCTGTCCACCCCATATGCAGCCTTTGTCAAGTCAACACCCTGATTGGTGCGCAACCCGAGCATCGCTTTTTCCCAGTCCCTGGTCCGCTGGGACAGAACCTCTTCATCTGGCAAGGGATGGCCATGATCGAGCATCCGAACATAGTCCACCAGGCTTTCCGGATTCTGCCGCCGCACTCCGTCCATGGTGGATACCGCCGCCGGGCCCAGACCCATATAATCTTCTCCTCGCCAAATGCCGCTATTGTGTCGACATTTGCGGCCGGGCCGGGCGTAATTGGATATTTCGTAGTGCTCAAATCCGGCCTGAATAAGAAGTTCCCGGCCCTGTACGAACATGTCCGCCCAGGTGTCCTCATCTGGCCATTGCAGTTCCTTGTCCCTCTGGACGTATTTTCTCTTTCTCTCCTTTTGCGGGGAACAGGAAGATGTTTCTTCCTGGGGCAAGTCCAAACCGTAACCAGGCACTCGGCCTGACCCGGCTTCCAGGGCAGCCAGAGGCGTCCCGGATTCAATACTCAGGCTGTACAGGGACAGATGGGCCGGATTCCAAGCCACCGCTTCCTGGAGGGTTCCCAGCCATAGCCTAAGGTCCTGTCCCGGAATCCCCCAGATCAGGTCCAGGCTGAAATTGTCCATCCCGGCCTGGTCCAGACACTGCACCGCTCCTCTGGCCTGTTGGGGGGTGTGAGTTCGGCCCAGAAAACGCAATATCTCCTGATCCAGGCTTTGAATCCCCAGGCTGATCCGGGTGACTCCCAATTTTTTCCAGGCCCTGACCTGATCCGGGTTGTGCACTGAATCCGGATTGGCTTCTACGGTTATTTCCGCATCAGCACTCAAGGCAAAACAGCTCCCTGCCGCCTCGAGAATTTGCCCCAGATGGGAAACAGACAACAGGCTAGGCGTCCCTCCACCCATAAAAACGGTCTGCACCCGTCGGCCTTCAATCTGCGGAGCCCTGTGCTCCATTTCTTGGATCACTGCCCGCACATAAGCCGTCATCTCCCCTGGACCAGGTGGGGCGGAGGCAAATCCGCAATACGCACATTTTTTGCGGCAAAAAGGGACGTGCAGGTAGAGGTGCATAGTCAACTTTGCCTCCGGCAAATCTGACATAATTTTTGGGCCAAAACGCCCCAAAAAACGTTTTGCCGGATTGATCCAAGGTGAAACATGCGGATGTTCTTCTCTGTCATTGCTACGAGGGCCAGCTCATGAACATTCAAATCTCTGACGACGTCAGAGATTTGAGCTCAGAGGAATAGCGCTCCACTTCGCTGTACAGACATCCGCAGTACTCCTGCCTGTAAATCCCCCACCGTCGGCTTTGTTCAATTCCCGTCTTCCATCCGGGACGAAAATCGCGGTCCAAAAAGCGCAAGGCCTTGTTTCCAACCATATCCCGGCCCAGCCCGATTATCTGCGCATGCTTTTGGTGAATGCTATACAACAGGGTGGTCGAAAAAAAATCGAATCGTCCCCGCTCGGCTATGCCCATGGTCCGCTCCAAGCGCATCTGATAACATAACCGGCAGCGACTAGCCTCCCGAAAGGCTATATGCCGCATGAAAAGACCTGGGTCGTATTCTTCATCCTTCCAGATCATCTTCAGATCCAGACGCTGAGCCACCTCCTTTGCCCCCTGCCTGCGACGCAAATACTCCTGCAAAGGATGAATGTTGGGATTATAAAAGAGCCCGACCACTTCGTACCCTTGGTCCCTTAAGTCCTGCACCGGATACAAGGCGCACGGGCCGCAGCAGATATGCACAAGTACCCGTTGTCCGGACATTATTCGGTCTTGATCACGATATTGGTTCCCAGACGCTCTTCCAGTTCACACAACTTATTCCGCTTACAATTAAGCAAATAAGCGGCCAGTTCCCTGTCCACTGTGTATTCAAAATGGTTTGAGCATTTCTTGCCCTGCACTTGGCGGCCGATATCCTTGATGGACTGCAAGGCCCTCCATTCCAGGCTGCGTACATACCCGGACCCCTGGCAGGCCGAACAGTCCTGCCAGGTGGTGGACAGGGCGGAGGACCCCATTCGTTGGCGGACCATCTCCAAAAGGCCGAATCTGGAAATCTTGCCCACCGTGGTCCTGGCTTTGTCCTCTTTCAGGGCGTTACGCAAGGCCTTTTCCACTTCCCGGCAGTGCTTGTGCTCCTTCATCTCAATGAAATCAATGACCACCTGCCCTCCAACATCCCGGAGTCGAAGTTGTTGGGCGATCTCTTCAGCCGCCTCCTGATTGGTCTTTAAGGCCATCTCTTTGAAGTTGCTTTCCCCGCCGATTTTCCCGGAATTGATATCCACAGCCATCAGGGCTTCGGTTTGATCAAAGACCAATTCCCCGCCGCTGGGCAAGGTGACTTTCCGGCTGTAGACCGTCTCCAGTTGCTTGCTCAAGTTAAAGCGGTCGAACAGGTACTTTTCCGGGTCCAAATGGCGCTTAACCATCCGCTTGCGCCGGGGAAAGACCAAGGCGGCCACTTCCTGGATCTGGCTGGCCGTATCCGCATCATCCACCCAGATCTCACTGACGTCCGCGGTCAGATAGTCGCGCACAGCCCGAAAGGCGAGGTCCTTTTCCTCGTAGATCAAGGTCGGAGAGGTCTCGGCAACGCCTTTTTTGCGCACCTCATTCCATAAGCGTTTTAAAAATTGTAGGTCCCTGGAAAGATTAGTCTTATTCTGATCTGAACTCACAGTGCGCAGGATGACCCCGATCCCCGGATCAAGGTTGAGTTCCTCCATGATTTTCTTCAGGCGGGAGCGTTCCTTTTCGTCCTCGATCTTTCGAGAAACACCGAGTTGCTCCCGGCCGGGGGTAAGGACAAAATACCGGCCGGGCAGGGTCAAGTAGGTCGTCAAAAAGGCCCCTTTACTCCCGGTCGGTTCCTTGACTACTTGAACCAAAAGCTCCTGGCCGGGCTTGAGCACCCGTTGGATGGGGGGGAATCTTTGCCCCTTCCCCGGTTTGATGTCCGCGAGATAGTACTCCGGATGAACTTCGTCGATCTGGAGGAAACCATTGCGCTGGGCCCCGTAATTGATGAATGCGGCTTGCAAGGCCGAATCGATATTGTGAATCTGAGCCTTGTAGATGTTGCGCTTGGTCTTGGTTTGCTGCAACATCTCCACATAATATTCCTGCACCATGCCGTCCTCGGTTAGAACGACCTCGATCTGTTCATCAGGCAAGACACTGATCAACATCTTCCTGCGTTTTTTTACAGCCATAACTCACTATTCTGGTCAAATGTGCACAAAATTCAAAAAATATTCCTCAAACAACGGCTTGTTGCCTTTTTGTCGACTCACCTTGACACGGACTGGTCGTATACGCCAAAAGGCAGCACTGGCCGCGCAAATTTGCATCCAACCTAAGGAGAGGAAATGATACATCCCGGCGATCTGGTCCAACTGGTCAGCCCTAAGGGCAAACGCTATTTGCGGGTGGCCGGTGCGGAAAACGAGCTACACACCCACGATGGAAAACTGGATTTGAAGAGTATCTGCGATCTTGACTATGGTCAATGCATTCACACCCATCTGGACAAGGAATACCGCCTGTTCAAGCCGACCCTCTATGAACTGGTCAAAAAAATCGACCGTCAGACCCAGATCATCTATCCCAAGGATATCGGCTACATCCTGTTCAAATTGAGCATTGGGCCGGGAGTTCGGGTCATTGAGGCCGGATGCGGCTCCGGCAGCCTGACCCTGGCTCTGGCCTGGTTCGTCGGCTCCCAAGGCCGGGTGATCTCTCTGGAACGGCGGCCGGAATTCGCCCGCCTATGCGCCAAAAACCTGACCAAGGTTGGCCTCCGGGATCGAGTGGACATCCTGGAACAGGACCTAAGCCAGGGGATAAGCGTCCCCGAGGCCGACGCCGTGTTTATCGATGTGCGCACTCCTTGGGATTATTTGGATCACATCGCCGCCGGAGTCAAAAATGGCCATCCCGTGGGCTTCCTTCTGCCCACTGTGAACCAAGTCACAACCCTTTTGGGATCTATGCAGGGAACGGTATTCACCGAAACCGAGGTGGTAGAAATCCTGGTCCGGCACTACAAGCCGGTGGCCGACCGGTTCCGGCCGGAAGACCGCATGGTAGCCCATACCGGGTATTTGATTTTCAGCAAGGTATACAAGCCAACAAGTTGATATCTAAGAACTTTGGAAATTAGATCTTGACAGTTGGGATTGTGTCTTTATATTTGGATGTTTAGCATTCGACTGTATTAATACGAGACTTGGAAGAATATACTCTGACAGCACTTACACTTCAGGATCTCCCCAGGCCCAGGGCTTGGATCGGTTGCCAAAGTGGTAAGGTGGAGACGGAACATGACCCGAAAAGATCGCACTGAAGGAATCTACAACAGACTGGAAGTTTTGGACGCTTCTGAGCGCGAACAATTCTACCGCATTCAACTCAAAGACATGCTCAAATACGCCTACCGCTACTCCGAAGAGGTGAAAAAGCGGTTCGACAGGGCGCAATTTGACGTGAACAAATTTAAGGATATCGCGGACATCAAGCACATCCCCATATTGAAGAAAAAAGAACTCATATTTTTACAATCCATGGGTCCTCGTCTGGGGGGACTATTGACCAAGGATATGGGCAAGATGCGCCGTATCTTCCTCTCCCCGGGCCCCATCTTCGACCCTGAAGACCGGGTCACCGATTATTGGGGCTGGACCGAAGGGTTCTACGCCACCGGGTTCAGATCCGGAGATGTGGTTCAAAACTGCTTCAATTATCACCTCAACCCGGCCGGTCTGATGTTTGAAGAGCCTTTGCGCAACCTGGAATGCGCAGTTGTTCCCTCCGGACCGGGGAACACCAATACCCAGCTGGAAATCATGCAGAAACTGCGCATCACCGGTTATGTGGGCACGGCCAGTTACCTTATGCACCTGGGCCAAAAGGCGGAAGACGCCGGACTCAACCTGCGCAAGGACCTCTTTCTGGAAGTGGCCTTTGTCACTGCCGAAAAAGTACCGGAGAAGGTGCGCAATACCTTGGAAAAGAAGTTCGACCTAGTCATGCGCCAGGGATACGGAACCGCTGATGTGGGCTGCATCGGATACGAATGTTACCAAAAGAACGGGCTCCACTTGACCAACCGAGCCTATATCGAGATCTGTCACCCAGATACCGGAATACCCCTCAAGGATGGGGAAGTGGGTGAAGTGGTGGTCACGGCCTTTAACAAGACCTATCCCTTAATCCGCCTGGCCACCGGAGACCTCTCGTACATTGAACGAGCCCCCTGCCCCTGCGGCCGGACCTCACCCAGACTGGGCGGGATCATCGGTCGAGTGGATACCACGGCCAGGATCAAGGGCTTGTTCGTCTATCCCCATCAGATCGAACAGGTCATCAGCCGCTATGAGGAGATTAAGCGCTGGCAGTTGGAAGTGACCAATCCCGGAGGCATCGACGAGGCCACCTTGTATGTAGAGGCCACCAATTTCAAGCGATCTGAAGAACTCCTGCACACCTTCAGGGAAAAGATAAAGATCCGGCCTGATTTACAGATCCTGGCCCCCGGCTCCCTCCCCCCCCAGATCAAAGCCATCGAGGACAAGCGAAGCTGGGATTAAAAACAAAGCCCGGGGCAAAACACCCCGGGCTTTTCCAGCAGGGCGACTTTGCCCCCAAAACAGCCTTTCTTGGGCAACTTGATCTAAGATCAAACTGGCGGCCTCTACTCTTTAAACCAGCACCTTCCTGGCTTCGGCAATCCGCTGCCCCACGGTAAAAACAACCAAGGTCAGATACAGACCCAACCCCAACCACAGCAATGCCAAGTGCACTTCGGGCACC
Organism: Desulfovermiculus sp.; assembly: GCA_034521385.1. Taxonomy (GTDB): domain Bacteria; phylum Desulfobacterota; class Desulfovibrionia; order Desulfovibrionales; family Desulfothermaceae; genus Desulfovermiculus. The sequence goes on from JAXHMO010000003.1 coordinate 26,517, forward strand.
AAGGCCAAAAGCAAGGCCCAGACCAGGAGGTAGAGGATGCGCACCTGGCGACTCATAAATCCGGTCCGGCAGCTATGCCCCAGGCTCTCGATCTTGGCCTTGGTGTAGCTGATCAGCAGGGTAAAAAGCAGAGCCAGGACCAGGCTGATGGCTGCAGCCAACCGCCACTGCGAAAAGGGCCAAAAAAGGATAAGAAATCCCAAAAGGTAAGCGCAGTCCGCAGCCCGATCCAAGGTGGAATCCCAGAAGGAACCAAAGGCCGATTGTCCCTGCGTGGCCCGGGCCAAAAATCCATCCAGACTGTCGGCCATTCCGGAGAGAGCAATGAAGATAAAGCCCGCCCAGGGAGTGAAGGAAAAACCCACAGGCACCAGGCAGGCCAGGGCTAGACCCCAAACCGTCACTGTATTCGGCTTAAGGCCCTTTTTCCGCAACCAGGTCACTATGTACCTGTCCAAGAAGGACAAATATTTACGCCCGATCCATGATCCCCGTAAATCCATTTGCACTCCGCTGCATCTTCTGCAATCAAAAAAGAGATCTTCGTTCTCCGCCCTCTGCCCCCAATGCCTTCTGCTCTATGCCCCATGCTCTATGCGCTATGCACTTGGCCCTCTGCTCCGTCCTCCCACACTGGCAAAATAAATCAAGCTCTCTTCATCCCCGTCCAAAGCAAACAACTCGTTGGCTTCGGAATCGAAATAGGCCCCAACAGGACAAGTGGACAGGCCGAACCCTTCAGCGGCCAGGAGCAGATTTTGGCAGATGTGCCCCACGTCCATAAATATGTACCGCATGCCCCGATGGCCGTACTTGGCCATACTTCGTCTGAGTACAGCCGACCAACAGACATTGATTGCCGCCTGAGCCATGAATCGCTGGTCCAGGCAGGCTTTGGCCAGTTGGGGCCCGAACTGCCCACTTTGCAGACATTCCAAACACCAGTCCCGAATATTCAGATGATAGAGGCCCGGATCCAGCCCTTGCACTCGATTTACCTGAACATAGGTCTCAATGGGGTACAAGGCACCGGCCGAGGGAGCCGTTCGCAATACCAGCCCCCCAACCTGACCGCTGGTGCCCGAAGCGGCCCAAAGCAGAGCAGACAGAACCTCCAAACTCAGACCTTGATCCGAGTACCGCCGCCGTGACCTGCGGGAGGACAGCACATCCCACAGATCCGTAGGCGGGCGTTCTGCCTCAGGGAGCAAAAAGGTCGTGGCTTGCGGATAGGTTTTATACAAGGGGGCCGGACTGATGTGCGGCCTGGACATGGATACGATCTGTTCCCGGTCATACTTGGTCTGCTGCAAGTACTTGGTTCCCAGGCAGGATTGCAAGTCGGTCATGATCTCCACCTCCTGATTGTCTCTCACGGAAAACGTGATTTAACTAATTTTATCAGAGCAATCAGCCAGCTGGATCACGGATGAAACTGATAGTCTGATAGACAAAAGTTTCACGCTCGATCAACCTGGCAAACCTGAACACTTTAAGTCTTTTTTCATACAAGCCCGATATCACCATAGGGCAAAGAGCACTGCCTGAACCGATCCCACGCCCAACCCTAAGACACCTCCAACGATCTCGATGAACCAGAATTCCTTTTTGAGCATAGAAAAGAGCAGCTCTTCCAGCCTTTGCGGGGAAAAACCTTCGATCTTTTCCCGAACAATATCTTCAATATGGATCTGGGATTCCAGTTCGGAAGCCGCCTGCTCAATAAGGTCGGGCAGGAATCGCTCCACTTCATCCACTATCATATCCGAAACCCGATCGGCCACCGTCCCTCGAAGCAGGGTATTCAAGAGGGGATGCAGGGAGGTCAGTTTGCCTTGCACAAACCGCTGGACCGCGCCTTCAACCATGGTCCGCAGGCGAAACTGAAAACCGGGATCGTCAATGACCCGCCGGATATCCTGGTGACTGAGAAGCTCCGATTCCACCAACTGCCCAAGACGCTCAGCCAGTTCGGACTGGCGTTTGGGAAACAGGCCCTGCCAGGTCCAGCCCAGGATGTTCACCGGCTGTCGGGGATGAAAGAGCATGCGGATAGCCAGATAGTTGGTCATCCAGCCGATAAAGGCGCAAATCAAAGGCGAGACAAGATATTTGATATTTTCCGGATCCATCATATCCTGTTCAGCTCCGCCTCTGGCGGGGCCTCCGGCAAATCTGAAAAACTGCAATCAGATCGAGCGCAAACCCAAGAACCATTATGCAAGTCACTGAGTGGACTTAGCCTTCCTCTTTCTGTTGTTGCACAAACCGGTCCCGGCATTCATAGCTGCAAAAATAATAGACCTGATCCTCATCTTTGACCCGGATATCGGTCTCGGTGCTCACATAGGTTCCGCAAACCGGATCTTTGACCATCTCCCCGGAATCGATGAGGTCTTGAGTACGCTTATCTTTGTTCAGGCCTTTTTTCTTCTGATCTCCCATGATCAGTTTATACAAAATAAACCCGGCCACGATGAAAATCACCAATTTTAACATGACATCCCTCCGCCTAAAATCCCGTCATCGTCTTGCCATATTCGCCGGCCCAGCCGGCGGTAGGTGAGAGTGTGCAGATAATCCTTGAGCCGGAACCCATCCGGGAGGCACAGATCGGGGGTCAACTCTAAAAGAGGGACCAATACGAATGCCCTGTGTACCATCCTGGGGTGGGGCAAAGTCAGGTCCGGCTGGCAAACAGACTGGTCACCGAAAAGCAACAGATCACAGTCGATCCTCCTCGGTCCCCAGTGAATATTCCGTTTGCGGCCCAGCATACCTTCGATGCTCAGCAAGTGACGGATGAAAGATTGCGGACTCCAGGCCGGATGGCACAAAATCCGGAGGACCTGATTGGCAAACCATGGTTGGTCTTTGACCCCTTGCGGCTCGGTATAGTAGACTTGGGAATCCAGAGTCGAAAAAACACCGGTCATGGACTGGATCTTTTTCCTGGCCAGGGCCAAATTTTCTTCCGGTCGGCCTTGGTTTGAACCCAGGCCGATATAGACGGGAATCATCTCTATCCTGCTCACTTTGTATCTCCTGGCTACGGGTTACCCCTGCGAATGAAGCACATCTTTTTTTAAAAGGCAAGGCGAGGCAGCATTGGATCCCATACAGGTTAGGTCCACCCCTGAAGGTTTTGAGCATCATCCCTGGGCTGAATCCTATCTTCACCACCTGGTCAGCATAGACGGACTTGCCAACAACACGGTCTTGGCCTATTCCCAGGATCTGCAAGACTTTACCAACTTTCTCAGCCGGCATAAAGCCGAGCTGGACAAGGTCACCGAACAGGATCTTGTTTTGTACCTCATATCCTTGAGACGCAGGGGACTGGGCAACCGTTCCCTGGCCAGACGGCTGTCCAGCTTACGCAGTTTTTTCCAGTTTTTGTGCCGGGAAAGACATCTCCCGGATAATCCGGCTCAGTATCTGGACGGTCCCAAGCTCCCCCAGATATTGCCCCGGGTACTCACCGAGTCCGAAATGACCGCTCTCCTGGCTGCGCCCAATCCCCAGACCAAGCTCGGAGTCCGGGATCGAACCATTCTGGAAATCATGTACGCTGCCGGCCTGAGGGTATCCGAGGTCTGTGCCCTTCGTCCTCTAAATTTTGATCCCCAAACCGGTTATTTGCGGGTGATGGGCAAAGGACACAAAGAACGGATCCTGCCCATACACGCTGCGGCCCAAAACCAATTGACCAGGTATCTGCACTCCTGGCGTCCCCTCTTTTCCCCCCAGTCCGAAGCCATGTTCTTGAACCGCTCCGGCACAGTTCTTTCCAGACAGGGACTGTGGAAGATGATTATCAAATACGCACGACAGGCCCTCATTCAAGGCAACATCTCCCCCCACACTATTCGCCATTCCTACGCCACCCATCTTTTGGCCGGAGGAGCGGACCTGCGCAGCGTACAACTTCTTCTGGGTCATGCGGATATCGGCACCACCCAGATCTATACCCATGTGCACATCACCCACCTGCGGGAGGTGCATCAACGCTTCCACCCCCGGTCCACCCTTCAAGCCCATGACTGAGAAAATCAAGGCCCCGATCATCATCACCGCGCATACCAATGCCGATTTCGATTGTCTGTCCTCCATGGTGGCCGCCCGGAAGCTCTATCCCCAGGGTGTCCTGGTCTTTCCAGGCTCCCAAGAACAAAGCCTCCGCGATTTCTTCATTCAAAGCGCCACCTACCTCTTTAACTTTTATTCCATGAAGGATATCGACCCGGACAGCGTGCATACCATTGTGGCCTGCGATACCCGACAACCTTCCCGATTGGGTCATGTCAGCTCCTTGCTCCAAAAAACGGATATCACCATCCATGCCTATGATCACCACCCGGACACGGACGAGGACCTGACTGCCGCCTATGCGGACGTCCGCCTCTGGGGTTCCACAGTGGCTATCTTGACGCATATTATCAAAGAAAAGGGAATGTCCCCAACCAAGGACGAGGCCACCATCATGGGCCTGGGCCTGTATGAAGACACCGGCTGCTTCACATTTACTTCCACTACGGAACATGATCTGTACGCCCTGTGGTGGCTGAAAACCCAGGGCATGGACATCGGATTTATCGCCGACTTCTTAAACCGGGAGCTCAGCGCTGAACAGGTGGGCATCCTGAACAATCTCTTGGAAGCGGCTACCAATCATACCATCAACGGCCTGGAGGTGTGCATCACCAGCATCAGCTTGGACACCTATGTCCGGGATTTTGCCCTGTTGGTGCATAAGATGATGGAGATAGAAAACATCAAGGTCTTCTTCGCCTTGGCCCGGATGCAGGATCGTATTCAGGTTGTGGCTAGGAGCCGGGTCCCGGAAGTTAACGCCGGAACCATCTGTTCCTCCTTGGGTGGGGGCGGACACAGCTATGCCGCCTCAGCCACGGTAAAAGACAAGACCCTGGCCCAGGTCCAGGATGAACTCTTCGGCCTGCTTTATTCCCACATCAATCCCCAGATCACGGTCCGCTCTCTTATGTCCAGCCCGGCTGTGATCATTGATCACAACCAGACCATCAGCCAGGCGGCCATCAAGATGAGTCGTTTCGGACTCAAGGCCATTCCAATAACCACCGACCAGGGCCGGACCTGTGTGGGCATCCTGGAACATCAGCTGGCGGACAGAGCTGAAGCCCACGGCCTGGGCGACTTTCCGGTCCAGGAGTATATGGGCCGATCCATCTCCAAGGTCACCCCGGGCGAAAGCCTGTATACGGTCATGGAGATCATCATCAACCAAGGACAACGCCTGGTCCCGGTGGAGGAAAATCAGGAGATAATCGGAGTCATCACCAGGACCGATCTGATCAATACCTTGGTTGAAGAACCGGCCCGGATACCGGAAAACCTTCTGCCCGGACGCGGGCAGGAACGCAGCATCACCTCCCTGATGCGCAATCGCTTGCCCAAGTCCGTGTACGCCCTTTTGGGTCAATGCGGAGAACTGGCCGAAAAGCGAAGTTTTAAGCTGTATGCTGTGGGGGGATTCGTCCGGGACATCCTCCTGCAGCGGGCCAATCTGGATATCGACCTGGTGGTGGAAGGAGACGGCATCGCCTTTGCCACCAGGTTGGCCCAGGTCCTGGGCGGTCGTATGCGCTCCCACAGCAAATTTCGAACCGCCGTGGTCATTCTGCCTGACAACCAACGAATCGACGTAGCCACAGCCAGGCTGGAGTACTACGAACACCCAGCCGCTCTGCCCACGGTTGAACTTTCGTCCATCAAGATGGATCTCTTTCGCCGCGATTTCAGCATCAATGCCTTGGCCATAGAACTCAATCCCGGCCGCTTCGGCCGGCTGGTGGATTTTTTCGGAGGTCAACGGGATATCAAGGAGCGAACCATTCGGGTCTTGCATTCTTTGAGTTTTGTGGAGGATCCCACCCGCATTATGCGGGCCATACGCTTTGAGCAGCGCTTCGCCTTTCGCATCGGAGTGCAAACTGAACGCTTGATCAAAAACGCCGTGCACTTGAATATGTTCCACAAGCTCTCCGGTCACCGCATCTTGCAGGAACTCAAGCTCATGCTTCGAGAAGAATCCTCCCTGGTCTGCCTCAAACGTTTAAGCAGCTACAGTATCCTGGAATCCATTCATCCTCTGCTTAAGCTGACCACCAACAAAGAACGTCTGATCGAAAAAATCGAAAAAGTCATCGACTGGTACGAACTGTTGTACTTAGAACCCAAGCCCACAGTCTGGAAACTGTATTTTCTGGGCCTTATGACCGGGTACACCCCGGATCAGATCAGCCTGGTGGCCAGACGGCTGAGCTTCCCGTCCAAAGTGGAAAAACAGATCATTCAGCTTCGATCCGAGGTCCAAAAGGCCAGGGAGGACTTATATGCTTGGAACCGCAAGGCGAACCGCCGCCTGAGCGAACTTTACAACCTTCTCCACGCTCTGCCCTTGGAGGGACTTTTGTTTCTCATGGCCTCCAGCCGCAAAGAAGAGGCCCGCAAATCCGTCTCCCTGTTTCTCAGCCAACTCAAGGATCAAGAACTGGACATAAGCGGCAAGGATCTTAAATCCATGGACCTGCCTCCCGGCCCCGCGTACAGCAACATTCTCAAACAGGTCTTTGCGGCCAAGTTAGACGGTGAAGCTCCGGATCGAAACATGCAGTTGGCCCTGGCCAGGACCTTGGTCCAGGATGAATTGGCTAAGGGGTAGATGCCAGTGCAAAAATTTTTTTGCACTGGCCAGAGGTCAGCTTTGCCTCCGGCAAATCTGACATATTTTTGCGCCAAAGCGCGCAAAAAAAGAAAATATAGTCATGATTCATTGACTGGCACTCAAATTTGCAAACAGAACCTATGAGCTCTGGGCTTGACCTCACCTCATATATTGCCCTATAAATATAAGGTTTCCTAATCAATATCTTGCAGGACCATCTCTACCTGCCCCAGGGTTTGGCCTGGGGCACAGCCGGGTAAAGAGAATTCATGAATACCCACCAAGCCCTTTTTGTCGATTCTTTGTACAAAAGTTTCGGAGACTTGGAAGTCTTAAAGGGAGTGTCTCTGACCGCCCATGAAGGGGATGTGATCAGCATGATCGGGTCCAGCGGGTCAGGCAAGAGCACTTTCCTTCGCTGCGTCAATCTCTTGGAGATGCCCACTACCGGTCGGATCTTTGTAGGGCAGGAGCAGATCAAACTGACCGTCAACCGCCGGGGGGAATCCGTCCCGGAAAACAGAAAACAAGTGGACCGCATCCGTACCCGCCTGGGCATGGTCTTTCAACATTTTAATCTTTGGTCGCACATGACCGTTTTGGACAACGTCATCGAAGCCCCGGTTCACGTGCTCAAAAAGCCTAAGAAGGAAGCCAAGGAACAGGGCATGGCCTATTTGGAAAAAGTTGGGATCGCCGATCGCTCCCATTACTACCCGGCCCAACTCTCCGGAGGTCAGCAGCAACGGGCGGCCATAGCCAGGGCCTTAGCCGTGGAACCGGATGTTTTGTTGTTTGACGAACCGACCTCGGCCTTGGATCCGGAGCTGGTGGGCGAAGTTTTGCGGGTCATGCAGGAGTTGGCCAATGAAGGCCGAACCATGGTTGTGGCCACCCATGAAATGGGCTTTGCCAAAGATGTGTCCTCCCATGTCATCTTTCTGCATGCCGGAATTATCGAAGACCAAGGCCCTCCTGAGGCCATCTTTCAACATCCCAGTTCGGAACGGTGCAGACAGTTTTTGTCCAGGTTTTTTTAGGTCATATGGAAAACGGCTTATAACCCAAGGAGGATCGTATGCGCAGAATCTTCAAAATCGGTTTTCTGGTTGTCCTGGCCCTGTGTGTCTTGGCCCCCTGGAGCTATGCTCGGGACACGGTGCGTATCGGGACTGAAGGGGCCTATCCCCCTTTTAATTACATCGATCAAGAAGGCAATCTCAAGGGCTTTGATATCGAAATCGCCAATGCCTTGTGCGAGGCAGCAGATCTGAAATGCGAATTTGTGACCCAGAGTTGGGACGGGATGATTCCCGGACTGATGGCCAAAAAGTACGATGCCATCATCGCTTCCATGAGCATTACCGAAGAACGACAAAAAAAGGTCGATTTTACGGACAAGTATTATCAAACTCCGGCCAGGTTCGTGAAACCCAAAGATGCGAATATCGAGATCTCCAAAGAAGGTTTGAAAGACAAGACCGTGGGTGTTCAGCGGGCCACGGTCAGCGCCAACTTCATCCGGGACAATTTCGGGGACGTCTTAAACATCAAGGCCTACGCCACCCAGGAAGAGGCCAATATGGACATTGTCTCCGGACGGGTGGATCTCCTCTTTGCCGATGCCGTTGTGCTCCTTAAAGGGTTTTTGGATACCGAAGACGGCCAGGACTATGAGTTTGTAGGCCCCGGCTACACGGATGAAGAATGGTTTGGAGAAGGCATTGGCATAGCCGTGCGCAAAGGTGACGATAACTTGCGAAAAAAACTGAACAAAGCTATTGATACCATCCGGGAAGACGGAACCTATAAAGAGATCAACGATAAATACTTCGATTTCGACGTGTACGGAACGGAATAACTCCCCAGATTCTGAGGTCGGCCGGCAGAACCCTGCAGATGTCGGCCGGCCTTTTTGCCTCTTTTGATATCCGGAGGTCCAGGTGCTTGGGTTAGAGGGTTATGGATGGCTGCTGCTCAAAGGGGCCAAACTCACGGTGTATGTAGGGGTTTGCTCTCTGGTCATCGCTATCTGCCTCGGTCTCATCGGTGCCTTGTGTAAGCTCTCCCGCTCCGGCCCGATCAGGTTTGCCGCTAACTGCTATACCACGGTCATTCGGGGTATCCCCGAACTGGTGCTCATTCTCCTGGTTTATTACGGGGCCCCCACTTTGCTTCAGGACATCCTGGCTCTGTTCGGTTACGATGTGTATATCTCCATTAACCCTTTTGCCGCCGGCACTGTCACCATCGGTTTCATTTACGGGGCCTTTACCACAGAAGTGTTCCGGGGGGCCTATCTGGCCGTTCCCAAGGGCCAAATTGAAGCCGGACGGGCCTGTGGAATGAATCCGGCCCTGACCTTTCGGCGGATCACCCTCCCCCAGATGATGCGATTCGCCTTGCCCGGACTGGGCAATGTATGGATGGTTCTGATCAAAGCCACGGCCCTGATTTCGGTCATCCAACTCCCAGAACTCATGCGCAATGCAGATATCGCCGCCCGGGCCACCCATAAGCCCTTTACCTTTTTCTTTGCCGCCTCCATCATTTACCTGGTCATCACCATCGGATCGAACATCGTCCAACAATGGGCGGAAAACAAGGCCAGTCGGGGCGTGCGGAGGGCCTAAAACATGACCTTGGGCATCGTCGTGGACAGTCTCCCCCGTCTCTTGCACGGAGCCCTGATCACTGTGGAGATCACTGTCCTGAGCGTGATTATTGGCTTCTGCCTGGCCATTCCCTTGGCCATCATGCGCGTATCCAAGATCCGTTCCCTATGGATGCCCGTCTACGCCTTCATCTTCTATTTCCGGGGCACACCCCTTTTAGTCCAGATCTTCCTTATCTACTACGGCAGCGGTCAGTTCCAGCATTTTCTGTCCTCCCTCGGTCTCTGGAGCCTGTTTCAAAGCGCCTGGTTCTGTGCTATTCTCTCCCTGACCCTGAACACGGCCGCTTACTCCGCCGAGATATTTCGCGGGGGGATTCAAGGCGTTTCCTTTGGAGAAGTCGAGGCCGCCAGGGCCTGTGGTATGTCCGGATCACTCCTCTATCGGAGGATCATCCTGCCTGCCGCCCTGCGCATCGCCTGGCCGGCCTACACCAACGAGGTCATCTTCCTCCTCCAAGCCTCCTCATTAGTTTCCATCATCACCGTCATGGACCTGACCGGAGTGGCCCGGGTCATTGCTGCCCGATCCTTCGCCTTTTACGAACTCTTTCTCACTGCGGCCCTGTTATATCTTATCCTGGTCTACGGCGTGCTTTTCCTCTTCCGGCATATTGAAAATCGCATTTCCAGACACTTAAAGGTCTCTCCGTAATCCATGCCTGCCAAACGTCATCTCCAGGGGGACTGCCTCCTGCTGTTAACGGCCATGATTTGGGGCTCGGCCTTTGTAGCCCAAAAGGTCGGTATGGAACATATCGGCCCCTTTGTCTTCAATGGCGTACGGTTCGGTCTCGGGGCCTTGGCCTTAACCCCCCTGGCCTTGCGTACCCGGGGACCGCAAAGTTTCCTCCAAGATAAGCCCCCTGCACCTTCCCTTTTCATCAGCGGTGTTCTGGCCGGCCTCCTCCTCTTTGCCGGCAGCAGCTTGCAGCAGGTGGGCATCATTTATACTACAGCCGGGAAAGCCGGATTCATTACCGGCTTGTATGTCATCATCGTTCCTCTTTTGGGCCTGTTCTGGGGTCAAAAAGCCGGCAGACTGACTTGGCTGGGAGCTTGCCTGGCTGTTCTGGGCCTGTATCTTTTGACCGTCAAAACCGGATTTACTGTCAGTCCGGGGGACGGACTGGTCTTTCTCTGCGCCGTGATGTTCGCCCTGCATGTGTTGACCATAGGCTGGCTGGCCCCTCGGCTGGAAGTGATCAAGCTGGCCGTCCTGCAGTTTTGGGTCTGCTCCTTCCTCAGCCTGGGCGTTGGCCTGATCACCGAACATACCGCTTGGTCGGACCTGATAGGGGCAAGTGTGCCCATTTTGTACGGGGGTTTGCTCTCTGTAGGGGTAGCTTACACCCTGCAAGTCGTGGCCCAACGCAAAGCCCCCCCCACCCATGCAGCCATTATCTTGAGTCTGGAAACTGTATTTGCCGTTTTCAGCGGGTGCCTCATCCTGGGGGAGACTTTAACCCCTCGGGCATGGCTCGGATGCGGCCTGATGCTCTGCGGCATGCTGGCTGCCCAACTGGAAACTCCTGCGCAAACTTGACCATTTCCACAGCAGTACAGTACAAGGATGCGACGGAGATCAATTGATCATACGTCTGCCGAATTTCATGAGTAAGAGGAGAGGAGCATGGAGAGACTTTGGGCCCCCTGGCGTATCGAATACATTCTGGGGCCGAAACCGGATGAATGTGTCTTTTGCCTACCGGATGAAACGGACGAAGACGAGGAACGTATGGTGCTCTACCGCGGGCGGGAGGCATATGTGATCATGAACAAATTCCCTTACAACAACGGTCACCTCATGGTCACCCCTTTTCGGCACTTGTCCTGCCTCACCAAGCTGACCGCCCGGGAAAATCACGAAATCGCAGATCTGGTTCAGGCCTGTACCCGAATCCTTTTTGAAAACTTCAACCCAGACGGGATCAATGTGGGTCTGAATATCGGGGAGGCCGCCGGAGCGGGCATTGAAGAGCATTTGCACTATCATCTCGTTCCCCGCTGGACTGGGGATCATTCTTTTATGGCCGTTATGTCCGAAACAATGGTCATCCCGGAACACCTCAAATCCACCTACAACCGCCTGCGACCTCATTTTGATCGGCTGACCCAATCCACTTAACGCTTGTTCAAGGAGTTGCCGAATGCGTTATGTTAAAGTCCTTGCTCTGGTTCTTTTCTTTTTTGTGGCCATGGTCTTCTTTGTCCAAAACACGGAAATCCTGACCAAAAGCATCAGCCTTAAGTTTTCAGTGTTCGCCTTCAAGTGGACCTCCTCACCCATCCCCATCTATCTGTACATATTAATCGCCTTTGTTCTGGGGGCGGTGCTGAGCACGATCTATTTCGCCCTGGACAAGTTGCGTATGGGCAAGGAGATAAAGCGCAACCGCCAGCAAATAAAGTCCATGCAGAACGAACTCGACTCCTTACGCCCCAAGTCCTTACAGGAACAAACTCCCGGAGCGGAAGCAGGCCACCCCTCCCCACCGGACCCATTGAGTTAGCTCAGATACGACATGTTCGCCTCCATGCTCCGCAAGCTCAGCACCCTTTTCGGACGTCCCCCAAAACCTCCGCCCCTCCATCCATCCCCTATGGAGGGACAATCGCTGCCCTGGCAGGACACATTGGCTGCCATCGCCGACCTGAAAAAGATGGCTGAAGAAAAATCTGGGTCCTTTACCATTCATCTGGCCCTGGGCAACCTGTACCGGGCCCAAGGGGACCTGGATCAGGCCATTGCCGCCAGGTCCTCACTCCTGCATAGCCCCGATCTCAGCGCCAGCCAAAAAGGGCGGATCTTCTTGGAACTCGGACGAGATTACAAACGCTCCGGCCTCCTGGACAGGGCGGAGGGAATGTTTCAAAAAGCCGGAGAGATACTTGGCCGCGATCCGGTCCTGCTGGAGGAAATGGCCAGTCTGGTTGCCGCGGCCAGAAACCATGAACAAGCCGCCGCCCTGTTTGCCGAAGTGAACAAGCCGAACGCTCAGGCCCACCATATGGTCCAGCAGGCCAAGACATTGGCCGGAAAAGGAGAATTGGAGCGCAGCGCCTGGCTTTTACGCAAGGCCTTAAAAGTCTCTCCAGGATCGATTGAAGCCTGGATGGAGCGCATGATCCAAGCTTATGAGGCCGCCAACTGGGACCATCTGTCCCGTTATTTTACCCAGGGCCTCTCGGCAGTGGAACCCAGGCTGCGTTTCTTGCTCCTGGAGGGGCTGACCCAGCACATGTTCACCCGGCGCAGTCCCCAGGAGTTGTTCAGTCCGGTGGTCCCTCCGGAAGCCGGCCAGACCCTGGTCCTGGTTATCGAGGCCCATCCCCCGGAAGTTCATCTCCTGTATTACGGGGCCTGGATTCAGATACAACTGGGGAACTACGCCCAGGCCAAAACCCATTTGCAGCACTGTTCTCAGCTGGATCCCGAATTCTGGCCCGCTCGGCTGGAACTCTTGGCCCTGTATGCCGAGGAAGACCAATTATCCCCAATTTGCCGAGAACATCTCGAATACATTCTGCACAGGGGCAGGCGGGTCAAAAAGTTTGTTTGCTCCAAATGTGGATTACGGCTGGATCAGATCTTCTTTCAGTGCCCCAGATGCCGCAGCTGGCACTCCATTGCCTTTTTAAAGACCCTGGACTCCTAAGCTATGACCGCGCACAACCTGAAAATGACTCCTATGCTGGAGCAATATCTGCAAATCAAGGAGCATTATCCGGACGCCCTGCTCTTTTTTCGCATGGGGGACTTTTACGAACTCTTTTTCCAGGACGCCGAAATCGCCGCCCGGGAGCTGCAGATCGCCCTGACCTCGCGCAATCCCAAAGCGGACATAAAAGTACCCATGTGTGGAGTTCCTTACCATGCCGTGCAGGAGTATCTGCGGCCCCTTTTAAAACGCCGGTATAAAGTGGCCATCTGCGATCAGATGGAAGACCCCAACCAGGCCAAGGGCTTGGTCAAGCGGGAGGTCACCAGAGTTCTGACCCCGGGAACCGTTATTGAGGACAGCTCCCTGCAGGCCAAAGGGCACAATTATTTGGCCGCTTTGTGTTTTGATTCAAAGCATGGACAGGGCGGACTGGCCTGGACGGACTTCTCCACCGGTGACTGGACCGGGCTCTCCGCCAAGAACGAACGGGATCTGTGGACCTGGATGCACAAGATTGATCCCCAGGAAATCATTTGCCCGGAGGGCTTAAACATCCCGGAAGGCTGCATAGAGCTTAAGGAACGGATCACTTGGCTCCCGGAAAAGGCTTTTTTCCGCTTCCAACGTAGCCGCGAACTCATTTTGGAAGTTCAACAGGTGGCCGACTTGGCTACCCTGGACCTGGAGGATAAGCCCGACCTGGTCCGGTGCTGCGGGGCCTTGGTGGCCTATCTGAAACAGACCCAGAAACAGGCCCTGGAACATCTGGACCAGTTCCGGCCCCTGCAACTGAGCAAACATCTTATCTTAGATGAGGTCACCGAGCGCAACCTGGAGCTTTTTCAACGTCTGGACGGAGGCAAGGGCCTGGGTACTTTGTGGCATGTGCTGGACCGGACCATGACCCCCATGGGCGGTCGCCTGCTCCAGGAGAGAATTGGCCACCCCTGGCGGGAACTCGGGCCTATTCAACGGACCCAAGCCACAGTGGAGTGTTTTGTCCACCAATCCGACCTGCGCAATCGTATCCGTCCAGAGCTGGACACCGTCTTTGACCTGGAACGTTTAAACACCAGGATCCAGCTCAACCGCTGCTCGCCCAAAGATTTCATCTTTTTGCGCACCAGCCTGGAACGCCTGCCCACGATCAGGCAATGCCTGCAGGAAACGGCGGATCGGGGAGAGGTCCCGCAGGACATGGAGCAACTGCTCAGTGGTTGGGACGACCTTGAAGACATCGCTCATTTGCTGAGCGTCAGCCTGAGGGACAACCCGCCCCAGGTTATCACCGAAGGCGGCCTGTTTCGGTCCGGGTATGACCCGCGTCTGGATGAACTCATCGATCTCACCGAACATGGGGAAGCCAGGCTCAAGGATTTATTGGCTCAGGAGCAGGAGACCCATCAACTGCCCAAGCTCAAACTCGGATTCAACCGGGTCTTTGGCTACTATTTCGAGTTGTCCAAGGCCCATAAGGATCCTGTTCCGGACCATTTCCACCGGCGTCAGACCTTGATTAACTCCGAACGCTACGTCACCGATGAGTTGAAATCTTTGGAAGAAAAGCTCTTTTCCGCATCGGACCGCCAAAAGAACTTGGAATTTGAGCTCTTTCAAGACCTACGCCAGCAGGTCCTGGCCCAGCGGAATCGGATAAACGGGATGGCCGAACGGATCGGACGTCTCGATTTTTGGCAGGGTCTGGCTCAGGCCGCTGTGGACTGGGAGTGGGTCCGCCCTGAAGTGCATACCGGTTTGGACATACATATTGACCAAGGACGTCACCCGGCGGTGGAGGCGGCCCAGGGCAAAAGCGAGTATATTCCCAACGACGTCCACATCGGGGAGCAGGGAACCATTCTGCTTATCACCGGACCGAACATGGCCGGAAAATCCACGATCTTGCGCCAAACGGCCCTCATCACCATCCTGGCCCAAATGGGTTCCTTCGTCCCGGCTGCTTCCTGCTCCCTGGGCCTCGCCGACCGCATCTTCACCCGGGTGGGGGCCTCGGACAACCTGGCCCAGGGACGCTCCACGTTCATGGTGGAAATGACCGAAACAGCCAGGATTCTGCGCCAGGCCGGCAAGCGCAGCCTGGTTATCCTGGATGAGATTGGCCGGGGAACGAGCACTTACGACGGCCTGTCCCTGGCCTGGGCGGTGGTGGAAAACCTGGCCGGCAAATACGAGCTCGGAATCCGCACCCTGTTTGCCACCCATTACCATGAGCTCACCGACCTGGAAGAAAGGATTCCGGCCATTCGCAACTTCAATATAGCAGTTAAGGAATGGAAAGGAGAAATCATTTTCCTGCGCCGCCTGGTCCCCGGTCCGGCAGACCGTAGTTACGGAATCGAGGTGGCCAAGCTGGCCGGAGTACCCCAACCGGTAATCAGTCGGGCCAAAGACATCCTGGCCCAGCTGGAAAAGACCAGTCGGGATATGAAGTCTCGGGCTGGGGAACGGAAAAAAAACCACCAATCCCTGCTTCCCGGGCTTTTCAAACAAACTGCGGAACCGAAGGCTGAGTCGCAAACCGAGCCACACCCTATTCTGGCTCGGCTCCAGGAAGTGGATGTCAATAACCTGTCCCCGGTGCAGGCCTTAAATCTCATCCATGAATGGAAAAAACAGTGGGGGGAGTGATGACCACGACGAACCTTGGATTTCTAAGGCTTTTTGGCCTTCTAACCATCATGCTCTGCTTAAGTCCTGGGTGCGGCAAAAAAGACTGGCCGGAGCCGATAGTGGACAAGGACCGCTTCGTCTGGTCGGAAATAAGCGCCCAGGTTGAGGGCAAATGCCTGGAGATCACCGCCCTGCTTAGCGGCAATGTCCAAAACCTGACCGGTTTGACCCTGGAGGTGGAAATGCGCTCCGATCCCTGTCCAGGCTGTCCTTTTGTCCCCACGATCAAAGAACGGATGGCTCCGGGATCGGAGGATTGGAAGCGCCGGGGAGCCCTGGTGTATGTGACCTGGTGTGGCTTGGAGCCGGATAAGGCCGTTCGCTGGCGGTTGACCGGACACCCCCTGCACCCGACCCTGGCCGATGTCCCTTCCCGGGTATACACCCTGGAGGGTGATGAGGAGTAGGAGCCGGTGGTCGGTAGACGGTGGTCAGAGGTCAGCGCCGCCTCTGGCGGCCTGTTATTGGTTATTCGTTATTTGTTATTCGTAAGAAGCCGCCAGTTTGATCAATGATGAAACGTACGGTTTGTTGGTAGGGGCGAATTATTATTCGCCCTCTTCTCTTCGTTCCCAGGGTTTATCCCGTGAAATTTCTCCGGAATCCTCTCACGCCTAGGCGTGAACGTCTTTCTCTTATGGCTCCGACCATCCTCTTATTATTCCGAAATGTTATAAGGGGATAGCCTAGTAATTTAATGTCGAGTTTCATACGAGTGGCCGGAAGGCTGTGGGCAGCCCTGCCGCTGGTGGGCTGGTTATCAGTCAATAGAAAATATTCAATACCCAAAAGTAGAAAGCATCCAGATGGAGACCCCCAGCAAACCGCCGATTATCCATTCTTCGGCCTTAAGGGGCTGGGACTCCCGCCAGGCCCTTTCCTCTTCCAGTCCGCGGACAGCCAAAGCCATGGTCTGATCCCAGGTGCTCTGGGACAGATTGCGCATGACAGTGGTTACAAACAGGTGCAGCCTCCGCCAAATGGGCAGGTCCTGACCCCGCATGGAGACTGACCGCTTGACTGTGTGCATGGTCCCCATGGCCACGGGGATGAAGTGAATCATCAAGGCCAAGGACAGGGCTCCCTGCCAGCTCTTGTCTTTGAAAAAGGGTCTCATCAGGGAGGAGACCGCCAGGCCTACCTGCACCCTGGAGGTCGAGGCCGCCAGGCAGAGTCCGACCAGGACCAAAACCAGGAGTCGGGCTGCCAGGAGCAGGCTGTGTTCCCACCACTGCGGATTCCCCCCAAAAAGCTCCAGACCGGCCTTCATACCGGCCCAGACCCCGACAAACAGGATAATGCCTCTCAGTTGCCCACGGCTGACAATCCCCTTTCCGGCGACAATACAGGCCAAGATGCCGGCGCCAAGCGCAAAGAGCCCTAAGGCCCACGGGCCGGCCTGCCAAGCGCAGACCCCAATGACAAGACTCAGCCCGATTTTCACTCGGGCATCATAGGCTCGCAACCTACGCACGAATATCTCTTGGTCCATACCGTTTATCCAGGTGATACCAGTTGCCGATTGAACACCGCCAGAGCACTACGCCCCATCATCTCCCCTCTTTCTCGTATGAAACGAGACATCACGTAGATCGTTGTCTTGGCCTTCCCTTCCGGGATCGCCAGTCACGCGCAGACGCGTGACTGGCTCCTTGATGCGAGCCTTGCGAGCATCTCTGCACCAGAAGGTGGCCAGAGCCACAAGAGGAAGACGTCCTCCTGGGAACGAAGAGGTGGTGCAATCCACGCCACCGGTTCGCGGCCAAAGTTTCAACCTCGATCAAACCGGCAAACCGTTTTTTGCGCGCTTTGGCGCAAAAATATGTCAGATTTGCCGAAGGCAAAGCTGACCTCTGTCTCTCACTCCCAATCCAAGAGTCGCTTTTCCCGCTGCCAGGAGCAGGGAGGCCGGACGTTGTACCGGGCCAGATCGTCCATTACATCCGACAAGGATCCGCTGTAGATAAGTTCTCCCTGATACAGGACCAGACATCCGCTGGCCACCCCGATGAGCGGCTCCACGTCATGGGCGGCCACTATTTGGGTTATACCTTGGGCGGCATTCGCTTTGAGCAGACTGCGCAACTCCAGCATGGCCGGGTAATCCAATCCGCTGAAGGGTTCGTCGTAGAGCAGGACCCCGGGATGTCGAAGGAGCATCCCAGCCAGGCACAATTTCCGCTTTTGCCCACCGGAAAGGTGCTGGACCGGTGTCTCCCACTTGTCCTGCAGGGCGAAGCGCCCGGCCAGATCCCAGGCTGCATCCCGGTCCTTCTGTTCGGCCCCAAGACCAAGCTCCAGGTCTTCTTGCACTGTGGCCCCAAGGATTTGCAAATCCGCATCTTGAAGGAGCAGGCCCACGGATCGACGCAGAGATTTCTGCTGTCCCGGGCTGCGTATTTCCCCGACCCTGACCCGGCCTTGGATGGGGGTGTACAGTCCGGTCAAGAGCATGAGCAAGGTTGATTTTCCACTGCCGTTGGCCCCAAGTAAGGCCACACATTCCCCCGGGGAAATATGAGCCGTGACATCGGTCAGCACCGGCTGGCCGTTATAGGCAAAACCGAGCTGGTCAATATGGATCATGCTCTGGGCACCAGACCGTGTTTTTGCATGTACCGGACTGCACTGATACAGATTATAATCTGCAAAACGTCGGAGGGCAGAAAGGGGAACATACCGATAGTCGCCGCCTTGGCCCACCCGATGTCCAGGATCTGCCGCAACCAGGTCAGACCGACGGCGTAGATGGCCAAATAAGCCCCAAGGGCTATACCCACCCCAGCCGTCCAGGGCAGTGGTTGTTTTCTGATTTTTTGTCCGCCCCATCCGGTAATCACCACCGCCGGGATAAAGCCGACCAGATACCCTCCGGTCGGACCAAGGACATGGCCCAGGCCTCCGTGACCTCCGTAAAAAACGGGCAAACCCACCAATCCGGCCAGGATGTACAGCCCGACAGCCAGGCTGCCACCCTTGAGCCCCAGGACGAACCCGGCCATAAGGACAAAAAGGACCTGCAGGCTGATGGGCACCGGCCCTAAAGGAAAATGCGCATAACTGCCCACGACCATCAAGGCCGCAAACAAAGAAATCCAGACCATGTTATGGGTCTGGATCAGACTCCCCTCCCCGGCCTGGGAGGTACCGACAGTGTGTTCCGTAGTCATATCCTGGCTCCTTGATGTTTTAGCAATCGCATAACTCAGCTCACTGAATCCTGACCCATCAGGAAAATTTCCTCTCATCGCGCCCATCCGGAAATACTGAACCCGGCCCCAGTTGTCAACCTTGAATTTTATGTGGTTGACATCATCTAGGCAGAGGTCTTCATCTATGGCAGACCAACAAAAAAAACTTAATGAAGACCAAAAGTTTTTTTTATTTTAAATAAGGAACGATTCAAGTATATTAAGCAAAAAACCTATTCAGTCTCATAAAATCTTTTTCCCTATTGGCTTGCAATGCTGAGCATTGTTTGGTAGGTAGCATATCATCAATCTAATGCAGTTGTATAGCAATGGAAATCTCTGGACTCGGATCTTGCATGGCCCATTTTTCTTCCATCACAAACAGGAGGTACAGCTATGTCCAAACGTCTGAATGCTTTGACTTTTTTCTGCACTTTGCTTTTGGCCTGTTTTGTCCTGTCTTCCCCCCTTCAGGCCCAGGACCAAAAACCAATCAACATCAACACTGCACCTGTGGAAGTCCTGACGGAATTGGATGGCATCGGGGAAACCCTGGCTCAAAGGATTATCGACTATCGCCAAGAACAACCTTTTGAATCCATAGAAGAAATTATGGAGGTCAAGGGCATTGGCCAGGGTACTTTTGAAAATATCAAAGACCACATAACTATAGAATAATGCTCACAAGATCGGGCGGCCGTTAGCCCTGGTCGCCCGATCTTTGAGATTCCCATCATGACTCCGCTCTTATCCACCAAAGAAGTCGCCTCCCTGCTCGGCATTCACGAAAAAAACGTCTACAAGCTGATCACCGACAAAGGCCTGCCGGCCACCAAGGTCACCGGCAAATGGCTCTTTCCCAGGCACTTGGTCCAGCAATGGGTGGAAAACAACACCATCAACTACCCCCGCCAGGAGGGCTTTGTTTTCCGCTCTCCGACCCTGTTTGTCGTCTCCGGGAGCAACGACATCCTCTTGGACCGGAGTTTGAACCTGTTCATGCGCCAGTTCCCTGAATACACAGCCGTATTCGGCAATCTGGGGAGCATGGGCGGGTTGAAGACCTTACGCCAGGGGCTGTGCCATATGGCCACCTGCCATATGGCTGAAGAGGACTCCCGGGATTTCAACTTCGGGCCGGCGGCTGCCGTCCTGGAGCACATGCCGGCTGTGGTCAATTTCTGCAAGCGGGAACAAGGCCTGATCGTATCTTCCGGAAATCCTCATCACATCCAATCTGTTGCCGATCTGGCCTCCAAAGGCCTGCGCCTGGCGAATCGTTCCCTGGGTACCGGAACCAGACACTGGCTGGACCGGGCCATAGCCAAAGACGGTCTGTCCCCTGCCGATATCATCGGCTATGAGCGTGAGGTCTCCCGCCACCTGGATGTGGGTTTGGAAGTCTTATCCGGACGGGCCGACTGCGGTCCAGGTATTCATACTGTGGCCGGCCTGCTGGGTCTTGACTTCATTCCTTTCCACTGGGAGCGTTTCGACCTGCTGATTACCAAGGAACGCTTTTTCGATGCCAATATCCAGGATTTCCTGCACACCTTGTCCAGTTCAGAACTTAATGAACTTACCGCAGACCTGGCTGGCTACGACCTTTCTCTGTCCGGCAAGATCATCCATCCGGCCTCCTGAGCCAAAGACGTTCATATCTCCAAGCCTACAATCTTGATTGTTGTGCTCACCCTACCTTGCCCGGCGGGGCATAGCCCGTATATCATACCTTGGGTACTTGAAAGCTTCTTGTACAAGAGGATAATCCCCTCCTGTGCTCACCTTGATAACTAAACTTGCATCAGCATTTGTAATTTATAGTCATTTATGGTCATTATTTTAATATCTTTTCTAAATATTCCTATATTTGACAAATAATGATAAATATTTCATTTTTGAGCACGCATTCTCATTTAATCAATCCGGCAAGCTGTTTTTTTGCGCTCTTTGGCCCAAAAAATACCTCAGATTTGCCGGAGGCAAAACTGAAAGGAGGTAGTTGGTATGAACAGGATTTCGATCGTCGTGGGCATTATACTTTCTTCGCTCTTTGTGTTCGCCACTTGGGGCTGGGCCGGCCAATCTTTGATGATGGCCACCACCACCAGTACGGATAACACCGACCTCCTCGACAAACTGGGGCCCATGTTTGAAGATGATACCGGCATTGAACTCAAATGGACGGCCGTAGGAACGGGCAAAGCCCTGGAACTGGGACGCAACTGCGACGTGGACGTTCTCCTGATCCATGCCCCTGCTGCTGAAAAGGCCTATATCCAAAATGGCTATGGAGTGGACAGACAGGAGGTCATGTACAACGACTTCGTCATCATAGGACCCCCCAATGATTCGGCCGGAATCAAAGGAAAGAGTGTACAAGAAGCCATGAGCACATTGGCGAAAAAGAAGGCCGGATTCGCCAGCCGAGGAGACGATTCCGGAACAAACAAAAAGGAGCGCCAACTATGGACTTCAGCCGGCTTGCAAATCCCGGAGGGGCAGGACTGGTACCTGGAAACCGGGCAAGGGATGCTGGCC
The DNA here is from genome assembly GCA_034521385.1 of Desulfovermiculus sp. GTDB lineage: Bacteria > Desulfobacterota > Desulfovibrionia > Desulfovibrionales > Desulfothermaceae > Desulfovermiculus. The sequence continues at coordinate 47,985 of JAXHMO010000003.1, forward strand.
ACCATCCGAATTGCCGCTGAACGGGATCTGTACACCATGACCGACCGGGGAACGTTCATTAAATATGCCCATTCCCAGGACGGCAACCCACCTCTGGATATCCTGGTTGAAGGTGATAAATCGTTGTTTAATCAGTACAGCGTGCTGACGGTGAACCCGGAGAACTGTCCGGATGTCAAATATGACTTGGCTACCCGTTTTGCCGAGTGGATAACCTCCCCGAATGTCCAAGAGGCCATCGGCGAATTCAGACTCCTGGACAAGCAGCTCTTTCATCCCAACGCCCAATAGGACTGGAATGAAACTACGTCCTCGTATGCAACGAGACATCACGTAGATCGTTGAATTGGCCTTCCGGGATCGTCAGTCACGCGCAGACGCGTGACTGGCTCTTTGATGCGAGCATTGCGATCATCTCTGAACCAGAAGGTGGCAGGAGCCACAAGAGGAAGACGTTCACGCCTAGGCGTGAGCGGATCCCAGTGAAATGGAAAAAATTTCACTGGATAAACCCTGGGAACGAAGAGGTGGTACAACCCACGCCTCCGATTCGCGGCCAAAAGTTCCATCCTCGATCAACCCGGCAAACCGATTTTTTTGCGCGCTTTGGCGCAAAAATATTTCAGATTTGCCGGAGGCAAAGCTAAATATGGACTACCTCTGGCAAGGCCTGCTCAAAGCCATACAACTCCTTATTACCGGCGATGCCCAGACGTTATCCGCCGTCTGGGTCACCCTGCGGGTATCTACGCTGTCCATTGCCGGCAGTCTTATCCTGGGTATTCCCCTAGGTTTCGGCTTGGGATACTACAATTTTCCGGGCAAGCGAATCACAAGGCTCCTGGTAGATACCTTGCTTTCCTTTCCCACTGTGGTTATCGGTCTTTTGGTCTATGCCCTGGTCTCCAGGCAGGGTCCCCTGGGCGATTTTGGGCTCCTTTTCACCCTGCCCGGAATCGCCATTGGTCAGATCCTCCTCGGGCTGCCCATTATCATCGCCTTAACTACTTCTGCTGTGGAGCACATCGACGAACGCTTGCGGCATACCCTGCTTACTCTGGGGGCATACCGACGTCAGGTCATGCTCTCCACCCTCTGGGAGGCCCGGTTTGCTATTTTGGCTGCAGCGGTTACCGCCTATGGCCGTATTGTCTCGGAAGTGGGCATATCCATGATGGTCGGAGGGAACATCAAATGGCATACCCGGACCATCACCACAGCCATTGCTCTGGAAACAAACAAGGGACAATTCGGTATGGGCATTGCCTTAGGGTTGGTTCTCTTAAGCATTGCCTTTGCCGTCAATCTCCTGCTCCACTTTTTACGGCAGAAAACGGAATAAGGTCTTCCAGCATGCCCGATCTCTATACCCTGGAAAATGTGGGGGTGAGCTATGCCGGACAGAATGTCCTGGAAGTCCCTGCTCTGAGGATTCCGGAAAACATCATCCTGGGCATTTCCGGGCATAATGGAAGCGGCAAGAGCACCTTGCTCCGCCTCTTGGCTTTTCTGGAAGACCCGACCCATGGACGTGTCTATCTTCGGGGGGAAAAAGGAAGCACTCAAAAGGAATGGCTGCGGCGCAGGGTCAGCCTGCTGACCCAAAACCCCTACCTGCTCAAACGTTCGGTTTACGGCAATGTGGCCTATGGACTCAAGGTCAGGAAAGCGGGGCAGCCAGAGGAAAAAGTGGCTGCAGCCCTGAATATGGTCGGTCTGCCTCCGGAGCATTTTGCCCGCCGCAAATGGCTGCAACTCTCCGGCGGGGAAAGACAGCGGGTGGCCCTGGCTTCCAGGCTTGTTTTGCAGCCCGACGTGCTCCTATTGGATGAGCCGACTTCCAATCTGGACCAGGAAAGCACCCATCTGACCCGACAGGCCATGCTTCAAGCCAGGGAGAAATGGGGCACCAACCTCATCGTGGTCAGCCACGATCTGGACTGGCTGGGACAGGTCAGCCACCGGGTCCTGTCCATGCACAAGGGCCGGATAACGAACATATAAGCTCGATCCTCGATCATCCACCCTCCGCCCTCTACCCTCTGGTCATCCGCCCTCGATCTTCCGTCCTCAGTCCACGGTCCTCAGTCCTCGGTCTTCGGTCCTACGATTCCCCGGAAAAGCTCGCAGCCAATCTCTTGATGCTGCTGTTCATGGCCTTGAGCTGAGCCAAGTCCTGTTTAAAGAACAGTCGATAGGTGCAAAGATGGACCAGAATATAGATTATGATCATCAGAACCAACAAAGCCCCCAGACCCCAGAGAACCTTGTCCTGGACCATGGGAAATATCAGCCTGGCCCCGGCCAGACCAACGATAATGATCAGCACAAAATCCAATAGGGCCAGAAGAATGTGCTTGTTCGGTTTGGGGAGGGTGTCATTGAGCTCAACAGAATGGGTGTTACGGTCATAAATATAATAGGGTTTTTTTTCTTCTGGCTCATCCCTGTCTACAGCATAGACCACATCGATAAAATGCCCTTGCTCAACTTCAACTTGCCAGGGAATATCAATTTCCAACTCCTGCTTAGCATTGGCAATCCGCAATCTTCTTTGCCCACGGTCGCTTTCCAGATCCACAACCCGCCCTTGCATGGTATACAGGGTGTACGACCTTTTCTGGATGGTAAAATTTGTCTGATTCGAACCTTGAGCCATATCTCCCCCATGTACAAACAGTCCCCTGATCTTCGATTCTTCCCCAAATTCATTTTTGTCATATGGTCAAACATCAAAGGCCTTGTCAACAGAGAACACCCGAATTGTTGTGATTCTTTGGTTTTGCATATTTTTTAAACAATATCAATGAGTTTTTCCTAAAGCTCCTTTTTCTCGGGTTTGTTCTTGACAAGCTTCAATTTTTATATATCTCCGACAATGCCGGTAGATATTTATAGGAAAAACCATTTTCAAAGGGGGACATATGTACGCACTGGCCATTAACGGAAGTCCGAGAAAAGACGGCAACACATTCACGATGCTGCAAGAGGTCCTCAAACCTATAGACCAGGCCGGCTGGAAAACCGAGTTGATCCAAGTGGGAGGAAAAGAGATTCGTGGATGCATAGCCTGCTACAAGTGCTTTGAAAACCAGGACCAGCGCTGTTCAGTGACCACTGATATGTTCAATGAAGTCATGGACAAGATGGTCCAGGCGGATGCACTGATCCTGGGATCCCCCACCTATTTCTCGGATGTCAGTGCCGAACTTAAGGCGGTACTGGACCGTTCCGGACTGGTTTCCCAGGCCAACGGCGTCTTGTTTCAGGGCAAGATCGGAGCGGCAGTAGTTGCCGTCCGTCGCGGCGGGGCCATTCATGCCTTTGATACCATCAATCACATGTTCTTGATGTCCCAGATGATTGTCCCCGGCTCCATCTACTGGAATATCGGCATGGGGTTTGACCAGGCCGAAGTGCAGCAGGATGACGAAGGCATGACCAATATGCGCCACGTGGGTGCGGTCATCGCCTGGCTGGGCCAAGCTATCCATGACCAGCTCGATTCGTATCCCCATCCTTAAGATTTTACATGCTGGAGGGATTATGCCCAACGACGACCCCAAACTTATTGATCTCGCTTTGCAAGGCGGTGGTGCTCATGGCGCACTTACCTGGGGGGTGCTGGATCGAATTCTTGAAGATGAACGGCTGGAAATCGATGGCATCAGCGGGACCAGCGCAGGGGCCATGAACGCCGTAGTCGTTGCTGACGGTCTGCAGCGCGGCGGTCGTAGCGCGGCACGCGAGTCCCTGCACTCTTTTTGGCGCGCTGTGAGTGATGCCGCTCTCTTTTCTCCCATTCAGCGCAGTCTCTGGGATCGACTCACCGGCAATTACAGCCTCGATTTTTCCCCTGTCTACAGGTTCTTCGAGAGCCTTACGCAACTGATACCGCCAAGCAAACTGAACCCCTTTGACGTCAACCCGCTGCGCGATCTGGTCACTGAGCATATCAATTTTGAACGGGTCAATGCCTGCGGCAAGGTAAAAGTCTTTGTCACAGCAACCAATGTCCGCACCGGTCAGCCGCATATATTCCATCAGCCCCAGCTGTCAGTGGATACAGTCATGGCCTCGGCTTGCCTGCCCTTTTTGTTCAAGGCCGTTGAAATAGACGGCGAAGCATACTGGGATGGTGGCTACAGCGGTAACCCGGCCCTTTATCCGCTTGTGAATGACCAGGGCTGTCGCGATCTTATGGTTGTGCAGATCAACCCATTGATTCGCCGGCAACTGCCGGACAGCTCCAGGGAAATTCTAAACCGTCTCAACGAAATCACTTTTAACTCAAGCCTGATCAAGGAACTACGCTCCATCCAATTGTTGCATCAATTAATAGACGCTGAAGGACTGGAGATGGAGAGTTATCGGGCAATGCGCTTGCACCTGATCCATGCCGAGCAGGAGATCCAAGATCTCAGTGCGTCCAGCAAGATGAACGCCGAATGGAGTTTTCTTACCCATCTGTTTGAAAAGGGGCGAGCGTGGGCCAATCATTGGCTGGACAACCATTTCGATGCACTCGGTAAGCATTCCACCTTTGACCTGGACGAACTGTTCCGGAATGCCTACAGCCCAGCCTCCAGAGATTGTGCACCGCCTAAGAATGCAAAAGCAGGGCTGAAACCATGATCGGCATCTTGGCGATTATCATTGTCCTGCTCCTGCTGATCTACCTGGCGTATCGGGGCATAAGCCTGCTGATCCTGGCTCCAGGTCTGGCCGCCCTGGTGGCTCTTGCCTCTGGGGAAGCACCGTTGCTGGCAAGTTACACGCAGATTTTTATGGGTGCCGCAGGGGATTTCATTATCCGTTACTTCCCGCTCTTCCTGCTGGGTGCGATCTTCGGCAAGCTCATGGAGGATTCCGGCAGCGCCGAGGTTCTGGCCAGCTTTATTGTCCGCCGGCTTGGTGAAGCCAGAGCCATGCTGGCTGTGGTCCTCTCTTGCGCCATCATGACCTATGGTGGTGTGTCACTTTTTGTCGTGGCATTTGCAGTTTATCCTATTGCTGCTGCCTTGTTTCGGCGGTCCAATCTGCCCAAGCGTCTTATCCCTGGCACCATTGCCCTGGGCGCCTTCACTTTCACAATGACGGCACTTCCTGGCACGCCTGCAATCCAGAATGCGATCCCGATGCCGTATTTCGGAACGACGCCCTTTGCTGCTCCAGGACTTGGTGTTCTCACCGGATTGATAATGCTCGTATTTGGCCAGGCATGGTTGAATTATCGAGCAGGCAAAGCGCGTGCAGCCGGGGAAGGATATGGCGAGCATCATGAAGACAGCTCGAGCATTGACAAAAGTCTGCGCGAGCGTGCCGCCTGCGAGGGCTTTGATCTGCTGGAGATCCCAGTGGAGGAACCGCCTCGCAGACCGCCTCCTTTGCCCCTGGCAATCCTGCCCATTGTGCTGGTGATTGGGCTGAATCTGGTTTTTACTACGCTGGTAATTCCGGTTATGGACACAGACTATCTAGCCGAGCCGCAGTATGGGGCTACCACAATTGATGCCTTGCGCGGAGTATGGTCGGTCATTGGGGCCTTGGTAATCGCCATTGGCGTGCTGATTATTAGCAATCTCAAACGATTACCAAAAGTTACCGCAACGCTGGACAGTGGGGCAAATGCATCATTGGTTCCCATCTTTAACACAGCCAGCCTGGTCGGTTTCGGTTCCGTAATCGCCTCTCTTGCAGCCTTTGAGATGATCAGTGATTGGATCACTACCGTGGGTGGTGACAATCCACTCATCTCCCTGGCCGTCGCTGTAAACGTGTTGGCCGGAATGACTGGTTCCGCCTCTGGAGGAATGAGTATTGCCCTGGCTACCCTGGGTGATACATATATGGCCATGGGTCAGGCCGCGGGCATTTCACCGGAACTGATGCACCGGGTCACTTCGGTAGCCACCGGGGGCCTGGACGCTCTTCCGCATAACGGCGCGGTGATTACTCTGCTTTCCATCTGTGGTCTAAAACACAGCCAGGCCTATCTGGATATCGCGGTCGTGGCAGTTTTAGTGCCTATTTTGTCTCTGGTATTTCTGATCATTGCGGGTACGATGATTGGGACATTCTGAGCTGAGATCTGTGACCACGGAAAGGTCGCGGACACTATTGTGGCCGCCCTGCAGGAGGCAGGCCTGAACGTCGACGACATACCGGCCACGGACATAAAGTCATTGTGACCTGATAAGAGGAGTTCTTCTATGCACTGCAAGACATGCCAGGCGGAGATCTCTCAAGGCGAGGCCTATGAGTTCAACGGGCAGGCCCTCTGCGAGGACTGCTACCTGGATGTTGTGGCCAAGCCCAAGACCTGCGATCCCTGGGCTGTGTACCAGGCCAGGCAGACTACCGACCAAAGTCCGCAGCTCACGGAGACCCAGCATATGATTTCGGCTGTCTGCCGCACTTTGAACTTGGGTCCGTTCTTATACACCAGGCAAAAGGTGCACTTGTTGTGCGGACAGCCAGCAGTGGCCTGAATGAGCAGGCTATCGGCCTCGCTCGGTGGGCGATAAATAGGTCCCTGGTAGCGCATTGGTCTTCATATCCTCTGTTGTAAGGACCGCACGCGTGGTCCAGCCAGGATTTAGCTCTGGAAAACAAGATGACCATAAAATTCAGGACGTCTGTTGGCAATAGGTCAGCACCAAATTGGAGTCGGTCGGCAAAGTGTTCAGCGAACCCGGTTACTACATGAAACTGATTGGCGTGGCACAACAAGTTTCATCCTCGATCAAACTGGAAGGCTGCGGCCAGTGAGGGGGGGATAGGGACGACAAAATAACCTAGCTTCTCGTTCCTCCAAACATCCCGCCTCACCGGGGTTTGTTCCGATTTTTCCATGCCTGGCTGAGGAGCTCCTTGACTTTCGTCCATTCCTGCTGGGAAAACCGGCCTTCCCGGTGCATGGTCTTGAGGTCCTCGGTGAGGGTCCGCAGATCGTATGTCCTGTTCAGGTAACCCCTGTCTGCGGCCATTTTGCTCAACCGGGCAACCGCCTTGTCCCCGGCTATCCTGGCCCACTTGTCTCCATAGGTGGCGGCCACCTTACCCACAGCCTTCATGATCAGCAGCTTCTTATAGGACATTGCCTCTTCCTCAATCCCTTGGAACCCTTGATTGAAAAATCCAGAGCGTGTGTCTCCTATGCTCAATGCCCACACGATCTCCCTATGGCCCGGCATGGTGACCCGCTGGCCTTGCCCAGGGGCAGGGGCAAGACGCATACCTCAAAATCCCCGGGCGGAAGGGCACTCAGATTGGCCATGGATTCTACCAGGACCACTCCAGCTCCCAACAAAACCTTGTGGATCTGCTGTCCCGGATCATGGATGGGACTGGGCGACGGTGTATCCATGCCCAATAATACAATGCCCATCCCAGCCAGGTATTCTGCGGCCTCCAGGGTCAAGACAGGAAAATCCTGATAAAAGGCAGCGGAAGAAAATCGGGTATGCCACCCTGTATGCAGAATAAGCCGCTTGCATGTCTGTTTCAAGGCCAGAACAGCCTCCAGGTCCTCCCGGGTAATAACTTGCTTTTCTGCCCTGGGAACAGAAACCAGCCTGGCTGGCCCGTTCAGAATCCGCAGAGGAAGAGCGTCCACCGTCAAACCGGTGGACACAAAGTGTGCCGGAGCGTCCACATGAGTCCCCACATGGTTGCCCATCACAATGCGCTGCACGGAACATCCGTCCTCCGGTACGGTCATCACATCTTCAACCTGCACCGGCCGATCACCGGGCCAGACCGGCATATGATCGTACAACGGATGAGTGAGGTCAGTCCATTGGCCCATATCGGTTTCCTTTTACAAACACAAAATGTCCGCGGCCTCTCCGGTCAGACACACTCCACCCTGGGAGGTAACCTGACAGGTGTTTTCCACCCCCACCATGCCTTGGCCGGGTATGCCGATTTTTGGTTCCAAGGCCAGAACCATATCTTCTTCCAAGGGGGCATCGAACTTGGCAGCCAGAGCCGGCCAATCGTCAACATAGATCCCGATCCCGTGCCCGACAAAAGGGACCTGGTTCTGACCAATACCCATGAAACCATCCTTCCATCCCCGTTTCTGAACCATCTCCAGACACTGGGCGTAGAGCTCTGAAGGCTTGGCTCCCGGACGCAAGTTATCTTTAAGCCAGGCATGAGCTTCCTGGCAAATGGCCTGGGCATCGTTGAGTTCTTTAGGCACCTGTCGGCTGTCTCCGGCAAAATAGACCTGGGTCTTATCCGTATGATACCCCTCAAGCTGGAAAACGGTATCCACGATCAGGGGCTGGCCCTTTTGCCAGATCTGACCGGCGTAGCCCATTTGGGGGACCCCTGGATGCGCCCCCCGATAACCGACCGGTCCGTTGGTTACCGTAGGATAATTGCCTGAATCACCGACAGAAATAACGCCCAGGTACAGCTCTTCCCCTGCTCCGTTCATCCGAATTTGTCCCTGATGGCCCAGGTCATACATAACCGTCCACACGGTTTTGGAGATTTCCCGCTCACTCATCCCGGGCTGGATTTTTCCCTTGAGCTCCTCGTGCAGTGCCTGGTTGTGCCGCTGACCAGCCAAACGCAAGGTCGCCAATTCCCACTGGGATTTCACCGCCCTGGCCTTGGCCAGAACGTGATCCGCAGCTACAAACTGCATATGCTCCAAACGGGAGGTCAAGGCTTGCCCCGCAGCCCAGGAGATATTGCCCATATCCACGCCCACAAACCTGGGCACATTTTGGCCCACCTCAGCCAGGACTGTGGGTACCTGGCCCGGAGACCGAAAGGGAAGAATAGACCCCACAGGAGATTCCAGTTTGGCCCGCTCCAGGCCTTTCCGGACCATGAGCACGGGCTCCCCCTCCACGGGCAGCCAAAACAGGCCGTTTCCCCAATGCCCGCTCAGCCAGAAGATCAATGTCCTGGACATGACCATCACCCCCTGGGCGGCCGGGAGATCGGCGGCCAAATATTTCCTGACTCTGGCCCATCGGTCTTGCAATTCCGTTCTGGGCAGAGTGTCTATGGCTTCCATGCGTCCTCCTGTACAATATGCGTTTGATCAATACGGCCAAGTAGTCTAGGCTAGATCCTTTTCATCTCCACATCAGACCCCTAAATTATGCCCGACGTTTTTATCTGCCGCATGTGCGGCCAATGTTGCCAAGGTCAAGGGGGGATCGTGCTCACGGCCAAAGACATGCATCGTCTGGCCAAGGGCCTGGGTCTCACCCCTGAAGCCTTGATCCAGACCTATGTCGTTTACGACCACAAAAAGCCGGTCCTGACTTCTCAGGTTGATGGGACCTGCATTTTCTTTCAATCCCAGACTGGTTGCACCGTGCATGCTTACAAACCGGACGTTTGCAGGGCCTGGCCGTTTTTCCGGGGCAATCTTGAAGACGAGGCCAGTTGGCGTATGGCCCAGGAATACTGCCCGGGCATCAACCCGGACATCCCTCACCAGGAGTTCGTCTGCCAAGGGCTTGAATACATTCATCAACATGGACTCGTGCACCCCCAAGCATCGGACAGCCCATCCGCTCTGATCACCGGTCATTTATGGGAAACATACCCCGAAAGCCCCAAAAATTGACGGTCCGGATGTGAGAAGGGTCCGAAGACAAAAAATCCCGCCGGTAGCGGGATCTTTAAAATAAAACAAATTCTGATTTCAGTCCCACCAGCGGCGGGACTGAAATCAGAACATCTCGTCGCCGGCCTCCTGAATGGTCTGGTCGATGGCCTGTTGCAGCTCCTGGGGCAGGCCCATGATATCCACATTCAGAAAGCCGCGGACAATGGTAGATGTAGCTTCATCCTCGTCCAGTCCCCGGGCCATGAGATATTCAATCTCCTCTTGGGCTACCTTGCCCACAGCCGCCTCGTGGGAGAGCTCCACTCCGGCCACCGAGGCCTCCAGTTCGGGTATGGCGTGAATGATACCGTCTTTGAGAATAAGCCCTTTGCACTCCAGATGTCCTTTGGACGGCACGGCATTGCCCACCAGATGTCCGGGATTGATGATCGTCCCTCCGGTGGTGATGGTCCGGGCCACAATTTCGGCCCGGGTGTCCGGAGCGTTTAATACCACCCTGCTTCCGCTGTTCACATACGAGCCAGGAGGAGCGGCGATGATCGAATTGGACGTAGCCACCGCTCCCTTACCGTTTAAATACAAGGTGGGATAGAGCTGGGCAGAACGTACCGGCTTGAGCAGGATGTAGTTGTTTAAGAACACGCCGTTCTCTTCCACTACACCCACGGTCCTGGGCCGCACATGCACCTCCTCCCCCCAATTATGAACCATGGTGAAGGACAGCTTCCCTCCCCGCTTGATATAGATCTCGGAGATGCCCATATGCAGGGCGGATTCCACCTGATGGGAGACGGCACAGCCGGTGATGATATGCAGTTCGGAGTCCTCTTCGACCACAATGATATTGTGCACATTCTGGCCGACCTTCTCCCCCTTGATGAACAGGCAGGACTGGATCGGGTTGACCACCTTGGCCCCTTTCTCCGTGCGGATAAAATACCCCCCATGGGTCTTTTCCGCTACTGCCTGAGTATATTTGTCCTTATTCGGATCAACAAGCTGCCAGTAGTAGTCTTGCAGGCCGTCGTATTTATCAAGGGCCTCGTGGATATTCAAGACCTCCACCCCGGGGATGCAGGTCGAACAGTGCACGCTGGAATGGTCCATCTGAAGAAAGGTCCCACTACGGTCCTTGCCCGAGACATCCACTCCAGCCATCAGCAGCTGCTGCTGTTCCTGCTCGTCGAGTTGGGTCAAATCCTGCACGAGCCCGGACTCTGCCCCCTCATACTGGAAGCTGGAGATGTCGATGTCTTCCTGGTTCCGGGTCATGGACTGTTTTCCGGTTTTCTTTTTTACCTCAGGCATCGCACACACTCCTCATAGCCGTATTCACTGATATGCTCCAAAATATCCCTCGGTCTGGCTGAACAACACAACGCTCCGTTGTACATGACCATACCCCGATCGGCATTTATATAATCTAGAATATAGCCGGTATGGGTGATGATCAGACCGGATGAGTCCCGCTTGGCCTTTTGTTCCATCATACTCATATCTTCTCGTGGCTGGAGATCCTGCTGCAAAAGACGTCGAACCATTTTGCCGATGAGCTTCATATTCTCCAGATCCACTCCGGACTCCGGCTCATCAAACAAAAGGAGCTTCGGTTGTTGGGCCATGAGTTGTAAGAGCTCTGAACGTTTGATCTCTCCTCCAGAGAACCCGGCGTTGATATCCCTATCCAGGAACTTCTCCAGATCCACTTCTTTGGCCATAGCTTCCACATCCACTTCCTCGTCCGCAGCACACAGCTGGACCAGGTGTCTGGTCTTTAAGCCGTGAATAGTGGGCGGACGCTGAAAGGACATGCCGATACCCAGCTTGGCCCGCTCATGCACGGGCATATTGGTGATGTCTTCCCCCCGGAACATGATCTTGCCCTGGGTCACCTCGAATCCGCCGAAACCCATAAGGGTCATGAGCAAGGTCGTCTTGCCCGAACCATTGGGCCCAAACAAGATAAACGTCTCGTCGCGCTCAATCTCCAGATTGACCCCACGCAGGACCTTGGTTTGGCCGATGTTCACATGCAGATCCTCTATTTGCAGCATGCCTGTCACCTTCTCCCAAGACTATTTGTTTTGCAATACGTAATAATCTCAACTTGCTTACTTACTGAGCACTCTGAAAATCTCGCACCATCTAATCACAAGTTTCATGCGCGATCAAGCTCCAGATTCAGCTCAGTGAAACCGGAAAGTATCCGAGTTCCGGCCTGAATCCATATAACACCACGAGCAGCGTTTGTCATCCTTAAAGAAAGGGACAAAAATCATTCCGGCCACAAATCCGGCTGCATGCGCCCACCAAGCAACTCCTCCGCCTTGAGAGCCGGCCATACTAAAAAGTCCGGAAAAAATCTGGATCAAAAACCACAACCCCAAAAAGGTCAGTGCGGGCAGCACGACAAAAAAAGGAAAAATAAAGATCGGAATCAGGGTCAATACCTGGGCCCGGGGGTACAAGAGCAAGTAAGCTCCCATGACCCCGGCAATGGCCCCCGAGGCCCCGACCACCGGCATTGTTGAGTTTGTATTGAACAGGACATGTCCAGCTAATGCAGCCAGTCCACACAAAAGATAAAAGCCGATGAAGCGCACCGGCCCCATGACGTCTTCCACATTGTCGGCAAAAACCCATAAAATCCACATATTGGCCGCAAAGTGAAGCAGCCCGCTGTGCAGGAACATATGGGTAAACAGGGGAAGGACACTGGCTTCCGGAAGTCCCACCCACTGGGCCCAGTCCGCATGGAAATACCTGGCCGGGACGAAGCCCAGCAAGTAGAACAGACGATGCAAAGCCCGGTCATCCAGTCCGAGCTCATAGAGAAAGAAAAGGGTGTTGACGCCAACAATGATCCGGGTGGCATAGGGTGGATAGCGGCGGGGAATATTGTCGCGTATGGGAAACATTTAGATGACTCCGCGTGTCTGCAGCCTGTCAAGGAAATCGTGCATTTTTCGCCGCCTCAGGTCCAACAGGGATCTGTGCACTCCCTGGGCGGTGCGTTTCAACTCGTCCCAGGAACCGGCATTGGACACATTGATATCGGCCAGAACAGCCTTCTCTTCATCAGACATTTGCCAGGCCTGCATCTGTTCGATTATTTCCGGTTCCCAGCCCCGGTTATCCGCCAGGCGTTGTCTGCGGATGGCAGCGGGACACAGCACATTGACGGCCACATCCACCAGCCCTTTCTCTTTCCAATCCCCTTCCAGGAGAAGGGGGACTTCAGCCAGAATCATCCGGCACTGATCATGCTGCTTGCAAAATTCTTTCCACCTATGTTCCACAAGGGGGTGAATGAGGTCCAAAATGGCCTTTCGCTCCCCTGGTGAAGACTGCATGGCCGCAAACAAAGCCTTCTTGTCCACAGGTCCGGAGTCATCGGGCACAAAACGGGATCCGAAACTGCGCCTGAGCATCTCCCAGCCGTCTGCTTGCGGGGTGTACAGCTCAGCCACCACCTTATCCGCACTCCATACTGGAAACTTATCCTCGGCTACCAAGGAAGTCAAAGCCGACTTCCCGCACCCCGCACTGCCGGTTATGCCCACCCGTTGCGGACGCCGCTCAGCCTTCAGGAGTACCCGCAGAAAGTCTTTGGGCACAGGCTGACAATAGCTGTGCCATAGTTGGGTTCGGGGATGATGCAAGCCCAACCGCCAGGCGTGCAGCATCTGCCGGGCGGTCATTGTGGCCAGGTCGGGCCGGGTTCGGGCCAGCCAGGCCGCTTGCTGCGGTCCGTAGGTTTTATCTCCGAGCACGGCATGTCCCCTGTGGGCCAGATGAACCCGAATCTGATGCGTGCGGCCGGTTACGATTTTAACGTGCAGCAAGGAACACGGGATATGGTCAAAGCTGCGCAAGACCTTGTACCAGGTCTGAGCCGAGCGGCCATGATCCGTGTGCACGGCCATGCGGGTCTTGTGACCTTCATCCCGGAGCAGGGGAAGGTCGATCCAGGCCTCCTCCCGCTCCGGATGCCCATGGACCAGAGCCAGGTATTCCTTGTCCACCTCCCGGGTGGACAGGGCACGACTCAATGCTGAACGGGTCTGTTCATTCAAGGCTACCAGAAGCAGACCGGAAGTGTCCTTGTCCAAGCGATGCACAATCCCGGGCCGGACAACATCCTGACCGTCCAATTCCGGAAAGTGATGGACCAGCCGGTGAACCAGAGTAAGGCTTTGTTCCGAAGGGGCCGGATGTACACTCAAGCCCGGGGGCTTATTGACTACCGCCAGGTCCTTGTCCCGCCAGACGATGTCAACTGATCCGGCCTGGGGCCTGATTCCGGCATCCAGCCGGGGGAGGTCCAGGAGCAGCCGATCACCGGTCTTTACTTCAACGGCCGGTTTCGTGCACACTCGGTCATTGATCTGAGCCCTGGAACTTTTGATCAACGGCCGAATCCGGTTCCTGCTCACCTCCTGATCGGCCAGCTTCCAGGCCCAATAAGCATCCAGGCGCATCCCGGCCTGCTCCGGCCCCACGTGAGCCTGAATTCGCATTTCCCAGTTGTTGCCGTGCCTGCCGGTGCTTTGTCCGTTCATAGGAGATTCAATTCAAATGTATGATTTGAGCCAGCGGATCATCGAAGCATATGTCCCCCAAAGTTGCAAGTTATACCTGGACGAACAACGCCATTTAGGCTATCTTTAATAATAATTCGAACAACAGGAGTGGCTATGAGCACCGACCTGCAGCCCCTCATCGACCGTATATACCAGGAAGCGGTGGAGCGCGGGCAGCAAGAGGCTGATCAGATGGTCTCCAAAGCCAAGGACAAGGCGGCGGCCATTGTCCAGGAAGCTGAAGAGCGAAAACGGCAAATTTTGGACCAGGCCCACCAGGAAGCAGAGATGTATACCCAGCGCAGCCAGGCCACTTTGGAACAAGCGGCCCGGGATGTGCTCATCCTGGTCAGCCAGGGCATTGAAAGCATCCTTTCCGAGCTGGTGGCCGAATCGGTTCAGGAATCCATGGACATAGATACCATACGCAAAATGCTGCTGACCATTGCCGAAGCATGCGCGACCCAATCCGGGGAGACCCGCCTGGAATACCTGGTCGGCCCTCAGGACCATCAGGCCTTGATCGAGTCCTTCGCCGCCCTGTATCGGCAAAAAATGATCAAAGGCGTCCAGCTCAAAGTCGACGAAAGCATTGAGAAGGGCTTTAAGGTATCTTTCCACGAAGACCATGTGCACCTGGACTTTACCGCAGAAGCCGTGGCCGAGGCCTTAAACGAACTCTTGCGCCCTCATCTGGGAGAGATAGTCAAACGGGTGGCCAGCGAGGATCCCAGCCTGGAGACTTACTGCTCTACCCTTTTGTCCCAACGGAAACAAAAGTGATGCGTACCTACTTGGCTGCCTCTTTGCCCATGTGCACCTTGGGACAGACCCCGCCCATGTCATTGGAGGAATTGTCCTTTCAGTGCACAGGAGTCCTGTCCGCCGATGAACTCCAGGATCTGGAACTTTTGTTGCATAACCGTTTCTCTGAAGGCCGCACGGCTTTCGGTCGGGCTTGGTCGGCCTTGGCCACTCAAATGGACAACGAGATGGCCGCGTTGCGGGCCCAAAGATGGCAGATCCACCCTCCGTCGCCCAGTCTGCACCAGGGATTCAGCCTGGAGGTCAGCCGTGTGGTGCACGAGGCCTTTAGCCGGGAGACCCCGCTGGAGATGGAGTGGACCCTGGATCAGGGCCGTTGGAAAATGGCCGGGGAACTTATCAGCCCGGAACGGCCTCTGGGGCTGGAACGGATCCTAGCTTTCGGTATCCAACTCCAGCTCATGCACAGGTGGGCTGCACTGGATGCTGACACAGGACGCGAACAATTGAATACCCTCCTGGAAGGCCTGATCAACAACATACTGACAGAAGGGGAGTCAAGCGCATAAACAGCGTCGACAGGGCTTTTTGGTTCTGCTTTTTATTGTCAATAATTTCAAGCGACTCAAGCTGTATCTGGACAACAGCATGCTGCGGTCAGTGTTCGGTGTTCAGTGTTCAGCATAATCAGCTGAGATCACAGAATATTCAGTGAATGTTTCTTATCGTTCCCACGCTCTGCGTGGGAACTTTTCTTGACCGCTCCTGCGGTCTCTTTGTGGACGCCGGAGCGTCCAGTGGGATTCCCACGCAGAGCGTGGGAACGATAAAGAAGAGAAGAGCCAGGCTGAAGCCTGGCGATCCCGGACGGCCAAGCCAGCGACCGGGGTAAAAGCTAGTTTCATACGAGGCGAGACCAGACACCAGCCATTTTGGGGGCGCTTTGGCCCAATAAAAAATTCAGATTTTCCGGAGGAAAAACTGAACAATGAATCAAAAAACCGGACGAGTCGTAGGGGTCAAGGGCAACCTGCTTACTGTGGAATACGATCAGGCTGTTTTCCAAAACGAGATGGCCTATGTCCGCCTGGGCGATGAAAAGCTCAAAGCGGAAGTGGTCCGAATACGGGGCAGCTATGCCGAGTTGCAGGTCTTCGAGGACACCAGCGGACTAAAGATCAACGATCAAGTCGTTTTCAGCAACCGGCTCCTCTCCGTAGAGCTCGGTCCCGGACTGCTGGGCCACGTCTTCGACGGTCTGCAGACACCTTTGTACGACCTGGCTGCAGCCTACGGCGTCTTTCTGCAGCGGGGGGCCTATCTCCCGGCCCTGGATCGGGACACGACCTGGTCCTTCACCCCTTCAGCCACTTCCGGACAAAGCCTGCGTCCCGGTGACTTTTTGGGCTGGGTACCTGAGGGCCCCTTTGAGCATAGAATCACGGTCCCTTTGAGCTGGACCGGGCGCTATACCGTTTCATCCATTGTCCCGGCCGGAGACTACGGCATCGAATACCCGGTGGCCGTCCTTACCGACCGCCAGGGCGCAGAGCATGAGGTACACATGCTCCAAAACTGGCCGGTAAAGGTCCCCATCCGGAACTACGCGGAGCGCCTGCGGCCGCAGGAGCCCTTGACCACCAAGATCCGCTGCGTGGACACCATTTTTCCGGTGGCCAAGGGCGGAACCTATTGCATTCCTGGTCCTTTTGGCGCGGGCAAGACCGTTATTCAACAATTGACCAGCCGGCATGCGGACGTGGATGTGGTCATCATTGCCGCTTGCGGAGAACGGGCCGGAGAAGTGGTGGAAACCATCCGTACCTTTCCCCAATTGACAGATCCCATTACCGGGCGCAGTCTCATGGAGCGGACCATCATCGTTTGCAACACGAGCTCCATGCCTGTGGCCTCCAGAGAAGCCTCGGTGTATACCGCTGTGACCCTGGCCGAATACTACCGGCAGATGGGCCTGGACTGCCTGCTCCTGGCCGACTCCACCTCCAGATGGGCCCAGGCCTTGCGGGAGATCTCCGGGAGACTGGAAGAGATACCCGGAGAAGAGGCTTTCCCCGCCTATTTGGAATCGGTTATCGCCGCCTTTTACGAAAGAGCCGGGGTGGTCCGGCTGTATAACGGCTCCCAGGGCTCGGTGACTATTGGAGGCACGGTCAGCCCGGCCGGAGGCAACTTCGAAGAGCCGGTTACTCAGAGCACCCTCAAAGTGGTCGGGGCCTTCCACGCCCTGTCCAGACAGCGATCCGATGCCCGGCGTTACCCGGCCATCGATCCCCTGGAGAGCTGGAGCCAATATCCCAGCCTGGCCGATGCCCAGGATGTTGAACTGGCTGCATCTTTTTTGCACCAAAGTCATGACATAGCCCAGATGATGAAGGTTGTCGGCGAGGAAGGAACCTCCCTGGAGGATTTTGTCGTCTATCTGAAGGGAGAATACCTGGACGCCGTTTTTTTGCAGCAAGATGCTTTCCACTCCGTGGACGGGGCCACCCCGGCCCAGAGGCAGAAAGACGCCTTCGCCCGGATCTGCTTTGTGTTGAACACCGAGATGTCTTTTGACCACAAAGATCAAGCCAGAAGTTTCTTTCAGAACCTGACCCAAACCACCCTGGACTGGAACAGAAGCTCGGAAGAAAGCCAGGAATTTGCAAGCCTGGGGGAAAAAATCAAAAACCTGGTGGCAGAACAGGCGGCGTATGCGTAAGATTTACAGCCGGTTGGATCAGATCGCGGGGAACGTCATAGTCCTCCAGGCCCAAGGAGTGGCTTTCGGCGAGCTGGCCCAGGTCACCTCCACCCGAGGTACATCCCTGGGACAGGTCATTCGCCTGGAGGGCGGACGGGTATTCGTGCAGGTCTTTGCCGGCAATCGGGGGGTAGCTACTGACGCCCAGGTGCGCTTTTTGGGCCGGCCCATGCAGACCCCGTATTCCGACTTTCTCCTGGGCCGCATCTTCACCGGCAGCGGCCGACCCAGGGACAAGGGCCCGGAACTCAAGGAGGGACTGATTCACATCAGCGGCCCCCCGGTCAATCCAATCAAACGGGTCATCCCCAGGCGCATGATCCGCACCGGCATCCCCATGATCGACGTATTCAACAGCCTGGTGGAATCGCAAAAGATCCCCATCTTCTCCTCCCCCGGGGAACCGGCTAATCCCTTGCTGGCCCGCATCGCCCTGCAATCCGAAGTGGATATTATCATCCTGGGCGGCATGGGACTCAAGCACGACGACTACCTCTATTTCCGGGACCGGTTGGAAGAGGCTGGGGCCATGTCCAGATCCATATTCTACGTGCACACCGCCGCCGATCCTACTGTGGAGTGCCTGCTGGTCCCGGACCTGTGCCTGGCTGTGGCTGAACGTTTCGCTTTGGCTGGTCAGCGGGTCCTGGTCTTGCTCTCCGATATGGCCAACTTCGCCGATTCCTTGAAAGAGATCTCCATCACCATGGAACAGATCCCCTCCAACCGTGGCTATCCCGGAGACTTGTACAGCCAGCTGGCCGCCCGCTATGAAAAAGCGGTGGATTTTGAGGAGGCCGGATCGGTCACCATCCTCTCGGTGACCAGCATGCCCGGCGACGACGTCACCCACCCCATCCCGGACAATACCGGATACATCACCGAGGGCCAGCTGTACTTGAAAAACGGACGTATCGAACCCTTCGGTTCCCTGTCCCGACTCAAGCAGCAGGTAAACGCCGAGACCAGAAAGGATCACCGGACGATCATGAACATTATGATCCAACTCTACGCCCAGGCCAGGGAAACCGAAGAAAAACAGGCCATGGGCTTTGAGCTCAGCGACTGGGATCAACGGCTCTTGGATTACGGCGACAAATTTGAAAGCCAGATGATGGATCTGAAAGTAAACATCCCATTGGAGCAGGCCCTGGACCGGGGGTGGTCCATGCTGGCCTCCTGCTTTCAACCTCAGGAGACCGGCATTCCTTCGGATTTGGTGGCCGAGTTCTGGCCGGAGTAAGTCTATACAGTTATGTCCAAAATCAAACTGACCAAGGCCGAACTGAAAGCCCAACGCGAGGCCTTGCACCGCTATCAACGCTTTTTGCCCACTTTGCAGTTGAAAAAAGAGCAGCTGCAAGGCGAGGTACGCCGGGTTCAGGCTGAACTAAACAGAGTGAACAGGGACCAATCCGAACTGTGGTCTGAGATATCCGCCTGGGTAGCCCTATTTTCCGAACACGCCGGGCTGGAGGACTTGATTCAAATCCAGGCAATCCGTACCCGTCAAACCAGCGTGGCCGGAGCAACTGTTCGCAAGCTGGACTCCCTGGAGTTCGCCTCCATTGTCCCCGACTTTTCAGCCACCCCGCCGTGGCTGGATGCCGGGCTGGAACGGAGCAAAAGACTCATCCACCTCCGGGTCCGGCAAAAACTCTTGCAGGAGGAGTTGGACATCCTGACCCGGGAGTTGCGCACGGCCACCCAGAGGGTCAATCTGTTTGAAAAGATAAAGATCCCGGGCTGCCGGGAAAACATCCGCATCATCCGCATTGCCTTGGGCGAAGAACAGACCGCGGCCATCGCCAGAGCCAAGATGGCCAAGTCCAAGGCCCAGGAATGGAGTACCGGCGCATGATCGTACCCATGAAAAAAGTCACCCTTCTCTGCCAGGCGGACCGAAAAGAGCCGGCCCTCCGCCTCTTGCAGCAGGCCGGCCTGGTCCATCTGGCGACTGCTGAAGTGCCCGCAGACGCCGATCTGGAGCAGGCCC
Source organism: Desulfovermiculus sp. (assembly GCA_034521385.1). Classification (GTDB taxonomy): domain Bacteria; phylum Desulfobacterota; class Desulfovibrionia; order Desulfovibrionales; family Desulfothermaceae; genus Desulfovermiculus. The sequence goes on from JAXHMO010000003.1 coordinate 67,697, forward strand.
AGGACCAGGTGCACCGTCTGGAGCAAATCGTGAGGGCCTTGGAGTCACAAGCGGCCTTTGTTTCCACCATGGAGGATATGAGCGCACAACAGGCCGCAGACCGCATCTGGGACCGTCTGCAAAGGCTGCGCAAGATCCAGGACCGGCTCCAGGATCTTGATCGGGAAAAGATGCGCATTCAGCCCTTTGGGTACTTTGATCCCCAGAGGGCAAAGACCCTGGGAGACAACGGAGTGTATCTCACTCTGTGCCAGGTACCTATAGCCCAGGAACCGGAAATCCCGGCCCAAACACCCTGGGTTCAGGTCAGTGCGGACCATAACCATAGGTATCTGGCCTTGTTCAGCCGGGAAGAAATCACTCCCCCGGGCCGGGAAGTCAAGCTCCCGATTCAAGGTCTGGCTGATATTGAAGGTGAACTCGGCGAACTTGAACAAGAAAAAGCCACCATAGACCAGGAAATAATCTCTCTGAGCGTTTACCGCCCCAAGATTAAAGAGCTTTTAGCCCAGACCCGGGACAAAACGGCCTTCCTGCAGGCCAAGGCGGGCATGGACGTCCTGGGACCGGTGGCCGCTGTCCACGGATTTATGCCCGAACCCAGCCAAACCGCTATCCAAGACTTGGCCCGAGAAAAGGGCTGGGGATGCCGCATCCTGGACCCCGGCCCGGATGACCATCCCCCGACCCTGATCCGCACCCCCAGTTGGATCCAGCCTATTCAGTCCGTCTTTTCCCTGATCAATATCGTTCCCGGCTACCGGGAAACGGACATCAGCGCCCCCTTTCTCCTTTTCTTGAGCCTTTTCTTTGCCATGATCATCGGCGATGCCGGATACGGGGCCCTGTTTCTGACGGCAACCTTTCTGGCCCGCCGCCGCCTGGACCGGCTGCAACCCGAGCTTTTTCCCTTCCTCCTCATCATGAGCCTGGCCACTATCCTCTGGGGGCTTCTCACCGGCAATGTCTTGGGTACCACTTTATCCGGGACTTTCTTCAGTGCCCTGCAGGTGGATTGGCTTACCGGACCTGAGGCCGGAGATCGGCTTATGCTCCTTTGTTTTCTCCTCGGCGCGGTTCACTTGAGCCTGGCCCATGGGTGGCAAATGGTTCTCCTCTGGCCCAGCCTCCGGTTTCTGGCTCAAATAGGCTGGCTTATGCTCACCTGGGTCATGTTCTTTGCCGCCCGCAGTCTGGTTTTGATGCACGCTTTTCCCCCTTTGGCACTCGGCTTCCTGGGGATAGGCCTGCTGTTGATTGTCCTCTTTATGCGTCCTCTGCGCTCCGCCCCAGCCCAATGGACCGAGTACATCCGCCTCCCCCTGGACGTCATCAGTCAATTCGTGGACCTGGTTTCCTACATCCGCCTCTTCGCCGTGGGAGCGGCCACGGTAGCCGTGGCTCAGGCCTTCAACCAGATGGCCCTGTCCCTGGGGTTCGGTGGAGTCCTCAGCAGTCTGGGAGCGGCAAGCATTCTCCTCCTGGGGCACAGTATAAACATCGCCCTGGCCGCCATGGGGGTCTTAGTCCACGGAGTACGCTTAAACACCCTGGAGTTCGCCACTCATGCCGGGATTACCTGGTCTGGAACCAGATTCCGGCCCTTTGCCTTGCATACAAAAGGAGAACAACATGGACCTTGAACTTATGGCCGCCTTGGGCAAGGCCGGGGCCGCCGCCGCCCTGGGACTGGCCGCGGCCGGATCAGCCCTGGGCACAGGAAGCGCGGGTATGGCCGCCATCGGAGCCTGGAAAAAGGCCTATGCCCAAAACAAAAGCGCCCCCTTTATCTTGATTACCTTTATCGGCGCTCCCCTGTCCCAGACCATTTACGGCATGATTTTGATGAACCTCATGCTTGGGGTATGTGAACAAGCCCTGCAAGAGGGCGCGGCCTTTCTCAACTGGCCGGCCATGCTGGCTGCCGGCTTGTTCGGCGGACTGGCTATGGGGGCCTCGTCCTGGTTTCAAGGCAAGGCCGGGGCCGCGGCCTCAGATGCCTTGGCCGAAACCGGGCAGGGATTTGGCAATTACTTAATGACCATAGGCATTGTGGAAACCGTGGCTCTGTTCGTCCTGGTCTTCATCCAGAGCACCTTTGCCTGATGTTCCACTCTTATGCTCCTTTGCACGGTAATTTTGTTCTCAGGTGTAAGGTGCCTGGATTGACAATGTGGAGGAGAACCAAATAGCCGTGTTCTCCTTTGCCATTGAGTTGCCTTTGCTCTTGATCCATGGTACCCAGCCAACCCCAGCAACCGTCCAAAGAGTCAGGCCGGAAGCCAAACTGGCTTAACATGAGCAGACCCAAAACCCATATCCTGACCACCCTGATGCAGGGAGACTGGATTTCCGGACAAGCCCTGGCCAATGCAGCCGGGATATCCAGAACCGCCATCTGGAAACACATCCACACCCTGCGTCAGGAGGGATATCCCATCCAGGCCTCTTCCGGTCGGGGATATCGTATGGAATACATTCCGGACCGCCTAGGGAGCGAGGCTGTCCACGCCGGATTACAGACCGTCACCCTGGGCCGGAACATCGTTTTCCATCCTCAGATCGATTCCACCCAAAATCAGGCCAAGATCCTGGGTGAGCAAGGAGCCCTGGAGGGAACAGTGGTCCTGGCCGAATCCCAGACCCAGGGCCGCGGCCGGCGGGGGCGGACCTGGACGGCCATCCCCCACGGAATGGCCATGTCCGTCATTCTCCGACCGGACCTCCCCCCGGACCAGGCTCCCCATTTCCCCCTTCTGGCCGGTGTGGCCGTGGGCCGGGCCATATCCAGGGCCTGCAACCTGTCTCCTGGTTTGAAATGGCCCAACGATATCCTGATTTCCGGAATGAAGGTGGTAGGTATTCTGGCCGAACTGGATGCGGAGATGGATCGGATCAATGCCGTTTATCTGGGTATCGGCCTGAATGTGAACGCTACCCTCCAGGATATGCCCCCGGAGCTGACCTCGACGGCCACGTCCTTGCGTATTCAATCCGGGCGGGAGATCAATCGCCTGCATCTGGTCCGGACTGTACTGGAAGAGCTGGAATCCGCGTATTTCACCTACCAGGCTCGAGGATTTGCTCCCATCCGTCAGGCCTGGAAGGACCAAAGTATTACTTTGGGCCACAACGTACGCATCACCTCCGGCAGAACGTTTTTGACTGGAACCGCCCTGGATATGCTGGAAACCGGGGCCTTACTTATCCGCACCGCGGACAACTCCGAGGTTGCCATCACCGCCGGAGAGGTTCAGTTGTGCTCAGAGGTATAAACAGACGGACTGCCGGCGTCTCAAACAGAGAGCGGACCAAAAACAAAAGGAACAGCCCTGTATGCACCATTTTCAAGAACATAACGGCGAGTTATGGACCGAAGAAGTCCGAGTAGCCGACCTGGCCCGGGAGTACGGTACACCTTTGTATATATACTCCACCGCCACTCTCACCCGCCACTTTCAGGCCTTTGATTCCGCATTTTCCCGGATTCCGCACCTGACCTGCTTTTCCATGAAATGCAATTCCAACCTGCATGTCCTCAAACTGCTCAAGGAGCTGGGAGCTGGAGCAGATATTGTCTCCGGCGGGGAACTGCACCGGACCCTGCTGGCCGGGATGGATCCCAAGAGCATCGTCTTTTCCGGGGTGGGCAAGCAGGAGTTTGAGCTGCAGGCCGCTCTGGCCGCGGACATCCTCATGTTCAATGTGGAATCGGATCAGGAACTGGAGACCTTAAGCCGCCTGGCCCGGGACAGTCAGACCACAGCCCGGATCAGCCTGCGCATCAATCCGGATGTGGACCCCCGGACCCATCCCTACATTTCCACAGGCCTTAAAGAAAACAAATTCGGAATCGAGATGAGCCGGGCCCTGGATCTCTATGCCCGGGCCAAGGACCTGCCCGGGATTGAACCGGTGGGCCTCGATTGCCACATCGGATCTCAACTGACCCAGATCGAACCCTTCCTGGACGCCCTGGAGCGGCTGAAATCCTTGCGCAGTCAGCTTGTGGACATGGAAATGAACATTCAGTACTTGGATTTAGGCGGCGGTCTGGGCATCACCTATGGTGAAGAGGATCCGCCCCACCCCAAAGAGTTCGGGCAGGCCTTGACCGAGGCCTTGCAGGACCAGGACTTGACCCTGATCCTGGAGCCCGGGCGAGTGATCGCTGGAAACGCAGGCATTTTGGTCAGTCGGGTCCTCGCTGCCAAGTCCACTGAGCACAAGAATTTCGTCATCGTTGATGCGGCCATGAACGACCTCATCCGACCCTCTCTGTACAGCGCCTATCACCGTATCGCCGAAGTGCAGGCCAACCAGCGCCCGGAGAAGACAGTGGATGTGGTCGGCCCCATCTGCGAAACCGGGGACTTTCTGGCCAAAGATCGCATTCTGCCCGGCCTGAAGGCCGACGACCTCATAGCTGTTTTTTCCGCCGGCGCTTATGGATTTGCCATGTCCTCCCAGTATAACTCCCGGCCCCGGGCAGCCGAGGTTCTGGTGGACAAGGACCAGGCCCGGCTCATCCGCCACCGGGAGACATTTGCCGATCTGGTCCGGCTGGAGGAGAGCCTGTAAAAAATCAATGGGCAGCTCAAAAGCTGCCCATTGATTTTTTAAAATTTTTTCTATTCGACGGTTCATCGGGTATAACAGGCCTGCCCCCTCCTCTCCCCCTTTATCCCACCTTGACAAGAAATCAGAAGTTTCATAAGTCCTACATGTGCGTTGGCCATATGTGATTCTCTTCACATGACCTTGATCTCTTGAAACCAATGAAGCTCCAATCCCTCTGCCAGGTCCATAGGACGTGGAGTGCGTGATGGGCCAGGAGCATATGATTGGCAAAGGATGAGAAACCTGCTCTTACCTCGCTTTAATGTCTAACTTCACGGAAGGAGACGAGCATGAGCGTTTCCTGGCTGCACATAGCAATCATCATCTTTTTTGTTCAGGGGGTTATTCTATTTGCCCTCGTTCCCTTCCTCCTCTCCTACCTTTTAGCCCCCAAAGCTCAGGCCAAAGACCTGAGAATGCCTTATGAATGCGGATTGACTCCATATGGCTCGGCCTGGGTCAAGTTCGGGATCAACTATTATTTTTACGCCCTGCTCTTCTTGGCCTTTGACGTGGACGTCCTCTATCTATTTCCAGTGGCCACCTTTTATTCCTTAAGCCAGTCTCCGGTCGCTTTCATCAAACTCTTGATATTTATTGTCATTCTCTTTGCTTCAGTTCTCTACTTCTGGAAAAAAGGAGTCTTTACATGGCCCAAGAAGATCAAGATATAAGCTTTCCTTTTGCGGACACCACAACCGATGCACCTATCATCAACCAGGAACCGATCCAAAAGATCATCAACGTCTGCCGGGCCATGTCTCTGTGGCCCATTACCTTCGGTGTGGCCTGTTGCGCCATTGAGATGATGAGTTTCGGCATGGCCAGGTTCGATTCCGCCCGTTTCGGGGCCGAAGTCTTCCGCCCCTCACCCCGTCAGGCGGATTTGATGATCGTGGCTGGGACCATTTCAAATAAAATGGCTCCCCTGGTCACCCGGCTCTATGAACAAATGCCTGCCCCCAAATGGGTAATCGCCTTGGGCAACTGTGCCATATCCGGCGGCCCTTTTGTATACAAAAACCAATATGGCATCGTGGAAGGAGTGGATCTGATCATCCCAGTGGATGTTTACGTACCGGGTTGTCCGCCCAGACCCGAAGGCCTGCTGGAAGGTCTTTTCCAACTGCAGAAAAAGATTACTGGACGCCGGTGGTGGCCGATGCCTGAGCAGGCGGAACCGATCAGCAGATAAAATAGAGAAGGGGAAGTATTGCGGCCCCCGGTCCATCAAAGTTCAGCAGTGAAAGTTTCATCCTTGTGTTCTAACTCATTATCAAATTACAAGTTTCTTACTCGATCAAACTGGCGGCCGTTGCCAGAGACCCACTGAACCTGAACACTCAGCCTGGGAGGTAGGGATGAGCAGTCAGGAACCCAAAAAAGGGGAGAATTCCGGCAGTCAAAAGAAGTCCGGCAAGGACAAGAAGAGTTCCGGACCTGAATATACAGGATATGACTTGGATTATTTCCTAGAACCTCGGGATGTTATGAATGCGGTCCGCAAGTTGGATGAGGCCGGATACTTTCTGGAAGACATATCCTGCCTGGATATGAGTGAAGGGTTCCAAGTCGTTTATCACTTTGATCGCTATCACCGTCCCGGCCGGGTGGTACTGCGGGTCATGGTCGATCGAAGCGATCCGCGAATTCCTTCTATCTTCACCGTCTATCCCGGTGCCGCCTGGCATGAGCGGGAATGCTTTGATTTTTTCGGAATCCGCTTTTCCAGACACCCCAATCTCCTCCCTCTGCTCCTGGATCCGGAGCACGCAGGTCCTCCGCCTCTGCTCAAGGATGAGGAAGCGCGGAAGAGCCTGGATGAACTCTATCCGAACCGGGATCACACCCCGATTTCCTCTAAAAACCAGGAGTTCATGCGTCAGATTCTCGATTGTTCCAACCTCAAACGCAGGACCCAGACATGAACCTGGATTTGCGATTAGACACCAGCGGCGACTTCTATGCCCGCAAATTTCAGCCCACGAAGCGGGACGATACCCTGATCCTGAACATGGGGCCGCAGCATCCTTCAACCCACGGCGTGCTGCGTATCCTGCTGGAGATCGACGGGGAGTATATCGTTCGGGCCGAACCGGTCCTGGGCTATATCCACCGCATGCACGAAAAAATGGCCGAGGTCATGACCTACCCCCAGTACCTGCCCAACCCCTCCCGGACGGACTACCTGCACGCCCTGGCCTGGGGCTGGGCTCATGTGGGAGTGGTGGAGCGGCTCATGGGGCTGGAGGTCCCGGAACGGGCTGAATACATCCGGGTCATCACCTGTGAGCTCAACCGCATCAGCTCCCATCTCTTGTGGTGGGGGGCCTATCTTTTGGATCTCGGCGCTTTCACTCCCATCATGTATGCCTTCGACGACCGGGAAAGGATCCAGGATATCCTGCAGCGGATCACCGGTTCCCGGCTTACCTATTGCTACTACCGCTTCGGCGGCGTTTCCCAGGACATCGACGACCGGTTCATTGAAGAGACCCGGGTCCAATGCAACCGGATGAAAGAGCGGGCCAAGATGTTCAAAGATCTGGTCACGGACAATTTCATTTTGCGCAAACGGGTGGAGGAGATCGGGGAGATTTCCCTGGACACCTGCCGCAAATACGGGGCTACCGGCCCGGTGGTCCGCGGTTCCGGGAAAGCATACGACACCCGCCGGGCCGAACCCTATTCTGTGTACGACCGGTTCGAGTACACAATTCCCTGCTATGACACCTGCGATGCCATGGGTCGCTACATGGTGCGCATGGATGAGATTCAGGAGAGTATCAAAATTATTGAGCAGGCCCTGGACACCTTGCCTGAGGGCGATTTCATCCACCCCAAGGCCCCAAAGCGACCCAAACCTCCTGTAGGTGACGTTTACTTCGCCGTGGAAGGGGCTCGGGGTAAGATCGGCATGCACCTGGTCAGCGATGGAGGGAATTCCCCCTACCGTCTTAAACTGCGGGCTCCCGGCTTTTCCAACTTAAGTCTGTTTTCCGACATCGCCCAGGGAATACTGATCGCCGATGCAGTGTCTATTTTGGGCAGCCTGGACTTGGTTATCCCGGAGATTGACAGATGATTGACGTTATCCCCACCCCAGTCATTATTATTTCCGTGGGCTTGGCCGCGACCTTGGCCTTTATCGGCTTAAACGCCTTGGTCTTGGTTTACCTGGAACGTAAGGTGGCCGGCTTTATCCAAAGACGGCCCGGGCCGTATGAAGTTGGTCCACAGGGCATTTTACAGCCTGTGGCCGATGGTTTAAAACTGGTGGGTAAGCAACTCTTCTCCCCTACCGGGGCGGACAAAGTGCTCTACTGGCTGGCCCCCATGATTTCCATTACCCCAGCCGTCGTCTGTTTTGTGGTCATCCCTTTCGGCCCCAGATTGCAGATCATAAACTCCAACGTCGGCCTGATCCTGATCCTGGCCTTTACCGGAATCAACGTCCTGTCCTTATGTATCGCCGGCTGGGCTTCCCAGAACAAATACGCCCTTCTTGGCGCGGCCCGGGACATATCCCAATCCGTAGCCTATGAAATCCCTCTTTTGCTTTCCATCTTGCCCGTCATCTTCATGACCGGCACCTTCAACCTCTTCGACATCGCTTCCGCCCAGGGTCCCTGGCCCTGGCAATGGTTCATTGTCTCCCAACCCCTGGCCTTTTTCATCTTCTTCATCTGCGCCTTGGCTGAAACCAACCGGGCTCCCTTTGACCTGCCTGAAGCCGAAAGCGAACTCACCGCTGGATTTCATACCGAATACTCTGGTATGGGCTTCGGCCTCTTTTTTCTGGCCGAATACGCCTACATGGTTGTGGCCAGCTGTGTGACCTCCATCCTGTTCCTGGGCGGCTTCCACGGTCCCATTGCCTCCGGATGGTGGTGGTTTCTGGCCAAGGTCTACATCCTCCTGTTGATCATGATTTGGATCAGATGGACCTTTCCTCGGGTCCGTTTTGACCAGCTGTTAAATATCTGCTGGAAATGGCTTATTCCTCTTGCTGTCGTGAACCTGCTGGTAACCTTACTGGTGATTGCCTTATGATCGTCGCAAAGTTCCGGGACACCATCATGGGTCTGTGGAGCCTGTTGGTCGGACTCAAAGTGACCGCAGGCAACTTCGCTCGTCCTCAGGTCACAGTCCACTACCCCCGGCAGACCGTCCCCTCTCTGGAAGGGTATCGTGGCCACATCGAACTCGTTCCCCTGGAGGACAACCCCTTCAAGTCCAAATGCATTGCCTGCTATACCTGTGCTCGGACCTGTCCCTCGGCCTGCATCTCGCTCACGGCCACCAAGCCCAAGAAAAAAGAGGCGGACCAGGAATCAACGGATTCGGAAACTGGGGAAAAATCCAAGGGCAAAAAGGCCAAGCCGGAACTGGAGTCTTTTGTTCTGGATTTTAATTACTGCTGTCTGTGTGGACTATGCGTCCAGACCTGCCCGGCCGGAGCGCTCAGATTTTCCACCAATGTCTATCTGGCTGGTTTCAGTAGACAGGAGTTCGTCTTTGATCTCATGGCCAGACTCCACAATCAGGCAGCCCAAAAGGAGCAGTAAATGGAAGACACCCTGGCATATCCAAATCTGGCCTGGGCTGTGCTCATCGGGCACATAGCCATCATCGTCCTGGGTGGGTTGATCACTGTGCTGGCCCAGAGCCTGGTCCGGGCATTGGTTGGACTCATCCTCACCTTATTCGGGGTGGCTGGTCTTTTCTTCCTTATGGCCGCGCCTTTCATTGGCTTGATGCAGCTTCTCATCTATGTCGGGGCAGTCAGCGTACTCATCTTTTTCGCCATCATGCTGACCAACGCCTGGCCCGGAGGGGATGAGAGCAAAAAGCCCTCAACCAAGACAACGGTCTTCGCCCTTTTGGCCGCTCTGGCCCCGGCCGTATTTCTGGGGTCGGCCGCTCTGCGCACAGCCCCTCCATCCTCCTTGGTTCCGGAGGAGACTGCAGTCCGGGACCTGGGTCGTTTTCTTATGGAACCCTTTATTTTGCCTTTTGAACTGATCTCCCTGCTCTTGACCGTGGCTATGGCTGGAGCAGTTATTCTGGGCTTTGAAAGGAGGAAGAGGAAATGAGCCTCATGACCATATATCATCTGGTGGCCATCTTTTTGCTGTGTATCGGCATATTCGGCATCGTCTACCGTAGGACCCTGGTGGGCATTGTGTTAGGCATAGAACTCATCCTCAATGGGGCAGGACTAAGTATCATGGCCTCGGCCCAATTGACCCCGGCCCCCAATGAACTGGGCCAGGTAGGCGCCCTGCTGGTCATGGGTATTGCAGCGGCCGAAGCCACCCTTTTGTTGGCCATTCTTCTGGTGGTCCTGCGACGGTTCAAAAACGTCGAGGCCGGCAAGCTAGTAACTATGCGCGGATAAATCTGAGCACGTGGCGGTACAAACTCTTAATTGCTGGCCCATATTCATAGGGATGTGAGAACATGATGCCTTCTCTTCTGCTTCAAACCATCGTCGTTCCTACTCTGGCTGCCCTGGTCATCCTTCTGTTCAGGTTCCAACTGGGCAAAAAATCAGGGTGGGTGGCCGTTATCAGCCTGGCGTACACCACCATTCTCTTAGTGGGAGCACTCATTGCCGTTTACCGAGGCTCTCCCATCCAGGAAAACTACCAACTCCTGACCAGTCCGGACATCAGTGTAGCCTTGTTTGCCGACGGGCTGAGCATTGCCGTGGCCTTGATCTGCAATCTCCTCTGTCTGGCCCTGGGGACCTACTCCATCAAATATGTCCAGCACCGCATCGAGATCCTTTATCCCGATGTCCTGGGCACCCCGGGTGAGATCAGCTATTACGCCTGTTTTTTCTACCTCTTTCTTTTCTTTCCCGTGGGCTTCATGGGCGTCAGTTTTGCCAGCGACCTGGTCCTGATGTACTTCTTCCTGGAAATCCTGACCCTTTTCCTCTTCTTCCTCATGGCCTATTTCGGCTATTACGAGCGGGTATGGGTAGCCACAATGTGCTTTATCTGGGGCGTGTTCTCGGCCCTTTTCTTTCTGGCCGGAGTGGCCATCATTTATTCCCAGACCGGGACCCTGCAGATCGATCAGATACATACCATGGCCGGACATCCCCTGGCCTTCTGGGCCATCCTCCTGGTCCTTATGGGCATGTGGGCCAAGCTGGCCATTGTCCCCCTCCACGTTTGGATGCCTTGGGTCCATGCCGAGCATCCGACCTGCATCGCCGGGCTTCTAGCTGTTTACGCCAATATAGCCGCCTACATTATTGTCCGCATCCTCGTCCTTCCTTTGTGGGTCGACTTTCAATGGTTCGGGCCCCCGATCATGATTCTGGCCGTGGCCACCATGGTCTACGGGTCCTTTTTGACTCTGGCCCAGACCGATATGAAGCGCATACCGGCCTGTTCCACCATCAGCCAGACCGCCTATTCCATGCTGGGCATCGGGGCTCTGACCGCAACGAGTATCGAAGGCGGTCTCTTCTTTTTCCTCAGCCATATCATGGGCAAGACAGTCTTCTTTTCCACCTGCGGCATGGTGGTCTACATCACCCATACCAGGAACATCCGTCTCCTGGGCGGGTTGGGAACCAAAATGCCCTTCACCGCCCTCTTGTTTCTCAGCGGTGGGCTGATGCTGGCCGGCATTCCCCCATTCAGCAGTTTTGCCGCTGAAGTGATCATGTTTGCCGGCATCTTTGAGCGCGGGGATATGTTCGGCCTGCTCATCGGCATCATCGGCCTGTTGGCCATCCTGCTGACCATATCCTACGCCGTCCACTTTACCCGCAAGATCTTTTTCGGCCCCTTGCCGGATGCATTGGTCCAGGACGAGCACATCAAGGACCCGCCATGGATCATGATGGCTCCTCTCATGCTCATTGTTCTGGTTTCTGCCTTCCTGGGCGTCTATCCATCGTTGATCATGGAGCTCTTTGAGCCGGTCATCAGCGAGGCCTTGGCCGCGATGTGAGGGGAGTGTGTAAAGAATTGCTCAATGACACGTTTCATCCTCAATGAAACAGGCAAACCGTTTTTTGCCCGCTTTGGCGCAAAAATATTTCAGACTTGCCGAAGGTCCCGCATGAGGCGGGACTGAAAACAAACTCCAAACTTTGAGGTGGAAATCCATATGGACACCCAGCTTGCGTGGCTCTGCCTGATCTTTCCTTTTATCGGAGTACTGCTCACCCCGATCCTGGCCCGCATCAGCACCCCGGTAATGAATTTTGGAGCCGTGTTCTTCTCCTTTCTGGCCGCTGTCTGCGCAGTCTCCATGCTCCCGTTGCTCGCAGCCCCCGAAAGCCTGCCCCTGGAGTCCACCTTTGTCTGGCTGCACACCCCCATTAAAGTCAGCTTCGGCGTCCTTTTAGATCCCCTGAGCATCATCGTGGGCAATGTGGTTGCCGTGATCAGCTTCTTCATCATGGTCTACTGCCTGGGGTATATGAAGGGCAACCCGGATATCATGCGCTTCTGGATGCTCATGAATCTCTTTATCGGCAGTATGCTCCTTTTGGTTTTGGCCAATAACCTGATCATCATCTTCGTCGGCTGGAAGCTGGTCGGGCTGTGCAGCTACGGCTTAATTGGGTTCTATTATCGGGACGAGAAGGAATACTGGATTGGCGGTCCCGAGCCCTACCCCTTTGATCTCCCCTCAGCCTGCGGGGTCAAGGCCTTTATTGTGACCAGCGTGGGCGATATGCCTCTGCTGGGCGGCATCCTGATCATGTATCTGTATTCCGGAACTTTCAACATCCTGGAACTGTATCACACGGCGCCAGAATGGATGCCAGCCATGGCTGCTACGCCCTGGATGATCGTTTTGGTCAGCATCCTGCTCATTGCCGGCCCGGTAGGCAAGTCGGCCCAGTTCCCCCTGCATGAATGGCTTCCCGAGGCCATGTCCGGCCCCGGACCGGTTTCCGCCCTCATCCACGCCGCAACCATGGTCAAAAGCGGTGTCTTCCTCATCGCCCGGTTCATTCCAATCTTTTACTACGCCTATTGGATGGCCGGAGTGGAAGAGGCCATGTACTTCTTCATTATCGTGGCCTGGATCGGGGCCATAACGGCTTTTCTGGCCGCCAGCCAGGGTTTGGTGGCCCTGGAACTCAAAAAGGTCCTGGCTTATTCCACTGTCAGCCAGATCGGCTACATGATGTTAGCCCTCGGTGTTACCGGATTCAGCCAGGATATCCTGGTCAGCGGGTACACTGCGGGCACCTTTCATCTTATGAGCCACGCCATGTTCAAGGCCTGCCTCTTTTTGTGCGCCGGAACCGTGATCCACGCCGCGCACTCCATTTACATCAATGAAATGGGCGCTTTGCGTAAATTTCTCCCCTACACCTGGCTGTTCATGGGCCTGGCTACCCTGTCCCTGATTGGAGTGCCGCCCTTGCCTGGATTTTGGAGCAAGGAGACCGTGCTCAAGGTCACTCTGGAATCTCAACACTATGTGTTATTCACCATCGTCCTGGTTTCGGTTATCTTTACCGCATTTTACTCCACCCGCTATTTCGGGATGATGTTCCACGGTCGGACCAGCGACCATGTGCACAAAGAAACGAGCAAATCCCACCATCACGTCCACGAAGGCTATTTTTCCCAGACCTTTGCCTGCGGAGCCTTAGCCCTGGGCATCGTCCTGTTCGGCATTTTCGGCCTCAAGGCCGAACACTCCCTGCATCATCTGTTTGAGATTCAGCTGGTCCATGATCTCTCTCTGGCCACCCATCACTTGGTGCCGGCCTTTTCCAAGAGTCTGATCGTCTTTCTCTCTGTGGGCAGCGTGATTTTAGGCGTTGTTCCGGCATATCTTCTCTATTTTTCCCGGACTTGGGACCCCCAGGCTGCCTATGATCGATCCAAGATCTTGCGCATGATCCATGCCTTTCTCTGGAACAGATGGTACATCAACGCCTTCTACAATTGGTTGTTTGTCAATGGAGTCATGGGGTTGGCCCGTATGGTCGCCGACTGGATCGAAGAGGCTGTCGACCGCCTTGCCCACCGGATCCTTCCGGCCACAATCTTCAGATGGGCCAAGATCTCCATGACCATCGACCAGGAAGGCATCGACGGCATTTTAGACGGCGGTGCCTATCAGGTCCAACACACGGGCGGGGGAGTGCTCTCCCGACTGCAAAGTGGAAGAATTCAGGAATATCTGGCCTTGGCCGTGATCATCGCCCTCATCGTCTGCGGTGCGTTCTTGCTTGTCTGAACCGGGAATGCAAGGAGCCTGCATGTTGTATCCTGAACAGGTCCCGACTTTGGAAATCAATGAACATAATGACAATAATACTCAACGTTCGCCGGAGTAGCCGACCATGTATACTACTGGTTTTCCCCTGCTCAGCACCTTGATATTTTTTCCCCTCTTGGCCGCCGTGATCCTCTTTTTTCTGCAGGGCGATCGGACCATCAGGATCTTTACCTTGGTGGTCAGCCTCGTGGAGTGCATCCTGGCTCTGCCCATCATTTTCGGTTTCGACACCAGTACGGCCCAGTTTCAAATGGTGGAAAGACAGGCCTGGATAGAACCCTGGAATATCTACTATTACCTTGGCATCGATGGTATCAGCGTCCTCATGGTTTTACTTACCGTGCTCCTCCTGCCCATCTGTGTCCTGTGCTCCTGGAGCTATATCGGCCAGCGGGTCAAGGAATTTCATTTTTGTCTCTTGCTCATGACCACGGCCTGTATCGGCATCTTCAGCGCTTTGGACTTTGTCCTCTTTTATATCTTTTGGGAGGCCATGCTCGTTCCTATGTACCTCTTGATTGCGGTCTGGGGCGGACCCAAGCGGCGCTATGCCTCGCTCAAATTCTTTATTTACACCCTGACCGGAAGCACCCTTTTTCTGGCCGCCATCGTCGCCTTATTCATCAATACCGGGAGCTTCTCCATCCCTGAACTCATGGAGCAGAGATACTCCTTTCAGTTCCAAATCTGGACTTTTTTGGCCATGGCTTTAGCCTTTGCCATCAAGGTACCTATGTATCCCTTCCATACCTGGCTTCCTGCTGCCCATGTGGAGGCCCCGACGGCCGGCAGCGTACTCCTGGCTTCCATTTTGTTGAAAATGGGTACCTACGGTTTCCTCCGTTTCTGCCTGCCCATCACCCCAGCCGGCAGCGAGTTTTTCGCCCCCTTGATGATCGCCATGGCCGTCATATCCATCATTGTTGGATCTCTTCTGGCCCTGGGTCAATCGGACATGAAAAAGCTTATCGCCTACTCTTCGGTGGCCCATATGGGTTTTGTTACTCTGGGCATCTTCGTCTTTGCCTTCAGGGGAGTGGAGGGGGCGATCATGCACATGCTCAACCACGGCATCATAACCGGGGCCTTGTTTTTGCTTGTCGGGCTCATTTACGAGCGCAGCCACAGCCGGGAACTGGAGGATAATCTGGGGGTTAGCAAAAAATTACCCGCTTTTACCGGTTTTTTACTCCTCTTTTCCCTGGCCGCCTTCGGCTTTCCCGGGACCAACGGCTTCTTCAGCAAGCTCCTGGTCCTTTTAGGGGTGTTCGAAGTCAACATCATTCTTGGAGTGCTGTTTATCGTCGGACTCCTCCTGGGACTGGCCTATCTCCTCCGCCTGCTTTTAAATGTTGGGTGGGGATCCCCGAGCAAGGTTGCGGACTGGAAGGACATGAACCTGCGGGAGTGGATCTATCTCATCCCCTTGGGTCTGCTGGTTTTATACCTGGGCGTCGCCCCGGGCAGGACCCTCAGCTTTCTCGGACCGTCCATTGAAAACCTTTTAGGCAACTTTGAAGCCCAAAAGACCATGCACATCCATGGACCAGTGGCTGCCGGACCGGCATTACCTTTCCAGGATGCGGATCAAACATACAGGATGGATTCGATACCCAGAGAATCTGCTTCCGGATGGCCCCCAGTCCACATGGCCTGGTATGAGGACATGACATCTTCAGCTGCGGATTAAATCCGGTCCTTAGGGATAATAAGGAGAAATACCTTGCTTAACTTCAATCCCCAACTCATAATCCCTGAATTGTTCATGGTGCTCCTGCTGGCGATCCTCTTCGTCCAAAGCATAAGCCGGCGGCTGACGGAGACAATTGCCTGGGTTCCCCTAGCCGCCCTGCTCGGAGCCGTCCTGGCCGGTCTTTCACCCACGCCCGGTGAATACATGTTCTATGACTCTTACAAGATCGACGGTTTGTCCCAGTTTTTCAAAACCATTATCTTCCTGGGTCTGGCCGTGTGTACTGGAAATGCCGTGAGAGTGGGATCCCTGGGCCGAGCCAACAAGGCGGACTATTTCTTTTTCATGTCCATGAGCGCCTTCGGCCTGCTCCTGTTAGCCAGCACTGCGGAGCTGTTCACCATCTATATTTCTATGGAATTGGCCTCCTTCAGCTTGTACATCCTGCTTCCCTTTCGCAACCACGATCTGCGGGCTGCGGAGGCAACCATCAAGTACATCCTGTTCGGGGCTCTGGCCTCGGCCATTGGCCTGTACGGCGTATCCTACATCCTGGCTGGTCAGCACACCACCTATATCTCCGAGCTTCTGGCTGCGAATTGGTCCTTTGCCCAGCAGCCCATGGCCCTCATAGGCCTGACCCTCTTTTTGCTGGCCTTTTTGTACAAATTGGCCCTGTTTCCTTTTCACTTCTGGGCCCCGGATGTCTACCAGGGAGCGAGCAACGAGACGGCCGCCTTTGCCGCCACTCTGCCCAAACTTGGGGCCATCGTCATCATGGTCCGGCTCATGGCCTTTAATCCGGGCATAGAGGTCAAAACCATCCTGGCCGTGTTTGCCGCGGCCTCCATGACCTTGGGTAATATCACCGCCCTGATCCAGAGCGACGTCAAACGCCTCCTGGGCTATTCCAGCGTGGCCCACGCCGGTTTTGTGGTCATGGGTTTAGTGGCCGGAGGGGTGCATGGTCTGGCCGCAGCGTCCTATTATGCCCTGGTGTACATGGTCATGAATCTGACCATATTCTGGGTCATCACCCGCATATCTGTTCAGGGGGAAAACGTCAGCGTGGATGATCTCAAGGGCCTGTATTCCAGCTCACCGATCCTGGCTTTTGTCTTGGCTGTATCCGCCTTTGCCCTGGTCGGCCTACCGCCCACAGCCGGATTCATCGGAAAGCTGTTCCTGCTCAACTCGGCCTGGGACGCCGGGCTGTACTGGCTGGTGATCATTGCCGTAATCAACACCGCCCTGGCCATCTTCTACTACCTGAACCTGGTCCGTTACGCCTACACCCTGGATCAAGATGGTCCGTCCAAGCTCAAAGTGAACCCTCTGGGGGCTTCCATCGCTGTGATCCTGGCCCTGGGCGTGCTTTATCTGGGAGTTGTGCCCCAAAACATCTATGCCTTTCTGGTTCAGGCCAGCACCGGCATTCTGTCCTGAAGGGGTGAATTGTCTGTACCAAAGCTGGATTCGTGCGCAACCCAAATTTTCTTTTTTTTCTATGTGATGTTTTTTATGACCGGGTTCTGATCGAGTATTGCGGGTAATGGTTCTTCAAGCGTTTGATTTTGCCGGATCATTGCCCATCAACAGGGTTTTGCATCGGAAAAGGTTTGGGCCAGATCGTGGAAAAGGACCGGAATGCGGTTGTGCATATCGGCCAAGAGTCCGAGCATGACCTCTCGGATCTGAGGATGGGCGGCCTTCTGGCAGCGCAGGCGAAAGACGTGCCGCCACTCCCGCAGATTGGCGGTCATGACCACTTCCGTTTTCAGGCTGTTGGGCAAAACCGCCCTCGCCTGCTGCGGGCTGGCTCCTTGATCCAAAAGCTGCATATAGGCCTCTTCGGCTTGGCCCATGGCCTTTTCCCACACCTCATATTCCGGGCTGCCTTCCTCCCAAAAACAGGGCTTGATCACCGTGATCTCCCGGCCGAAGCGCTCCTGAGAGTAGTTGGCATAGCGGGTGGATTCCTGGGAATAGGCGGCCAGACGATGGCGGACAAGCTCATGGGATACCCCCCTGTCCACAATAAATCTGACCGTGACATTGGCATGTTCGATGACGCTCTCGTGCCCTGAGCGCACGATGCGGCCTACAAAGCCGGCCGCGGAATCTTCGGTGATTTTGTCCTCGGACTTGTAGCAGGTCCGCCCCGCCAGCTCCAGAAGTTGCAAAATCTCCTGGCTGGACGGCATAAATACAATCTCATGCCCTGGTAATATCACCCGCATATCCGCCCTCCTTTCACTCAATGATCTTCAAGTGCTTGTAAGCCTTACCTGTAGCCACCCGCCCTCTGGAAGTCCGTTTTAAGAACCCGCACTGGATGAGATAGGGCTCATAAATCTCCTCCAGGGTGCGCACCTCTTCGGAACACGCGGTAGCGATGGTCTTTACCCCCACCGGTCCGCCGTTGAAATGGTGGATAAGGGCCAACAGGATCTTGCGATCCATCGTATCCAGTCCCCGGGGATCAACATCCAGTCTGTCCAGAGCGGCCCTGGCCTGTTTCCGGTCGATAGCCGTGTACCCGTCCACCATGGCGAAGTCCCATACCCGGCGCAGGAGACGGTTGGCGATGCGGGGAGTACCCCGGGCCCGCAGCCCGATCTCTTCCGCCCCGTCCGCAGTGATCTCAATGCCCAGAATTCGAGCCGCTCGGCAGACAATTTGTCCCAGATCTTCCGGGGAATAAAACTCCAGCCGGAATAAGACTCCAAACCTATCCCGCAAGGGAGAGGACAGAAGCCCGATTCTGGTCGTGGCTCCGACCAGGGTGAAGGGCTCCAGGTCGATCTTGACCGTACGCGCACCCGGACCCTGACCAATAACCAGATCCAGCTTGAAGTCCTCCAGGGCCGGATACAGGATCTCCTCCACCGTTGGCGGCATGCGGTGAATCTCGTCCACAAAGAGCACATCATGGCGCTGAAGATTGGTCAAAATGGCCGCCAAATCGCCGCTGCGTTCCAGGACCGGTCCGGAGGTACTGATCAGGTTCACTCCAAGTTCACTGGCAATGATCTGAGCCAAGGTGGTCTTGCCCAGGCCGGGATTACCGGAGAACATGACATGATCTATGGCCTGGCCCCGTTCTTTGGCCGCCTGCAGAAAGACGGACAGATTGGCCCGAAGCTCATTCTGGCCGATGAACTCATTGAGTTTTAAGGGCCTGATCCGTTCATCCACCCTGACCTCGGTTTCAGCCCCCATGTCCTTTCCTTGTCCCTATTGTTTCCCTTTTAGTGCCTTGACACATCTCAAGTGTCGCAAACAAAGAACCCTCCCCTGGCCATTCTGGGATCGCCAGGTGCCACCCTGGCCACTCTGGGATCGCCAGGCGCCTGCCTGGCCCCTCTGGGATCGCCAGGTGCCACCCTGGCTCTTTCAAGGTTTGCTCATGCCCGAACTGTAGCTGTAGTGCTATTACGACGTCTCAAAAATGTTGCCTCAATTTTTGGCAATTGGTTCTATTTCATTTATAAGTTTATAAAATTCGAAAATTTATTTAGCTGTCCCCAGCCCTGGCCATACGTTTCAGGACCGCCCGAATGGCCTCCCCGGCCATCATCTCCGGCTCTTCGTCCAGAACGGAACTGAGCACCGAGCGCACTTCGGATTCAGCATACCCCAAATGGACAAGACCGGCCAGGGCATCGGAAAATATGCTTTGCCCGCCCGGAACTGCTGTAGCCTGTACCTGATAATCAGCCGGCACAGCCTGCAATTTGTCTTTGAGTTCCCAGATCACCCGCTTGGCTGATTTCGGCCCAATCCCCGGCACCCGGGTCAGGGCCTGGACATCCTCGGTACGTACCACTTGACTGAGCTCCTGGGGATCAAAGACGGCCAATATGGCCAGGGCGGTCTTCGGACCTAATTTGGAAACCGCAATAAGTTGGGTGAAGGTCTCCTGCTCAACTCGGGAGGGGAATCCATAAAGCTCCAAGGCATCTTCCCGGACCACAGTATGCACATATAATGAGAGCTCGTGACCCGGTTCTGGCAGGCGCTCCAGGACCGGCCCGGCGGCCTGGACCGTATATCCTACTCCCCCAGGGGTCAGTAGCAGACAGCTGGTGCTTCTGGCTTCAAGCAAAGTTCCGTGCAAATAACCGATCATGAAATTACCCCGCCCGGGCTTGCATATGCTGCCAGCGGCGCAGATTCAAGTGACAGATGGCCGCAGCCAGGGCATCGCTGCTGTCCTGGGGCCAATCCGGCTTTTGCCCCAAGAGCTGCCCGACCATAAAGGCCACTTGCCCCTTTTCCGCCCGTCCGGCCCCCACCAGGGTCTTCTTGATCAAAGCCGGTTCATAAGCAAAGACCGGAATGTTCTGTCCAGCACAGGCCACCAGGGCCGCCCCCCTGGCTTGACCAAGTTTCAAAGCCGAAGAGGTGTTTCGAGATACAAATACGTCTTCCACGGCCGCTTCATTCGGGGAAAATTCTTCAATCAAACAGCTGAGCCGAAAATGAATCTCTCCCAACCTATCGCTGAGAGGCAGGTCCAGTTGCGGCCGGACCGTTCCGGTGTGAATGAGGCGTAACCGTCCGGATTCTTCACTGACCAGGCCGAATCCGGTACACCGGCTGCCCGGATCCAGACCCAGAATCGTTATCCGCTCCCCGGCCAATCCTTAGGCCTCCATCTTGGCGTACAGCTCGTCCGGGATCTCGAAATTGGCATATACCTTCTGCACATCCTCATGCTCATCAAGTTGCTCGTAGAGCTTAAGGGCCTTTTCCGCAGTCTGCACATCCAGGGCCACATAGGTCTGGGGTATCTTGGCCACTTCCGCATTCTGGATTTCAATCCCCGCCTGCTCAAAGGCCTCCTTGACCGCCAGATAATCCTCAGGGGCGGTGCGCACTTCCCAGGCCTCACCGTCGTCGATCACATCGTCCACTCCGGCTTCCAGCCCAACCTCCAAAAGCTGATCTTCGTCATAGGCATTCTTGTCAAAGGTCAAAACGCCAGAGGTCTGAAACATCCAGCCCACGCATCCGGATTCACCAAGATTCCCTCCAGCCTTGCTAAATATCTTCCGGATCTCGGCCACGGTCCGGTTCTTGTTGTCCGTGACCCCTTCCACCAGGATGGCCACCCCGCCGGGGCCGTATCCTTCGTAGACCACTTCCTCGATACTTCCGGAGGTGATCTCCCCGGTTCCTTTTTTGATCGCGGTCTCGATCTTGTCTTTGGGCATGTTTATGTTTTTGGCCGCATCAATGGCCATGCGCAAACGGGAATTCATTACCGGATCGCTGCCGCCCAGTTTGGCTGACAGCATAAGTTCTTTGGTGGCCTTGGTAAACATCTGGCCCCGCTTGGCGTCCTGGCGGCCTTTTCTGTGTTTGATATTCGCCCATTTCACTGTGTCCGGCCATACATTACATCCTCCTTAATAATATAGCGAAAGATTGGAGTCTCATGCCCTTTCCGTCATTACCCGGACAATCCGGTGGAAAACCTTGATTTTTTCTATTTCATTCAGTTCAAGAATGCTCACTTCCTGCCCAATCCCAGGACAAAAACCTCAATGCTCTCCGGCCGGGAGCTCTTGGGCTTGAATGTCTTAACTTTGGTAAAGATCTGCCGCATTTCTTTTAAAAAGTCCGGAACGTCCGGTCCTTGAAATACCTTTATGGCTGTTGCTCCACCTTCAGCCAACACATCCCGGGCCAGAGCCAGGGCAGCCAGGGCCAGCTCCACGGACTGGGTCTGGTCCCTGAGCTTGATACCCGTGGTCTTGGGGGCCATGTCGCTTAAGATCAGATCAAAAGGGGCCCTGGAATGAATTGCCGTTTGTAAGGTCTCACCCTGGTCCAGGATATCTCCCTGCATAAACAGCACTTGGGGTGGAAAGGATGTCTCCGTTTCATTGATGTCTACAGCCAATACTTTTCCTTTAGGGCCGGCTTTCTTGGCCGCAAATATGGCCCATGAACCTGGAGTGGCTCCCAGGTCCAGGATATTCTGCCCACTCCGCAAGAGGTGGAAGCGCTTGTCCATCTCCTGGAGCTTGTATACCGACCGGGCCGGATACTTATCCTGCTTGGCTTTCTTAAAATAATGATCCTGATACTTCTTCATCCATCCAACCTCGGACATACATCCGCTTGATGCCCTCCTGTGTACATGAAATACCCCTGAAAGCCAAGCTGTCTCAGCTCCCAGGGGAAAAAGGCAAAGACTCCAGGGCAATCTGGATCTCCTGGCAATTTTGTAATCGTAGATTGTCGAAGAGGCCTTCTCGATAGGCCTTATCCTTCTTGGCAAGAACCATAGCCGAACATCGCTGCTGCAGGGGACAGCAAAAAGTGCGCCGCCCCTGAGCAGCACGTTGGCACCAGAAGACTTGACATTCGTCTGCCCTTGGTGTAATAAGACATATTACAATTATAGCAGAAGAAAGGGGTAGAAGCCATGAGGAGCACACTCACCATCAGCATTCCAGAAGATATCCGTCAGGAGCTCGATAGGACGTCGCAGGAAGACGGCGTTTCTCGGAGCGTGATTGTCCAGCAGTCGCTGCGTGACTACCTGTTCCTGCGACGATTCAGGGATCTGCGAGGCAGAATGGTCCAGAAGGCGGCCGAGAGAGGGGTCTTCACAGACGAAGATGTATTCGAGAAGGTCTCTTGAAGCTTGTCATCGACACCAACGTCCTCATTGCCGCCTTCATAGCTCGCGGCACCTGCCATGAACTGCTGGAGCACTGTGCTCTCAGACACACCATACTCATCTCAGACTTCATCCTCAACGAGTTCGAGACCAAACTGGTATCGAAGTTCGGGTTCACGGCCGAAGAGTCTGCGGCCGCTACCGCGCTTGTCCGCACCCGCGCGGTTCTGCATTCACCGGAGCCGCTGGCTGAGCGAGTCTGCCGTGACCGCGATGATGACAACGTGCTGGCGCTAGCCGTAGCAGTTTTAGCAAACTGTATCGTTACTGGTGACAAGGACCTACTCGATCTCGCGGAATACCGAGGGTTGCCTATCGTTGCTCCAGAACAGTTTTGGCAGTTCGACAGCTACATGCGATAGAAAATGGCACAAAGCCCTCCATCATGGCACACATCATTTTTTGCTTATCAGAGGTCAAGAGAACTCTTGGCTTCTTTTTGGGTTTGGCTTGTGATGGTGTGGGTGTAGATCATAATGGTTTTGACGCTGCTGTGCCCGAGGAGCTCCTGGAGGGTCCGGATGTCGTAGTTGGCCTGCAGCAGGTGGCTGGCAAAGCTGTGCCGGAAGGTGTGGGAGGTAACCCGCTTGGTGAGCCTGGCCTGGCGGACCGCTGAGATCTACCTGGCCATGTATATGTATCAGGCGTGGGCGATCCAGAAAATCCTGTTCATCCTGTCAAATATTCTTACGGCTCTGATCATCCATTCTTTTCTCATAATTGCAAGGCATTGCTTGACAAGAACCATGATCTTTGGAAGGCTGGATTGAGTATACTTTTGAGAAGATATGCTTCATTTTCAGAAGACCCATTTCATTGCCAAACAAGCATCTTCAGACAAAATAATCCATGAATTTCAGATCTCTACCCTATTTATCGATGACCTGCACTGGACCGAAATCAGAACACGAATGCCAATCGTACATCCCTTCAGGAGTGGCTCTCCACCGAAGACCCTGGTGAGTTAACAGGAATCCCACGAGACGATCATGCTTCCGATTCCACAGAATGATGAAAACCTGTTCAACAAAGCTTTATTTCAAAGCACAGTCCCTGAGAAATATCCGTCTGCTGCCAAGGAATTCATGCTGATCTGAGAACAACTATGATCTATACTCATTGTGTGCCGAGTAAAACCGCAAAAGAAGCAAAAAGCCCGCTGGACCTTTGATTTTTAGCGCAGTAGCCCGAATCTGGCATGTTTTTTGCTTTTTTGACCAATACTCATTTTTCGGTATTGGCGAAACGAATCTGTCCCGTCAATACCTTGTTATAATACGGGAGTCAACGTATGGGAGATCATCATAGGTATAAATACAGCATCACCATCCAGACTGACGATTTGGCAGTAGTTAACTGCTTGCGAGCCTTAAGCCAGTATTCTCAGAAGACTGGGAACAAACGAATTCTGACCGGTGTTCCGCTATCGCTGCACACCGGCAGGTGAGCAGCCCGTTCGACGGATAAAAAATAAAAGAGAAATATTCATCATGAAACCAGGTTCACGGGATATTAAAGTCAATATTCTTATTACGGGCGAGGAACTTGAGGAGTTACAGAAACATACTTGGTCAATGGTGGAAGCCTATGGCCTTGACCGTCGTATTGAACAATATAAGGGGAAGAAGCCCATCGGTTTGTATCGATGGGATATGGACTGCTTGATTGATGTACTCAGCATGGCGCTGGATGATTCAAAGGAATATCCAGATCACAATAGCCCAGGTTATCTTGCACTGAAAAATCTGTTTGAGAGACTGAAGTCAGCATATGAAAGGAATTTTGAAGTATGAGCTCTATCCTGGATATTGACCTAGACTATTTCAATCTACTCAAAAAACCCGACCAGCGCCTTGAAGAATTATTGGAATGGGGAAATTGCCCTATCGCATTCATTGTTGAAAAGCATCACAAAGCCTATTCTCGTTGGAAAGACCGCGTAGAAAGAGGAACCCTAACA
Source organism: Desulfovermiculus sp. (assembly GCA_034521385.1). Taxonomy (GTDB): domain Bacteria; phylum Desulfobacterota; class Desulfovibrionia; order Desulfovibrionales; family Desulfothermaceae; genus Desulfovermiculus. The sequence continues at coordinate 91,943 of JAXHMO010000003.1, forward strand.
CAACCTTCTCATATTTTACACGTTGACGAACATCACGACATGATGGATCAAAAAAGTAATACAAACTTTGCTAATTTTATGTATCACGCCATGAGAACGTGGGAAAATTGCCGAGTTCACTGGATGGTAGACACCCCAATTGATTCCCCTGAAATGTGGCTTGAAGATGATGTGTGGGGGTCATTATCCCAAAGATTTAGCGTTGGTTCCAAACGCCCTCATGGATGGCCTAAGCCTGATATGGTTTCGATATGCACAAGTTTAAATTTCATCAGTAATGATTTGCTTCACCGTCTTTTAAGGACGGCTGAGAAATACATGACAGCGAAACAGAGAGCTGACATCGGGAAGAAACCGAAATGACGAACAAGTCATGCCACTTGACCGCAAGGGACGCGGGGTTGTTGCTTCTGGCAAGCTCCGTATTTCAAATGCTTTTTTCTATCTCTGTCTTCCCTTGCGGCAAGTGAACTCTACGTTGGGCATGGAGAAGAGGAGCCATCCGTGTCCGACGACTATCATAGCTCCATGAAAGGAAGAGAGTATGAAGACAGTCATCATCTTTTCCGTAAAGTAGGGGTTAAAGAAAAACCGAACTTACAGAAGGAAGGCAATAAAGCGAAACCATATCAAGTCAAACAAATACGGAATATCATATTGAAATATAAGATGGGGGTAAGTGATGACAAGTAAATATGAAATCATAATCTTCTGGAGCGAAGAGGATGAAGCATACGTGGCAGATGTTCCCGAACTTCAAGGATGCATGGCACATGGGAATACATATGAATCTGCACTTGCGAACATCAAGTCTGCAATGGAGTTGTGGATTGAAACAGCTAAAGAATTCAATGATCCAGTGCCTCAACCCAAAGGTCGTCGATTAGCTTATGCGTGATGATTTGCCGAATCAACCCCTTGCACCGGACGCTCATTCTTCGCGCCAGTGAATAGCCCGTTAGGCATACATACTAAGTTTTCCACGTCGATATCTTTTGGCACTGCCAGTCTTCTCCATGCTGTGTCCAGTTATACCCTTATACTGGACGTGATTCTCTCAATCGGGTTCCGGGTTAGGGTCGGACCTAAGCAATACCTTGAACTGATAGAATAAAGAGCCTCTGCAGGGTTTTAAAACTGCCTTGGAATGCCATTTTTGGGGCTCAAAACGACGCTGTAACCATCACAGGTTTACTCAGGATGGGTCCCATGCCGCAGTGGATGAGCGAACTCCCAGACAACCTGGCTGGACTGAAAGTGGTCAATTTTCAGTTGTCACAACCAACTGATCCAAGCGCATGATCGCCGGGGACAGCCAGCAGCCTATTGCACACTTCAGGTCAAGCGCGAAATGTGCAACAAAGCGTATGGAAATGACCATCCCGTATGGCTGCTTGAATCCATCATTGACTTTTGGCGGCGCATAAGCCAGCACATAAAAAAATATGCAAACAGGTTCCAGAGATGTGCTGGATGAAGGCAAGCAGGCTGGTGGGTTTGAGTGCTCTTGGCCGAGGGGCGTAAGGGCCGTGCCTTCCATCTTTGATAAGAAATGAAGGTTCTAAGGCTTGCCCAAGGAAATAGAGGCAAAGCCGACCCTGCTGCGCAGGATTGCATCGGGGTTTACCCCATGAAATTGAGCGAATGCGAACCTGTGAGTGAAGGATTTTATCGGGGGCTGAAAATAGACTTCCATGAGATTTTATCTCGTGATATGAATAAGTTGTGCAGGTCCGACCCCGGAAACTAAGTACTCAGACCCCATTGGCCCCTACTGACTCTTACAGTGCCCAATTTGGGGGCGAAATAGGTATTCTAAGGCAAAATAACAGCCTGTTTTTGGAGCGTATCATTTGAAAACTCAGTAGATTATCTCGGTCCGACCCCAAACACATGTGCCACAATCTGAACCGTTTGTTGGACGAGCCCGGTGGTTATATATAGAAATGAGCTTGTTGGCGCTGATGGGGTCCAATCAGGGGGTGGGGTGGCTGGAAGGCGGAATCGATTCCTGTGTGATGTTTTTTTGAGATGGATTTCGGAGCTGCATAACGCTGTTTCCCGGCGTTTTTCGGATGCAGGATTTTTGTTCTGGTGCACTCCCCGGCTCTTATCCTCGACAATCTGGCTTAAGGTATTGAAGGCGCGCCGCCACTGAGCAGTCAGTTAACGTCGGCACGCATACCAATAGAGGTACATATGAAGGCAAAAATCTATGTGGAAACAACAATTGTCAGCTACCTCACGGCAAAGCTGAGTAGCGACCTTGTCATTGCAGCGCACCAACAAATCACTCAAGAATGGTGGGAAGCCAGACGACACACTTTCGACTTGTTTATATCGGAACTGGTCATCCGCGAGGCTGGAGCCGGACATGAAGACGCAGCCCAGAAGCGCCTTGAAGCTCTGAAGGAGATCGACCTCCTCGAATTGAACGAAGAAGCACTGTATTTGGCAGGAGAACTTGTACAAAGAGGTCCTATACCTGAGAGAGCAAAAGAAGATGCTCTTCATATTGCCCTTGCTACAGTACATGGGATGGACTATCTTTTAACTTGGAACTGTCGTCACATCGCGAACGCTGAAATGCGTAAAGGCGTGGCATCGGTATGTACTTTCCTGGGGTATGAGACGCCTGTAATCTCCACCCCAGAAGAACTTATGGGAGGGTGAAACCATGTGGAAGGATCCAATCGTTGAGGAAGTAAGGAAGATTCGTGAAGAGCATGCTGCGCAATTCGGTTATAACCTTAAGGCTATCTATGATGATCTGAAAGAAACAGAAAGACAATCTGGACGAAAGATAGTTAGCCTGCCGCCGAAGAAATTGAAAGAAAGACAGACTGACCCATATCCAAATATTCCCGGTAACATTGGCGCTAAATCCTGAATGCGATAACCTTGCTCTTGCATCGGATCGCAAAATATCGCGTCCGCAGAAGATCCCGTTAGGCTGACCTTTTTTGATCTAAAGGAAGAAAACCCGCCCATGCGGGAGGCCATCCAGTTCTACAAGCACAGGCATAACTGGTCCAATCGCATGATCGCCGGGGACAGCCGGGAGCCTGGTGCACACTTCAGGTCAAGCGCGAAATGTGCAACAAAGCGTATGGAAATGACCTTTCCCTATGGCCACTTGAATCCATCATTGACTTTTGGCAGCGCATAAGTCAGCACATAAAAAATATGCAAACAGGTTCCAAAGATGTGCTGGCTGAAGGCAAGCAGGCTGGTGGGTTTGAGTGCTCCTGGCCGTGGGGCGTAAGGGCCGTGCCTTCCATTTAAGTAACTTACTCCTCAAATTCTGCCCAAAAAACAAGAACCACGCGAAGCGCGTGGCAGGCCTTAGACAGGATTAACAGGATTAGCAGGATAAGCAATCAGCGGCCGGAAGCCGCAGATTGCATTAGCCATCGCCAAAGGCGAGTGATAACCTTTTGGCCTGGCTTCCGCCTGTCCCGTTTTACCTGATAACGCGGCTATGCCGTAGACCAGAGGTCTGTTTAACTGGGTTAATTGCTCGGAGAGCAAGCCCGGCGGAATATTTCAAAATATTAAAACCAAGATCGGGATAACTAAGAACGAGCTATCCAAGAAATCTGCCAATTATTTTCTATTTCGAGATGTTGTTCTATTATCTCAATTGGTAGGCTATATTTCGTATCAGTTTACGAAATTAAATAAATCTAAGGTATTTGGATGGTTTTCTGACAGAGATAAGATCATTGAAGCTTATGACATGTTGATAGCTGATTTGTTTCATATCAACCATCATGCCCTCTGTGAACGAGATTAGATCAATAGCTCTGAAACTGAAATCGTATTTGGTTTACCGAATTCAGGTGCCGAAAAATTGAATGGGATGATCTGTCCACAATTTGTGAAAATCAATAGGCCTATTATGTTCGCCCAACAAGGCCCTTTCAGCGGAGCGCAAAAAGCCGCGCCCGCTGAAAAACGGCGTCAGCCATAGGACGAAAAGTATATGAAAATGAACTATAAGTCTCAGTTGTCTTCATTTGTAAAAGAGATTAAGAAGTTGAACAATCCATCATTCGTAAATCCGGAAAAATAGACATTATGTCATGACCTTCAAAATGGTGTTTCAGTTGAATCCTCAATAGCGGATGAATCAGACCGTAAGTTGCTCCATAATATTGGACAAAAGTATGGGCTTATTCCATTATGCCCAAATGAAGTTGTTGGCCTCGACTTTTCGGAAGATGGTCAAATTAACTTTGCCGTTGTGGAAACCGTTTTTGGAAGATTAAAAATTAAGCCCCAAAAGGCTAACAAGGCAAATACAGCCGACGTCAAAAAGCGGCGCGGCTGATTTGCAACGTTAGCCAGCAGGAAATGAAAATTTTGAGCTTGAAATGCTGTTCGGTATGATATATTCTCATACCGGAGGTGACAAAAATGGCTGTTTCAAAAATTGCAATTACAATCGATGATAAGCTTTTAAAACAATTAGATTTAATGGTGAAGGCCAAGGTGTATCCGAACCGCAGCAAGGCGATCCAGGAGGCTGTTGCCGACAAGCTGCATCGCCTTGAGAGGACTCGTCTGGCCCAAGAATGCGCCAAGCTTGATCTGGAGGATGAACAAAATATGGCGGAAGAAGGGCTTGCCATGGAGATGGATGAATGGCCGGAATATTGAGGGGGGATATCCATTGGGCTGATTTGAATCCTGTCATAGGAAGCGAACAGGGCGGTTTCCGCCCTGTTCTTATTTTGAGCCATAACATCTTCAATGACCGGTCTGGCACCGTTATCGCGGTTGCGATCACAAGCCAGTCTCAACGAGCTGGATTCCCGCTTACACTTGAGCTATCAGACACGAAACTTCCTAAAAAATCCTGGGTCAAAATCAGTCAGATCCGCACACTTTCAACAAAAAGAATCGGGAAAAAGATTGCATCTTCTTCTGTAGAGGAGCTTGTCAATATTATCGATGGATTGAATGAAATAATTGGCGGCTAACCAGGCAAATTAACTCGGAGGCAAATTCCGCTACGCTCCATCTAAAACGTACGAGGTGCTTATATGAATCGAGAGAAACTACTTGAGCAAATAAGGCAAGCCGTCCGCGAAGTGGAACCCGGCGCTGAAATCATTCTTTACGGTTCACGCTCTCGTGGGGATGCAATCGCGGAATCAGACTGGGACTTCCTCGTCCTGGTTGATGGGCCTCTGAGCGATGAGCGTACAGATCGAATACGTCACAGTCTCTATGAAGTGGAATGGGAATCTGGAGAGGTAATATCCTCGATTGTACGGAATCGGGAAGAATGGCATAGTGGTATTTACCAGGCTATGCCATTTCATCAGCGAGTCCGCCAGGAGGGAATCAGACTGTGAATGAACGAAGCAAGGATTTAGTTTCATACCGAATGGCCCGCGCTGAAGAGACATTGGAAGATGCTCGTATTCTAGCCAGGGCCGAGCGGTGGAATGCCTGTGTCAACCGTCTCTATTATGCCTGCTTCTATGCTGTCTCTGCTCTTCTTGTCCGCGACGGGCTCTCCTCTTCCAAACATGCTGGTATACGTGGTCTCTTCAATAGAAATTATGTAAAAACCGGCAAGATCCCGAAGCATCTGGCCAGAATCTACAATGACCTTTTTGAGCGACGTCAAGAGGGTGATTACCTCGACTTTGTCAGCTTTGGAGAATCACAGGTCGTACCATGGATTTCAAAGGCAGAGGATCTCATCGTAAGCATTCAGAGGGTACCCCTTAGTCGTATTGCCAGCTCAAAGCTAAGCCAATAGTGCCAGCACACACAACCACAGCATCAACACGTTGAAATCCACGCCGCTGAACTCCACGTTATGGCTACAGGTCTAGAAGGAAACAACAGTGGACGAATTTGAGTTACTTATAGATTTGCATAAGGGTGCTAATCGTCAAGGGCCCGGCGGCGATGCTGAGACCGAAACGGCGATTGGTGTCGCTGGTATAGATCGAAATACGCCATTAAAAATTGCCGATGTTGGCTGTGGCACGGGCGCCTCCACGCTGACATTGGCGCGTTTGCTGAACGCAAAGATTACAGCTGTCGATTTTCTTCAAGACTTTATAGATGTTCTGAAAGTAAGGGCACAGAGTGAGGATCTTGAGGGAAAAATAACCACTCTTTGCGCATCAATGGAACAACTCCCGTTTGAGGATGACGAGTTCGATGTTATCTGGTCTGAAGGTGCCATCTACAACATTGGTTTTAAAAAAGGTGTTGCAGATTGGAAGCGCTACTTGAAGCCAGGAGGTCTGCTTATTGCCTCAGAGATTACCTGGCTTACAAAATCCCGCCCTTCGGAACTGCAAAACCACTGGGATAATGAGTATCCAGAAGTTGATACAGCATCAGCAAAGATAAAGGCACTAGAAGAAAACGGATATACACCGATCGGCTACTTCGTTCTGCCAGAGCATTGCTGGCTAGATAATTATTACGAGCCAATGCGCAAGAGCTTCAACACTTTCCTGAACCGGCACGGAGATAGCGAAGAGGCTCTCAGAATTGTTGAGACAGAGCGCCATGAAATCGAGCTTTATGAAAAATACAAAGCGTATTTTAGCTACGGTGTATATATCGCAAGGAAGTCCAATGTGTAAAAACCATAACAAGGCGCTGCACTCGGACAAATTTTCCGCTGCGCTCCAAATCTGCCGGTGAGCGCGGCGTTATCCCAGACATAACGGCTATAAGTCCTGTCTAGCAACCTCGATTCAAAAATGAAGACTACCATTAGCAGTCATTTCAATTACAATCATGTGCGGAAGATTCGGCCTACAAGGCGGCGGCCCCAAAAAACCGTTGTCTGATTCAGGCCAGCTGCTTTTTTGAGAGGACAGTGAAAAATCGTTCCGTCAGGGAGAGGTCTCATCATGAAATCATACCGCAAAGAGCTTTGGTTCAACGTCAAGGGCAGAAGGGAATTAATAAATATCACCCCAAACGTCAAGAAGTGTCTGGAAGAAAGCGGTGTCAAGGAGGGTTTTGTACTCGTTAATGCAATGCATATCACCGCCTCGGTGTTTATCAACGACGATGAATCCGGCCTGCACCACGACTATGATGTATGGTTGGAAAAGCTGGCACCCCATGAACCTGTATCCCAATACAAGCACAACGTAGGCGAGGACAATGCAGATGCCCACATGAAGCGTCAGGTCATGGGCCGGGAGGTCGTTGTGGCTATAACTGACGGCAAGCTGGACTTTGGGCCGTGGGAGCAGATCTTTTATGGCGAGTTTGATGGTGGTCGGAAAAAAAGAGTTTTGGTCAAGATTATCGGGGAATAGATGCGGCTGCAAAAAATCCTTATTGTATGACCTGCAGGATAAAGTGCTGTCTACAATCTTTACCGCAGAACAAGATCTACGCTGTCATTGGTCGGGATGAACCTATGGACCATATCGTCCTTAATTGCGAAAAAGGAAGTCATCTTTTTTCCTTGCAGGACCTCGGCTGAGGCCAGCATCCACCCGGCGTGGCAGATGGCCCCCACTACTTTGCCTTTGTCCACCATGGCCCGAACCAGATCGACCATATCCTTGTGCCGGCGCATATGGTCCGGGGCATAACCGCCGGGTATGACCAGGACGTCGAAATCTCCGGCATCAGCCTGGGCAGCGCTCAGAGTGGAGCGGGCCGTTGTCCCGGATTTACCGGCATAGCTCTTTCCCGCCTCCGGACCAACCACCTGGACCTCCAGGCCGGCCTCCAGGAGCCGATAATAGGGATAGATGAACTCATAGTCGTTGAACATATCCTCAATCATGACCATGGCTTTTTTGCCTTTTAATTGCATAACCCTTTCTCCTTTTTCTTTTTTGAGAGCCTAGTTGCCTTGGCACATCTCACGTGTCGAAAACAAAGAACAAACCCAAATCCAGATACCACACTGTTTTGTTTTGAATATTATTTCCTATTCGAATTTCGTTCTGATTGTTTCGGATTTCGATATTTGAATTTCGAATTTCCGTGTTGGTGGCAAATGGGGCAAAGCTAAGCAAAATGATATTGTTTCAAATAGCCAGCACAAGGTGCAGAACTTATGAGACCCGGCACTAGCGCAGCTGCCGGACCAGGAAGTCTTTCAAAGCTGCCCAAGAATCCAGATCGGCCTGTCTGGAATAACGGTCTAGCCAGGCCTCCGTGAAAACTGACGAATCCCTGAACATCCGCCCCGGCCCTGGCCATTTCAAGGGCTGCTGACCCCCCGAAACAATATCCCATGACCACAATATTGTCCGGATCGATTCCGTCCATGGAGCGCAAGGCCTCAAGTCCCCCAAAGAGCCGGCTCCGCATCTCCTGCCGATCGGCATACAGAGCCCCGCTTCTGGCTTTCTTGTCCTCAAGGGTGGTCGGGCGGATTCCCTGGCCGTAAAGATCCACTGCAAACACGGCGTACCCATCCCCGGCCAACATGGTCGCTCTCTGTTTTTCATAATCCCCAAGACCGTCCCAGTCGTGAATGATCATCACCGCAGGTTGACTTTCTTCCAGCTCGGTATTGCGGACCGCATATCCCTGATACGTCTTTCCGGAGACCTCATACTCCACGTCCTGACTAGCCATCCCGGCAGACACGGCCGGGATGGCCATGCCAAAAACCCACAAAAAGGCCAACAGTTTTACCACCAGCCTGTTCATAATCGGACCTCCTTTTTGCTCAATCGGTTTTCAAAGTGCTGACTTGACTTCCCCGGGGTTTTTTTTCAAGCTCCGATTCCGGGAAGAATAAAGGCCAAAACTGGAAATGGATTATGAACTCATGATTTCAGTTCTTAGTGCCGGACTCACATTACTGGCCATGGTTGCTTCCGCCATCCATGTAGTGATGTACAAGCGGGACATCAAGTCAGCCATCGGCTGGCTTGGCCTGATATGGTTTGCACCCGTCCTGGGCATTGTTATGTACTGGATTTTCGGCATCAACCGCATTCAGCGCAAGGCCAAGACCCTTTTCTCCGGAGTGGAGCCGGTTGATCTGCACTCCAGCCAAGGAGCTCTTTTTCCGGATAACCTCCAGGCCCAGCTTGGATCCCAAAGGGATGAGATAGTAAATCTGGCCCGCTTGAGCGAACAAGTAACGGTCAACCCCCTCATGTACGGCAACGACTTCAAGCCTTTGGTCAACGGAGATGAAGCATATCCGGCCATACTCAGAGCCATTGAGCAGGCCAGGCATTCGGTGTCCCTGGTGACCTACATCTTTGACAACGATACCTGGGGACACCGCTTCAGAAAAGCCCTGGCCGATGCCACAGCCAGAGGGGTCCAGGTTCGAGTGTTGGTCGACGACATCGGGGCGCGCTATACATTCCCATCCATCGTTCGAGGACTCAAACGTGACGGTGTTCCTGTTTCACGCTTCATGCGGTCCATAAAACCCTGGCGCTTTCGCTATTACAACTTGCGAAACCATCGCAAAATCATAGTCGTTGATGGCCAAAACGGTTTCACCGGAGGCATGAATATTCGCTGCGGCAATGTGGTACGCGAAAATCCGGATCACCCGGTGCAAGACTTGCATTTCCACGTTCAAGGACCGGTGGTTGCCGAGTTGCAAAAAGCTTTTGCCGAAGACTGGAAGTTTACAACCGGTGAAGAACTTGCCAGCGAAATCTGGTTTCCGCTATTGCCTGTGCAGGGGCGGGCAGTGGCTCGAGGCATTTCCGACGGCCCGGACGAGAACTACGACAAGCTCAAACTGGTCTTGCTCGGAGCACTCAGTTGTGCCACAAGCACTGTGCGTATCGCTTCTCCGTACTTCCTTCCGGATCAGGAACTGACCATGGCCCTTCGGGTGGCCGCTTTGAAGGGAGTCGAGGTGGAAATTTTCCAACCGGAAGTCAATAACCTCAAAATGGTTAAGTGGGCATCCAGCGCCTATTACCAGGAGCTTTTAGAGGATGGATGCACAATTCAACTCACCCCGCCTCCCTTTGATCATAGCAAGATTATGGTGGTCGATGATATCTGGGTTGTGCTGGGATCGGCGAACTGGGATCCACGCAGCCTGCAATTCAATTTCGAATTCAACGTGGAGGTCTACGACAGTGACTTGGCCCAAACCATAAACGGTATACTTGAGGCCAAAAGAAACCTGGCCCGCACTATCAGCCTCCAAGAAATACGCTCCCGAAGCATGCCGGTCATGTTCCGGGACAATATTTTCAGGCTGGCCTCTCCTTATTTATAACTCAGTGACGGCCCAAAAACCAGAAGGGGAAATGGGGGCAGGTCTTGCTTTTTGAACCAGTCAGCAAAGATGACAGCCAGGGCCTGTAACCTTTTGAAAAGCCAGAGGAACTTAAGAAATAGCCATTTTTAATAAAGTCAGTGAAAGCTCTGGCTGTTCCTGGCTTCCAATGTTGGCGTCCCCTAGCTACTTCTCAGCTTCATGCATTGTAATCTTTTCAATGGGTTTGGATGTCGATGTGCCGTTTATGAACAAAGAAAAAACCGCAGGACTGGCCTGGGCCTTTTGAGCGATATACCTTTGTGTAAATCTAGCATATTGCAATAGACTTTTTTGAGTGAAAAAGGTCAGGGAAGAAGAAACAGCCGTATTTCATCAGGAAAAAGGATCAGAGCCTGTTTGCCTTTGCCGGTCTTTGGGAGCACTGGCAGGATGAAGGGGCGGGGAAAAATATCAATTCCTGCACCATAGTCACCACCAGGGCCAACGAGGCCGTAGCCGAGCTCCACGATCGCATGCCGGTGGTCATCTGGAAAGAGAATTTTGATCTGTGGCTGGATCGGAGTGTGGAGGATCCAGATAGGTTGCAGCTGTTGCTGGAACCGATAACCAGCCTGGAACTGGAGATCTATCCAGTGGGATTGAAGGTGAACAGTCCGAAGAATGATTCTGAAGAGGTGATCAAGAGAATTTAACTCAGGCGGTGTACTTGTTACGATGGCATAGAAGCGAGGCTACAACAAGAGTCAGTCTTTGGTCACCAAGGACCAAGGAAGTGTCCCGGCAGCGCAAGCAGAAGATGCAGGAAATGCAGCTGTGGAAGCGGCGGATGACTGCGTAAATGTAAGGGGTAGGGGGTGGCTAGTTTTTGGACTGTTCACCCCTTGCCAAGCTGCACGGCTTTCTCTGATCAATCCCAGCCCTCATTCCAGTAGCATTCTCACCAGCCCACCAATCCGTATTTCCATATTCTTTTGAGCTGCTTTACATTAGGGAATTGACTTTTGGGGCTCCTTAAGGCAGGGATGAAGAAAGTTTATTTATTCAGATGGGGATTTGGTAGGGATGATGGTGTGAAATTGGGTGTATTGTCACAATTGTGGTGTTATACGGAAACTTGATAATATCTTGCAAACGAGATACATCAACATGAAACCAAAAGCATACATAGAAACTAGCACGCAATCATTCGCTCAAAAATTGAAGAGATTTGTCTCGGAGAGGGCTATGAACCAACAATAATATGCCCCCCCGAAGAATTAATGGAGCTAATCCAGCCGACGCAAAAAGCCGCGCGGCTGATTAGCGACGTTTTTGCGAGATGATAAATTTGAATGGAACTAAAAGATTTTGTCAGCACAGTACTTGTGTCAATTGTTAAAGGCGTTGAAGAAGCACAGGAAGACTTATCTCACAGTGAAGCTATTATAAACCCAGAGGGATTAAAATCCAAGATAGATATTCAACGTTGTGATGAAGATATACGAATGCAGTGAAGCTCCAGAGTTCTGCTGATCAACAAAATATGTTCCCGTCCACCATCATTCAAAGATGGTTATGCAATAGCCCCAGCTTAATCCTCGTTCCAGCCACCGCCCACTGTTTGCGGTTGGCTTGGGGACTCAGGCTTTTGACAGCGAACAGCGGGCGGTGACCTCCGCTTTGTTCCAGGTGTTTCATGGGCCATCAAGAAAAAAATAAGGTGCAGCTTCAGTCCTCCGAGACCGACAACGGCCGGGGTCGGTTCTCATATGGTGGAGGCCGATGTGCAGGGGCACATAGCCTTTCGCAGCTCCTGGCTGCATCAAAAGGGCCGTCCCAGGTACATGACCAACCTGGTTTCCACATTCATCTTCTGCTCAGCCATCTTTTCCCTTTTTCGACGCTCGACCAGGGCCTGGCGCATGTCCTCAAAGATCTTCGTGGCCTCCGGAATGGTCAGCACGTCATTATCGACCTTCTGGCACAGACCGATCCCAGGGCAAGGAGGCCTGAATCCCCATGTCGCCAGGGTACTTGTTGATCAGCTCTTCCCATTCCGCGTTGGACTCAGGATCATGACAGAAGTTCTTTTCGGCCATGGCCGAGAGCGGAAGGAGCAAAACAAATAATGAGGATGAGAATAAGCTTCCGCATGGATGCTCTCCTTTTGAGACTGGCGAGAGTTTGTGAATTTGGGACTGGCTCAGGACACGGTCAATGCCCCGGAGACTCCACCTACCGGGGTATTATAAGCCCAGCGTGCTTCCCTGTGCAGTGCGTCTAAGCCTCCTCCCCCTTGGCCAGCGACTTTTCCACCTCTGCCCGTATAAGTTCTTTAATCCGTTTTGACTTGGATTTGCCGGCCACAATCAGCGATACGGCTGCCGGGGAAACCTTGGCTTTTTCAGCGATGTTCTTTTGAGTGATTCCGGCCTTGGCCAGCATCTCCCGCAGGCTGAGCTCTTCGGTCTGGCTCTCGGACATAGTTCATCTCCCTACCTTATAAGTTGATCAAATTAAGGCAACCTATAAATTATAAGGTCATAAATGTCCAGAACCTTGAGTTTATGCTGGAACTTGACATTTAATTGATTTTCAGGAATGAAGAAATATAATTTATTTATTGCAGAAAATTCCCGAACTGGAAGTCCAATATATGAAATCCTAATAGATTCAAGGCGAGTGGGTACCGACTTGAGGGGCGTTGATCAGTACGACATTACGGAAGACTACTTTAAGCATTTTTCAGTTATTGACACTTGAGAAGCCTATGACACTTTGTGTTCTCAATTGTTCCTGACCTTAAAATCATGTATATCTTGTTAGTTGTAAAAATATACAGAAACCTAATAATCATTTATTAGGAAAAAGGATTAATGTAAAATGTCATTTGATCAAAGGGAAGCTTCTAAAACAATGCACCTTTCACATTTTTCCGACGAAAAGGATCGTGAAGATAATCTTTCTTATTGTCATATTTGTTTGAAAAAATACAAACTGACGAAAGAGCATGTTCCACCAAAAAGCGCCTTTAATCAGTACAATAGGCTTTGGGAAAGACTTGTCCATGAAGGATATAAAGTATTGAGGAGGGTGACACATATTAAAGGCGGGCTATGGGTCAAAACTATCTGTGAAAAATGCAATAATGAAACATGTTCTTTTTATGCTAACGAGTATGTAAAGTTGGTAAAACAACTTGTTGAAAAGCCAGAACTATTTGATTCCTTTGGTGGGGCGAGAATTTTTAGCGTAGATGTGAATCCTCTTTACGTTGCCAAGGAAATAGTAACCATGATCTTAGCCGTGGAGCCAGTTTCTTATGCTAGACATGTTCCTGAATTAAGGAATTTTGTGCTAAATAAAGATTCTGTTTTGGTGCCTCCATTTAAATTATTTGCTTTCTTGGTACCTGATCGTCCAGAAGCCGGTACCGTTCTGAGATACCATGCAAGGGTAGATACCTATGCTCCGGGGTTCAAGTTTGCTGGCGGAGAAATTTCATGGTTTCCTTTTGGTTTTGTTTACGCCAGCATAATTGGCAAAGGCTATAATCTGAATAAACTAACAGATATCACAAATTGGTTTTCAGAAAAGAAAAACAATAATGATTCACGTGTGATGCTTTCACTTCATCCTCGAATAACTGGTGTTGATTCTATCCAATCTCTGTTATCCCAGCACAGAACCAAACCACAAATTGACCATTTATCTTGGAAATACACTTAACTCTTAACCTTGCTGATTCAGCCGACGCAAAAAGCCGTGTGGCTGATTAGCCCGTTAGGCTATGGAGATCAGGCTATGACACCAGCAGTGTTCGGACTTATCGGTGTTCTGATAGGCGCAGTGATCTCCTACTTCACACAGGTCCGCGCTACACGCATGGCTATTGACGCCGAACTGCAGCGGCTGCGGGTGGAGGCTGGTATCAGGCAATCAGAAAAACGTGCAGACCTGATTCGCGAGTGGACTGCCGAGATACTTGCCGAATGCGACCCCGATACAAACGCAGAGGTCGATTATCGTAAAGTTGTCACTAACATTCATCGTCTTCAATTGATCCTCGATACATCCGGAAACAAAGCCCACGCGAGTCTGAATGATGCGATAATCAAGCTGGGCATATCATTCCAGACTAAGGAAGCTACCCGCGAGAGTACGTATGAGTTTCAAAATCAGATGGTTGAGGCTGTAAAGGCAATGCACAGAAGATAGGGAGCCAAACAGTTGCTGCTCCTGTTCGGGACTCCGCTGGTGCTCCACACAGGCTAGAGAACAGCCCATTACCTTGAGGGCTACGTCTATGTATATGCAGTAGTCCAATTCGATGATTCATCTAGTGACTGCCAGAAATAGTCTACATCATCAAGGTATAATTATACTTCTGGAATTCTGGCACGCAGGCTACAGTCTTTAGATAGGCATATGCCTTTCTTCCCAAATTGGTATCCAAATCAGCCCTATCCCAAACCACTAAATAAGTTATATTTCATGTAGTTAAATGATCATTTAAGTACGCAAGTTATTTTTATGTTTATATAATAATACATATTTTTATTTTAGATCTATAGGGTCTTATTGAAATGGAGCTTGCAATGGGACTTTTAGCACAGCTGTTTAAAACTGGAGTCAAATCATACCACTACGCAAATCGTAAAGAATCTCGGATTGAGTACTTCAACTGGAGGTGGGAGCATCTTAATGAGATCCACCAGTTAGTTTTAGACGATTTTGTTATACCACTTGAACCTTTTCTTGATAATATGACCAACAATGAGTGTATCAAGTTAGAAAAGTATGTTCAAAAGATGAGCGATTGGCAAAATGATATAATTAGAAATATTAACGAAGCAAATCAGAATCATCTATCTAGTTATGCAACAGCAATAAAAAAAGTTGCCATGAAATCTATGATGCTCTGCAAGAAATACTGTGTATACTCAGATATTGAGACTGTTAAGTATATTTCGAGTGAAACGGCAATATATTTAAATGATGAAAAACATTACACATTTAGATGAAAATATACAAAGGTTGCTAATCCATATCAAAAAAATAGTTTACATATATTAGAAAAAAAATATTAAAATTCCGATGACATTAAGCGATTGATATCTATCTCGATGTTAGACAAATAAACACTCAAACTTTTAACACCATAATTTTAAATCTTTGTGATAATCATCTTCTGTGGCAAAACCAGAGTCGACGAATAAGCCTTTGGTGATGTGCTGAGACTGATTTTATCTGATATAATTTGACGATAATGTGTTCTAAAACTATGGTACGTTATGTTGTGATAAAAGGCCTCAAGATGCACACTGAATTTCCAGGTTATGAATTGGATAGTATAGAATGTCTGATCTTCTATTGTTTCAAAAATTATCGACAGTCTAGCATGGAAAGACAACAAGATCAATTATGATCTAACATAAAAAAATGTAAGTAATGGATTCATCTTGATGAATAAAGCCATGAAGTGAGAAGAAAAATTTCTTAACATTTCCATAAGTATTTTAAATCAACGTTAAATGTTTCTAGGAGGTTATTATGTCCAGAAATCAGATTTTGTTAGTAATATTAATTATATTGCTTGTTTTGTCAACATATACAGCACACGCGTCGGAGAGGCGTTTTGAAAGTGATGATCCAGCTAAGAAACCTTTTTCTGTTCCCCTTTCTAAGATACAGAAAAGAATCAATAATGATCCATCCGCTGATGGGATCGTTTTGTCAGCGTCAACAATAAATCGTGTGTTGTGCATAGATATAAAGGAGATTCCTGGAGAAACCAGCGCGGCTGCTGTGCTTCGAGTTGTTATGATGATTGGCAGGCTCGCTGAGGACACTTATACAGAAATGTGCTTTGCTGATGAAGGTGTAGATGTGTTCATAATTGACGGAGAAAAGATTAGAGAAATTGGGGTGCAATTTGTGTGGGGAGAGGAAGGTGAAGGGCAAAATCCAATTCATCTAATTCGCTTGTTTGCTGATGCTCTTCGCACACCAGATGGGCAGCGAGTTTCACCACCAATGACTGGTTCTCTTCTGGGAGATACCCAAAAGGCCTTAGAAACGATCAATAAGCGATTCCATCCTGAGTGGACAATGCGAACATTGAAAGTACACTAACTCAATATTTCAACCAGCTATAAAGCTTATGTTAAATAGTTGAATTTAGATTGCCCAGATTTTGGCCAGGCAGCGGAAGCAGAAGATGCAGGAGATGCAGTTGTGGAAGAGAAGAAAAACGGCTTAGGTACTTTGGGTGGGGGCTTGTGCTGCCCCTGCCCATCAAATAAGCATTTGAAATCCTTACCTCCGGTTTCCACATATACCTACCATATCCGGTTATCTCACAGCAACAATTCCATACCCTTTCGATCTGGTTTGAGGGATTAGCTTGACTTTTTCGGATCGATAAGGCGGGAGATGACTTGAGTTTATTTATTCAGAAAAGGATTTGGTGGGTGAGGGTGAAATTGGGTGCATCATCACAATTGTGGTGTTATACGGAAACTTGATAATATCTTGTACCCGTCGGCTCCGCCGCCGGGAATCGCGGCGCTGACTCCGTCAAGCGTCTTGCCCTGTCGCTTCGCGCCGGAACAAGCCACTTGACCCGACTGCGCGCGCCGGCTGTGATCAGGCCTCCGGCCTGCTCCCATCCGTCGTGCTCGCGGGTCAGCGCCGCGATTAGCGGCGTGAAGACACGGAGGGAGGCTCTGATGAAGGTGGTGCTTGACACCAACGTGGTGTTCAATGACTGGGAGCTGCGGAAGCCGTCTTTCCAGCTCCTATCGAAGTACGCCCGTCTGTCTGGGGCAGCGTCAATTATCGTGCTTGAGATTGTATTCCTTGAGGCGGTTGCCAACTACGAGGAGCAAGTCCGGCAGCAGTTTGAGGCGGCTGCACGGGCAAAGGCACGCCTTAACGGATTTGGGGTCAGTGAGGCTCTACAACCAACGATGAAGTCACCTGCAGAGTCTGCTGAGGTTGCTGCCAGGGACTACTCAACTCGTCTGCGTAAACGGATTGACGAGACAGCAGCTAGTCCAGACCACAAGGAGATTGCCCATCAGGATCTACTGAACAGATGTTTCTCGAAGAGAAAACCGTTCAGAGAAAGCGGCAAAGGCTACCGGGACACTCTCATATGGGAAGTCCTTATGAGGCAGGTCGCTTCGAATGAGGACATCACCTACCTCGTGACACGGGAATCACAAAGACTTCGCCGGAGGAAACGGAAAGAGCTTGCATCCCGACCTCTTGGCTGATCTCAAGAACAGTGGTATCAACGAAGACAATATCCGTCTTGTTGAATCGCTTGAAGTCTTGGTCGAGGAGGAAGTCAAGCCAAAGCTTCATTCGACAGATGCTTTACCGGAACTGAAAACCGGTGTAAGAGGATCGTTCAGCCTGGAGATGTGGTTTCAGGACTGCAGAGAGGACATTGGGGAGCAGATCGACGCTGATCATGTGGTGGGTCAATTAAGTACTGATCATCTTGACGAACCCACTGTTATCTACGTTGAGGACCCGACGTCAATGGAGGTATCAAATGTCTACGAACTTGATGAAGAGAGAGCATTCGTCGATGTAGACGCTGTTACAGAAATTAGATTCCAGTTCTTCATTGCCAAAAGTGATTACTGGCTTCACGACGACTTGCCAATTGAGATAGAGGACGCGAACTGGAACGAATGGGTGATGCTAGCTGGGGCTTCGATCGAGTTGCGGCTTGGGTTGGCACTCGTCTACAACGCGAGAGAAGACTATGTGGAGGAGTTCGAAGTTATCTTGCCAGAGATCTTCGGTTTTTGCCCGCATTGCCAACGCCCTGAGTATAGTGACGCGGCCGAGTCGTGCTCATCATGCGGCAAGGCGTACTTTTGAGATGGCTTCTCTGCTTGAGAAAGTCGCAACCCATAACATGCATAACCAAAAATTGATCCGGACGGCGGGACAACGTGAGCAGCTTTTCCCTGAAGTCCATTGGCCTGCCGCCGGTTAATTTGCCGTTAAGCGTAGAAGATTTACATGGATTATAAATACACAGTCGTATATAGATTAGAGGGGATATCGAACAGTAATCTCGATGAGGATAAGACTGTTTATCAAGACGAAGATCTTGGGATTTCCGTTGTTTTAACTTCTGATGTTAATCGCCACTGCCTAAGCATAGACAGGGGAATGGCGTGTGCCAGCTTATTTCTGCGTGGGATGTTTGGCGATGAAAAAATGCAGAAGTTGCCAACTGCTATTGATTCAGAGATAGCAAAAACACAAGAAGAGCGATTATCAAAGAATAAGTCTGGTGCTTATGCAGTAATAATTATCAGCGGACACGCAGAGTTAGACATAAAAGACAATCTTCATAGAGAAACAGACCAATTTAGAATTACTTTTGATTCCATAGATAAGGAATCTATTCGTAATCAACATAAAGAAAGAATTTATGCGATAGTCACCTCTTTGGCAATTTCAACTAGACCCGAGTACCATGCCGAAAGGATAGCTAGTGGAATCTATTTTCTTGATGCCAATGACAAGCCATTATATACCTATACTCTTCAAGGGGGGCGCGCACGCCTCATACTTGCTAAACCAGTGGGCTTAGAAAAGGAAATGGAAATTTCTAGAGTTGTTGGGCTTTCCAACGCCAACATGCAGCTTAAAACACCTTTCCGTCTATTAACGCAGTCACTTGAAACCACACAGGATAATCTTAGAGCCTTTATGTCTGCCTGGTCAGCGCTAGAAATCTTGACGAATAAAGTATTCCATGTTTATGAAGAAAAGTTCATCGCTGGAATAGTGGATGATCATAATTCCCATGGGGTAAATAATTTTTTGGAGCGCATCAAAGATGCAATGAAGGATAAATATAGGCTTACAGATAAATTTTCGTTAGTAGCATCTTTCTTGAGCATTGAAATAACTGAAGATATTGAATTATTCAAAAGCATGAAAAGAGTCCGCGACAATATTTCACATGGTAAAGAATTCGATGAAGAAACGCTACCTGTAGAAGACGCTAGAAAGTTAGCATCTAAGTATTTAAAGAATCACATGTTAGCAACAGAATACGCTTAACAATTAGCTCTATTGGACAGCAAAAAGAGCCATACGAGCCTCACTCTACTTTCTGCTGCCACTGAGAACGGCGTTGCGTTGTAAGGAGTTTATATGGAAAATTGGGACAGTGTACATAAGACAAATTATGAATCTAAAGCTTTTTGGGATATTCATTGGATTCGCAAAGCCAACGATCTACTCAAGTCAGCAGATTTAATTGAACCTGAGGTGCTCAGACTATGGAATAGCGTTGAGGAAGGTCTCGATAATAAGGAACGAGATATTATGCCAGACTATCATCAGGGCACATATTTTATGCTCAAAGCTTTCGCTGTTGAAAATATTTTTAAGGCAGCAATTATACGAAACAAGCAATTTGAATATCGTCAGACTTCACGGTGAATACCCATTCATTTTTATAAGTACTTAGAATTGTTATATAATAACCTTCTCAATAAAAACTGTGCACGATTGATGCACCAAATTGATAACATACTGATATAATTGGTAAAATAATTTATAAAATAACTAAAGATAAGTCTTGATTTTCCAAAGTTTTTCTGCTATCTTCTTCCCATGAGCCCAACATGCCGGAAAATCGAAAACTTTCTCGTCGGCTCCGAGTACGACCACAAAGGAAGACATATCATAACCGTCTTCTTAAACGCCATGCCCGTGACCCGTTTTGATGCCGACGAAAACGCGGAAAGAAGACAGGCTGCTATTCAGCTCGTTGAACTTGGACTCTGTACCAAAACCATTGCCGGCGAAATCTGTGGCTTCCATCGAAATACCGTCGCCGACCTTTTGAAAACAAAAGAACTTTTAGGCCTGGAGGCGGTGCTCCTCGAAAATCGGGGCAGAAAAGAACCTGTCAAATATATCAATGAGATCCAGGGACAGATACGAAAGCTTCAAGAAGAACATCCGGACTGGTCGGATCAAAAAATCGCCAATCAGGCTGGGAAAGATTTGGGCATGGAGGTCTCCAGGAATGCCGTGGCCCGGATACGAATCAAGCATGAACCTCCAAAACCTAAACCGCCCGACAAACAAGAACTCCTGGATATGGCCAAGATTGCCGAGGAGACAGCAAAAGAGCACAGTCCACAGCAGCAGCTCAAACTTCCCTTTAAACTTGATCCCGAACTGAAGCAAAAGCAAGAAGAATTAGCCGAAACAAAATCCCCTGAGGCCAAGACCAAGGCTGAAGAAGAGCTCATAGCCAAGCTCAAGCAGGGAGAACGGCTTCCCTTTGCCGGGGAGCTCATGCACCATCTCTT
Source organism: Desulfovermiculus sp. (assembly GCA_034521385.1). Lineage (GTDB taxonomy): Bacteria > Desulfobacterota > Desulfovibrionia > Desulfovibrionales > Desulfothermaceae > Desulfovermiculus. Next base: position 112,508 of record JAXHMO010000003.1, read on the forward strand.
TCTCCAGGAAATCGGGTTTGAGGAACTTCTTTCCTGTTATCCGTATCAATTCGGGAGCAGGTATCAAGCTCTCGATGCCCTGGGGACGATCTTTCACAGCATCAATCTGGGCTTTCCCTCGATTGAATCCTTAAAACTGGCCAATGCTGGTGACCTGGGCATATTGATCGGTCAGCCCCGTGCACCGGAAAAAGAGACCCTGCGAGGACTCCTTGGCCGTCTGGCCTCACAGGAGAAAAGTCCCCAGCTGATAGAAGATGTGGCCCGCAACCTCCTTGAAAAAGATCGAATCGACAAGGAAGTCTTTTTTATAGACGGGCACTTCCTGCCCTACTACGGCCTGCACGTCATTGCCAAAGGCTACTATACAGTCCGGCGCATGCCCTTGAAAGGCAATGAGATTTATGCGGTCACCGATTTACAGGGCAGGCTCCTGTTCTTTCTCACCGAATCCTGTGAGATCGATTTCAGGCCCATGATTGCCCGCAGCGCCGAGATGCTCATCGACCTGGGAATTGAGCGCCCCATCCTGGTCTTTGACCGGGGCGGGTATGGGGTTCATTTTTTCAACGAGCTGGATCAGCAGGCTGATTTCGTCACCTGGGCCAAACACCTTCCTGAAAAGGCAATGACTGAATTGCCCGGCTTTATCCCCATGTGTATTGCAGAAGAAGAAATTGAGATTGCTGAAACGTCTCGAACCATTCGAGAGACGACTCAAACCGCCAAAAACGATGGCCGGAACGAGCCAAGTTCCATGCAGGTGCGCCTGGTGGCCATCAAATTCCAAAAATCAGGCAAGTATATGGGGATATACACCAACAACACAGAGAAACCGGTCCACGAGATTGCCTATTATATGCTTCAGCGTTGGGGGAAATCCGAAAACTTCTTTAAGGAGTCCCTGGCTTGGTTCAACCTGGATTATCATCCGGGCTATGATCTCAAAGAGCTTGAAGAGCAGCCCTTGGTGGACAATCCAGACATTGCCCTGATTCGAAAAGGGATCAAAGCCCTCAAAAACGATATCAAAGAGCTGCAAAAGGAGATCGATCTCCGTAAGTATAAACTCGGCAACCGCCAGGACAAACGGATCGAAAAAAAGCTCACCAAGCTTGAGCAGGAGAAGGCGGAAAAAGAAACCGAGCTTCAGCGCTTTGAAGATAAGCTCAGTCAACTCCCGGATAAGATCTCAATCCTGGAGCTGCTCAAGGGAAGACCCATGAACCGCTGCGATCTGGAAAAGAAAAAGCTCTATGATCTCATGCAGTGTCTGGCCTTCCATTCCCGGGAACGGTTGGTGGAGATCTTTCGGGACTGCTATGATGATCCCAGGGACATCAAACAAATACTGGGGATGATCACTCGAAGATCCGGTCTTATCAAACTCATCGGCGACACCTTGGTCGTGATCATAGATGGAATCGATAACACCAAGTATCGCAAAGCAGCCGACAAGCTCTGCCACAAGCTCAATGAACAAGAGATCACTCTTGTCGGCCGCCTGAAAGTGAAGTTGTCATTTCATCTCAATAAGATACGAAATAAAATATTTGTGCCAATAGAGCGTGCATAATTCTTAATGCACAAAAAAGTCATTTACCGGGATCTCTGATCGTCGAAAATTTCGAGATACATTTAAATTCCCAAAAGAGCTACAAAGTCATGATCTCGTGAAACTAGCAAAAAAAGCCGGTTTTAAGTTCAATACCGAACAGGAAGACTTACTAAGGCGACTTACACGAAGTGCAACTTGGTATGGTCGGTATCCCATCCCTATAGATTATAGGCATAGTGAAGGTGCAGAGAAATTTACTGACGGAATTGAGTATTCTGTCAGCTGGTTTGGCAGTAACGATGTTGAGCGCATAAATAATTTTATTGAAGAATTGAAGCGTGCATATGGAATAGAAAGTTAAATTAGTGCATAACAATTTTCTCCAGTAGATCGGTGTTTCGATGCGCTTTACATCGGTCTGCTGAGAAATATGTTAGATGGATCAAGCTCACATGGCAACACCGACGCGACTCTACAAATACATGCCGTCTCGCTTCACCAAAGGCTTCCTGGAGCGAGGCGACCTGCTGTTTCGAAACCTAGCCTACTTCCGCCAGATTGAGGAGATGGGTCGAAGCGATCTGCTCGAAGGCCTGCACATGGACTACCCAGATAACGAAGTGACAATTGAGACGACTGATGGTCGCGTGCGCTGGCGGGGGCATGCAGCCTTTCTCAATTCGATAAACTCGAGCGAGCTTTTCGCCTTCTGCCTATCGGAGTCTCTATCCACAAAACTCTTCACCGATTTCGGCGCCGACACGTGTGTCGAGATACTCGATCCTAGCGAGTTTTTACAGCGGTGCCGCGTAACAATCGCGCGCCACCACGATCTCACCGAATCACGGTTGCTCCACGGGCGTGTTGAGTACTATGCGCCGAACAAGGGCGTGAGGATGAACGTCAAAGATCCTCGCTGTATCCCATTCTTTAAGCACGAGAAATACTCCCATCAATGCAGCGAGTATCGGCTCGCCGCGGCACGCCCACGCGGCTTGCATCTGACTCAGAAAATCGTGAGTTCAACATTCAGCTTCGATGACGAAATCGCGGCGGGCCGACCTGAATACGAGCATCTCTTCATCGGATCACTTAAAGACATAGCCAAGGTACACAAAGCGTAGAGTAGGACATGCTGTCCACCAAAGTGCTTGCTGTGCCCTTGACCGGTGCCAGACTCTCCGGGCTTCCGCTGATCCCACAAAATCTCTTCCCACCCGCCACCCTAAAAGTCATGATTCATCGCCAGTCAGTAGTGATTCCTCGCTCCACGGCCCGCAAACTGGGCACGCAGACGCACCCAGACAGCGGGCCGCTTCGCTTCAGCCAAGTGTAATTCCAGGGGGGGATAAGAGCTGATAGGGTGGGCCTCCGACCAGGCAGCACAAACCCTGGTCATGCTGACCATTGTAGCGCCGCCTGGCCGGAGCCCGTCACACCATACAGGCCATTGCTTGCCCAAAACTCCGTGGTTTAATCCGCCGTTCCGGCTCCGCTGCGGGTGTCCCGGACCGCTGACGGACTTGGACACCCTCCGCTCCGCCTCCACTTCAATGGTGGTTTTCCCCACAAAGAAAAAAGAAGCAGACTGAAGGTAGGCGGGCAAAGACGCTCGCACCTGGTCTAAACAACCTGCCCGCCTGTCAGCAGCGCACGAATGCGCGTCCACTGCCAGACCGGGCCTTAGGGCTCATCTCAAGCATTGTCTTTGATGGACGTAGCCGGTTTATCCTTGGCTCGCTTTGACATAACGCGCGGTTCTGATACAGCCGCCGTTGTCTCAGAACGAAGCGTTATGTACAACTTGTGCCCGCCGTCACCCATACATCTTTTCCCGCCCGACCACCCCTCAGAGCAGGTTGTTCCACGCTTGATGATCAAGCCCCGCTCCGGCCCCCGGGACCTGTTCGCTAGTCGGCCAGAAGACTCTGGCTGGTGACGGCAAACAGGCCCCGACGGCCTCCGCTCGAGGCCGTGGTGGTTCCAAGGCTGTGCAGACAAAGAGGATAAGGTGCAGCGAAAGCCGGCCGACCCTGGCCCCGGTGAGGGATCATAAGACTCTTTGCTGTGCCCGTGACCGGTGCCAGACCGGCGGCTTCGCTGGTCAATGAGATATCTTCTCCCTCCCGCCGCCCCTCGGATCGTTGTCCCGTCAGCCCTCAGTGATTTCCCACTACGCGGCCCACGGCCCGGGACCGCAGCCGGACCCGGACCGCGTCCCGCTCCGCTAAGCCCGGGGTGTTTCAATGGCCGGCATAAGACAGCTAAGGTGCTGGTTCACCAAGGCGGCCAGCACCGGTCGCGCAAAGAAAATGTCAGGTTATACGCTGACCGGTGCCCCTCCGCCTGCCTGAACCAGGTCAACTATATCTCTTCCCGCCCTCCGCCCCATAAAGCAAGCGTTTCCACAGCCGAAGCAAACGCCCCGCTCCACTGGCCGCGGACTAGTCCCGCAGCCGGGCCCAGACAGCGTCCAGTTCCGCTTCAGTCCAGGGCTTTTCACAGGCCAGCTCAGAGAAGAATGGATAAGGTGCAGCTCCAGCCCTTCCGAGACTGGCCCGGTCAGGGATCAGGTGATTTTTTGTTGTGCCCTTGACCGGGTGCAGACTCTGCGGACTTTCGCTGGTCAACGAGATATCAAATCCCGCCCAGCCGCCCTTTGAGAAAAACCCTGACCCACCCACGTGTGGTACGTGCCTTCCGCTCCAGTGCTCCGCCGAAGAGGCTCCGCTTACTTCCGCTCCAGGCACATCATAATATTCCCGCCCGCCTCCCCAGAGGTTTTCTCTCTGTTACCTTGGTTGGGGGTTAATCCGGTTAGTAGGGGGTTATGCGTGAGTCCGTTGGAAGAGGAAGAAGGAAGAGAGAAGAGGCGGAAAAGAGGAAGAGGCAAGAGAAGAAGCGGGGACGTCCAAAGCCGCGGTAAGGTCACCGCTTCGGCCCTGGCACCGCTGCTCCGGGCTCGCGTGTAAAGGACCTTTTGATCAGCAGTCAAAGTTCATTGATTAGGTCTTGAATCTCTTCCACACCTGTTTCCAGGGCAGGCGACGACCAGAAGCATACATTAATTTATAGGCTTCATATGCTGTGTTCAGAGTAATCACCTCTTTCTCAATCATGATATCAACAAGCCATAACGTACCATGGACATCGATATTTTCCTGCACTCCGGCATCACGCAAGTCCTGATCGCCGGTCAAAAGAGGACAGTCTTCCTGGACAGCAAGAGCCAAGGCCAAACAATCGTATCTGCTCGATTTTTTGTACCGTTGTTGAAGGTGCATTGCTTTTTCAAGAGAATTTGGCTCAAGTTCTTTGAGAACAAGGCCTTTCTCGGGCAGATCAGAGTGAAAATCAGCCAATTCATCCACAAAAAGGAGGTCGGGAACACAAATCACAAACGGAAGTTGAAAGAAGGGGTCAACGATCCTCCCTTCAACGACATCAATCAAGATATTGGCATCGCTGATCAGGATCGTCACGCAGCCGGCTCCATGTTCCGTTCCCGATGAAAAGCTGAGATCGATATATTCAAAAGCTCTGCTGCTTTGGACTCATTGAAATACCCCTCAGCTAACCCCCGTAAGACAAGCTGCTCAAAACGTTGCGTGGTTTCCTGATCTACAGGATCTCCAGGTTCCTGAGAACGCCATCCCTTTTGGGACAACAATTGAAATGTGTTCTGCAATTCACGGCTGGTAATGATCTTACATTGGTGGGCCCGGATCAAGGCAGTCTGCATGCTTATGCCGTATGTGTGCTTGGCCAAATAAAGCTCTTTAAGTTCAATGTGCCCCCGCTGAAGACCAAATGTTTGCTGAACCGATGGACATGGGAACAAAAAAGCACCGGCAAACACATGGCACATCTTTTCCACCGGCAATGCAGGATCAAGTCGGTGAGCAAGGATTATGTGCGCGAGTTCATGGGCCAAAGTAAAGCGTTGCCGATCACCTGGCCACTGGGAACCCACAACCACAACTGGAATGCCATTGGCCAAAGCCGAGAGACCACTGAACTGTAGATCGTCTTCATGAACAAAGATGACCAAAATGCCGTTTTCTTCGAGAACGCTCACCAAATCCGGGATAGGATTCAAGCCAAGACGCCACGACTGGCGCAAGGCCTGAGCCAGGGTCTCAATATCATGCTCAGATTGTATGATACCTAATTCATCGAGTAGAGCCGGAACAGCAAACTCCTGTATGGAGATGGCGGGACAGAGATCTATGAGTTCGAGCCAGCGTTCAATATGTTCCAAGACGGTTGCCCGTATCCGATGCTGGGCCCGAACACGTAAATTCGAATGTTTCCGAAATTCCAAACCATTGACCTGCCCCTGAGACGAACGGAGAAAATATTCTCCGCGAACTCCAAGCGCTTGGCTCAACTTGATAAGAATTCCAGAAGATGGCAAACGCTTGCCCTTTTCATAATGGCCCAAAGTTGTGTGCGAAATACCTGTTTTTTCAGCCAGGTCTCGAAGAGAAAGTCCGGCAGCTTTGCGTGCTCGGTGGATACGTTCGCCAATCATCTCTTTTTCCTTTGATTTACAAAATGCTCAGAATTTACCTTTTTTGTAAACCAAAATACTGTCTTTGTCTATAGCAGGCAAGCTCAAATTTCGATGATTTCATATCCCAGCACCTTATACTTCTCCTCACTCTCCACTCCCTACTTCCTTCTTCTGGTTGCAAAACCAGGTTTGTGCCGGGTCCGTGGCTTTCCGTCCCTGTTTTGCAACAGGTTTGGCTTTTTCTGGAGGGCTGATTTAAAGGGATATTTTTACGCTGAACAAACCAAGGGGTTGCATCATATTCGCAGTCTCTCATCTTTTCAGGGTGGGCTGCAGTTGGTCGGCTTCAGCCTATGCCCTACGTTTCTCCCAGTTCTCCATCTCCGGGTATGTGGCCTGCGTGGGCTTCTGGTCTTTTGCCCAGGCCAAGCGGCTGGCCGTGTACGCGGCTCCCCGGCTGCCACCGGTGTGCAAGGGCGTGCGCATGAGAAAGGGCGGCGGCATGTGGTGGGTCTCGGTCCCGGTGGTGCCCGAGTCGGTACCCGAGCAGGTGTCCCTGGGCGGGGCGTTGTGCTCCACGGGCCCGACTCCGGATGTGCGGCGGCCCTTTGTGGAGTCAGGCAGGGCGTAGTTGGTGGCCCCGAGAAAGTCCGGGGCTTATTTTATCTATTATTCACACTTTTTTGGTAGGGATATTTATTTGATTATGTATTGACTTGTTTCCTGCGATAAGAGAAAAATAAACAAAATTTATTTGCTCATACTCCACAATCTCATATTAAGCAATGTCACTGTTAAGTGAAGCACCGGCGTGAAAACTACTTGTTCATAACTGTCTGCCGGTGCATGCGGTATCGCTCATTTTGAGCTTCTCGGTATGAAGACTATGTTTAACATTTTTGAGTTATTGGCGCTATGGAACTTGAGAAGCCTATGGCACGTTATGTCTACAACATCGGATATAAACGTTTCTACTTATCAAAATGGTATCAAGGTTAATAATATTTTGGACTAACACTACAGCGACAGTTCGGATAAGAGCCAGTTAGACGCCTGGCGATCCCGAGTTCAAAGCTTGTAGAGCATAATGTGTCGCTGTAGTGCTAATAACATTTAATATACACAAAATAATATTATGGGACACAATCTACACATTTTTTTTCAAGTATTAGCAAGACAGTTGGCCACCTTTTTAGAGAAAAAATTGCCGAAGCTGTTTGACGACTGGTGGAAAAAAGCAGTCGTAAATACCCTGTCTATTCCACAGAAGAGGCGATTAGAGCAACGCAACATTACGTCATTGGGTGGCCTTGATCTCGCTGCACTTCTTCGGATCTTGGATCAAAACTGGTATCAGATTTCCAGTAGTTTGAACCTGACATCTGAAGACCGTCATTTCGTCAAGGAGATGCAGACTGTTCGCAATCGTTGGGCACATGCAGAGACAGACGGTTTTCCCCTTGATGACATTTATCGGGATCTGGACACACTGCAGCGATTCGCGGTTGTTATTGGTTCGGATGAAGAATTGATTCAAGAAGTTCAAGAAGCAAAAGTCGACCTACTTAATGCAGACTCCCAGGCTTCATCTACTAATATATTCAGTGGGACGATACCCGCACCTCCGAAAAATAATAGCGACAAGCCTGAATTAGAACCTGGACAAATCGTCTTTATCAAATCAAGCCCTTCAACCCGTGGCGCCGTGGTAGAAGTAATTCCTGGCAAGCCTGAGAACAGGTTCAAGATATTTATAGACGGTATGATCCAAATTTTTTATGCCTCACAAGTGCAGGCTGAAGGCCCAAACGATGAAAATGAAGCCATTTTAACGTGCAACCAGTTCCATGCCTATCTCTCCGCACTCCAGATCAGATATCCTGGGCTATCCACACTCTACTCGCTCAACGCCGCAAGAGTTGACTTCATCCCATATCAATTTAGGCCGGTCTTGCGATTTATCCGGTCGGATCGACCTCGCTTACTTATCGCTGACGGAGTTGGCGTTGGTAAAACCATTGAAGCCGGGCTCATCCACCAAGAGCTTCAGGCTCGACGGGAGATTCGTTCTGTGCTCATTGTTTGCCCTCGTCCGTTGGTGACTGAAAAAAAATGGCAGAATGAGATGAAACGTTTCGAAGAGCGCTTTACACATCTTGATGGTCCGACTTTGAGATATTGCATTAACGAAATGGATTTGGATGGAGCTTGGCCAAATCACCACGAAAAAGCGATCATCCCGTACTCTTTGTTCGATGAAGCACTGCTTTATGGCTCGGCACCAAAAGGAAAGGGCAAGCGAAAGAAAGGCCTGCTAGATCTTGATCCGCCGCCGCGCTTTGATCTGATTATTGTTGATGAGGCCCATCACATCCGAAATCAGGACACATTTAGCCACAAGGGAGTGAAGTTTTTATGTGATCACGCTGAAGCAGTAGTTTTTTTGACGGCAACTCCACTCCAACTTGGCAGTAACGATCTTTTTGTTCTTCTGAACACACTGCGCCCAGACCTCATCATTGATCAAGAAAGCTTTGCGCACATGGCAGAGCCGAACCCATCTATCAATAAAGCTGTTTCAGCTATGCGGTCTCAAGAGCCAGAATGGCAGAGCCTGGCTCTCGAAGCCCTTGACCAAGCCGCATCCACACCCTGGGGGCAAGCAATACTACAGCATAATCCTATATTTAACAGGGTTTGTTCTGAGCTACTTAAGCCTGGGGTGCTACACGAGGATCGGGTGAAGATGATTTCCGAGACCGAGGGCCTGCATACGTTCGACGGAATCATTAACAGAACTCGTCGCCGTGACATTGGAGATTTTACGATACGTAAGCCTGAGACAATCTATGTTCCATTTACAGCTGCGCAAAGGCAATTACACGATGAGCTTTTGAGAATACAGGCCGAAATTTTCACTAAGATTCACGCTGGGATAAACGTAAAGTTCATGATGACCACTATCAAACGCCAGGCTGCAAGCTGCCTCTTTGGTCTCGCACCATTTTTGGAAGACATACTCAATCGTCATCTAGATGAGCTGTCTTGGGAAGAGGCAGATAATACCGGCGTCCCCGATGACGAGGCTATTATTCCAATCCAGGTGCAAATTCAGGATCTTCTTGCTGAGGCCCACTCCCTTGACTCGGAGGACCCCAAACTTGAGGCTTTACGCAATATAGTTCGCGACAAGCAAGCCCTTCTGAACAACAAGGTAATGTTATTCAGCAGTTTTCGTCACACCTTACACTATCTATTTGAGCATCTTAGCAAAGATGGATTTCGAGTGGGGTTGGTTCATGGAGGAACTCCAGATGAGGATCGAGTAGCGCTTCGAGCACGTTTTGAGAAACCAAGAGAGGATGAGGAAGCTCTAGATCAGTTGTTATTTTCCGAAATTGGTTGTGAGGGCCTCGACTTCCAGTTCTGCGATTGCATCGTGAACTATGATCTTCCCTGGAATCCTATGCGCATTGAACAGCGTATTGGGCGAATAGACAGAAACGGACAGAAGAGTGAGAGCGTGGCCATTTTCAATCTAATCACTCCGGGCACTGTAGATGCAGATATCTTCGAACGGTGCCTGAACCGTATCGGTGTGTTTAATAACGCCCTTGGAGGAAGCGAGGAAATATTAGGTGAAATTACCCGTGAGATCAAAAATATCGCTGAAAATTTTGAGCTTAGTGAAGAGGATCGAAAGGCAAAGCTCCAGCAGTTGGCAGACAATAAGATTCTGTATATTCAAGAGCAGGAGAGGCTGGAGCAAAAACAAGCTGAATTGTTTGGTATTCGCCTTCCTCAAGAGCAAATAAATCAAGAAATTGAAGATGCTGCAAGTTTTTGGCTGTCGTCGGCATCACTTCAGCGGATGGTCAATCTATACCTTCAGTATGTGTGTGGTAAAGAGCAAGAGTTTATTCTTGGTGAAAAGCAACTCAAGACTCTACGGCTATCACAGGAATCACGCACCCGACTTTTAAAGGATTTTCAGCAGCTTCCGAGACAAAAAACCTCTGTCTATCGTGAATGGGAGAACTGGCTCAAAGGTGGTAGTCAACATTTGTCCATCACTTTTGAATCTGATTGTGCGAAGCAGCATCCAGGGGTCTCTTTCATCATGCCTTTTCACCCATTGGTCAAACAGGCTGCTCAGTCCTTTGATGTTAAACAACGAGTGGTAACCAGCCTAACGGTGACATCGAACGAGGTACCCGAGGGTCGTTATGAATTTGTCATTTACCAGTGGCGTTTCCATGGCATTAAGGAAGATTTGGAGCTTAAGCCTATTGCCTCGGATGGCACTGTATCCGAACATCTTAGTCAACTCTTAAAGAACGCTATGGATAGTCCAGATCCTTTGCAAGATGGGTTTGACTCTTCAGTTTGGGATGGATTGGACACTCAGCACTACGAATTATGGAAAGATGCCAGAGCAAAACATCGTCAAAAGACCCAGGAAGTTGCTGAGTACCGAAGGGAGAGCCTATCCACCAGTCACAAAGCCCGGATCGCTCTTTTGAAAGAACAACTCAGCCAAGCAACCGACAAGAAGATTCAAAAAATGCGCCAATCTCAAATTGATGCAGCAGAGGCCGATTATGCTCGCAGATCTCAGGAGTTAGACATTTCCGCTGAGCGGGCAGACATCGTAGCTGAGCCAGTGGCTTATGGGGTCATACAGATTGAACATGGAGATCCATATGGGAAATGAAAAACAAAATCACATTGAGCTAATTCGAAAAGAATCTCAAGCATCTCAGCGAATTAAGGATAGCTTAAACAATTCCATTAAAAATCTTGCGAAAGATCTCTATAGCAAAGACACTCATTTTATTTTTGAGCTCATTCAAAATGCTGAAGATAATTCGTATAACAACTGCGAACCATACATATCTTTTCAACTAAAGAGTAATGATCCAACAAACACTCCAAATTCTGATGGAGCTTTGATTATTGAAAATAATGAATTGGGATTTTCAAAGGATAACGTTGAAGCGATTTGTGCAATTGGAAAAACAACTAAACAATAAAAACCATGGGTACATTGGTGAAAAAGGAATTGGGTTTAAAGCTGTTTTTAGGGTGACATCAAGTCCTTATATTTTATCAAATGACTACAGTTTTTCCCTTCCTGAGTATGATCCTAAAACTGGTCTCGGATATATTGTGCCACAGTGGGTAAGTTTATCGAAAAATATTTTTGCTATAAATAATACAAATATAATTTTACCACTAGATAAATATGAATATAATTTCGATAAAATAGAAAAGATGTTTTATGATATTGAACCTGAAACTATTTTGTTTCTTAACAAGTTAAGGGAAATACATATAGAAACGGATTCAGGTGATTTTTTGTCAATATTAAAAGACAATTCAAAGTATCCTTATGTTCATATATATACTGAAGGGAAAAAAAATAACAAATCTTTCGAAATAACAAAAGAATTTTTATTAAGCTCAAGATCATTTAAAAAACCAGATGATATTGAACAAGAAAAGAGAGAGGATATTTATGAACGTGAGGTAACAGTTGCTTTCCCACTGAATGATGATGAAGAAGGAAGAAGTAAAATTTATGCCTATCTTCCAGTAAGAACTGATACAAGATTGCCTTTCATAATAAACGCTGATTTCATTTTAACATGTTCGCGTGAAGAAATTCAAGATGTACCATGGAATCGTTGGTTGATGGAGTGTGTAGCAGAAGTTGTTGCTGATGGCCTGATCCTTTTAAAAAATAATCAATCCCTAACACTCAATTTTTTAAATACATTAACTAATAGACTGAATGAAATTGCAAAGAATAATGATGATTTTTATTATCCAATTTTTTCAAAAATTCGAAATACTTTAAACACCGAAGAAGTACTTCCTGATAATGAAGGTACATTTGTAAAAGGTCAAAATGCCAAGCTTGCAAGAGGTTCGGAGCTCAGAAATTTAATATCTAATGATCACTTGAAATGTCTATTTAAATCAAATACGAATATAAAATGGTTATCTAAAGACATTACCGAAGACTTGAATCGTTCTTTGAGGTCATTTTTAATAAACCAACTGAACATAGATGAGTTAAGGCCAGATAAATTCATAGAAATATTATCAAATAGTTTTTTATTAAATCAAAGTGATAATTGGCTTATTTCTTTTTATTCTTTTTTGCTTAAAACAAGAACTGACAGGTCAAAAAAAAGTAAAGAGTCTTTGCAAAACTTAAAATGCATACGTCTAGAAAACAATGATCATGTTACACCTTTCAATAAAGATGGTAATCCAAACGCATATCTTCCAAATGCTAAAACGAATCTACCCACAGTTAAAAAAAATATTTTTAATAATGAAGAAGCTGCTGAATTTTTGAAAAAATTTGGTTTGCTTGAGCCTGATCAATTTGCAGACTTAATAGAGTTCGTTTTACCCAAGTATGATGATCATACAAAGACATATTGATTTAAACGAAAACATACAGGATTTAGAGAAGGTCTTGATGTGCCTTAATGTAGAATATAAGGGAGATGCCTCAGCCTTACGAAGCAAACTTAAAGTTATATTTCGTAAAAAAGAAATGTCAACTGATTTTATTGATTACATTTCAAATAAAGATATGGCAAATGGAATATTACAAAATTGCTTGTTGCTTATATTTCGGTATACAGAAATCATAAAAGCGATTAATGCTAAAAGTAAAGAGATTTCATATAAAGCTCCTAAAGATGTTTATGAAGATATATCAATATTACATGAATATTTCGAAAATAATGATAAAATATGGTTTTTATCCAATGAATACGACAAAAAATGGTTAGAACATTTTAAAAAACTTGGAATTAATCAATTCCCCAAAGTTATTAAAAAGAATCATGATAGTAATAATAATGTTATTATAATAAATGAACATGGCCAGCATAAAAGAGGCAAAAATAAGTATGATCCTGATATTGAAGTTGAAGGGCTAAGTAAAGCCATATCTTCACCAACATTTGAAAAAAGCGAATTTATTTGGAACAATATTGCTATTCCAAATTCTAGATGTGTCCAAGGTGAAATTGAAGAATCAACCAATAAGCATTACAATAATAGCACTAAATCTTCTCATATTTCTGAATTTGGTAGATTGCTGATGAATTCTGAATGGTTGCCTGGCAATAATACTTGGTGCAAGCCTTCAGATCTGAGCCTTGAAGATTTGCCTGATCAATTCAAACGAGATGAAAGGCTAGCCGAACTACTCGAGATGAAAACGCCAGAATTTGAAAAGGCTCTTGAGCTGGTTACTGGTAAGCATTCAGGGGGTACCCCCCAAATGTGAAAAAAATTTCAAAAAAGGTTAAAAATTAAGTGGCGCCTTCCAGCGAGATCTGATACCCTCCTTTCAAGCACAGCTTGGAGGAGCTTACCTTGGAAAGGGCACATCTCGTTATCCGTAGCAGAAGCATAGCAGACAAAGAGCTCGAAGAGATCAGGGCCTTGGTCCAAAGATATTGGCATCAGGGACGAACTCAAATCTCACGTCAAATCTGCCATCTCTGGGACTGGAAACAGCCTAACGGTTGGCTTAAAGACCGAGCTTGCAGAGATCTGCTCCTGACTTTGGAAAAGAAGGGGCTTATCTCTCTTCCCACCCGCAAGACCCTCGGTCCTCGAGGAAAAAAGCACGTTCAAACCCAAGGCTATCTGATTGATACCTCAGCCTGTAAAGGATCGATCTCTGACTACAGCTCTTTGACATTTTCCATGGTCCGTAAGTCCTCCAAGGAGAAGCTCTGGGACCATTTGGTGCACACCCATCACTACCTGGGCAAGCCGTTCATTGTTGGATCCTATCTCAAATACATCGCCTACCTGGATGGCCAAATCGCTGCCTGCATTGGCTGGGGCTCAGCTGCCTGGAAAGTCAACGACCGGGATCAATTCATCGGCTGGGACCAGCAAACCAGGAAGAGAAATCTGCATCTGATCGCAGACAATGTCCGGCTTCTGATCCTGCCCTGGGTGCATATACCGCACCTGGCTTCAAAGGTCCTGGCGGCCAATGCCAAGCTTCTCAAAAAGGATTGGCTCGATTTCTATAACGTGCCCCTGGCCCTTTTGGAGACCTTCGTGGACACGGCCAGGTTTTACGGCACGTGCTACAAGGCGGCCAACTGGATCCATGTGGGAAGCACTTCCGGGAGCGCCAAACGGGGAGCCAGCTACCATTATCATGGCCAGTCCAAGGCGGTCTTTGTCTATCCTTTGGAGAAAAAGTTCAGGGAGAGGCTGCATGGATAAAGGCCATTCCCAGGCTTGCCAGATTCAGTGGCTGTGCATGGTCATTGTGACCCTGCTGCAGCGCATTTATGAACTGGAGGCCAGGCTGGGAAAGAACTCCTCGAACTCTGATAAGCCCCCTTCATCTGATTCTCCTTTTGATGGGAATGATCAGGGTACTTCCAAGGACGAGAAAGAGACCACTCGGAAGCCTCGTGGCGGTCAGCCTGGTCATAAAGGCCATAAACAAAAACTGCTTGAGCCAACCGAGACAGAGCATGTGTTTCCAGATAGCTGCCAGTGCGGAGGTACAGAATTTGAAGATCAAGGCGTATTCTATACCCACCAGGAAATTGAGCTACCAAAAATCGCTTTGATCATCCGGCATTATCTGATGCACGAATCGAAATGTGCTTCCTGTGGCAGGGTGCATAAACCAGTAATCCCCAAGGGCCATAGGACTGGATACGGCCCGCGCTTTTCCGCTCTGGTAGCCTTACTCAGCGGAGATCATGGCGAAAGCCGGGAGACAGTCCAGCGATTTTGTCAGCAAGTCCTGGGACTGCACCTGTCCACAGGCACGATACAAAACATCATAAACCGGGCATCAAAAGCCATTTTGCCCCATTACCGGGCTATTCGGGGCAAGGCCCATCAATCTCCGGCGAACAACGTCGACGAGACACCCTGGTATCAAGCTCGGGGCTGCCTGCATTGGCTATGGGTCTTGTGCAATACCCAAGTGGCCTTCTTTATGGTCCATGCCAGAAGGAGCAAAGAGGCTTTCAAGGCGCTCATAGACAAGTGGGAAGGCATCCTGATCAGCGACGATTACGGGACGTACAGGAACTGGGTCAACCTGCACCAGACCTGCCTGCCCCACTTGTTGCGCAAAGCCCAAGGCCTTCTTGAACATAAGGACCCGGAGATATCAAAGATCGGAGCCTGGGCCAAAAAGGAATTGCTTCTTTTGATCCAAATGGCCAATGCCCCACCGACCAGGGGACAATGGCGTGCCTTTTACGCCCGCTATAGACGGCTAATTAAGCTACACAGGGACCGTAAGGATCGTGCGGGGAAGTTTGTCCGCAGCCTGGAGCGGCTCCACGACGATCTATGGATCTTTCTCATAGTCGAAGGTGTAGGGCCTACGAATAACTTGGCCGAAAGGCTACTTCGCCGTGGTGTCCTGTGGCGAAAACGAAGCCTGGGTACTGAAAGCGAGGCCGGTGATCGCTGGGTCGAACGAATACTGAGCCTGACCCAGACCTGTCGCCTGCAAAATAAGCTTTCCTATCCAGTGCTCGTGGAAGCGATTGACGCCTATTTTCATGACAAAGATCCGGACCTGACCTGGATCGAAGAGATCGATTACTCAAGCTAAAGAGGGGCTACCCCCTGAACGGATACCTCCAGAACTATTCTGACCATTGATGATTTTTCTGCGGCAGCAAGAAAGATCTTTGACAATGCCTCAGGGCTTATTGGCTCCACTGCAGGCTATGTAGCTCTTTTATCCAGTGATGGACAGGAAAACGAACTGCTCTTTCTGGAATCAGGCGGTCGGCCCTGTAAAGTGAATCCTGAGCTGCCCATGCCTATTCGAGGTCTGCGGGCTGAATCCTATAGATCAAATGCGGTTGTTTACGAAAATAACTTTATGCATAGCCGCTGGATCCAGTATATGCCCCAGGGTCACGTCAGACTGGACAATATCATGTTTGCTCCGCTGGTGGTAGATGAGAAGACAGTGGGCATCATAGGACTGGCCAACAAGCCCGGGGGCTTTGACAATCAGGATGCAGAACTGGCCAGGGCCTTTGGAGACCTGGCAGCATTATCTTTGCGCAATGCCAGGACTTTGGAAGAACTGCAACGGCTTTCCAGAACTGATACGCTGACTGGTTGTTTCAACAGGCGGAAGTTCCTTGAGTGTCTGGATTACGAGTGCAAGCAGGTTGAGCGCTTACACAACAGCATGACCCTGATCATGTTTGATATCGATCACTTTAAACGTATCAATGATACGTATGGACACGAAGCAGGGGATCTTGTCCTGCAGAGCCTGGCTGCAATAGTCAGTGCTCAACTCCGGGAGGTGGATATTCTGTGCAGATGGGGAGGGGAAGAATTTCTGATCCTGGCCCCGGATACTGATGCGCAAAACGCGCAGGTCATGGTGGAAAGGATCAGAAAAACTGTAGCTGAACACGTATTTTCCCAGGACGTTGAGATTACAGTCAGTTTTGGGCTGGTCCAGTATAAGAAAGGGGAGGAGTCCCTGGATGATCTGATCAATCGGGCTGATCAATGCATGTATTTGGCCAAAGAAAAGGGACGCAACCGTGTGGAAATGTGCTGACCGCTAAGAGCATATTTTGGCCTCAAATCTATCCAACCAAATGGGTCCACCTCAGACATCAAACGTGTTTAAAATCCGTCAGGTAACAAAGGAATGCTTGGATTTTAACTTGATCTCCTACCACCCAGACGATCTTTTTGATGCCGTTACCGATTTAATGGCTGCTTTGGATCTGGAATTGCGGATACAGTGGGCTAATCGAGCAGCAGGAGAATCAGTGGGCGAGGCTCCGGAAAGCTTGCTTGGACGGTACTGCTACCAGGTATGGCTTGGCAGAGACACCCCCTGCGAGCAATGTCCCGTCCAATCCACCATACGAACGGACATGCAGCACAAGGGGGAAGTGGAATCTCCAGATGGCAAGGTCTTTCTTATAAAGAGTTATCCGATGCGGACACCTGAGGAAGAGCTGAAGGGGATAGCCGAGGTGGCCCTGGATATTACTGAGTACCGGAGGGCCGAGGAGAGCCTTTGTCGCCAGTCAGAGGAACAGGCCCTGCTTCTGGAATCCGTTCCCACCCAGTATCTGGTATCTTACGGATGTGGAGACCTATGGAGCGGTGAATCAGGCCCGCAGACGAATCTATCCAGAAGCCAGCATCGGGTTTACGCTGTTCCCCCACGGGGCCACGGACCCGGACAGCTTGATCAAGCAGGCGGATATGGCCTTGAGCGGGGCCAAGAAAAGCGCGAACAGGATCCAGCAGTTCGCGGGAGATGAGGAAGGAATATCCAGGGAGTTCCATCTGGAGCAGGATTTGAAGAGCGCCCTGACGAACGAGGAATTCTGGATCTGCTATCAGCCGCAGATCAATCTTCAGAGCGGCAAAATCGTTGGCCTGGAGGCCCTGATCCGCTGGAGCCATCCCCAAAGGGGCCTTGTCTCGCCGGGTGAGTTCATTCCGTTGCTGGAGCGCAGCGGGATGATCGTCCCGGTGGACGCTTGGGTCGTCCGCAATGTCTGCGAGCAACTGAGGTCCTGGCGGGATGAGGGTTTCTTGGTGAGGGCCTCAGTCAACCTCTCAGTGCGGGATCTTATCAATGACTCGATCATTGGTGTTGTCAGCTCCGCCTTGGAGGAGAACCGTCTTCCAGCCGAAGCTCTGGGTGTCGAGATTACTGAGACGGATCTCATGGAGAATGTGGACCGAGCCTCGGGGATTCTTCGAACGCTTTCCGACTGGGGGATCCGGGTGGCCCTGGACGATTTCAGAAAGGGCTATTCCTGCCTGAGCTATCTGCAGCGACTGGACATCCATGTCATCAAGATCGATAAGGAATTCGTGGCCGGGATGCTGGAAAACGCGGACTCCCTGACCCTGGTGCAGACGATCATCGCCATGGCCCATAATATGGGCAAGGAGGTCCTGGCCGAGGGCGTGGAGCGGTAGGAGCAGGTCCAGGCTTTGCTGGAGATGGGATGCGACTATGCCCAGGGATTTCTGTTCGGCCGGCCTATGCCTGTGGAAGAGATTTATCATTTTATGCTTGCTGGTGAATATTAGTTTTTTATGCAATGTTGTTTGCACTGACTTTTGTACGATTATTCCACTGTACAGTAAATATAAACAAAATTTAATCTTTAGAATAGCTCATCCGAAGGTGAACTAAATGTCTTATAACCAAAAGAAAAAAGATAAAAAAATGAAGTCCTCTATCAATTCTTTTGAACTGAATATTAGAGAATCATCCACCCTTTACAGATCCATTCCTTGGTTTTTAGGACTTGCTCTCCTGCTGGCTCTCTTCGTTACTTCCAATTTGAACTACTTGCTGTTTCACACATTAGCTGAATTTATCTCCATTGCAGTAGCTTTCGCTCTTTTCATCGTTATTTGGAACACTCGGCACTTTATCTCCAATAACGGCTTGGTATTTCTTGGTATCGCGTATCTTTTTATAGGGGGCATCGATTTAATTCATACCCTTGCCTACAAAGGCATGGGGGTGATTTCTCCATCCTGGGGAGCCAATCCGGCCACTCAGCTCTGGATTGCCGCCAGGTTTATAGAAAGTATCACTCTTGTATTGTTTCCGATTCTTTATCTGAAGAAGATACGCCCTTATGTGTCATTGACAATCTATACCGCCATTACAGCACTCATCCTCCTGGCCATATTCTATTGGCGGATATTCCCCGATTGCTTCATCGAAGGAGCAGGCTTGACGGCTTTTAAGAAGAGCAGCGAATACGTCATCTGTGCCATCCTCGTGATCGCCTTGATCCTCCTTTTTCAACGAAAAGAATACTTTAGTTCTAATGTATTCATATTAATGGTTTCTTCTGTGAGCTTAACCATATTTGCCGAATTGGCCTTTACCTTCTACGTAAGTGTTTATGGTCTCTCTAATTTACTGGGCCATTTTTTCAAAATCATCTCATTTTTCCTGATCTATGCAGCACTGGTCCGCTCAGGGCTTAAAGATCCATACAGCCTGCTTTTTCGGGAACTTAAAGAAGAACAGAAGCGTTTGGAAAGAAGTGAAACTCTGCACCAGGAGGCACAGAAAATTGCTCACATTGGGCACTGGGAATTGTCATCACCAGAGGCTACCCCGCTATGGTCTGAAGAGATATTTCACATCTTCGGGCTCGACCCGGGCCAAAGCGCTCCCTCCTTTTTCGCCCATGCCGACATTATTCATCCTGAGGACTGGGGGCGCCTGAGTCAGGCAATCCAGGAATTGTATATCAATGGAACAGCCTTTGATCTCGAGTTTCGAATATATCGCCCGGATGGCCATGCCCGCTGGGTGCACGCTCAAGGGACAGGCGACAAGAACGAAGATGGCAGCGTCAGCCGGATGTTCGGCACCGCTCAAGATATAACTGATCGCAAGCAAGCGGAAGAGGCCCTCCAGCAGAGGGAGAAGCATATCAGCAGCATCTTCAGAAGCGCTCCGGTTGGCATCGGTTTGGTGCGTGACCGGGAGTTGAAGATGGTCAATGACCGCCTGTGCGAGATGACCGGTTACACGACTGATGACCTGATTGATCTGAGCGCCAGGATTCTTTACCCCAGTGATGCGGACTTTAAGTTCGTCGGCCGGGAGAAGTACGCCTTGATCGCAGAGCATGGAACAGGAATGGTTGAGACATGCTGGCAGCGTAAAGACGGAACAGTTTTCGATGTGATACTCAGCTCAACGCCTGTTGATCTCCACGATCCATCAAAGGGAGTGACCTTTACCGCTCTTGATATCACCGAAAGGAAACACATGGAGCAGGCTCTTCGAGAAAGCGAGGAGAAATACCGTTTCCTAGTGGAAAATGCAGTGGAGGCGATTTGCGTAGCCCAGGACGATCGCCTTGTTTTTTCCAATTCGAAGATATTTGATCTGCTGGGGTATTCACCAGAAGAAGCAACATCACGGCCTTTCGAGGAATTCATCCACCCAGATGATCGAGCCATGGTCATGGAGCGGCATCATTGGAGACTGCAGGGCGAAGAGGTTCCAGAAGGGTATGATTTTCGAGTCGCACGCAAATCCGGTGAAGTCAGATGGGTCAATTTGAATGTGGTTATGATCGAGTGGGAAGGACGTCTTGCTTCTCTGAATTTCCTGTATGACATCACCGCCCGTAAGGTGGCCGAAGAGGAGCAGGAGAGACTGCAGATCCAATTGACTCAGGCCCAGAAGATGGAAGCCGTCGGACGGCTGGCCGGCGGTGTAGCTCACGATTTTAACAACATGCTCAGCGTGATCTTGGGCAATACAGAGATAGCCATGGCAGAGCTGGATTCGGCTCAGCCGATTCATGACAATCTTCTCGAAATTCAGAAAGCTGCCCAGCGCTCCAGTAACGTGGTCCGCCAATTGCTTGCCTTTGCCCGCAAGCAAACCGTGGCCCCAGAAGTTCTGGATCTGAACGAAACAGTGGAGGAGATGCTCAAAATGCTACGCCGGCTCATCGGCGAAGACATTGACCTGTCCTGGCAGCCAGGGCCAAACCTCTGGCCAATCAAGATTGACCCGGCCCAGATCGATCAAATCCTGGCCAATCTGACCGTCAATGCTCGGGATGCCATCGCCGGTACCGGCAAGGTGACCATCGAAACAGACAACGCAGTCTTTGATCAAGCCTATTGTGCGGAACATTATGGCTTTATTCCCGGAGATTTTGTCCTCCTGGCGGTCAGTGACAATGGGTGCGGCATGGACAAAGAAACCCAGAAGAACTTGTTCGAACCCTTTTTTTCCACCAAAGCGGTGGATAAGGGCACCGGCCTGGGACTGGCCACTGTGTATGGCATTGTCAAGCAGAATGAAGGGTTTATCAATGTCTACAGTGAACCCGGAGAAGGAACGACATTTAAGATCTACCTGCCCCGGTATGCAGGTTCAGACGAGCAGACACCAGAGACAGACCAAACTGAGCAACCGTTCCAGGGAAGTGAAACCATCTTGCTGGTGGAAGACGAATCATCGATTCTGAAAATGGCCAAAAAAATGCTCCAAGGGTTGGGATATCACGTGCTGGCAGCCAGAAAACCGGACGAGGCCATTCGTCTTGCCCAAGAACATGTTGGTGAGGTACACTTGATAGTTACTGACGTGGTCATGCCCGAAATGAACGGACGCGATTTGGCTCAGAATATCCTTTCCTTTTATCCCAATATCAAACGATTGTTTATGTCCGGATACACAGCTAATGTCATTGCCCATCACGGTGTCTTGGACGAAGGCGTCAATTTTATTCAAAAACCGTTTTCCAGGGACCAGCTTGCCGTCAAGGTAAGGGATGCGTTGGATAAGGATGCTGAAAGCGAGTAAACATATGGTTTTTTTTATCAAATGTAAAAAATGAGGTTTGGTCATGGCAGGCGATGTTGAGCCCCGCGATGTGCATATTCCAGATGCAACTTTGAACCAATGGCAGAAGATGGTGGACGTGATGGCGGAACTGGCTGGAATACCAGCGGGTTTGATTATGCGCTTGAATCAGGAGGACATTGAGGTGTTCAAGGCCAGCAATACAAAGGGAAACCCTTACTCGCCAGGAGATCGGGAGCATTTTGCTGGGTCGGGGCTGTACTGCGAAACGGTTATTAAAACACAAAAGTTGCTCCATGTTCCGGATGCTTTGAGCGATCCGGAATGGAAAAATAATCCGGATGTGAAGTTGAACATGATCTCCTATCTTGGTCTGCCCTTGCGTTTTCCCGATCAAGCCCCCTTTGGCACCATATGTATCCTTGACAGCAAGCCGAATCAGTATTCGGAAACGCTTCGCCATCTCCTTGAAAGCTTTCAAAGCATTATCGAGTCTCATCTGGAACTTTTGTACATGAACTATGTCCTCGGTGAAGAAAAACATCGTTTGTCAGATTATGTTCAAGAAATTCAAACTTTGCGAGGGTTGATTCCCATATGTGCCCAGTGCAAGAAAATCAGAGATTCGAAAGGATATTGGCTTAAGGTTGAGAAATATATTTCGCAGCATACGCAAGCAAAGTTCACACATGCACTGTGTCCGGAATGTTATCAAGCCTACATGGATGTCTTTGAAGAGACTGAGAGACATGAAGAAGCGGATAGAAAACCGTAGATGTTCCTGCCCAAATTTTGACTCATGCTTGGCTGAAGAGATCACCAAGAGACTCTCCACCGGTATTTTCGGTCTGGACAAGATCAACCATGGCGCCCTGGCTGCGCTGGGGTTTGGTCCGCACTGGGCCAAGGATGAAAAGGCGGGCTATAAGATGATAAATGCAAGGACGTAAGTCCACGTTTTCAAAACCTGCCTACAGGTCAGCAGACAGAAAAAGGCGCTGCCTGATCCCTGCCAGCTGCTTTTTTGAATAGGGAGGACAAGAGTTTTGCTTGCTGCCCGGCGGTACAAATCTAAACTGTCAAAAAGGAGAGTGTCTATGAATGTGAGACGCTTTACGATTAAGGATTTTATGAGAACAATCTCGGCGACCGTTGCTTTGCTGCTCGTACCAGCTATCCCTGTATTTGCCGCCCAGGTCTGCAATTTAACAGACCAAAGCACGGAGGAAGTTCTCCCAAATGTGATATTGACGTGGGATAGCTCGTTCCATTGTCTTAAGGCCTCGGACAGTGGCGAGTATATGATCACCGTCAAAGTCTCTAATGACGCGAGCAGCGTTCAGGCGGTATTGATCGACAATCTTGAGTTAAGCCATGCCACTCCACGGCCTCAGGGACAAGCTCCTGATGCCACTGCCCAGGCAACAGGTCTGCCCATAACGGTGGGTCCCGGGGGGGCTAAGGTTTTCAAGGTCACCGGAGGATACGAACTCGTCGAAACTGATGAGGGTAAGAAGGCGAACCTACACCTTCGCGCCCATCGGATAGGTGCAAACAGTGGCGAGCCTTTTGAACTCGGAATTAATGTACACATCCGATCCCCAGAGGCTTCTGAGATCGCTACGTCGGCCGCCCGGTCCTCTGAATCGACGGATAATATAGCGCGGACAATCGAGGCTGGCACCGACCACGGTATTAGTCACTTTGTCGAGATTGAGTTTGAGGATTCAACGTCAAGGGCAGAAGGGAATTAATAAATATCACCCCAAACGTCAAGAAGTGTCTGGAAGAAAGCGGTGTCAAGGAGGGTTTTGTACTCGTTAATGCAATGCATATCACCGCCTCGGTATTTATCAACGACGATGAATCCGGCCTGCACCACGACTATGATGTATGGTTGGAAAAGCTGGCACCGCATGAACCTGTGTCCCAATATCGACACAACGTAGGCGAGGACAATGCAGATGCGCATATGAAAAGGCAGGTCATGGGCCGGGAGGTCGTTGTAGCCATAACTGACGGCAAGCTGGATTTTGGGCCGTGGGAGCAGATCTTTTACGGCGAGTTTGATGGTGGTCGGAAAAAAAGAGTTTTGGTCAAGATTATCGGGGAATAGATGCGGCTGCAAAAAATCATTATTGTATGACCTGCAGGATAAAGTGCTGTCTACAATCTTTACCGCAGAACAAGATATGTGCGGTCATTGGTCGGGATGAACCTAAGGATGTTTTTGAAAGGATCTGGAATCACATCACCCTCCCCTATCCCCTCCCTGGAAAGCTGCGCAAAGCCGCAAGCAGGGAGGGGAACCAGAGGATCATGCTCATCAGCTCAGTCATGGGCTGAGGCGTAAAGATCTTACGGAGACCAAGATCCTTGGATTTTCAGCATAGCTGTCAGTTAAAGTTCCCCGCCCCGGGCAGGGCGGGGACAGGGGCGGGTCGTCATAGTGACTACTTCCTTATCCCACGGTGGAAAGTGTGTATAAAGACCAGCCTGGTCCAGGAAGGGATGGCCAGAGGTCTGAATTGCGGTTCTGCAATCTTACATAAGCTCCAAAATGGACTTCATAAAGGCCGGCAGATCATCCGGAGTCCGGCTGGTGACCAGCTTTTTGTCCACCACCACTTCCTGATCCACCCAATCGGCTCCGGCATGGACCATATCGTCCTTAATCGCGAAAAAGGAAGTCATCTTTTTTCCTTGCAGGACCTCGGCTGAGGCCAGCATCCACCCGGCGTGGCAGATGGCCCCCACTACTTTGCCTTTGTCCACCATGGCCCGAACCAGATCGACCATATCCTTGTGCCGGCGCATATGGTCCGGGGCATAACCGCCGGGTATGACCAGGACGTCGAAATCTCCGGCATCAGCCTGGGCAGCGCTCAGAGTGGAGCGGGCCGTTGTCCCGGATTTACCGGCATAGCTCTTTCCCGCCTCCGGACCAACCACCTGGACCTCCAGGCCGGCCTCCAGGAGCCGATAATAGGGATAGATGAACTCATAGTCGTTGAACATATCCTCAATCATGACCATGGCTTTTTTGCCTTTTAATTGCATAACCCTTTCTCCTTTTTCTTTTTTGAGAGCCTAGTGCCTTGGCACATCTCACGTGTCGAAAACAAAGAACCCTCCCCTGGCCCCTCCCTCCCGCCTGGAAGACAGGCGGCAGGGAGGGGAATCAGAGGAATAAAGGTTTCGTGCCGATACGGAACAATGCATATATGACCCGGCACTAGCGCAGCTGCCGGACCAGGAAGTCTTTCAAAGCTGCCCAAGAATCCAGATCGGCCTGTCTGGAATAACGGTCTCCGCCCCAGACCGTGAAAGCGTGGCGGGCACCGCCGTAGATATCCATGCTGAAATCCACCCCTTCTTGGTCCAAAGCTGCCGCCAGCTCGACCACCTCAGTCATGGGGGCTACTTCGTCCTGAGAGCCGTGCAGGATGAGGATCGGGGCCCGGACCATGGAATAATCCTGATTTTTCGGGGTAGCCAGGCCTCCGTGAAAACTGACGAATCCCTGAACATCCGCCCCGGCCCTGGCCATTTCAAGGGCTGCTGACCCCCCGAAACAATATCCCATGACCACAATATTGTCCGGATCGATGCCGTCCATGGAGCGCAAGGCCTCAAGTCCCCCAAAGAGCCGGCTCCGCATCTCCTG
The DNA here is from genome assembly GCA_034521385.1 of Desulfovermiculus sp. Classification (GTDB taxonomy): domain Bacteria; phylum Desulfobacterota; class Desulfovibrionia; order Desulfovibrionales; family Desulfothermaceae; genus Desulfovermiculus. Next base: position 137,643 of record JAXHMO010000003.1, read on the forward strand.
CCGGTCGGCATACAGAGCCCCGCTTCTGGCTTTCTTGTCCTCAAGGGTGGTCGGGCGGATTCCCTGGCCGTAAAGATCCACGGCAAACACTGCGTACCCATCCCCGGCCAACATGGTCGCCCTCTGTTTTTCATAATCTCCCAGGCCATCCCAGTCGTGAATGATCATCACCGCAGGTTGACTTTCTTCCAGCTCGGTATTGCGGACCGCATATCCCTGATACGTCTTCCCGGAGACCTCATACTCCACGTCTTGATCAACCATCCCGGCAGACACGGCCGGGATGGCCATGCCAAAAACCCACAAAAAGGCCAACAGTTTTACCACCAGCCTGTTCATAATCGGACCTCCTTTTTGCTCAATCGGTTTTCAAAGTGCTGACTTGACTTCCCGGGGTTTTTTTTCAAGCTCCGATTCCGGGAAGAATAAAGGCCAAAACTGGAAATGGATTTCGAATTCAACGTGGAGGTCTCCGACAGTGACTTGGCCCAAACCATAAACGGTATACTTGAGGCCAAAAGAAACCTGGCCCGCTCTATCAGCCTCCAAGAAATACGCTCCCGAAGCATGCCGGTCATGTTCCGGGACAATATTTTCAGGCTGGCCTCTCCTTATTTATAACTCAGTGACGGCCCAAAAACCAGGGCTTGCATCAAGATTTTTTGATTATGTTTCCATCCCGAATATTGCATTGGGTGTCCACCACCTGGAAGAAAATCTTCGGCGGCGGCGAAGCCAGATTGGAAAACGAGCTTATCCGGCTCACACGAAAGGATGTGGCCCAACGCTTGATCAGTCTGGAACAGAAGAAGAACCCCCAGGCTTCACGAAAGGCTTGCATTGAAAGTGCCTTGCGACATCTGAAGCGGGACCGAAAGTAATTCTCTGCCCCGCTTCATTTCCTTCTGTGTCCACTTGCTGCATGGTGGGATACCTCATCTCGCTTCCGCCCTTACTTTTGTCCACAAGTCCCCCATGATGGGATACCCGTTCCTTCATGCTCAAAGACAAGCTCCCTGTCACTTTTAATAACGTATCTAATAATGCCTGAGATCATTGCCAAAAGCTGTAGGATGGGGCATTGCTCTATAGGCAAGGACAACAATATATGGAAAATGAAAAATCTATCTTAGAGGAACTGGATAAACTGGTGCAGGAGTCCGATGTGACTGAGGAAATCCGTCAAGCCAAGGAACTCCTTAGGCAAGATTCGTTACTTTTGGCCGGAACGGTGCCCGTTCCGCTGAACAAACTAAACGGACCACTCCCGGCGGAAATCGGCTCCGCCCGCATCTTTGCCCTCCGAGCCAACACCTGCTTTAAAACCGAACGGCATCCCAACAGCCGCCAAAGGGTGATCTCCATTGAAGGACAGGGAAGGATTGTGGTCAAGGACGAGTCCTCTCCGAAAACCGAGGACCTGACCAGCGCGCAAGACGCTCCCCTTGAGCAGCGGTGGTCCTCGGTTCCCGCTAACACATGGCATGAACCGCAGGCGGGAAACCGAGATTGGGTGCTTCTTACCTTTCACCAAGTGCCGGAAAATGAACTCATAGACGAATACCAGAATGAAATTTTACACCCACGCCGGATTTAACTTTTTTTTCGGCCTCTCAATTGGATTCTCCCCCCTGGAAGCGGCCCTGGTAACCGCCGGCGGAATCCTGCCAGATGCTTTTGATCGCATAGTGTCCCTGGGAAGCCGGACCCTGTGGCAAAGCGCGCACAGAAAGCTCTCGCATTGGCCCTGGCCATACCTTTTCGGCACCTTCCTCCTCCAGGGCCCGGCCCAAATCCTTACATTCGGGGCTTTGCTGCACTGCGTTCTGGATGCCTTGACTCCCACCGGAATCCCCTTTGGCCATCCCATGGGCGGGAAATGGAAACGGGGACTCGGCTTGATCAAAACCGGATCCTTCATGGAATTCACACTCATAGCATGTGCCTTTTTGTTGTGGCATTTCGGGTCGGCATAAACTAAGGGTTCGTAATAAAATAAATGTATCATAACTCACATGAGAAGCATGAAGATAAACTCACGAAATCTGACATCAGAAATAAGCAGTCAGCCACAGGGTCACCGTGTTCGGCGGGGCCAGGGAGACTTCCTGCGGGCCAAGCTGAACATCGAAGCCCCCGAAATCGCTGTCTGCAGGGCCATGAGCCAGGGTAGCCCCGAGAAGCAAGTCAACGTTTTGGGCCAGATTCCATGTCGCCTTAGGCTGGAACAGCCAGGAACCGTCTGCCATACTGACAATCGCGGTTCCCGAAAGGTTCATCAGAGGATGGGCCTCGAAACGGATCAGTCCGGCCAGATAGCTTTTGCCCAGGACAAAGAGCTCTCCTCTCCTGATCCTCTCCAGGAGGGGCTTACTGGCCAGGACTGATGACAGGTCCGATTTTCCGATGCCGCTATAAAAGATCTCTATCAGCCCATACCAATTCTTGTTCCACCAGACCCAGGATCTGTCCAGATTGGCCACGGCGGAGACAAAGCCCCCATGATCGCTGTCCTGGTCCAGCTCGGTCCAGGTCAGGTCGAATCTCCAAGCAGCCATCCCCAGGGTACTGCTCAGACCCAGCCCGAGTATCAAATCCTTGTAGTGACGCGCGAACAAGACATTCATTTCGGTTCTGCGGACAAAGAAATGACCGTTCGCCCCGGTCGAGGATCGATTCCAGGACACATCCCGGCTTTCCGGTTCCCGCCTGGAGAGGTGAAAGAAGCGCAAATCGTGGCCGGAATCAAGGAAGATCTGGGCCAGGGCCATATCCTCTCCGATCTTGTAGTCCCTGAGGAAAGCTGTGGGAGAAAAGGGGTTGAAGATATCCATGGGGTTGAAGATCAGGCCGTTGCCCAGGGTCAGGGTCTGTCTTCCCAGGCTAAGGCGTCCCCAGGGCCGGTTCAGGGATAGTTTGAACCTGTCCAGGCGGTGTACGATCCGGGTGTCCTTGTGTCGGCTGACTGCCTTGGTCAAATCCAAAAAGGGCAGGCTGTCTGCGCCGGATGATCCGGGAAACAGGGTCTGCAATGAACTCAGGAGCGGTGAAGCAGTCTCCATCTCCATGCGAGTCCAGTCCCCTGTCTCCATCCAGGCCTGATAGTGGGCCGTGAAATCGAGATTGGAACCAATGCGCAAATCGCCCATCAGCCTGGTCTCCAGACTCAGGTCCTGGAACGTTTCCCTACCTTCTTCTCCAGATAACCCGTCGTACTCGGTATGCTGGAGCGTGCCGGTGGTCCTGACCTGTCCTCCGAAGTCCCATGAAAGCATGTCGACCAGAGAGTGCTCCCCGGCCAAGCCGGGCCAGGGGCAGAGAGAGACCACAAGGCCTATCAGGACCGCGATGCAGACCCGGCTGGAAGAGGAATGAAGGGCACAAGTATTCGGATGCATAACCATGTCTATATTCGTTCACCAAGCCTTTGTCTAATCTTCCATAATTCGCCCATCCCGGATGGTAACCACCTGATCTGCAAAGTCCATGACCATCCGGTCGTGGGTAGAGAAGATGAAGGTCACCCCGCTATTTTGGTTCATGCCCTTCATCATCTCCAGCAGTCCCTCTCCAGTGGTGGAATCCAGGTTGGCCGTAGGCTCGTCTGCCAAAACGATTGAGGGATTGGAGGCAATAGCCCTGGCTACGGCCACCCGCTGTTGTTGCCCGCCGGAGAGCTCAGCCGGACGGCGACCCATGAGACCCTGCAGCCCCACATCTTCAAGGACTTTCAGGGCCCTCTCCTGCCTCTGCTTTTTGGGAACGGATTGCAGGAGCATAACGTACTCCACATTTTCAAGGGCCGACAAAACTGGAATCAAGTTGTAAGACTGAAAGACGAAACCGATGTTCCGCAGCCTGAGTTCAGCCATCTTGGCCGGGGTCAAGCTGGAATAATCCTGACCGTTGACCACAATCTGCCCTGAATCGGGCCTGTCCAGGCTACCGATGAGGTTGAGCAAAGTGGTTTTACCCGAGCCGGAAGGTCCTGCCAGGGCCACGAAGCCCCCGGGCTTGACGGACAGATCGATGTCCTGCAAGGCCACAACCTTGAGTTTGCCCTGGAGATAGGTTTTGCTGACCTTGGTGCAGGCGACAATGGGATTCATGCCGAATAACTTTGTTCTCGTTTGTCTTGATAGAACATCAAACGTACGGATTAAATCTTAGGGACGAAAAAACTTTCGCCTTCTTCCGGGGTCCAAAATCTGTTTCCAACTACGTCGCGGTCAGGGCCTCGACCGGACTGAACCTGGCCGCCTTGACCGCAGGGTACAGGCTGACCGCCAAACCCAGAACCAGGACCACGGCATTGGCCATACAGACATCATCAAAGCGAAGTGTGGGGATGATCACCCTGGATATATTCGCAAATTCAGCCCCCTGAGCCAAAGCCGAGATGTCGATGCCGGTCTGGGCCACGGCCAGAGAGGTAGTGATGCCCAGCCCGGTTCCGGCGATCATACCTATGGACAATATGTAGAACGACTCGGTCAAGATCATCCTGATGATCCGCCCTGGCCGCATTCCCAATGATTTGAGCAGTCCGAATTCTCGCATACGCTCAAACACGGCCATCAAAGTCGTATTCACGACACCAAATCCCATGGCGATGAAGACAATGACGAACCAAATCAAGATGAAGCCGTCATAGATTTTAATGTAAATCTCTAAAAGCGGCAGGGCTTCTTTCCAGGTTCGAATACTATAATCCTGTCCAGGCAGACGGTTGACCAGCCTGGACCTGACCTCTTCCGCCTGAGTATGTTCAGGGAGCATGATGGAGACCTCTGAAATAAGCTCCTGCATGTCCAACATCTCGGCGGCACTGCGGCGAGTGACAAAGACATAGCCCTTTTCCGTTGACTCCATTTCAGCCTCGAACAGCCCTTGAATGCGATAGGCCCTGGAGGCAATTTCCCCTTGCCTGTTTTGGGACATCAGGATCAGCTTGCGTCCCGGCCTGGTTTCGAACTGCTCCGCCAATGCCTGTCCGATGAGGATGGACCGATGGTCATCGGCAGACAGGTAAGAGCCATGGATTGAGCTGGTGCCAATAAATGAGACTGCGGCTTCCTTCTCCGGATCGATCCCCACCAGGTTCACTCCTGTGGTATGCCTGGCATTGGAGGCTACTGCGCTGACCCGGATCCTTTTGGCCAGCCGCCTTTGTTGCGGCACGACAGCATCAACGGCCTGGTCCAGGTCCGGAGAGTCCACCAGGCTGTTAGCCACGGAAGGATCCCGTTGGTAGTCTGGGTGCTGGATGAGCAAGTCCCCGGTCAGGGTGGAGATCCCGTTGTCGATCATGCCCTGCACGATTCCGCGCATCAGGGATCCCAGGAAGATCATGCTCCAGACCCCGATGCAGACTGCTGTGAGAATGACTCCTGTTCGTCGGGGATTGCGCCATAGGTTTCGCCAGGAAAGCAGAAGATCCATGATATATCCGTTCAGAGGGCCTTTTCAGCAAAGTGCTCAAGGCCTGACTGCAGTTGGTTGATTTGCTTTTCACCCATTTCCAAACTGGGGTTGCTCCAAATTTGAATCCTTATGAATCTGTATCCGCGTCTTGGGGCAATTCAGACCGACTTCAAGGCCTCCACCGGATTGATTTTCTTGATCCTCAGGGCTGGAAGCAAGGCTGAGCACAGGGTGATCACAAAGACCAGGATGGGTCCCACGCAGGCTGAAAGCAAGGACAGTCTGGGATAGATTCGCCCAGAAATGCCGAATTGGCGCAGGAGTTCACTGGAGCCTGCCAAATCGATACCTACACGCTCAAAGATCAAAGTAACCACACACCCACCAATAATGCCGACAACCACTCCGACAAGGGTCATGGCAGCCGATTCGATCAGGACCAGCCTGGTCAGCCGCCGATGCTTAGTCCCAATGGCCAGCATCATCCCAAACTCTTTTTTGCGCTCGAAAATGGCCATCAAAAAAGTGTTCAGGATAGAGAAGGCCACAACCATGACCAGAATAACGTAGAAAATGGCCCCGACAATAAGGTCCAAAGTGATGGCCTGCTTCAGACCGGGCAAAAGCTGGTCCCAGGTCAGGACAGCCAGCTCCTGTTCCAGATTGAGGGCTGCAATGCTGGAACGTATGGCCTGGGCCAGGGCTTCGACCTCCCCCAGGCTGCGACTGAGGACGACCACTTCGTGCACAGTCGTGTCCATGGCAAAGACGCCCTGAAAGTCGGGCAAGGGGATGTGCAGCATGCCTCGGTCAAACTCCTCTATACCTGAAGAAGTGATGCCCAGGACCCGGCACACTGTGGCTGCGATGGAACCGTCGCGGCCCTGCCCCAGAATGGTCAGCTCATCCCCAATATCCACTTGCAGATTCTGGGCCAGAAGACGCCCGATCAGGGCAGGGGGAAGATCTTGTACAGGGTTTGGCTGCCGGGGAAGAAACCTTCCCTGCCTGGTCATCTCTTCCAGAGTGGAGACCCGGGCTTCACCTCCAGGATCAATGCCCACGACCATGCCTCCAGCAGAGCGCTGCTCTGAAGAAATGATTCCGAAGGCACGGGCCCGCGGGGCCAGGGCCTTGACCTGGTCCAGATCCTGCAGTGCTACGGCGATGGTCTCCGGGTCGGCGATGACCTTTCTAATCTCCCTGGAGCCCTGATAGCCTTGGGCCTGGATCTGCACATGTCCGGTCTGAATGGTCACGGATGAATTGATCAAGGTGGCATAGCTGCCCAGCTGAAAAGAGAAAGTGAAGACCAAGAGAGTGCAGGCAAAACCGATGGCCATGACGGTGAGTACGGTCCTGCGGGTGTTGCGCCAGATATTGCGCCAGGCCATCTTCAATTCCAGCAGGATCACCTGGGATCCCCGCTGGGATTTCTCAATACGCCCAGGGTGAAGAGCCGATCCGGGAGATCATCCAGGAACTCAATTTGTTCATGAACGAGTTCTGTGTACTCGTCCTGGAAGTCACTCTTTCGCATAACCCATTTGGTAGGAAAAAGACGGCCGTCGATGACTTCCAAATCTGAGGTGGTCATGATCTTGACCGGTTGCAGGTCTTCATCGAAAAACTCCTGAGAGAGCACGATGTGATCCTCCCGGATATGCAGCACTTGCATGCCCCAGACCACCGGGGCAAGAGGCTTAGGCACAGACCGGATGATGAACACTGTCTTGTCCTGGTGCGTGGTCTGGCCCTCGATTTCGTGGCTGTAGTCAGTGAGGATGGAATCCGATTTGACCAGGTCATTGTTGGAAAAGTCCGAGCCCATCCAGGACTGAGCCATCATGGACGGCGGGAGTTTGATCACCCTGTTGATCTTGGGATTGTATGTCCACATTTCTGAGCCTTTCTTTAGGGTGCCATTTCCCTTGTCCTTGGGCGGGGCCAGGATGCGGATCAGGCTCATGGCCTCGCCCTTAGTCCATCCTTTCATGGTCATGGTCCGTTCCCACGAGGGACGGTGGATGGTCATGATAACCTTTGATCTGGAGGCCTGCCCCCGAAAATGGTCCCAGGCCGAGCGAACGGTCTCGCCGGCGTCCTGGGTCTGGCCTGGGCGAGGCAGGATCATGATTATTATCAACAAGCCGAGGCTGAGTCCTTTCCTGAACATATCTGGGGCCATAAGAAAAAAACCTCCCAAAGGTCCATAAAGCCCGAAACCTAGCACATTGACCCGCACATCGAGATCGCTTTGGCGCTAAAAAAGGTTCGGCGGATTGATCCAAATATCACATCATGAACACGACTGCACACAATGTGCTGACGATCAAGCCGGCTACGACCGGAACCAGGTTCCGGCGGACCAGAATCTTAAAGACGAAGATCAGCCCCTCGGCAATATAGTCCGCAACTCTATCCAGGCCTCCAAAAGCATGTTGCAAAGATAAGCGAATGTCAAATATAATCAATGAGATAACAAGCATATCCTTGATGTTCTGAACAGCATAAATTATTTTTCTTAACAGTTAAATAAGGAACTTGATAAAAAGTATGTATTTAAGGATAAATATGCTTGATCTTTATCTATCATTAATGTATAAAAATGAACTGAGAGGGACAACAACGAAATATATTATATTTTAACATTCGAGGTTAATGTATGACCATGCATCATAAAAATATTAAGCGTCAAGTTGTAAAGAAACTTAAAGAAGAGTTCCCTCATTGGAACAGACTCAAAGCTAAAGAAAAGAAGGAAATAACAAATAAAGTGCTGAACGAAGTCGTTGCTATGTATGATTTTAACCAGGAAATTGATTGTGGAAAACACGAGCTATTTGGGATTGAAGAACAAGTTCACAATGAAGAAATATTAACAATTGACAAGATGAATAATTTTATTGAAGAACATAAATCTAATAATTTATTGAGATTGATAGGTGGAAACAAAGAGAATCCACATTTTGCTTGCGATGAACTTTTTTTCATAGACTCAATTATTGATAATCAGATAATTGATGCTTTACTTTCATACGAAGGGTATTCTCCTCAGATGAGAGATTTATTTCCGCACCATCTCTTTCGTGCCGAAATGTTGAAGACACTGAAATATCCAGAAATATCATACAGAAAGTTTTGCACAAAGGAGTATTTTGGAATGCATCAAAAAGAAAATAAGTGCTTTATTGGATTTCCTCTTCACAAAAATAAGATAATTGATCACACAGTCCTTTCTAAGTTTAGATCTGGCTTACAGTTTCATCAGCTAGTGAATATTCTTGTATATATTATATGCATCTTTCGAAACTCAGGATTTATAAATGATAATATTCTCTATGGGATAGACTCAACAGATATTACCGCCGTTAATCAAAGATATTTAGCCCAGATCGAAGTTAATGGAACAAAAATCAGAATATACGATGACCTTAATTGTGACTGTGGTAAAAGAAGAAATAAGCGAGATAAATCATACTATGTGATTGGGTATAGATTGCATACGTTAACTGCTATTAATCCAGAATCTGGGCACTCTTACCCCTTACTTCCCCTCTTAGCACCTGCAAACCATCACGATAGCCTCTTCGCTCATCCAATCATATCACTGGCAAAAGCGATCGGGCTCAATATCAAGCTCGTTACTGCTGATGAAGCGTATCATGATAAAGACTCAGAGATCTTTAATGATACTGGCGCTTCAATCATAACCCCTCCTGTCAAAAAAGTGAACATACCTGAATATGTAGACATCGAACTTAAGCAAGTTTTTTGCAGTAAATATTGCTCTACTCCCATGCAATATCTTGGGGTATATGAAAACCTGCATGAATTCAAATGTGCTGCTCAATGGGGAGAATGCCCCTTTGCCGGTTCATGCCCCCAAGCGAGATATATTGAGATTGATTCCGGGCACTTTCAGAGAATATCTATTTTCCATGAGCAAGCTCAAGAGGCCATTGATATCCGCAAGAACTCGGAAAGACCTTTTAACCTGCTAAAAAATGTCTACGGAGCAAGCCAGGCACGAGCAAGAAGCCAGCACGGCATTCTGGTCCAATGCACTTTTGCTCATGCCGCTGCTTTACTTGTAGAGATGGCTGGCACAAGGCGTAAAGTTACGCCATCCTATACCAAAGAGCAGCAATTGCCTTTACCAATGGCTGCATAGAAACGTACAGGGGTAAAACCAGAAAGCACAATATGACTAAATAGCACTTCATGCACCACTATCATGCTCGGGCATAGTGATTGAGCGAACTACGAACCGACCTATACGGATTTTAACGGTTAAAATACAATTTCAATCGCTTTTGGCTGAGTTGATTGAGGCGCTAAGCAACTAAAACCCGCCAATTTTAAGTAATTTTGGTGGCCGGGGGAGTTCATTCTCTGTTCAAAAAAGCCTTTTTTCAACACCCTTTCCAAATCCATCGCTGATCAAGGCGGCGATGAAGATAATCAAAAGTTCTGGATGAGGAGGCGGAATGCAGGGCGGCATACAGGGGAATACTTGTGTCCCCGGGGACCCCTAAAATCGATTCAACTTTATAAATTTGCAACATCTGGACCAGGACTTCTGCCCCGTTCATGGCACTCTCCTTGCCTGCTTAAGGTATACGCCTACTGCACCAGCTCCCATTGCCCATCCGATGTGCGGCAGGCCTTGGCCTGGACGTCCTGGCGGCGGCCGTCGACCCAGGCATCGATGACCACATCCCTGCACACCCGCCCGCCTGTTTGGTAAGCGGGCCGGGGGGTGGCCTGAAAACGGTTCTTGGTATCGGGATTGACCCAGCTGTTGGTCTGATAGGATGGGGAGTACTCCAGGGTATTCCCGATTTGGGTCCGGTCGTATTTATCAAGTTCATTACCCACGGCATAGCCGAATAAGGCCCCGATCCCGGCCCCGATCAAAGCATTTTGTCTCCGGGATTTGTCGTCCTCCGGCCCCAAGTGGGAGCCGATCAAAGCCCCGGTCAACCCTCCGGCCACACCCCCCTGCTGGGCCTTGTTCCCGCAGGCGGAGAGACACATGAGGCCAACGAGTACTGAACAACAAATAATTATAATTCTCTTCATATGTATTCCTCCTGAATTGTGTTCGCTTATGTTTTTGTGCAGCTTGTAAATGTTTCTACACAATTTGATCCGGGAATGCTACAGGTTCAAATCCCCATTAACTTGCTCTCTAGAACTTAGGCCCCCGGCTCCCACTCAAAACCCACCAGGTTGCGCTCTGCCTTGAAATAGCCTTCTGCTATAATCTCCGGGAAGTTGGAAATCCCGATTGGCAATTTTTTCATAGCTTGCTCCATCTACTTTTTGGCAATCACCCAGACGGCATGGACAATGCCTGGGATATAACCCAAAATGGTCAACAAGATATTGACCCAGAAATGAAGTCCGATGCCCACCTGCAGAAAGACTCCCAGCGGGGGCAAGAGTATTGACAGTACGATCCGGATCAGATCCATGAGGAATCCTCCAACATATAAAATCACCCCAAAACATAATAATGCTCTGCCTCGACCCTGCTTACTGCTTGCACGGATATTCGGCGATTAAAGGTAACCAATCTTCCTTCATCAACTCAAATTGATGCCAATGGAGAGAAGAACCAAATAAGCCCGGTTTATGAAACTATTGGATTAACATGCCGGATTCCAGAAAACCTTTTGAAATCATTATCGGCTGAATATATCTGGGCGCCATACTCAATAGCCAGGGCCGCAATATGGACATCTGTTGTCAGATTGCCGCCTGTTCCATGCACAAACAGCAAGTTACGCAAAATATTCCAGTGCCCCTGGCCTGGACCAATAATGTTGACTACAGGCTGCTGAAGCCACTCATCGATGTATGCGACTGCACTTTCAATAGGCAATGGATTTTCAAATACCCGCTTGTTTGTGGTGATACGCAAAAAAGCCAATAGAACCACCCAGGGCAGACCCACTCTTTCTGTTCCGGACAAAGTCTGCTCGAACCACATCCGGGCCCGGTTATGGCCGGGAAGGTCCTTATTAACGGCATAGAGGAGCAGATTGACATCAACCAGAATCATTTTCTCTGCTCCAGTTTGCTGCAAATGGCCTCGTTTTCCAGTTCATCAGCCAGGTCCAATGCTTTGTCTATATTCAACCCAGGACCAGGTTGACCCAAAGAGGATGGACAGAGAGAATATGGGGTGGGACCAGGTTGTTCCAGTTGTTTTAGCCCAAGCGACAAAGCCTCGTTCACCAACTGCCTCAATGGCTTTTTGCTATTATGAGCCATTTCCTTGAGCAAGGCCAGGGTTTGATCGTCAATACTTAAGGTGGTACGCATCATGATGCCTCCTATAAAATCATCTTGATGATAAAGTATAAGGACTATAACACCTAGTCAAGGGATCTCCACAGCTTTCCGAAAAAAAAGTCCCTTAAACCATCAAGAGGATACTCATGCATAACCCTGCATTCTCAGCACTCAGGGGGGCCCCTTGCTCTTGGTGCTCAAAATGACTAGGTAATATCTATTCCCAGCATCAATGGAAACAACACCCGACACAAGTTAAGAGGAGGAACACATGCATGTCAACGTCGAAGAATTGAAACAAAAGGTTCTGTCCCTGTTTCCGGAAATCGAACAATACAGCTTGAACATGGATCTCAAGTATGATGCTGACCAGGAGGCCTGGTTATTAACAGTGAGCAAAGGGCAGGAAACCCTGTCCACCCATTTGGAAGAACAGGATGTGGAAGCCTGTATCTCTGGAAAGGAATGCTATCACGTGGCTGTGCAACTCGGCCGTTTCATCCGTAATTACTGTGAGGGCGGGGAGGCCTGTACTTTGGGTCAATAAGGTAACTCCACAAGAAAGAGCCTGAAGGACACTATCCCATGTACTTGGCCCGTTTTTTACATTCCGGACTGTTCAGGTATCAAATCAGGCAGTCTGTTCCGGACAACGGAGTGTATGTCAGCCGAACCCTGTTCGACCTGGGGTCTGATCCCGGAAGCTTTATCGTCTACCCCGGAGGCAACAGCTTCTATCTGGACCAAGACATGGTGGAGACCATTGAAAAACGGGGCCGGGATATTTCCTACCAAGAACTGGAGAACATATTCTGGCCCTTCGTTCATTTCAGCATTCGGCGCAAACTGCAGGGCTTTCACAATCGGGCCCAGTCCAGGCATCGCCCTCCGCCCCTGCATGAGGCGGAAAAAGAATTCCTTCGCAGCCGAATCCATCTGGTAGACAAACGACGAATGAACTATCTCCGCCTGGGTTCCCTGGATCAGAGCAGGCTGGGGGGAGTCCCGCCTCAGCTTTACCGTCCCCTTCTCTATGCCTCCAGGGACGAGATCGAACAGCATTTTCTCCGCATGGAGATGGAGCTCAAGGCCAATGAGCGGGCCATGTATGTTTACTCCTTTCTCCATCTGCGCCGTTTCTTTTCCGAAATCTGCGCCGGAACTATGCCCCAAGGGTTGGATCAAGACAAGCTGGATGAGGTCTTTGAGGAACAGCTCTGCGCCTTAAACGCCGATCCGGACTTTTGGACTCCGGAGAATCCGCCTTCATCACTTCATCCCTACCTGGTCCGCTACGCCATCATGTTTTTCGATCACCCCTTTGGCCCCAGCCCCTTTCTGGACCAGGTCCTGCAAGACTTCATCGCCCGCCACCGTTTCCACAACCCGCCACCCAAAAAGCAGGGCATGAGCAGAGACGAGATGAGCTCCATATTCGAGGTCCCCAAGGAGACCCTGCTGTCCATGTCCGCCCGCCAGATCACCAGGCGTTACAGGCGGCTGGCCAAAAAGCACCATCCGGACCAGGGCGGAGACCAGGAGACGTTCGTCCGGCTCAATCTGGCCTACAATTGGCTCTTAAGCCGGATCAAAAGCAGATCGCACAGGAAATGAACCGACACTCTGCTTCTGCCGGGAACAGACCCCAAGCACAATAATTTTGTTCTGTGGACAAAATACTTCATGACTCTGATCATTTTGATTTAGGTTGCGGGAAGCTCGCATTGGATAAGCTAATCACTTATTTTTGACTGCCACCTCCTTTTCCACCCCAAACCACTCCAAAAACTTCATCATGGGGCACGAATCGGTGAAAGCCGATTGCAGCAGGTTGGCCCCGACAAAGGCAGTGAACAACAGCCACCAATAGGAATGAACCACAGCCAAAAGAAGGCTGAGCAAGATAAACGTTCCGGCGATGCCTCGAAGAATCCTGTTCATACCCATAACCATCTCCTTTTAAAATGAGTAGCGCACAGCCGCATACAGATTGGAATTGTCCTCGAACTGACCGAAAAAGGTCCAGTCGTGATCTCCCTGAAAGATGTTTCCCCCGGCCTCCAAAGTCCACGCATCTGTGAGTTCATAACTTGCCTTGGGCCGGATATAAATATCCTGGTCCGTGGGGGAATAAAAGGTAAACAGAGACAGGGTCAGGTCCTGATTGAGCAAAAGCTTGGTCAGGCGCAAGGTCAGGACCTGCCGGTTCTCGTCCCGGGCCTGCATCCCGGCCGGCAGGGTGTCCCGGTAGGCGCTGTAATCCTGTATGTGCTCCAGGTAGTACTGCACCGAGCCGGTCAGCTCATGGGCCAGCTCTTGCTCGTATCCGGCCATAAGGCGGAATTCACTATTATTGATGAATGGATCGTCTCCACCCCGGTCTTTCCTGGAATCGTAATATCCAATCTCGATATTGCCGATACCCGGCCCCAGGGGGCCTTGCAAACTGGCTCCGTAGACATTGAGTTCAGGAAAAATGTTTTTCCCGGAGCTTGGATCTGTTCCCCCGGGGCTTTTCCAATATCCAAAGTAGGCATACAGGGCGGCCGTGTACCGACCAATATTCCGGTAGGCCCGCAGGGCCCACTCATCATCCTCAAACCAGTCGTCCGGTTCCTCGGTTGTAATCTCATGTTCCGCCCCGACGATCTGTCCCAGCCCAGGATGGAAAAAGCTGAGCCGCTCCCCACTGATGTACCGATCCGGATCGAATTTCGGGGTGTAAACCAGGTTGAAGTTCACCAGGTCGGTGAACCAGCCCACCCGTACGGCATCTCCTGGCGCTTTCAGGTACTCGTCGTCCCGGCCGATGAGAAAGGACTGCCAATCCTTGGGAAACAAGTCGTTGATGAACAGCTGATCCCCTGTACCCCAGGACAGGACCTGCCGTCCGGCCCGGATGTCAACGGAGGAAATCGGGGTCCAGGTCAGGCGCAGTCGGCGGAGATCGATGTCCCCTTCTTCTTCAATCCCGTCCAAAACAAAATCCGTGGTCACATCCAGCTGCATATCAGCCCCTGACCAATATTTCTCCGTCTCCAACTGCAGCCTGGCTTCGGCCAGGGTGGCATCTTCGGACTGGGTGGAATCAGAGTGCAGTCTGGGGCCGACCCGGGTGTCGAAAAAGCCGTGAATAGGCCAATCCAATGCCTGCTTCCAAACGGATATGCCCTGGGATTGCTCAGGCTTTTTCGTCTCTGCACCTTCCCCGGTGCCTGCCAGTCCTTGGGGCAAGGCCGGTTCATCATCTTGTTTTTTGCCGGCTTCCTGCCCCCCTCCGAGCCCGGCCGGAAGCTGTGGTTCCTGGCCTTCGCTCTCTTCCTGCCCTCCGCCCAGTCCGGACGGTAGTGCCGGCTCGGCGGCCATGGTTGGACCGGACAAAATGAAAAGCACTAGCAAACAAAAAAGAGCCATATTGCTTGTTTTTGCTTTGCTGGTCACTCCGTTCCGGATGAATTGCAAAGGGAAAAGAATCCCGCACCCAGAAAAATACTTTTCCACCTTATCTTCCTCCACAGACCAGCCTTCATACTTTATATACATTTGATACTACCAATGAAGCATTGCACAAAGATACGCAGCACATCACTTTTGGTTTATAATGCATTGACTTTTCTGTTCTCTGTCTTCTGTCTTCTGTCTTCTGTTTCCTGTTTTCTGTCCTCTGTCCTCTGTCTCCTGTCCTCTACGCCTGCAATTCTGATTTTTTGCAGGCGGATCCACCTACCGCAGATACTTGCGCGGGGCCCGGCGCAGATAGCGCTCGGTGAAGATGTCCTCGGGCAAGCCTATGTTGTACTCCACCGAGTCATAAGTGATCACCGTCTTACTTCCAGAATCCAAATCGGCCATCTGTTGCTTGGTGATGGTGGTGAATCCCTGAATGTCCTGGACCTGGGATACGGTCATCTCCCGGTATTTGTTCCCGTCTTCCCGGAAGTACTCAGTTTTAACCGGGATGAAACTCTCTTTGTGCACATAGTTCAGGTAATGGTCGAACTCCACCAGTTCCGGTTGCTTTGGCTCGCTCTTGATCACATAGTAATTGTCCGTGACCTCGGCCAATTCATGCTCGTCCTCGTCAATGCCCCGGCCGGAGACGTCTTCATAAAAAAAGTCCGAGCCCACAAAGCTGGTCCGCTCGTCCGAGGCGGAGATGCGCTTGGTCACATCCAGAGCCGGCAGGTACAGCCACCGGTCGTCGTCTTGGCCGATATGCTTCCAGACCATGAATACCGTGCCCCGCTCGTCTGCCGGACGATGAAAATAGACGTAGAATTTTTGTTCCGTATCCTCATCCCCCAAATCTTTACGCAGGATGGTGAATTCCTTGTTCCGTTCCCGGCCCTGCTGGTCGGTGATCTGCATTTTGACTCGAGCCTTCCCGTCCTGCCCCTGATAATAGGCCATATGATTGGCCTTGGATACGATGTCCATAACCGGGGGAGCTTCCTCCGCCCAGGCCAGGCCTGCAACCAACATCAGCGCAAAACCAGCTGAACATACCCAGCAAATATTCTTAAGCATACATCCTCCTTTTCTGAAGTTAGCTTTTGCGGAACTGGCTTTTCCGACTGGGACCGCCAGTTACGCGCAGACGCGTGACTGGCCCAAGAGGGCGAATGATTATTCGCCCCTACTACCCACTGGCCAGTTTCTTACTGGATCAATCTGACGGCTTCTTACTGATAACAAATAACTGATAACAGATAACCAGCCGCCGGAGGCAAAGCTGACCGGCCTTACTCCGCTCCACACCCGGCCCGTCGGGACATGACCGAACAGACGCCCACAAAGACCAGAACCCCGACCCCAGCTATCAGCGTCCAGCCGGTCCAGCCCAAGCGGACGAACTGCATGAGGTTGACCACCACCAGGCCGGCTACGCAAAAACCGGCCAGAGCCATTGTCCCGCAGCGGCAGACAAAGGCCAAACGCACGGTCCCGGGAAACAAAAGCCCTTGGCCGTGCCGGATCAGAGCAGGCAGGATGAGCAGGGTCACCGCCCCGGACAGAAAAAGAATGGTGGCCATGAGCAAGCCCACGGTCTGATAGGGGACCAATGGCGCAGCCAGCAATGGGGTGAAGCCCACGGCGATAACCAGAACATTGCGCAAGATGGCCCGGGCCGGTTCGCTGAATACGTGGGATACCGCCTTTTGCCATGAACCGTACTTCTCCTCCAATCTGCGGGCCCGGACCAGAAAATGGATGGCAAAGTCCACGGCCAGGCCGATGGTCAATGAGGAGAGCACGGCCACCGGCATATCGTAGTCCTTGCCCACCAGGCCGATGATCCCATAGATCAGAGCCACGGTCACGGTCAGGGGGATCATGGACAAAAGACCCCAGATACCGGAGCGGAACAGGACGATCATCATCAAGAGAACTACCAAAAAGCTGCCCAGAAAGGCCTTAAGCATTCCGCTGACCATCTTGTCCTGCCAGACCCCATTAATGTAGGTCAAACCGAACCAGTTCTTTTCCAGCTTCACCGGGGGTGGATTATCCTGCATGTACCTGTCCATTGCCTTAACCACCTGACTCATGTCCTTGTTATCCCCGCTTTGCAGCTGGACCCATATGTTTGTTTTGCGATAATCCGGGGTCACGAAATGCCACAAGTCCTGGGGCCGGTGGCTGCTCTGGTAGGTGACCAGGGTCTGGCCCACTGCCTGGGCTGAATCCGGGATGGAAAAGGCCTCCTCCTGGCCCAGGAGCTCCCGGTGCACTGTCTTAACGATGTCGGTCAGGGCATTGGACTTACCTACTTCACCCATCTCTTGCAACACTTTTTGCAAGCCGGCAATGTACTTCAAGACGTCCGGACGCTTAAACACTTCCCCCTGCTGAGCCTCCTGATCCAGAAAATAGGTGAACTCCTCCCAGGCATAGGCCGCATCACCGCCTGCCTGTTCAGCCTGGCCCATAATCCATTCTTCCAGATCCTGCAGCAGTTCACGTTTGCTTTGGGCCTTATCTGCCAAGGACTGGGCCTGAGCCAGAACCTCATCCTGCAAGTCGGCTGTTCCCGGCTCCATGGCCTCTTCCTGGACAAACCTGGACAAGCGGGACTCAAATTCGGAAATATACTCTCTCGGCCCGGGCAATTGCTCGCTGGGCCGCAGGCAGAGATAGGCCATGTATGTGCCTCCGAAGTGATCATTCAGGACCCGGTCCGCCTTCCGAATGGGGTGGTCCGGCTCAAACCACTTGATGGGATTGTCGTTGATCTGAATCAGGCTGATCCCATACAGGGCCACTCCCACCAGGACAACAGTCCCGCCCAGATAGACCTTGGAGCGCCGGTAGGTGCTCCTTCCCCCGGCTCGAAGCATCCTGGAAAGTATATCCGGGTGAGCCGAATCATCTCCGGCCTGCACCGCCCCGAAGTTCTGCAGCCGTTTTTCGGGGATAAACATAATATAAGCCGGGATTACGGTCAGGGTCAAAAACCAGGCCACCAGGATACCCAAGGCCACGAACAGGCCGAAGATCTGGACCGGGGGGATAGGGGTCAAGGCCAGAGAGGCGAACCCGGCCGCGGAGGTGATGGAGGTGTACAGCATGGGCAGAAACAGGGTCTGCACCGTGCCCTTGATGGTCTGCACCCGGTCTTTGGTACTCTGGTAGCGATCGAAGAACTCGGACAGGATATGCACAGAATCCAGGACCGCAATGGGCATAATGAATATGGGGATCATGGAGCTCATGATGTGGATGGTGTTTCCGGAGATGACCAGAGCGGACATGGTCACGATCACCGACACCAAAGCAACGATCATGGGCGAAATAATCAGCAGGATCTTGCGAAAAAAGACGAGCATGAGCAGAAAGATGACCAGCATGGCCAAAGGAGCGGAAATGGCCATCTGCTTGAACATCTCCACCCCAAAGACGTCGTTGGCCACAGGCAAACCGGTGATGTGCCACTCTTCCGGCCCGTCGAAGGTCGCAATCTTTTCATTGAGCTTGGACCAGATGTCATAACTCAGCTTCTTGGCCGTTATGGGCAGATAGATAGCCAGGGCTTGGCCGTCCTCGGCAACCAGGGTTCCGTTTAAGAAGGGGATGCGTTGGGCGTTTTCTCGAATTTCCGCGGCCTCCTCCTCGCTCTCAGGAGGCGAGCTCATCAGCCACTCGAAGCGCACCGTGCCTACCCCGGCCTGCTCGATATTATCTACCGTGGATGGAGCAATGATGTCCGCCCGAACCACCCCGGCCCGGGGGTCGTCTTCGCCAATAGCCTCTCCTTGCAAACCCTTAGCAAATTCGGTCAGCTCATAGACCCGGCGTAAGCTATTGGGATTGAATACACCTTGGGAATGCTTTGCATTGACCACCCCAACCACGATCATGTCGTTGAGATCGAATTCCGCCTTCATCTGATTGTGAAAGATCCGGGCCGGTTCATCCTGCTGCAGCATGTTTTCCGGATCTGTGTCCACCCGGACCGGATGAAGAAAGGAAAAGGTCTGGGGAAACAGGGAAGGAAAAGCAGCCAGAACCGCTAAAAAAAGAGTCACAACCCCGATAAGGACAAAGGTCTTCTTCGGATGATGGGTGGTGGAGGTGGTGAAGGCCTGAGACAGGTCCATGTTTATGCTCCTGGGTGCTCTAAGGTGCAGGTTTCAGTGTTCAGTGTTCAGCGCCGCCTCTGGCCGCAGACTTCCAGCTTGATCGAGGGTGAAACTTGCGGTTTGGTAACACTACAGCCACAGTTCGGACATGACCAAGACCTTGAAAGAGCCAGGCAGGCGCCTGGCGATCCCAGAATGGCCAGGGTGGCACCTGGCGGTCCGGGAAGCAAAGCTTTGGGATCACAATCTTTTCTTCGTTCCCAAGGTTTATCCTGTGAACTTTCTTCCAGTTCACCGGGATCCTCTCACGCCTAGGCGTGAACGCTCTTTTCTTATGGCTCCGGCCATCTTCTTGTTATTTTATTGGGTTTGTTCTTTGTTTTGAATTTTTTTAAGTCATTTACTCCAATTGTTTCGAATTTCGGATTTCGATATTCGAATTTGATGAACTTAAAAATAAGCTTATAAATGAATAGAACCAATTGCCAAAAATTGAGACAACATTTTTGAGATGAAGTACTAGTTCAAAGGATGTCTTGACTGAGAATCACTTCTCCTGAGCATACCGCTTCTGGATACAGTCCATAATATGCTGAAGTCCCGGATCTATAATATAATAATAAACCCGCCGGCCTCTTTTCTCAAGCTCCAAAAACCCTTTGTCCCGCATAAGCCGGAGGTGCTCGGAGGTCATATGGCTGGGAATGCCGCAGGCCTTCGCCAGCTCCCCAACCGTATATGATCCGTGCAGGAGCATCTCAATAATCCGCAGGCGGTGCGGGTGGGCCAGGGTCCGCAGGCACTCGGCGGCCTGCTGCAACTCCTGGGGCCCCAGGGACTTAAGGCATTTGGAGCCGGAACAGTTCATGGAAGGAATTTATATCTGAATATTCCGATCTGTCAACATAATGATTTTCAAGCATACAATACAATCTTTCCAAGAAGTTATTGTGCTTGGATCTTACCCCGGCACTCTGAAGCTCTAAGCATTACCCTGCCCAAACCCAAAGGGCATTACTCTCTTTCCTGCATCCGCACTTCCACCCGCCTGGCCAGCCAGGAACAGCTGAAGGTGAGCAGGAAATAGAGCAAGGTGACCGTGATCCATATCTCGAAAGTCAAATAGGTGGCGGCCATGAGTTCCATGCCCTGGAAGGTGAGTTCAGGCACTGAGATGACCGAGACGATGGCTGAATCCTTGATGGTGGAGATGAATTGACCGGTGAGTGGGGGGATGACCCGACGCACGGCTTGGGGAAGGATGACAAAGCGCAGCTGCTCCACCTTGGAAAAACCCAAAGCGTAGGCCGCCTCCCACTGCCCGCGTTCAATGGACTGGATCCCGGAGCGGACGATTTCCGTGATGTATGCCCCCTCATACAGGGCCAGGGTAATCACGGCGGCGATAAAAGTGAGCATACTCCCGGGTTCGGCCCAGATCCAGGAAATCGCCCTCTGAACTCCCTCCGGTTGACGTCCCAGGAATTCTTGCAGGCCTAAACTGGGCAAGAGCTGATCACTGAAAAAATAAAAAAAGATGAACACCAAAACCAAAGGCGGCAGGTTACGGCTTAAGCCCACATAGGTCTGGGCCACCAGCCGCTTGAACAGGCTGGGACTGATTCGGAACATGCCCATGATCACCCCGATGATCAGGGCCAGCAAAGTACTCCAGAAACTGAGCCGGATGGTAGTCAACACCCCTTGAAGCAAGCCCCCGGAAACCCAGCGTCCGGCATCCTGGTCATAGCGAAGGATATACTGGGGAATGACCTCCCATTGCCAGGTATAGGTCAACCCGGCGGCTGCTTTGCTTCCCAGCCAGATAAGCCCGCCCGCGGCTGCGATCAAAAAAAGAGTATCAAGCCAGGTCCATCTGGCCGAACGCTGCCACACTTCCTCACTCCTTTAAAAATTCAAGGGCGGCTTGGGGCCGCCCTTGAATTTTTACTGTATCCGTTCTTGCCAATCCATGGTCGTGAACCAGTATTCGTGGCGTTCCTGCAGCCATCCTTCGGCCTTTTTGACCCGGATCCAGTTGTCCAAAAAATTCAGAAAGTCAAAATCCCCTTTACGCACGGCAAAACCGATGGGCTCGGTGGTAAAGGTTTCCCCCTCCAAGGGAAGATAGAGGTGTTTTTCGTGTTTAATGGCCTGCTGCTCCGGCAACGGCTGGCTGGCCACCAGGGCGTGGGCCCGCTTGGTCAGAAGCTCTTGCATGGCCTGGGCCTCGTCATCAAAAAGACGAAGCTCGGCCTGGGGCAAATGGGTCTTAGCCGCTTGAGCTGCCGTGGTCCCGATCCGGGCGGACACGGTCACCGACGACTTGTTGAAATCCTCCAGACTGTCATATCCCGGAGCAACCTGTTTGTGGGCCACAATGGACATTCCGGTATGGTTGTACGGAATACTGAAATTGACCTTCAAGTTTCTCTGCGGACGAATGCCCATACCCCCGATGATGATATCGAACTTGCCGGTGAGCAAAGCCGGAATGATCCCCGACCATTTGGTGGGCACAAATTCCGGTTTGACCCCCATATCTTCGGCCAAGGCCCTGGCCACATCGATTTCAAAGCCCATGAACTTGTCTTCGTTATCCTTCATGGCCCAGGGCACAAAGGTAGAAAATCCCACTCGCAGGTTTCCCCTTTTTTGGGCCTGTTCCAGGGTGCTCTCCTTGCTCAAGGCCTCCCGCACGCTCTCGGCCTGAGCGGAAGCGGCCAGGAACATACCGCAGCAGATCCCGATCAATGTATAACGCATAATTCTCCAGGACATACACTTCCTCCTTCGTGACTTTGTGGTTCAGCTCTCTTAGGTTGCGTGCGTAGCCCGCTTTAGGGTTTTGGATCACAAAATCTTGCTTAAAAAAAGCCGGGTCCGCTCATGAACCGGATGATCGAAAAAATCTCCGGTCGCACCTTGTTCCACAATCCTGCCGTCCTCCATAAAGATGACCCGATCCCCCACCTCCCGGGCAAAGCCCATCTCGTGGGTGACCACGACCATAGTCATTCCTTCCCGGGCCAGATCCTTCATCACTCCCAGGACATCGCCGATCATTTCCGGATCCAGGGCCGAAGTAGCCTCATCAAAGAGCATAACCGTCGGATGCATAGCCAGAGCCCGGGCAATGGCCACTCTCTGCTGCTGTCCCCCGGAGAGCTGGGTCGGGTAGGCATCCCACTTAACCTCCATACCCACCTTGCGCAACAACTCCAGAGCCAATTCTTCGGCCTGGATCCGACTCATCTTGCGCACCCTCTGGGGGGCCAGGAAGATGTTTTCGGCCACGGTCATATGCGGAAAGAGGTTGAAGGATTGAAAGACCATGCCCACTTCAGTCCGGATCAACTGCCGGTTTTTGGCCTTGCCGTCCAGGGGAATCCCGTCGATGACCACCTGTCCGGAATCAATATCCTCCAACCCGTTTAAGCACCTGAGTAAGGTAGACTTTCCCGAACCCGACGGTCCAATAACCACCACCACTTCCCGTTTGGCGATTCGTAAATCCACGCCGTTTAAAGCCACCACGCCATTTGGAAAACGCTTACAAATCCCTTCGGCTCGAACGATTTCCGGCTTCGCTTCGTCGGGTGTCTGAACAGGATGTGGGGGATACTTTTGTGGGGATGAATCACGCATATTTTACAGCCAGTTTTCGTTCCAGGTACCAGGCAAGAATGGACAAAGACACGGTCACCAGCAAATACATCCCGGCCACCGTAAACCAGATCTCGAAGGCCAGAAAGGTTTCAGCCACCAAGGTCTGCCCCCGCATGGTCAAATCATAGATAGCGATGGTGCTGACCAGGGCCGAATCCTTGACCAGAGAAATCGCTTGGCCGGTCAACGGGGGGATGATCCTGCGCACCGCCTGGGGCAAGACCACCCGGACATAGGTGTCCCAGGTGGACAAACCCAGACTGTAGGCCGCTTCCCACTGCCCTTTGTGGATGGAAACGATGCCGGCCCGAAATATCTCCGAGGCATAGGCCCCTTCAAAGAGGCTTAAGGCCAGCACAGCCGAGGCAAATCGACCCAGCCCGAACAAGGGGCCGACAACGAAGTAGATGAAAAAAATAAGGATCAATAAAGGGATGTTCCGGACCACTTCCAGATATACCCGGGCCGCCATACGTCCCACTGTCGAAGGGAGCAAACGGAGAATAGCCGTACTCAAGCCAAAAACAAGGGACAAGAGCAGACTGACTCCAGAAATCTTTAAGGTCATGAGCAACCCGTTGAGCAAGGGACCGGCCTGGATCTGTCCTTCCTGAATAGAAAAGACCACCTGACTGACCCGGTACCATTGCCAGTTATAGCCCAAGTTCTCTGCTCCCCGACCGGCCAGCCAGATCAAGATGCCCATGACCAGAAGATAGCGCAGTATGCTCCACCAGGGTTCAAAGGCCCGCAAAATCATCCTCCTCATCCTAGACCTTCACCTGCCGGGCAGAAAAAGCCTTGGCATTCATATCCACGTACTCAGACATAACCTCGCTTAAAACGCGAAGCAACTCCAAAAGGGCCTGCCCTTGAGGGCAAGGGCGGCCTTGCGAGCCTGACGTTTTCAAAAAGTTCCATCCTGGATCAAACCAGGCCTTTGCGGCAGCCAGCGGCTGCGCAACACCAGGGCAAGATTAATCAAATATTGGCCAATGATCAAATGTCAAAATATGTGAATAACGGCAATGTCAACTCAGAGATTTCGCAAAAAATGCACATGTAAACTTCATATTCTTAACTGCCCCTCCTTGGCAAGGAGGGGCAGTGGTGGTTGGGATAATGATTCTTCAAACATATAAATGAAATAGAACCAATTGCCAAAAATTGTTCAGGAATCAGAAAAGTAAATCAATGAACATTGGGAATCTCCAGCTGTTATGCTGAAACCTCGTATGAAACAAGGTTTTAACCTGAAGAAGGCCTGTCCGGCACTCACTTGTATACCGGGCTTTTATTCTTTGCTGTGACGTTCAAACTGCAAGTGAGTGCCGGACGGCCTGGTGGTGCTTCCGTAGGCCGAAAGCCCTGACTCCTCTTTATTATCTCAATACGGATCTGCCTTTGAAGGCAAGGGTGGCTACTGCAACTCCTCCAGTAGGGCGGTCCTCTCCGAGGGCCAGCCCTCTTGGTCAGTTTCACCCTTGATCAAACTGGCGGCTTCTTGCTGATAACAAATAACTGATAACAGATAAACTGCCGCCAGAGGCAAAGCTAACACCTGAACACTTTGAATCTATACATACGGGCTTGCAATTAAGAATTTACCAGATAAAGAGCAAATTAGCTGAAATTGTTGAAAATGGAAAGCAGAACCCAAAAGCCCTGCCCCCTCCACACGGCAAATTTGTTCTCCTTTATGTTGTGGTAGTTTTTCGAGAATTTTTGGTCATTTTTAGATAATCAAAGACGAGCCTGACTCTTTGGTGCAGGTCTCGCACTTTCTGAGCGATATCTTTGACTTCTCTGGATTTAAGTAACCCTATGGCGAAACCTCTTAAGCGATTGGTATTTGCTGGACCATTGCCGGTTCTAATCCTAGTTCTATCTTCGTCATAAGTCCAATCAAGGATATAGTGTTTGCTGTTTTCAATAGTCCATTGTCCACGATGAATTTGTAGTATTCTAGCAGGATCAGCTTTCTCCGGACTATGGCTGGTTATACCATAGAAAGTGTTCTCCTCAATTTTCCCGCTTTTTTGATACACAGTTTTTTTATGTATGCAAAAAGCCTGGCCAACATGGGGAAATTTAAGGTACTTATTTAACTCAGAAGTGACCCAGACGGAGCGAGTGTCTATTCGACCATGGGCTGGTGGGTCTTGGACACAACAGTCAGGTTCTTTCCGGTTTACGAAGGATCTCTTGATATCGGCGTAGAGAGTGGACTGGTTTTGTTTGGCGGTAAAAAGGTAGTCTGCGCCGCGCCCCACGATGTATTCGGCCAGTTTTTTCTGAGTAAGAAGAGCATCGGCGGTGATAGTTTTTCCAGAGATTTCTATTTGGTCCAGGATTGGGATAAACATCCCGATTTCGTTTGTTTGCTTTGTTTCTTCGCTATTTTCGTCTACAGGTAGAGTACCTACTTTTTTTGGGTGTAGGTGGCCTTGGATTCATGGCCAACAACACTGGCAATATGTGTTTGCCGCCCATTTTCATCAATGGCGTTTTTCATTGTTTTGCCATCAAAAGCCAGGCAAGTGTCTGTCAGGCCTTGGTCTTCATTCCAGCGTTGCAGGGCCTGATCTACTTCGATTGGATCCACCCGGACCAGAACATCACGTATAACGAACTGGCTGGGGATGACATATTTTCCTTTTTCTTTGCGACACCGAAATCGTTGCCTGGCCTTTTGCCCCAGGTTATTAGCCCAGCCATAGATGGCCTTGTAGCCTTTCATTCCGCACAGGGTGGCGGCTGATGCAATGGCCAGAACTGTAGATATTCGATGACGACATCCGTGTGCCCTGCGAGGATCGATTACAGTTGTGAAGTATTCCGGAAGCGAGCGCATCTGTTCAGCATTCATAGTCATTTTGGTCTCTCCTTTTTGATAGGTTGGCTTGAGAATGGCACAAGACAAAAGTTTTCTGGAGTTGGCTTGAAGTGGCAAGACAAAGATGAGCTTAGGGGATGAAGGTTTGGCACTGTATCCTTGGCCGATTCTTTTAAAGCCTTTGGTCAGCCCCAACTCTATCCAGTTGGAGGCGCGATAAACGGTGCCTGTGTAACGTTTTGGATCGACAAAGGTTTCCAGGAGCAACAGTGGATGGCCGAAATGTTGTTGCCAATCAAAAGAGATGCGCTTTGCACAAAGTGATAGGATACGAGAGCCCAGGTTTGGCAGGTTCCAGCCCGGCAGGATAAGAAAACGAGAGTTGTTTGCCAGCAACTTCAATCGGTCAAACCGATGCCGATATTCCCATCCAATCCACTGGTCCCTGGCCGCACACTTCAAAGCGGCAGCCGAGAATGTAAGCAGAGCAACCCACTGATCAGAGTGTGTGGCGACATACCAGAGGGTTTCACTAATTTTGGGTGAGGCTCCAAGATAGTGATGCTTGGCCATCAAAGACTTGAACCGGTCTTTCTGGTCTCTTTCGACTGGTTGCAGCGTTATGCTTGGCAAATATGAAAAGGGGCTCTTTATGTGCATGGCGAGCCCCTTGTAGCAAGCTTTTGAACGCTTGTCCAGGATTTAGGGGTAATTTTATAAAATTTTTGTGTTTTTTGATGAGCACAAATCTACCCTGGCCCCCTCCAGCCCAGGGGTTGTCAACACAAGCATTTTCATTTATATACCACTTTTTGCACGGAGAGGTGTCCGAGTTGGCCGAAGGAGCACGATTGGAAATCGTGTGTGCCGTTTATAGCGGCACCGAGGGTTCGAATCCCTCCCTCTCCGCCATTTCTGTTCCCAATGCCTATCGGGAAATGAGGGAAGCCGGGCGGCAGGAGCGCTGCCAACCCCGTCAGGCCCGAGAGGGAGCAGCGGTAACAGTTGCTTCTGGGTGCCTGGCTTCCCTGAAGGGCGTAGGATATCGCATCTTACGCCCTTCTTTTTTCCGGCCGGGTGATACCACAAGTGCCAGTACTTCATGTACCACCCAGCACTAAAGTGCACTAGCTGGCAGGAAACAAAAAATTTTGCGCTTTGCCCCAGCAAAGCGCAAAATTTTTAACCTGAGCCAAGGACCCGTTCATGCTCGATCTCAAATTCATGCAAAGACAGCCCGACGTGATCCGCGAGGCCTTGAAGGCCCGGGGAATGGACCTGGATTTCGATCACTTCCTGACCCTGGATGTCAAGCGGAAAGACATCGTTCAGCAGGTGGAAGATCTGCGTCATGAGCGCAACCAAGCCTCAGCAGAGGTGGCTGAGCTGAAAAAGGCGGGTCAGGACGCCAGTTCCCATATTTCCCGGCTATCCGTGGTAGCCGAACGGATCAAGGACCTGGACGTTCAGCGCAAAGAGATTGAACAGGACATGGACGCCTTGCGCCTGTCCATCCCCAACATCCCCCATCCGGATGTGCCCGTAGGGGCAACGGACGAAGACAACCTGGAAGTCAAAACCTGGGGCACCCCCCCGGCCTTTGATTTTCCGCCCAAGGCCCACTGGGACCTGGGGCCACAGCTTGGGGGTCTGGATTTCGAGCGCGCGGCCAAGATCACCGGCAGCCGTTTCGCCCTGGCCTGGGGCTGGGCCGCCCGCCTGGAACGGGCCCTGATCAGCTTCATGCTGGATATCCAGACCGGTGAACACGGCTACCTAGAAGTTTTGCCCCCGTTCATCGTGAATGAACAAAGCATGCAGGGCACCGGACAACTGCCCAAATTCAAGGAAGACCTGTTCAAGCTTGAAGACTGGCCTTACTACCTTATTCCCACAGCCGAAGTGCCGGTGACCAATATCCACCGGGATGAGGTCCTGACCGAAAAGCAACTCCCCTTAGGCTACACAGCTTTTACCCCCTGCTTTCGTTCCGAGGCCGGCTCCTACGGCAAGGACACCAAGGGACTCATCCGCCAGCATCAGTTCAACAAGGTGGAGCTGGTCCGCTTTGCTCACCCGGAGACTTCCTATGACCAGCTGGAGCTCCTCCTGGGCCATGCCGAAGTCATCTTGCAGCGCCTGGAGCTGCCCTACCGGGTGGTCACCCTGTGCACCGGAGATCTGGGATTCTCCGCGGCCAAGACCTACGACATCGAGGTCTGGTTGCCGGGACAGGAGGCCTACCGGGAGATATCCTCCTGCTCCAATTTCTTAGATTTCCAGGCCAGACGGGCCAACATCCGTTTTCAGGCTTTAAAAGGGAAAAAGAAGGATTTCGTGCATACCTTAAACGGTTCCGGCCTGGCCGTGGGCCGGACTTTGGTGGCCATTATCGAGAACTGCCAGCAGGCAGACGGAAGTCTTCGCCTGCCCCAGGCCCTGGTGCCGTACATGGGCGGGCGGACGTTTATTTCCCAGGAGGAAACCTGAACCTGATCCTCACGATAGTTTTGTTCTCAGATATCAGTTGCCAGAAGTGTTCAGGTTTCAGGGTCCGATTTCGCCTTGACAGGCAAACCCGATTCCTTTAGGCTTCTTACTTTGTCAACGGGGGTCGTTAACTCAGCCGGTAGAGTATCGGCCTTTTAAGCCGAGAGTCGCAGGTTCGAATCCTGCACGACCCACCACGCGTCCCCATCGTCTAGCTGGCCCAGGACGCCGGCCTCTCACGCCGGTAACGGGGGTTCAAATCCCCCTGGGGACGCCAATTTCATTTTGTACATTCGGAGAGGTGGCCGAGCTGGCTGAAGGCGCGCGCCTGCTAAGCGCGTAAGGGGCTAACACCCCTTCGAGGGTTCAAATCCCTCCCTCTCCGCCAGATTGCAAAGGGTTACGGTGCATTCCGTAACCCTTTTTTTGTACCCCGTCTGAAAACATGTTCAATCCGAAGAAACGAAAACAGGAGCAAACGTATGCAGCTGCAGTTGATCCGAAATGCGACCATGAAGATCACATATGCGGACAAGAGACTGCTCACAGATCCCATGCTCTCAGCCAAAGGCAAGATGGGCTCTTTCGCCGGGGCTGCTAAGAATCCAACGGTTGAGCTGCCCATGAATCCCCAGCAGATCCTTAAAGATCTGGACGGGGTGATTGTCAGCCACGATCATCCGGATCACTACGATCAAGGAGCGGCCTCTCTTCTGTCGCGGGATATGCCAGTATTCTGCCAGCCGGGCGAAGCGGACAGATTGGCCGCAGATGGTTTCCAAGATGTACGTCCTGTACATCATGTGTACGACTGGGAGGGAGTGACCATCACCCGGGTGGAAGGCAGGCACGGCACAGGCAGAATGCAGCAGATGATGGGCGATGTGTCCGGATTCATCTTCCAGGCTGCCGGGCAGCCGACTGTCTATTGGGTGGGAGACAGTGTCTGGTGCGAGCCGGTGCAGCGAAACATCCACGAGTTCAGTCCGGACATTATTGTCACCCATTCCTGCGGTGCGGCTTTTCCGGGGCAAGACCCCATTATCATGGACTGTGGGCAGACACTGGCCGTTGCCGAGGCAGCGCCGAAAGCTGTCCTGGTGGCGGTGCATATGGAGGCCCTGGATCACTGCCGGGTGACCAGGGAAATGCTGCGGCATGAGGCGGATCAAAACTCTATCGACAGATCAAGGCTGTTGATCCCTCAGGATGGGGATTCCCTTTCCTCCTGATGCTCCTGGCGGATGGATCATCCGCTCAGCTGCCGCAGGAACAGTAACGCCAGCAGCTTGTCAGTTATGCTACACTGCTTACTGTTCCCCTGGCCGTAAAAGAATACTGGCTTATCCCGAAGAAACGAGGTGCAGAGACAGAACGGTTTAGGGCCTTGGTCCAAGTATATTGGCATCAGGGTCGTTGTGTGGTAAGCTCATGTTATTTTGTTACCCATTGGACCAAAAACAGCACGAAGTCTTCTGGATCGTCTTATGACAGATGTATCTTTGCAAACCCCCAAATATTCAGTCGGTGACAGCCTGGGTATCACTCCTCCGGCTGAAGGACATATGCCCATCTTTGACCAGGGAAGCTTTGACCTCATCACTTTTGCTTCCGATCTGAAACCCAAAGCGATCAAGGACTGGACCAGGGGCAAGGCCGCCTACGGAGTGTATATCGAAAAGAGTATTCCGGTTTTTCTGCTCAACCTGGGATCCTCCTGGACCCTTGACGTGTACTTGAATATTTTTCTGGAATCCACTGAAGTAAGACGTCTGTTTTTTGAAGGTGATCCCAAGAACTTAGGCGTTCACCTCTACCTTGTATCCTCTGCCGATGCCGTGGTCCGGGCTGTACGTTCTCTGGAACTTGATCACCGGGAGATGCTCCGCCTCAAAGAGGCCTGCTTTGACCAGCTCTCCAGCTACCCCTCAAAGGACGAGTGCTTCATTGAGGCGGAGCTCTTGCTCAATCAAATGGATAGCAAGACGCTGCGCCGAAAGACGGCCATGCATGCCTTTTAAATCTCTTATGCTCACTTCAAATGGACTCCAAGACCGTCTCACCCAGCCCCTGCAGCTTGGCTCACGTAAGGTCTCCAACCGGGCGATTCTGGCCCCTATGGCCGGCATCACCCATGTCGCCTTCAGACAGGTTCTGGGCCAATTCGGCGGATACGGCCTGACCTACACCGAGATGTGCTCGGCCAAGGCCATTGCCCATGGTCAAAGGGAAAACCGGGTATTTCTCTGGGCTGAAGAGGAGCTGAAGCACCTGGTCGCCAGGTATGGGCATGATCCGCAGATCTGGCCGCAGCCGCTAAGGTAATCGAAGAACGCAGCTTCTTCGGGGTGACATCAATATGGGCTGTGCCGTGTCCCGCATTTGCCGCCAGGAGCCGGCCGCTGCTCAAGGACCCGGACCGGGCGGCCGGATTGTCTCCGCAGTACGCAAGGAAGTCACCTGCCCGGTTCTGATCAAATACCGGAGCGGCTGGTCCGGTGACCCTTCCTTTGCTGGTATCCCAGACACATCGCCCCTGGCCTGTACCAGAGATTTATGACCTTTTTCTGTGCCAAATTCGCCTTCGGCCACACCCTGCGGCCCAAGCTGCGCGCTAGCCGGACACTCGAAGAGATGGAGGCCAATATCACCAGTCTCCTCCATCCTTGTCCCCGGCTCCTGGAAAAGCCGAACACCCTATTGTTGACCTGGTAAAGAATTGACTCAAGACAAAACTGGCAAATATAATATCACGATAAGATTTGATTCTTTTAAAAACAGTCGATAGTGCCGCCATATTTCTTATGTCCTCTCTTCTTGGAATTGATCTGGGGCTGAAAACAGGTCTTGCCCTGTACGATGTCCAGGACGGTCTGCTCTGGTACAGGTCCAGCAATTTCGGATCCAGGAGCAGGCTCAAATCCGGGGTTTTCAATGTGCTGAAGTCCATTTCGGACCTGGAAAGAATCGTTCTGGAAGGAGGAGGGAACCTGGCCTGGATCTGGGCCAAAGAGGCCGAAAGGCGAAATATCGTCTTTAAGCAAATCACTGCCCAAACCTGGCGGGATGACCTCCTCCTTCCCAGGCAGGCAACCAGTGGAATCAAGGCCAAGGAATCAGCCATGGATTTGGCTCTGCACATCATCCAGGCCTCCCAAGCGCCCCGGCCCAAAACACGGCTTAATCACGACTGCGCGGAGGCCATTCTTATCGGCTACTGGGGAGTACTGGACGCGGGCTGGATTTCTGGGAATTCTGGGCTGAAGAAAGACTGACTTACTTAATTAAAGTGTGTTTGTTTTTTTGAAGGACAACTCAACCGCATCTCGGTGTTTTTCGAATCTCTCAACGCCACTCTCAACGGCTTTGCTAATTCCTCTGAGGAATTTTTCCATCCCTTTGGTATTCACAATCATATGTCCGGTTTTTTGTCCGGGTCGAAGACGTCAGCTTACAATTCCAGGAGCTCAACACATTCTGAATTGTCAGCAACCGATTCGCATCTACTCATCAATATCCACGAACTCAAATTCAAGGCCCTTAAGCACCCGCTCGTAATTCCAAAGCAGCGACGATTGTTTGTTTGCCCCCATCCAGATGCAGGCCACCGCGTAACTGTAGGAATCCTGCTCAGGCAGTTCGGATAGGCGCATGCCCTCCCTGACCTGCGGGATAATGGTCGTGCCCGGAACCTTGGCTGCGGCAGACTCAACCTCCTCCGGGGTTGGGGCCCGGGCAACCTTGGCGTCCTTGAAGAATACCCGGTAAAAGAACTCAGCCGCCACTCCATACCCGCCTTGGCCCTGCGGCATATCCGGACGCCGCCCAAGAGCCAAATCCACTGTCACCTGCTGATGGCTCACCCCGTCCACCTTCTCAAAGGCATCGCAGTGGCTCTGCGCTATCCGGGTGTTGATCTCCAAAAGCCAAATGCGATCCTGCACTTCGTCCCAAAAAAACTCGATATTGAAACCGCAATTGTCATAGCCGACGTGGTTCATGATGGTTTTGGCCAGAGCCCCCATTTTGTCCTGTATATGCCCGGGCAACCTCGAGGGATACAGATAATAAAAGAAGCTCAAAACCTGGGGGTAGCGCACAGAATCCACTACCCCGTATGGCACCACCTCTCCTTGGTACACGTAACCCTCAAGGGTACATTGCCGTCCGCCTATGACCTGCTCGGCCATGCAGAAACCGCCATTCACAGCCCGAATATCCTCCGGCAGATCAATCTGGTTCAGGACGAAATTGAACGGTTCGGAGATGGAATCAATCTCAGCCCGAAACCTTTTCATGGCGTAGTCAAAATCTTCCGGGTTATCGATCCGAAACCCGAGACGCGAGCCTGAGGACTTGATAGGCTTGACGAAAAACGGAAAGGCCAGATGGGCCTGCCCGATCTTAGCCAGGGCCTGGTCATCAAATGGATCGAATGCCGTAAAGGTCGGGATATGCTCCGGGATCACCTCGGCTTGGGTCACCCGACTCCAGTATTTGTGCTCACATTTGAGAAGGCTCTCCAACGAAGTCGAACGTGTGCCGAACTTTGTGCACAGCAGAGGCAGCATGGTGGATACCGGAAAATCCATGTATCCGACGATGGCATCCACTGTTCCGTTGAATTCCGCAAGCTGGCGCTCCGCAACCTCCAGCATGGCCGGGATATTGAAGCTTTCGGTCTCATAGACGATTGCCGGGTCGAGCAGGCCGTGGAACTCGACATCCTCCACTCCGCGCAACCGCTTCAACCGCTGTGCATTCAGATCGTTCAGACCAATAACAAAAACATTTTTCTTCATATTCCTTTCTCCTCCGGCAAATGCTGGACAGGGGCGTGTATGATGCGCTCAGGTCTTGTATACGGGACATGCGCATGAAATCGTGTCATATGCCAGGCGGTCAGATCCCGCCCGGGGGCAAGATTACGCAGTTATTGGGGCCACGGTGCGGAAGCTGCGTCCCTTGAGTCGCTGGATAGTTCCCTGGATGTCGTCTATGAGCAACAAAAGCAGATCTCCCTCGCAGGCCTGGTCCATTGCCAATCCAACTGCCTCGTACTCATCCATGATCACCTCAGCCTGACAGGCAGCTTCGGCCTGAATCGCTCCGCGGCGGATCAACTCCGCCGCTTGGCCCGGCTGGCGTCCGCGCGGGTCTGATTCGCAGATAAAAAGTGCATCCAGCATGCTTCCAAGCTGTTCCCCCAGGCCCATCAGGTCCTCGTCCCTTCGATTGCCGGGTGCGCTGGCCACCCCGACACGCCGCTGCGTTCCCAGTCCGCGTACCAGGGGTTCAAGGGCTTTCAAGGCCGGTACGTTGTGTCCATAGTCTATCAGACAGCGAATGCCGTCGGCTTCTATCAGGTTGGTTCGCCCCGGCAGCTGGCCCGGTGTGGGATGGAAGGTAGCCAGGCCCATGCGGATGTCTCCGAGGCTCAACCCGTGGGCATGCCCTACGGCCGCAGCCGCCATTGCGTTTTGTACATTGAAAGGAGCATGCCCCTCAAAGGCGATGGGGACGTCGTTCACTTCGATCACCTGGGCCTCCACCTGGCCCTGGCGCATGACGATCCACCCGTCTTTGACAGTGAACACAATTCCGTGCGCAGCCACATGCTCATTCAAGGCGGTCTTGTCCGGTTCCATTGTAAAATAGATGATCCGCCCCCGGGACCAGTACGTGCCCTGATCCATTACCCGCTCGTCGTCGGCATTGAGAACGCAGAAACCCTCGGGTTTCACTGCATCCACAACCACTGTCTTGCAGCGGGCCAGTTCGTCCAGGGTATGAATATCCCGTTCTCCCAGATGGTCGCTGGCAATGTTTAGCAGCACGCCCACGTCGCAGGCGTCGAAGCCGAGTCCCCGACGCATTATGCCGCCCCTGGCCACCTCCAGCACTGCATGATCCACCGTCGGCTCCTTGAGCACGGTCTGGGCCGCCATAGGGCCGCTGTAATCGCCGCGCATGATGATGTGATTGTCGATCTCGATGGTCCCGGTACAGGCCATGCCCACCTGCCGCCCGGCTTGACGCAGCATGTGCGCGGTCAATCGGGTGGTCGTGGTCTTGCCGTTGGTTCCGGTAATGGCCGTAATCGGGATCCGGCCGTCGCTTCCATCTGGAAAGAGCATGTCCACCACTGCCTCACCCACCGGACGCTCCTTGCCGTGCGTGGGCGACAGGTGCATGCGGAAGCCAGGCCCGGCATTGACCTCGACCACCCCGGCGGACTGCTGCTCCAAAGGCTTGGCCAGGGTCTCGGCCAACAGATCGATACCAATGATGTCCAGCCCTATCAGCCGGCCCATGCGCTCGGCCGCGTATTTGACCTCCGGATGTACGTCATCGGTCAAATCAGTGGCCGTCCCGCCGGTGGAGATATTGGCCGTGGTTTTCAGCCATACGACCTCTCCCTCAGGGATCACGCTGTCAAAAGTCAGTCCGGCCTGCTCCACCAGCCTCTCGGTCTGATCGTCGATGTGGATCTGGGTCAGCAGGTTCTCATGCCCCACTCCCCGGCGCGGATCCTCGTTTTCCCTGTCGATCAGCTCCTTGAGTGTAGACCGGCCGTCGCCCTGGACATGGGCCGGACGTCGCCGGGCTGCGGCCACCAGCTTGCCGTCAATGACCAGCAGACGGTGGTCCTCGCCCTTAATATATGTCTCCACCACCACAGAATCGTGACGGAGTAGGGCGGCCTCGAAGCCCTGGCGCAGCTCGGCCTCATTTTTGATATTGGTGGTAATCCCGCGTCCGTGATTCCCGCTGAGCGGTTTGGTCACCACCGGATAACCCACTGCCTCCGCAGCCTGCACCGCCTCCTGAAAGGTATAACAGACCCACCCCTGGGGGACAGGAATGCCGGCGTCGCTGAGGATTTGCTTGGTCCAATCCTTGTCGTCGGCAATTGTGTGCCCAATGATCCCGGTCTTCCAGGTTACTGTGGTCTGAAACCGCTGTTGATGCACTCCCTGGCCGAGCTGGATGTAGCTGGTGTTTTCAGACAGTCGATAATACGGGATGTCACGGGCCAGAGCGGCTTTTACAATGGAGGCGGTGGACGGTCCGAGCATGTTCGCGTCCCGAACCTCCTTAAGGCGGGCGATAACCGAGCTGATATCTGCATCGCCGCCCCGATAGAGATTCTCCACAATCTGAACCGCCTCACATCCTGCAGCCAAACCGCAGGCCTCGTCGCGGTAGCGGTACAGGACCACGTATATACCGCGGTCATTGGTGTCCACTGCCTTGCCGTAACCCACTGAAAAACCGAGCATGTTCTGCAGCTCTATGGCCACATGTTCAACCATGTGAGCGGCATAGGTACCGCGCTGCACCCGTTGCAAAAATCCACCCCGTTCACCCACTGAGCAGCGGTGCTCAAATATTCCGGGCAGAAGTTTCTGCAGCCGTTTAGCTAAGCCGGGGACCTGGTCACTCGGTCTTTCCTCAAGATCGCCGATATCCAGGCGCATAAACATTATTAAGTATCGACTGTAATAGTTGGGTCCTCTCAAGGCCCTATGTTCCAATATATGCACATTCCATCCTTTGTTGACCAAAATTTTGCGTATCAGACTGAATGAATTTACGTTTCATAACTTCCGAGCTCTTTTGTCTAGACATACAAATCTCCGTACACAGATGAAACGTTCAATATTCCCGGTCATCCTCGTCATCTTCCAGATCGTCATCGTCCTCGTCTCCCATAATACCGTAATACAACTTCCCTTCGGCCATACCCAGGGCTTCGAATGCCACCCCGGAAATATCTTCATCTTCATCTCTGGTCAGTCTTTCTAAGATCGGCTGCGACTTTTCAGGCTGTATGGTCCCCAAGGCATCAATAGCCGTCAGACGTAGCTCTTTCTCTGTCTGCGGGGAGAGTGCCAGAGCGGAAATGTGTTCCCAGGCTTCCTCCAGCTCCCAGTTTCCCACGGCCTTAACAGCATGGTAATGGATCATTTCCTCCGGACTTTTCAGAGATTCCAGGATTTCCTCCTCAAAACCCTGAACATAGATCATGCAAAACACAGCACTCAGCTTCCACTCGGCATCATTACTGGAATAGGCCTGCTCAATGGCCTCATGGTGCCAATCGGATTCAGCCCGAACCGAAACCTCCAGGGCACTCCTGCGGATATTTTTGGGTGTATTTGGATCGTGAAAAAGGGAATACAGGTTCTCTTGAACGGCCTGAAATACGTGCTGGGATATGGGTGAGTCATCAAAACAATCAATTTCTTCCATATCGGCCAACTCCAAGGCCGGCCCGAGGGAAACGATGGCCTGCCGCCGCAATTCTTCCGGTTCATCCGCATTCATGGCCACCTGAAGTAAAGCATGGGCCAGCTCATCATTCATGACCACCGGATCTCCTCCCAGCTCGGCAGCCAGCATGCGATCCTCCAGACTCCCTTTTGGGTCCAGTAGGGTCTGAAGAAATATCCCACCTGCATCTTCCGGCCATTCCCACGGATCCATGTTTTTCAATCTGGTCAGGTACATAATCATCTCCTTTAGCACTCGATAGTGGTCAGCCTTGCCTCCGGTTCTAGTTCACACGAGGTTTCAAGTTTCAGCCAGAAAGAAAGTCATCACATAATGCTTTGATTTTCCTGCACCTGAAACCTCGCATGAAACAAGACGTAATCCGGGTCGCTGGCTTGGACTTCCGGGAGCGCCAGGCTCCAGCCTGGCTCTTGATGGTGCTTCCATGTAATTCTTTACCTTTAAGCAATAAATGCAGAGCCGCAAAGAGCGCGGCGATTAAATCAACGCGACCATTCGGGCCGCAGAATCCGGAATCACCCTCAATCGAGTTGCCGGCTGATTCTTAGGAAAAATGAAGCTCAGTCCGTATGCCGCTCCAGCTTCCCTAGAACCGAGGGGTCAAACAGGTCCGGGAAATAGAAGCGGAGAACATGGGTTGGAAAGGCGATGCGCAGAGGAGCCTTGTGACTGTCGGACTGAACCAGACCTTCTTTGACCATCTGGCTCACGATCCTTCTGGCTTGGCGCTCAGACTTGGCCTCCATGCCCATCACATCTCTGGCCTTACCCCTTTGTATCTCCCCCTGCATGAACAGGGCCTTAAAAAGTTTTCCCGCTCGTGCATCGAGCGGGTTTTGGGCCCCTCGTTCCTTGGCTCTGTCCCGCATGTAGCCGTCTATCCGGGCATCTATTCTCTTTAAGCTGAGGATCCGGTCCATGAACCGGATTTGGTCCAGACAGGTCTCCAGGAAAAACATGCAGTAGTCGGCGAAAAAGTCCTGATCGAAACCTGTACAATCGACGTTTGGTGAATCGGCGGAGCGAAGATTGACCATGTACCACTGCTTGTCTCGGGAGAACCCCCGGGAAAGGGACCAGAGGTTGCTCCGATTCACACCGATACAGGCCAGATACAGACCCGAAAAAAGCCTGGAGACCCGCCCATTCCCGTCCCGAAAAGGATGGAGCCAGGTGAGACGGTGATGAGCTGCGGCGGCAGCCATGAGCCGCTCGTCGCCGTGAAAGTTGCTCTGATTGAAGGCTTCTTCGAACTCCCGGAACTTTTGGGGTAAGATACTTGCGTCCGGACCATGGACAGTGTAACCGTCATCCAGGGAGACATTTCCGTCACGCAATTGCCCCGAATGCACATCATAGGCTGTAAATCCGCCCTGGTTGTGGGTGTATCGGTGCTTTTGCGGTAGGTTTTCGTAAAAGGTCCGATGGATCCTGCACACAAAGGAAAGACTACACACATTGTCCGGTGGATCGAACAACATCTGCTCCATCAGCTCTTTCTCAGCCAGAACATGGGCGGCACAAAGCTCCTGAGCGTAGCGTTTCTCCTGGTCTGGAGAAAACTTTTTGTTCAGCGCGTCATCGATCTCCAGAATAGAAGTCTTATGCCCTTCTATAAGATTGGAGTAGTAGCTGTTCAGATACCTGAGACAATCGCCGAGAGCCCTGGCTGTGCTGTCCGCAATCTGCCCTTCCAGGGACGCTGAGGCAACGGCCACCTCCTGGGCCAGATCCTTAAGCTCCCCTACCCGCCGGGCCGGCAAGGCAGGCCTAATAGAGAATTCCAGGGTGCTCATACCATCCGTCATAAACAGAATCCTATGTCCGGTTTGATGTCCAGTCTTGAAGCCCATAAAGTAAGAAAATACGGACAACAGGTCAAGGATATATGGCCGGTTCAAAGTCCGTTTTCCCTGGTCATATCGGACCCATCTAGCATTTTATGATCATTACATAACAGAACTGTCAAATTCAGTAACATAATCGTTTCTATTCGAGCCAAGGAGACGTTGCCGACACACAATTGCTGGGCTCACATGATGTATTGCGCATCCACTCCGGCTATTGGTATGCTCGGTCTTTCTGGAGAGACCTTACTCTAAGTAACTTGTGTTGTCAGGACCTCGTTTCTGAGTCTCCGCAAGGTCTCTTTGGTAAACTACTGCAGATGTGGGGTCAGGACTTGTCTTTTGAAAACGGCCAAGCTCGGCTTATAATCCTGCTCACCGTGGAGTAATGCAGACCCGTCTCTTCTGCGATAGCCGTTTAGGAAATCCATGGTCTCGATAGGCTCGAACGATGACCTCTTTTCTGGCTGACTTTGAAGGGAAGCAAGCTGGCAGGAGCTCAGACAGAGGCGGCCGGTCCGCGTAACGCTACTGCCTCGGAATTTCGACAGGTTCTTTTCGGATGTTTCGATGAGCAGATGGTAATGGTTGGTCATAAGACAATAGGCGTGGCAGAGCCAATTGAGATCAGAGACCACCCTACCGAGGACATTTAGAAACGCGTTCCGATCGACGTCATCGGAGAATATTGGGCTCTGGGCGTTCCCCCGAGCCATCACATGGTAAACGGCTCCGGGATACTCGATTAGCAGAGGTCTAATCATAATCTATCCATACACCTGGTGTATTCAAAAATCAAGACCTGACCCCGAGGGCTAGTATGGGTTCCGGCTCACCTTGGCAAACGGGAGCTGATCCCGGCTATGAGAAGGTTTTTCCTCGGCAGGATAGCCGATGCTGACCATTGAGAGCACCTTCAGCTGCTTTGGAATTCCTAACAAATCGGCCAGGTAGGCTTCAGCTGTCTGTTTATCGTCGTACATCCGTTCCCTGATCTGCACCCAACAACTCCCCAGACCCAGCGATTCAGCCATAAGATGGATGGAGAAGGTGGCAATGGCCGCATCCTCGATCCAGACATCCGAGATCGAAGGATCGGCGCAGACTACAAAGACCAGTTTGGCCTTCTTCACAAACCCCGCTCCATGCGGTTTGGCCTTGGACAAATTCTGGATGAGATTTTCATCTGTCACCACAATGAATTCCCAGGGCATCAACCCCCTGGAAGTTGGTGTACGCAGAGCGGCTTCTATGAGCTGATCAATCTTTTCCTGCTCAACGGGTTTGTCGGTATAGGCTCGAATACTTCTTCTTTTCTGCAAAAGCTCCAAAAACATACTCTTCCTCCTTTTTGTGTACCAGAAGTTGGCCTGGTAAGCGGTCTATTCGGTCTTCGAAGATACCTACATCTGCAATGAATCCTGGGCATCGGCCGCGATGAGCAGGGAATCCTGCCGGTCGTTGGCCTCGGCTTCGGTCTCCGGCTCACCTCCCCTGACCAGGCTGATGTGGCTGTGTGGATCAATAAAAGCCGGGGTGACTACCTCATGCTCCCCCAGGAACTCTCCCTTCAGCTCTTGTGCTGTCTCCACAACTACTCCCTGGTCGAAAACCAGATAGGTGTCCTGGACGACCTCGGTTCCAGTGTATAGAGTCTTGAATTTGATACAATGCACAGGCAGTCCCTTAAGCTAATGGTTCAACGCTGATTCAACTGTTGGCTTGTCAAGCATCACCCGCTCAGGGCTTCAGGTCAAGTTCTGCACCTGCTAACCTGCCAAGCCGCGGGTACGTAAGTATTCTGGTACCCTGGCCCCAAAATCCTATCCCGCGAGGTGGCAATATGAATGATTGATCTTTCATCTATAATTGACCCACTTTAAAATCGAATTATAAGATTTTGTGCCCTTACAGGGCAATTTTCGGTGCCCCGGGTGTATCACCCTTGGGGCCAGAAGATGTCCGAGCCAGAGGCACCTTTGAGGGTCTTTGCACCCTACAGGGGAAACTAGCCCAGGGCAACGCCCTGGGATAATGCAACATATATAATCTATTTTGTCTTTGTTGTCATTCTGAACGAGTCTTCGAATGAAGAACCTCTTTTGCAATGAGCTCTGCCAGGACATATTGAGAAGTTACCTGGCTCGCAATAACATCTTGGAATACTTGAGGAGAGTGTGTGCGTGATTTTGTACGATGAACAGGACACGGTGAGCCTGCGCCATTTCGGTATTCTCATCCCGGTCCATCACAGCAAGGCCACAAGGACCCTGCAGGAACTGCGAACCCATCCGGTGGTGGGTGCCAGGGCGGATGAGCTTATGGTCCCCACCGGGTCGATGGAGATCACCCGGGAGGACATTCTCCGGGCCCACACAGCTGAGTACGTAGACCGCCTGTTTTCAGCCCAGGTGGAATTGGAAGTGATGACCACCTACGAGCTGGTTCGCCCGGATGGAATCTACAACCGCTATGACCCGGATCAGGCCAGCCGCCCCTTGTCCGGCGTTTTTGACCGGGCCCTGGCCAAGGTTTCAGGCGCTGTGCAGTGCTGCAGACTGGCCCTGAAGACCGGATTTTGCTTTTATTTGGGCGGGGGAATGCACCATGCCCACGCAAATCAAGGCAAGGGGTTTTGCCTGGTCAACGACGTGGTCATCAGCCTGCGCAAGCTCCAGTCCGAAGGGGCCATCACCACGGCCTGGGTCATTGATGTGGATGCGCATAAGGGGGACGGCACAGCTTCCATAACCAAAGATGATCCCGGCATCGTCACCATGAGCGTGCACATGGCCGAAGGCTGGCCCCTGGATGAGCCTGAATATATGAAAGGCGGAGAGCTCAATCCCTCATTTACAGCCAGCGATATAGACATCGAAGTGGCCAGTGGAGATGAGGGGACCTATTTGGACCGGTTGCAAGCCGGGCTGCAAGAGCTCAAAGGATATCCCCGGCCCGACCTGGCTCTGGTCCTCTCTGGAGCCGATCCGTACGAGCTGGATGAATTGCACTCCACAGCCGGTCTCAGGCTCTCTTTAAGCCAGCTGTTGACCCGGGATCAGCTTATATATAACTTTCTGCACAGCCAAAAGGTTCCCCAGGCCTGCCTCATGGCTGGAGGATACGGGCTGGAAACCTGGCGGGTGTACACCCAATTCCTGGAGTGGGTTCTAGGAGACAGCGGATCTTGATAGTCAGCTTTGCCTTCGGCAAATCTGACGAAAAATATCCAAGGTATCAAAACGGTCTTGGGCTAAAGCTTTAACTTGGGCAGATTGACGGTGAAAATGGATTTGGATAATGAGGGATGAGTCTTTTTTATATCTCATCCAAACCTTCAGGAACAGGGTTAAACGCACAATGAGTACTCAGAAACTGGGACAAACAATATCCTGGAGCTGCACGGCAACACCAGGTCCTTTGCCTGTGTGCACTGCAGGCAGACCTATGGTCTGGCTGATATCCACGATCTGCTGCAAACCGCCTTTCCCCCGGCCTGCCAGTCTTGCGGCGGATTGATCAAACCGTCCGTGGTCATGTTCGGCGAGGCCTTGCCTTCCGATGTTCTGCAGGAGGCGGAGGCCCAATCCAACAGCTGCGATCTCTTTCTGGCCATCGGCAGTTCCCTGGTGGTCCAGCCGGCCGCCTCCCTGCCGGTGGTGGCCAAGCGCTCCGGGGCCGGCTTGGTCATTGTGAACAAGGATGCTACCCGCCTGGATTCCATGGCCGATCTGGTCATCCATGGATCGGCAGCCCAAGTGCTCCATGAGAGCCTCCATCCCAACTCAGCCCTGCACTGATCAGCCTATCCCAGCACAGACCTTTTTAAGGTTTATTTTTGATATTTTCAAAACAATAATTTTAAAATGTCAAAATGTGGATTCATAGAGAGATCACATCTGAGCTTAGAGAGCTTGCCAGTACCTTTCCGGTTGTTGCCCTTGTGGGACCCCCCACGGCAAGTCGGCAAAACGTCCCTTCTGGAAAGGGTTTTTCCTGAGTATGCGTACGTCAGCCTCGATGTAGCCGTACAGGCCGAGGCTGCAGAAACACGTCCAACGGACTTCCTGAGCCGGTTCCCACCTCCTGTTGTTGTCCTGGACGAGATCCAGTATGCCCCCTCATTTTTTGATTCATCAAAACCGAAGTGGACAAGAGAAAGGACTTTTTGCACTTGCATCTAAGGGCAAAAAGTTACTTTTCACGGTTTAAATCAGCAGTCATGCTCCCGCGCGTACTCCTTTTCTGGCGTATTTTCTCCTCATACATCCGGTTGTCGGCCTCTCGAAACAGGCCTTCCATGTCTATGGGTTGACTCTGGCTGACCGCATACCCGATGGACATGTACAGAGGGATATGCCGATCATGGGCATTGAAATCGTCCACATTTTCCTTCAGCCGGGTGACCAGCCCTTTGGTGGTAGCCTGATCGGCCCCGGTTACCAGAACCGCGAACTCGTCACCCCCTATCCTGGCCACGATGTCGCTGGAACGAAAAGTGGTCCGGAGAATATCGGCCGCCTGGCACAGGAGCTGGTCCCCACTTTTATGTCCCTTGGTGTCGTTTACAAATTTCAAGCCGTCCAGATCGCAGATGATGATGCCCACCGGGGCATAGCGTCCGTCGGATAACCGGTTCATTTCCTTTTCGAAGAAGTTCCGGTTGTACAGCCCGCACAAGGTGTCGTGGTAGCATAAGTAAATTAGCTGCTGCTCGGTCTCTTTCCATTCACTGAGATCGCGGACAATGCTCACACTCCCAATGTTTCTATTGGAAGAGTCCTTGAGGAGCGTTACTGAGACGGAGCAGGGGACATCAGGTCCGCCCTTGCGTTGAAATGATATCTCGTAATCCCGAACATAGCCTTGTTGGCGCAGGAGATGAAGCATCTTGTCCATTTGGGCCTGATCGGAGTGAAAATCAAACACCTTTCGTTGCTTGATTTCTTCGTATGTGTATCCAAAAAGCTCTGCCGCCCTCTTATTCCATCTTATAAACGTTCCCTGTTTGTCCAGGATAGCAATAGCATCGGCTGAGTTCTCCAGGATGTTGTTCAGATAATCACGCTCCTGCTTGAGGTCTTCTTGTAACGTCTTGTAGTCAGAGAGATTCAGAAAGGAGGCCACGCTCTGCTTGGTAACGGGAATCATGTCGATGGTAATTAAAATATTCTTTGGCTCTCCTGTTTTATCCTTGATCAGGCATTCATAGGTGTTGGGCGCGGCTTGGGGATCGACCCTTCGCAAACGATGGTAGCGGTCCATCCGGTCCAAATCCTGTTGTGTGGCTATAAATTCCCTCCAACTTTTGCGGCCCTGAATCTCTTCCTTGCAGAACCCGGTCAGCCGTTCAAACTCCCTGTTGGCCAAAGAAATGGTCGTGTCCTCTTCAACGATAATGGTGGCCGTTCCTGTATTCTCAAAAATGGCCCGGTAGGTTCGCTCGCTCTCCTCTAGGGCCTTTGCCACCCGTTTCGGCTCGGAAATATCGGTATACACGGCCACCACCCCCTGCACACGGCCGTCAATGATGATAGGGGCTCCGGAAGCGATGACCTGAACCGGGTTCCCGGATTTGGTGTAGCGGATTGTTTCTTCAGGCTGGAGGGGTTGGCCGGACAAAACGCTGCGGGTATTGGCCTGAGCGTCATCCATCACATCCGGCCGGGTGACCAGATGGTCCAGGTTGCGGCCGATGGCTTCCTCTTTGGTATAACCGAAAATTTTGGCTGCACCTGGATTCCATTCCAATATCCGGTGGGAAGAATCCAGGGTCACAATGGCATCAGGCGCATGGTGCAGTACCGACTCCAGATATTTCTGGCGTTTGACCAGTTCTGCCTCATTGGGTTTGCAGCGCTCCAATTCCTTTTCCAGCTCAGCAATCTTTTGCTGCAATCCTTCGAAAGTTGGGTCTCTGGTCATGTTTTTCTCCGGCAGGGAGTGCTATCCGAATACCGAAAGCTCTCAGAGCTTACAATAGAACATATGGGTCATTAACCTGAAACGCTCTTGGGAGAGGCGAAGATCTGTCTTAGATAACGTGCCTGATTGGCCAAGGACCTCAATTGTATCAATGTGCAAGTCTTTATCATAAACCCGGGCTGGCATCAACGCCATGACTTCGGCATTGACAACACAGGCATCAGAATGTTTATCCGGTTAAGGCCTCCCGCACCTTGACCGCCAGATCCCGGTAGGAAAAAGGCTTTTGAATGAAGTGCACGCCCACGTCCAGAACGCCGCGATGGGCGATGACATTGGCTGTGTAGCCAGACATGAACAGGACCCTGAGTTTCGGGTAATCGATCTGCATTTTCTGGGCCAGGTCGCGGCCGTTCATTCCCGGCATGACAACGTCGGTGATCAAGAGATCGATCACTCCTGAATGCCCTTGGGCCA
Source organism: Desulfovermiculus sp. (assembly GCA_034521385.1). Lineage (GTDB taxonomy): Bacteria > Desulfobacterota > Desulfovibrionia > Desulfovibrionales > Desulfothermaceae > Desulfovermiculus. Next base: position 182,492 of record JAXHMO010000003.1, read on the forward strand.
GGCCGTAATATCCTGATATATCGTTCTTTTCAGTAAATATGGGGTCCATCTGTCAATCTGTTTGGAAATGGCCGCCATGGTCCGCTGCAGGCGGTTACGTTTCTGCCTGGTGTATTCCGGATGCTTTTTCCGGAACGTTTTCCAGTAGCCGGGATTTTTTTTGACACCATCTTACCTGGGCATGGGCACCCCTTTGACTCGTATGAAACTAGATGTTAAATTATTTAACCATTCTGTTGTAACATGCCGGGATAATGGGCGGATGGCTGGAGCCATAAGAGAAAGACGTTCACGCCTAGGCGTGAGAGGATCCCAGTGAAATGGAAGAAATTTTACGGATAAACATTCAACTGGGACACGTGGGGGGTAATCGGGGTGCTGGTTAAAAACATTGGGTGGGTAAAAGAGCCCTCCTATGCTCAATTCTCGCAACATAACACAACTGGCAGCATAATGTCCCCGTTTCTGCCCTCCCGTTTCTCCCGCTTTATCTCACTTACCCAACAGCCCGATCATGGCCACACCCAGGAGCATGAGCAGGGTCCCACTCAGGCGGATGGCCATGTTTTTCTCCTGAAACACAAGCCCGCCGTAGATCACGGAAATCAGTGTGTTCAACCGTTTGACCGCCAGCATGTACGCCGACTTGGCCAAGGCGATGGACAGGTGGTGGCAAATGATCTCCAGGGCAACGCAGGTCCCGGCCAGGGCTGCGACTCTGGGCTTTTTCCACAGGCTGGAGAGCCTGGCCTGACGCAAAATAATTCCGGAGGCGACGAACAGGCCCCCCAGAGCTGGAAGCATGGTCAGCCCGAAGAACATAGGCGAGGAGTGCAGAACCCCCATGCGGCCGAAGACCCCGGTCATGCTGAAAATGATAGCGGTTATCAGCATACGCCAGGACCCCGGCTCACGGAAGACGGCCCGGATGGGATCAGCCAGGCCGCGGCCGCTGCCCACCTCCACGTTGAGGACGTATCCGCCAGCTGCTATGAACAGGACCCCGAGAAACCCCCATATGTTGAGGACCTCGCCTAAGAGCAGATACCCGGTGAGGATGACCAAGGCCGGGGTAAAGGACAAATAGGGCATGGTCAGAGACAGCGGGGAGAGCTGAATCGCCGAGTATTGGAAGTACAGGGCGACGACCATGAGCGGCAGGGAAAGTCCCCAGGCCCACCAGAAGGCCGCATCCAGGGTCGGAATTTCTATGAAGGGGAGAATGGCCAGGCATATAAGCCCGGCAAAGGCCGTGGGGACCATGCCCATTTCCCAGGGCCGCAGCTCGGAGAGGCCGTGCTTGGCCAGAGTGGCTGCCGAAGCGTTGAAAAATGCGGTGAGCAGGGCAAGGGCGATCCAAAGCATAGGCTACGGGGGTTCCGGGGTTCAGGTTCAAGATTCAATGGTTCCGGTGGTGGCCATCTGGTTTTGTATCCCATATGCTTTGACCAATAACCAAGAATGCCTGGGAGATGGAGAGCAGTGCAACTTGGCGGACAATTGCTCCCAGTTGCACGGAAAAAATCCTTTACGTGCCTGCAACATTTTTGTCAAAGCACAGCGCCAGAGTTATGCTGGCAATCATTGATCCAGGAAGTACTGGCAGATCCTCTGTTAAGCTTGCATTATATGTCTGTTCCCCGTCCCGACCGTTTTTCTGAATTAACTTTCGAGTTTTGTTCAGGTCTTTGGGAGAAAATTCAACCTGTCCACTCTCTCCCTATGGAAAATGTCGAGGATGAACCGGTTTACTGATCATCAGAGAAAGTTCCAAAAGTAAACAGACCAGGGTTCATTCAGCCCAGAAATTCTGGATTGAGCAGCCAGATTGCATGGTTCAAGACTGTCGCAAAGCCCACCCAAAGCAGATAGGGGAGCAGAAGCCAACCGGCCAGGGACCGAATGCGCCAAAAGGCGATCAGGGTCGTCAGGATAAGAACCAGCAGGAGCAGGATATCGGCCAGGGCCAGGAGGCCGAGCTGCCAATGAAAGAACAGCCAGCTCCAGATGGCGTTCACGGCCAGTTGCAGGATATAGAGCAACAGAGCGAAACGGGCCCCTGGAAAGCCTCGCACTCTCCAGACCAGCCAAGCAGAGATGCCCATCAGGGCATACAATGCGGTCCAGACAGGCCCGAAGACCCAGGCCGGCGGGGCCCAAGCTGGCAGGGCCAGCCGGGCATAAAAGGCTGGGGCGGTGACTGATCCGGCTCCAGCCACTGCTGCGGCCAGGCCGGTGATGCCCAGCCATGCGCCCAGGCCAAGTGCTTGTTTAGTAAGCGAATAATTGACCATGCAGACACCTGGTTGTGCTGAACACTGAACATCGATTCAATATAAGCCTGCCCTTCTGCTCTCAATTATTTCCCAGCTGGTCTCTTTGCTCGCATGTCTTGGTCCAAAAGACCGGCTTGTATCAGGCGCTTGATAAATGCTTTGCGGCGTATGTGATCTCCAATGAACTGACTGAGCTCCTGCTGAAAAGTCTCTGGATCCCGATAGTTCGCATAGGCCTCAGATAGATCAACAAGAGCTTGGCACGCTTCCTTGTAAGCCAATCCAGAACCACGGGCCACTGTCATCTGAATTGCTTTCCAGGCCTGGTAAGATCTGGATCCACCTCCAGAAACTCTGCAAGGGCCTGCTGTGCAGGGGTCAGGCTCCCCAGTCCTTCTAAGCTTAAGGGCTCAATCTCCTCATCATCTATCATTCCCTTGGCCACTGCTGCCAACCAGCCAATGTACAGACTTCGCAAATCTCCGCGCAGCAGTTCCTCTCTGATTGGAACCAGGCGCTTCATCCAGCTTTTTCCATCGTCCATGACAAAACGGTCTAAGTCCTCTGGCTCATCATCCAAGCTCCAGGTAATCACCCAGAGATTCTTGAATGCTTTGAAATCCAGAAAATCCGCTGACTGCATTGTTTCTGCTGTTTCCTTGGAAATGGCTTCCAAGGGCAAATTGATCATAAACACAGCATTTCCCCAGTTGGCCATATATACATGGGCATCGAAATATTGCCGGACCAAATCAGTCGGGTTTCCCTTGAAGTCACCAAAATTGTATACATTGGTCAGACTTACCTGGGTGATCTCTGCTCTGGAAGATATGTTGCGTAAAGCGGACATCTCTTTAAAGGTCAGCTCCCTTTCTATAGCCAGAAACTCATAATACTGGTATTCGCTCATGATTGGCTAGTTCTCCGGGCTTGTTATTTATGCTGTGATAATGTCAAATCAAACCTGTTTCTTCGCTCAGTCTTATTGACGACAACGGAAAGACGGTCATCCTCGGACCGGGATACTATTCAGTGGAAAAGTAGGGGTAAAAGGGGCGGAAAATATTTTCGCCCCTTTTGCCAAAAGTCAAATCTGGCAACATAATGTCCTTTTGCTTTTGCCTATCATGCAAGTTGTGGCATGCATTCTCCTTGATCACTCTTTGACTTCCCCGTCCTCTTCCACCGTATATCCCATAGCCCGATATCCAGCCAAGCGTTTGCTAAACATCCGAGCCAACTGCGATACTTGTTCGTCCACGTAGTCGTAGATAACGACCTTGTGTTTGTGGGAGTGGAGACGGTGGAGACGACCGGCATATTGTTGAAGCGTTCCTCGCCAAGAAAGTGGAGAGACGAGAAACAATGTATCTAATCGGGCATCATCAAAGCCCTCCCCAATATATCGTCCAGTGGCAATAAGTAAGCGTTCCTCAGTATCCGGAATGGCTTTCAGCTTTTCAGCGACAGCTTGACGCTTCTTCTTCCCCATCCCACCTTGAAGCACCACAATATTGCGCACGAAATTCTGCAAGCGTTCATGCCATTGATCCATTAACTGTCGACGATGAACCAAAATCAAGGTATTTGTTTGTCGTCTTGCTATAAGCCAAGCCCCTACAACCGTCTTGCCAAAAGCAGTAGTTGCACACAACACACCAAAATCCTCTTTCAAAAGACTCTCCGCAGCCTGTTTTTGCAAAGAAGTTAATTCACCTTGAAACTGGGTCTGAACCATCCAAAAAGATGCTGTTGCCTTGAGAACGTGGACTATATTGGAGGGGAAGAGCGATAAGATTGCCGAAACCTCCCTTGGGCAAAGTGTCTTGATTGGGGAAAAAACGGTCGTAGGAATACAGCTTACAATCCCGCATCCGATCGATGGCTTGAGCCAATATGGAGTATCCGAACCTGCGGGCGGTGGCCGCAGGAACTGGGGCTTGGAAAAAGATCCATACATGCCCACCATTCCCTGAACGAGAACGCTCCAGAGCTGTGGGCACACCCATTTTACGACAGACATTACGAAAAACTGAGGCATCCTCATGCCATAATTTTTTATCAAAATCAGCAGCAAGGAACCAACAGGTTTCATCTCTTAAAAGTGGATACACTCCAATGGTCTGCTTACCGGCTAAATGGTCATAGATCACCTGATCACTCAATGGCACCAGAGATCTGTTCGCACATTGAGCGCACTTCACCTTAGGCTTACCGCACAAAGGACGTTTCCATTCATTGGAGCAGGCCGGTGTATATCCAGAATTGCCATTCCGATTTTCCCAGAGCTTAGGATACACATCTTCTCTACCCCTGAATAGTTTGCGAAAAAGCGCTATCTTCTCCTTGGAAGAGGATTTGGAATGAACTGTGGCAACTGGCGATGAGCTCACTTCTGGCTGAGGCTGAGCAGATGCGTATTTGTAAGTGACTTCATTGAGCCCGGTTTCACTCTGGGTAGAACCCAAAGCTTTCCTTAATCTTTGATTTTCAGCACGTAGCCGGTCGCATTCGGCCAAGGCTTCATTCAGCCTGGCCTGAAGTTTTTGGTAAGTATCATTGCTGGACATAACACATGCATTCACTCTTCGACTCGGTCATGCCGACATCTAGGGCTTCAGAGCTCAAACGCTTCTTTCCATCTGATCCGTTCCGGCCTATTCTTCTCTCTAGTTACCGAATAATGGCCACCGTCTGCCGCCCCATGTGTATTTATCAATTCCTCAATAAAGGAATCCAAAAATCCATTGAATCCATCATGTTATTTTCTGGAGATCATCTCCTGCCGGCCCTACTCTGTAAATTCACCAACTCGCTTTTTCTTTCGCAGTCTCTTTTTCATAATATCTCATCCAGGGGTTCCATCCGAATAATTTTGGCTGCCATTCTGGAGAGATGATCTTCTAATATTTCACCCTTCACATATCAACTAGGTCAAAGATTTGCTATTCAGTTCAGGATCTTCCCATTCAATCCCATAAACAGCGCCACCAGAAGTATAGCCTGCGATGAATGCGAATGTGTCATCGGAGTCAATGCACAGTGTCTCTTGTTCTTTCTGAGCTGCGGCCTCCTTCTGACGTCTCCTGGCAAGAGTCTTATCCTCAAACGTTTTTCTTATTTCGGCTTCTTTTTCCTCAGAAATCTTCGATCCCAGCATGCGGAGTTCAGTCAAGGCGCAAATCGGATCGACAGCAAACCATTTGCAGTATCCTTTGATCACGTCCTTCCCGCGATATGTGGCCAGCCAGTTTGTGCTTCTCGCATGCTGAAGTCTGGCCTGGCGATTCATCCTTTTTCGGCGCGGACCATGTTGCGGTCTCTTGCCCATCACTTATCCCTTCGGTACTGTTTCATCCAAAGATTCAGCGCCACCTGTATACAGTCTGACACCTTCAGGCCGATACTTCAACTTGTTCCCCGGGCAATTGGCTTGCTTTTTTTGGCAATGATAAAGGGCCTTTCTTCTTGCACTGGCTTGAGAAGCCGGGACAAATAGATTTTGGCCTCATGTATATTTATAGTCAAATGATGTATTCCCTCCAGAGCATGATGTCGTGCTGTCTCTATTTTGACTTATGACCTCAGGCCTTCAATAGCCACAGGGCGGCCAGGGCTAGAAGCAGACCCAGGAGGCGGGAAGCGTTTAAGCGCTCTTTAAAAACTATAGCCGCCAGGAGCACCGGCACCAGAAAATGCATGCCGTTGACTACAGCCACAATGGACAGGGGACCCAGGGCCAAGGCCTTGAGGAAAAGATAAAACCCACATAGATTAAGCAGACCCATGAGCAGTCCAATGATCAGGTCCAGCTTTCCCGGACCTGATACTTGGGCAGGGGCGAACATTCGTGGTGCCAGGGCCAGAGTAAGCAGGGTGGAAAAAATGTAGGACAAAGCAATAAAGGCCCAGATATCGGTAGCATCTGCTGCGTATTTGCTGGAGATGGCAGAAAGCCCTCCAGCCAGCATAGCCAAAAAAACCAGTCCAAGCCCTCTGGCCCGGGGACCGGCCTGAAAATCAGAGCTCCGGTCCCGGCCTAAAATCCAGACAGTGGCCAATGAAAACAAAAGACCCAGGATCTGGTGCAGGTCTAAGCTCTCCTGCAGGAAAACCACTGCGAACAGAACGACCAGCACAATGTTCATGCGGATCAAAGGATAGGCCACTGGTGCTGGTATGTATTTCAAGGCCTGGATATGGCATAAGGTGGCGCTGGCAAAGGTCAGACTGTTGGCCAGGGATATGAAGAGCAGGAACCCTGGGGTGTTGATCTGCGGCCACCTGCTGAAGGTAATCGCACTGGCCAACACGGCCACAGTGACCATGAAGACGAATGTCGTCCTGAAAGTGCTGCAGTTGTGAGCAGCAGCCACTTTGTACAAAAAGCGTTGACTGCCCAGGAGCAGAAGCGCTGACAAGGAATAAGCATACCAGAGTTCCATGACTGTTTATCTGTTGAAAACCGGCGGAGTATGGTTTGTCAGGTTGAATCCGTTTGGTTTGTCAGGAATTGCTTTTTGGGTTACATTGGCCACCTGAACCTATACTTAAACAATGCTTGGCTATGATTCCCCAGTGCGGAATGGAAGCAGACTAATCTAGGTCCGATGTCCAGTAAAGGGCAGGTCTGCCGGGGGAACAAGACGGCCTCAAGACGGAGAGGAAAAGCGGGTCATGAGGAGTCTCAACTTACGACAACAGGCAAACAGGCGCTAGAACCGGCCAGTCGGTCATAGACAAAAAAACTTGGGCTGGCAAAGTATGAGCTTGGGCCAAAAGCAAAAGCAGCTGAGCCTCCTTGATCTGGAGCCGCCATCTGGAGAACCGACCCAGAGGGAAATGCTCTATTGGGAGACCTGGAACAAGCAGCGCTACCAGAGGCTGGTGCAGGAGTTTCAGCAACAGTATCAGGAAAGCCCCATTTTGCGCAGAGGGCTGCCGGAGCGTAATCTGGACCTGTACATGACCCATCCCAGAAACGCCTTTCTGGTGGATCAGGACACCGGAGAGCTGATCCTGGAAAGAAAGCTCCTGCACCGGGTATGGGGCATGGATATCAGGGAGTTTTCCGCGGAAAGGCGCAGACATCTTTCAGCCCAGATAGCTGCCCTTCTGGACGGCAAGATATCTGCTGAGGAATGGACTCCAGAGATTGCCCAGCGCATTGGCTTCCATAAAGCCAAGCAAGGGCAGCTGCAGCGGCTTCTGCTGGATTTTGAGCTGGGCTACAACCTGGAAAGGGATGGCTTCAGAAGGAAAGTGTGGGTCTTTGGTCCCCCGGATAAGGTGAAGAAATTCTTCAAGCAGGGCCAAGAGGCAGGTATCCTGTCCTGAAGGCATCCGGTCAAACGATGGTCAAATCCGGCACTCTTGAGAATTCATCGACATATCCAAATTAAGGATTGGTGCCAGCCTTACAGGCGGCAAGGGGATTATATTCCCGCCTGCACACAAAGCAGCCCAGTCGGCTGGCCCGAAATTGCCTTCAGCCCAAAAAAGGAATAGACTGCTTAATAATGAACATCGGCCGGATGAACACCTTTACTGTGGTCAAACTCGTTGACTTCGGCGTATACCTGGACGGCGGAGAGCTCGGCGAAATCCTCCTTCCCTCCCGGGAGGTGCCTGAAGGCTGCCAAGCGGGTGACCAATTGCAGGCCTTTCTCTACAATGATTCCAGGGATCGCTTGATTGCCACAACCAAGATGCCCCTCGCCCAAGTAGGAGACCTGGTCCGACTCAAAGTGATTGACGTCAATCCGGTGGGGGCTTTCCTGGACTGGGGTCTGCCTAAGGATCTTCTCGTTCCCAAGAACGAACAGCTGGAACCAATGCATAAGGGACAGAGTTACCTGGTCTACGTGGCCTTGGATACGTCTGGACGCCGGATTTTCGCCTCCACGAAGCTGGAACGTTTTTTCAGCGCCCGCCAGGTTGATGTCCAGGAAGGGGAGCTGGTGGATCTGATCATTACCGACCGCTCCGAGGTTGGTTACAGGGCCGTTGTCAACAAGCTTTGTTTCGGCCTGCTCTTTAAGAATGAAGTCTATGAGCACCTCGAAGCTGGACAGCAGATCAGGGGATATGTCAAGTCACTACGGGCGGACGGAAAAATTGATCTCAGCTTTCAGAGACCGGGCTACGACAAGGTCCTCGAGGCCAAGGAAACCATTGTGCGTGTTCTGGAGAACAATGGCGGTGTCCTCCAGGTCACGGACAAGAGCTCCCCGGAGCACATTCACGGCCTCTTCGGCTGCAGCAAGAAGACTTACAAACAGGCTGTGGGTGCCTTGTACAAGGCTCGGCGAATCAGAATCAAGCCCGATGGCTTGTTCCTGATCACAGAAGCTGATTAAGGATTACTCCATCCGCTGCCCGAGTGACTCCATGCACAATCAGGCAATTTCCATGCTGGGACTCTCTCGGCCATAACACAACTGTCAGCACAACATCTCTATATCCCCTCTTTTGCATTTATTCTTGCAATGCAACACCCCTCTGGTCAACCGGTAAAATATAGTCAAATCAGTCCTGAGTTCCTGACAGCAGGTCCTTGAATCGAGTGAAGTCCTGGTACATAGCCTGCCGAACCCAGGGAAAGCGCATGCCGGCAGTTGGGTGGTAGGTGATGAGGACAGTCCTGCCGCCGTATTCCCGGAGGCTGCCATGGATTTCCTAGAGCTTGCCACAGCTGCCGTACAGGCAGCGAACGGCGATGGCCCCAAGCAGGACCAGGACACTTGGGTCTATGACAGCCATCTGCTTGAGCAACCAGTTTTCCCGGCAGGTGGTCAGCTCGTCGTCTTTGGGATTCCTATTGTCGGGAGGATGGCATTTGACCGGGGAAGTGATGAACAGATCTTCCCGTGCCAGCGTGCCAGCTCGAAGTCATACAGGAATCCGTGGAAAAAGCGCCTGGTGGCCCCCATAAAAGGTCTTTTGAGCCGGTCCTCCTAGCTTGCCCGGGGCCTCGCCGATAAGCATGGCCGAGGTCAGGGATGAACCTTCTCCTGGGACCGCTGGGGTGCGGGACTTGTGCAGGCGGCATCTCCGGCAGTATGCAATACTGCGAGCCAGACGGTCGAGCTGTTGATCTCGGGGGTCTTCAGTCGATACCATGCGGAGAAGCCTGGTACATGGATGCTTGTATGATCAAGAAAACCAGGAAAATTCAAATACGGAGCGACGACAAACAAAAAAAGTCAGGAAAAAACTTGATCAGTCTTTGTCCTCTACCGGATATCCTGAATCCAGCCAAGCATCCCATCCCCCTTCAAGGACCATAACCTCATTGAAGCCAAGACCCATCAGTTGTCGCGCCACCCGGGCGCTGGTCAACTCATTGGGTCAGGCGCAGTAAGTCACGATTTTTTTGTCCTGGTCCAACTCCCGGGCCCAGGATTGAACATTATTGGGGTCAAACCGTTTTGCTCCAAGAATTTTTTTATCACACTTGTTCCAGTGCTCGGAGATTCGGAGATCAATAATCAGAAGCGCCGGATCAGAAAGCATACCGTGCAATTCTTCAGGCTTTATTTTGACCACTTTTTGAACCGGCTGTTCCATGCTGCGGGTCTCCCCTCCACTGATATTCCCCCCTCCGGTGCAGGAGCAGAGCAGGAACAAGCACGCCAAGACTCCCAAAACTCCCTTAAATCGGTTCATAATCCCTCCAAATGGTTGAGTACATGCTGTGTTCATACATATTTCTCACTCTCTCATAGCTCTGGTGCTTTGACCAGTATGCCTGGCCAACAAGGGGCAAGAGCGCAGGCTCTTGCATATTCCCAGGATGGCAGTTGGCCAGCCCCAAAAAAGCCATCCTTCCTCCTGTCCCGAGCTCACCCAATGAGGTTTATCCAGCCTGCCCGGTTAAACTGCCCCCCGGTCTACGGCATGGCCGCGCCAGTTAAATTCAAAAAGATTAAACGGGGTAAATGTTTAGCTGGGTGAATATTGCCCTGCAAGGGCAAGCATGCAGTGTCTCAGGTTAAACAGAAGGTGACCTAGAATGTCTATGCAGTGTGGGCCTTAGCTTCACGGTCCAGCCGGTCGCCGAGTCTCGTTCGTGCTTCTTCCAGATTGAAATCTTCTTGCAATCCCAGCCAAAATTTCTCGGAGTCTAAAATGTCGAGCCACATGTAATCAGTACGTCCAGCTGCTTGACTCCTTCTGGGGAGACATCCTCAAGAGAAATCATGAATTGGCCGCCTTCAGCAGCTATCTATCAGCTCCCAGGCCCGAGGAGATCGTCCAGGCCACCTCTTGCGGAACGTAAGGAAGGGTGACCTCACATTCCGTACAATACATAAATGGCAGGAAATGACCAGTATCCTTTTCCAAAAAAAAACCGGTTCACCGTGAACCGGTTTTTTTGAAGATGATGCGGAACTCATCTTTACGAGCTCTCCTCAGTCTCGATGGGGATGGACTTGCCACCCTTGGCCTTTTCGGGCTTGGGCATCTCGATCCGCAAGATTCCATCCTTATAACTGGCCTTTACTTCATCCTCCTTGATCTCCTGATCTAAGGGGATGCGCCGATGGAATGCGCCATAGAGGCGTTCTGTCCACCTGCTGCCAGTCTCTCCGGATTCCTTCTCTTCTTTTTTCTCTCCTTTGACATCCAGAACCCCATTTTGGACCGAGATGTCCACATCTTTGGGATCAATGCCGGGCATCTCTGCCCTGACTACATAGGCATTCTCCGTCTCCTGCAGATCAATGCTCGGAGCGAAGGTCATCTCTTCTTCCAGCCATCTTTCCGGCATCTGGAGCATATCAGCCAAGCGCGGAGCCACATTGGTCAGAGGATCAAGACGACGGTTCTGCCGCAGATTGGTATCCGTGTTTCTGAGCCTTTTTGATAAAAGTCAGATCAGGGGTGAAAATGGATAATAAAACGATATTGTTGAGCTGGACCTGTCAGGGATAATACTTCTTAATTTTAGTTTTTGGCGGAGTAACGAAATAAAACATATATCTCCTGTCCCTTCTGTCAGTAGCTGCACCCCAAAGAGCATTCCCGCCGGGTCTGACAAGGCATCCAGAAGTCGTCCCTGTGTATGCGGGACAAATCAAGACTGTTAGGGTCGGGCAGGGGGCAGGAATTCAGCTCGGCAGCAGCACTAAACGTCCCTGCCCGTCCGATCCCGGGATTCGTTTTGTTAAAACCTCGATCAGGGCTCAATGGTTGAACCCAGGACCTTGAGAAAGGCCTTCATCCATTCTGGATGGGCTGGCCAGGCCGGGGCGGTGACCAGGTTGCCGTCCACCACAGCATTGGTAACAGTTTCATTGACCTCTGCCCAGGTGGCTCCAGCCTGCTCCAGATCAGGCTTGACTGCAGGATAGGCGGTGCAGGTCTTGCCCTGGACTACTCCGGCCGCAGCCAGGACCTGCTGTCCGTGGCAGATGGAGGCGATTGGCTTGTCCTCTCTGGAAAAATGCTGGACGATCTCTAGCACTCGGGGGTTGAGGCGAATGTACTCCGGAGCTCGTCCGCCCGGAATGACCAGGGCGTCGTAATCTTCGGGCTTGATCTCATCAAACGTACCGGTAAGGGTGAAGTTGTGGCCCCGCTTTTCACTGTAAGTCTGATCGCCCTCAAAATCGTGCACAGCCGTGGCCACGGTTTCTCCGGCTTTTTTATCCGGGCATACAGCATGAACGGCATGGCCCACCATAACCAGGATCTGATACGGAACCATCACCTCGTAGTCCTCAACATAGTCTCCGACAAGCATGAGAATTTTCTTCGTCGCCATGTCCAATTCCCCTTTTGGTTTTTACAACCCTCTTCTGAATCTCCTTTTTGAAAAAAAACCTGTAAATTGAAGCGCAAGCCACAGGGAAATGCTACATCCTGCACAGGCAAGCTCCTTGCAACAGGGCCTCAGCAACAAATTTCGTATTTCGAAGAAACCTCACGCCCAAACAGGAATACGTGCTTATGAAAAGACCAGCATATTGCGGAAGATCAGCGGTCCTGTCACTCCGGCACCCTGGAGGTATGATGCTCCACCCTCATCCATTGCCCGACTTTCCACCGGATAAGTGTACGTGTCAGGTCGTGATAAGAGCCTTTGTGGCTTGACCAGCCCATGCTTTTGTTCATAACCATCAGCCTCCCCCAGTCAATAGACCTTCATCCATTCCCTTCTCGTCTTCTCCTTTCCCATCATTCCAAGACCTGAAGTGCCCAGGATTTTGGAGGAGAGTTTCTTCCCATTGATTTGGAGTGCTTTGTTTTACTTATATCTCGGCTCAGCTCATCTATGCCGCTTATTCGAGCCAACTCACCTATCAAAGCCAGTCCTGCATGGCCAAACTGAGAGGATCGACTTTGGTGAAGCTCACTGATGAGCATCTCCATCAACCTCCTTGCACCTTTAAGGAGAAGACATCTCCAGATCGGCTGACGGGGTTCATGTTACTGATATTGTTGTATCAACCATTTTTCTCCTGTCCCCAATTTACCCCCTTTCTTTATAACGGGTATCTCCCACACCCATGGGCCCCGGAGCCGCCTGCGCAGAACACGTTGTTCTTCATTCAGGTGAACCGGAACTGCAAGGCTGGCCCATGCCCAGGGACTGCACAGCAACGTTCAAATTCGCCGGATAGGTCCCGGATATTTGGCCACCACATCATCCGCAGTCAGCAAAAGAACCTCCTCAGTCATTGCTTGGGCCACGAGAACCCGATCAAAAGGGTCTTTGTGGATACCAGGCAAATGGCCCACTGCCATGACATGCGTACTGGTGATGGCCAGCTCAGAATACCCGTTCTCCATAAGACCGCGTCTGAGGACTGCTGGCTCTACCCGAAAGTCATTGCGGCCCAGTCCCCGTTTGATGGTAATCTCCCACATGCTTACCGCACTGAACAACAGATGATTTTCCGGATCTTGGAGAAGGTTCATTGCCTGGCTGGAAAGCCTGTCCGGAGTACCTGCAGCCCAGAGCAAAACGTGCGTATCAAGAAGAAGATGCATTCTCTTCACCAAACAGGGCCTGGATTTCCTCTTCACCCATTCGATCGAAGTCCTGCGGTACCTCGATCTGACCTGCTAAAAACCCTAATCGTTTTGCCTGCTTCAGCTCCGGCGCATCAATACTGGTCACCCGGGCAATGGGCTTGCCTGCTTTAGCGATGATAAACGGATTTCCTTCCTGTACCTGCTTCAGGAGCCGAGATAAATTTGTTTTGGCCTCATGAATATTTATGGTTTCCATAGCCCTACCTCCAAAAGCTGAAACTTAGTTTCATAAACTTAGTTTAAAAATACACGCCTGTCAAGCCAGACACTTCAGAGAGTAGGATTTTCCGGTTCTGCTTATTATTGTTAATAATTTCAGCGCATTTGTTCTGCACCCGGAGTACATTAACTTGTGTTCAGTGTTCGGTGTTCAGTGTTCGGCGTCGCCTCTGGCCGCAGACGGCCAGTTTGATCGAGAAAGAAACAGGGTATTTAGAAGAGGGCTGGGCCTCAGTAGCCCGGGCCTCTCCGAGGGCCGGGAGTGCGTTGATCAAAAAGGCTGGGCCTCGAAGAGGGCCAGCCCTACCCGGAAAAGCCAGAGCCACCTTAGGGGTAAATCTAGTTTCATCCGAGCATATCAGCTTGAAATTCCTGGATATTTATTGATTTGCTTGGCTGATGCCTGAAAATGTGTCCAGGTATGTTTCAAAAGGGCCTGCTTATTTGGGTGGTACCTGCTTGTCAATCATTTTTCTCCTGTCCCCTTTTCTGCCCAATTATAAGTCAATTATAAATGATCTTTCTGCTGCTTCGAAACGACCAAAAGCATCAAAAATCTGTATGACGAAGGTTGCAAAGACAATCCAGCCCCTCTAAAATAAAGTCCATCAAGTCTTTCAGCTACCCCCTGAAAGGCAATCCCCTTACTCCAAAATCCGTGCCATAGTCGCTGCCGCTCCGGGCTTCTTGAACAATGGATTGAGCCGACCTCAGAAGGTCGTCACAATCCTTATTGGTTATCCGTATCAATTCGGGAGCAGGTATCAAGCTCTCGATGCCCTGGGGACGATCTTTCACAGCATCAATCTGGGCTTTCCCTCGATTGAATCCTTAAAACTGGCCAATGCTGGTGACCTGGGCATATTGATCGGTCAGCCCCGTGCACCGGAAAAAGAGACCCTGCGAGGACTCCTTGGCCGTCTGGCCTCACAGGAGAAAAGTCCCCAGCTGATAGAAGATGTGGCCCGCAACCTCCTTGAAAAAGATCGAATCGACAAGGAAGTCTTTTTTATAGACGGGCACTTCCTGCCCTACTACGGCCTGCACGTCATTGCCAAAGGCTACTATACAGTCCGGCGCATGCCCTTGAAAGGCAATGAGATTTATGCGGTCACCGATTTACAGGGCAGGCCCTTGTTCTTTCTCACCGAATCCTGTGAGATCGATTTCAGGCCCATGATTGCCCGCAGCGCCGAGATGCTCATCGACCTGGGAATTGAGCGCCCCATCCTGGTCTTTGACCGGGGCGGGTATGGGGTTCATTTTTTCAACGAGCTGGATCAGCAGGCTGATTTCGTCACCTGGGCCAAACACCTTCCTGAAAAGGCAATGACTGAATTGCCCGGCTTTATCCCCATGTGTATTGCAGAAGAAGAAATTGAGATTGCTGAAACGTCTCGAACCATTCGAGAGACGACTCAAACCGCCAAAAACGATGGCCGGAACGAGCCAAGTTCCATGCAGGTGCGCCTGGTGGCCATCAAATTCCAAAAATCAGGCAAGTATATGGGGATATACACCAACAACACAGAGAAACCGGTCCACGAGATTGCCTATTATATGCTTCAGCGTTGGGGGAAATCCGAAAACTTCTTTAAGGAGTCCCTGGCTTGGTTCAACCTGGATTATCATCCGGGCTATGATCTCAAAGAGCTTGAAGAGCAGCCCTTGGTGGACAATCCAGACATTGCCCTGATTCGAAAAGGGATCAAAGCCCTCAAAAACGATATCAAAGAGCTGCAAAAGGAGATCGATCTCCGTAAGTATAAACTCGGCAACCGCCAGGACAAACGGATCGAAAAAAAGCTCACCAAGCTTGAGCAGGAGAAGGCGGAAAAAGAAACCGAGCTTCAGCGCTTTGAAGATAAGCTCAGTCAACTCCCGGATAAGATCTCAATCCTGGAGCTGCTCAAGGGAAGACCCATGAACCGCTGCGATCTGGAAAAGAAAAAGCTCTATGATCTCATGCAGTGTCTGGCCTTCCATTCCCGGGAACGGTTGGTGGAGATCTTTCGGGACTGCTATGATGATCCCAGGGACATCAAACAAATACTGGGGATGATCACTCGAAGATCCGGTCTTATCAAACTCATCGGCGACACCTTGGTCGTGATCATAGATGGAATCGATAACACCAAGTATCGCAAAGCAGCCGACAAGCTCTGCCACAAGCTCAATGAACAAGAGATCACTCTTGTCGGCCGCCTGAAAGTGAAGTTGTCATTTCATCTCAATAAGATACGAAATAAAATATTTGTGCCAATAGAGCGTGCATGATTCTTAATGCACAAAAAAGTCATTTACCGGGATCTCTGATCAAAGGAGATGCATTAACTACTGCTGCGTGCTCATCCATCTGCAAGCTCTTTCCTCAGGCTTTCCATGTCAACCTGGAATACATTGATTTGGTGAGAAGCAAGGGCGTCCAAAAAATCAGCCCGGTCAAGACCAGCTATCATCGCCCCTTTTTCCATGGATATCTCCCCGCGTGAATACCAGTGGATAGCAGCTGCCAGACGCAGTTTGTTGGCAAACTCCCG
Source organism: Desulfovermiculus sp. (assembly GCA_034521385.1). Taxonomy (GTDB): domain Bacteria; phylum Desulfobacterota; class Desulfovibrionia; order Desulfovibrionales; family Desulfothermaceae; genus Desulfovermiculus. Next base: position 198,570 of record JAXHMO010000003.1, read on the forward strand.
GGGAGGCTGCTTCAGAGAGGAAAACACCTCATCAGGCATTTGCACAGCCAAATCTACCATTACCGACTCCTTGCAACATTTGTGTAAAAAGAGATTACAACTCTACGCCCTCTCAAGCTCCTCCACAACCCCAACAGCCCTCCACATCGGCAGGGTCTTCTCCTGCCAAATGGGCACAACCACCTCCCGCAGCTGGGAGAGGTTCTCCTCCGGGGTCTCTAGTGTGGTCTCCTCTTTTTTTCAGCTTTAAGTTCCGGCTGGCCAGGCTCTGCCAAACAAACTGGCTCAGCTCCTGATTCTGCTGGGAGGAATATCCGTTGCTGATCCCGGCCAGGATCAAGAAGTCTGTCATAGAGGTCCGTCTGGCGCTGCCCATCGCCGGAGCAGCCAGGAAATTGTACTCGCTGCTGAAATGGCTCTGCTCGACAAAGACCTGATTCAGTCGCCTGGACGGCTCCGGGTCGTTGTCCGGCAGCACGAGATGGACCCAACCCAGGCTAAGCATAACCATAGCCAGCTGGATGGCCTGAGGTGGCTGGATATTCAGTTTCTGCCTCACATCCCGCAGGCTCAAAGGTTTCTTATCCATCAGGCCCAGAAACTTCTGGTACAGCTCCTTGTTGGGGTTCACCCTGCCTATGGGCAGCTGGAAGTTGTAGTCCAGGTTGTCCAAGTTCTCCAGTACAGAGATCACTTAGGTATCCAAAAGCCTGGCTATCTGCTGCTTGCCAGGGAGCTTCAGCCCGCCCCGGCAATAGAGGTCCTTTCGAAACTACCGGGTCAGCCAGGTATCTTTCAGCTCCTCCAAGAACCCGGTCTCGGATATCTGACCCAGCTGCTCCCAGACCGCCTCAGGCAAAACAAACCTGGGATAGGCTTCCACTGGATAGGCCTGTGCGATATAGTCCAGCTTGGTCTCAGCCTGCATCTCCTCTATCACATCCCCGGCCCAGTGCACAGTCCAGGAATCATGCAGGTACTCGTGGGCCAGGTAGTTGGGATTTTGCTCCACAACCTTATTCAGCCGCTCCCTGGCAACGGCATTGTTCTGAAAGAACCTGGGACCGGTTTCCACAGTTGGACAGGGTGACTTTTCCGATCTGGTCGGCAAAGATGTGCATAGGGTCTCCTTTAAATATTGTCAAAACTTAAAATGTCATCATCCCCGAACAGCTGCTCTATGTCCGGCTCACTACTTTCCTGTTTTTGTGCCTGTTGGGCGTGGTATTTTGCCAGTTCAGAGAGTCTGGAGATCTGATTCATGGAAAAAAGCTGGGCATAGGCAAAGGCCAAAGCACCATTGTTTCTCAGGTCAGCAAAAGTCTCTTTGTCCAGCTCGTTTAAAGCTTTCTCGCTTATCATGTAGATTCCATAATTGCAAATCCTGCCTGTCCCCTTCTGCTTTCTTCTATAGTGCACAAATGTATTTGAAGAGAGGATGCATGCATACAACCGGTAGACTGAAAACACGAGCTGTATGGTTGAAGAGACGTCAAGGCTTCAGGTCAGACGCTTCAGAGAGTAGACCTGCTCCAGACCCTGGATCCTGTGCGGCTTTCGCTCCCGCTTGGGCCTTATGATGTCCAGGAAGAGTTCAAACCCCTGGCGAACAAACTCCTTTGATCCGATGATCCCGGCATCGGTAAAAAAGCGGGTGCGCTGAATGAAGCGCTCCACGCTCTCCGGCAGGGGAACGGCATCTAAAATCTTGCCCTTTCCAGTATCAACTCCGCCCCGGGCGTAGACGAATTCCCGGTATATACGAAGCCGTTCCTTGGGGCTCTTTACGTTGTATTCCTTTAATCCCAAATTCCAGGACAGAAACTCATCTTTGCGGCTGGTTCGGAACCGGTAGCCCAGAGACGACCAGCGATAGTCCTCAGGCCTGTCCACCAGGCCCGCCCGTATGGGGTTGAGATCTATGTAGGCCAGACAGTTGATCAAAGTCTCGCCTCTTTCCACGATCACGCTCTTGAAACGTTCAGCCCAGAAGGTACCCTTCCGGCCTCGCTTTTTGTTGTACACTCGGGTAAATCCTTGTTTGATCTCTTTGACGTATTCGGAAAGAGATGTCCATTTCTGGCGGTAGAAAGGGATCTGCCCGGTCATCAGAGTATACTCGTCTCCATACCTGCGCTGAAAGCTTTCCTTGACCTCATCATCCGAAACCTCATCCTCCGGCCGCATAGTGACCAGGAGATGGAAGTGATTGCCCATAAGGCAAAACCCCAAAACCTCGCAGAAGTACACGCTTGAGAGCTGCTGAATGATGGTAAGCAATAGGCTTTTCTCCTGCTCACCAAACGGGTAGCCGTCCAGGGCTGTCCGGCTGATCACATGATACGTGGTCTGCTGATGAGGAATGAGGAATCTGGACATCCGGGCCATTGTGGGCCTCCTGCTTTCTTCAATACGGCTTGTGGATAAAGGACAGCTTATTTGGGTGGTACCTGCTTGTCGATCATTTTTCTCCTGTCCCCAATTCTCCCTGCGTAAAATGAATTATTTTTATAAAAAATATTCCTGAAAAGAATATTTTGCTTGACAAAAAATTCTTCCCTGATAAAATTATAGTAAATTTCGCAGAGAATGCTCTTCAAGAATTCAAAATATTCTTATAGCTCTTCAAGCCAAATATGTCCTTATTACAAATTTCTGATTTTCATTGTTTTTTTAAAACACCTTACGGCATAGCCAAGGCAGTGGACGGTGTAAGCATTCAAATCAATGAAAGCGAAGTATTAGGGGTTGTCGGCGAATCAGGCTGCGGGAAAAGCGTTCTCGCACTGTCCATTTTACAGCTTCTCCCTATTCCTCCCGCTTTTTTTGCGGGCGGCTCCATTCTTTTTAAGGATAAAAATTTGCTAGATCTTTCCAAAAACGAACTCGTTAAGATAAGAGGGAACCAGATCAGCATGATTTTTCAGGAGCCCATGTCTGCTTTGAATCCGGTTTATACAATCGGAAATCAAATTTCCGAAGTCTTTCGAAACCATTGGAAATGTAACCAACGGGAAGCACTGAATAAATCAATCGAAATTCTGGATAAAGTTGGAGTTCCAGCCCCAAAATCCCGCGTTAAAGAGTATCCTTATCAACTATCCGGGGGTATGCGGCAACGTGTCATGATCGCCATGGCCCTGGCTTGCAGACCAAATCTATTGATCGCCGACGAACCGACAACTGCCTTGGATGTGACCATTCAAGCCCAGATCCTGGACCTTATGAAACAGCTCCAGAAAGATTTGAAGACTGCCATTATAATGATTTCTCACGACCTGGGGATCATAGCCGAGACAGCCCACAGGATTGCGGTTATGTATACCGGCAAAGTTGTGGAGGTCGCATCCACCCTGGATTTATTTGACATGCCTATGCATCCCTATACCAAAGGTTTAATGCAGGCCATTCCAGGTCCGGATCGTTCATTTGAAGAAGGAGAGCTTTACGAAATAAATGGAACGGTTCCCAGCCTGCAGTTATTACCGACCGGTTGCTCATTTCACCCTCGCTGTATTCTGGCCGAACCGATTTGCAGAGAAAAAATTCCCACGTTAAAGGAGGTGTCACCTAATCACTGGGTTGCCTGTTGGATGGTGGACCATGCCTAATATTTTGGAAATCAAAGAATTGAGTAAATACTTCCCGGTCAGAAGGGGAATATTTAATCGTAAAAGAGAACATGTCCATGCAGTTGAGAAAATAAACTTTCACCTCAGACCACAGGAGACTTTAGGTCTTGTAGGCGAATCTGGGTGCGGCAAGTCAACCGCAGGTCGAACAATACTCCGACTCATAGAACCTACTTCCGGACAGGCCCTGTTTCAGGGTGTGAATATCTTCGACCTGTCGGCAAAAGACATGCTTGCTTTTAGACGAAAAGTACAGATTATTTTTCAAGATCCCTTTGGTTCTTTAAATCCTAGACTCACTGTTGAACGAATCATTGAAGAGCCCCTCCTTACCCACAAAATAACTGACAGAAGCACACGTCAAAAAAAAATTAAGGAGGCTATGGATACTGTCGGGCTCTTGCCTGAGCACATGAGGCGCTTCCCTCATGAATTCTCAGGAGGGCAACGCCAGCGAATAATGATCGCTCGAGCCATGATCCTCCAGCCTCAGCTCATCATTGCGGATGAACCTGTCTCGGCTTTGGATGTGTCGGTCCAGGCCCAAGTGCTCAATCTCATGGTCCGAATGCAAAAAGAGTTCCAGTTCTCCTATATTTTTATCTCGCACGATTTGAGTGTGGTCCGCTATGTCAGTCATAAGGTCGCCGTCATGTACTTGGGAGAGATCGTTGAAACAGCTCCTGTTGCGGACCTTTACAGCAAGCCCATGCACCCCTATACCCGCTCCCTTTTGTCGGCGCTTCCGGTGGCTGACCCAAGAAAAAAAAAGGACAGAATAATCCTCCAGGGAGATGTTCCTTCTCCGATTCACCCCCCTTCTGGATGTCGTTTTCATCCCCGCTGTCCAGAACGAATGGCTGTTTGTGAAACCCATAAACCCGCTAAGAAATTTTTCAATGATCACCATTGGACAAACTGTCACTTGTACCCGGCTTAATCCCAATCCGATTAATTGTAACCTTCATAGGAGGCAACATTATGAAACGTTTACTTTATCTTGTGTGTGTCGGCATGCTTTGCTTTTTACCATGGAATCAGGTTATTGCCGGAGACACTGAAACACTGGTGGTTGTTCAAGAGGCCGAACCGCTCGGACTTGATCTGATGCGCAGCTCTATCCAGACCACTATGAGTGCCTGCTACAACATCCACGAAACCCTCTTTCACCCTCAGGAAGACGCTTCCGTCAAACCAGCCCTGGCAGAAAAATGGGAAAGAATTGATGCACTAACCTGGAAAATCCATCTCCGCAAGGACGCCACCTTTCACAATGGCGAACCGGTCACCGCTGAAGCTGTTAAGTTTTCATTTAACCGAGGCATTGATCCTGATATCCAAAGCCCCCATAAAGGCAAACTGGACGCATTTGATGAAGTTAAAGTGCTTGATAGACATACTTTTACTATTAAAACAAAGTCCTCTTACGCTCCTGGCCTTTATATTTTAGGATATTATTTGCCAATCGTACCTCCTGGGTATATTAATGAAGTTGGAAACACCAAGTATAATACAGACCCTGTTGGAGCCGGGCCTTATCAACTCAAAAAATGGGTTAGAGGCCAGAAGATTATATTTGAACGTTATGAGAATTATTACGGTCCTAAGCCTTATTACAAAACCGTGGTATTCAAGGGCGTTCCTGAGGAAGCGTCCAGAATAGCCGCGCTAATGACCGGAGAGGCGGACATCATAAGCGGTATCTCTTTTCATCAGAGAGAAAAAATCCAAGTAGCGGAAAACGCATACCTGACCTCTCAGATGGGGGTTATGCCTTATTTAGGGATTAACACTTATGAAAAACCTTTTAATGACGTCCGAGTCCGACAAGCTCTGAACTACAGCATCAATCGCGAATTGATCAATAAGGGTCTGTTTCAGGGCAAGGCCATCATCTGCAATGGCCCAATCAGTCCTCGTACTTTTGGTTCTAATCCTCATTTGACCCCCTACCCCTATGATCCTGAAAAGTCCCAAAAGCTCCTGGCAGATGCAGGCTATCCAAATGGTATCCAAGCCCGTTTGGCCTACCCGACCTATATGTCCCAAATTCAGGAGCAGGCGGAAGTTATTGCCAACAGCCTTGCTGTAGGCGGCATCGAGGTCACCTTGGAACCCTATGAAAGGGCGGTTATGTGGGAACGTTACAAGGGCCAAAAACATCAGCTCTATATTTACTGGTGGGATGATGCGCCTGAACCGGATCGTTATATATATTCCCTGTTTCACTCTGAAAGCCGGGATTACTACTACAAAAATCCAACAGTTGATGTCCTTCTTGACCTCGGCAGAAAGATCATGAACAGAGAAGATCGGGCCAAAGTCTATCATGAGATTGATCGACTTCTTTATGAGGATTGCCCCTGGGCGTTCCTTTATGTCATACCGGACGTTTTCGGTGTGTCTTCAAAAGTTGATTATCAAGGAAGACGCGACGGGTTTTTGAACATGCGCTATGCCAAACCAAAGCAATAATATTCATGCAAAACGCAGCTGCAATATATTTTTATTGCAGCTGCAAACAATATTGGGCCTTCATAACTTATCGGCTCAAGCTTTTTATATAAAAAAAGAAATTTTTTTATGCTTGGTTACATACTAAAAAGGCTCTTGCATACTGTCTATGTCTTAATCGGCATATCCATTATCAGTTTCTTTTTCATCCACCTTTCTGGAGACCCGGTGATGCTCATGCTTCCAGCGGATGCCTCCGAGGAACACGTTGAAGAACTCCGGGAGCAACTTGGTTTTAATGATCCAGTCTATATTCAATACTTACGTTTTGCATCCAAAGCTGTTCAAGGAGATTTCGGCGAATCCCTGTATTATCACGTACCGGTCATAAGCCTTATTAAAGAACGATTTCCTGCGAGTATGGAGCTGGCGGTTACGGCAATGCTTATTGCTTTAATTGTTGCCGTGCCCATAGGGATTATTTCTGCTGTCCGCAGGGGCTCATTTCTAGATATGGGCAGTATGTTAGGAGCTCTTTTTGGATTGTCGATGCCTCATTTTTGGCTGGGCATCATGCTCATGCTGCTCTTTTCAGTAAAGCTCGGCTGGCTTCCCACTTCAGGAAGGGGCACATTAGCCCATCTAGTCATGCCGTCTTTAGCTTTGGGACTGAGTCTGATGGCCATGTTTGCCCGTCTGACAAGGTCTATAATGCTGGAAATTCTGAGTCTGGATTATATTCGTACAGCCCGAGCCAAGGGACTTGTGGAAAAAATTGTAATCGCTAAGCACGCCTTTAAAAATGCACTCATTCCCTTAGTGACCATAGCCGGTATGCAATTTGGGTTTCTCTTGGGCGGTACGGTGATCATTGAAACAGTTTTTGCCTGGCCAGGACTAGGCCGACTGGTGGTTCAGGCTATATTTAACCGCGATTATCCTTTAGTTCAGGCCATTGTCCTAGTCCTGGCTGTTATTTTTGTGGCCGTCAACCTTCTGGTAGATTTAATATACGTCTATCTTGATCCTCAAATCAGCTACCATCAAGAAGAATAATTATGGATTCTGCAGAGGCAAGTTCTATTTCCACAAACATCGTTCTTCGTTTAAAGTTGTTTATGGAAACTATTCGGGAAGTAGCCCGGCGTCCGAGCGCTCTCATTGGTGGAATAATGCTGATTTGTATCCTGGGTCTCAGTATTTCTTTCCCTTTATTTTATAACATTAGTCCACTGGAAATGGACCTCTTAGGCCGCTTCACTCCTCCAGTCTGGCAGGAAGGCGGCGCTTGGTCCCACCCTTTAGGAACCGACAATCTTGGCCGGGATATACTCTGCAGGCTGCTGTATGGAAGTCGAGTCAGCCTCATGGTCGGATTTTCCGCAGTCTTGTTAGCCGGCATTGCCGGCATTATTCTCGGCTTGCTCTCAGGCTATTACGGTGGTCGGGTGGATAGTTTTATCATGCGAATCGCCGATATTTTTATGGCCTATCCATTCATGCTCCTAACCATATCCATCATAGCTGTCTTAGGCCCATCAATATTCAATCTGATTCTGGTTCTTGGCTTGGCAGATTGGGTAACCTATGCCCGAACCATAAGAGGCAGCGTTCTTTCCTTGAAAAAAAAGGAATTTGTTGAATCCTCTCGGGCTATTGGGACTTCAAACTTGGTTATAATCCTGCGTCATATCCTGCCCAATGTTATTTCACCATTGCTTATTCTCGGCACTTTGCGGGTCGCTAATATTATTATCTGGGAAAGCGGTCTTTCCTTTCTGGGAATGGGTGTGCCTCCACCGATGCCGACCTGGGGCCGAATGCTGGCTGAAGGGAGAATCTATATTACCAGTGCCTGGTGGCTGGTTACCCTGCCTGGCCTAGCAATCATGGTAACCATCTTGTCTGTCAATCTATTAGGCGACGGACTGCGCGACGCACTTGACCCAAGGCTGCGCAACATCTGATATTAATATATAAATAAAAATACTTACGGGAGGAATACATTGCAGTGCTGCCGAAATATACAGCATCGACTACCAGGACTTCCGATAAGTGAAAACCTCAATTTATGCCGACCGTAAGTATATTTGTCAGGTAAGGAGACAAAAATGAAAATCTTATTGCTGGGACTTGGCCTCCAAGGAAAAGCAGTAATCCATGACCTGGAGCAGTCCCCTCTGGTGAAAGAAATCATTGCTGTGGATCTGAATACCGAAGGCGCTCAAAAATACATCCAGGGGAAAAATTACAGAAAAACTCGGATTGTAAGTTTAAATGTTTCTGACGGAAATGCTCTGCATCAACTTATTCAAAAATCAGAGGTTGAAATAGTAGTCTGCATGCTGCCTACGGACTTGGTTTATTCTGTTGTTCAGGTTGCAATAAATTGCAATAAGCCATTTGTAAGCAGCAACTACACCGGCAGGATAGAGGAATTAAACAGTTTGGCTGAAGAAAAAGGAGTGACGGTCCTGCCGGAAATGGGCCTGGATCCGGGTATCGACCTTATTCTTGGCAGGCTGGCCATAGAGGAATTTGAAGAAGTCCATGGTTTGTACTCCTATGGCGGAGGACTTCCCGAACCGTCCTGCAAAGACGACAACCCTCTTCACTATAAAATATCCTGGACTTTTGACGGCGTGCTTAAATCCGCTAAAAGACCAGCCAAACTTTTGCATAACGGCCAACAAAAAGAAATTTCTGAAAAATCAATTTTTAAGACTGAAAATATCCATACCCTTGAATTCCCGAACATTGGTCAACTTGAAGCCTACCCCAACGGCGATGCCGTCAGATATATCGACATATTCAATTTAAAAAACGGTCTCAAAGAAATGGCCCGCTTTGCGCTCCGTTGGCCAGGAACTTGCCGATTATTCCAAACCCTTGCTGAGCTGAGGTTTCTTGAAAATGATCCTCTGGTGATAAATGGATGCAAAATTTCACCGCGCCAGTTTCTTATCCAGCATTTGACACCGCAACTCCAGTTTAAAGATTCTGAAAGGGACATGGTGATTCTACAGGTTCAAGCCTGGGGAATAAAAAACGGACAAAAGAGGTCCGTTACCTACCGCCTCATTGATTACCGTGATCTCAAATCTGGTCTCTTTGCCATGAATCGGACTGTTGGCTTCACCTGTAGTATCGCTGCCCAAATGATCCTTTCCAAAACAATCACGAAAACAGGAGTTCTCTCACCGATTCGAGACGTAGAGGCTCAAATTGTGGTGGATGAACTCAAAAAACGGGACATGTCTATCGAATATTATGAAGTGTAGTATGAATTTCACTGACCAGGAAGCCCTAATACAGAAAAATGCTGGAAACAGAATCCGACAAGTGAGAAGGGCCAAAAAAATTTCTTCAACCAAGTTGGCTTTTTTAGCGGGCATCTCGCAAGGGTATATCTCCAAGATCGAAAACGGCAAGGCTGCTTTGCAGATCTCCGTGTTGAGCCGTTTGAGTCAAATTCTTGAGCGCCCGGTTGAGTATTTTTTGAAAAGTAGTAATGAACAACCCAGAATTATTGGGTCCTTGATCACGGTGGCCGGACCGGAGAGTCAGGCTATTAACTGGCTTGCCCAAGAGATTTCTAGGCTGACAGATAAGCGCTTGATGTTTATTCCCCTGCAAAGTTCCCAGCTTGGCTCAGGAAGTGATCAGATTCAGCAGTTGCTCAATGGTGAGATCGATCTCTTTATTGAAGATCTTTCACGGTTTCACCAACTCTGCCCAGACTTTGACATATTTTCCCTCCCATACGTCTTTGATAATGAAACTCACCTCAAATCGTTTATCAATGAGAATTACTTTCATAAAATAATGCTTAAGAGCCTACACGATTCGGGTATTATTTTTGTAAATCCCAATTGGAATTGGAGACGAGGTGTGGAGTGGGTTCTGGTTGCAAAACGTCCAATACCTGATCCTGAAGGAATACGTGGTTTACGAGTCAGAGTGCACGATTCAAAAGTCCAAGCGGCTTTCTGGAAAGAATTGGGGGCAGTGCCGGTCTCCATCCCCTGGGTGGAAACAAAAGATGCCATGCAAGCAGGAAAGATAGATGTTCTTCCCACCCATAAATCCCATGTATATCCATTAAAATTTTGTGATTTATTTAAGCATGTAACATTGTTAGGAGATCTTTCACCTGTTCTTGGAATAGCAATAAATAATTCTGTATATCAGCTGCTTTTGCCCGATATACAGAATTCAGTGGCAGAGGCATGTTACAACGGAGGAGAATATTTTAGTAAAGTTATTCGAGAGGCCGAAGAAATAAATCAAGCTTTAAACATGGAGCAATTGAATGCAACGTATACCCAGGGAAATATCTTCAAATGGCGTCAGGCCGCTTCCCAGGCCGGAAAATCACTCAAGCGATCCGGTCTTCTCTGTTCTGATATCTTTGAAGCCATTGCTAAATCATCAATCAATCAATCTGGATGTTAACAGGTTATGAACTGGACTACTCACGTCCTTGCCGACTTTGTGCTCCGAATGCCCGCCAAAAAACTTCCCGGTTCCGCCCGAGAAGCAGCTCAAAAATGCATTCTCGATCTTTTGGCTGCAAGCATTGCCGGATTTAAAAGCCTACCTGCAAAAGGCATGCGCAATTTGTGCAGCAAACTTTTCAATTCTGGTTCATCCAATGTATGGTTCTCGAACCTGCGCTTATCACCTATGGGAGCGGTCTTGGCCAACAGCGCCGCCGCCAGCGCTCTGGATATAGATGACGGACATCGTGCGGCTATGGGCCATCCAGGGGCGGCCATCATTCCGGCAGCTCTGGCTGCGGCCCGTGAAGTCAGGGCAGACGGGGAACAGCTTTTAGCCGCGATAATTTTGGGCTATGAAACTGCGGTCCGGGTAGCGGCGGCCAGGGACCATGAGTCCCTTGACACCCTGGCAACAGGACGTTGGGCATCGTACGGAGTGGTAGCTGCGGCTGGCCGTCTCTATCAACTGTCGTCTCAAAAAATGGCTGAAGCTATGGCCATAGCCGGAGTTTCCTCTCCTGGATTGTCCGCAGCAGGTTATAGCTCCGTGATGGGTAACAGTGTAAAGGAGGGAATTCCCTGGGCAACTTTTACCGCCTTTGGTTCTCTGGAGCTGGTCAAGCAGGGCTATACTGGGCCGGTGGATATTCTTGACCACCCTGACTACTTCAGCGCTCAAAAAATCAGGTTCGGGTTAGGTGATGATTATCTTATCGATACTGTCTATTTCAAACCATATTCCTGCTGTCGTTGGATTCACAGCGCTTTGGATGCATGCTTGGCCCTTATTGAAAATAGACGAATCAATCCTGAACAAATCCAAAGTATCGAGGTATATACTTTTTCCAGGGTTTTGCGACTCAATAACTATACTCAACCACAGACCCTGGAAAGCGCGCAGTACAGCCTGCCCTTTTGTCTGGCAGCTGCCTGTTTAAGAGGCAAAAACTCATTACTACCCATGAGCAAGTCATTGTTAGAACAAACTGCGCTAACTTCTTTTGCAAAAAAAATCAAAATTTCTATAGATTCTGCCTTGGATGCTGAATTCCCCCGAAAAACTCCGGCCAGGGTCGAAATACGCACCTTACAGGAAAGATTTGTCAAACAAGTGGACGAGCCTCTTGGAGATCCAGGAAACGCAATGGATATCGATTCTATAGAAAAAAAATTTCATCACCTTGCCGCAGATAAATTATTTTTAAGAAACCGCGAGCAGCTTGTTCAATTCGTGAAGGAGATAAACACCGGCAAAAATATAGATAATTTTTTTAATACATTATCTGAAATACATATATTGTAAATAACAGGCCGCATTGAACCACCCAGCTTCCACAGGGCATTTTGCAAGCCAAAGCTTAGACTTTCAAAGCTTTCCGAAAAACAAACCGTACCCGTCTCCCAGTTCGAGTAGGTCAAGACGAAATGATAGACGAGATGCTTTAAAGGCAGGTCATTTATCGTGACGTTAATCGTTTAGACATATGGGTGAAATCGAATGCACAGAGTACGCCCGGCTTATTGATCAAAGAAGATCTCTTTGGCCGGCCCTGAAAGCCCTCTCCAATGCTTTCTTTGTGCCTCTGCAGTGTCCTTAATTGACCATCGCTGTAAGGCCCCGGATAAAGGCGCTAAAGCCATTCAAAAAGTGTCTTGGCCTCCAGGCCGGGATTGATCTCAATATTTTGTCCTGGAGCTGATCCCAGACTTCATCAAAAGGATCTTCTCGAGTCCGCCAGCATCTGACTGGAATATAACTCTTATTACCCCAAATGAGCATGGACCACAACGGGGAAAGATATTCCAGCAGACCCTCTTCATCTATATTTGAAAGCGTATTTGACGTGTGGCCCTGGTAGAACAGGCAAAGCTCATTACGATCTTGCCACTCTTGGGAATGCTTTCCAGGATTTCGCTCCAAGTCAGCCTTGTATTCTTCAATCCTGTTCTGTAATAGCTCGTATTTCATACAGATCCCTTCTTCTGCGCTGGCCATATCCAAAATGATCAGTTATAAGGTTATTAACCGACACAGATGTATTCATACTGGTCCACAGTCAGTATCTCTCCTTCCTTCATCTTTCGTTGAGTTTTCAACCAAGATGGCGGACTTGCTAAGGTAAACATTTTTCGATTGTAATAATCAAGGATAATTGGAATGGTTAAGAAACTCTTAGCAAGTATCAAACCCCTCATAAACTTCATTCTCGCAACATAACACAACTGCTTAAATAATGTCCCCAACTCTGTCCACCATTCTGGGAAAAGTATATTTAAGACCATGAAAATTTTCATTTATTAGAAGTCATTAACTTTTTCTACTTTTTAGGCCTTTGTTTTTTTTTAGCTCACTTTTTAAGTGTTGGAATATAGGATTGTTAAACAACTTAATTGCTCCTCCTAAAAGTTGCTTAACTTTATGTACAAAAATTGATCTGCTATAAAATATTTTTGATTCCTCTTCAATCTTTTAATATTTACCATAAATATCTTGAAATAACACTGGTTACCCTCCTTCTGAAATATCCAGATTACTCCTTTCCCCGTATCTGTTCACTGCGCCGCACCCCCTCCGGATGCCGACTGGTTGACGAATACGGATTGGAGCATTACAGATATGAACAAAGCAAGAACTTGATTCAAATTAAAAAAAGGCGAATTGCAATGAGTAAACAGTCGAAAAAATTAGAAAAACAGGATTTCAGATGTCCGGAGTGCCATCAGCCTTTAAAGCGCAGAAGGGCTCGGAAGCCGGATGAGTGCGAAATGCTATGCGGAGGTTGCGGGGCAAGTTTCGATATCTGTGATCAACAAACATTGGAAAGGTTAAAAAAAGGGGAATAATCCTTTTCGAATCTTTGACCGACATCATTCCCCTGCTTTGAATGCCTTCCCGTGAAGCATCGAATGATCCTTCTTCAGTAATTTGATGAGATAATTTGCTGACTGCTCAGGTGTTATAAGCTCTCCACGCTCTTTCCAGGACCTGAATACCCGTTGCACCTGCTCTGCACCACCTCGGCCATGTCGTGGTATGACTCTATTTCAGCATGGATGCGGTTTTCTTTGAGAAAGTAAATAAAGTGTCCCCATTAACCCCTTTTCCGCCCGCAGACCATTTTTTCCCCATTCTTCAGGATCTTGAATTCCCCGTTCCCTCCCTCACTCGGTTAACTGACTGGATGCAGGTTGTGACAATAACATTAATACGGTTTCTCACCTACTTTTGTAACAATAATCTGTTACAATAAAAGAGGATTTGAACCTCGATGTCCCAATTATCAGTTGGGGCCTTAGCAATCATGAACTGTCAGGCTGTATTTGTAAATGATTCCCTCCATCACTGACCATCGTCAAAACCGGGCCGAACAAAATCCCGGGCATGAGGAAAGACGGTTTCCAGTTTCCGGCGCAAGCGTTCCAGGCACTACAAGATGTCCTGTACCCCCTCCATGTCCCCGGCCTACGTTCTCATGAACGATCCCCATACAGTCAGAGAGCGGTCAATGCCGATCAAGGCCACCTTGGCTGAACCGTCTGCAACTGGCAACTGGCTGAATATTCGCAAGAACATCCCTGAGTGATTCCCAAGTTACCGCCATGTCATAATCGGCTTGCAACCCCACCCAAAACCCATCGTTCAAGCCAAAGTAACGGGACAATCTGAGACCGGTATCCGGCGTAATAGACCGTTTGCCTGCAACAATCTCAACGTCCCAGGCGTGCCCATCACCCCACTCAAAACAGATCCGCCATTGATCATTTATGCGGATACTCCATTGGCCTGCCCTTTTTCCGGAAAGCTTTTCCAGCAGTTTCCTTATTTGCGAACGTCTTGATCATACGTTCAAATAGTATTGCAAAGCGTTAGTATGGTCAAGCAATATGTCATATTCATGCTCCCAGCCTTCTGTGCATTACAGATCCTCCACCCCCTTATTGTTTTGAAATCCCGTCTACCAAGTCAAAAAATGGTCTCATCCTGAACCGAGAGTCTGTTGAATCAGATGAACTCCTGAATCCCAACAGGTGCTGCTCCTGCTCAAAAGTGGAGGTGATTTCGTCCTTGAAAAGATGATGTCGTGAATAGAACGAAGCAGATAATTAACTTTTTGGCCCTCAGGTGATGAGAAGTACGCTTGATTCAGATTGCGGGGGAGAGACAATGAATAGCCGGCGGCAATGCCGGTAGCGTCTTTTGGTCATACCACCTCCCTGAGGATTAACCTTGAGAAGGTATATGACCAAAAAAAGGCTCAGGTAAAAGCGGGTCCAGATAAGGGCGGTTAAGAGGCAGGGTAATCGGGGTACTGGTTAAAAACCTTGGCGGGGGTAGCGGGATATCAAAGTCCTCACATGCTCCAATCTCGCAACATAACACAACTGGCAGCATAATGTCCCCTTTTCTGCCCATTTGTTCCTTTTGCACATTTCGAAAGAAATATGGGTCGGGCGGGAAAGATTTGCAGCTCTGTGAAGCTCACAGGAGGCAAGGTGAGAATGTATGTCCTTGACGCAGGCTCTCGGGGCATATTAGATTCAACTATGCACACAGTGCGCCCATCCGTAGATCGAGTTGGACATACCATTCAATAGGGCCAAAGAACACATATTCAATGGAGAGCATAGCAATGGAGAAAAAGATACAGATAAAAGCTTTTTGGGACCCTGAAGCCCGGGTGTGGGTGGCAGAAAGCGACGACGTTCCCGGCTTGATTACTGAGGCTGCCACTATGGAACGACTTGTGGATAAGCTGCACGTCCTTATTCCGGAACTTTTGCAGGAAAACGGCATGGGTAAAGTAGGTCAAGAGATCTCATTCGATATTCACAGCGAAAGAAAGGAAACTGTTCTCTGTGGCTGATTACTCAAAGGAAGTCAAAGAGGCTCTTGTAAAACCGGGGTGTTACTTTGTGAGGCAGGGCAAGGGCGATCATGAGATTTGGTATAGCCCAATATCCAACAAGAAGTTTCCTGTGGATTCAACCATCAAGTCTCGGCATACAGCAAACGGAATTTTGAAACAGGCGGGTCTCTCAAAGTGGTTTTAAGATTTGAGATCCCTGAAAAAGCAAAAAAGCCAAGATCTGGTTAACAGTGTAGCCTTTGTAAGCATAGGCTTCACTGCCTCACTCCTTCCTGAATTTGCCAGCAAAAGCCCGACCACACCACTCTAACGTCCCCTCCAGCCCCCCAGTCCGCCTTCCGGAATATCTCGGCAAGGGAGTACAAAAAGCTGTAATCTATCGCCAGTCCATGGAAAACAGCTCACGTTCCCAACCGCTTCATGGAGTACACCCCCTCTACCCCGCTTACAGGCGTGAACTTCCTTTCATCATTGGACCGCAGCAGGTGTTTGACCTGGTCGAAGCACATTTGCGACGCTATATCACCTCTTTTAGGAGAAAAAAACCCGTTTCCAATCAAACTCCAAATTTCAAGGATACGCGTATGCCTCAAATCTTTTCGGTGTCCGGGATTCTCACTCTGGAGATCAGGAAGGCCGCCAAAAACAGGCATAACCCCATGTAGGTAAAAACAATTTCAAAGGCATCTCCGGTTGCATCCAGCATATATCCGCCGAGCCAAGGTCCCAGGAGGCCGGCCAGAAAGCCATAGGCTGTAAAAACCATTCCAAAGATTGTCCCGAAATAGAGGAGGCCAAAACATTCCGCTACCAGGGGCGCAGATACGGCAAAAAGTGTACCAAACCCACAGCCTACAACCCCTGCCAGAACAGCCCACAAAATGAGCCCCTGGACATGGGGCAGGAGAGCATAAGCCAGCCCGGCAGCCAAAAAACTGCCGGTCAAGGTTGGTACCCTGCCCAGGCTGTCTGAAAAATAGCCGCTGAAAAATCTGCTCAAACCATTGGTTAATCCAAAGGCCAAGAGAATTATTACCGCCTGGTCCGGAGTAAGCCCCTTGGCCGTGCCGAACATGGTGGACATGGTGACCATAGAAAACCCGGCGCCGCCTGCTAGGGCCCAGGTTCCCCAGATCAGCCAGAAATTCCTGCTGCGCAGACTACCTCTTGCTCCCCTGCTCAAAGTGGACTGCACCTGACCCGTCCCAGACTCAACTGCTGTCGGAGCCGGAAACTTCATAAAAGGGGCCAGAACAAACCCGGTAATCAAGGCCAGTGTGCCGAAAGTAACTCCCAGAACATGAGCTCCGGACTGGTGCAGGACCCGGCTGTATACTGGGGCCATAATGGAAGCGGAGAGTCCGAAACTCAGGTTGACCAGGCCAACCACCAGACCCTTCCGCAGCGGGTACCAGAGCTGGACCACGGTCAACGCAGGAATATACAGGAAGCTGGAGGCCATGCCCATGGCAAAGCCCCAGGCATAGAGAGCCCACAAGCTCTTGCCAAACCCCAGGCTTACCGTGCCAACTCCCATGAGCAGGGCTCCAATCACGCCCATGATACCAGGACCCAGTCTCTCTTGGAGTTTGCCCACAGCGAACATGCACACGCCCAGAGCGAAAAGAATCCAGAACTGCACCTGCGCAACACTGCTGCGCCCAACTTCCAGTGTCTCCTGCCAATAGCCGGCCATAACTCCAGGCAGGCCGAATATAAAAGTCCCGATCCAGAACATGACAGCACAGCTGGCGATTAAGGCACTGATCCCGCCTTTTTTCTCCATGGCTTTTCATCCTTGTCCGCTGAGTGTCAAAAGAATCTGTCCCTTTTCTCACACAACATTGAAATAAGCTGGGCCGCACAATAGAATCAGGTCATGCATAAAGCCAGGCGATGGAGATAAAAATGAATATAGGTACTTGGCTGGCCGAGTCCGGGGGCGTTCAGGATTTTCTCCTCCGCCATGTGATCCGCCTTCTGTACAAGGCAGTGCGCGACTCCGAAGATCCCGGATCAGCCGAGGACCGCCTGGAAGCCCTGGGCCGGCTATACCTTTGTCAGGAAATTAGTCAAATCTTGTCTGCCCCTTTATGGGCTCTTCGCAGCTAGAGGAACATCTTGCTGACTGTCGACATGGTGATGAACATGCGTTCCGGCTGATCAGGGAGAGTGATGAAGCCGTATTTGCCGTAAAACGAGCGGGCATCCTTATTTTTGAGATCGACAATGACAGCCGTTGCCGCGATCCTGTGCGACTGCTGATAGCTTCTATGCAAGGCGTCCATCAAAAGATACTCACCGAGGCCTTGCCCTTGATAGCGCTGATCGACCGCCAGGCGTCCGATCAACGTAGCTGGGAGATGGGGGTATTTGGGCAGCTTCCTGACAACATCTTCAGGCAATATTCCTGTATCGATGCTTGTGGAAGAAAGGCTGTAGAATCCAGCGATCGTCGACTCATCATCGCAGAGCACATAGGTGACGGCTATATACCGCTGCAGGTCCTGGCTCGCTCTCTCTTTCAAGTAGGTATCCAGAGCTGGGATCCCGCAAAAAAATGACTTGCGAATATGTTTTTTCTTGTCCAGCTGCTCGATCTGCATCAAAGCCAGCCTGGGCTTTAAGCTTGGTTCTTTAGATAGCGCTCTGCAGCCTGTTTGGCTTTTTCAGTCGGCTCTGGCTCTTCAAGAAGAGCGTTGACAAAGACCTCCCGATCCTTTTGCCCAAGCGTAATCGTTTCGTGCTCCCGGATCGTTCGGCAGGCCACCTCTTGGATAGCGGCGATCATAAAATCGGTCAGGCTCCGGCCGCTCAGCGATGCTGCATGCTCCAACAGCTCTTTTTGTTCCGGCGTGACCCGAGCCTCAAGCCGTTTGACCCGTCGATAGCCACCTGTTTGGGCCTTTGCGCTCGCCTTCGCTTTCTTCTTCGCTTCCGGCTTTTCTTTGAAAGCAGACATAACGTCACCTCATGACTTTCCTTCTGTGTACGGCAATTTACCGTACGAAATTTCTGACGGGCGGTCAAGGGGAATGTACAAAGGTTTTGGCTGACTCAGTGTCAATTTATCGAGCCCTCTCTTTGCAATCACCTCCAGTTTGGTCGTAACCATCAGGCATTTCGACTATTTTTAAGAATTTGGCGTCCATCTTTGCAAACGGCAGATCCTGGACAGAAATCAGGCCGTAATAGCTTGTGATATATCATTCTTTTCAGCAAATATGTGAAGCATGTTGCAAAGATAAGCGAATGTCAAATATAATCAATGAGATAACAAGCATATCCTTGATGTTCTGAACAGCATAAATTATTTTTCTTAACAGTTAAATAAGGAACTTGATAAAAAGTATGTATTTAAGGATAAATATGCTTGATCTTTATCTATCATTAATGTATAAAAATGAACTGAGAGGGACAACAACGAAATATATTATATTTTAACATTCGAGGTTAATGTATGACCATGCATCATAAAAATATTAAGCGTCAAGTTGTAAAGAAACTTAAAGAAGAGTTCCCTCATTGGAACAGACTCAAAGCTAAAGAAAAGAAGGAAATAACAAATAAAGTGCTGAACGAAGTCGTTGCTATGTATGATTTTAACCAGGAAATTGATTGTGGAAAACACGAGCTATTTGGGATTGAAGAACAAGTTCACAATGAAGAAATATTAACAATTGACAAGATGAATAATTTTATTGAAGAACATAAATCTAATAATTTATTGAGATTGATAGGTGGAAACAAAGAGAATCCACATTTTGCTTGCGATGAACTTTTTTTCATAGACTCAATTATTGATAATCAGATAATTGATGCTTTACTTTCATACGAAGGGTATTCTCCTCAGATGAGAGATTTATTTCCGCACCATCTCTTTCGTGCCGAAATGTTGAAGACACTGAAATATCCAGAAATATCATACAGAAAGTTTTGCACAAAGGAGTATTTTGGAATGCATCAAAAAGAAAATAAGTGCTTTATTGGATTTCCTCTTCACAAAAATAAGATAATTGATCACACAGTCCTTTCTAAGTTTAGATCTGGCTTACAGTTTCATCAGCTAGTGAATATTCTTGTATATATTATATGCATCTTTCGAAACTCAGGATTTATAAATGATAATATTCTCTATGGGATAGACTCAACAGATATTACCGCCGTTAATCAAAGATATTTAGCCCAGATCGAAGTTAATGGAACAAAAATCAGAATATACGATGACCTTAATTGTGACTGTGGTAAAAGAAGAAATAAGCGAGATAAATCATACTATGTGATTGGGTATAGATTGCATACGTTAACTGCTATTAATCCAGAATCTGGGCACTCTTACCCCTTACTTCCCCTCTTAGCACCTGCAAACCATCACGATAGCCTCTTCGCTCATCCAATCATATCACTGGCAAAAGCGATCGGGCTCAATATCAAGCTCGTTACTGCTGATGAAGCGTATCATGATAAAGACTCAGAGATCTTTAATGATACTGGCGCTTCAATCATAACCCCTCCTGTCAAAAAAGTGAACATACCTGAATATGTAGACATCGAACTTAAGCAAGTTT
This sequence comes from Desulfovermiculus sp., assembly GCA_034521385.1. Classification (GTDB taxonomy): domain Bacteria; phylum Desulfobacterota; class Desulfovibrionia; order Desulfovibrionales; family Desulfothermaceae; genus Desulfovermiculus. The sequence continues at coordinate 218,594 of JAXHMO010000003.1, forward strand.
TTTGCAGTAAATATTGCTCTACTCCCATGCAATATCTTGGGGTATATGAAAACCTGCATGAATTCAAATGTGCTGCTCAATGGGGAGAATGCCCCTTTGCCGGTTCATGCCCCCAAGCGAGATATATTGAGATTGATTCCGGGCACTTTCAGAGAATATCTATTTTCCATGAGCAAGCTCAAGAGGCCATTGATATCCGCAAGAACTCGGAAAGACCTTTTAACCTGCTAAAAAATGTCTACGGAGCAAGCCAGGCACGAGCAAGAAGCCAGCACGGCATTCTGGTCCAATGCACTTTTGCTCATGCCGCTGCTTTACTTGTAGAGATGGCTGGCACAAGGCGTAAAGTTACGCCATCCTATACCAAAGAGCAGCAATTGCCTTTACCAATGGCTGCATAGAAACGTACAGGGGTAAAACCAGAAAGCACAATATGACTAAATAGCACTTCATGCACCACTATCATGCTCGGGCATAGTGATTGAGCGAACTACGAACCGACCTATACGGATTTTAACGGTTAAAATACAATTTCAATCGCTTTTGGCTGAGTTGATTGAGGCGCTAAGCAACTAAAACCCGCCAATTTTAAGTAATTTTGGTGGCCGGGGGAGTTCATTCTCTGTTCAAAAAAGCCTTTTTTCAACACCCTTATGTGGTCTATCTTTGCAATCTGCCTGGAAATGGATGCCATGGTCCGCTGCAGGCGGTTACGTAAGCGCTGTTTTTCTTTTTTTTCCCCATAGCCAACAAAAAAGCCCCGCTTTGGCAGGGCATTTTTTCGTGATCAATGAAGAAACGTACGGTTTAGTGGTAGGGGCGAATTATTATTCGCCCTCTTCTCTTCGTTCCCAGGGTTTATCCCGTGAAATTTCTTGCATTTCACTGGGATCCTCTCACGCCTAGGCGTGAACGTCTTTCTCTTATGGCTCCGTCCATCCTCTTATTATTCCGTAATGTTATAAGGAGATAGCCTAGTAATTTAATGTCTAGTTTCATACGAGGACGACGCTTTCATGTTCTTTGATCGATAATTTGCGTCAAAAACCTGTCCCCTGACTCTCATCATTTCACGGATCTAGGGCCATCCTGTGCCCAATTCTCGCAACATAAGACAACTCGCAGCATAATGTCCCTGTTTCTACCCTCTGGTTTTGATCTGGGTGGCCTTATAAATGGATGGGGTTAGCTTTCCAGGGCTCTTTCCACAAACTCTTTGAATTCCCACAATGAGTTTGCACGGTGAGTTTGTTTGAAGAGACCGTTCAGTGTTTCCAAGGACTGAATGGATTTGATTCTATCTGCCAAACTCTGGCTTACTACGCCAAATTTTTCATTAAGATTTTCTAATATAAGTCTTTGAGTAGCCTTAAGTTCGGCTTGCTTTTCCCATTTGTCCTTCTCCTGTCTTATCCACTCTTCAGCCCTTTGCCTTTCATTCTGTGCCCCTTGTTCCATCCACTGATCAGCTAAAGTTTCCATTATCTTCTCACCTCCTTCTGGAAGCAGTTCCAAAGCTTTACTATAGTCTTCCTGGGACAAATACCCAGTACTTTTGACAAGATACCTAAAGAAAATATCGATGTATTCCAGGGCGGTTCTTAGTTCCAGGGATTCAAGCAGACCCCGAACAAGCCTGGGGGGTATCTCCTTGACCCCGGGATCATTTTGCATCTTGATTATTTCAACATAGAACTTGAGCAGGATCTTTTCCTGGACCTTGGTTTCATCCATACCATGAACATTGAAGAAGGCAAAGGAGAAATCCGGAGTATAAACCTTGAAGGACTCTGAAGGCATAGCCACTAGGTCATGAAAGGAAGAGCACATCTTTCTGTCTTCCTCCTGGCCCTGATAGATAACTATGGGGATAATCGGGGGAAGCTTCCCATCCATAAGCATATGCTGCTCCTGAAGCTCCAGCCATTGTAGAGCCATGTACTTGAGTATCTGTACTCCTGTCAGGGGCTCAGGAGAAGGAGAGCTTTTATGTTCAAAGAGCAGATAGATCCTGGCGAATTGGTTTTCATGGCCAATCAATCGTACGCTGAAAACCAGGTCCGAGTAGTGTTTTTTCAGCTTCTTGTCCACGTAGGTCGTATTCTCCAGCCGCAAGGTATCCAGGTCAAAGCGCTTCTGGAGGTCCTCGGAGATATGCTTCTTCAGGAAGTGCCTGGTGTTATCCAGATTCTGGAAGATCTTCAGGAACAGTCCTTCGTGTGGGGTTTGCTCTTTTTTAGTCGTCATATAGTCGTCATATAGGTAGAATAAACCAAGGTGGCCTTCAAGACAAGGAGAATCTGGGTGGCCTTGCAAGGGATTAATGCCAACTTTTAACCAAAAGTTGAGATTCTATCCCCTTGGTCCCGGGGATAGAGTCAGAGCAGCATTTCTCTTATGCGCCCAGCCTCTTCATAGAATATACCCACTCCACTCCACATACCGGGGTAAACTTCCGCCTGCCCGATTAAACATTTATCCCGTTAAATCTTCTTCCATTTAACTGGGACGGCAAAGCCGTAGACCGCAGGTCTGTTTAACTGGGTGAACCGCTCTCCCCAGAAGTAGCCTTTCCGATTGTACTTCTTGTTGGTGAAAATGATTGCCCATCAGGGCAAAACCCAGGACATCCACGCAGTACAGGATCTTCAGGCGCTTGATCAGGTTCAAAAGGTACGTCTTGTCCACATCGTAAATAGGCAGGCCGAACAGGGCAGTCCGGGACCAGATTGAATCGGGAACCCTGTGGGTATCAATTGGGCGGGATATGGCTTGGTATCAGAGTCCACCTATGCTCAATTCTCGAAACATAAAACAACTGGCAGCATAATGTCCCTCTACTCTCTCCTATCCTCAGGAACCGGCCAAAATAGATCTAGCACTGTCGAACTCAGGATAATGTCCCTTTCTGCAGTAAGCATTCTCTTTCTAAAACTTTCCATCAAACAAATTTAATAAAACTGGAATCTTGTTCTGCCTTACGCATAGTCAGCTTCAACTTTTTTAACTAATGAAGACTCCTCATAAAGGGTCTCTGGGGCTATATCAATTTCACCCGGCCAAGTCACTGTCCCGTATCCTACTTGTGCAAGTCCAAAGAACCCTTTATTTTCCAAACGCCTATACACTGGATAATGCAAGTATGGTTTCATATCAAAGCGTCGTAGCTCTCCGGTATCAAAGCTCAATAGAAGCTTGTAGTCATCTTCTGGAACCACAGAAACAACTTCGACCATAGTCCCTCCTTAACGCAAAGGATCAATTTTGAATACTGGCTCGCCCTGAACTGCCAAAGCCCAATTGGCCATCAATTCCTCTTCATGGATAGCTATCCAAGCCTGCACCAACCGGAGCTTCTTTCTAGGCAGCTCACCATCAATGATCTCCCCTTCTGGAAGAGAAATCACTGATTTCATTCCTTGGTATTCTACATGCAGATGAGGCAAATTATGCCTCTGGGTATCCATGTACAGCATACGGATTATGATACCGTAAAACATACTTATTGTTGGCATAATCTTCCCAGATTTTTCATACTCTGTTCTCATTTTTTTTATCCCATATATCCTATATAACCTTTCAGCCAGGACCTGTTTCAAAATGTCAGGACGGCTCTGAGTCGTTATAAGGCAACACAGTATGGACCAAGCCCACACAGATAAAAATCATGATTGTATGGCCATCACTGTGAACCATAGATGAACAAGTTCTTGCTGGCAAGGGAGCATCTGTCCCTTTATGCATTATCAAAGCTTATGTCAGCAGATCCCTAACGGGTGCTCAGCCTGGATCGGAGCACCATTGATGTCCATGTGGGAGATCTGGTCATCAGCTACAATCTCGAACTTGACGTTGATGCGGGCAGTTTCTGCCACACTGGCAACATAATATCCCCCAATTTCCCCGTTCCTTATAATGTCCGCATGCTCTGCCGCACAGGTCCAGGTGCTCGATGATAAGGTCAGTGCTCATGGCGACTCTTTGGCCAGCATGTTCATAATGAGGTGGATGAGGGTCTCTTTCTGGTCTGCGGCGGACTCGGCCACCAACAGCGTCAGGGCGGCAAGGCCGGCGTCGTTGACCATTGGGCGGCCAGCGTCATTCAGGAGCCGGTCGTTGCGGTGCAGGAAGTCCACGAACAGGAAGGCCCCGCAGCGCTTATTGCCATCAATAAAGGGGTGGTCCTTGACCACGAAATAGAGCAAGTGAGCAGCCTTAGCCTCGACTGACGGGTAGGCGGGTTCACCGAAGGCGCTCTGATCCAGGTTACCGAGAATGGAGGAGAGTCCGTCGCCACGGGGCTGGGCGAACAGCTCGGTCGCCTCCTCCCGCGCCATCAGGTCGGCCTTGAGGTCGTTCAGGGCGACCATGGCCTCGTCGGGTGTGGGCAGGTCGCCGCCGGCCTGGCCGGAGGGCTCCTGGAGCAGCCCCTCGTCGTAGCGCTGCAGCCAGAGGAAGGTCCGGGTATAGTGGCTCAGGATTTCTACAAGCCCCTGGCCGGCTTGGGCGTCCAGCGCGGGCGCGGCTGCGGCCTTGCGGACGAGCTGGAGGGCCGCTTCCAGCTCCCGGGCGTTTTCCTCGAAGCGCTGGCGGTTGATGGTGTAGCCACGGGTCAGGTGCTCCTTGAGGACACGGCTCGCCCATTGGCGGAACCGAACACCCTGCTGGGATTTGACCCGATAACCCACGGAGATAATAACGTTCAGGGAGAATTCCGCGACTGGCTTGTCCGAGGAGGCAATATGCATTTTTTGCATATTGGTCTCCCGCTCAAGCTCCCCTTCGTCGAAGGCGTTTCGGATATGACGCGAGATAACGGACTGATCTCGCTGAAAGAGCTCGGCCATCTGGGCCTGGGTCAGCCAGACTGTCTCTTCCTTCACCCGGACCTCGAAGGTACCGGGCTCAGCCTCGTAGATGGCGATTTCGCCTGCCCCGCTCCCTTGCTCCATGCCTTCAGTCCTCGTGGATGTTCAATGCCTCACCCAGAATGTCCTTGAGCTGGTCACGCAGTTCCTGGATATCCGCCTGCTGTCGCTCGTACTTGGCCAACAGCTCCCCAGGGTCGTGGTCGGCTTCCTCTTCGGCGTGGGGGTTCTTGCGGGCCAGGTTGTAGTTTCAGGCGGCAGCCATGTCACGAACATGGGGCATCTCCCGAGCCCGAATTGGCCGGATTTTTTCAGCCTCCAAGGTTTCTACCGCCACTGTATTTCCGTCAAATGCGATAAATTCAACCTCATAGGCCTTTCCGCCTTCGTATATATGAACCACAACGCCCACATCTCCTGCCATCAGGCCTCCAGACAGCAGATCAACAGTCAGGACGACGCTTTCATGTTCTTTGATCATAGTAAAATCTCCTCAGAGAGGATACGCTGTGACAAGCCTCCACTCAGGACAATGCGGCTCCTCAACCCATACGGTTCTGATCCTGGGCATTGGTGTGCGCCTGTCCGGAGTCTCGATCGGACCATCAACAGTATAGCGGGTTCCGTAAGGCGATTCAACAGCGCTGGAAACTGTTCCTGAAAGGGCTTGTACTTTCAGGGCATGCGCCAGGACCTCCCACTGCAATACCTCAAAACCCATAGCTGAAAAGAATGCCGCTTTCCCCCGGCTCTTCTCCTTATTGAGAAGGTAATCAATAACTTTTCGCTTCTCAACACGCATGGATGCTGCTTCTCATAATAAAACAGAAAAATAAAGATTTTCTTCCCCGGTCAATGGGAAAATATCGTGGGTCAGGCCGCTGAGCTCAACCTTTTCATGGAATAAACGCCCTCCACTCCACCTACGGGCGTGAATTTGCGCCTGCCCGGTTAAACATTTATCCCGTTAAATCTTCTTCCATTTAACTGGGACGGCAAAGCCGTAGACCTCTGGTCTATTTAACTGGGTGAACCCTGCTTTACATCCTTATAAAAACCTTGTCCCTCTACTCTCTCCTTAATGCTGGCTATCACTTCATCCAGAATAGAGTCGCCAATACACAGAGTAGATTTCCAGCTCAAGATTTGCATAACATCGAACACCTTATCTGTTATCGAGCTGATTTTGCTCACTGTGGAGTAATGCAGCCACGTCTCTGTGCTCCTCTACCATGGCCGTCTGGGAATAGCCATGGCCTCGATGGGCCTGAGATGATAAACAATCATTTTTCTCCTGTTTCCGTTTCCGCCGTTTCTGCCCATTTGATGAGAATTCGCATGACCACTCCCCCTGCTCATGTACATCCTACGCCTCCCGGCGAGAATAGCTGCGACTTCCTTCACCGAAAAGAACGAGTCTTTCAAAGCAATGACAGCTCCTGAAGCTTTTCCGGAAGGGGTTCTCCAGATACTCTGTCCCAGCCCCGTTGCTTATAGTAGGCATCGAGCATGGCCTCAAAGGCTGCTACATCCAGTGTTTCTCCTTGAGCCGGTCCGGTGGAGATAGGTTCTTGCAGCAAACGCTTTGGGGGGAAGTCGTCTTTACGGCCCAGGCCGAGCCGGACATTAAACAGCCGTTCCAGGTTCCAGATCCTTTCCCCGGCCAAGCGCAACTCCTGCACACTGACATCCCAGCCTGTGGCGGCATGGAGCAGATCCCGAAAATGCTCCGGCAGTAAAGGCTTCAAGGCGATACCTTCCAGTTTGCACAAACCCAGTGAATCAACCACGCAATGCCAGTCTTCATGCCAGCGGATGAGTTCCGGTTTGGTTTGATATTCCAGCCAGTACCTCCCCTGAGGTGAGAAGCCGAACTGGTTGTGGATGTCTTGGGCGTACACCTCCGGGGCCAGCTCGAACATGGGCAAGCCTTTGAGGTGATCGCCCCCCCGCGGGGAGACAGCAAAAGCCAGGGCCATGCCTTTAGTCCCCCGCACATCCACGGCCGGATAATCAAGTCCCTTGCTGTGGACTACATAGTCCTCCCCGCCCAGGATCCTGGAAGCCGCTGGCGCACCCTGAGCCAGAATGTGGCCAATGCCTTCCCGCCGGACGATGGCCTTTATCATATCAATGACTTGTGTATGCTGGCCAAAGCAGATCCGCTCCTCTTCCGGAAGGTGAAAAACCTCCCGTTCACAGCATTCCATGACCCAGGCAATGGTATTGCCGGTGCTTATGGTGTCCAGACCCAGTTGATTGCACAGCGCATTGGCCTGAATTACGGCAGGCAGATTCTCGTTGCCCAGTTTGGAACCGAATGCGGACAGGGTCTCGTATTCCGGGCCTTCGCCCTGAGCTCCGGCGTAAGGACCCTCGCTCACAGCGCAGTATTTGCTGCAGCTGATGGGACAATTAAAGCAGCCTTTATGGCGTTGCAGATAATGGGCTGTCAGTTCATCCCCGCACAAGGCCTGTGCCCCTTCAAAGGTCGAGGCCTGAAAGTTGCGGGTGGGCAGAAATCCCAGGGCCTGAGCCATTCCGGTGATCAGGATATGATCATAGCCAGCCATTTTTAGCTCCGGCCCAAAATGCCCTCCGCAGTTGGAATCGGCGAAAATGCCGGTCAGAGGAGACTTGAAGGTCAGAGTGAATCGACCGGAACATGGAGCCATGGTCCCGCCCAGGGGACCAACCCCGAAAATAAGCGGGGCTTCAGGAGACAGGGGAGGCATCTCCGGAACGGCCATTGATGAGAGAAGGGCGGCATTGATTCCGGATTGGCCGATGAATTTGCGGGTCAGGTCCAGGGGAAGACTGCGGACGGCGATATCTTCCCGGGTCAGATCTACGTGCAGTATTCGTCCGGTCCAGCCGTAGAATGTTTCAGGCATGGTCATCCTCCTGGTGCAAAACATTCATAGTCAGGGCCTGAAACAGGCAGGCAGTCACACATGCCGGCTCGTCCCTGCGACTGGCTGCAGGGCTCATCTTTCCGCAAAAACGTTCCTGGCACTCGGTATTCAGGACTGGATAGTCAATACCTTCGTTGTCCAGCTGCAAGATATGTATTCCGGCCAGGCGGGGGTTTAAAGGTCCATGATCAAGCCAGCTGCAGGCCACTTCACAGCGCCTGCAGCCCCGACAGTTTTCCTGGTGGACGACGATCCTGGGCTGATGGGCCATTGGCCAACCTCCATGGGTGTGTGGTCAACAAAAAAATCCCCAAACTGCATGCAGTTTGGGGATTTGCCATCTCCTCAAAGATAAGAACAGATCAACCGGCAGGTCTTCTGACTCGTGGATCGTCCTACTCTCCGACGCCTTCCCCTGTCTCTTGGCCCGAATATGGCTGGAGGCAGAGTGGCTTAATGCGGATTTCGTCCCCACTCACAGCGGCGGGACCGTGCCGGAATTGCACCGGCTTCCCTTTTTAGGCCTATTGAGGCCACCGGTTATCTGGATCTATGCTGTGTCTTTACGCCTGTGACGTTTGGAGTTTGTAGCCGATGCCGGATCCTGGTGTCAACTTGCATGACAAACAATGCGACGTGTATCCGGGTGTAGAATCAAGAGAATCACGGCAGCCAGCCTTGAACATGATCGGTCTGAGATTCTTGCATATTCTAACCATATCTGATCAACTCGCAGAAAGGGGGCATGAGTTTCTCACCATAACCAGGCGGGAATCCATGCAGGCTCTCCAGGACTCATGCGACTGGAAGGAGAATGTTTGGCTTTTCTTCGGTCTGATTAAAAGAAACATTGTACCCTCAAGAGGGGAAACGCGGGAGGACAAATGACCACAGACAGCCCAAGCCAGCATATTTTGGACGCAGCCAAAGACCATGGTGCCTCTTTAGCCGGTATCGCCCGGGTCAGCGACGTCCGCAACAGTCCGGGACACCAGGCCTTTGACCGCATGGGCGATTACACAGGTGTAGGGACGCCCCAGGAGGGACAGGAGGCTCCGAGTTCGCATGAAATTCCGGGTTGGCCGGAGCAGGCCAGGTCAGTGATCGTGGTTGCTCTGGAACATCCAAGAAAACAACCAGAACTGGATTGGTGGGACGGAAATCAGGGCACTCCGGGCAATAGACAACTCATCCACATCTGCAAGTCGCTGCGTCAATGGATGGAAGATGCCCTCAACCTGACCACCTTTCCCATGCACTATTTTGTGCAAAAATGCGGAACATTTCTCAAGGATGCTGCAGTCATAGCAGGCTTGGGCTGCATGGGGAAGAACAATTTGCTGATCACTCCTCAGTTTGGGCCCAGGGTCAGGATACGGGCTTTTCTGGTCCAGGCTGATCTGGCACCTTCCCCCACAATGGATTTTGATCCCTGCCAGGACTGCCCGGTGCCGTGTCGTAAAGTCTGCCCCATTCAAGCCATGGATTCCCAGGTCTGGACCTCGGAGCAGCTGGGCTGCAATCATATTCCGGCTCGGGACGGGGCTTATAGCCGGGATCTGTGCAATACGCGCATGGAACTGGACATCCAGGAAAGCGAACCGACTGACCAGGGGCGAAACCTGGTCAAGTATTGCCGAAAGTGCGAGTTCGCCTGCCCCGTGGGACGCTCATAAGTCGACTGGGAGGGGCACAATAATTTGGCTGGTGGAGCTCTATTTCGGGGGCATACTCTCAACAGCGTGCCGATCAAACGGCACAGGCTGGATATTCTGAAAGTGGTTGTGAGGTTGTGATTCAACCTCTCACTGTTGCTCTCAAAACCGCCAGGCAATCTTCCGCCCCTGCTTCAGGTAGGCTTTGTCCAGACGTGCCTGCCGGGACTGCTCCAATCCAGGCAGCTCCGGGCGGTTCAGATCGTGGAGCTCAAGCAGCCTTTGCTCGGTATCCTTTTGGTTTTCCACAGTAGCATCCTCCAGGATATGCTGGATCTGAACCTCGTTTTTCAAGTGTCTGGAGATAAGAACGGTTCGATGGCAGTGCAAGGGCTCCTTTTCGGCACACATCAAAACAAGAGTATGCTGCTTCGCCTCCTGCCGCAAACGTTGCAGCCCATGCTTAAAGAGCTCGTGCCTTGAGATCAGCTCATAGTCCGCCCTACCCTGCACATACACGGAATGATCTTCATACCTGGCCCCCAGCTCCCGGCCCAGAAAGATGTGATCTATACCCTGCTCCGGCAAGATCTTTTTCAGATTTTTGTGATTGAACTCCGGCCTGTAGGCGCTATAGGGGTTGGACCGGACATCCGCCAGGGCGGTCACCCTGAACCGCTTTAACAAGTCCACAAACCCCTTCAACGTGTGGGGGGAATAGCCAATGGTGTACAGCTGAGGCTGATCAGTCATATGTCAAACCGGTTCACAAGCAAGGTCCATGATCCACCGGCAGCCCTCACAAGGTCACCACTCAGGACAGAAAGGATGCCTCTCAAACACATCCTGGCTTCATCCTCCATGCCCAGTTGCAAGTATCCCCAGACTTGATTGGCATATGGCTCCACTTCATCCTCGATCATGGTCAAGGCCTGATCGTCAGGAGACACGTATCCGTCTCTTGTTGGCCCGGATTGATCCCAAAGGGTCTCTACATCTTTGATATCTAGGGCCCAAAATATGTCGTCAGCAATCTGGTGCAGATCAATATCTTTGAGAACTTTCTGTGCTTCTTCAAGCACAGCTTGACGAATCTCACCGCCTTTCTGGTACAAACGCTCGATGAGTTGATCTTGCTGTTCGTCTGTCAAGGATTTCAAAAGAGGATCCATGAACAAATACTCCTTTCTCCTGTCCTCTACTCTGCCTGTAGAAGGGGGATGGCCGATTCCCACTGTCTGTTTTTATCCGGCCACAGGATAGCAGCGGGCTGAATCTGCTCAAACCGGTTATACTTTCCAGCCCTGAGCAGGGAGTCCATGAGCTGATCTTTGACTGTCGGGGCAGACATCATTCACGTCTCTTTTTCATGTTTTGAAGATAGGTGCGTCCGGCCTGGGTCAATCTATATTTTTGGAACTTGCTCTTGGGTGCTTGAGGGATCGTTTGCTCAATCAACCCCGCATCAAGTGCAGGCCTTAAATAATATTTCCGAAAGTGTTCACGGTCCTTGAGTCCTAATCCATCTTGCATCTCTTGCCGGGATAATGGCTGGATACAGATTTCGAGGAGCTGTTCGACTTGCGGGGCATCATGCGGGGTAACTTGCGGGGTGACTTGCGGGGTCAGCTGCTTCTCCTCTGGAATGCGAAAGGTGACCACGAATGAGCCAGTTTGATTGAGAAACTCTGGAGCCGGTAAACCTGCTTTATCCAAAAGCTCCATAATCTTGAGGGTTCCCCGGCCCCATGTCTCAATAATTCCCCGTCGGTAAAAGACATTGGCCATGAGCGGGTTCCAGGGCCTTGAGCTGTGGGGCTTTTTCAGCTGCTCCGGGGTCAAGCCAAAGGGCAGTTCCCCTGGGCTGGCAATTTCCAAGCGATCATCGAACAAGGCCACACTCACCGAGCCGCCAAAGTCGCCGTAATCGCGGTGACACAACGCATTGGCCAATCCTTCCCGCAAAGCATCCGGCGGAAAAAGGGGCTCATCGACTCGTTCAAAGACCCCGGGCTCTATTCGTCCGGCTATGGGCAAATGATCCCGAAAAAACCGCTGGGCCTTGATGAGGAGGGAAAAAGCGTTGCCGAACTCCTTCCTGTAAGTTCCTTGATGGCTTTGATTTGCATGATGGTAAATCAGTTCTTTTCAGCAGATCTCATGACTTCGGCACGATCCTACCAGCCTTTTGTCAAGAACTTCAAGCTCTGCTTTCCTCAAAAAGAGGCCGGGACGACAGCCCGAATCAACCATTTCGTGGCAATTCGTGTGATTCGTGGGCCAAGGTCTTTTATGATTGAGTTGTTTTGCGGCAGATCCTAAGGCTGAAGAGAGGTCATGGCTTCAGGTCAGCCGCTTCATGGAATAGATGCTGTCCAATCCTTGTATCCTGTGTGGCTTTCGCTCCCGCTTGGGCTGGATGATATCCCGGAAGAGCTCGAATCCCTGGCGGACAAACTCCTTTGAACCGATGATCCCGGCATCGGTTCAACAACCACGCGAAAAGGTGTGGTTCCTGCCGTTAGGCAGGGCTTAACTGGGTGAACCCTGCTTGATCTCTTTGACGTACTCGGAAAGAGATGTCCACTTCTGGCGGTAGAACGGAATCTGCCCGGTCATCAGAGTATACTCATCCCCATACCTGCGCTGAAAGCTCTCTTACCTCCTCATCCGAAACCTCATCCTCCGGCCGCATAGTGACCAGGAGATGGAAGTGATTGCCCATAAGGCAATACCCCAATAATATCAAATCAAACCTGTTCCTTCGCTCATTTTTTGTTCAAGCGGATCTCCTTTCATATCGGCAACCACGCGTCTCCGGTCAGGCCCCTTCGCTCCACGGGAATTACCCCGCTTCCCCACTCCAATGGGCCTGTCCGACTCCCGGCCAGGACGCCCCAGGGTTATGTTTTCCCCATGAAGCGCTGAAGGAGAGCCCTCACCCTGCCGGGCCTCCCAGGTTCCTCGGTCAATCTGTCCGTGCGCGCCGCCTCCAACCACCCCGGAGAGCCCAACGCCTGCATTCACCTGTTGCTTCATCGTCGGTTCTAGGCTTCACCATAGTTGGATAGGATGGCCACTCTCAAGTTATTCAACGAGGTCGAATCGAGTTCGCTTGTGCTGCGGCTCACACGTTTGTCAGCACGGGGCTTCAACGGGTAGGATTACTCCATCCGCTGCCCGAGTGACTACATGGACAAACAGGCAATTTTCATGGTGGGCACTTTTCAGCCCACAAGATTGACCAAGCTTAGCCTGGCGCACCAACATAACTCAACTGGCAGCATAATGTCCCTCCTCGTTTCTTCCAGATTAGGTCATGAAATCAGTAAGTCAAGTTGAGGAAAGATTGACAATACCTTTGAATCAGACAAAATGGACTAGTTTAGTGCATTGAAAAAGGCCAAACTGTGATGAAAAATTTATAATTTATACTTGCTTAACAAGCACTAGTCTTTCAAATTATATTTAACCATCCAAAACAACGTAGGGAACCGAACATGAAAGACAAGGATTTTCAGAAATACATAAACAGTGCGTGGCAATCTTTGCAGAATCTTTTAAACCGGCTGGGCATCCATCCTCTGGTCGCCCTGATTGGGATCATCCTGCTGTTCATCTTTCCTCGTCTAGTTATTATTGGGGTGATTATCTATGCTGTTTACCGGCTGTACCATAACCGGAGCTCTAAAAACAAAAACCAAAATTTTATCCGATCCCAACGGAGAAAACGCGGCGGTAAGGGCAAAGGAAGGCGATAAACTTTGTGCTTCCGGTAGGCCTGCGTAAGCAGAAAAAATTTCACGGCAGCCGGCGTAGGCTTCCTTGGAGGGTCAGTTCAAGGGCTGGTCAATTTTCTGTTATCAACAACACAACACGACCCTTCTCATGGGCCCAAGGCCCGGGAGTGGGACCTGCTGATATTGTGGTGGTTTGGGGAGGAGGGAATTATTCTTTCGGGAGGTTTTGGTTATAATTCCAGGGCATCCATTTCTGTGAAGCTGTGAGGGGGCTCGTTTATTTTTTAGGGGTATGCACTTGTCTCCGATGCTATTTATCGGTGATTACTTTATTCATTAATGACTAGTTGGGCAAAGGATCAATCATGAGAGCCTGATGCAATAACCTATAAAAAAGTTTTCCGCGTGATCGAGAAGTCCTGCGATTAAACCAAAAAGTAAACTTATCAATATAATAACCAAGATGTTTATGACTTACTGAGAGTTGATGGGTTTTTGTAAGCCACCTTTTTAAAAGACTTGCTATACGATGACAGTGGCAAATGCGTCAGTGTCAAATCAAGCCTGTCCCTTCGCTCATTCTCTAATTTCGTGGCAATTCGTGTGATTCGTGGGCCAAGAGGTCTTTTATTGTCAATCATTTTTCTCCTGTCCCCAATTCTCACATTTGCCTTGAGGGTTTGATAATCAAAAATCCTTTTGCAGCTGGCCAAAAACCTGTACCTCTGGCCCGGGCGAAGCCTCTTACGCAAGACTCTTGAGGCCTACTTTACAGTACTCATAGAACTTATTTGGCCCAAGCGTCGAATTATGGAGGTCTATCTCAATGTTGTGGAACTCGGCCCCCAGGTCTATGGGGTAAATGCCGCCAGTCGATTGTTTTTTGACAAGCCACCCAGCCGCCTCACTTCCCATGAGGCTGCGCTGTTAGCCGCTGTGCTGCCCAACCTTCCGATTATGTGCTCAAGCGAGCTTCCTGGATCAAAAGCCACGTTCGGGCTTTAGGAGGGCCCGGCTATCTGGAATGGGAGTAGCCCTACTTTGTTGCATGAGCACCCAGCTCCTCACATCCGTGTCAGGAGCAATATCAATTTCACCCCCTATGTCAGTATACAAAGCGCATGATCCACCTTAAATCTTTTGAAGAGCTCAACACTTTTAACTTTACAAAATGTACCCCCTTTGGATGGATTTTTCATATACATATTCTGGATCTAAATCGACTCCACAATCCCATTCAACAGTATCAAACTTTACTCTGACCGGTTAGACTCTGAGAACTCCCCGAACCATCTCGGCCACCTCCTTGAGATCCCGCTCATCAGGTCTGCCCCGGATGTCTCCAAGCCGTCCATTTTGGGAATGCTCCTGGAGGCTTCCGTGATACTCTCCGACCACGTACCATTCCCCCACAACCTCGATGCCCAGATGATCGAAGATCTGGGCCATATACTTCACTGCCGGGATGGCCTCATTGATTCCTGTATGCACTCCACCATATGTGCAGTAGACTACTGCCTTCTTGCCGGGTCTTTTAGGTGAGGCCGGCTTAATTTCTTCGATCTGGACATATTTCTTGCGCAGATCGGCAAGTGCTTGCTGCATCGGCTTGCCAGGGAGCCATTCATAGACACCGGAGCCGAGGAAAATAAGGTCGTAGTTGAGCAGATCGATGTTCACTGCATCCTTGGCCGGGATGTCGTCGATGCTCAGACCTGATTCCTGCATTGCAGCTACAATAGTGTTCGCGACCTTTCTGGTGTTCCCGGTGGATGAGAATGAAATGTTCAGAGCATGCATAGACGCCGCCTTTTGGTTTCTTTACAGTCACAAGCCAGAGCCAGGACCCAAACCTTATGGATCAGTCGTGGCCCCTCACCTCGCAGGGTGAGAGATGGCGATTGAGCCTCGTTATTTTCTAATATGCCTGAAAATAAAAGATCAAAGGGATATGTCAAGCATCCGGCCAGGACAGGGTATTTCGATTCTCCTTGCAATTTTCAAAAACTTCATGGGCAGCAGAGGATTATATTTTGTCAATGCAAAAATACATGCTCGTTACCCTCCTTCTGAAATATCCAGATTACTCCCTTCCCCGTATCTGTTCACTGCGCCGCACCCCTCCGGATGCCGACTGGTTGACGATTACGGATTGGAGCATTACAGATATGAACAAAGCAAGAACTTGATTCAAATTAAAAAAAGGGGAATAATCCTTTTCGAATCTTTGACCGACATCATTCCCCTGCCCTGAATGTCTTCCCGTGAAGCGTTGTATGATCCTTCTTCAGTAATTGGATGAGATCATTTGCTGACTGTTCAGGTGTTATAAGCTCTCCGCGCTCTTTCCAGGACCTGAATACCCGTTGCACCTGCTCTGCACCACCTCCTTGAGCCTGTCTGGCCTGCTCCTGCATTTGTGTATCCACAATTCCCGGACGAAAAACACAGCTTGTGACCTTGTCTGTCTCAGCAGCAAGCTGCCGGGCCAGGTGCTCTTCAGCCGATTTGGCTGCACAGTAAGCTCCAATTCCGGGTTGAGTGATTTCAGCAGCCCCGGAACCGACAAAAACAGCCAGCCCTCTTTCGCGGGCTAATAGAGCTGGAACCACATGTCTGATGAGCAGGTAGGATGCCTTGACACTGGAACCCATGACCTGGTCAAAAGATTCTTCGTCCAGCTCCCACACAAACGGTCCAGGATGCAACACCCCGGCCACATGGATGAAGCCGGACATGTTTCCCATCGCTTCTGCCTGGGCAACGCATTCTGCAACTGTTTCAGCCCGGGATATATCACCTGCCACCGTCTGAACCCTGCCTTTGTGCTCAGAGCATTCAAGAAAAGCCTGGTCCAGGGCGTACTGGCTGCGTGCATTCAGGATTAGATCGACTCCATGCCGGGCCAGTCCTAAAGCAAGGGCTCTGCCAATGCCCCTGGAAGAACCGGTAATGATTAATGTCTTATTTGTGAGATGTGGCATTTCTGAAATATCCTCAGTTTCATCCATACCGAGATGAATAAGGCAAATACAACCTGACGCGTGGACATAAGCAGAAGCTGCGACAAAATCCTTCTCCGGAACACGGAGCACCCCAGCCGTACTGCATTTGGAAAAGACAGTCGTAGGCCATGTCGTGGTATGACTCTATTTCAGCATGGATGCCGTTTTCTTTGAGAAAGTAAATAAAGTGTCCCCATTAACCCCTTTTCCGCCCGCAGACCATTTTTTCCCCATTCTTCAGGATGTTGAGTTCCCCGTTTCCTCCCTCACTCGGTTAACTGCCTAAATGCAGGTTGTGACAATAACATTAATACGGTTTATCACCTACTTTTGTAACAATAATCTGTTACAATCAGCTAAAGTTTCCATTATCTTCTCACCTCCTTCTGGAAGAGGTAATGCGGTTAATGCTGGGCTGCTCGATTAACCAAATCTGTAAATTCATCCAGTGACTGGATTCTATAAACCTTTCTTGTCAGGGTGCGCAGGCTATCAATAGACTGGATAGACTTGATTTTCTCCTGGAGAGAACCCGGCAAAGGGCCATATAAGTCTCCCGCTACATCTATAAGGGTTTCCTGGGAGTTTTTCAGTTCCCCGTGCTCCACCCACTTAGGCTTTTCTTGTTTTATCCACTCTTCAGCCTTTTGCCTTTCTTGCTGTGCCCCTTGTTCCATCCACTGATCAGCTAAAGTTTCCATTATCTTCTCACCTCCTTCTGGAAGCAGTTCCAGGGCTTTGCTATAGTCTTCCTGGGACAAATGCCCAGTGGTTTTGACAAGGTATCTAAAGAAAATCTCAATGTACTCCACGGCTGTTCTTAATTCCAGGGACTCAAGCAGGCCCCGGACAAGCCTGGGGGGTATTTCCTTGACCCTTGGGTCATTTTGCATCTTGATTATTTCAACATAGAACTTGAGCAGGATCTTTTCCTGAACCTTTGCCTCATCCATACCATGAACATTGAAGAAGGCAAAGGAGAAATCCGGGATATAGACCTTGAAGGCCTCCGAGGGCATAGCCACCAGGTCATGAAAGGAAGAACACATCCTTCTGTCGTCGTCCTGGCCCTGATAGATGACTATGGGAATAATCGGCGGCAGCTTTCCATCCACAAGCATGTGCTGCTCCTGGAGCTCCAGCCACTGTAGAGCCATGTACTTGAGGACCCCAGTCTGCATACTTGCCCAGTTAAATCCCCGCACAGCAACTGTGGATTGATCAAAATGTGGAGTATATCAAAGCAGAGGAGCAGTTAATGAAAGGAGGGAGATTCAGTGCGGGGGCCGCTAAGCGGCATTTAACCGGGTGAAGTACCCCAGGGAACACCACTTGTAGTCCTCGGGCCGCTTGACTATACCCGCCCGGATGGGATTGAGGTCCACATAGGCAAGCAAGTTGACCAGAGTCCGCCCGTCTTCCACGATCATGGACTTGAACCGGTCTCCCCAGAAGTACCCCTTGCGATTGTATTTCTTGTTGTAGTACCGGGCTCGCCCAGTTAAACAACCACGCCCTAAAGCGTGGTTCCTGCCAATAGGCAGGGTTTAACCGGGTGAACCCTGCTTTACAACCTTCACATAGGCCGCCAGACTGCACAGCCACTTGCGCACCTCGTCCACCTGATCTTTGGCCAGGTATTTGTCATCCTCGTAGTATTCCTTGCATCGCTTGATGATCTCTTCATCCGAGACCTCATCTTCAGGATGCATCCGAACTACCAAGTGGAAGTGATTTCCCATAAGACAGAATCCCAGAACATCAACACAGTACAGTATCTTCAGCCGCTTGATCAGGTTCAAAAGATAGGTCTTGTCCACATCGTGGTGTCAAAGGCCTGGGAGAGCAGTCCTGGAAATTACGTGATATACCGTACTCTTTGATTCTCTCACAAAGCGGGCTATACGGGGCATAGGACACCTCCGGATGAATAGTTGGTGGGTGATGATAAGTTAACGCTAGCCGAAGGCATTCAAAAAGTCAAATCCAATGTCCCCAATCTCCCTGATCCCTTTCCGTTGAGGCAGTTGGGGCTGCCACAACTATGCCACGGAAGGGTGCTCTGGGGAATAAAAAAAGCCGCCCTGAGCATCCCAGAACGGCATATTTTTAGTTGGTATTGCGCTGCTTAATTATCTGTGGCTCGGTGGACCTGTTCTTTGAATTCTTCCAGCGAATCAACGCGGAAGGACAAATCAAAAAGCCCGTCAAGGATCTCGACGGATTGAACTTCTTTGATTCGTTCTACGATGTCCCGGTTTATTGTTCCGAATCGGTTATTGATACTCCGGAGGAGCATTTCTCTGGATTTTTCAAGTTTACCTCGTTGCTCATACTCTATGGCCTTTCGGTCAAAGTCTTGCTGAAGCTCTTCCCGTATTTCTTGTAATGCTGCGCCCGCCATATCCTCACCTCCTGGGAAACGTCTGGTATGCTGGACAACCCGCTGTATCGGCACAGGGCTGGCAATCAAAACATACCGGACAATCACCTTTAAGTATTCTTTCGCCTGCCCCTCGTCTGGCAGGATCTCAATCAAATCATAGATCTCCTGAAGCTTGGTGTCCATCTCTGGGTAGTGGATGTACTTCAAAAGAAGATGGAAGATCTCCATTACAGTCGTCGTCTTGAAGGACTCATCTCCCATGCTGTGGATATCGTGCAGAATATGCCTGTACTTGGGAATGAAGTCCCGGAATGCCTCCGACGGCAAACGGAAATACTCCTCAAAGTCGACGCTATACTTCCAGGATCTCGTACCATGATATATAACCACCGGGACGATAATGGGCAAGCGCCTGCCCAGATACTGATTTTTGAGCATCCGCATCCATTTCTGGACCTGGTAGTTCAGGGTCTGCAGACGGGCAAAACGATCCGGGGAGCTTTTGTGCTCAAAGAGGAAGTACATATCCAAGGTCTGATCGCTGTCCAGGAAGGAGATCATTACCACCACGTCGGAATAGAATTCCTTGAACTCCTCAGAAACATAGCCCTCCATGTCGATCTCAATTGAAGACAGGTCAAGATGGCTTTTGATCTCTTCCGGGATGTAATACTGGATGAAGTCCCGGACAAACTCCTCATGGCTGAAAAAGCTCTTGAAACATGCGTCGTGGTAATCGGTTATCTGAAAGTCATAAAACAAGTGTAGGATAAGGGGGTGGAGTTGGCAAGAACGGTCCAGGACAGAAAATCTCAACTTTGAAATAAAAGTTGAGATTTATGCATTTGTATTGCTCAACCATGTGTATTTAGGTACTTTTTATGAGAGCCACCTTCCAGTCACCTTCACTCCAAACAAGTAAGGTACGTGATGTGCAGCACCCAGAGGATGTTGTCCGGATACGGGAGCAGAAGACCGGTAAAGAAAATGTGTTAATTATTAATAAAACCACCGCCCGATTGCTCAAGCAGTATCCGGAATATTACCATCCCGATCCTGACGACTTCGTATTTCAAAGCCAAAAGGACAAGAAAAATCCGATCACCGTCAGCTATGCCAATCAGCTGATCAAGGCCTGGACTCAGCAGATCAATCTTCAGGGGAACTATGGCACCCATACCCTGCGGAAGACTTTTGGCTATATCCAGCGGGTGAAGTACGGTGTAGGCTTTGAGCTCCTATGCAAAAGGTTTAACCACTCATTTCCTGCCGTCACCATGCGCTACCTGGGTATCGAGGACAAAGAGGTCAACGGGATTCAAAGTCAGATCTAGCCTGTCCCATAGCTCTTAGTTTTCCGTAGATGGCGATTTCGCCTGCCCCGCTCCCTTGCTCCATGCCTTCAGTCCTCGTGGCTGTTCAATGCCTCACCCAGAATGTCCTTGAGCTGGTCGCGCAGTTCCTGGATATCCGCCTGCTGTCGCTCGTACTTGGCCAACAGCTCCTCAGGGTCGTGGTCGGCTTCCTCTTCGGCGTGGGGGTTCTTGCGGGCCAGGTTGTAGTTTCAGGCGGCAGCCATGTCACGAACATGGGGCATCTCCCGAGCCCGAATTGGCCGGATTTTTTCAGCCTCCAAGGTTTCTACCGCCACTGTATTTCCCAAGTGCGATAAATTCAACCTCATAGGCCTTTTTCCGCCTTCGTATATATGAACCACAACGCCCACATCTCCTGCCATCAGGCCTCCAGACGGCAGATCAACAGTCAGGACGACGTTTTCATGTTCTTTGATCATGGTAAAATCTCCTCAGAGAGGATACGCAGTGACAAGCCTCCACTCAGGACAATGCGGCTCCTCAACCCATACGGTTCTGATCCTGGGCATTGGTGTGCGCCTGTCCGTCGTCTCGATCGGACCATCAACATCAACACGCATGGCTCCTGCTCCTCATAATAAAACAGAAAAAGAAAGGTCTTCTTCCCCGGTCAATGGGAAAATGTCAAATATAACCTAACTCCGCTGCTCTTTCTTTGGTGTCCAATTCCAGAAGAAGCAACACACCATAACGGATGATCATCGTAGATTTCTAAAGATTATGCTATATTTAGTTCCTTGCAATCTTGATATAGCTTACTTGGTGAAAGTTCCAGACCATGCGGCCAACTTAATGCTCCGACTTCTATATAAAATTTCTTAAAAAATGACTCATCTCTTAAAGGTTCCAACAGAGAACCCTTACGGCTTAATAGCTTCTTGCCGTCGAATAGACCTATAAATCCATCAGGGAAGGTTAGCTCTATCTGATAATCACCTAGGTACTTGGCTTGAAGTATCTTAATCATCTTGATCAGCTCCTGGAATACGTTCTAATGGCTCAAATTTTTGTGCTCTTTCCCAATTGCTTATCAGTTCATACTGATGAGTTAAGCACCATTCCTTGATTATCTTTTTTTGTTTTTGGGCAGATAACCTTCCAAGATCTGGCCAGTACGTATATCTATTAAAGCTTCAAAGCCTTGATATGAGGCATGAATATGTGGTGGAGGATGATCATCATGCCACATTCTGATAATGATTCCGAAAAATACAGATAATATTGGCATAAAACTATGACTTATCGGTAACAAATGTGCTGAAGGACCATACAGTTCTGACCCTGGGCATTGGTGTGCGCCTATCCGGAGTCTCGATAATTTGCGTCAAAAACCTGCTCACCCCCAACTTATATTTCATACTCTGCTTTAATGCTGGCTATCACTTCATCCAGAATAGAATCGCCAATATACAGAGTAGATTTCCAGCTCAAGCTTTGCATAACATCGAGCACCTTTTCTGGCTTCATCATGTCTCGTCTGATAGCTCGCACCAAAATACCTATTGTTCCATGGACTCTATATCCACTTTTCTTAGCCACTAGCCTTGCTGCTGCATCATCTGTTAAAAATACAGCATCAGGAAAACGAGACAAAATGCTCAGAGCTGATACTTCACCGGAGTCGAGAGAAAATAATCTGCATATTGTTTGCAGTGATTGATCTAAAGGAAAAATCTCCGGCAAAATTCGCCAAATTATATTGGGATCTGCAAACAAAATTGATCTGTGACGAAGTACTTCTTGCTGGACACGTTCAGGAAGGATTACTTCGGAAAAGTCCTGCATCAGATAGAGAGAGTCTAGTTCGTCAAGATGAATAAGAGGCCCAGCATCACATATTACTTTTGTCTTGGATCTAGTCTTCACCATGCAGGCCCCACTGAACATCCTCCCTAATGAATTGCTCCATTAATTCTGGTTGATGAGCTTCCAAAAAACGCCGTATTGCTTCAGCAAAAATCTGGTTTTCATCTTGAAACCAACCTTTGGCAGCTAAATCTTTAGCATTGTTGTACAAACTCTCAGGTATATCTGCTTGTATTGTTTTCATAAGCTTAAGCCCTCCGTATGCTTATATAGATCACTTTCCAAATGGACAGGTCTATCTACCAGAAAAATTATCTTCACTCAAGCAACTTACGCTGAAGATGATTAATCGTCACTTAATCTGACCAGTTTTAGCCGATTGCTGAATCTCCAGGCTGACCATCGAGCATAATGCCTAACCCTGAAAGAGCCCAACAACTGGCGTCCGGTCCATACGTTGTGGTTCGATTTAGCCAGTACTCAGCCTCTTCTCTAGAAAAAAGGGCTGGCATCTACTTGCATTGATCCTACCAGCCTTTTGCTAAACACTTCAAGCTTTGGCGCTCTTCAAAACGGGTGACACCCGTATTGGCTGAGGTCATGATTAAAGCATTTGTAGAAAGGATTAGACATACTGCAAAGAATTGAAATGCGGTCAGTAAGGCTGGAGAGGCGTCAAGACTTCAGGTCAGACGCTTCAGAGAGTAGACCTGCTCCAGGCCCTGGATCCTGTGTGGCTTACGTTCCCGCTTGGGCTGGATGATGTCCCGGAAGAGCTCGAAGCCCTGGCGGACGAACTCGCGGGAACCGATGATCCCGGCATCGGTGAAGAACCGGGTCCTTTGAATGAAACGTTCCACGCTTTCCGGCAGGGGAACTGCATCTAGAATCTTGCCTTTTCCAGTATCCACACCACCTCTAGCATAGACAAATTCTCGGTACAGTCGAAGCCGTTCCTTGGGGCTCTTCACGTTGTATTCCTTCAGCCCCAGATTCCAGGATAGAAACTCATCCTTGCGGCTGGTTCGGAAGCGGTAACCCAAGGATGACCAGGAGTACTCCTCGGGCCTTTCCACCAAGCCGGCACGGAGCGGGTTGAGATCGATGTAGGCCAGGCAGTTGATGAGTGTCTCGCCCTTTTCCACGATCACGCTCTTGAAACGTTCAGCCCAGAAGGTACCCTTCCGGCCCCGTTTTTTGTTGTAGGCCCGGGTAAATCCCTGCTTTATCTCTTTGACGTACTCAGAAAGTGATGTCCATTTCTGGCGGTAAAAAGGGATCTGCCCGGTCATCAGAGTATACTCGTCTCCATACCTGCGCTGAAAGCTCTCTCGTACCTCATCATCCGAAACCTCATCCTCCGGCCGCATGGTGACCAAAAGGTGGAAGTGATTGCCCATAAGGCAAAACCCTAAAACCTCGCAGAAGTACACGCTTGAGAGCTGCTGAATGATGGTCAGTAATATGCTTTTCTCCTGATCACCAAACGGGTAGCCGTCCAGGGCTGTCCGGCTGATCACATGATACGCAGTCTGCTGATGAGGAATGAGAAATCTGGACATCCGGGCCATTGTGAGCCTCCTGCTTTCTTCAATACTGCTTCTGGATGAAGGACAGCGTATTGGGATGTTTCTTGTTTGTCAATCATTTTTCTCCTGTCCCCAATTCTCCGTCCCACTCCAGCAGATATAAAAGGTAGATCCACAATGGCGGCAGGATAGGGTTTTAAGCCGGTGAAGGCACATGACTTCCAGTCTTGCAATCCTGTGGAAGCCATGGTAGAGAAAAGCTTGTTGTGGTGGGCTTCCGGATACGTTCGGTTGGCCACGAAAAAGGCCCGGAGGTTTCGGCTCCGGGCCTTTTTTTTGTCAAAACGCTGGGTGCGAAGGAAGTATATTAGGAAGACCAGAAAAGTACACGAACCAGATGTCACAAGAGGAAGGAAATATATTTTGCTTCACAAAAGGGGAAGTGAATAAAGAAGGAAGAAAGGGAGGGTCTGATCACCGACCTGGGGTCCTATTCCAAAAGCCTTACATGGGTCCGCTTTTGGCCGCCTTTGACAGCTTTCCCCCGGCTCTTCTCCTTATTGAGAAGGTAATCAATAACTTTTCGCTTCTCAACACGCATGGATGCTGCTTCTCATAATAAAACAGAAAAATAAAGATTTTCTTCCCCGGTCAATGGGAAAATATCGTGGGTCAGGTCGCTGAGCTCAACCTTTTCATGGAATAAACGCCCTCCACTCCACCTACGGGCGTGAATTTCCGCTCGTCCTTGGACCTAAGCAGGTGTTTGACCTGATCGAAAACCTCGCCCACAAACTCCTTGGAGCCAATGATTCCAGCATCCGTGAAATAGCGGGTCCGGTACATAAACCGGTCCACCCGCCGGACCTTGTATTTCTTCTTTCGTTCCTTGTCCACGATCTTCTGGTCGATCACAGCACCTTTGCCTGCATCTACTGCTCCGGTTTCGTACACAAACTCCCGGTACTTAAGGACAATCTCTTTGGGCTTATGCTCATTCCATTCTTTCATCCCGAAATCTACACTCAAGAGATCGCCATTGTTCCCGGTCTGGATATGATAGCCCAGGGAACACCATTTGTAATCCTCAGGCCGCTTCACGATCCCGGCCCGGATTGGATTGAGGTCCACATAGGCCAGGAGATTGACCAGGGTCCGGCCGTCCTCCACGATCATGGATTTGAATCTATCTCCCCAGAAATATCCCCGCCGATTGTACTTCTTGTTGTAGTACCGGGTAAAGCCCTGCTTGATGTCCTTCACATAGGCCGCCAGGCTGCACAGCCGCTTTCGCACCTCATCCACCTGCTCCTTGGCCAGGTATTTATCATCCCCGTAGTATTCCTTGTACCGCTTCATGATTTCCTCGTCCGAGACCTCATCTTCCGGGTGCATGCGGACCACCAGGTGAAAATGATTGCCCATCAGAGCGAAGCCCAGAACATCCACGCAATACAGGATCTTCAGCCGTTTGATGAGATTCAAAAGATAGGTTTTATCCACATCGTGGATGGGCAAGCCGGACAGAGCAGTCCGGGAAATGACATGATATACCGTACTTTTGGAATCTCGGACAAAACGGGCAATGCGGGGCATAAGGCTCCTCCGTTGGCTTGTTGCTGAGTGATGAGTTAAGGTTAGCGAAAGGCAGCCAATTTGTCAAATATAACCTGTCCCTTATGTTGCGAGTTCTTATAACCTGTTGATAGATATGTAAATAGACCGTTTCTGGTAGGGTCTTCGTATCTTCATTGATACCAAATAGATATGAAGATATGCAGCATAATCTTTTTGGACTTGCAACATAATTTTTGGCCTTTGAACATGCTACTGCTGATTTGGACCCAGCCCGCATAAGCGGCCTTACAGACTGTCCAGCCAGTTCAAAGTTTCCTGCTCGTTTTCCCAGTCCAGCAACTCGTCCAGCTTATCGTCCTGGGTGAGGTTTTGGGTGTAGGCGATAAATTCCTTTTGCAGCTCACGCTTGCGGCTCAAATCCATCTTCAGATAGATCATGGTGGACTGCAGGTTTTCATGGCCCAGATGATTTTTGATTTCAGTTAGACTGTGGCCTGTTCCCAGCATGTAAATGGCGCAGGAATGACGGAAGCAATGTACGGGATTTAACCCCTTGAGCTTGTCTGCCCCAAGGGCTAAGAGCAGATATTTTTGGCACAGTCGGTAGATTCCGTGCCTGGTGAATCCTTGCCTTCGCTGATTGAGAAACAAAACATTCTGATACATGGGCTTGGGATAGGGCCGGTACTTCTGGATATACAGGGAAATAAGCTGTGTCGTCTTTGGCCAAAGCTCGATTTGCCGATAGCGGTTGCCCTTGCCCAGGATAGCCAATGTCTTCTGGGATGGATCAAAATACTCAAGACGCAGGGAGGCTACCTCCTGAGCCCTGGCCCCGGAATTATACAGCAGATGGATAATTGCGTAATCCCGGAAACCTCCGCTCTTTTTCAGATCCACTGCATCCAGGACCTTCAGCACTTCTTCAAGGGTCAAAAATCCCGCAAAGTTTTTTATAAACCGCTTCTGGGGAATGGAAAGAATCCTGTCAGCCAGAGCGCGTTGCTCAGGGTACAGAAACCGGATCATCCGAGCCAGGGACTTGAAGGCGGCAAGCCTATGCCCTCTGGTCCTGGCGCAATTGTTGCGCCCGAGCTCCAGGTGATCCAAGAAGTCCAGGATGAGCTGAGGGGTAAAATGCTCAAGCTCCAGGGACTTGGCCTCTCTTTGCAGACTCATGGCGGCAAAAGGCACAAACAAGCCAAAGGTTTGCCGATAGGCCTGGATGGTGTTTTTGCTCACCCCCTTGGTTTTAGGCAGATACTGATTAAAGAATGTATGCAGGCAGGAGGTGAGATTCATACATCCTCCAGGTGGGAAACGGCAAAATCCACAAATCCCTGCCGTCTCTGGGCATCTAAGACCTTGAGATACAGCGCTGTGTACCGGTACTTGCTGTGCCCCATATAGGCAGAGAGTACGGGAAGTACCGCCTGGGGATCCTGTCCGCGCTCCTTGCCCGCCTTGAGGGTGTTCACGGCAAAGGAGTGCCTGAGGCTGTGGGGGGTAGGACGGCCAAAGACCATATTGCCTATGACCTTCCGCGGAGCCACAATCCCGATCTCTTGGACCGCTTTGTTAAAGACCGGATATATCTGCTGGTCTCGCAAATTTTTTTTAAATCCTGGCAAAAGATAGGCACTTTCAGGCCGCATCCTACTTCGCAAAGAGAGGTAGTTGTCTAGATCTTCTTGGACTATCCTGGGCAAGGGGATCAGGCGGTCCTTGTGAAACTTTGTCTTGTGAATAAACAGGGTCCCTTGCCCGGGATCATATTGCGTGAGTTCCAGCCTTAAGGGCTCAGATATGCGCATGCCGCATCTGGCCAGCAAGAGTATGGCCGTATATATCCCCAGATCGATCAAAAAATGCTTTTCGGTCCTGCGCATCTGGCAAAGTATTGCCTGGAGGAGGTCCTCGGTTTGCTTAGGCGAGAAAATGAAAGGGATAAATGCGTTTTCTGTCTTGGCCGGCAGGTCCTGGACCGGATTATGGTCCACATGCCCGTATCGATGCAGATAGGCAAAGAAATTGCGCACTGTTGTTATGATATTGTTCACATTTGCCGGCGAACCTGGAATTTTTTCCCGGAATTCAAGGAACAATGCCGGAGTGATATCCTCAAAGTCAACAGCTT
Source organism: Desulfovermiculus sp. (assembly GCA_034521385.1). Classification (GTDB taxonomy): domain Bacteria; phylum Desulfobacterota; class Desulfovibrionia; order Desulfovibrionales; family Desulfothermaceae; genus Desulfovermiculus. The sequence continues at coordinate 245,589 of JAXHMO010000003.1, forward strand.
TTTCCAGGACATAGCTGTCAAATACCTTCAGCTGGCTGCCAAGAGATTTGTTTACATACCCCAGTTTCCAGCGATAGTGGAAAAACTCTTCCAGGTGCTTAGCCAAAAAGCTCTTATATTTCCTCATCAAAGAGTACCTTGCGCATGAGTTTGGTGTGCACGGACAGGTATTTCTTGCTGGTCTTAATGATGTCGTGGCCCAGCATTTCCTTGATTTCAAAGATGGAGGCCCCTGCCTGGAGCAGGTTCTGGGCGTAGGTATGGCGCAGCCAGTAGGCCGAGCCCTTCAGCCCGGCCCTTTGAAAACACTTGCTGATATCTTGACTCACGGTCATGGGGGCAAGAGGTCCGTAGGGAGATTTGGTACTGCACAGCAAAGTCCGGTGACCAGGTTCTTTGGGCCTGTCCCAGCAGGTGTATGCTGCCAGGGCCTTTATGGTCGGCTGGGACAGGGGCAATACAGCCGGGATGTCGTTTTTCCGGTCTGGGATACGGATCTCTTTTTTGGGAAAGGAGATATCGTCCAGAGAAACCTGGCAGACCTCCTTGGGCCGAAGCCCCAAAGAAAAGACCAGATGGATCATGGCAAATGTCCGCAGTCCCTTGGGATGACGGACATCAATGCTTTGGAAAAGCTCTTGAATCTGGTCCGGAGTCAGAAACTTGGGCGGGCTGCTTTGGGCGTATACAGGCGGCCCTTGGATCAGGGCGCTTAGGTCCTGGCGTAAAATGCCTCGTTCCTGATGCAGGTAGCGCAAAAAGCCTCTGAGCACTGAGCGCTGATTGATGCGGGTCTCTGGAGCATAGTTTGCGTTTCTCTTGGCCAGAAAGGAGTCCATATGAAAGACATCCAGGTCCTTAAGTCCAATACCCTGGTCCTGTAAGTAGTCAGTGAGAGCGGCTAATGTGCCTCTAACCCGATATATTTGTAGATATCCTACCTGGCGGGTTTGCTTATAAAAGCGGACATAGTCTTCAAAAACTCCCGGCAAGGGCGGCGGTTCTTTGTATATGGGGCTTTTGATCAGGCCCTGGCCGAACAGGTAGCGGGCCAGGCCACGTACAGCATAACTGGCATAGTGCATCCTCACCTGGCTGCAAAAACCCTGCAGGGTCTTCCAGGTGAAGATGTCGTCCCATACAAGCTGCTCATCCTGGACAAACTGCTCAAAGCGATCCAGAGCCCGCTGATAGTTGTTCCAGGTGGAGTCCGCATATCCAGCCGAAATCATCCATTCCAGGTAGTCGGCAATAGCTTTACTCAGCATTTTTGCCTCCCTCCTGGGCTCCTTTTTCATAGTCCAGAAGGAACCGGACGGCTTCCTGGAAACAAAGCCCTTTGATCACCATGACCAGGTCGATGGGATTGAAGTTTCGCTGGCAGCGAAAACAGCGACCCAGGTTGGTCTTGGGATGACAGGCGGTCATAAACTCATTGCAGAGTGGACACAAAAAACGCAGATATCCGTCTCGGGTTTTGGCGGGGATATCCAGGACCTGGATAACTTGCGTTATCAGGGCCTCGTTTCTGAGTCTGCGCAAGGTCTCTTTAGTAAAATACTGGCCCATGCTGCACCTCCGGGGTTGAATCAGAAGATGGTTCAGAAAATAGCACAGGCCACAGATCTAAGACTATCGAGTCCTCTCTTTGCAATCACCTCCAAGTTGGTCGTAACCATCAGGTATTTCGATTATTTTTACGAATTTCGCGTCCATCTTTGCAAACGGCAGATCCTGGACAGGAATCAGGCCGTAATAGCCTGATATATCGTCCTTTTCAGCAAATATGGGGTCCATCTTTGCAATCTGTTTGGAAATGGCCGCCATGGTCCGTTGCAGGCGGTTACGTAAGCGCTGTTTTTCCCTTGATCCGGATTGCGGGGGGATACAATAAATAGCCGGCGGCAATGCCGGCAGCGTCTTTTGGTCATACCACCTCCCTAAGTGTTAACCTTCAGAAGGTATATGACCAAAAAGAAAGGGTAAGGTAAATCTGGCTTGTTAGCTAAAGAAAGGTACTCCAGGAAGCAGAGGCGGGGTAATCGGGGTACTGGTTAAAAAACCTTGGCGGGGTAGCGGGATATCAAAGTCCTCACATGCTCCAATCTCGCAACATAACACAACTGGCAGCATAATGTCCCTCTGCTCTCCTCTGCTCCTCTTTACTCCTGTTCCCGTTTCTGTTCACTGCACCGCGGCCCCGTCCGGATGCCGCCTGGTTGACGAGTACGGATTGGAGCATTTCAGATATAAATAAAGCAAGGACTTGATTCAAACAAAAAAAGGTGAATTGAAATGAGTAAACAATCGGAAGAATCAGAAAAACAGAATTTCAGATGCCCGGAGTGCCATCAGCCGTTAAAGCGCAGAAGAACACGGAGGCCGGATGAGTGCGAAATGGTATGCGGCGGCTGCGGGGCAAGCTTCGATGTCTGTGATCAGCAGATATTAGAACGGTTAAAAAAAGGTGAATAATCTTTTCGATATTCTGATTCCGTATCTACAAAGTCAAAGCCCAATTCCTTGGTTCGATTGGACTCATAGAGGATACGTCAATAAACTTACAAATGAGAGCACTAAGCCTTCATCGTCCAAGATCCAAGTCCTCAATGCGGTGTACAACTAATGACTCTTCCTCAATTCCCCTGCCCAAAGCCATTTGATAAATCTTTTTTGCCCGTTGGACATCCAGTTCCGCTCTGTCAACCTTGTCTGCATACATATCGCCCCACCCAATATAGCTCCAAACAGTGTCAGGGAACTCTTCAACCAAAGCTTGAAAAAGCTTCTCTGCCTGGTCAATTTCTCCGAGCATAAAATAGGATTCAGCTATGGCCCGTTTCATACCGTGTGCAAGCAAGTTATCTGACTTGGGGAAAAACTCCATAAATTCTGTGCAATATTGTATCCTATAGTCAAAATACTCGCTATTGTGCAAGCCGGCATTTCGGAGCTCCAATTCAAGGTCCTGGCACATGTTAAGTAATGATTCCCTGTTTGGAAAAATCTCATTCTCTGCTTGTTGTATATCTTTCATGTCCTGGGTAAAACGTTCTTTCAGTGTATTCCACACCAAGAGCCAGCAATCGCATGCTGCAATACTTTTTCTTTCAGCTAGGAGTTCATAGCCTTGGATGATAAGAGAGTCCAATTGCTCTAAATTCATTTTTCCAGGAACCAGCCTTGCCCATAAGACATCAATAGCCATCCACACGAAGTCTCGATCAAAGCCCTGTGCTTTTATAGTATATCGTTTTTCCCAGGTCTTGGTTAAATCAGAACACGAATAATGCTTGTCAACATCTTTAAAGAACTGCTCCCTTTCAAATGGAACGCCAAACTTATGGAGGAGAGCAATTATCTCCTGCGTATCCATACTGTTCACCTCATCTAAGGACCAGCGGCAGGGCCTTGGAGTTCGGGGCTCAGCTACAGCCTCTTCTGAGGCCTGCAAACAGCATTTCTTATACTTAAGTCCGCTGCCACAGGGGCAGGGGGTGTTGCGTCCTATTTTGGCCATATTTTACCTTGCATCGATCATGTTAAAAGAGAAGAAATTAAATTATGGGTGCAGTGATAGCATAAAGGGGGTATTTGATCCTGAAAAGCGTTGGCTGTCAATCAAGAGGGTTTTGTTCTCAGGTGTAAGGTGTCTGCAGTGTTTAGTTTTCAGCCCCGCCTCTGCCCGCGACCGCCAGTTTGATCGAACATGAAACTGAAGAGGGCTGGCCCTCGGAGAGGACCGCCCTACTGGAGGAGTTGCAGAAGCCACCCTTGCCTTCAAATGCAGGTCCATATTGAGATAGTGAAAAGGAGTGAGGGCTTTGGGCCTACGGAAGCACCACCAGTAGGCCGCCCTTGACCCCAAGGGCAGGCCTTCTTTATTCGTTATTCACTCTTCGTTCCCAGGGTTTATCCTATGAAATTTCATCCATTTCAGTGGGATGGACAAAATTTTTACGCGCAACGGCATCGCCGCCGCTGTGGCGGTTTCCCTCGCGGCCCACTACTTTCTTTACCGTCTCGGCCCCAAGTCCGGGCTGGGGGATCCTTTCTGGAGTCGCACCTGCCCGGAAGCTGGAGCAAGTCCCCTAGAAAGCGGGTGGGCTCCAAGGGCCTGGACAGCGCCAGGGCCGCAGTGGGTATGATCATGGCCCACGATTCCCTGAGCGAGCTGCTGCGGTCCTGTGTGGCCCTGACCGGAGACACCGATACCGTGGCCTCCATCGCTTTGGCCTGCGCGGCCTGCTCCGGGGAGGTGAACCGGGATCTGCCTCGGCAGCTCCTCCAGGGTCTGGAGAAGTCAAGAAAGTGTCTGTCCCCATGTTTTGTTATTGTTCACAATAAAATCAAGAGAGTGTCTGTCCCCATTTGCTCCCATTATCAGCCTCATGCGCCCCTGGTTGCGGATCAGGCCTTCCACTCCCCGGGCAGCGGCAGCCAAGGCCCCGGCCGTGAAATATCCTGTGGTCCGGTCATAGCGAACAGCACACTCCAGGGCTGGGATATAGAACCAGGTGAGCAGGTCACCATCTTCCACTGTATACTTGATCTTCCAGTCGTGATCAGAAAGCAGGGTCAAACCGAATCGCCCCCAAACTGTATAAATTTATTGATCATCTACCACTTTAGATTGATTCTTTGCAAACAATTTCGTATTTCCCAGCAAGGGAATTATGCCTATTGACATACAGAAGGAGTGTGGATATGATTATTTTTAATCAGCCCCAGATGGGCCTTCGGGCTCACTGGCCCCCGTTGGGTTACGATCCAGCGGGTTTTTTTTATCTTTCAGCTCCTCCCAATGCAGAAGTCTTATGTCTCGTGTAGCTTTCCTCATAGACGGTTTCAACCTCTACCATTCAGTCCGTGAGGCTCAGAGAGAACTTAACGCATCGACAAAATGGTTGAATATCAAGGGCTTGTGCCAATCCTATATTTACCTTCTGGGGAAAGAGGCTACTTTATTTCAAGTATACTATTTTTCGGCCCTTGCAAAACATCTAGAGGCAACAAACCCTGATGTGACTCAAAGACATCAGGATTTTATTGAATGTATAAAAGATACTGGCGTCCAGGTTGAACTTAATCGATTCAAAAAAAATTCAGTCAAGTGCAAATACTGCAACAGAAAGTTTTTTAGGCATGAAGAGAAGGAAACAGATGTCTCCATCGCTATCAAACTTTTAGAAATTTTTATAAATGATGAGTGTGATATTGCCGTGCTTGTTACAGGAGATACAGACTTGTCTCCTGCAGTCAAAACAGCAAAACGGCTCTTCCCTAACAAAAAAATCGGCTTTGCGTTTCCTTACAAAAGAAAAAACAAAGAATTAGCTAAGTTAGCTGACTATCAATTTGAGATCAAAAAACAAGTATACGCCAAATTTCAATTCAGTGATCCATTCATTACTCAGGAAGGAATTGCCATCAATAAACCAGTCAGTTGGTAAGAGCGTTTTCTACGGTAAAAAACAACCAACGTCTTCTGAACTGATCTGACATTTTCACTCCCCAGCCTCCCAAAAACTTAGCTGCCGCGGCCGATAGACTTTTTGCCCAAAAGCCAGGTGGCGCAGTTTTTCCAGGGCCTCAAAATCCCCAGCTGTGGGCTGGACAGCATCTCGGCGGCAGCAGCAATGTTCTTGGTCCTTCCGGCATAAGCGGCATGGTGCAGGGCATCCAGCATGGCCCTTGAGCCATCGGTTGCCCCCAGGCTTCCTTTGGCTGCCCTGGTTTCACTGTCCCAGAGGATGACATCACTGGACTTCTTTTCCGCCACCGTTCCGATGATATCCCTTTCCACATCCAGACCCACCACCCGGGCCAGTCGCAGGGCTTCATCGTAGGGAAAGCGGGGGCCTGAAAAGCGTCCCAGGCCAGAACAAACCACTCGGTCAAAAGATCGAGCTCGACCTGACGCTGGATGCTGGTCAGCTGCTCCATACGCCATTTCTTAACCTCGCGGCGGGCAACGTCCAGGGCGTCTTCTGGAGAGGTGGCGTAGGGGTCAAACTCCTATTCCCCAGCCCGGCCCTTGCCGTTTATCGGCCTGGCCCTGGGCTGGCCGCGCTGGATGGGCCAGTGCCGGGAAAACTCCTCCAGGGCCGGACCAAAGCTGGACAGATACAGATCCACTCCCTTGATCCCGGCGGCCTGAAAATCCTTAATCCGGTTGCGTACCGCTGATCTGACCCTGGTGGGTTCCAGGTCCTCCCAGAACGAAAGTCAAATCTAGCCTGTCCCATAACTCTTCCCATGGTCGGCGATATCCTGGGCGAATGCCTGTTCAAGAAGATCCACCCGTTGCAGGGGATCATTCAATGCTGCTCCTTGTGAAAAACCAGGAAAGTCTTCAGGCAGGGCATACAGATCTACCATAGAGGTAAACCTGGCGTCAGGATTTTGATCTTCCTTCATCCAGCGCTGAAGATCGTTTTTGAGCTTGGCATAGCTGACAATCCCACCCCGATAGGTCCTGCCCCTCTTTCTTCCTGTCTGCACGCAGCGAACATCGGTGATGATATTCAAGGCTCCCAGATGCTCCAGCAAGACCCGCTTGACAAAGGCCTCCTCAGTTTGGCCTTCCACCACAATATGCAAACGGATCATGGTTATGGTCTCCCACCGAGGACATTCTTTTCCCAGAGCTCAGAAAGAGAGTAGGCCTCAAGCCACTCGTGAAGACGGGACGAATCCAAGCGCTTGAAGATGCTCTCCCGTCCGCTCCGTTCCACAACCACAATGTCCTGGGGTTCGAACTGATCCACAAACGCAGTGGACTGGGTGGCCAAGAGTACCTGGGCATGGGAGGAAACGCTCTGCAATAGACCGGCAACAATAGTGATCGCATAGGGGTGAAGACCCAACTCCGGCTCATCAATAATAATCACTGAGGGTAGTTGATCTTCCGGCTGGAGCAGGAGGCTGACCAGGGCCATCATGCGCAAGCTTCCATCCGAGGCCTGATGCGGACCAAAGATCACGTCGCTTCCCTTCTCCCGCCACTGCAAGAGGAGCTTGTGACCCTCCGGCTCTAACGCAAAATCATCGAAAAACGGGGCGATATCTTGAATGGTGGCCACAATGCGGCGATAGTAGGCAGGTCGCTCTTCCCGCAGGCGCAGGAGGAAAGGAGCCAGGTTTGCCCCGTCTTCTTTGAGGAATTTGTTGTCGTCAACATTCCAGTATTGCCTGATACGAGCGTTTTCCGATGTATTGTGGAACTGGTAGACAACGCATCTTTTGAGCATGGCCAGAATGGTTCTGGCGGTTTGGTCCTCACGTTCCAACAAAGCTGCCTCTTTGTGCCCGGCCCCAAGCTGGCTCCATCCGGCATTGCCGTCCATATCTGTACGGGAAAACCGGTACCGCTCATCAGCGAAAATCAAGCTGTCCTTGGCCGCATGGACCAGCTCAAAGGCATATTCATTGATTCCAGCCTGGGTCTCAAAGGTCAGATCCGCCTGCACCTTGGTGGTTACCAGAGAACCGTCAAATAGAAAGCTGCTTCCGCCACCATGCTTTCCAACATGCAGTTGCAGATTACCAGTTCCGCCAATCATCCAGGCCAACATCTGAAAAAAAGAGATCAGATTGGATTTTCCCGCCCCATTGGCCCCGATCAGGACATTGACCGGTCCTAAGTTGAGGCTCTCCAAGCTTTGAATGCTCTTAAAGCCTTTGATCCTAATCTGAGAGAGTGTGGTCATGGATTCCCCCAGTGCATGCTCAGCGCTTCTTTTTTCTTTTTTTCCCTGAAGTGGGCATCTCAGGGGCATCCTTCATTGGCAAATTTCTGGGCAATATTTAAGACTTCGGACAAGCCGGCATCAGCCTTGTGCAAGCCTTCCTCATCAAGATATGTGGCTCATTGTGCAGCATCCCGGTATTCTTGCGCCTTCAGGTCATCCACAGATGACCCGGACTGCATGCTGGATCACGCCCAACAATTTTCAATTCAGCAGATCTCATGACTTCGGCACGATCCTACCAGCCTTTTGTCAAGAACTTCAAGTAGGCACTGCCTTAAAACAGAGGGAGACGACAGCCGGAATCAACCATTATGATCCTGCTCAGATGTATTTGCAGTGATGATGTCTACATACAGCAGGAAGGCAGACAATGCGGGCAGTTAAGGCTGGAGAGACGTCAAGACTTCAGGTCAGACGCTTCAAGGAGTAGACCTGCTCCAGGCCCTGGATCCTGTGTGGCTTACGTTCCCGCTTAGGCTGGATGATGTCCCGGAAGAGCTCGAAGCCCTGGCGGACGAACTCCCGGGAACCGATGATCCCGGCATCGGTGAAGAACCGGGTCCTTTGAATGAAACGTTCCACGCTTTCCGGCAGGGGAACTGCATCTAGAATCTTGCCTTTTCCAGTATCCACACCACCTCTAGCATAGACAAACTCCCGGTACAGTCGAAGCCGTTCCTTGGGGCTCTTCACGTTGTATTCCTTCAGCCCCAGATTCCAGGATAGAAACTCATCCTTGCGGCTGGTTCGGAAGCGGTAACCCAAGGATGACCAGGAGTACTCCTCGGGCCTTTCCACCAAGCCGGCACGGAGCGGGTTGAGATCGATGTAGGCCAGGCAGTTGATGAGTGTCTCGCCCTTTTCCACGATCACGCTCTTGAAACGTTCAGCCCAGAAGGTACCCTTCCGGCCACGCTTTTTGTTGTACGCCCGGGTAAATCCCTGCTTGATCTCTTTGACGTACTCAGAAAGAGATGTCCATTTCTGGCGGTAAAAAGGGATCTGCCCGGTCATGAGGGTATACTCGTCTCCGTATCTGCGCTGAAAACTCTCTCGTACCTCATCATCCGAAACCTCATCCTCCGGCCGCATACTGACCAAAAGGTGGAAGTGATTGCCCATAAGGCAAAACCCCAAAACCTCGCAGAAGTACACGCTTGAGAGCTGCTGAATGATGGTCAGCAATAGGCTTTTCTCCTGCTCACCAAACGGGTAGCCGTCCAGAGCTGTCCGGCTGATTACATGATACGCAGTCTGCTGATGAGGAATGAGGAATCTGGACATCCGGGCCATCGTGAGCCTCCTGCTTTCTTCAATACGGCTGGTGGATAAAGGCCAGCGTATTGGGGTGGTGCCTGCTTGTCAATCATTTTTCTCCTGTCCCCAATCCTCCCTTTCTCACGGTGAGTAGCATCGGCTTGACTAAGGCAGGCTTCGTAGTTTACCCGGTTTTACATGGCATAGCCATAGACCGAAGGTCTGTATAACTGGGTAGATAAGCTTAAGTGGTCGGCGGTGTTTTGTTGATTCTACTTGGCCGTTATTATGTTGCTCAAATCTTAGCTTGAGGTCTTTGGTAAATCCAATGTAAAATTTATTATCAATCTCACTTTGCAATACATACGTGTAATAAAACATAGCCTCAAGCTATTTAACCGGGTGAAGTGCAAAACCCCAAAACCTCGCAGAAGTACACGCTTGAGAGCTGCTGAATGATAGTCAGTAATAGGCTTTTCTCCTGATCACCAAACGGGTAGCCGTCCAAAGCTGTTCGGCTGATCACATGATACGCAGTCTGCTGATGTGGAATGAGAAATCTGGACATCCGGGCCATTGTGAGCCTCCTGCTTTCTTCAATACGGCTGGTGGATAAAGGCCAGCGTATTTGGGTGGCACTCGCTTGTCACTACTCGCTTGTCAACCATTTTTCTCCCGTCCCCAATTCTACCCATATATCGTCCTTTTCAGCAAATATGGGGTCCATCTTTGCAATCTGTTTGGAAATGGCCGCCATGGTCCGTTGCAGGCGGTTACGTAAGCGCTGTTTTTCCCTTGATCCGGATTGCGGGGGGATACAATAAATAGCCGGCGGCAATGCCGGCAGCGTCTTTTGGTCATACCACCTCCCTGAGTGTTAACCTTCAGAAGGTATATGACCAAAAAGAAAGGGTAAGGTAAATCTGGCTTGTTAGCTAAAGAAAGGTACTCCAGGAAGCAGAGGCGGGGTAATCGGGGTACTGGTTAAAAAACCTTGGCGGGGTAGCGGGATATCAAAGTCCTCACATGCTCCAATCTCGCAACATAACACAACTGGCAGCATAATGTCCCTATACTCTCGTCCCTATACTCTCTAATCGTTCTCCACGTGAAAACCAACATAAGCCTTCTGAAAAAGAGGAGAAAAGAGTCGGCTAAATTCAGCGGGGCTGGCAGGGCGATTGCAGCCGCGACATTTCCCTAACGGTGTCGCTCGCAATCGCCCTGCCAGCCCCGCCAGTCCTAGCTTTAACCGGGAAGATGGGACAAAGCAGTATTCAACCCACAAATGGCTCCATTATGCCGCACATGGGTGGCTCCATTGGGGTGCACATTGACACGTATGGCATGATACTGGCATAGCTGGCTTTGCCTCACAAAAAGTATATGTTGTTGAAACAAACCCGAAAGTAATACAACGTTGCATGCTGATGGCTACAGACCCAGGAGATTTAGTGTTCGATCCGACTTGTGGATCTGGTACATCTAGTTATGTATCTGAGAAATGGGGACCCGTTGGATTTCCTGCGATACCTCTCGAGTTGCTCTCACTTTAGCCAAGCAACGCCTTATGACAAGCACTTTTGACTATTATAAACTAGCCCATCAAGAAGAAGGTGTTGTGAGTGGTTTTGTGTATAAAACTGTTCCTCACATCACATTAAAGTCAATTGCAAACAATCCTGATATACGAGAAGGTATGAGCCAAGAAGAAATAAACAAAGCGATTCATAAACATGCATCCGAGGAGACTATTTACGACCAACCGCTTATAGACAAAAACAAATCACGAGTAACAGGCCCTTTCACCGTGGAAGCTGTTCCCTCTCCAACCGTGAAACCTTTAGATGATATAGAAGAAGACCTATCTGAACCCGCAGATGAGTCAGTTGCCCGCTCCGGTGAGACTGTCAGGCAAGGTGAATGGCGGGATGAGCTGTTGAAGACCGGCATCCGAGGCAAGGCCGGACAAAGGGTCACGTTTTCTCGCATTGAGCCGTTGGCCGGAACACGGTGGCTCCATGCCGAGGCCGAGACCAAGCCGAATGACGAAGGTGCCGATTCAGTTCGGGAGGATCACCCTGAAAGCAAGCCAGAGCGTGTTGTCATCTCCTTTGGCCCTGAGCATGCCCCTTTGGAGCAACGCCAAGTAGAATTGGCCATAGAAGAAGCACAAAACCTGGTTCCCAAGCCAAAAATCATAGTCTTTGCAGCCTTTCAGTTCGATCCAGAGGCAGCCAAGGACATCGATGAAACGAATTGGCCTGGGGTCACACTTCTCAAGGCTCAGATGAGCTCAGACCTTTTGACCGATGATTTGAAGAAAAAAAGAGTCAGCAACGAGAGCTTTTGGCTCATAGGCCAGCCAGATGTTGAGCTCAAAAGGACCGGAAAAGAGAAAAAAACTCACAAATACAAGGTCTTCGTCAATGGTTTTGACTACTTCAACACCAAGACCGGGAACATCGAGTCCGGTGGTAAGGACAAGATCGCCATGTGGCTGCTCGATCCGGACTATGATGGACGCAGCCTCTTTCCCCGACAAGTTTTCTTTCCCATGGCGGGTCCTAAAGATGGCTGGAGCAAGCTGGTCAAGAACCTGAAAGCAGAAATCGATGAAGAGCTGATAGAATCCTATCGAGGCACCAAATCACTCCCCTTTCAGCCTGGAAAGAACAGGCGGGCTGCGGTTAAAATCATTGACGATCGGGGCATTGAAAGCTTCAAGATAATAGGGCTGGAGTGATGGAACAAAACAACATCGACCGCCTGATAGTCAACTCGCCATACAAGGAGCCCAACTGCTATTGGCACTACAACCGGGAGAATCGGACCTTTTCATTGGCCGAAGGCAGGAGGCCAGCCGGTTATGTGATTGCTTCGGATTCATCCCAGGGCTTCGATGACCCCGGACGGTTTATTGAAATTCCTTTGGTCAACAAGATCCGTAAGCGAGTCCAATCTTGGCGGGAGAACGGCTATACGGGCGTAACCTCTATCACCAGACGCCTCCTTGAGCACTGGACCAATGAAGAGGAGTTCGAGACCAGGCGCTTTTTCTTTTGCCAGCTCGAGGCAGTTGAAACCTTGGTCTGGCTGGTTGAGGCGCCAGAAACGGAAAAGGTTGGCATCGATATACCCAGTGATGGGAGCGACTTTGTCAGGGAATGCGCCAAAATGGCCACCGGCACTGGCAAGACAGTGGTCATGGCCATGGTCCTGGCCTGGCATATACTGAACAAGGTCACATTTTCGCAAGACAAGCGCTTTTCCAAGAATGTGTTCGTGGTTGCACCAGGCCTGACCATTCGAAGCCGATTAAAGGTCTTGGACCCCTCTGATCCTTCCAATTACTATGAGGCTTTTCGTGTAGTCCCCTCCTCTCTTCTGGACAAGCTCAGGCAAGGCAAGGTTATCGTCCGTAACTGGCATGCCTTGAACTGGGAATCCGAAGAGCAAGTAGCTAAGAAGCGTTCAGTGGACAAGCGGGGAGCTAAAAGCGACGAAGCGTATGTACGAGAGGTATTGGGCGAGATGTCCAATGCCCGCAACATCCTGGTCATTAACGACGAAGCACACCACGCATGGAGGCTACCGGCAGAATCAAAAATCAAGGGTTTTACCAAAGATGAAATCGAGGAAGCCACCAAATGGGTAGGTGGGTTAGACCGTATCCATCGAGCAAGAGGCATACTCAAATGCTATGACTTTACGGCTACTCCATTTTCGCCATCAGGCAAGAAAAGCACGGAGGAATCGCTATACGACTGGATTGTGAGCGACTTTGGGCTGAACGATGCCATAGAGTCCGGGTTGGTCAAGACGCCCCGTGTCGTGGTCAGGGACGACGCTGTTCCCGATGCACGGACTTATGCCTCCCGTTTGTACCACATCTATAATGATCCCGAAGTAAAGGACGACCTTAATGACAAAGCAGAACCTGAAAGGCCTTTGCCTGATTTAGTGACCAATGCATACTACCTACTGGGATTTGACTGGAAAGAAGCAGCCCAAAGTTGGCGTGAGCAAGGATATAGGACTCCACCGGTAATGATCACTGTAGCCAACAGGACGGAAACGGCTGCTAGGGTTAAGTATGCCTTTGACCACAACAAGATTCGCATTGATGAGTTGGCCTCCCCTCATAAGACCCTGCATATAGACTCCAAGGTACTGAATGAAGCTGAAGCCTCAGAAGAGCCTATTGTGGATATCAATCAGGAAGATGGTGTCACCTCTGAAAATGGTACGACACGCAAATTGACCAAGAAAGAGCAAGCTGAGCTATTACGCCGTCAAGTAGATACTGTTGGCAAAGAGGGCGAAGCTGGCGAGCAAATCCAGAATGTCATCTTCGTGGGCATGCTTTCCGAAGGCTGGGATGCCAAAACAGTGACTCACATAATGGGACTACGGGCTTTCAGCAGCCAACTCTTGTGCGAACAAGTCGTGGGCAGAGGGTTGAGGCGGACCTCTTATGATATCTATCCTGGCACAGACATGTTTGAGCCCGAATACGTCAATATCTTTGGCGTGCCCTTCACCTTCTTGCCCCATGAATCCTCCACCACAGTCCCCCCTCCGCCAAAGCCGAAGACTGCCATTGAACCGCTTTCAGAGAAGCAGCAATATGAAATCAGTTGGCCCAATATCATCAGGATTGACAGGGTCTACAATCCTCGATTGAAGCTTGACTGGGATCAGGTTGAGACATTGGAGCTCAACGCCGCCTGCACCGCCAGGCTGGCTGAAATGGCCCCGACAGTTGATGGCAAGCCTGATGTGACCAAGCTATCGCAAATCGATTTAGAGGGCTTGGCCAGGGAGTACCGCACCCAAAAGATCATTTTCGAAACCGCCAGGGACGTATACGACCAGATGCAGAAGGAATGGAAGGGGAACAAGGAGTTCCTTCTGGCTCAAGTTGTCAAGCTGGCAGAGCAGTTCATAACCTCGGACAAAATAGCTATCAGGCCCGAAAGCTTCAACCAGGATGAACTGAAGCGCAGGCTGATGATTACCCTCAATATGACCAAAGTCATGCACCATATTTGGGAGGCCATTCACTTCAAGAACTCCGATAAGCTTGTTCCCGTTTTCGATCGTGACCGTCCCATCCGCTCAACAGGCGATATGATGACCTGGTATACCTCCAAGCCATGCGCCCATACCATGAGGAGCCATATCAACTTTTGCGTCTACGACAGCTCCTGGGAGGCCAGCGAAGCCTTCAAGCTGGACAACAGCTCTATGGTTGAGGCCTGGGCCAAGAATGATCACCTCGGTTTTGAGATCCTGTATGTGTATAGAGGAGTGGTTCGGAAATACCGCCCTGACTTCCTTATTCGCCTGAAGAACGGAGATCACCTTGTTCTGGAAACCAAAGGGCAGGACACGGAAAAGGACAAGACAAAGCGGAAGTTCTTGGAAGAATGGGTGCAGGGCGTGAACGAATACAGCAGTTTCGGGACATGGAAATGGGCAGTATCAAAAGATCCAAGCGATATAGATAATATTTTTAGAATAAAAATAATACTTGATGATTTAAAAGCATTAATTGGCAATATTATATATGATAATAAATGAATTAAAAGAAAAAGTATTGTGTTTTGAACGTAATGATCTCCCCCATAAATGGCTTAATAATAAATTAGTATTGCCAATTGCCGAGGATATTATTTATAATAAATTAAATAAATTAAATAAATTATGGATTACAAGGCATAAAGCTGAAAACAATGAGAAATACAAACAATTAATTCCTTACATCGTATTGTATACGAATGACAAAAAGATAGTATGCTACCAACGTAAGGGCATTGAAAAAAGACTTGAAGAGTATTGGTCAATTGGTATAGGTGGACATATTCATCAAACTGATGAAACTAATGTGAACATTTTAAATACAATAAAAAATTGCTGCATTCGTGAAATAAGCGAAGAAATCAAATCAATCAACGACTTTTCGAGCTTAAGATTCATTGCTGTTATAAATGATGAATATACTCAAGTAGGGAAGCATCATTTAGGCTTACTATACTTATTGAACATCAAGGATATAATAAAAATAACGACAAACAATGAAATATCAAATTTTAATTTGTCAAACAAAACAGAAATTATAAATTATAATTTGGAAACTTGGTCCATCATAAGTATTAGATATATAGTAAATAACAATATAATTTAAATTTATATTAAAAATAACAAGCAAAATGTACAATATAAATCAAATTAATTTTAATTATTTTTTACATAATGCACTTTATGAATATGACAAACAAGGCACACCTATCAATGTAGACTTTAGAAAGTTAATTAAATTGAAAAATTACCCTGATAGATACACACATATTATACATCCATACACAGCAAAAGTTTTAGCACACATTCCTAATGCTTTTATAAATTCGTTCTTGAATGACCAATACAATCTTGTTTTAGATCCTTTTTGTGGATCAGGCACGGTACTATTAGAATCAATACTTGGTCAATGCTTTCCAATAGGAGCAGATCCGAACCCTATTGCACAATTAATTAGCAAAGTTAAAACTAAATACATCGATGAAGCATTGCTTAATTCTGAACTGAACAACATATTAAAAAACGCAAAAACAAAAAAAAATCATTTTTTTGGTGGACTAGAAGAGGTTAAATATTGGTTTGCCAAACAGAAATTAAATGACCTAGGTAAGATATTCCAAGCAATAAATGACATTGAAGATCAAAATATAAAAAACTTTTTTTTATTAGCTTACTCTTCAGTTATAAAAAAAGTTAGCTTTGCAGACCCAAGGATATCAGTACCAGTTAAGATGAACCCTCATAAATACAAAGATGGCCACCAAGAAAAAATAAAAACATTAAATTATTTAAGAAAACAAAAGCATATCGATGTTTATAACGAATTTTATAATATATCAACAAAAAATATTTTCAGGAATGCAAAACTTAAAGTTATATTGAATAAAGAGCTTTTAATGTACAATACACCAATATACGATGATGCTAGGCATATTGATAGCACATTATATGACAGTTATAATTATGATTATTATTTACCAGACAATTCAGTTGACATGATTATAACCTCGCCTCCATATGTTGGCTCACAAAAATACATCAGGTCATCATCCTTAAATCTATACTTGACAAAATTAATTGAAAAAAAAGATTTTGCTTCGTTAAAATCGAATATAATTGGAAGGGATCAATTCAAGAAATCAGAATATCTGAATAAAATATTAACTGGTATTACTGAAGCTGATGAAATTATAGATTCAATATATAATATGTACCCCTTAAGAGGCTACATGTGTGCTAAATACTTATTAGAGCTATATGAAGTATTTAATTGTGTATCAAAAAAATTAAAAAAAAATAAATATTTGATTTTAGTTATAAGCAATAATACAATAGTTAACCACAATTTTGATACATGTAAATACATAAAAAATATATTAAAAAACTTTAACTTTAAACTATGCTTAGAGTTAATTGATAATATTAATTCCCGTGGACTAATGACTAAGAGAAACAAAACAGCATCGATAATTACAAATGAATGGGTAGGAATATTTCAAAAAAAGGGCTAACGCATGAATGAGAATGATAAAGATTTTATACTAGAAAAAGTAAAAAGACAAAATGAAAATATTTGGGAAGGAAAGATAACTGAACCTAAAATTAAAGAGTGGCTTAATAACTTTGAAGGCCAAAAATATGACATAGAAATAGAGAAATCTCATGCATTATATTTGCTTTCTCAATTTATGTATTTTGGATTAAGAGAAATAAAAGAACTAATAAAATCATTGTATAGAGATAATTTTAAATATAACATTGTTTCTTATATAAGAAAATCAAGCAACGATATTACCGATAGAAACATACTTAATGCAAAATACAAATCGGAATTGTCTTGCTCACAATTTCTTGGCATAGGCAACCCATCAGAAAGTGGAACACATTTACTATACTACTTTCGACAAGAAAACAAATTACCAAGAACCAACTTTATCAATGCACATGAGATATTTAAACGAAGTATTGTTAATGGCAATATTATTAGAGATATAAAAAATAATAAAATAAAAAGATATGTTTTTATTGATGATTTTTGTGGTTCTGGAGAACAAGGAGTTAAATACTCTCGAGATATTGTCGAAGAGATAAAAGCTAAAGACAATAATATAGAAATCTACTACCTTCAGAGATCCCGGTAAATGACTTTTTTGTGCATTAAGAATCATGCACGCTCTATTGGCACAAATATTTTATTTCGTATCTTATTGAGATGAAATGACAACTTCACTTTCAGGCGGCCGACAAGAGTGATCTCTTGTTCATTGAGCTTGTGGCAGAGCTTGTCGGCTGCTTTGCGATACTTGGTGTTATCGATTCCATCTATGATCACGACCAAGGTGTCGCCGATGAGTTTGATAAGACCGGATCTTCGAGTGATCATCCCCAGTATTTGTTTGATGTCCCTGGGATCATCATAGCAGTCCCGAAAGATCTCCACCAACCGTTCCCGGGAATGGAAGGCCAGACACTGCATGAGATCATAGAGCTTTTTCTTTTCCAGATCGCAGCGGTTCATGGGTCTTCCCTTGAGCAGCTCCAGGATTGAGATCTTATCCGGGAGTTGACTGAGCTTATCTTCAAAGCGCTGAAGCTCGGTTTCTTTTTCCGCCTTCTCCTGCTCAAGCTTGGTGAGCTTTTTTTCGATCCGTTTGTCCTGGCGGTTGCCGAGTTTATACTTACGGAGATCGATCTCCTTTTGCAGCTCTTTGATATCGTTTTTGAGGGCTTTGATCCCTTTTCGAATCAGGGCAATGTCTGGATTGTCCACCAAGGGCTGCTCTTCAAGCTCTTTGAGATCATAGCCCGGATGATAATCCAGGTTGAACCAAGCCAGGGACTCCTTAAAGAAGTTTTCGGATTTCCCCCAACGCTGAAGCATATAATAGGCAATCTCGTGGACCGGTTTCTCTGTGTTGTTGGTGTATATCCCCATATACTTGCCTGATTTTTGGAATTTGATGGCCACCAGGCGCACCTGCATGGAACTTGGCTCGTTCCGGCCATCGTTTTTGGCGGTTTGAGTCGTCTCTCGAATGGTTCGAGACGTTTCAGCAATCTCAATTTCTTCTTCTGCAATACACATGGGGATAAAGCCGGGCAATTCAGTCATTGCCTTTTCAGGAAGGTGTTTGGCCCAGGTGACGAAATCAGCCTGCTGATCCAGCTCGTTGAAAAAATGAACCCCATACCCGCCCCGGTCAAAGACCAGGATGGGGCGCTCAATTCCCAGGTCGATGAGCATCTCGGCGCTGCGGGCAATCATGGGCCTGAAATCGATCTCACAGGATTCGGTGAGAAAGAACAAGGGCCTGCCCTGTAAATCGGTGACCGCATAAATCTCATTGCCTTTCAAGGGCATGCGCCGGACTGTATAGTAGCCTTTGGCAATGACGTGCAGGCCGTAGTAGGGCAGGAAGTGCCCGTCTATAAAAAAGACTTCCTTGTCGATTCGATCTTTTTCAAGGAGGTTGCGGGCCACATCTTCTATCAGCTGGGGACTTTTCTCCTGTGAAGCCAGACGGCCAAGGAGTCCTCGCAGGGTCTCTTTTTCCGGTGCACGGGGCTGACCGATCAATATGCCCAGGTCACCAGCATTGGCCAGTTTTAAGGATTCAATCGAGGGAAAGCCCAGATTGATGCTGTGAAAGATCATCCCCAGGGCATCGAGAGCTTGATACCTGCTCCCGAATTGATACGGATAACAGGAGAGAAGTTCCTCAAACCCGATTTCCTGGAGAAAGAGATGGTGCATGAGCTCCCCGGCAAAGGGAAGCCGTTCTCCCTGCTTGAGCTTGGCTATGAGCTCTTCTTCAGCCTTGGTCTTGGCCTCAGGGGATTTTGTTTCGGCTAATTCTTCTTGCTTTTGCTTCAGTTCGGGATCAAGTTTAAAGGGAAGTTTGAGCTGCTGCTGTGGACTGTGCTCTTTTGCTGTCTCCTCGGCAATCTTGGCCATATCCAGGAGTTCTTGTTTGTCGGGCGGTTTAGGTTTTGGAGGTTCATGCTTGATTCGTATCCGGGCCACGGCATTCCTGGAGACCTCCATGCCCAAATCTTTCCCAGCCTGATTGGCGATTTTTTGATCCGACCAGTCCGGATGTTCTTCTTGAAGCTTTCGTATATGTCCCTGGATCTCATTGATATATTTGACAGGTTCTTTTCTGCCCCGATTTTCGAGGAGCACCGCCTCCAGGCCTAAAAGTTCTTTTGTTTTCAAAAGGTCGGCGACGGTATTTCGATGGAAGCCACAGATTTCGCCGGCAATGGTTTTGGTACAGAGTCCAAGTTCAACGAGCTGAATAGCAGCCTGTCTTCTTTCCGCGTTTTCGTCGGCATCAAAACGGGTCACGGGCATGGCGTTTAAGAAGACGGTTATGATATGTCTTCCTTTGTGGTCGTACTCGGAGCCGACGAGAAAGTTTTCGATTTTCCGGCATGTTGGGCTCATGGGAAGAAGATAGCAGAAAAACTTTGGAAAATCAAGACTTATCTTTAGTTATTTTATAAATTATTTTACCAATTATATCAGTATGTTATCAATTTGATGCATCGGTCGTGCACAGTTTTTATTGAGAAGGTTATTGTATAACAATTCTAAGTACTTATAAATATGAATGGGTATTCACCGTGAAGTCTGACCTTGTTCTATTTGCAAGCACAACAGGTCTTCAAAGGGTCAAAACAAATACTTTTTTTGATGTTGTAGATTCAGTTTATACACTAGATGAAAACTACAAATGCTTTCACGATAAATCTAAATATTTTATTAACGCTCCAAAACATATTGATAAAGATATAGCTGAAAGTATTGCTTATCATTATGGTTCACAAATATGCCCATCTGCACCCCTTGGTTTTGATAATGGTCAATATTTGATTGGTTTTTTTCATAATACTCCTGATAATACTCTTCCGATATTTTGGTCTGATGAAGATTCTTTTATTCCATGGTATCCATTATTTAAAAGATATCAAAAAATTTATAACTAAATGGTGATTTCAAAATGAATTATTATTCCTCTAATCCATTCAATATTACGAAAGCTGTTGATTTTACTGATGAACAAATATTATCTAATTGGGTTGATTTACCAGGAGATGGAGGCTTTAATCATCTGATAAAGCCATTATCAGCGATGCCTATGTTCATTGTAGGCGGCAAGGGTAGCGGAAAAACACATATTATGAGGCACTTCTCTTATCCATTGCAGAAATTACGATTTAATGCTGATGAAGTATTTACATCATTACAAGATGATGGTTACGTTGGTATTTACTATAGATTAGGAGGATTAAATTCTTCACGTTTTCATTATAAAAATTTTAGTGATGAAGTATGGCTTGATGTATTCGCATATTATATTGAATTAATAATTGCGCAATTAACATTATCAACGGTTAATGATATTATTAAAAAAAGCCCTGATTTACAAAATAATGTCTCACCATTTATATCAAAAGTTATAGACTTATTTGATACAGACATACAGATTGACACATCCAAAGTTGATAATTTAATAGAGTACATTCGAAAATTGCAAAAAGATATTGATTACGAAGTTAATAATTGCGCATTCACTGAAAAATTAAATATTAAAATATTAGTTACCAGAGGTTCATTAATATTCGGCATACCAAACTGTTTTAATGAAGCATTTTGTGAAAAAGAAGTTTTATTTGTATATCTTTTAGATGAACTTGAAAATATTTTGGAATTTCAGCAAAAATACATTAATACGTTAGTACGAGAAAAAGTACACCCTTCATCTTTCAGGATAGGTTCTAGACTTTTTGGAATAAGAACATTAATGACATATAGTGCAGATGAAGAAATAAAAGAAAGTTCTGAATATGAACGATTGCACTTAGATGATCTGATGAGAAGAAATCCTAACTACAACAAGTTTTCAAAGATCCTTTGTGCCAAAAGACTGATAAAGCATTTTGAATCTGAATTTAATTTGCTTAACGAAGATCAGCTCTCTCAAAAGTTGTCAGAATTATTTGAATATTATTCGAATGATACGTTATTTAGCACGCAAACCAATTTCATCTTAAAAAAATTTAATCACAAAGATCGCCCATACTTAAAGAAATTAAAAAATCAATTATATATGTATGTTAAGTTTCAATACAGTAAATCTTCGATAGATCATTTCATTGATAACATTTTATTAAATCTTGGTATATATGAGTATCCTATTCTTGAAAAAGTTAACATTTTAAACTTTTACAGTGGTTGGAGTAAGAATAAAAACTTATTAGAACTATCTGAATTTATTAAACAAGATAGTCAATATTTTTTAACTTCCCAAAATGATAAAATTACTAGCTCTAAATTATCTCACTTTAATTATGACTTATTAGCTCAACTTCTAAGAGAATGTGATAAGAAGCAAGAATATTTTGGCATTGATACATTTATTAATATGTCTTCAGGAACTCCAAAAAATTATTTAACAATTCTCAAGTTTATCTATCAATGGGCCATTTTCTATGGAGATGAACCTTTTGTTAGAGATAAAATATCAATTAAGTCTCAAAACACTGGAACCTTAGAAGCTTCACGATGGTTTGAACGTGATGCAATGTTTATTGGTTGGGAAGGTGAGCAAGTTCAAAAATCTATAAATAGATTAGCTACTTTATTTCGTGAAGTTAGATTTTCTGACAAACCTTCCGAATGTAGTTTGACTACTTTCAGTATTGACTATTCGAATACTTCTTCTGCCTCACAATTAATTTTGGACTATGCAGTAAGGCATTCTTATTTACTAAAGATTCCTCGGGGTCAAAAAGATCGTAATACTAAAAGAATCGACGATAAGTACAGATTAAATCCTATGTTATGCCCAAAATGGGATTTACCTATCTACAGTAGAGGCACAATATCTTTTAATTCTTTCGAAACTGAAGCAATATTTAACCCCTCGACCTCTCAGGACGACTTTGAAACAACTATGAAAAAGAGAATATCCAAAATGAATGTTCCATTTGATTTGAATAAACCTACATATGAGAGCAAATCTCTATTTGATTTATAATTATGATAGATTATACTATATATTACAAGGATGTTATTCATCCAAATGAACCTTTTGCTAACAAGTACGATCTTTTCGTATCAGCATTCAACTTAAGTGAAAGAGTACAGCATGTTTTTTCTTACTCAAAAGCAAAAGATAAGTGGTGGCTAGTGCATCCAGAATATGAATACGCTAGAGAAAAATATCATAATGAAAAATACTATGATTATAAAAATTATAATGAAGCTTTTTTTATTAAACATTTTTTCAAACAATTAGAGTGTGATGTAAAAAAATTAAACTTATGTATAGATATTACTGGTTTTATGAGGCCGCACCTTATGTTTTTAATTCGATATTTGCTCAGTATAAAGGTTTCTGCTTTTGATATAATATATTCTGAACCCGAGCGATATCAAAAAGATGAACAAACAAAATTTTCTGAAGGCGCTTTTACTGGTGTCAGGCAAGTTGCTGGCTATGAGGGACAACATAATCCAGAAACCCATAATGATCTTCTAATAATTGGGACAGGCTATGATACTGAATTAATATCTAATATAGCTGAGTCAAAAAATAATTCCAAAAAAATTCAATTATTTGGTTTACCCTCATTACGGCCACATATGTATCAAGAAAACGTTTTAAATGCTAGTTATGCTGCCGAAGCTATAGGGTCAAGCCAAGCAGACGAATTAATACACTTTTATTCTCCTGCCAATGATCCTTTCATAACTGCCCAAGCCTTAAATGATAAGGTAAAAACAGAACAAAAGAAGCGTGATTTATCTAATTTATATTTATCACCATTAGGTACTAAAGTTCAGACATTAGGCTTCGCACTTTATTATATTCATCAATGCATAAATACAAATACTAGCATGATATTTCCGTTTAGAAACAAATATTCGCAGGAAACAAGTAAAGGCATATCAAGAATTTGGAGATATAGAATCGAACTAAATGATTTATGTCCTTCTTATTTTAATCAAAGTACTCCACATTAATCAAAATAATTTTGGTTCTTCCGCAAAATCTGTGGGTGATTTTTCAACTTTCAACAACAACTGAAGAGGTAGCCTGACAAAAAAGGTGCATCCCGTTTCCTAGTCTGACAAGATGGGTTTCAACCACGAAAACCAACCAGACAAAGGAGAACGGGATGCTGATCAAGTCTATCCTGAATCGGATCCAACCGCAAAGGGGTTTCGTCTATGGTTCGGTTCGCTGGAGTGGGCAATGTGGTCGCCCAGCCCTTACTATCGAACTCCGGCCCAGACGTGGCAACCGTCCCGTGTGTTCCGGATGTGACCGGCCCGCTCCAGGGTACGACAGGCTGGCCCAGCGTCGCTTTGAGTTCGTTCCCATGTGGGGAATCGCCGTGTTCTTTCTCTACGCCATGCGCCGGGTGGATTGTCCTCGGTGCGGTGTGAAGGTGGAACGTGTTCCGTGGGCTGAGGGAAGAATCATCTGACAACGACCTATGCCTGGTTTCTAGCCCGCTGGGCTCGCCGGCTCTCCTGGAAAGGGGTCGCAGAAAGTCAAACATAGCCTGTCCCATAACTCCGCGATGCCATACTGATCAATTTGTTTTTTCCTCCAATTAGATAAGCTCATCCTGATTACCAAGAGGTAGTTTTAACTGTCTTTCTTTTTTAACAACTTTTTTCCATGAACATTGTTCCATGGCATACCTGTATACATTAGCTATTGTTTTTTCACCTAAGCCTTTCAAATTTTCAATTTCATTCATCCTACTAACTTTTCTATTAACAACACTTTCATACAGAATATTAAATTGTTTTTTATTTAACTTTAATTCTTCTCTGAGGTAAATATGTTCTTTATTGATCAACATGTCATAAAGCTTCAAAAACAACTTATCAGATGCATCCTCGTCATAACTATATATTTCTACATCAATATTTTCCAAATTTGATAAATAATTATACATTATTAACCTAACATCGCTCCATTTTAACCCTCCTGCGTCAGTGCCTAGCTGAGGAAAAGCAACTGATGTAATTCCTTTTTGTTTATATGTTTCGATAAACTTTTTAACACTACAGCGAAACATCAACTAAATATCGAGTCCTAGGCTTCTGGCTTGCGCTTCTCGTTTTTTTCGATGCGAGCGATAAGCTATGTGATTCCGTTTCCTGATGTATTTCAAAATCTCTATCGTACCTTCACGGGTCAATGACCTCATGGTAAATACAGTTTGGACAAGCTTTTTGGCCTGCGGAATTGTCAGCTCAGGAGTTTTTTTTTCAAAGCGTTTTTGGACCAGAATGAGAAAGTGTTGGGCCAGCATTACGTAGATCATATGACGATGCCAGGCCGGCCAAGAACGATGCTCATAATCATCCATTCCAAGATAACTCTTGCCTTCTTCAAAACATTGCTCAATGGGATAACGCATACAAGACGCTTGGCAAAGCTCCTCAAAGAACATTGTTTCCGGGGCATTGGAGAAGGAGTACTTTACTTTTCCATCCTCTTGGATGCGAATAACCAGCCAGACAGGCTGATCACAAGGAAGGCCATCACGTGAAGGATAGACCCTGATACAGGCCATTTGAGCCAAGAGTGGGCCTTTAGCTCCTTCTCCAAGGGAAACTCTTCTCCAGGGCAAGTCTTTGGATTTTGCCAATTCTCTGACTTCATAGAGCTTGTGGTCTGAGAGCACACGCTCTTTAGTTGGCGGCCTTCCCTGGCCTTGATACTCTGGAACGCCGACTTCTGGTTTTTCCAGAAAGACTTTCTCATTGGCTTTGATATCGGCAAAATAATACATATCTGCAGGAAGGGCCTGGAGAAAATCCATATCTGTCCCAAAGGCTGCATCCATGCCAATCCAGCGAGCAGAAAAATGCTGGGTCACGTTTTTGAGAAGCCCAAGGGCAATTTCTTGCTTGGTTTGAAAGCATAAATCTTCTGGGACAAGGGTTTCCCTGCGCAGGTTCTGGTAATCAGCATCAAACCACCGCTCTGGCATATAAAGCTGACAATCGAGAAGGCAATGTCCTTTTTCGCTGGTATATCCGATAAAGACACCAGACTGGCAGTTTTCTTTCTTGCCCAGACGGCCACAATACTGCCTGGCAACTCCTACAGACTTTTTCCCTTTTTTAGGGAATTCAGAGGGGTCTATGGTGATCATCCCTTGGGGAGACGACAAGTGCGGGACGATCATTCTTTGATGGGTATCCAGCATGACCTCGTGTTTCCAGGGGGAATCTTTCATAAAGAGCTGTGTGGAGCGAGCGCTTGTTATTTTCCCGAGCTCCAATGCAATCGGCTCTATGGATTTTGAGTCAATGTTGCTGAGAAGACCGGAAATATAACCAAGCCCATGTTTTTCTTGTTCACATCGCTGAAAGCAAGAGCTAAACTGGTGATGAAATTCGGTCAGAACATCAGCGAGCTTTGTGATGTCATCTGGATCCAACTCCATGAAGATATCAGGATTCCACTGTTTGGACTGCAAAGACATAGCAACTTCCTCCACTTGTTTGGCATATGGTCCGGGCAAGGTGGAGGTGCATCCCAAAATGTCCCAAAATTTGGGTTCGAGGACATACACATAGATGTCTTTGGTCCGTCCGTGATATGTATAGGTCGATCCGGTTTTTGTGTACCCCCTGGTAGTGCCAAGAAACGTCCAGTTTGAGGCCTTGTAAACAGTTCCTCTAAAATGTCTTGAGTCGACAAAGGATTCGACAAGCCACAGGTCTTGGTGAAAAGCCTGCATCCAATCCTTTCTGATTCTTTTGAGATTTTGACTCAAGATATAGGACCCCAAATTTGGCATGTTCACCCAGGGAAAGATGACAAATCGACTGTTTGCGGCTACATGTCCCAGATATTGCCTTCGGATTGTATCGCTCCATCCGATGAACTGATCCCGGATTTTTAGGGTCAAAGCAGGAGCGCTCCAGGACAAAGCGGCCACCGGCCTCTCTTGAATGAAGGCAAGATATTTAAGCCGATAGCCCAAGAGTTTCTTATATCCCAGGTAATGATGGGAAGCTACCAAGTCATCCCAGAGAACTTCTGATTTGGTCCCACTGACACACTCCAGGGCCACAGAGTGAAGCTTGTTCGATATGCCGGGACATTGTAGGCTACTCATCAAAGCTCCGGACCAAAAAGGATACACCTCCACCTGTGTGAAGATGAAAAAGTGCATCCTACCAAAGGTCCGGAGCTTTGTCTAGTTACTTAACCTTTCGCTGTAGTGTTAAAACCTTCTTCTATATAACTAATTTTAGATGGATGTTTCCAATGATATTTGGTAGGAAAACACATAATCCATGGATCTTTTTTTTTCCAAATCCATAGGAAGCCAGGTTTTAAAAGGCCTCTAGAACATATCTCTTTATATTCCTCATACATATCTGGATATCTATATCTAAACTCAAGAGCAATACCTCTTCCCATAACACCATAACAGTTCACTGTATTAACAATAACTTGACATTTAGACTCAAATATATTTCCTGATATTTCTTTCAAATTGCTCATGATGCTCCAATCCCATCAACGTCTTATTCCATCAATGCTTTCCAAAGGATCTTATATTCTTTTTCTTTATAAAACAGAATATCCACAATAGAAGAAATTGATTACCTAATGATTCATCGTTACTCCCTCACCTCAACTCACCCATCTTCTTCTCCAACCTCTCCATCTCCCTACTCATCCTGGCTAGGACCTGCTCGGTCTCCAGTTCTGCTTTTGCCCTGCGCATTTGGTTGGCCAGTCTGCATACAGCATCCAGGGCTATTTGCAGCAATGGGACCGGGGCGTTTAGTACTGCCTTGTTGCCAGCTGCATATTGATTGGGCGGGAAAAGGAGACCACTTAACCTTGATACCCTGTCGCTGGTTATGATCAACTGGATGGAGTTTTTGCCTTCCAATTGGCCCTGGATATTTTTGACTTCGTCCCAGAACAGGAGCTCTCCCATTTTCAGATGCTTGTTTTGCTGCATCAGAGAATGCATGAGCAGGTAACTGAATATCTGCTGCGACAGACCTGCCTTTATATTTTCCTTCTCCAGGATTGCTGCCTGGGTCAAGGAGGCAAAATCATGCTCTGCGCGTCGCAAGAGCTCATTCTGAAACGAATCAGCCTGGTCCTGGGTTACCCTTGTCTCTTCATCTTAAATAACCCCTTCCAGATCAGCTGGGCTGGTAACCAGGACATACTCAGACGTATCCTCCTTGGTTTTTTGAACTACTACCAATTTTCAGCCTGTCACATTATCTTCCCCGTCCTTGGCGGGGTATAAGAGCCCTCCTATGCTCTATTCTCGCTACATAAAACAACTGGCAGCATGATGTCCCCCGTTCCCCCCCTTGATCTGTTTAATTTATCCATTCTTTATGCCCATTAACTATATTCGCAATGTGCCATCCTTTGGAAGAGAGGATCTGGATATTCTGTTCCTCAAGCCTACCTTTACCTAATGCC
This sequence comes from Desulfovermiculus sp., assembly GCA_034521385.1. Taxonomy (GTDB): domain Bacteria; phylum Desulfobacterota; class Desulfovibrionia; order Desulfovibrionales; family Desulfothermaceae; genus Desulfovermiculus. Next base: position 273,187 of record JAXHMO010000003.1, read on the forward strand.
GATTGTGGAACAGCAAGACAAAGCAAATGACTCGGACGTGTCATTGCGACATAAGTGTGGAGAAGCCGCTGTCTGTCTTGCTTTCCTACGCCTGTGCCGTTCTCCTTATGACCTAATAGCCACGGCATCATCCGTTTAGCAGAATGACCGTTCCAAAAGGTGCTCAGCAAAAGTGTGGCAACATGCGTCTGACCCTTAACAGAGTGGATCGATCCTAGACGGATATCGATAGCCCCATTACTGTCGCTCACGCGATAAATGTTCAGCCCTGGATCGTTGCGGCTGGCAAATGTGTCCAATTGAGGTACTTCTTCTGCAGACCATTGAAGGAACTTCTCAGCTCGGCTGACATCTGCATCTGCGCTACAAAGGGAACGCGCCAAGCTTACGAAACGATCATACAAACTGGGCCAGGAGTCTTCAGACAGCGCTTTCCCATCGATAATCAATTCCTTCACAAGGCCATTGTAAGTCTCAAGCGTATCGAGGTTGGTTCGAAACACCTCTGTCAATGTGAGGTGAGAACGCGTCTTGCGCTTCAGGTCGCCAATGTCTCCCATTCGTCGCGCAAGTTCCAGAATACCTGAGGCAAGCTTTTCAACCCCAGGCGCCAATATGCGACCATCGTGAACACATGCCTGTGCTAACCGGACATACTGCAACATCGTCCGTGGATGAGAATCTTTACGAACTACCTGCACATTGTACCCAGCCCAGTAATGCCCGACGGTCTTTGGGTAGTGCGAATGGCCTGGCCCAACTCCAGGTTCGTCCTGATGACGGTGCCCAACCGCAGTCACAGCGCCAGCGCGTGCAAGATCGTTGTCCAGAACAGAGAGCACATACTCCCCATACGCATTAAGCACACCCTGCGTGTTATCGTCAGGAAAGACGAAAATAGCGTGAGGACATTCCGCGCCTATTACCCCTTCTCCAATAGGACCCATCCCACACAGGCCATTTGGGCATACAGGTCGAACTGCGAAGGGGGATGCAATTTCCGCTAAGCGAAGTCCGAACCGATAGCTATCTGGAATTTCGAGACAACGCTCTACATCAGGATCGGGGAAAGACTCCGCCGATCCATCACCTAGCTCGGGTGAATCAAAAATCTCCTGATTCGGATCTCCGACTCTTTGAACAATTCGAGTGCCAGAATTACGTAGGAATATTTGACTCAAGAACAACCTCTGTTGTTCGGACGTGTCCTGCATTTCGTCCAGTATCATTAATGGAAAGCGATGCACCAGCCAATCAGGAAGATTCGGATGATCTTCAAGGAGTGCATTTGCCCAGACGAACATTTCTTCATGGCAAAAGTAGCCGGCCGCTGCAGATTCCTCGACGGCTTTCTTAGCTAGTTGATAGCTTTTGGCATTTGTTTTTGCCGGAAAGGGTTTGCCACCCAAATCAAATGAGAAGTCCCTCGCACAAATCCTTAACCGATCAAAATCAATGAATTTTTTCTGCAAGTATCCTTGGACGGTCCAGTAATCTCTATTACCCAGAACAGCTCGGCGATATGCTGTCGTTATGTCATTATCGATTGTCAGGGGCGGAAAGCCCTTCGATAATAACCAGGGTAGTGCAAGAAAACGATTAACGAACCCATGAATCGTATCAATAAAATGAGGATACCCGAGAAGCCGTTGTCCAACCACCGTTCTCCCGAGCCGGTGCTCGATTTGTTCCCGTGCGACATTCGTATGTGAAAGTATACAGAGACCTTTGGTTCGATGTGGCCATTTCCTAGCCAGAATAGCAAGCTTTGCTACGATCAGTGTTGTCTTCCCGCTTCCCGGACAGGCCGACAAGTCAATTGTGGTTCGGCACTTAAGGAAGGCTCTACGCGACTCATCAAGCGTGTCCAGTCCTAAAAGAGAAGAGACCCAAGCGATGTCATCATCTGTAACTTCAGGTATAAGCGACTCTGCATTAGGCATTATTACCTCACCATCCTCAGCAAGTTCATGACGAATCTAATCAGACTGTCCTACGACATAATCAATGGCTTTGACGAGGTAGACCGGCAACTTCTGCCGCAGTGTGGCCGCATCGAGAAGGCCTCCATTGAACTCATCGCTAAGAATCTGAGAGAGGTACTGAGCACCGACGGTCTTGGATGCACTTCCTGTATGAAACAAGCGGTAAATTTTGGAGCATAAGGTCTCGAAGTTGCCACCGCACTCAGACACAAGATCTTGAAATTCCCTCTGTGCGTTTGATAGCACATCCGTGTAGACCTTCTTGTCCTCATTTAGAGGGTCGTCGTTTTTGGCTAGTGATGCCGCAACATATACTTGTTTTGCCAACCCAGAAAACGCGAGATCGTATTCAAGCGTCCAGTGATCGGCGATGAAAGTCCGAACAGATTGTCCATCGTGTTGCCTAAGGCGGCTACGCAAGGCCTCCAACCCCTTACTCCTTGCTTCAGGGTCGTCACCAAAGTCCAGCACGGTCTTCCAGCGTCGTTTTTTGCTCTGCCACTTCTCGTCGTCATCACCATCTACCAAACCAAGGATTTTGGGTGCGCAGACTGGCATAACATCCAGGTCGGTTATGCAGGCTACTGACACACCTATTGTCGGCGCAGCGTCGTCCTGTCTCTGGAATATGCGGCTGAACCGGCGCAACCCCTTGCCACCCACGTTAACGACCGACACACCATATTTAGTTAGGTCAGTACCGATCAGTTTGGATAGGACGGGCAAAAGGATTGCCTCTGCATCGCCCTCAACGATCAGAACACCATGTGCAAAGAAAAGATTAGCCTTTGTGACATCGAGGAAGCGCTCCAGAAAGCGGTAGTCTCCGGACTCCAGTTTGGTCATACCCTTTGACATTGGGAAGGCACACTGACTTTCCAATAAGACAAGGTTTGAAAGTGGAATTTTTGAGGCCAGGTTCGGACTATGCGTAGAAAGCAAAACCTGGACGGCGCGGTCAGTTTCCTTATTACCGCCTTTCACTGCCTGCAGGAGAAACTCCATCAAGCGAAGCTGGCGTTGAGGATGGAGGTGGGCTTCGGGCTCTTCAATGAGTAGCAGCGGCAAACCTTCTGGCTCCTTCCCAAGCAGTAGCAGTTCACATGCCATGAAGAGCAGATTGTTAGATCCTAGGCCGTATCGGCCCATCGGACTATCAGTCACAGCATTCAGCAGACTCAGCTCTAGGCGTTCCAAAATCTGCCTGAGGCGCGCGCTTTCAGGTCCACCCTTTGAGACGTCAATGCGGCCCTGAAGGTCATCACCTTGCAAAGATAGAAAAGAAAGGTATTGGGTATTGATCACGTACTGCGCATTGCTTACGCCTTCGTGCCCCTTAATGTTGTGCCGCATGTAGTCCCCAAGCCCAACCAAACTAAGCTTTTCAATATCGTCTGCATTCTGAGGAGGCCTTTCTTTATCAAAAGGGGCTCCCCCGCTAATCTCTGGCACGTTGAAAAGGACTTGGGACAGACGAGACCCGCGTCCCGGAGACATTTCACTTTCGGCATCGCGAAGTGGGCGAAGATAAGCAGCAGAGAGGAGTTCACGCACTGAAGTTTCGAAAGCAGGGCCGGCTCCATCAACTCCGCTACGCACGAAAACATCAACCCAACGACGTGTCCCAGGTGCCTCATTCAGTCGTCGGGCTGTCCAGTTAACATGTAATGCGACATCGTCACCATCGTAAGAAAGGTACTCAGCAAACGCGCCCTTCTCGGATTCTGACAGACCGGAGAGCTTACATGCGATAAAGATCTCCGTAGCCTGATGCTTAGTTAGATCAACATGAAAATCATCCGGTTCGACACGAATATAGGCTTGGTCTCGAGTTAAAAGCGCATATCGAATAGCATCAATGACCGCAGACTTTCCCGAGTCATTTCGGCCAACTAGAGCTGTTACTCCTGGCTGCAGGTCAATCTGTAAAGCGACAGAGTTTTCACCAAACTGCCGAAAGTTTTGAATTATGAGTTGCGCTAAATACATTTATGCCTCTGAAAATAGTGGCGGCCTTTCTTAAGCAAAGAATTTCTCTACCGTTTTGAATTGCTTTAGTCATCTCTCAATTGGTCTAAGTGAGAAACAAAAATACGGAATATTCTTTTATTAAACTCTTTCCCAGTATCTCAACTGCGACTTTCCTCTTACTTCTGATGGTAAAGTTCACTCACCACCAGGGGCGTTCATGTGACTCGTCTTGTTAAGCTGCATACCGTTACGCATCTGGGTTCAAAAAACCAAAGACACTTGAACCTTGACTATAATGTAGTACCCCGGATGCGTTAAAGGTAACGTATGCGGAATCCCTATCGATGGCGAAGCGATCTAGTCCCGTGCGTTTTGCACGGCCTTGAGGTACTTTGCAACGAACGGTTTTTCCAAACAACACCCCCAAGATCACGGTAAGTGAGGATTGATTCGAAGTCTTGTGTGGCAGCCATTCGAAATAGAGAGCTTTGGACGCCTACAAAGAAGAGTCGTCCTTCTGTGCTTTGGATGACGGTGCCCACCGTTGGACCATCTGTAACTCGACTCATGTTAGCTAAAATTGGCGGAACTTCACCAAAGAGATCAAGACCTTCAACGAAGAATTCTTCGCCGTTGGCATTCAGTAGTGGATTTGAAGAAAGCTCAAAAGGGTCAGCAAGTTGCTCCAAGGCCGATAGCAGGGTGGTTAGGCTGGCCGTGAAAGGCGACCGTGGTTTGAGGAAAGAAATCCAGTCGAGTATGAAATGAAGACGGGCCATGAGTCGGTATCGGCGTGAGTCTCCTTCATCACCAGCCGGCGGATCTGTTAGCCAACACTGTAGTGGAGCTTTTGACCCAATAGCCGAGATTACTCCATACCTTATGTCGACGAGATATGGATAGCGATTAATTTTCTCATTATATTCAATTTTCGCCTTTTTTTTGTCAATCTTTTTTTTCTGGGCTTGAACATTTTTTGTAATACCTGAAGATTTACCTAAATGCGTACCTTTGGCCTCTACCTGAACCGTAATGTTACCATCGCTAGCTATATTTACTTCATGTTCATAGTCAAAGATTGGGATGCCACCACGTCCCCTATGCTCGGGCATGTGATCCCAGTCTGCTTCATGAAGGTCATGTACCTGTCCAACAACAGATAACGCAGTGGCCTCGCCGATACGTTCGATGATGGCAGAATCCTGGGGGTCCGCATCATGAGCGGAAACAAGAGTCCCGTCTTGATGGTAGACCCAGTCTTCCAAGTCCGCGGCGGCCCGCGAAGTTCTGAGTCCCAGTTCACTATAGTTACGGTAACTTGGCTTTCCAGGGCGCTTCTTATGGAACAGGTAGTACGTTAAGAATTGAGCAGTGGAGATGTGGACACCATCTTGAACTAATTCCTGGATTCTTGTGTAAGTTTTGTATGTTGACAGTTTATCCCTTTCTTTATCGTCAAAAAAGTCGACAGCTATACTCACCGTCGGGCATGTACCATCTATCAATTCACCCATAGTAGATCACGCATTTTCCCAAGAGACCAGCAACTTATTTTTAAAGTCTCTTTGTATCGTTTTAACTGACATGAAAAAAATATTTGGATCTTTCGCTGCCGGCTTAAAGAGATTAATATAAACCAGTTAGCCTGCCTCTTAATTTACTCCTTGCCACTACTGAAGCGCAGTCAAAAGCTATTTTTTGGTTGTACCGACGTCACTTGCGAAGCATTGGTTTCAGACAATTGTGTCAAAATAGCCGCCATGAGTTTTTCGCCGTCTGCCTGGGATTGGGAAAATCTGGATTCCAGTTCACCGCACAAAGTCATGAACTGATCGACTTTGACGACTATTCGATTCATTTCAGACAATGGCGGCAAAGGAATCAGCAACTGATTCAATATTCCAAGATTTATATTCTTTTGAGCAGTTGATGGAGCATAGCTAAGGAGATTTTGTTGTACAGTACGAATGAAATAGTCAAAATATAAAGAATATCCAATACATTCTGACGGGATAAATCCAACGACACTATCTGGAAAACATGCATCAAAACTTAAAATACCTGAATCAGCTATATTCGCTGCAATAGTAATACACAACGTGCCTTTGGGCCAAAGCATACTTTGAGTCAATCCTTTTTTATTATAAAGCCCTGTGTATGTTTTAACATGTCCATTAGCTCTTGCAATATCTCCTGTCTGAACAACGGGAATGTCACCATTTTCATATAAAACAAGATCGTTTCTTGGCCGATGCTTTGATTTACCACGACCAAATGTTCCAAGATCAACAAATCGACACCACTCCCACCCCTCAGGCAGTTCAAACGGCACTTCCTCCGGCTTGATCTCCGGCAATGGCTTTTGTTTCTTGATCTTGCCTTCCTTGACCAGTCGCTGTTTCTCCTCCCTGATTCGTTCCAAGAGAGCCGAAGCCGGCTCATCCTGCGGATTCTGAGGGACGAGTTTGCCCTGGACAGCCAGTTGAAGAATCGTGGAGCGGAGTTCCTGGACTGATTCCGGGGTGGTAAAGAGCTGGCGGAAATTGTTTTTCACTCTGGGCCAGTTAGCTGACATCTCATCATTGGTCTTGGATTCCCTGAAGGCCTGCAGAGCGGATTTATTCAATCGGGCGTGAGTTGCTTTCTGTTTTTCCTTTTTGGCCTCCAGATCACCGCACAGGTCCATGAGCTGGTCTACTTTGGCAACTATACGGTGTTGTTCGGAGAGTGGGGGGAGAGGGATTTCAAATAATTGCAAAACCTTTTTGCTTAATCCTTCCCTAGCCATTCCAACTTGCCTGCCCCATATTAAGGACTGAGCATAAGGGGACAAAATGAAAATATGCAAATAAAGTCTTGTTAAATAATCTATCGGCCGAATAATGGTAACATGTTGACTTACATTTGCTTCACCTAAATCATTAGGATAAAGTGTACAGCGTCCCAATGAAGCGCCTGTAATGTTTAGCAGGATATCACCAGAGAGGACTTTCGTGTGGGCCATCTTTTGGTGTGTTGTAATAGGTATATATGCGATGTTCTCAAGGTGTAGTCCTTCGTTCCAGATATTTTGAGAACGTAAAAAAGGAACGCCGGATTCGACATAAGCATTTTTACCACCCCTCGGGGTGCTACCTGATCCTATCCTGCTCGTAATATCCCCCAAACGAGCCCACTCCCATCCCTCAGGCAACTCAAACGGCACTTCTTCCGGATTGATCTCTGGCAACGGCTTTTGTTTCTTGATTTTGCCTTCCTTGACCAGTCTTTGCTTTTCAGCTTCAATCTCTTTTAATAATTCGCTAGCAGGAGCATCCTCCGGATTCTGAGGCACAAGCTTGCCCTGTACAGCCAATTGCAGGATGAGCTCGCGCAGCTTTTGCACTCCTCCCGGCGTATCCGCCAGGAGGTCAAAGTGTTCAAAGAGAATGTCCTCAGCCATTACTCCCTACCCTCCAGGGCCTGGGCCAGTTCATCCCGAAGCTTGTCCCTGGTTTGGGCGATGTCGGCCAGAAGATCCTGGTATTCGGCCAGGAGCTTGTCCGGGTCGCCGTTTTCCTCCTGCGGGGTATTGGGATTTTTGATATCCAGATTGTAGTTGTTGGCCTTGATCTCTTCCACGTCCACTTTCCAGGCGTATTCGCTCTCTTCCCGGCTATTCCACCAGGCCTTTTCCGGCTCGAACTCCTGGATACGGATGGGCTTGGTCTTGGAATAGGATTTATAGCCCGGAGGATAGGGATGCTCGTAGTACCAGACCTCGGTGGTCGGCTCGCCCTTGGTAAAAAAGAGCAGATTGGTCTTGATAGAGGTATAGGGGTTAAAGACCCCGTTCGGGAGACGGACAATGGTGTGCAGGTTGCATTCTGAGAGCAGCTTTTCCTTGATCCTGGTCTTTACCCCTTCCCCGAACAAGGTACCGTCGGGCAGGACCATGGCCCCCCTGCCTCCAGGCTTGAGGCGCTTCATGATCAAGAGCAGAAAAAGATCCGCTGTCTCCCTGGTCCGAAACGAGGCCGGGAAATTGCTGTCAATGCCGTCCTCCTCTATCCCTCCGAAGGGCGGATTGGTGACAATAACGTCCACCCTGTCCCGGGGGCCGTAATCCTTGAGCGGCCTGGCCAGGGTGTTGTCCCGCCTGATCCCCACCGGGACCTCCACATCGTGCAACAACATGTTGGTCACGCAGAGCAGATGGGGCAGATGCTTCTTTTCCACCCCCTGGATGGATTTCTGGAGCTGGCTCTCATCCTCTCCGGTTTTAACGTATCTGGCGCGCACAGACCCCAAAACAGAGGTCAAAAACCCACCTGTGCCGCAGGCCGGATCCAGGACAACCTCCCCAAGTTTAGGATCGACCATGTCCACCATGAACTGGGTGACTGCCCGGGGCGTATAGTATTCCCCGGCATTGCCGGCGCTTTGCAGGTCCTTGAGGATCTTTTCATAGATCTCCCCCAGCAGGTGGCGGTCCTGAGATTTATTGAAATCAAAGGCGGTTTTGATCTTGTTGATCACCTGGCGCATGAGGGTGCCGTTTTTCATGTAGTTATAAGCATCCTCGAACACGCTGCGGATGACAAAGGCCATATCGTCGGGCTCAGTGCCGCTCATGTCCTTCAGACTGGGGAAAAGATCGTTGTTTACAAAATCCATGAGCCCGTCCCCGGTCAGTCCTTCCGGGTCTCCGGCCCAATTGCGCCAGCGCAGACGTTCCGGAATCGGCGAGCGGTAGTCATCGCTGAAGGTTTCGTACTCGTATTCTTTGTCGTCGAATATCTTCAAAAAAAGCATCCACACCAATTGGCTGATGCGCTGGGCGTCTCCGTCCACGCCCACGTCTTTGCGCATGATATCCTGGATGGCTTTGATGCCTGCGGTTATACTCATGGTTTCCGGTTTTCCTTAAGGGTTTGGTTGGATATTCGTTGTTAGGCGACCTGATACAGCTCTTCTTCCAGTTCACGCAGAATATTCTGGTATGCTTCCCGGCCCCCGAAAAGCTCGATGATTTCCATGGGCGTACCCAGCTGGTCAAAGGGCTGTACCCTGAGAACCTTGGGGTCCTCTATGCTGACTATGCCTTCCTCGGCATACTTTTCCAGGAGCGCGTCCAGCACCGCCCTGGCCTTTTCCCCGTACTTGGCGAAATAATCCTTCTTGCGCACGTTTTCGGCCCGCTCCCGCCGGGTCAGGGGCGGTGTGTCAAAGGCCACGTGGCAGATGAGATCAAAGGGATCGTAATCTCTGCCCACCTCTTCAGCCAGGGCATCCAGAAAAACACCCCGCTCTTCCAGCTCCTCCATGACAGCCTTTTTCTTATCCGCCCCGGACCATTTTTCCAAAAAGGCGTCCAGGGACTGGAACTCGTGCCTGGCCCTTTTCCGGGTGTAATCCTTCAGGGATTCGGTGATCAGCCGGCCGTCACGGCCGTAATACTGCACCCTTTCGGCCACCACATGCACGGGCACGTCGTCCACCACGTATCTGACCCTGCCGCCGGGGGCGTCGGGATAAACGATTCCACCAGATTCACCTGACCCTTCAGGACAGCCGCCTTCATCCTCGTCGAGAGATTCCTTCCCTGATTCTTCTCCATCCTCGTCATCCGGAGGAACCGGAGGATCATCTTCTCCCGGGGTATAGATCTGGACCGGATCGCCATCAAAATCCGGATCAGCAAAGAGTTCCGTGGCCTTTTTAAAATCCATGATGGTGAAATAGTATTTGCCGTAGTCCTCCCGGATGCGCGTCCCCCGGCCGATGATCTGCTTGAACTCAGTCATGGAGTTGATGACCCGGTCCAGGACGATGAGCTTGCAGGTCTGGGCATCCACACCAGTGCTCATCAGCCTGGAGGTGGTGGCCACCACCGGATGAACGGATTCCGGGTCAATAAAATTGTCCAGTTCGGCCTTGCCTTCGGGGTTGTCACCAGTGATGCGCATGACATAGCGGGGATTTTTGGCGGCCTGGTCCGGATTCTGGTTGACCATGGCCTGGCGCATGCGCTCGGCATGGTCCACATCCTCGCAAAAGATGATGGTCTTGGCCAAGGGATCGGTATCTTGCAAAAACTCGGTCACCTTGCAGGCCACGAGCTCGGTTCTCTGCTCCAGGACCATGGCCCGGTCAAAGTCCTTTTGGTTGTAAATGCGATCCTCGACTTCCTGCCCCAGCTTATCCCTCTTGTTCTTTTCCGGCCGGTAGCCCATGAGATCCTTGTCAAAATCAAGGCGGACCACTTTGTACGGAGCCAGAAAGCCGTCCTCAATGCCCTGTTTCAGGGAATACATAAACAAGGGTTGGCCAAAATAGTTGATATTGGAGACGTACTTGGTCTCCTTGGGAGTTGCGGTCATTCCGATCTGGGTGGCTGCACCGTAGTAGCCCAAAATATCGTGCCAGGCCGCGTCCTCTGCCGCACTGCCTCGATGGCACTCATCGACCACGATGAGATCAAAAAAGTCGGGCGAAAACTGTTTGTAGATGTTTTTGTCTTCCTCGGTCCCGGAGATGGCCTGATACAGGGCCAGATAGATTTCGTAGGAGGTGTCGGCCTGGCGATTCTGGATCTTGGTCATGGCCTGGCCAAAGGGCTTGAAATCGTTGGTCCGGGTCTGATCCACCAGGATATTGCGGTCGGCCAGGAAAAGGATGCGTTTTTTGGTTCCTGACTTCCACAGCCGCCAAATGATCTGAAAAGCGGTATAAGTCTTGCCAGTGCCAGTGGCCATGACCAGGAGGATCCTTTGCCTCCCTTTGGCAACTGCCTCTATGGTCCGGTTGACGGCTTGCAGCTGATAGTATCTGGGCCGCTTGCCGCTGGCGTCCACATAATAGTCCTGCTCGACGATGGTTCTGGAGTCTGAATCAAGCCCCTTCCAGGCACAATAGCGCTCCCACAGCTGCCACGGGGAGGGAAACGCATCCATTTCGATTTCTTTTTCTACTGTCTGCCCCAGTCCGGTGCGGTCGTGCTCCAGAAAGCCACTGCCATTGGTGCTGTAGGCAAAGGGAATATCAGTCATTTCTGCGTATTGCAGGGCCTGTTGCATGCCGCTGCCCACTGCATGGGTGCTGTCCTTGGCCTCGATCAAGGCGATGGGGATGTTGTGCTTATAATACAGGATGTAGTCGGCCCTTTTCTTCTGTCCGCGTTTGCACATCCTGCCCCGGACAATGATCCGTCCATGGGTCAGAGTCACCTCCTCCCGAACCTGGGAATGGATATCCCACCCGGCTTGCTTCAAGGCAGGGGTGATATACTTGGTGCAGATATCGCGTTCGGAAAGGGAATTGTTGGGCATACTTTCCTCAAGCAAACGGATTCATAGTCATACTATCCTGCATTAATTAATACTGGGTATACTTATCACTCCTGCCCCTCACCAGTTCCGCCGGATACTTCTGTGCATTTTTATCGATCTTGTCCTGCGCAGCCTGTACCGGGTCAATATCTATCTTGTGGGCAAAGAGCAGAAGATAGATAAGGATGTCGGCCACTTCTTCGGCCATAGCCTCGCGCTTGTCCGGCGGGATGTCATGGTCTTCGGTGGTCCACTGGAAGTGCTCCAGGAGCTCGGCCGCCTCCAGGGAGATGGACAGGGCCAGGTTCTTGGCAGTCTGGAACTGAGCCCAGTCTCGCTCGTCGCGGAAGTCGATGAGCTTGTCCAGGATGGCTTGCAGGTCTTGGTGCATAGATTGGTGAGCCTGATTAACACTTCAGTTCAAGTATGACCAACGCCCGGAAAGAGCCAGGCAGGCGCCTGGCGATCCCGGAAAAGCCAGGGTGGCACCTAGCGATCCCGGAATGGCCAGGGTGGCACCTGGCGGTCCGGGGAGCAAAGTTTTGGGAGCACAATGTGCCAGTGTAGTGTTATTATTTTCAGGATATTTCAAAGCTTAATCAGGCTGTTTAGTAACATGCAGGGGTATGTTCGTCAACCTGTTCGGTGGACAGAAGACAGATGTCAGAGGTCAGACGTCAGAGGTCAGGGGGAAGAAGAAGGAAGACAGAGGTCGGACATCGGAAGCCGGAAGTCGGTGGGAAGGAGAAGGAAGGCCGAGGTCGGTGGATGGAAGACAGACGTCAGAAGACAGAGATCTTAGACAGAGGTCAGCGTCGCCGCTGGCATGTGTTTCGCGTACACTTGAGACAGTGGGTCAGGTTGGGAGAGAAGAAAAGATTTGTCTCTCGCCCGTTCGTCGCTGCCGCTCCTCACTTGAGGCGCGGAGTCACGGAGGAAGATGAAGAAGAGGAAGAGACAGGGAAACCCTGACTCGGAGGTTTGCCCGCAAAAAAACTCTTCCTCCTCCCTCTGAGCTCTGCGGGCTCTGTGCCTCGAGCGAGTCCGCGAGCGGGCGTGAGATATCTCTTTTCTTTGTGCTCCTTCTTCTGGCCGGTTCTCCATTGTCCCCTGTGTGGGTAAAGACTAGGCTCCTGGCGGGACTGTTATTCGTTATTTGTTTTTGTTAGAGAACATATGACAGAAGAAAGAGAAAGAGGGAAAAGATAAGTCATACCTTAAATGCCCCTTAAAGAAAAACGTTGCTGCAGAAGAAAACTTAATAACCGCATAAGGTTGCAAGGAGAACAGGCAAGGAAATATCTTCAGTTACTAACAGATATGAAGACAGAGCCAACACCTAAAAACGAGCTTCACCCGTAACCCAAACATAAGAATTCGGAACCGCTATCTTATAGTTTTTCCCCAGCCATCTGAAGAGCAGTATTGTAAAGATTTTGATCTACTCTAAAATCCATCTCAATGAGTTCGTTCAACAAAGGTTTAATATTTGAAACGAGACCCAGCTTCTTTGCCTGAACAATAACCCCAATAGTTCCGCAAAGAGATATTTCAAATGCTTGAGCAAACTTTCTAGCAGCAAAATCATCCAGAACTGCTTGATATGATGGATGCTGATAGCTCCAGGTCAGCACTTCGCTTTCTCCAGACCCAAGGTCCCACCCAGTAATTAGTGGTAAAACCGTCCCTATGTCTTGAACATATTCATTACCTATGCTCATTATCCACTGCTTGGCAAGATCATTATCAGGGCCAGCCAGCATTTCTGCTTCAGCTGCTTGTGGAATTACTAAATGATTGCAAGCTTCAATTAGGATATTGGCATATCCAATATTGGCAAGTGAAATTACAGGTGAAGCATTGACCACCCACAATCGCTTAGAATCATTCATTCCCAACCTCGGCAACAAGCTCATCCGGAGTTATCTGGTACGGTGAAACTTTGAATTTGCCTAATGACTTGAGAAACTCGGCTCGGCTTAGACCAGCCAATTCCGCTGCTTTGGATTGAGATATTTTACCTAATTCATACCATTTAACAGCAGCCGCCAAGCGCATTTCCTGCACAAAGTCTTCAGGCGTAGTTCGCAAAATCGAAAAAGATGATTCCGGGATATCTATTGTTACATTAACTGACATAGCTATCATACTCCTTTTATCCGATTTCGTTGTATTCTCTCACATTACCTTAACATTTAACTAATCCTTGTTGGCTATCTTTGTCCATTTTTGGTCAATATCTGATTCTGGTTGATCCAAGCTCCGCAGGAGCGATTCCGCCAGCATAACCCGTTCCTCCACCGGCAAAGACTCGGCTTCCTTGATAAGCTCATTAATTCTCATCACAATTCCTCGATTGTATTCAGAATATGATCATTTTCTACAGAATACATCAACTTATATGGGAACTTATGCAGGAGACAATTCCTTACATCGCCTCGCTCGAGACGGTTTCCAATTTCCCATCTCGATACGCCTCAAGTCTCTTTTCTGCTTCTTCAACCCAGATCTCATCAATTGTTTTGTCGGGCTCATCCAGACTTTTGAGTATGCCTTCAATTAAGGCAAATCGGTCTTCCGGCTTAAGCTTGATCGCTTCGTGTAACAGCTCTTCCGCGCTCATTTCAGCAACCCTCTGATTTTAATTTATTTCTCATAATAAATATTCAATTGATCAATTTTCGATTATAGGCCACCTGACCATTCCTGGCAAGAAGCCCATAGTCAGCGCAGCCTCTGGCGGCGGCCGCCAGTTTGATTGAGGATGAAACGTGCGTTTTGGCATGTTGGGGCAAGCGGCGCTTGCTTTTTTGTGCCAAGCTGGGGTTAGGCGATCCAAGAAGAGCCAGTCAAGCGTCTGCGCGTGACTGACGGTCCCGGGCGGCTCAGCCAGCGACTGAGGTGGTGTCTCGTTTATACGAGAGATTTGAGACATCAATAAAAAAACCCGCCGTGGTGCGCTTTGCAGGGAAGAGGCGTGACGGGTGTTGTCATCACGCGCAGTACGTGATTGATTCCCTGCCCGCAGGCTTCCGGCATGCGGGCAGCAAATAATCCAGGAGATCCTGTAAATCCTGTCAAAAATTCTTAATTTCTGGAGCATTCTACAGCCAGCGTCGAAGAACCATGTTAATTTAGTTGTCAATTGACCAAAACCCTATCAGGAGTTCAATTGTTCACATTATTTGGCGCAACATCTTTTACTCGTGGATTCATATGTCATCTCCTATTTCAAGGGATCGATCTTGAAAATCTGCTCTCCTGAAACAGCTAGCTCCCAATCGGCCATTAATTCATTCTGACCCTGTCTGAGGTCCTGGAAATTCACCAGGATCAGCTGCTCTCGCGTTTGTCCGGCGGGATTTTCTGATCTTGGACAAAAAGTGGAAAAATTTCTTGCCAGATTAAGATCAAACTGGTAATATATATTTCCATATTTTCAAAATCATCCCTGGAGCTGAGTGCATGAAGCAAGTCCTGCAAGAGATAATGCTCGATTTTCAGGAGCTTCAGCTCGAAACTGGGACTTCCAGACGGCTGAAGCTGGAGACGGTGCCAGGCAAGGCCAGTGTATGCATCGGGGTTCGCCGCTGCGGAAAATCAACGTATTGGTCACCCGGGACCATGATGAGGACATCGACCTCAATGGACGGCGGATCCACATCATATCCGCTTGGCGTTTTCTGCTGGGCCTGCCGGATGAATAGGAAGCATACGGTAAACATCTTCCAGAGGTGAACGGAACAAATCGGATGTGACCTGCTTCATCTGCCAGTGTTCTCATAAGCACTTGGCTGCAACCCGAAAGAATCAAAATATTCATTAAGCTCAGGCCCCATCACTCATGACCGTGCTTTCTCTGGAATGGGGTCTGCTGAGGGGGATATCCGGAAATCCGGTCAAAATAACTGACTTTTTGGTGTAGTTGACGTAGGCCTCCATAATGTATTCGTTCCAGTAATGTCGGCTTAATCCATATTTCATCAGGCTTTCATAAGCCTCAACCTGGTTCGGAGCCTTGATCTTCTCCAGGGTCCGTTCCAAATAATCCTGCCATCCCTGCTCATCGCCAACCAAATAAAACCTGCTGCCTCTCCGGGTGCCGATGGTATACGGGGTGGTGAAAACTATGGAGTAGTCAGGCCCTGTGTCTTTGGCCAGTGGAGGCAAAACCCTGGCCAGCCAAATCTCCCCCGGCCGTCCTTTGTACCCGCTGGCTACCTTGGCCGTAAGCTCTTTGCCGGTGACAAGCTCCCGCAACAGGACGCAATCCGCAGAAAATCCTGCATGGACATAGAGTCCCATCCTGGAAGCGTTCATGATCTCAAAGACATCGATCAGACCCTGGTCAGCTTGCAGCTCCTTGCAGACCTCAGTAGCCACAAAGCCAAACGACTCTTTGTGCAGTCCGATGCTAAGATCAAAAAACCCCCAGCAGTAAAAATATGAATATGTCAGAGGGCTAATAGGCGGACCCTGGGGCATATATTCTTCCTGAGCATCTGCATAACAGTTATTCAGCTTTACGAGCTCCGGAAGCTCAGCAAGCTGCTCAACCAAAACACTCATCTTGTTTTGTCCATAGACATACAGAGCATGCAATGGATCAAGCTTTTCCATTTGCTCTTTCTTAATTATTGATGCATCCAGCTTATCAGCCCTGATTCGGGCATCTCTTAGCTCCTGTATGTCAATCACTTTTCTCTTGCTTGCTTTTCGCAAAGCTTGAACGACTTTGGACATTAAAGAAGGCTTTTTCGTATTGGGTATATCTCTGGTTTTCGCTCTTTTGATCTTTTTTGTCATATCTAATCACCATCTGAGCTAGATTTCTGGGCGGCTGCTCTTATTGTCAAGCTGCATGGGGAAGAGGGAGACGGCATAGAGCGGAATATTCAGAATCCGGCTGTCACGCTTCAGGTTTAGTTGCGAGGTCCGAGCGAGATAGGGAGGATTGAACTTCTGGTCAAAGGACGACAGGCTCTTACTCCGCGGATTCACCCCTGCCTTGGCTTCCAGGGGATATATGGACTCAGAATCTTCACAAATCACCGCTTGAGGCAAAGTGATCCACAGCTTCCGGCATGCCCCCGGTGAAATAATACGAACGTATATGGCGGAGAAGTTCTCTATGCAATGGCTCTGCATAAGGCTCCGGGCTTTGAGTGTTCTGGATCAGCTCTTTGAGCTCCTGTGCACCGACAGCCTGTAGAAATTCAAGAAAACTGAGAGGATAGAGATCGAGGAGGTTCACCTTCCCGACTGGAAACGATCCCGGGCCGGAAATGGCTATCCCCAACAGAGAACCAGCCGCCGCAATATGATCTTGGTAAAACGTGAAGCATGCATCATATTATCTTGGTCAAATGTGATTATTTGACATTAGAAGCAGAGCTTTCCATGGACCTCTTGCCTAGCAAAACACCCTTGACACTGATATCTTCGTCCAGATCTGGCCAGTATATTCCTTATCCGGCCCCGCTGATATAAAAATTCGTCCGCTCGACTGAAGTGCCATAGGCAAGTCGGGGGTACCAAACAACAGGCACCGAAATTGTACGGCCATCTTCCAAATCAATAGATGTCGTGGTGCATATAGTGGTGGATTCATCCACGAAGTTTTTGGATTTAAGGATAAATTTGTGAAGATTCGTGCAGATTCGTGGATAAAAATCTTCTGTCCAAACCCTGGTAAAAAATTTTGACACGGTTATTTCATAATCAACCTAACAGGATTGACCCCAGTTGAATGGAAGAGATTCAACGGGGCAGGCAAGATCTTTTCTTGGC
The DNA here is from genome assembly GCA_034521385.1 of Desulfovermiculus sp. Classification (GTDB taxonomy): domain Bacteria; phylum Desulfobacterota; class Desulfovibrionia; order Desulfovibrionales; family Desulfothermaceae; genus Desulfovermiculus. The sequence goes on from JAXHMO010000003.1 coordinate 290,243, forward strand.
GTGCCAGAGCCCGCCCAAAAAGGTCCAATCGCCTCTCGACGATGGAAGAGAGGGCTTTTTCCAGCTTGTTCAATCTTGATCATCTTGATCTTCTGTGCCTTTATCCAGCATACGTTCAATCTCCCGGGCCAGCTCCTCCGGGGGCAAATTCCGCAGCCCTTTGCAGTGCTCAGACTGCAACGCATCAGACAGAAAATCTATGTGCCTTTGCAGCCCAGCCATCTTCTTTTCCAACAGGGCAGGGTCCTGTGTTTCCCAATACTCTCCCTCGTCCATGACCTCCAGATCGACCATGAATCTCCGCTTGAGCTCCCGTAAGAGCTCGATGATCTGCATATGTGCCTCAGGAGGGGCGAACTGGGTCTTGACCGCTATTGTATCGCCCTCTTCAGCTGAACCAGGGTCAAAGAATGAAAACACAGAGCGCAGATTTCCGGAGGAATCAAAGAGCAGAGGAACAGCCTCGCACTTGGGGTCGATGTCCAGGGAAAAACCTTTCAGCCCGGCATGGCCGGTAAGCTCCAGATGGCCCTCTGAGGTATGGACCAATTGCGCGTCGACTTCGACATCCCAATCGTCATCGATATGAGTCCAGCTCCAGCCCTTTGCAACGGCCCTTTGCTGCACAAAGTCGGTGACAGCATCAATTTCTGCTGGATCGTTCAGTCTGCCTTTGTAATGGATGGTTGTCCCCATAGGTACCTCCGGCTGCTGGCCGTTTTTTTAGTTCTTCATCCCTGTTTGCACTCCTCTAGAACTTTTTGGATCTGCCCCTCCACTTGTGCCCGAGCTGAGCTTCGATCAAGGCCTCGCAAAAGCAGTTCATCGTATTCTGTCTCCACATGCCGGATATGGGCTCTGACTGCCATGTCTATGGCCTCCTCTTCCAGGTCCTTGGCTGCTGCTGTCCGGCCGATCCTGCCGCTGTACCTGCGGCAGGCGTGCTCGGCAATGCTTTTTTCCCGGCCGGACGGCAGCCCGGGATACAGCTGCCTGATGCTTTCTGCGAATCTTTGCACGAACTGCTGATCCAGCTCTGCCCGACGTAGTGCCTCGCGTTCACGCCGTCTCTGGCGAAGGTCTGCATCCTGGAGGCACTCCTCTTCGGCCCTGGCCAGGGCCTCCTCCTCCACTACTATGCCTTGTCTTTCGTACCTCTTTCTGGCTCTGCTCCATTTGAGCACGATTGCCGGCAGGCTGGAATGCTTGCGGGCCCTCCTGGTCAGGGCCGCATCCCCGGAAGGCAGGAACACCAGGTGGTCCATATCTGCGCAAAGCATACACAGAGCACCCTGCTCAGGGTCCATGGTTATCCATGCCTTGGTTCCAAGCTCCCGGCCGCAGCTGCCGCACACTGCCTCCCGGTGGGTAATAAAAACCTTGAGCGGATCTTGTTGCATAACCACCCGTTTTCATATCAGAGGATTATCTTATTGCCCAACATTTTCTTCGATATCCTGATAATCCCCATGCCAAATATCGAATTCCGGGCCCACTTCCCAAGTGTCTACATCCGGCCTGGTTCCCAGCCAGCTCTCAATATTGGCCATCCGGGCGTCTGGATCATGCTTTCTGCGGCCAAGCTCCACAATAAAGCTGAGCTTGTCTGCGCTGCCGCCTCCGCCACAATAGCATCCGTTTGCCTCAATAGCTTCATCAATAAAGGCATCCAGAAACTCATCGAAGCCTTCATGAGAATTTCTGCTGATAACCAGCTGTCTTCCCCATTCTGTAAATTCACCCAATCGCTTTTTCTTCCGCATTCGTTTTTTCATATGTAATGCTTTTCATCCGCTAGTGGTCACAAATTGTTGTTATCAGGCTAAATCAGATTGAAAAATTCGTCTGTTCCCAGTTTAGGAATCAATTGTGCACTCAGCTCCTCTATGCCTTTGTTCAGGTCGATTTCTATCCACCTCTTCTTGACCGGATCAAAAACGGTTCCATTGTGCCTGTCAGATCATTATTTTTGCTTTCTTCCCGCTGACGTTTTACCTCTGACATCTGATGTCTGTCTTCTCCAGCTCAGGTACTTCAAAAAATCTCGTCCTTCCTGGGTGATGCTGTGCCTGTTGTTTTTTCCGCGCACCAAACCGTACTTGATCAAAGTCTTCAGAATCTCCTCCACCTCTGCCGGCTTGGAAATGGACTCGGCCCAAAGCCTGGCATACTCTGCTCTGGATTTTTTGCCCCCAGCCTCAAACCAGCTCAAGACCTTTTTCGTATTGTCCACCAGCAAGAATCTGAGAAACAAGAACTTTATATTCATGGCCTATAACCAAGGATGAATCTCCATCAACAAAACTGTAACTCTTCTACAGCTCCCACTTTAGGCCTTTTGCGGCCCAAGGCTTTCCTGGACAAAGCCCATACATTTCAAAAACTTCTCAAAATCTACAAGGCCCTGCTTTCGGCTGCGGCTCTTGTATCCTCGGGGATGGCTGAACAGCCGGTGATGGCCAGCCGGGCCCTGCCCTTGACCTCTAACAGTGGGCTCAGTACCAAGGTCGCTCCTGATCGAGGTTCTGGCGATCAATTGCCAGGGTTCATTGGACTTTGATCCGGCAGCAAACCGTGAGAGATATAGATGTCCTGGGCGGTCTGAGATTGAAAAAAGGAGATCAGCTCCCGGCCCCAGGTTCCGCCTTGGTCTACCAGCCCCATGCTGGTTCGGGAAATGACGTTTCCCGGTCCGGGCTGAGGCCGATCCACGCTCCCGCCCAAGGGGACAATATCGAAGCTCTCCGGGAAAAGACGCTTATAACGCAGAGCCAGATGGTAGTAAACCATGGCTGCATCGGCCCGGCCGCTTGCCACGGCCTCCGGGGCCTCCCGGTGATGAATCCGTTCCCCGACAACAAGATTGCCGGCTGCTGCCAGTGAGTCCAGGATATCCAAGCCTCCGTCCCCGGCAGCCATGGCCTTCAGGGTCCGGGCATAGGCCGTATGGCTGGCCTTCTCCGTTTCCGGATTGGAGAGGAAGACCCGCGCCCCGGAAGGTAAAAGGTCATCGACTTCCTGGATGCTCAAGGGATTGCCCCGGGCCACCAGAAGGACATTGCCTTGATTGCGGACCAAAGGGACAACCTGATGCACACGGCCCTCCCGGGCCAGCTGGTCCATGATGTCCGGGGGGCTGATAAAGACATGGGGCTGGAGGGAGAGAATCAGGTTACCCAGACAGAGCCTGCCTTCTCTGAGTAACACAAGAAGCGGACCAGGTGGGGTGGTAGCGTAGAAGATAGAACCCAAGCCCTGGAAACTCCGGCAAAAGCTGTCCAGGGCCTGATGCAGGGCCATATGGTGGTTGCCGTCGGAGAAGAGAACCAGCTCGGCCCTCAAGGGATCTCCATGAAAGTCCAAACAGATATTCGTCCCCGCATGCCTCCAGCCTTGAGCAGAAAGGCAGGCTTCAGGAATCTCTGGCGGCCAATCGAGCACCACATCCTCCTGGGATTATTCATCCGGTCCGTGCAGGGCCAATTTCCACAACTATTATCATTAGTCCAATCCCGCCAACAGCGGGACTGAATTCAGATAAGCCTGGATACTACGTAAAAGGTCAATACTCCCACTCCCAGCGGGATATAGATATACAGTCAGGGAGTGCAGTTTTTTCCAACCTTCCAGGCCAACAGACCCAGGGCTGCACCTCCGAGCAGGACAGCCAGTATCAGTTCCAAGCTGAGCGACATCACATTTTTCCTTTTGTATTTCCTTTTGCATATTGGGGTTGCTCACCCCCCCACCAGGGTCACCTCGATCCGCCGCTGCCTTGGCTTGATGTCGTGGTTGATGACCACGACCTGCTGCCAGGTGCCCAAATGCAGATGTCCCTGACGGATGGGAAGAACCAGGGATGGCCCCAGAAGGGCGGCCTGCACATGGCTGTGCCCGTTTCCGTCATGCCAGGCCTTTTCATGCTCGTACTCCCGTTCCGGCGGGGCCAGCTCGGTTATAGCCTGCTCGAGATCCTGTACAGCTCCCGGTTCATACTCTATGGTGGTCAAAGACCCGGTGGATCCGATACAGGTGGCGTTGAGCGTACCAGTATACATCTGGGCCCGAGCGACGATCCGTTGCAGCTTATCCGTTATGTCAATAATCGATACTCCGGCCGAGGCCGGGACCTCAAGCCTGTCTGTGAAGCAAAAGCACTCAGCCATTTCATTATCCTGTGTTGCGTTGAACTCTTATCACACGATGTCCTCGTATGAAACAAGACTCAATCCCGGTCGCTGGCTTGGCCGTTCGGGACCGCCAGGCTCCAGCTTGGCTTTTCTTGGATCGCCAGGCTCCAGCCTGGCCCAAAAGGGCGAATAATTATTCGCCCCTACTACCCATTCACCAGTTTCATTCTTTATCAATCCGGCAAAAATATTTCAGATTTGCCTGAGGCAAAGCTGAAAGGCCATTGAATCTATGCCCCAAAAGATGCATGCCCAATCAAAGACCAAAGCTCAGTTCCAAAACCAGGAGGACCAGGCAAGGGATCCAGCAGGCCCGGCTAAGGTCTTGATCCAGGATGCCGGGTACGATGCTGCGCTTTCCCTGGTCATTGACCGCATTCTGGAGGCTTTCCCCCGGGATTGGGCTGGCAAATCCGTGCTGATCAAACCCAATATCCTTGCTCCGCACTCTCCGGACAAGGGCGTAACCACCCATCCAACAGTGATCCGGGCTATAGTCAAGGCCCTGTTTGAGCGCGGGGCCAAAGTCATGGTCGGGGACAATCCAGGCATCAGCGCCTACGGACGCTCCGGCCGGTCGGCTGCCGTAAGCGGGATTGAGCAGGCCGCCCAGGGCTGCTATGTCCCCTTGGGACAGAATCCTGTTCGCTGCCAGGTATCTTCCCAGTACTTCGACCATGTGGCCGTCTCCAGACAGATCCTGGAGGCGGATGTGCTGGTCAACGTCCCCAAGCTGAAGACCCATACCCTGACTGTGCTCACCGCTGGAATCAAAAACACCTTCGGCTATGTCGCAGGCGGGGACAAGCTGCGCATTCACTCCGCCTGCCCCCGGCCGCACCAGTTTGCCCAGGCCCTGGTGGACATCTACAGCATTCGGCCGCCGGATCTGACTATCCTGGACGCCGTGGTGGGCATGCAGGGCAACGGTCCGGCCAACGGCAGCCCTGTTGCCCTGGGCAAGATCATGGCCTCGGACAATACGGTCAGCCTGGATGCCGCGGCTGTCTCTTTTCTGGGACAGAAACCGAGATCCGTCCCCCACATCCAGGAGGCCGGAAAACGGGGACTGGGTGAGATCGATCCGGCCCGGATGCAGATCCAGGGCCAGCTGCAGCCGGTGGCAAGCTTCCGCTTTCCGCAGACCTTTCTCCCCGGTCTGTCCGGTCTGATCCTGAACAGATGCCTGTCCAGGTGGATCAACTGCCTGCCGGAAGTGGTCTCCTCCCGCTGCATAAAGTGCGGGCTGTGCGTCTCCCACTGCCCGGTGGGGGCCATGCAGATGACCGATACCGGCCCTGCGGTGCAGAGTGAAAAATGCATTCACTGCTACTGCTGCCAGGAGCTGTGCCCTGAAGACGCCATTTTGCTCAAAGGCCGCCTGCTGCGCTTATTACGGTCCAGGATCCCAAGCTCTTCCCCTCCCCGGACCAGCTTGAGGTAATAGCTGAGGCGGTTTTGAACCTCTGAGATATTGGCTTGAATCACGGAGCCACCTGCATTTATGGTTTAAGGGCTTGAATCATAAAGCTATAATGGCCAGAACCATATCGGTTGTCAACATAAACCCGGGGCACATGCAAGGTGATTTTTTCTCAGGTGTAAGGTGCATGGATACAAATCTGGTAATAACTATTTCCACGTATATGCAGTTTCATTTTCGTATCTCTCCAGAATAGATCTGTTTCCCGCCGCCAGACCTGTTTTACTGCAACACTGCTGCACAATTGGGAGACGCGGAGCCATAATTGTTTTTGGCTGTACTTCTGTGTCTGCTTTGCCCCGGCCGGGGATGCTGCGGCTTTCAAGCTCAGAGGCTTTGCCGGGTTTCAAAACCAGTCGGGTTTAGACCGAGAAGTTTTTTGCGGAAACTCCAAAACCGGGCTACGCAACCTCGCGATCGCGTTTGCGCTTGCTCCCCTGTCTCCCGTGCTTATTCTTCATCCCGAAAAGGGACCCTGATTTCAAAAGCAGCCTTACGCAAAGCCCGGTTCAGCTGCCTGAAAAGAAGTCTCTGCTCCTCGATCAGCCTGCTGACATGTAAGAAGTCTTCTTCCGGTTCTTCAGCTATATTGCGCTCTTCCTTATAAATTACTTTCCGGTAAGCCGATCTTTCCAGCATCTTTTGCAGGCCGGCCAGTTCCTGATTGACTGCTTTGCGCATTTCCAGGGCCTCTGCAAGGCTGATCTCTTCTTCCTGCACCCTGATCCTGTTTGTAAAATTCACCTGTTGAATGGCGGCATTGAGCTTGCGACTTTTGTATTCCAGTCCGCGGATATTTTCTCTGATCTTCGCTGGATCGAATCCGGCAGCAGGCTCTCTGCGCTCTCCGTCATCCCTGTCCAGTAGCCCCCTGCGAATCTGCCTATGCTCTGGCAAAAGAGCCTTGAGGGAGGCCAATCTGGCTTGAAACTCGCTTCTCAGCTCTAAAGCCTCGTACAGATAAATGCTGTCTTGGTTCGTGCCCACTATACCCCTCCCTATTCCTTGCCCTTTTCTCGTGACAACACACCACCTGCTGCCAGGTGCCCAGATTAAGCCGCCCCTGACGAATGGGCAGGACCACAGAAGGCCCCATCAGCGCAGCCTGAACGTGGCTGTGCCTTCTTTGTCAGTTTCTTCATCGATCAAACTGGCGGCCGCCGCCAGAGGCGGGGCTGACTCCTGAACACTTCTAGCACATTACACCTGAGAACAAAATTACCGTGCGGGGCACATGAGAGTTCAGCGAATAAAATATACCTATGTGTCCATCTCTCTCAGCACAGCCAGATTCTTCCGATCCCACGTTCCTGCTTTGTTCTTGGGCGTCTCCAGGACCATGGGTACCCGGGCCAGGCGCGGATCGCCAAGCAGCAGCCGAAACGGCTCCAGGCCCAGCTGCCCGTATCCAATATGCTCGTGCCGATCCATGCGGCTGCCCAGAGGATGCTTGCTGTCATTAAGATGAACTGCCAGCAAGCGGTCCAGGCCCACCGCCCGGTCCAGGCTGGACAGGGTTCGGGTGTAGCTTTGCTCGTCCCGCAGGTCGTAACCGGCGGCAAATACATGGCTGGTATCCAGGCACACGCCCAGCCGGTCTGAAAATCCGCTTCCGTCCATGATCTCGGACAGGTCCCGGAAATCACCGCCCAGACTGGTTCCCTGTCCGGCTGTGGTCTCCAGCAGGATGCGCACTTCGGCGCTCTGGGGATAATCCCCTTTGGCCGCTGCCACTGCCTGGTCCAGGGCCTGGACATAGGTCCGCAATCCTTGTTCCCGGCCCTGGCTCTTGCAGGACCCGGGATGGGTGACCAGCAGTGAAATTCCCAGCCTGGCGCAACGCTGCAACTCCTGGGCAAAGGCCTGTACCGAGTTGTGACGCAGACCCTCTTCCGGACTGGCCAGATTGATCAGATAGCTGTCATGGGCCAGGACCGGATACTCACCCCAGCTGTGCCAGGCCCGGCGGAAATCCTCCACCTCGGCATCCTCCAGGGACTTGACCGTCCATTGCCGCTGGTTGCGGGTAAAGATCTGCAAGGCAGTCCCCTCCAGATCCACGATCCGCTGCACAGCCTTGGCCATACCGCCGGCTGAAGAGCAATGGGCACCAACGTATCGTATGTCTTTCTGTATCCCCAGGTACATACTTATTTACTTCTGGACTGGGCTCGGGACAAAAGATTCTCCAGCAATGGATGGACCGGGACGGCAAAGGGATTGACCACTGTAACCCCTCCCCAGATAAATCCTTGATGCAGGTCTTCCGTCAAGAGCATCCGGCAGTGATTTTCGGCAGCCACTGCTAAAATAAGGGCATCCCAAATCTGCATTCCATGATCTACCACTAAATCCATAGCTGACTCAAAGGCAGACCAGGAGGAGTCAGCCACGTAAAAGACATCAGCCCAGCTTATGATAGCCTGACGAGAGTTCTCCGCATCTCTTTGAGCTTTTCCAGTCAGCACTCTAAACAGCTCGCCCAGGGTCTGGGCCGGCAAAAGCACCCTATCCACCGGCAATTGCCCGATGAGATGAACTGCTTGGGAGCAGCGCTGTCCGTCGCCGACTCCCTCGGCATAGGCCAGGACATTGGTATCTAAAGCTGCGAGCACGGATCACCTGTCATAGAGCTCGTCTCGAGTCCAGCTCCGGGTTCCTGTAGATTCCTGGCTTCTTAACCGGCTGAGCAAATTTTTTTTCATTTCAGCCCGCCTGGTATTTTCTGAGCTCAGGGAGGTGATTTTGGCTACAGGCTTTCCCCGGGACAGAATGGTATACTCCTGCCCATTGCTCACATCCCTCAAAAGATGTGAAAATCCGCGATTTGCTTCAGCTGCTGTAATTGTTTTCATAGCCTTGGCCCTCTTGTAGTGTATATCACTACATTATTGAGACACTGGGTCGTTGTCAAGACTGAACACAAATTGCTGTTGTCCGGATACGGAGCAAATGCACTAAAATTGTTGACAATGAGAAGCAGAACCAAAAAGTTCCAAGAAGGTTCTTGCTCCCAGCATATTATGTCTCATATCCTTTGCTCATGCCAACCGAAACGAACACGAGCATTCAGACCGGATTTGAGGCCCTCAAACCCGAGTTTCTGTCCGCCCTGGCCCAGGGCCCAGTGGTGGTCCAGGCCCCTACCGGGACCGGGAAATCAACTCGGCTGCCAATCTGGTCCCTGGAAGCCGGCCGGGTCCTGGTGGTCGAACCCCGGCGCATCGTCTGCCGCTCCCTGGCCCGCTACCTGGCCTCCACCCAAGGGATGGGCCTGGGCCGGGAAATCGGATTCGCCACCCGCTTTGAGACCCGTTTCCAGCCGGAGACCAAGCTTGTCTTCGTTACTCCGGGCATCGCCCTGCGCTGGTACGCGGATAAGAAGCTGTCCGAGTACTCCGCCATCATCCTGGATGAGTTTCACGAGCGGCGCTGGGACATGGACCTGCTTCTGGCCCTGCTCCGGGCTGATGACCGCCGGGTGGTCCTGACCTCGGCCACCTTTGCCGGCCGGGAACTGGCCGAATATTTAGGCGGGAAAAGCCTGGTTGCGGACGATCCCTCCTATCCGGTGCGCACCGAGTATTTAGAGGACACCGCCCTGCCCCGGAGCAAGAACTTGGACCAACGGGTGGCCAAGGCTGTGGGCCAGGTTCTGAACCACACCCCACAAGGGGACGTCCTGGTCTTTCTCCCCGGCCGGGGGGAGATCCAGGCCGCCAAGTCCCTTCTGGACCGGCGTCTGCCGCCGGACCGGGTCATCGGTTTGCATGCCTCTACACACAGCGCCATCCAGGATGCAGTCCTGGCCCCATCCCATAAGCAACGGATTATCCTGGCCACCAACGTGGCCGAGACCTCCCTGACCCTGCCCTCGGTCCGGGCGGTGGTCGACTCCGGGCTGGAGCGGCGGACATTCCGGCGCAACGGGCTTACCGTCCTGGGCCTGTCGGTCATCTCCCAGGCCTCGGCCGACCAGCGGGCCGGACGGGCCGGGCGGCTGGGGCCGGGGCTGTGCCTGCGCCTCTGGGGCCGCCAGGCCAAGCTGGAATCGTACACGCCCCCGGAGATCCTGCGCGAGGACTTAAGCGACCTGGTGCTTATGGCCGCGGCCTGCGGGCGGAGGGTAGAGGAGCTGCAGTTTCCGGAGCCCTTGCCCCCGGCCGCCCTGGAACAGGCCTTGAGCCGGCTGGCCTCCATGCAGGCTGTGGACTCCTCGGGCCGGATCACCGAACACGGCCGGGCCTTTATCCGCCTGCCGGTGGATCCCCTGCCGGCCCACCTGATCATGGCCATGCCAGATCCGGCCACCCAGGCCATGATGGTCGATCTGGCCGCCGCCCTCTCCACCCAGGGCCGCATCCTGGCTGGTCTGCCCCCGGCCAAGGACCGGGAAATTCTCAAGGATTTCGCTCCGGAGGAATGCGACGCTTTGACCCTGATCCGCTGCCTGCGCTGTGATCCGCCGGACAAGCTCCCTGTTCTGCCCGGTCCTTTGGGCGAGGCCCGGGCTATATCAGATCAACTGCGCCAGCTCTGCCACCTTCCGGCCCGCAGCGGAAAAGAAAAGCTGCCCAGGACAGAATTCCTTCTGGCCGTCCTGAAGGCCACTCCGGAGTTCCTCTTTGTCCGCAGACTGAAAAGACCTCAGGCCATGGGCAACGAAACCATGGAGATCCAGATCGGGAGCCAATCCCGGATGCCGGAAAAGCAAGCAGCCGCTCTGGTCTTTGACCTGCACAGCGTACCGGGCAAAGGCACCACCCAGACTCTGAATGTGGGCACCTGTCTGGCTCCTGTGGACATGGAGCTTTTATCTCAGGTCCGGGTGGGCACCCCCTCTTCTTCCGTCCCTGTTTGGGATGGAGAAAAGGTTCGGCTGGAGCAGACCTGGAGCGTGGCCGGACGCACCGTGCATAGCGAACAGCACGAACCTCAAGGCCAGGAGCTGTGCCGGGCCGCAAGCCGGCTGATCCTGGAGGGCCGCATCCTGGACCCGGCCGGAGAACAGATCACGGAAGAGGTGCAGGCCTGGAATCTGGCTGTACATGTGGGCTTCTACCAAGGGGAAAAAGTGGATGCCGAACAGTGGCTGACAGCCAGACTGCAGGAACTCGGCCTGGAACAAAGCTCAGAACTCAGCCTTTTGGAGCCGGAAGATCTGTATTTTGAGGGCATCCCGGATTGGGAGCGGGAGCGCTTCGAGCGGACCTACCCCCGCCGGCTGCGCCTGGAGAACATGGATGTAAACGTATATTATTATCCGGAAACGCAGGAGATCCTATTGACCAAGATCGGAGGGGTGCGCAAGAACCCGCCCACCCGCCGGGAGCTTCCGGCCTGGGGCCGGAAGTGGACGGTTCGTTTTCGGGACAAGAGCCGGACGGTACACATATAGATGCGCCTGCAGAAAGTCAGAATTGCAGGCGCTGAGGACAGAGTACAGAAAAATAAAAGAGTTATAGTTCCAATCTTTTCTTTGTCCTGAGGCCAAGAGATTTTTCTCAGTTCGTCCAACTATGGTGTATGTGATACCCGGCACCGCGTCAATTTTCTATTGTCGCATCTTAGCAGGGCCTCTGGCTGCAGACGTCCAGTTTGATCGAGGGTGAAACTGATCCAAAATGAGCAGGGCTTGGGGTCAAGCCCAGCCCTACTGGAGGCAGGGTAGATTTGTGCTCATCAAAAAACACAAAAATTTTATAAAATTACCCCTAAATCCTGGACAAGCTTTCAAAAGTTTGCTACAAGGGGCTCGCCATGCACATAAAGAGCCCCTTCATATTTGCCAAGCATAACGCTGCAACCAGTCGAAAGAGACCAGAAAGACCGGTTCAAGTCTTTGATGGCCAAGCATCACTATCTTGGAGCCTCACCCAAAATTAGTGAAACCCTCTGGTATGTCGCCACACACTCTGATCAGTGGGTTGCTCTGCTTACATTCTCGGCTGCCGCTTTGAAGTGTGCGGCCAGGGACCAGTGGATTGGATGGGAATATCGGCATCGGTTTGACCGATTGAAGTTGCTGGCAAACAACTCTCGTTTTCTTATCCTGCCGGGCTGGAACCTGCCAAACCTGGGCTCTCGTATCCTATCACTTTGTGCAAAGCGCATCTCTTTTGATTGGCAACAACATTTCGGCCATCCACTGTTGCTCCTGGAAACCTTTGTCGATCCAAAACGTTACACAGGCACCGTTTATCGCGCCTCCAACTGGATAGAGTTGGGGCTGACCAAAGGTTTTAAAAGAATCGGCCAAGGATACAGTGCCAAACCTTCATCCCCTAAGCTCATCTTTGTCTTGCCACTTCAAGCCAACTCCAGAAAACTTTTGTCTTGTGCCATTCTCAAGCCAACCTATCAAAAAGGAGAACCAAAAATGACTATGAATGCTGAACAGATGCGCTCGCTTCCGGAATACTTCACAACTGTAATCGATCCTCGCAGGGCACACGGATGTCGTCATCGAATATCTACAGTTCTGGCCATTGCATCAGCCGCCACCCTGTGCGGAATGAAAGGCTACAAGGCCATCTATGGCTGGGCTAATAACCTGGGGCAAAAGGCCAGGCAACGATTTCGGTGTCGCAAAGAAAAAGGAAAATATGTCATCCCCAGCCAGTTCGTTATACGTGATGTTCTGGTCCGGGTGGATCCAATCGAAGTAGATCTGGCCCTGCAACGCTGGAATGAAGACCAAGGCCTGACAGACACTTGCCTGGCTTTTGATGGCAAAACAATGAAAAACGCCATTGATGAAAATGGGCGGCAAACACATATTGCCAGTGTTGTTGGCCATGAATCCAAGGCCACCTACACCCAAAAAAAGTAGGTACTCTACCTGTAGACGAAAATAGCGAAGAAACAAAGCAAACAAACGAAATCGGGATGTTTATCCCAATCCTGGACCAAATAGAAATCTCTGGAAAAACTATCACCGCCGATGCTCTTCTTACTCAGAAAAAACTGGCCGAATACATCGTGGGGCGCGGCGCAGACTACCTTTTTACCGCCAAACAAAACCAGTCCACTCTCTACGCCGATATCAAGAGATCCTTCGTAAACCGAAAAGAACCTGACTGTTGTGTCCAAGACCCACCAGCCCATGGTCGAATAGACACTCGCTCCGTCTGGGTCACTTCTGAGTTAAATAAGTACCTTAAATTTCCCCATGTTGGCCAGGCTTTTTGCATACATAAAAAAACTGTGTATCAAAAAAGCGGGAAAATTGAGGAGAACACTTTCTATGGTATAACCAGCCATAGTCCGGAGAAAGCTGATCCTGCTAGAATACTACAAATTCATCGTGGACAATGGACTATTGAAAACAGCAAACACTATATCCTTGATTGGACTTATGACGAAGATAGAACTAGGATTAGAACCGGCAATGGTCCAGCAAATACCAATCGCTTAAGAGGTTTCGCCATAGGGTTACTTAAATCCAGAGAAGTCAAAGATATCGCTCAGAAAGTGCGAGACCTGCACCAAAGAGTCAGGCTCGTCTTTGATTATCTAAAAATGACCAAAAATTCTCGAAAAACTACCACAACATAAAGGAGAACAAATTTGCCGTGCTACTGGAGGAGTTGCAGAAGCCACCCTTGCCTTCAAAGGCAGGTCCGTATTGAGATAGTAAAGAGGAGTCAGGGTTTTGGGCTTAAGGAAGCACCTCCAGTAGGCCGCCATTGCCCTCAATGGCAGGCCCTCTTTGGTCAGAACCGTGCACACAGGCCAGGGCCCCAGCATCGCCAGAGACAAAAACCCGTTTGGCCCTACATCCCCCAAACCTTCATCCCGTATCCCTGATAGGCCTCTTCCCGCTGGAAAATTTTCTCCTCCCAGGATACGCCATCCCGGCGGTCAAAGACAATCAGATGCCCCTCTTTCGATCCGCAGCGGTCCATGTACTCCCAGGTCTGCTTCAGGCCTTCCTCTATGGTCCGCTCCAGGCTCTTGTACAAGATTTTCAACTCTATGACCGCCTTTTGCACCGGTCCCTGCCACCTGGTCCAGTCCGGCTGCCCAGGTCCAGCCTGGTCCAAGGGCCACAGGATCAGAAAATCAGTGCGCATCCGGCCCAGGCCGAACTCCCGCTCTACCCGGCCTCCGGAGTTGACCACCCGCTGCAAAAAGGCCTGCATCAGAAGCTGCGGACCGGCTTCTTGGTAGGCAAAACGCTCCAGCCAGGTTTCCGAATGCTCCCGGAAAAACTCCTGAAAGGCGGATACGAGATTTGCCACATCCAGGCTGCCGTCTGAGCGGATGTACCAGGCTTGATCATAGCGGGCTTCCAGGTTGGCCTGTTCACTCACAGTCAGTTCCCGGGGAATGATCTCTGCATAGATGGGATTGGCGATCTGGGGTCCTTTGCTGGTATCTCGGATCAAACCCAAATCCTGAACGTACTGTATGTCGTCCAGGCGCACATGCAAATCCCGGCCCTCAAGCATTGGAGCAACAACTCGCTGAACTCTTTCCTCCTGCAGCTTGTCCCCCAACTGGTCCAAATGGGTCTCCCGCCGGGCGATGATGTTCTCCTTGGCCTGGTCCACCATTTCTTTGCTGATAGTCAAGGACCGGTCTCTTCCCTCCTTCATCTCAAAGCAGGTTTCATAGGCCAGGGCATTGACCAGCCAGGGCTGTCCCTGGCTCAGGTGCCAGATGCAGGCCATAGCTTCGGACCTGAACTCCTGGCCCGTCTCCTGAACATGCTGCATGAGCAAGGTTTCTACTTCAGATTGGATAAAATCCCCCAAGCGGAGGGACTTGGCTTTAATGTTAAATGCGCTGCCTCCGGTGATGATCTCTTTGGTGGAACTGGAATGGATGCGGTAGTCCCGCACGTCCCGGACCCCGCAGAGAATTATGGATTGGGGAAAATACTGTGGCCTTCTTGTATATCCTGCCCTTAGCTGGCGAAGAACGGAAATAAGCGAATCGCCAATCAGGGAATCAATCTCGTCCATAAAAATGATTAAAGGTTTACCCAATTGTTCTGCCCATGCGCTCAAGGCCGTGCCCAAGGCAGTCCCATGCCCGCCCCGCTCCAGAAACTCATATTTTCTTTCATTCAAAAAATTGTTCTGAAGATAGATCTGGGCATTGCGGGCCATATCCCGCAGGATATCGTTCATGGCCTGGGCCACATCCTCCCTGGCTGCCTGGGCAGCTTCCACATTGCAGTACAAAGCCTTGTACTGATCCTTTTCATTGAGATAGTCCATCAAAGCCAGCAGGCAACTGGTCTTCCCCGTCTGCCTGGGGGCGTGCAGGACAAAGTATTTCTTTTGCCCAATGAGCATCTCGACCTCGGAGAGATCAAAACGCTGCACCGGAGGCAGGCAGTAGTGATCCTGGCAGTTGACCGGTCCGGCTGTGTTAAAAAAACGCATCAGTGTCCTTTCTCTCTAAAAAAGGTCTCAGGACATGGTTCCTGATCTATAATAAAATGTACAGTTAAGCTTGATGTTCTTAACTCCCCTCCTTGGCAAGGAGGGACAGGGGTGGTTGGGACGATGATGCTTAAACATTATTTTTTCAGTATGTTATATCACAACAGCGTCTGTTCGGGGCATGACCAAAACCTTGAAAGAGCGATGGCTTCGGCCTCCCCAGCATCCAGGTCCTGCCGAAGGACCAGCACAAGCTCCCTGTTTGTAACTGCCTGTCTTTGAATCCAATCGGCAGACTCAACTTCGACTGATCCTGGCTGTCAGCTACCATTCACAACAACCTCTCGCCACGCTGCTTCAGGTATGATCAACTGATCATATAAAATACAATCAACATCTTGACAACTCGAAGTTTTAAGCGGCCTGCACTAAGGACTTTTTCACTCTTTCAGGAACATGAATATCAACAAAATATGAACAAGGATAATCTGAATTATTGATACAGACCACAAACTTAGATAATTTATTCATTGATATTCGCATGTTTTACTCCAGATATCTTTTGCGTTTTATTTCTTTCCTCCCAATGCCATGCGCTTCATACCAATGAAGCTCAGCCTACCTTATATTTCCAGAGGACACTCGTATGTAAGCAATGCCTTTCTTCTTTTTCCAGTTCCCAATAAGGTCAACTGTACGCAATATCTGCGCTCTGGGCGGCCATGGCCGTGCTCAAGAGGGTATGGGCAAAGGGCAGGAGGTATTGGGACACCGGTGCTCCCAGATCGGGCAGAAGCAGCAGGTGGCTGATAGGATGGGGATTGAACCCGGCCAGCTTCCCCTGGCGGGCGAATGCGGCCTGGGAAATGACCGTCATCCGGGCAAACCGGCACCCGAATGTGGCCAACTCATCCAGGGCCTGCCCAAAGGCCCGAGCCGAACAGGCGTCGATGAGGATAAGATTGTCCTGACGGCAATCATAGTCCGGCTTGAGTTCAGGTAAAAACCACTGCCCCTGGGCGAAAAAGGCGGAAACCGGAGCTGTTTTGACCACTGATCCGGTATCACTCCATACCCCTTGCAGCAGTTGGCCATCGAAATAGTCTTTTTCCCACCCCTGGACCTGCTCTTGACCATAGGCAGCCAGCATTTCCTCCCTGCCGGCCAGGGTCACGAATTTGTTCTGCACCCTATTGTCCACAGTGACCAGGGGTCCGTGGGAACTGGTCCCAAAGGGATACCACTCCAGAATCTTACCTCCGTGCTGATCAAAGCGCTGGACCCAGGCCAGGCCATTGCCTGTAGCCGGACCTATAAACAGACCGGTTATGTAATCCTGATTGTCTCTGAGGGCCTGGACCAAATCCCGATGTAGGGTCATATCCTCTAAAATCGCATTCACCACCAGCCCGGCCAGGCTGAAGTGCTGCCGTAATATGCGGGCCTTGTCCGGAGCTTTATGTTCCCAGATGTGAACAAAAAACAAGGATAAAGCGGAATACAGGACATCTTGACGGCAATGCAGACCCAGATCGCGAAGAGGCGCATACCCGGAAACCCGGGCAAAGGTCCGGGCGAAACGATCACTGAGCTGGGGGCCGATCCACAGGCAATTTAAGGACACATCGGACAAGAACCCGTCCAAAACGTAATCTTCCGGCTCTTGAGAAGCCAAAAAAACGATCAAGCTGTCCTCACCCGGTGCTCGCAGGCTGGCTCCTGGAGAATCCACCCGGATGGGACAGGCCAGCAGCGAGGACCATTGCTTGGCCACGGTCCTGGCCGTGGCATCGGCCGCCTTGTCCAGGGGCATGAAGACCATCTCCCCGTCCACGGCCAATTGGACCCAGAGCATCTCAGCCAAATCCCGAACCACCTGATCCGGTCGGACCATTAGCTGGGCCAAGGGATCTTCATCAGCCAGAATCCGGCTTAAAGCTCGGACATCTCGGTATATACGACCTTCCCACTCCCTGACTCTGGCCTGTTCCCAGGCTGAAGACTGATTGTTCCTCCCTGCCCCTCTGGTGGTCGTATGGGCCAGCCAATTTTCGTTGACCGCCTTCAAGGCGGCCATTTCCCTGGCCGATCCGGGGATGGCTTGGGGGCGGCTGCGGCTGGCTGTTACCGACTTAGCCCGGTTGCGGGGAAATTCTCCAGGTTGACGCCCGTGGGCCAGTCCGTAATCCAAACCGAACTGCAGATAGAAAAACAAATCCACAAAAGGCTGGACCAGGTCGTCAGCTTTGGGCAGGACCAGTACCCGGGTCCCACACGCCTCCCGAACAATATCCAGGCTTTCATGCTCAAAAGTAGTGCACACAAAAGGCACACCTCTGGCCTGCAGGGTTCGCATACAAAACAAGGCCTCCTGCAGCCTGGCTCGATTGGTGGCGTTGACCACAATCAGATTCTCCTGATTCCAGGCATCGAAGATGTGCGGCTCCACGTCCCGAAAATCGAAGGTCTTGCCCATGGATGTCCAGCTGTTTTCTTCCAGCTTCAGGGCGATTTCCGTACCCGACCCAACGGAATGCTGGGCATCAATGATCACATGGCACAGGCTGTCCTGGTACGCCGCGCCCTGTTCCCGGCTCCACCGCCTATACAAGGTCTCTTCAAGCATCTCCCCCATCATTCTGGGTATATCGTGCAGCCTGCGACCTACTGCTGCGGCCTTGCGGCCGTATCCCAATTCATTGAGCAGGGCCAGGGTGAAGAGCTCCAGGCTCATGAGCATGCACAAGAGGCTCTTGACCCCGCTGACCGTAACTTCTTCCCCGCTCATAGCCGGGATGACGCCCCCGCTCTTACGCAGGACAAGACCCAAATCGGCAAACGGCTTTTCGGTCACTCCGACAGCGGTAATATGATGGTTGCGCACATCCTTGGCCAGTTGGACCATATCCGAGGTAGTCCCGGACCAGCTGAGCAGGACCACCAGATCCCGGTCTGCATTGAGGCTTTTGCCCACATTCTCGATTTCCACCGGACTCTGAACCACCACCGGAAGATCGGGAGCCAACTCCTGGATCAGGCTTTTGGCCATGGCCGCCACATGGTACGAAGACCCCATGCCCACCAGGAACACACGACGCAGGGAGGCCAACTCCTGTCCGAAACGACGTCTGAGTAGACGCATCCGGACCGGGAACCGGGTGATGTTTGGATCGCTCCCAGCCGGCAGATAGGCGCTCAAGATCTCCTGCAAACGATTGGGAATCTCCTGCACATGGGTCTCATAAAAGGTCTTATTTAAGTTGCGCTTGATCTGAACCGGGGAGAGACGGGTGATGAAGGGTTCGATCTCTGCCTGCTCCTGCCCCTCAAGATCCGTGATCGTGACTTCCTGCCGAGCCTGTGTTTCTTGCCACCGGGTCTGAATTCGGGCCAGGAGTTCCTCCCCTTCCAGGGGAATGACCTGGACTTGAAATTGATCGAGTATCGCCTCCTGTTCCTTTTGGGTCTGGGATCTGAAACTGCCATCAGGCCTCTTGACCAGGGAGGCCTGGGCCTGTTCGTCCATCAACTTATGGAGCTTCCCGGCCTCCTCCTGAATCATGGATTGTGGGAAAAGCCCCAGGGCCGCATTCACATCAGAGACCAGCATGAACTCATCCGTTTCCGGTCTTTGAACCACAAACACCGGTCGATTATGGCTGGCGGCGAAGATCCGGTGCGGTGAAACCAGGCTCATGCCGGCTACCGCCACTTGTCCCCCATCCTGGATCATAACCCGCATGGCCTGGACAAAGGCCAGCTCTTCAATGTCTTCGGCAGAGGCACCGTGCAGACGCTTGTATACCTGATGATCAATGGCCTGACTGCCCACAGCCAGATCCTCCAGACCCAGATCCACTTGGTGACGTATAGCCGCATATCTGGATTGTTCCCGGGAAAACACTTTGGCATACAGCCCCCACAGCTGCGCAAAATATTCGGTGGAATTTTCGCTGCGCAGGCGAACACCGGCCACCCGGGTCAGGAATTGGCGAACCCTGCTTTCCACTTCACTGCTGAACTGTCCATTAACACAGGCGCATCTGATTCCTTCCTGATCCACAAACGGATGGGTATTGTTTAAGGTCACTTGGGACTGAATAGCCCATCGACCGTGGGCCAGGACCGGTTGACTCAAGGCTTGCAAAAGTTGGGGATGCGTCTGCCCCCAGGGGGCTCCGGACCAAGGCGGAGTCTGTCGGCCCCAACTCCCGGTCTGCTCCTGTTGCAAGTGGGTATACACAGCAGCCGCGCCCAGACCGTAGACATTTAAGGCCCGCTCCACTCGATACAGGCTCTGCCAATGTAGTCTGGAGAGATTTGGGCCGCTCGCTCTGAGGGAAAAGCTTTTTTGTATGGTTTCGTTGAGTCCTGTTTCCCGACCAACTCGGGTCATGACCAAGGTGTCCAGAAGTCCAAAAAGGTGTCGCACTCCGTCCCGGTCATAGTCCGGCGGTAGGTGAAGCGGAGTCCGGACCAAGGCCTGCCAGAGATACCGCCGGGCGAAGGGAGATTTACCCTCTCCATCCGGGTCCTCACGTAAAGGCCGTGGCGCACGTCCTTTGTCCACCAAGCCTTCAAACACTCGGTCCAGTTCCTCCAAGACCTTGGGGACAGGCAGGGGCAAAACCCCTTCAGCGGCCATATCTTCCAAGGTACCTTGCACTGCATGGGCCATAATGGATTTGACCACCAGCGGAGGCAAATCAAATTCTACTATGCAGGTGCGGATTACCTCTCCCAAATCGCGGGCTGACGAGATGCTCATCCTATATCCGCCCCGGGGCCGTCCCGGCATACCCGGTTGCAGCCCCAGACCTTGGTCCAGATCTTTCAGCTCAGCCCAGGTGGGATGAGCTTGCTCCCCCTGGCTACAGTCCTGGAAGGTATCCAGGCTGAACCCTTCAAACTGCAGAAGGCGGCGCTGCCCTTCCAAAATCCCTTCCGGCCCGGCATCAGGGGAGAAAAAACAGGAGAGCAGCTCCGCCCCGGTGCGCACGGTCAAGGGATTGGAGTTCAGGCTCTGGACCAGGTCTACTACTGACCCCACGGCCTTTCTGGTTCGAACCGGCTCCAATTCGTCCCCGAAGACCCCTACTCCGGTACTGTCCGGAGCCCGATAAATGATGGACCACATCCCGGTCAAGATCCGGGTCAACGGGTTTTCCGCCTGGCCGAAATAGACAACGATTCCGCACATTGATTAATCCACGTTCTGGGTTCACGGTTCTGGGTTCACGGTTGAAGAACAAAATATTAACAATTCAGCGCCGTCAGAGACGGCGCTGAATTGAAACAAAGTAAAAGCCGGAGAAAATCTCCGGCTTTTACTTGTCAAACTGCATCCACTCCAGCCTCACTCACTAGATGAGGTCGTTGGCCTCAAGCCACTCCCTAGCCGTCTTTTCTTCATCCTTGTTTTCCAAATCAACTTGCGCATTAAGCTTTTGCATCTCTTCAGTAGTCAACTTCTCAGACAAGGGCTGGAAGATTTCCTTCAGTTCCGGGTACTTTTCCAAAGCGTCCTCCCGGACCACAGGGCACGGATTGTAAGTGGGGAAATAATTTTTGTCATCTTCAAGGACGACAAACCCAAAAGCAGAAATCCTGCCGTCTGTGGCAAAGCCCATGGATACGTCCACGTTTCCATCCCGCAGGGCCTGGTAGACCAGACCGGAATCCATCTTGCGCACCTTACCGTAGGGGACCCGGAAATCATAGAGCCGCATCAGCGGTTTGAATCCGTCCGGCCGCGCCCAGAACTCGGAATTGACTCCGATGGTCAACACATCCGGGTTTTCATTCATATATCCGGCCAGATCGCTGATGGAGGAGATGCCTAGCTCCTCGGCCTGTTCTTTACGCATGAGCAGGGTATAGGTGTTATTGAACTGCAATGGCTCCAGCCAGACAAGTCCGTTCTTAGCGTCCGCCTTTTTCACGTATTCGTACACCTTATCCGCGTCGCTCATGATCTCCTGGTCATCTTGCTTGAGAAATACAGTGTATCCAGTACCGGTATACTCGAAATACATATCCATCTGCCCATGTTCCAGAGACTGGCGGCAAACCGAGGAGCCCACTCCGGTCTTCATCTCCACATCAAAACCGTTTTCCTCCAGCAAGACCTTGGCGAAATTGGCCAAAATGTACTGCTCAGTAAAATTCTTGCCGCCGACTGCGATCTCCTTCTCCGCCTGGGCCGGTCCGGGAACCATAAGGCAAAGACCCAAAAGAACCGCCACACTTGTCAACATCAGTTTATGCAGGGACATAACGAAACCTCCTCTTAGGTTGATTGTGGTTATAAAGCCTGTTCCAAACGTAAGCCTTTGGGAATGAGTATTAGACCCAAAAATTCGCATAAATAGTCGGCTACCAGAGCTAAAAGAATGGTCGGAATGGCCCCGGCCAAAAGTTTGTCCGTACGCATGAGATCGATGCCCATGAAGATCTGCTCCCCCAAGCCACCGGCCCCGATCAAAAAGGCCAGGGCTGCGGTTCCGATGCAGATGATCAGGGAGACCCGAAAGCCGGTGAGCATGACCTGCATGGCATTGGGCAGCTCCACATGCCACAGGATCTGGCGGTTGTTCATGCCCATGCCCTTGGCCGCATCCAGAAGCCAGTTGGGCACCGCGTTGATCCCGGCCAGTGTGTTTCTGGCAATGGGCAATACCGAGTAGGTAAACAAGGCAAAAATCGCCGGCTTAAACCCAATACCCATAAAGCTCATGACAATAGCCAAAACCGCCAGAGAAGGGATAGTCTGGCCCAGACCCACAATATACATAACGATTCCGGCATACTTTTTCATCCGGGCCCGGGTGAAAATAATACCCACACTCACCCCAAGGGCAGTGGCCAGGAGCATGGCCACGGCCACCATGACTATGTGTTGGCGGGCCAAGGCTAATATATAGGCAAACTCATAGGGATCGGCCATATATTCCAACATCCCGGTCCTTTCCAGGAGAACCCCGGCAGTCAACAGCAACAAGATCATGATCAACCGATAAATTCGGGTCAAAATGTTAGCCATGCCTCAACCTCCTGCCCACTTTGATTCCTTTGGGAGTGACCAGACTTTCCAAACCGGCCATGAAACCGTCCACAAATATGGCCAGAATAGAAACCAAAAGTGCTCCGGTCAAAATCATTGGTTCATAGGAGCGTCCGATGCCCTGCTGGATGAGCACCCCCAGTCCCCCGGCTCCGATATAGGCGGCAATGGCCGCTATCCCGATGCTCATCACCGCGGCCGTCCGCAGTCCAGCGATAATCACCGGGACAGCCAGGGGGATCTCGATCTCCTTCATTCTTTGCCAGCTGGTCATCCCCAGTCCCCTGCCGGCATCTACAAGTTCCGGAGGAACATTTAATATGGCCACATATGTATTTCGAATAATCGGCAGCTGGCTGTAGAGAACAAGGGCGATAATAGCCGGGAGTTTGCCCAAACCGTACCCGAAAGGAGCCAGCAAAGGGATCATGATCCCGAACAGGGCGATGGAGGGGGTGGTCATAAAGATATTGGCCGTGTTGATCACCTTATTTGCAAGGTTCTTGTTCCGGGTTATAGCCACCCCGATGGGCACCCCGACCACAATGGCCAGGGAGCAGGCCATGCCCACAATGAAAATATGCTCCAGGGTCAACTCAATGCACTTGGGCATATTATTGACAATATAATTCAATACTTGCATGACAACACCGCCTCAACTAGTGGTTTGCCCTGTGACACTTTCATCCTCTCCGGCATACATTTGCAAAATCCGCTTCTGGATATGATCGTAGGCCACGGTCCCAGCAAAATTCCCCTCTGCATCCATAACCGCCAGAACCCGCATGTCGTGCATAAGCATAAAGGACATGACGTCCTTTAAAGCCATATCCTCATCCACCCGCACAGGGTAGGAGACAGCCAATTCCTGAACCAGTGCATGTTCCTCCCGCAGTTGCCGTTTATGCACATACCCTATAGCCTTCCCCCGCTTGAGAACCACCAGGTGCCGAAAATCGTGCTCCTTCAGAAACCGCAGAGCTTCCTGGGCTGTCGTATCCCCCTGGACCACATTATCCGGATTGCGGTCCATGACCTCCTCAACGTGGATGAGCCCCAAAACCTTCAGAGCCCGATCCGCACCCACGAAATCGGCGATATACTGATCCTTAGGCTGGGCCAGGATGGTTTCCGGAAAGTCGTACTGCACCAATTGTCCTTCGGCAAATATGGCAATCTTGTCACCCATTTTGATGGCTTCATGGATGTCGTGGGTGACAAAGGCGATGGTCTTTTTGAGTTTGCGCTGTAGGCGAAGGAATTCGTTCTGAATCTCCTCCCGGTTGATGGGATCAATGGCCCCAAAGGGTTCATCCATGAGCAGGATATCCGGATTAGCGGCCAGGCACCTGGCCACTCCGATCCGCTGTTGCTGACCCCCTGAGAGCTCGGTCGGGTAGCGATCCCGAAAAGCTGAAGGTTCCAGCTGAAGCATGCTCAGGAGTTCATCCACCCGCTCTTGAATGTTCTGCTTCTTCCAGCCCAGAAGCTTGGGCACAGTGGCGATATTGTCGGCAATAGTCTTATTCGGAAACAGACCGATCTGCTGGATGGCATAGCCAATGGTCTGCCTGAGCTTGACCGGATCCACCTTCATGATGTCCTGTCCATCGACGATTATTTTCCCCCGCGTCAAACCCAAAAGCCGGTTGGTCAAGCGCAGGAGGGTGGTCTTCCCGCACCCAGACGGTCCCAGAAATATGACCAGATTCCCTTGCTCAATTTCTAAAGATACGTCCCTCAAGGCAGTCACCGCATCAGGTCCTCCACCGAATATCTTGGTCACATTCTCATAGGTAATCATCAGCTATGGACCTCCTTTTTCCATATTCACAAACGGGCAGCGATGTTGGGATGGGATTTTATGAAATCAGCAGTCAACAGACTTAATGCCTTACCGAGAAGATCCCTTTCAGTCTTGCTTCCAGCCATTGCAGGGGAGGCCTCACTGAGATGGAAATATACTGGATGGTTGTGCGCAGATACAATCTTGATCAGTTTCCGGAGTTCGTTGAGGGTTAATCCTGAAGGGGTTGTGGCACTGGCCGGAAAATATCCCACGCTGTCCATATCCACTTCCAACCCCACAGAGAATGGTTTCAACCAGTGCAAGACATCTTCAAACGTATCTACGAGCTCTTTTTCCGAACAGCTGAGGAGCTGATCAAAACTCACGTAGGCCAGGGAATCATTCTGGTGAAACTGATCTAATATATATTGGTTAGTGTAACTTTCATCCAGACCAAAAACTGCATATCTATGCATATATCCCTGTTTCCAGGCGTAATGAAATGCATTGCCGCTATGTCTTCCCTCTAAACTCCGGAAATCGGCATGACGGTCGATATTTATGATGGAGAGACGCTTATTTGTGGCTAAATTCCAACCTCTCATAGCGCCCAGGGCATTATTGTGGCCTCCGCCAATGAGGATGGGCACTTTGTCACTGGCCACAATCTTTTGTACAACAGAGCAGACTTGCGAATCAATCTCCTCACACATGGTGCGCATATGGTTTAAATCTTCTTCCTGAGACAGGTCCAAGTCCTCGGCTTGAGCCATGTAATTGGCAAAATTCAGATATCCTAAAATGATAATATTGTTTCCCCGTAAAAACTGATTGTCCTGAAGATTGACAAATGCGGGGATAAAGGAGTTCCAGGCAGAAGCAGCTCCAGGAGATCCCAGATTGGCCCGAATGCCGATATCTTCGCACACCCCGAAGATGACGAACTGGGCCGAGGAAGTCTGCAGTTCGTGTATCTCCTCTATAATGGATACCGTTTCTCCCACCTTCTGTTCTCCCAGCCGATGGGCAACAATCTCCCTTCTCTGATCCGGATCGAAAAGCCTGAGCATGAGTGTTCAGTCCCTCCTGAAGAGCTACTTCATATCCTCCTACTGACCATACAACAGACACGCCACCTCATGTTCCGATTCAACCTTCTGAAGATTGGGGCGGATATCCTTACATTCTGGACGTGCCTGAGGACATCTGGGTCGAAAAGTACAGCCAGGGGGCGGATCGATGGGCGTAGGCACATCTCCGGTCAATGGTATGCGCTTGCGTTCAGCCAGTGGATCGGGCACTGGAACCGCCGAAAGCAGAGCTTTGGTATATGGATGAAGAGGATTGGCAAAGAGCTCTTCAGTTGTTGTTTTTTCAACGATCCTACCGAGGTACATCACAGCCACATGGCTACTGATATGCTTGATAACCGAAAGGTCGTGGGCGATGAAAAGGTAGGTCAGACCGAACTGACTCTGTAAATCTTCTAGAAGGTTGATGACCTGGGCCTGGATGGAAACATCCAGGGCCGAAACCGCCTCGTCACAAATGATTAGCTTAGGGTGCAGGGCCAGGGCTCTGGCGATCCCAATGCGTTGCCGCTGCCCACCGCTGAACTCATGCGGATAGCGATTCTTATAGTGTCCAGCCAGACCCACGGTCTCCAGCAACTCTTCAATCCGGCTTTCCCTTTCCTTGCCTGAGGCCACCTTGTGCACGGTCAGGGGCTCTCCGATGATGTTGCCCACAGTCATCCGCGGGTTGAGGGAAGCGTAAGGGTCCTGAAAAATGATCTGCATATGACGCCGGATACGGCGCATTTCCTTGTGGTTCAGCTCGGCCAAGTTGGTGCCTTCAAATATGATTCTGCCCTTTGTGGAAGGCATCAAACCCAGGATGACCCGTCCGGCTGTGGTCTTGCCGCAACCCGACTCCCCTACCAATCCCATTATCTGGCCTTGCTCCAGCTTGAAGTCGATTCCGTCCAAGGCTTTTAGCTGTCCGACAGTCTTGGACAGAATGCCTTTTTTGATCGGGAAGTATTTGGTTAGGTTTTCCACTTCAAGCACAACAGCCACTCCTTTATCCGGACTGTTCAAAGAGATGTTTGGTTTTCTGATCATATATCAGGCAGCGGACGTGATGCCCATGCCCCATGTCCACTAGTTCCGGCTCCTTCTGCGCACAGATATCACAGGCGAACCGGCATCGTGGGTGAAACCTGCAACCTGCAGGAAACTCCAAAGGGTTGGGAACCATGCCCTGGATGACTTCCAGTCGGTGCTTCTTGGTGTCCGTAGTAGAGGGAATGGAATTATACAGGGCCTTGGTATAGGGGTGAAGAGGGTTTTTGAAAATAGTAACCACATCTGCATTTTCCACAGCCTTCCCGGCATATGCCACCACCACATCGTCGGCTGTTTCAGCCACCACCCCCAGATCGTGGGTGATCATCATCATGGCCATGCCCAGTTCGTCCTTGATCCGCCTCATCAAGTCCAGGATCTGGGCCTGGATGGTCACATCCAAGGCTGTGGTCGGCTCATCGGCGATAAGCAATTTGGGTCTGCAAGACAAGGCCATGGCGATCATGCTTCGTTGGCGCATGCCACCAGACATTTCGTGCGGATACTCCCTGAGTCTTTTGTCCGGGGAAGGTATACCCACCAGATCAAGCATCTCCTTAGCCTGTTTCCAGGCCGCGGCTTTGTCCATCTTTTGGTGCAACCTGATGGTCTCCACAATCTGATTGCCGATGGTGAAAACCGGGTTGAGGGAGGTCATGGGTTCCTGGAAAATCATGGAAATATCCTTCCCCCTGATTTTCTTAATCTCTTGCAGGCTTCTGGACAGCAGATCCTGACCCTCAAATATGATCTGACCCTCAATAATCCGGCCTGGGGGCATGGGAATGAGCTGGAGGATAGACAAAGCAGTGACGCTCTTGCCGCAGCCGGACTCCCCGATGACCCCCAGGGTCTCCCCCTTATTGAGGGACAGATCCATACCGTCCACAGCCCTGGAGACGCCTTCGTCTGTATAGAAATAGGTCTTCAGGTTCTTTATTTCCAGGAGTTTGTCGCTCAAGATTTACTCGCAGAGATTTGGGTGTCAGTGATTATAAATGAGCCGATGGGCCTTATTCCCCTCTGAGTTTGGGATCGGTAATGTCTCTGAGGCCGTCTCCCAACATGTTGAAGGACAGAATGGTAATCAAAATAGCCAGACCGGAATACACGGAAATGCCGGGGGCATTGATCAGCACGTCCACACCCTGTCTGATCATGTTGCCCCAAGTGGGAGTCGGCGGCTGGACCCCAAGACCAATGAAAGCCAGATTGGCCTCTAGACGGATGGCTACCCCGACCCATAGAGTTGCGGCCACCAGTAGCTCGCCAAAGATGTTCGGCAGGATATGTCTGGCCATAATCCTGGGAGTGGAAGCTCCGATGGCCTGCGCCGCGATCACATATTCGCTCTCTTTCAGCGCCAAAATGGCTCCATGGGCAATCCTGGCGAATCTGGGAGTCATGACGATGCCTATAGTCAGGATGAGATTGAACAGGTTTGATCCCAGGGCGGCGGTGACCGCTATGGCCAAGATCAAATCCGGAAAGCACATCATGACGTCAATACCCCGCATAACCAAGGTCTCGATCCTGCCCCGCAGATACCCGGCCAGCATGCCGAAGAAAGTCCCGGCGGCCAAACCGAGCAGAACAGAGACCGCACCAATGACCAGAGAGACCCGGCTTCCGTAAATGATCCTGGACAGGACATCCCTTCCGAAATCATCCGTGCCCAGCCAATGCTGAGCACTACTTGGCTCCAACCGGTTCAAGGGTTCCTGCTCCAAAGGTTCAAATGGAGCCAAAATTGGAGCGCATATTGCCACCAGGACGATAAGCAGAGCGATGATGGCTCCAATGAGTGCAGTGCGGTTTCGGACAAAGGCCAACCACATGCGCCTGCGCTGGGAAATCTTGATCGCCATCAAACCTCCTTAAATTTCATGCCCAGACCACATGAAACTTAATTCATTCATACTTAATCCTCGGATCAATCACGCCGTAAATCAGATCAGTGGCCAAGTTGATGAGCATCACCATGACCGCATAAATGACCATCACCGACTGCAGAGTCGTATAGTCCCTCTGTTTGATGGCTCCAACCATAAGTTTGCCCAGGCCTGGCCTGGAAAAAACGATTTCCACCATAACCGATGAGCCGATGAGTACCACGACATACAGGCCGCCCAAGGCAACAATGGGTATTAAGGCATTTCTGAGCACATGTTTGTAAAGGATGAGCCGTTCTGAAACTCCTTTTGACCTGGCTGTGCGCACATAGTCGTCTCTGATGATGTCCAAAATCGAGGATCTGGTCATTCTAGTTATGTACGCGGTCATGATCAGCCCCAGGCTCAGGGCGGGCAAGGCCAGGTGGCGCAGGTTGTCGGAAAGATCGGTCAAGTCCCCGCCCCCGACAACCGGAAAAATGGGAAAGATGATGGAAAAAACCAGAATGAGCAGAATGCCTAGGTAAAAGGCTGGGATGGAGAGTCCGATCAGAGAGAAGGCCCGGATGAAGTAATCAATGAAGGAGTTGCGACGCACAGCTGCAGAGATACCCATAGGCACACCGAAGATATACCCGAGGAGTATCCCGGCCACGGTCAGCTCCAGGGTATAAGGCAAGACATTGACCACCTGTTTGGCCACAGAATAGCCGGTGGAGGTCGAGACGCCCAGATCTCCCTGCAGCAGGTTGCCCAGAAAATTTAAATATTGCATCCAGAGGGGATCGTTGAGTCCCATCTTTTCCCGCAGGGCCTCCACCGCCTCTTTGCTGGCATAGTCTCCAAGGGCCGCGGTTGCCGGGTCTCCCGGGAGCACCCGGGCCAAAATGAACACCAGGGTCAAAACCACGAAGAGTATGGGAATGGCCTGCAACAGACGTCTCACCGCATATTGAAACATGCTCGCCTCGTGCTGCGACTGGTCCTTGATTGAAAATTGAGTAAGTGACTTATAATACTGAAAAAAAGGGGCTCAACTCGATTCGAGTCGAGTCGAGCCCCTTTTTTTAGTGGGCCAGGATTTTGGTCTTTTCAGTGATCTGCGGTGAGTAGGTCTGCCAGCTGAACTCCAGGGGATGTCCAAGATCAACGAAGCTCTTCATGGGGAAAGCGTATTGGAGCCTGATCATCGGAATCACAGCACAATCTTCAAGGAGCTGGATTTGGGCCTGCTCCCAGAGCTCGATCTGTTTGTCCGGCTCCAGGACATATCGGGCCTCTTCGATCAGACTGTCTATACTGTCCACATTGCCATCTCCGTCGGCATCCACCCCGCCGTAATGGGAAAAGTTGGTATCAGGACTATCCCCGGAGACCACGATAGAGTCGGAGTGGTAGAAACGGGTCAGGTGGACGTCCACATTGGGCCGCCAGCAAGCATAGTAGACCATGGGATTGGCATCGTCCCTGATGAGACTATGATAAGAGGCATGGTCTACAACCTGAAGCTTAAGATCGATACCGACCTTTTTTAGTTGGGCCTGCAGGGCCACCATGGGCTTTCTGTAACTGGTGGCCAATTCGCTGATGTTCATCTTAACTGAGAGGCCATCCTCATAGCCGGCCTGAGCCAAAAGCTCTTTGGCCTTTTCCGGGTTGTCCTCATAGACCACCCCGGCTTGCATGGCCTTGTCTTTGGTCAAAGAGCCAGGGGCAGGAGGAGCCAGAGCCGGAGAATAAATCGGAACAGCCAGTTTTTCTCCCATGAAGGAGGCCACACCATGGCGGGAAATGGCGTAGGCAAAGGCTTTGCGCACCCTGACATCGTCAAATGGTTCGCGAATCATATTAAAGTGTAGCATCTGGGTTTCACAAGGGCCGAAGGTGCTCACCTTGACATCTGGAAAAGTCGAAACCTGCTCTACCCACTTGGACTCGTTCATCCCCTCGATGATGTCCATTTCTCCGGTCCGCAGTCCAAACTCCCGGGAGCTGACACTGGGCATATAATGAATGTTCACTTCCTTCAGGTGGGGCGTGCCCCGAAAGTAGTCATGGTGGCCGGCCAAAACCACCTTTTCTCGTGGAGTGTATTTTTTGAACATGAAAGGTCCGGTCCCCACCGGGTTGACTCTGAACCAATCGTTGCCCTGTTCCTCAATCGCTTTTTTACAGACGATGAATCCCCCGGCATAGTTGGCAAATTTGGCCAGAAACAGGGTTTCAGATACCGGCTGGTCCACTTCCACATGGACTGTGTAATCGTCTACCGCCTTGAATTTCATGCCGGCATAGTCGCCGGCATAGGACGAGTGGGTGGAATCACTGGCCCTTTCCAGGGAATAGACCACATCTTCGGCCGTCAATTCATACCCCTGGGGATAGTCGGGAAAGGGATGGAACATAACCCCTTTGCGCAGGTGGAAGGTCCAGGTCTTGCCGTCTTCAGAGACCTCCCAAGACTTGGCGATGTCCGGTTCAAACTCCACCTGCTGTCCTGGAGGATAGCGAACCAGACCGTTGAAAATGGGATCCACTGTGGACCGGTCAGCAGTGGCCGCAGCCCTATGGGGGTCAAGGGTCTTGGCGTCTCCGGCATCAAAGGCGATGTTCAACACCTGTTTTTCCGCCAGTTGGTTTTCAGCAGCCTGAGCAAACCCTGCCCAGCCCAGAATCAGAAGTAGAAAACACATGGCATGAATCATTCCTTTCATAATAGACCTCCTTGGCTTTGCGAAAAAAAAACACCTTTGAACAAAGAAAATGATGTTCAAGACGCCTTGCACATTTTCACTCCTTGCTGTTTTGGGTCTAGCCCATAATTCTATGCGGTCCAAAAGATAGAAGATATCCCAGAAACCTGCCGGACGAATATATGAGTAAGGCAGGAACAGAAAATATTTTTACCAAATTATTTCTTATAAATGTACCATAAAGACTCTATTGTGTCAAGGCTCTTGCCATGGATTGCCATCAACTCTCCGGAGAAATGACTAGAATATATCTTGAACAATAACCAATTGGGCGTATCAACTTTGGAGCAATACATCCCGCAATTGGTGAACATCTTGGCTGACACCGACCTTCAACAATTCATCTTCCACTTTATCCGCCCTGGTCTCCGATACAACCTCCCGGGACAAGATACGAAACTTTTCCAACAGTTCCAAATTCGTAGGCGGCTGATGAGCATCCCATCTGGCCTGAACTGGTCCGGAATCGAATACTTGACCGTCGAACATGGTTACCTGAACCCTGGCCCAACGCTGTTCGGGAAAACATGAGCTGAAACCTAGGTCTTCCTCCACCAACACTTTAGAAGCCAATTCACAAATCTGTGAATCCTGCAATACCTCTCCGCACAAGTCTGGAAATCCCAAGCGTCCGGAAAACATAGCTGCGGCCAGGGGATAGATCAGGCTGTATTGGGCCTGCTCCGTAGTCTCCGGGGCTCGTCCGGCCAAGCGCACCCCATGCTCAAATGTTTTCACAACAACTTTGGACACCTCTTTGGGTGAGATACAGTGTTTCGCCTGAAGCTGAAGCACGCCTTCCACTGCCGGCTGGGCCCAGCGGCAGATAGCCTGGGGCTTGAAGTACTGATTGTCCATCTCCCAGGTCTGACCCAAGGTGCACCAGATTTCCCGGACGGCTTCATCTTCCACCGTCAAGGCTGGTGCCCCGGTAAACCCGGATCTGGCCAGCACGGCCGCGCTCACCCCGGTCATGGATCCCCAGCCGGAGCCGTCCTTGATCATGGTAGGGTGCTCCACGCAGCGCATCATCTGCGATCTGGGTCCGTTGTACTCGGCAAAACCCAAGGCATGCCTGGTCTGTTCCCGACTCAATCCGAACCGCCTGGCGCAGACCGCTGCACAGCCCAGGGCGTTCCAGGCCCCGGAACTATGAAAATCCGGGGAAGTAGCGTGCAAGGAGATCCCGGCTCGCAGGGCCACTTCATAACCCACGACGAGGGAGGTTAAAAATTCCCGGCCGCTGATCCCGGTCGGTCCATTGTCCGGAAGGGCGGCAAACAGGGCCGGAACCACGGCCGCTCCAGCATGACCCTTGGTCAGGGGATGCCCATCGTGCATATCCAAAGAATCGATAGTCATCCCATGGGCCAGGGCCGCCCCGGGCTTGGAAACCACGTTGCCGTCCAACCACAGCCTGCTCCCCTGCCCGGCATAGACATCTCGAACATGCCTGTAGATGATTCGGGAGAGCTCAGTCTGGCTCCCGCTCATAGCCACGCCCAGGGTGTCCAGCAGGCAGCGCCGGGCTTGATTTTTGATCCGGTCAGGCAAATCGTCCCAGGTCAGGTTATGGATGAAGGATGTCAGGGTCACACCAATACTTCCAGTATTAAATTACAGTTGCGGCTTTGGGTATATAGAGTACCATGTTTGTATTCCAACTGGATCAATCCTGAACAGGACCTGCCCATGAGAGCAAGGGAGGCCCACTAGCGGCTATCCGTCCCTCCCCGGCTGGGCGCAGGCCGAATTCTTCTCCAGCGGCCAGCAGGGTGTGCACTACGTCCCGGGCGTAACCCCGGGAACAGGTAAAGACAAAGCCGGGCTGCTTATGCCGATCAGAGCTGAGTAGGACGATCTGACAGGGCACATGGGCCATTGGTCCCTGGATCAGGCAGGGTGTCTTTCGCTTTGGATCGGCCAGATCCAGGTTGGTCACTTTTTCCGAGAGAGCCTGGGCCTTTGGGCCAAGAAGAGCCAGGCAGAGGGTGTTTTCCCGTATATCGGTATACGCCCTCTCCTGGGGCATATCCTGCCCATTGGGCCCCAGGTGCCAGATCGAGGCCTGGGTCCGGTTCATGCGGTTTACAGTCACCTTCTCGCCCAGAACACACATCCCCGGACTCTCCGGAATGTCCAGCCCGCACGGCTGATATTGACTCAGATCCCGGTCTTGCACATCCCACCTGGGCAAATGGGAGAGGTCTATGAGCCAGGGGCCGTCTTTTTCCTCTGCGTACTCCAAGACCACCGTCCATCCATCTCGCTCCTCGCTCTGGACTGGAGAAGCGTCAAAACGGACCGGAGAGGTTCTATAGGTTCGGGACATAGTGATTTTCCTTTTCAGTGTTCTGTGTTCAGTGTTCAGCGCCGTCGCTGGCTGAAGACGCCCAGTTTGATCGAGAATGACACTGGTTACGAAGAGGGCTGGCAAATCCGAGATATTGCTTACATCCGCATCCGCTCACCTTTGGGGTCGTAAAAGGGCATTGGGGTCACAGCTGCGTATTGCAACTCTCCCTGGCACTCGTTTTCATATATGGCCACCCTTGTGCCTTCCCGAGCGTACGGCCCTTCCACCAGGGCCATACCGATGACCGCGCCCAGGGTCTGGCTATGCCGAATGGTCCCGATATAGCCGATGACCCGGTCATCCACGATCACGCATCCGTCTCCAGGCACATGATCCGCCTTGTCCATCTGGATGCCCACCAGCTTCAGCCGGTTCTGGTCCGGCTCGGCCTGAGCCAGGGCGTCTGCACCCACGGGGACGATCTCCTTGTTCCTGGCCCACAAAAAGCCCAGTCCCAGGTCCAACAAATTGGTCCGCTGCTCCGATTCCTGGCCCAGGATGACGTGACCCTTTTCCATACGCAGGATGTTTTGAGCCTCCACCCCGTAAGGTTTGATCCCAAACTCCCGACCAACCTGAGCCAGCATCTCCCACACCGCCGGCATATACGAAGACGCAACATGCAGCTCATAGGACAATTCACCCACAAACCCCAAACGCATGGCTCGGACCGGAACCCCACCATGCAGATCAAAATCCATCCAGTGAGCAAAGGGAACGGCCTGATTGGAAACATCGGCAGGGGTTACTTGGGCCAAAACCTCCCTGGCCTTAGGTCCGGCCAGGTTGATGACTCCGATGCCGTCGGTCAGATTGACCAGGTGGAAGTCCCAGTCCTCATAACGGGTGTGATAGCGTATCCACTCCACCGTGGCCCCGGCCCGGCCGGTGGAGGTGGTGAACATGTAGTCGTTCTCCCCCACCTGCCAGATCACTCCGTCGTCGATGACACATCCGTCATGGTTGCACATGGCCGAGTATTTGATCCTTCCCGGCTGAATCCTGGACATATCCCCCACATACACCCGCTGCAGGGCCTTCAGGGCGTCCGGACCGTGGATTCGAAAATTGCCTAAGGTGGAGGCGTCCAGCATGCCCACATTGCTGCGCACATTGGCCACCTCCGGTCCAATTTGCAGATCCGGCGAAAAATACCTGGCCCGTTTCCACACCCCGGCCCGGCGAAAGACGCCTCCTTCCTGAACCTGAAGGTCGTGGACCGGAGTGAGTTTGGTCATCTCGTGAGCCGTTCCAGCGTAGGTAACCAAAGGCACCGGGGCCAGGGGAGGACGCACAGTGGTGGGCCGCACGTCGGCATACGGCTCGGCTTTGAGCTTGGCCACCAAA
The DNA here is from genome assembly GCA_034521385.1 of Desulfovermiculus sp. Classification (GTDB taxonomy): domain Bacteria; phylum Desulfobacterota; class Desulfovibrionia; order Desulfovibrionales; family Desulfothermaceae; genus Desulfovermiculus. Next base: position 324,637 of record JAXHMO010000003.1, read on the forward strand.
AGGGGCAGATTGTGACCGGGAATGCCTCCCTGACCCGGGCCGGTCCCGGCTGAGGAAAACCGCTTGATCAGTTCCGGGACGTCGAATCCTTGGGCCAGGGCCTGCTTGATGTTTTTCACCGATACGTCTTCATCAAAGCAAATAAAGCTCTTCCGCCCGGAGACCGGGGCGGTAACCAGTTTTGACCCCCATTCCGGACCAGGGAGATCCTGTCTGACCGCGGAGAGTTCCCCTTCGCAATCTGCACCGCAAGCGGACGCAGCCTGCAGACCGGCCAAACGGCCGGAGGCCTCAATGCTCCCTGAGTCGTTAAGGCCCCACAGGCGCCCGGCAGGAAATATCCCGACCGGGATGTCCACGGGCAGAAAGTATCCGGTGTGCTGATCGAATTCGAATCTGGTCTGAACCAGACTCAAAGGATCGGTTATTGGAGTCAGCCCGGCGGAGGCCACCAGCAGATCGCAGGCAAACTCCCGGGTCACTGTCCCGTCGATGGTGCATATGCGCACACCGGTTAATGCAGGCCGACCCAGGGCTTTCTGGGCCACCCATCCGGGATACAAGGGGATTTTCCGTTCCCTTAAGCCTTGCAGGAGCTTCTCGTCCTGGCCGTCTTCTCTGGTGTCGGCCACGGCCTGGACCTTCAAACCCAGATCAAAGAGGTCCAGGGCAGCCTCCAGACCCAAATCGTGGCCCACGGTGAAAACGGCCTGTTCCCCGGGCAGGAGTCCGTAAGTCCGAGCCAGGCGGTGAGCGCAGGACACCTGCATGACCCCGGGTCGCTCGTTGTTTTCAAAAAGAAGTGGCCTCTCCCGGCACCCAGTGGCCACCACCACGCCTTGGGCCCTGATCTCGATATAGCGCTGCTCGAAGCTGTCTCTGGGACCGCCCTGTTGAAAGGCGGTGATCAGATTGTCGGTATAGGCCCCGACCATGGATGTTTGGGTAAAGATCCGGATATTGTGATTTTCTCGGACCTGGGCGGCCAGGTCCCGGGATCGCCAGTGCAGGGGCTGGCCCTGGTGAGATGCCGCAGTCCGGTAGTCGAAAAATCCTCCCAACCAAGGCCGGGCCTCCAGGATGATCACCCGCAATCCCTGATCCGCCGCCTCCAGGGCAGCGCGCATCCCGGCCGGGCCTCCCCCGATGACGCAAACATCCGCGCCGGGATAGAGCTCATCATAGGTCCCGGTCAGCTCCAGATCCGGGTCCAGCCGTCCCAACCCTGCCGCCCGGCGGACCACTTTCATGGCCCAAGGCCAGACCTTGGCCGGTTTGTGCAGGCACTTATAATAAAATCCGGCCGGCATGCTCCAATCCAGGCGATCCATGATCCCCAAAAGGTCACGCTGGGCCGATCCCTTGACGTTTTGCTCCCGGACCACTGCATGGTCCCGAAGTTGGGTGGTCTCGGTCCGCACATTGGGGATGCCGTCCACCTCCATCATGGTATTGCTGCATTCGCCGTCCAGGCTGTACAGGCCCCGGGGGCGATGATACTTCAGACTGCGGGCAAAGATACGCACCCCGTTGGCGAACAGGGCCGTGGCCAAACTGTCCCCTTCCACCCCGAAAGAGGTGCTGTTTTTATAGGTAAAGGGTACTGCCCCTTGAGGATCGATTCGCAACGTGGGCAATTGGGTCAGCCGCTTCATGTTCGCGCCTCCGGTTTTTCCACCTGCACATTGGCCTCAGTGTCTCGAAAGATGGTAAACCAACTTCCGCATCCATCCCGATGATACCACCATTCTTTTTGTACCCCGGCTGTACAGGCATTCATATGCACATACTCGGTCCACTGCCGGGGACCCAGTTCCTGTCCCCAAGGATAGGGGCCCTTATCTTCTCCCCCGTAGCGGAACTCATATCCGTTTCGTCTGCCACAGATGGGGCAAGTGAGCAGCAAAGACATGGGATAACCTCATTTTACAAGTGTTCAGTGTTCGGTGTTCAGTGTTCAGGCCGCAGCCAGAGGCGGCGCTGAACACTGAACACCTTGAGACGTGTTTCATGCGTGGTTGCAGACAGAACAGAAGGACCTGACATAATGATTTGATTTTCCTGAAAACTCGTATAAAACTAGAGTCTTGGCTCATCTCACGTGTCTCAAAAGAAGAACCCTCCCCTGGCCCCTCCCTCCCGCCTGGAAGACAGGCGGCAAGGAGGGGAACCAGAGGAAGAAAGGTTTCGTGCCGATACTGGACATTGCACATATGGCCCGGCACTAGACTACGCTTAATATGATTATTCCGGCAAATTTTCTTTTCTTGCCCGCTTTGGCCCAAAAAAACATATGTCAGTTTCGCTCTTAGCGGGACTGACATCAGTTGTCCGGCGTATAGTTAACCAGGGCTGCGGTTTCGCCCATGAGCTTATGCTGTTCATAGCGCCGGAAGGTAAAAGGCATGAGCCGCTCCGGACACTCATTTGTGGCCATATACTCGGCCATATACCGGCCGGTGGCAGTTGAAGACTTAAAACCGAAATATCCCCAACCGCAGTTCATAAAAAAACCATCCAGGGGATCGTTGCCGTCCATTATCGGGGCCATATCTGGAGTCATATCCGCCAATCCGCCCCAGGCCCGCATAAACTTCACCCCTCGCAGGCAGGGCAAGAATTCGGTCAGGGCCTCGGCCTGATGCTTGATATACCTGGCTGTAACCTGGGTGGTATAGTTGGGCCAGGGGTCCATGTGCGCCCCGGTGGCGATCTCGCCTTTCAAGGTTTGATTACAGTACACATGGTAGGCCCCGGAGGAGACCACATGACTCAGCAAGGGTTTTAAGGGCTGGGTGACCATGGCCTGAATGGTCAATACGCTGATGGGCAGTTTCAGGCCCAGCATGTGGGAGATGAGGCCTGCTGAATAGCCTCCGGCCGAAACCAGAACCCTGGGAGTGGAAATGTTTCCTCTGGAGGTCTGCACTCCGGTTACCTGGCCCTGGCTGGAGGAAATCCCCTGGGCCTCGGTCTGCTGCAGGATATCCACCCCCAGCTTGGCCGCGCCCTTGGCCAGGCCCCAGACCACGGCGTCGTGGCGGACGATACCCCCGGGGGGATGGTACATGGATCCATGGATGGGGTGGGTGATATCCGGAGACAGATTCAAGGACGGAACCAGTTCCTTGGTCTGTTTGGCGTCCAGGACATGGCTTTCCACCCCCAGGAACTGAGCCGTGGACACGTTCATCCGGGCCGCCTTCATGGCCGCCTCGCTGTGCATCAAATTCACATTGCCGCAGTTGTTGAACATCAGGTTGAAGTCCAGCTCCTTGGTCAGCTGGGGCCACAGGTCCAAGGCTTCTTTGTACAGGGGCACGTTCTCCTGGGTCCGCTGATTGGCCCGGACAATGGCTGTATTCCGCCCGGCTCCGCCGAAACCGATAAAGCGCTTCTCCACCACGGCCACATTGCGCATGCCGTGTTCCTTGGCCAGATAATAAGCCGTAGCCAAGTTGTGCAGCCCTCCGCCAATGAGCACTGCGTCGTAATGTTTTTTCTGCGTGGGCTGTGGCCCCCAGAGGGGCTTTGTGCTGCCAAACATGGCACGTCTCCACTTAATTTTGGCTATAACAATATAGAATACTTCTCCCGAATCCGGGTATCTACATCCTCCGGGATGTAGCTCTTTTCCGGCTTGGACAGGATGGTTTTGACCATCTGTCTGGCCCGCATCCAGGCATCCAGCCCTCCAGCCCGCTCCCAAGTGGGCCGGCCACTCCGGTCGGTAATTCCATTGCCCAGGTAATATTCGTCATACATATGATTAAAGGTGTGATCAGCGGTCATGAATTCGCCGCCCGCCCCGACTTCCTTGATCACTTCTTGGGCCAGATGCTCGGCGTCCACGGCAATGCCCTGAAGGACCCGGCGGGTCATGCCGATGATTTCGTCGTCCAGAACAAACTGTTCATAGGCCAGCCCGAGCATGGATTCCAACATTCCGGCAGCGTGGTGCACATAGTTGGACCCGCCCATGGCCGCAAGCAAAGTGGTCATCCCTTTTTCCCAACCGGCCTGAGCGTCCGGGACCTTGGAATCCGATAGTCCGGAGGAATTGTAGTTGGGTACCTGGAGGTGATGGGCCAGCTGATGAATGGCCGCATTCATCATCCCGCACTCCACCGCTCCACCGCAGTAATTCATGGTTTTCAAGTCCGCTCGACTCGGAATGCCCCCATACAACAAAGGGGCTCCTGGTTGGATCAATTGACAAAGGGTGATTCCGGCCATCTGCTCGGCATGGCACTGGGCCAGAGTCCCGGCCATGGTCAACGGCGAGGTGGACCCGGCCATGGGTGCTCCGGACAAGGCCACAGGAATGCCGTTTTTGACACACTCCAGCATGATCTTCACCGGCAGGGTGCTCAGCTTTAAGGGACTGATGATGAAAGAGGTAATGATGGAGAAAAAAGGTTTTTCCTGGACCGCTTGAACACTCCCGGCCAGCTCGGCGGCAAGATTCAGGACCTTGTACAGTTCCTGTTCATTGTTCACCCCAGCCATCACGTGCTTGGCCGTGGACTTAAAGCAGGTGTAGAAGACGTTTATATCATAGGCTGTATCCGGGATGTCCGTAGGTATGCACGGCCGAAGAAAGAAACTGATGTTTTGCAATTGATCCACTAATCGGCCCAGACTATACAGATCACTCAAAGTCGTGGATCTGGCCTGACCTGTCTCCAGATCCAGAATCCGTATTGCCGCTCCTCCGGTTCCCAGATGGACAGCGTGCTCAGTCAGATCCAGGTCATAGTCTCCATTCCGACTGAACAGAATGACCTGACTCGGGGCCTTGGCCAGGCTTCTCTCCACTAATTCCCGGGGGAGGTAAACTTTCCGTTTCTCTGTATCCAGCCGGGCTCCGGCCTGGACCATGACGTCCACGGCCTCGCTCAGCCCAGGTTCATAACCAACGCCTACGTCTTCCAGCAAGGAAAGACCGGCCTGATGCACAGTCTGCACCTGCCCGGGGTCAAGAGGTTGATAACAACCGCCGGAAACGCTTTGTATACCCATACCCGCTCCTGAACTATGTTTATTTACAAGATTATCTACTGTATACTTCTTGAAATAAAAAATGTCAAAATGAAATATTTATTTCTTACACTTCATTTTCGATATGTTTCAAGGTTGCGGCTCAAAGGGTCGGCAAAAGAATCCAGGCCACGGTATCTCCGCCCACAGACGCCGGCAGAGGTTGGTAACCTCGATGAAACGATTTTTAAAGAAATTTCACTCTCCAGGCAAAAAAAGCCCGCAGAAACGAGCGAGCCATGCCTCCTCGTCTCTGCGGGCTTTTTTTATAATTGGGGCGTAGCGAAATTATGCCCCAGGATAAGACTTACGTAACCCGTGGTCTTTGTTTGTCATGCTGAACGAGTCTTGGAGTGAAGAGTCTCTATTCAGTTTTGCCTCCGGTGGCGGCCGCCAGTTTGGCACAAGAATGTGGCTGGAGGCACAAGAGGAAGACGTCCCCAGGGCGGACCCTGGGAACGAAGAGAATATTTTTGGGCCAAAGAGCGCAAAATAAGGGCTTGCCGGCTTGATCGAGATTGAGATCAAACCTCTTTGGCTAATTCCACCCCCAGATCCAGGGCTTTCTTGTTCATATCCACAAACTGGGAAGGAACCCTGGTCTTGATCACTTCCAACAAGGACTCCAGCCTGACCACGTTGGTCAAGGCCTGCAAGGCCCCCAGCATGCAAATATTTAAAACAATGGTTTTTCCGATCCGCTCCTGCACGGACCGGTACAAGGGGAGGCTGACCTGTCTGGCATCTGCCTTGCGCTTGGTCTCAACCAAAGCACCGTCGGTTAGTAACAGCCCACCGGGACGAATGATCCCGTAAGACTGATCATAGGCCTCCTGGGTAAGACAAACCAGAATATTGGGTTGGGTCACCTTGGGAAAGTTGATCGCTTGGTCATCGATAATGATATCCGAACGGGTTACTCCCCCCCTGGCCGCAGCCCCATAGGATTGAGCCTGGACTGCATTGAGCCCTTCATAAATGACCGCCGATTCGGCCAGGATGATGGCTGCAGTGATCAGTCCCTGCCCTCCGGAACCGGAAAAAACAAGACGACATCGTTCCATAGTCTATCCTTTGTGCACAGCTTGAATCAAACGTTCGTATTCCGAGCAGTATTCCGGGGTCTCATTTTGGACGAACACCCCGCGCTGAATGAGCTGGGGATTGTCTTCCAAGGCCTTGGACCCGATCAAAGCGGTGTTGTCCTTGAGGAACTCCAGCATGTTCACCGCACTGCCCAGTTTGTTTCGGCGGCCGAAATGGGTGGGACACGGGGAAAGGATTTCCACCACTGAAAATCCCTTGTGGGTAATGGCCTGTTTGAGATACTTGGTGATCTCCTGAAAGTGATAACTGGTGGTCCGGGCCACGAAGCTGGCCCCAGAGGCTGTGGCCATATGCACGATATCAAAGGATTGATCGATGGTCTGTAAGGGAGCGGTCGTGGCTTTGAATCCCACCCCGGTCAAAGGCGAAAACTGTCCTCCGGTCATGCCGTAGATACGATTGTTCATGATAACGGCAGTAATATCCATATTCCGGCGACAGGCATGGATGAAATGGTTGCCCCCAATGGCCAGAGCATCTCCATCACCCATGGGCACAATGACCTTTAAATTCGGCTGACTCATCTTTACACCGGCGGCAAAGGCCAAGGCCCGACCGTGCAAAGTGTGCAAGGAGTGAAAATCTACATAACCGGAAATGCGCGACGAGCATCCGATCCCAGAGACCATGACCAGCTCGTTTTTGGGCAATCCCAGCTCTTCCACCGCCCGAAGCATATTATTGAGCACAATGCCGTGCCCGCAGCCAGGGCACCAGATATGCGGGAAAAAACGCTCCCGAATGTAATTTCGAAAGGACATGGGTTATACCCCCCTTCCTTGGATGAGCCGGAGCATGTTCTTGATATCTGTGGGAGTGATAAACTCGCCGTCCACCCGATTGGCCAGAAAGACCCGCTCCGGACGATCTACGGCCTTTTCCACTTCCTGCACCACTTGGCCCATATTCATCTCTACCACCACGACGGAGATGGCCCGGGCGCATTTTTCGCGCACCAACTGGGCAGGAAACGGCCACAAGGTTTGAAGCTCCAAAAGTCCCAACTTCTCTCCTCGGTTGCGCCGGTTTTTGACGATATGTAAGGCGGAACGGGCGGTGGAGCCATAGGAAATGAGCAGGTACTCGGCGTCTTCCAGAAAATATTCCTTATAAAAAGTCATCTGGTGCACGCTGTTTTCAATCTTATCCACCAGGTGATGGATCAGACCGTGAATGACCTTGGAATCACTGGTAGGAAAACCCCACATGTCGTGGTACAAACCGGTCACATTATACCTGTGCCTGCCTCCGAAATCGGACATGGGCAGCCTGCCGTCTTCCCGGGGCAGGTAGGGATGATAGTCCACCCCTTCAGGCAGGGAAGTGCGCAAGCGTTGAACGACCTGTACCTCTCCGGGTTGGGGCAGTTCAATCTTCTCCCGCATATGCCCGGACATTTCATCGAACAAAAGAATGACCGGGGTGCGATAGGTTTCAGCCAGGTTAAATCCCTCCACCGTCATCCGAAACAGATCCTGATGACAGGATGCGGTCAGAGCGACGATGGCGTGGTCCCCGTGTGTGCCCCATCTGGCCTGATAGATATCTCCCTGACTGCCGTGGGTGGGCAACCCAGTGGACGGGCCTCCCCGCTGCACATCGACGATGACGCAGGGAATCTCGGCCATAACTGCAAAGCCTAAGGCTTCCTGCATCAGGGAGAATCCCGGTCCGCTGGTGGCGGTCATCACTTTGTGCCCGGTGAGAGATGCCCCAATGATGGCACACATAGAGGAGATCTCGTCCTCCATCTGAATAAATTTGCCCCCAATGGCCGGAAGGCGGGCGGACATGTGCTCGGCAATCTCCGAGGATGGAGTGATGGGATAGCCGGCAAAAAAATCCAGCCCGGCATACAGGGCTGCCTCTACACAGACCTCGTTACCTTGGATAAAGCGAATGTTGGTGTCGGTCATGCTGCTTCCCGTTCTTCGGTTTGAACCTCTATAGCCAAATCCGGGCATCTCCGCTCGCACAAATGGCATCCGATACAATCCTCAGGCCGGGCTGCCACCACTTTTTCTTCCTCATCAAGTTCCAGGACTTGTTTGGGGCAGAAATGGACGCAGATGCCGCACCCCTTGCACCACTCCCGGTTGATGAAGTGTCCGAGAATCTTTTTTTTGGCCATACATGCACCTGATTGTTGTTTTGAGGTTTCAGCACAGCCGGGGGCTGCGCTGAAACCTATTTTTTTGACTTATATATAAGCTAACTTCGTATTTCATCCGGGCATTGCTCCGGTCCGGCCAACGGCGGGATTGAGTCATTTTGCCCCAAAGCGGGCAAAAATGGAAATTTGCCGGATGGATTCCAGCATCTAATCCAGAACCCCGGCCCGGTAGGCGTTGAGGTAGTTCATGCAGTACTCGTCCCGACCCATCAGGGCCTCAGATGTGGTTATAACGGCCATCATCTGTTTATCCAGGGGATTGACGATGGCCCCGTCCAGGCCTTGGGCGATGGCCATGGACATAAATGTCCGGTTGAGCACAGCCCGTTTGGGCAGTCCAAAGGAGATATTGGACAGACCGCACATGGTATGCACTCCAGGGATCTGGGTTATAATCATGTGGATGGCCTTTAAGAATTCCTGTCCGTAATTTTCCTTGGTGGATACCGGCTGAACCAGAGGGTCGACACATATGTCTTCCAACTTGACCCCTTTTTGGACCAGTTTGTTCACCAACTCCTGAGCAATAGAGAATCTATCGTCAGCCGTTTCCGGCATTCCCGAATCGCCCATGCACAAGGCCACCACCTTACACTCATGACCGGTAACAATGGGCAACAAAGCCTGAAATCGCTCCTTTTCCAAGGAGATGGAATTGATCAGTGGTGTTCCTTTGTGAACGGCCAGGGCCTTCTCAATGGCCTCGGGATCTGGGCTGTCGATACAGCACGGCCCATCCACCACTTCCTGCACCTTTTCCACCAGCCAATTCACATACTCACTTTCCTGACCCACAAAGGTTCCGGCATTGACATCTATGTAATCCGCTCCTGCGTCATGCTGGTCCTTGGCCACTTTTTGAATGGCCTGCACGTCTTGGTCTTGGATTGCCTGACTGATTGCTTTTCGACTGGAATTGATAAGTTCACCGACAATGATCATGCTGCCTCCTTCACTCCTGGTCAACCAGGGAGCGATTAACTAACTGTGCTTCAGGTTGAGGAAATTCCATATTTTGAACAAAAGTCTCCATAAAGTTGGCATCTTGGGCCAAACCAATGTGCTCGACCTTGGCCATGTCCTGTTCCAATGTGCGGCGCAAAGGGGCGGAAAGAAGCAGCCGTGCACACCCCAATTGACTGGTATTCCCGGCAAAAGCCACCTTATCTGCCGTTTGGGGCGGGAGCATGCCCAACCCCTCCAGACTGGCTGGACGCAGGACGTTGCCAAACCCGCCTCCGATCACTATCCGCTCCAGGCCGCGGCTGTCCTGCCCTGCTTTGTCCAGGAGAAAATCGATCCCGGTGCGTACCGCCCCCTTGGCCAATTGAAGCTGTCGGATGTCTCCCTGGGTCAGCCAGACCTCAGGGGCTAAGGCGACCGCCGGCTTTCCGTCCAATTCCTGAACCCTGTCTAAGAGCGGAGCCGGCAAGTCAGAGAGTTCATCTCTGCGCAATAACCGCCCACTACAATCTATGATGCCTACCTGGAGCAGGGTATGCACCAGGTCCAGAAGACCGCTGCCGCAAATTCCCAGGGGTTCGGTCTCTGGTCCGATGACTTTCATCTGTAAGTCATTGCCATCATAGGAGACCTCTTGTATGGCCCCAGGGGCGGCCCGCATGCCGCTGTGCAACCCGGAACCCTCAAAGGCAGGCCCGGCGGCGGTGGAAGTGACCAGGTACACATGCCCTGTGCTCACTCCCATCTCTCCATTGGTCCCCACATCCATAAAGAGCATTCTTTCCTTAGAGGCGAAAAAGTCCCCAATAGCCACCAAGCCGGCACTTATGTCCGATCCGACAAAGGCATGGGCGATTGGCGGGACGTAAACCTGAGCCAGGGGATGAATATTCAGCCCGAACTTGGAGGCCGGATAACTGCATCCACTGGCCAGGCTGACGGTAAAAGGAAGCTGCCCCAAGGGGGAAGGATCCTCCTGGGCACATATTTCCAACATGGTGGTATTGCCGCCGATCACCGCATCCAGGACCTGTTCAGGCTGAGTCCCGGCCTGATCACAGACTTCCAGAATCATTTCCTGCAGGGCGGAATGGACGCTTGTAGCCAAAAGCTCAAGCCCTTCAGGGGTGGAGGCTTTTTGGATCCGGGTCAAGACATCGTGTCCATAATCCACCTGGGGATTAAGCCGACCCGCGCTGCCTAGTTCGCAACCGCTGCTTAAGCAGATGAGAGAAATAGCCAGAGTGGTCGTCCCCACATCAAGAGCCAAACCCAGGGGAGAATTTTCTTCACTCCAGCCATCAAGGGGTTGCTCCTGTCCTTTACGTTCCTCATGCCGAAGTCGAAATCGACCAGGCGTACCCACCACCTGCACGGCGGGAAGAATCTGCCCCACCGGCTTGGATCTGCCCATTAATACAGTTCCTTCCCGATTCGAGGCCCCGGCCTCTAGTCTATAGGTTGGGGGAAGATAGACCTTTGCATCTTGGGTCAGAATCGTTTGGCAGGCCAGGCGAACCCCTTGTTCTGCTTCTCGGCTGGAAATATTGACATGCGGAGTCTCCGGGGCAGCCTGAGCCGGATGAATCCGAACCTTGCATTGCCCGCACACCCCCTCTCCGTCGCAGGGACTTTCTACATATATGCCGTTTTCCTGGAGGGCTTGGCGCAGGATCAGACCCTTGGCCGGGTGAACTTTGAGATCCAAAGGATGCACATGGATAGTAAGATATTGGGATTTAGTCATAAGGTGGATAGGTATACCCGATGCCAGCCCAAGATTCAAGTCGATGCCAACACATTGAAAATAAAATATAAATTGTCAATGCTACCAATCGCTTCGCTCCCGCCCTTCGCAAGGGTCGCAGCCAGGTGTTTGCCAGCCATAAATTCCCTTGGGTCCCGTCTATACCTCAGCCCAAAGCTCTGTCCTGGCGCGCAAACAAATCCAGAAATATTGACCTCGGCTATGTAAAATGACAAAAATTGTTTTCTTAACAGCACATCAACGGGAACCATGGCAGGAGGGAATCTCCTCTCCCGGACTCTTTCGCTAAGGACACCTTTTCATGCAATATGCAAAAGACCCACTCCTGAAACGACTTCGGGACATGCACCCGAACCTCACGGGCAAGGGAAAGATTCTGAACTCCTTTGTCCTGGAACACCCCACAAAAGTGGTCTTTATGACCATCAAGGAATTGGCCCAAGCCACTGGGGTCAGTGAGGCCACAGTTGTCCGCTTTGTCCGCACCCTGGGCTTTGAAGGCTATAACGACTTTCTGCATGATTTGCGGGATGTGGTGGATACCGATTCCCCCATGCTGGAACGTATGCACCTCTCAACCCCAGAAACGGACATGGGGAGCCGGCTACATACCGTGGTCTTTGAAGGAATTCAAAACCTGCAGCATTTCTACAAGCAGGTGGATATGTCTGTGCTGGAAAAGATCGTGGATCACATTGAAAAGAGCCAGGACATATTTGTCATCGGATCCAGGCTCTCCTATATGCCGGCCTATTTTCTGGGCTGGGTTTTAACCAAGATCCGGCGTGGGGTGAACATTCTCAAAGGCAGCGATTCCACCAGTTTTGACTGGCTGGCCAATGCCCAGGACAACAGTCTGGTTATCATCTTCTCCACAACCCGCTACCCCAATGAACTTATCCGCCTGGGCCGAACAGTCAAGCGTCTGGATCAGACCTTGATCGTCTTTGCCGATAGTTCCCTGTGTCCGCTTTTGTCCTTTGCCGATCTCTCTTTGGTCACCCCATCCAAGAATATCCCCTTATTCGGGGACTTGACCATATTCAATGCCCTGATCCGTTTCATTACCTTAGAGCTGGCCAACCGATCTGGTCCGGCCTTTACTCAGTACCAGGAGCTTTTGGAGCAAATCTATCTGGAAAACGATACATTTTTTAATCTTCGGGGCAATGTATGATTACCTCGCCCTAACGTTCTTCTGTAATCTGTCTCCTGTTTTCTGTCCTCACTCACCTGAGCCCCTTGCTGAAAACTGCGGCCGTTAGTTTGGCCAAACGATGCAGGTGACGTCTGCGTTCCGCCTTTTCCTGCCCGGCCTGGGAATGGAAGACGAGAATAAGCCCCAAAATGGACGAAAAAAAAGCATGGGAAAAAATTCGGACTCCTGACTGGGAAACCCCGGCCTGGACCATAATCTCGTCGAAATGATTGAGAAAGTAATCTTTGGCCTCTTGGAACTTGTGAAGGGTGTCAGGATCAATGCCTTCTTTTAGCAAAAAATAGGCCAGTAAGTGCAAGGTGGAGTCCTTATCCATGAAAAAGTCCACCATGCCCTGAGCTACGTCTTCCAGGTCCGGGTTGCGCTTTTGCAACTGTTTCGCCTGCCTGACCTTTCCTTCTTGAATTTTTTGATCCAGAACTTCCATGAGGATGGCATCCCGGCTGGGAAAATAGCGGTAGATGGATGCAGGGGATATACCGGCTTGCCTGGCGATATCGCGCATACCGATGGCGGCAAAGGGCTTGTAGGCAAAAAGCTTGACCGCAGCGTCTAAAATCAGTTCCCGCCTGTATTCCCGCTCCGACTGTTTGAGCTTGAGAAACGTCGATTTTGTCTCCACCGCTCTGCCCCCTGTTTCGTTGATGTCAACGTCCTTTGAAACCAAATACGAAATTCAATACAGCAAACAGTGTTTTCGTTACAGGCACGGAGCTTTGGATCAGACAAAAATCTCATCTATGGTCACCCTATACATAAAAAAAAACAGAATTTCAAGTCAGAAATTCTGTTTGGCAGGGCTTTTTGGTTCTGCTTCTCATTGTCAATAATTTCAGTTCATTTACTCTATATCCGAACAACAGCACTCTCAGTTCAGTGTTCTGGCACCTTAATTCACTTGTCATTTCCCTGGACTTACTTTAAGCTGCCTCCTTTATATGCGTATAGGGCTGAATCATACCTCAAACACCACCCCAAACCAGGAATGAGCGAATATGGACACAAGCCTCTTGCTGCGCAACGTCTCCTTGCACAAGGAGCAGGTGGATGTACTCATTGAAGGAGACCGATTCACCCGTATCGGGCCGGATTTACCCGTTCAAGCCGACAAGGTCATCGACGGACGGAACCAAGCCATCATCCCCCCGTTTTTCAACGCCCATACCCACGCGGCCATGACCCTCCTTCGGGGCTACGCCGACGACATGGAACTGCACACCTGGCTCACTGAGCATATATGGCCCTTGGAGGCCAAGATCCAGCCCGAAGATGTGTATGTCGGAGCCAAATTGGCCTGCCTGGAGATGATCAAATCCGGAACCGTTTTTTTCAACGATATGTATTGGCACCTGCCTTCCACGGCTCGGGCAGTGGAGGAAATGGGGGTTCGGGCCGCTTTGTCCTCGGTGTTTATCGACTTTAACGATCCGACAACAGCCGATACCCGGTGGCAGGAATGTCAGGAACTCTTTGCCTTGTCCCGGGAATTGCCCTCACGTATAACTTTTGCCCTCGGACCCCACGCCGTCTACTCCGTCAGCCACGATTCCCTCTGCCGGGTCCGGGATTTTGCCCACAAACACGATCTGCTTATCCATCTTCACTTAAGCGAAACGGCCAAGGAAGTGGAAGACTGTCAACAAAAACACGGATGCCGTCCAGTACGTTATCTGGAAAACATGGGCCTGCTCGGCCCCAATCTCCTAGCCTGCCACGCCATCTGGCTTTCCCCGGACGAAATGGATCTCTTGGCCAAGCGCCAAGTTACCGTGGTCCACACCCCAGTATCTAACCTAAAGCTGGGATCCGGAACTTTTCCGTACAGGGCCCTGCAGGAGCGTGGTGTGCGCATAGTTTTGGGCACTGACGGGTGTTCTTCCAACAACAACCTGGATATGTTGGAGACCATGAAGTTCGCCTCCCTGCTGGCCAAAGGCACGGCTCAGGATCCGACCCTCTTTGCGGCCCCTGACGCCTTTGCCGCGGCCACCATCCAGGGAGCTCAGGCCTTTGGTATTTATTCCGGGCAGATCGCTGAGGGTTTCCTGGCCGATTGCCTGCTCGTTGATCTCAACCACCCCCAAATGACACCGAACCACAACCTGACCTCCAACCTGGTCTATTCGGCTGGAGCGGAATGTGTACAAACCACCATCTGTAATGGACGAATCCTTATGCATAAACGGAAAGTGGAAGGCGAAGAGGAGATCATTGATCAAGCCCGGCAGACAGCCGGACGCTTGGTAGGCAATGTTGCGCCCAGCAGGCCATAACAGGCTGCACATCAGCAGAGCCCTGAAAGAGCTATACATTCTATCCCAGGATAACACCCCTGGATTGTAGTATATTCACAACATACGCCCTGTAAGGGCGGTACATATTTGTATGTTAAACCCTTACAGGGCAGGGATGAAGTTTGCCCTTTATGCCCCAGGGCGTTGCCCTGGGCTGGCATGTATCACCCCTTTGGGGTGGAGAAGAATGCACCTAAAGTACATTAACTAGCTGAGAAAACTATTAATATATTCAGAATACATCCCCACAGTATCAAGTGTATGCCCCAGTCAGCTGCCTCAGCAGGACCCCACGGACGTGTTGGGCCATGAGTCATCCTTCTCTTTTTCCGGAATTTCCATAGTCTTTTGGCAGCGTTTGGCCACTTTCTGGAAGTGGTACCCGTAAATGGCCAATTCCAGGGCTGCGGGCAGGGCCTTGATCCTGGTCAGGGCTGTTTTGATCATCAGCGGCCAATACCAGATGCAGGCCTTGGAGAAAAGCCCGATGCGCCAAGTACTGGCAATAGCCGCCTTGATTTCCTGCGGGCCGTAATGCCCCTTGGCCGTGGGCCGGTAGGTTTTCAAAAACGTGTTGATCCGGGAATAATACATGCGCGGGGAATAAATGGTCTGCACCACTCGCTTGTACCCGGAGAGCAGGTTGGGAATGCCCATTTGGGGCACAAAATTGATGCTTCCGTCAGTGTTGTTACCCGATGACTCGGACAACAAGCGGCCTTCGGCCCGAAGACGGTGCCAAAGACGGGTGTGGGGAATGGCCCCCAAAATCCCCACCATGGCTGTAACCACCCCGATTTGTTGGATAAAGCGTATTTGGGCTTCAAAAATAGACTCTGTGTCGCTGTCAAAGCCTACAATGAATCCTCCCATGACCTGCATCCCGTGCTGGTGGATGATCCGCACCGCCTCAGCCAGGTCAATGGTAGTATTCTGGGTCTTGCCGCATTCTTGAAGGCTCTCCAGGCAGGGAGTTTCCAGGCCCAAAAAGACCTTGTTAAAATTGGCCCAACTCATCAGATCCATGAGTTCTTCGTCCTGGGCCAAATTGACACTGGCCTCAGTGAGGAGGGTAAATGGGTAATTGTGGTCTTTTTGCCACTTGATCACCGCCGGGAGCATTTCCTTCACCCGGCGTTTGTTGCCGATAAAGTTATCGTCCACTATAAATACGCTGCACCGCCATCCCATATCATAAAGGATTTGCAGTTCCTGGACCATCTGTTCCGGGGTCTTGGTGCGGGGTTTTCGCCCGTTGAGCAGAAAGATATCGCAGAATTCGCAGTCAAAAGGGCACCCCCGGGAGAATTGAATAGGCATGGTCGCATACTTGTGCACATCGATGAGGGACCACATAGGCAGGGGCACCTGCGTTAAGTCCGGACGTTCCTTGCTGGTGTACATACGTTGGGCCTGGTTGTTCTCGATATCCTGTACAAACCAGGGCAGAGTGATTTCAGCCTCATCCAGGACAAAGTGATCCACCTGGGGATAATTCTCCGGCTGGGCCAAAAAGGCCGGACCGCCGGCCACCAAGGTCTTGCCTCTGGCCTTGGCTTTAGCCAACAGCTTATCCACTCCATCTTTCTGGATGAGCATGGCGCTGATAAAGACCAGATCCGCCCATTCCCAGTCCGCTTCCCGGATGGGATCCGTGTTTAAATCAACCAGGCGTTTGCCCCATTCCGAGGGCAAAAGGGAAGCCACCGTCAGTAATCCCAAAGGGGGAAAGGCGGCTTTTTTCGATACAAACTTCAAGACGTGTTGAAAACCCCAAAACGTCTCTGGATACTCGGGATAGAGCATGAGAACGTTCATTGATTCACTCCCTTTCTTGGTCGAATTTGCCGAAGATCTTGACCCGGCAACACTTCCTACTCCTCATTGTTATGATACCATCTCCTGCGAATCTTACGCAAATACATGACCTCAATTTTCTTGCCCCTCGAGCACCTCGGTCCGGGTTGGCCAGAGCGTACAGCATCTTCCAGGGGCAAATCCGGCTCGAAAGGCCTGTTCCAGGGTCAAAAAGCGACGTCGGTTTCGATCATGGATGGCTTGGCCAAAGGCGCATTCCGGGGTATGGAACCGCAAACTCCGCCGGTGGCCCACAAAAGGGCCAGTTGCCTGGGGGAGGGAAAGAATTGTGTCCCAAAAACCGACTTCATCCTGCATGGCCCGTCGCTGCACCTCTACAAGCCCGGTTATACTCCTTTGCTCTGGATGGGAATAATGACTCACAAAGGCTGCTCCACCTTGGACCAAGGCTTTGTTGACCAAGGTACCATCCGGCAGGTGCACAGTCCCTACCAGGCGCTGGAAACGGTCTGTGCGTGAGGTCTGGACCAAAACTTCAGCTCCGTGCATAAGCTCAAGGGCCTGTTGCCTGGCTTGTTGGGCATAATACTGCCCGGGTTGATCGTCCCGGCTCAGTTCGGGAGCGTTGATGCCCAATAAGCGCACGGTCTGACCAGTATCCAGGATAATGGTATCCCCGTCCACCACCCAGCGAACCCGGGCGGTGAGGTCATCAGCATTGAGATCGCCGCATACTATCCACACCAGGGCCACGGCCATGGCCGCAGCCAGAGCCAATCTCCACATAGGCAGAATCATTGACCGTTCCATGGCATCCTCCCGGCTGGGGTTGCATTACGCTGTGCACACCTTCTCACAACAAGCAGTCAGGCCTCACTTCATGAGTCCCTGAGACCACCGGTCCTTTTCTGAGACAACTTACCACATGACTGGGATAGAGACAATACTGATCTGGAGCTCGTATGCAACGAGACGCAAAATATTAGTGTTCAGGTTTCAGGATTTGCCGGAAGCAAAGCTGAAACAGAAAAGCCGGGAACAAAGACAACTTCACTCCCGGCTTTCGTGGATTGCACAGAGATTGATATCGATTTTCCCCAGCTTATCCCTCGTAGTAGGAACGCAGGATCTGGCTCCTGGATGGGTGCTTGAGCTTGCGCAAGGCCTTGGCTTCTATCTGCCGAATGCGCTCCCGGGTGACATTAAACAGTTTCCCCACCTCTTCCAGGGTATGATCGGAACGCTCCCCAATACCGAAACGTTTGCGCAAGACCTGTTCCTCTCGAGGGGTAAGTTCGGACAACAAGTGCTGAATCTGATCGCCCAGTTTGGTGTGCACCACTTCGTCGGCCGGGGCCAATGCCCTCTTGTCTTCGATGAAATCGCCCAAACTTGAATCTTCCTCGTCCCCGATCGGGGTCTCCAGGGATATGGGCTCCTTGGCGATACGCAAGACTTTTTTTACCTTTTCCAAAGGGTAGTCCATACGCTCGGCGATCTCTTCCGGCAAAGGATCCCGTCCCAATTCCTGAACCAGATACCTGGAGGTGCGCACCAATTTATTGATGGTCTCAATCATGTGCACCGGAATCCGAATGGTCCGGGCCTGATCAGCAATGGCCCGGGTGATGGCCTGCCGGATCCACCACGTGGCGTAGGTGGAAAACTTGTACCCCCGCTGGTACTCAAACTTGTCCACCGCCTTCATAAGCCCGATATTTCCTTCCTGGATGAGATCCAGAAACTGCAGTCCACGATTGGTGTATTTCTTGGCGATGCTGACCACCAAACGCAGATTGGCCCGAATGAGCTCCTGCTTGGCCCGCAGGGCCATGCGATTCCCGTTCTCCATCCGCCACAGGATATCCTCCAGTTCGTGGACGTCGTGGCAGCATTTCTCTGCCAGACGTTGGAGGATCTCCTGCTTGCCGGTGAGCATTTCCTTAAAGGAGAAGACCTCTTCCACGGTCATGCCCAATTCGTCGGCCAGAACCACAGGATTGACTTCCCTGCGGTCCAACTGCCCGAAGAGGGCCTCAATCTCATGCTGAGTCTTGCCCACGGAGAGGATATAGGCCGAATAGTCCCGCTGACAGTTGTTCATCTGGCGCACATAGTCACCGATATTCTCAATGATCTCATCGATGAGCTTTTTCTCCAGCTTGATGGCCACCAAGCGATCGACAATCTCGTGCTTGTACTCCAGGATGCGGTCCTGTACTCCCCGCACCCGCTTATTCAGGGTGCCTGTTTCAGCGACCTTCGTATAGATCCCTTTCTTTTTCCGATATATCTGCTTGATCTCCTCCAAAAGGTTGATCACCCTTTGGCGCTGGTTCATTTCCTCTTCCGTGGGATCGTCCTCTTCGATAGTTTTAACCACATCTTTGAGTTTGGCGTTCCCTTTCTTCAGTTCCTCGCCCACGCCGATCAGATATTCAATGGCCACCGGGACCTCAGCCAGAGCATACAGGACTTCCAGCTCCCCGGCCTCGATCTTTTTGGCGATCCGGACCTCTCCGTCCCGATCCAGCAATGGAACCAAGCCCATTTCATGCAGATACATGCGTACCGGATCAGAGCTGCGGGAGATCTCTTGGGCCTCTTCAGTATCGTCGGACCCACTGCCCTGGCTCTCCAGCTCCAGGCCTACCTCTGTGGGCATGACCTCGAGCTTCTTGTTGTTATTTTCATCAACGATGGCAATTTCCAACTGCTGAAAGATGTTGATGATCTCTTCAACTTGTTCCGGCTCGCTGACCTCAGCCGGCAAGGCCTCGTTGAGTTCTTCAAAGGTCAAGTACCCTTTTTGCTTGCCTTTGGCGATCAGGGTCTTGATCTGTTGAATGTCTTTGATGGTACTCATTCCCCCCCCTTGACTAATTGACTGAATGCGCTGAGCAGTCTGGCCACTTCTTTATCGTCCCCTCTGGCCTCGGCTTGGACAATGGCTGCTGTCAGTCTCTGTTTGGTATTTTTTTCTCTGCCCTGAAGCAAAAGATTGGAAATATCCTCCCACACTGCCCGATCCGTTTCCGGATCTCCCTCTTGCAGTTGGCAGGAGACGAAAAAGGACTTTTCCCCTTGGTCTAAAAACGGCATAACCTGTTCCGGACCGTGGGTACACAGCTTGTCCCAAAACCGTTGGCCCCGTTCGGTGCGTAAAAATTCCATCAGGCCTTGGGCCTTGAGTTTGGGCATATATTCAGGACAACGAATGGCAAAAGCCAACAATTCGCGGTCCCGTTGTCCAGAGGCCTTGGAGCTGACTATGGCTTTGGGTGAACCCTGCCGTGGCTGTGATCTGTGGGCATTTTGGAACGCGGAGCGTAACTCTGCTTCGGATACATGCAGTCCCTCGGCCAATCGAGGGAGATAATAGGCCTGCCACGACACCTGAAGTAATTGGGACAAAAAACGGACCGCCCAATCCATAATCTCTTTAGGTGCTGCATTGGATCTAATCATGCCCAGGCAAAAGGCAAGACCCTCCTCTGCCGTATGCATCAACTCCTGAAGGGCCTCTTTTCCCTGGGCCCGGAGCAGACTGTCCACATCTTCGCCCTCAGGCAAGCGGACCACCTGTACCTGCAAGCCCGCAGTCAAGATCATCTCCGCGCTACGCAGAGAGGCCTGCCGTCCAGCCCGGTCTCCATCAAAGATCAAAACCACCTTACTGCACAGCCCGGAAAGGCGGCGCACTTGAACAGAGGTCAAGGAGGTCCCTAGGACTCCACAGGAGTTATCAAATCCAAACTGGGCCAGGGTAAGTACGTCGGCATACCCCTCGGTGAGCAGAGCTTGTTTGCTCTGGGTTATGCTGCGCCGGGCCTGATCCAAACCGTACAAGAGATCTCCCTTGGTAAAAATGGGGGTCTCACTGCTGTTTAAGTATTTGGGCTCCCCCTGCCCCACTATGCGGCCTCCATAGGCCACAACTTTGCCCCCCAGATTGTGAATGGGAAACATGATTCGGGACCGGAAACGGTCGTAAGTTCTTCCCTGTTGGTTTTGGGACAACAAGCCGGCTTGAACCCCCTGCTCCGGGGCGTACCCCTTGGAAGTCAGATGATTCTTCAAGCTGTTCCAGGACATGGGGGCCCAGCCCAGCCCAAAGCGCTCGATGATTTCGGAGTCGAAGCCCCGCTGCTGCAAGTATTCTCGACCCGCTTTGCCCTGGTCGCTTTTCAGAGCCTCTCGGAAAAGACCTTGGGCCACAACGTGCATCTCCAGACATTGTCTGCGTAATCCAGCCTGCTGACCAGTCTGGGGATCTCCGCCCCCGTCCAGCTCCACCCCGGCTTCGCGAGCCAGCTCCTGGACGGATTCCATGAACTCCAGCCCATTGATCCGGGAATAAAAATCAATCACATCCCCAGAGGCCAGACAGCCGAAGCAGTGAAAGAACCCCCGTTCCGGGTGAATGCTCAGGGAGGGGTTGCTCTCTTGGTGAAAGGGACAGACCCCCATCCACCGTTCCCCCGCCTGGCGCAGGGTGACGTAGCGCCGAACCAGGTCCAGGAAATCGATCCTGTCCTTGATAGCCTGGATTTGCTCTGGAGTTACCTTGGGCATATCGGACGCCCCTCGGCCAGACCGCACTCGGCTCTACTGGAGACGGACAATGGTTACTCCATCCCCTCCCTGCTCTTCATTGGCCAGACAGAACTCAATGATCCCCGGCAAGCGGGCCAGTTCTTCCTGAACCGCTTTGCGCAAGGCTCCAGTCCCCCGACCGTGAATAATTTCCAGCTCTTTTGTCCCCTGGAGCAAAGCATGATCCACATGCTGCTGCAAGGCAGTCACAGCCTCATCCGACCTCATTCCCCGCAAATCCACCCTCCCGGTTGCCCCGGACCGGGTAGGACCGCGGTGGCAAGAAGGTGTCAGGGGTGCATTCGATGCGTCCTGTCCTTGAACCTGGACAT
Source organism: Desulfovermiculus sp. (assembly GCA_034521385.1). Lineage (GTDB taxonomy): Bacteria > Desulfobacterota > Desulfovibrionia > Desulfovibrionales > Desulfothermaceae > Desulfovermiculus. Next base: position 345,947 of record JAXHMO010000003.1, read on the forward strand.
CATTTTCCGGCACCCAGAGGGTCACCCCACCCAAGTCCAGTTTGATGCGGGACTTTTTAGCATCTACTTCCCGGACCAGGCCTTTTCTGCCCCATGACCGGTAATAGACCTGCTCTCCGGCTACGAGGGGCTTGACCCCCTCCTGCTTACGAGCGGCGGAGCCGTCAGACTTGAGCTGTTCGCGGAGGCGATTTTTATCTGCAGCCAATTCCTGCAAAGCCTGTTTGCGTTGACGCTTTCCGGCCTTCCATTGGGTCACCACTTCCCGGGAATGGGTTCGAATATCTTCCAGCAGCTGCCGGGCTTCCCTTTCCAGCTTGGCTTGCAGACGCTTCTGTTCCTCTTCCAAGGATTTTTTTTGCTTTTGCAAGGCCCGAATCTCCTGTTCCCTGGCCACGGCCAACTCATTGAGTCGACTCATGAGTTGGCTGGAATCTTTGCCATCCAGCAAAAGATATTCTTCCGCCTTGCGCAGGATCTCCTGGGGCAGGCCGCGGTCCCGGGCCACATCCAAGGCCCGACTGCCCCCAACCTGATCGTAGCCCAACGTATACAAGGGCATTTGGGTCTGAGGATCAAAAAGGACCGTGGCCGCTCGAACCTGATCCTTGGTCAAGCCGTAAGCTTTCAGGGCTGGAAAGTGGGTGGCGGCCACTACCCAGACCGATCTCTCCAACAAGGCATCCATAACCGCCTGGGCCAAGGCGGCGCCCTGACTGGGATCGGTCCCGGCCCCGAATTCATCCAAGAGGACCAGGCTGGAGGCACCCATTTCCGGCCACTTGGAGCGAAAGTGATCGATCTGAGCGGTAAACGTGCTCTGATGCTCCTGCAGACTCTGCTCATCCCCAATGAAGACAAAGATAAGCTTCCACAGGGGAAGGCTACTCCCTTCCTGGACCGGAACAGGCAAAGAGGACAAGGCCATGAGGCTGATCAATCCCAAGGTCTTCAGACATACCGTCTTGCCCCCGGCATTGCCGCCGCTGATGATCAAGCCGCGTTGACCGGGCTTGAGTTCGATATCTACAGCCCGGGGATCTTCCCCATTCAAGACCAGCAAGGGGTGTCGGGCCTGGAAGAGCTGCAAGGGTTGCTGTTCTCCCAATTTCACGCTTTGACCTTGAATATCCTGGGCCAAAAGGACCTTGGCCAACAAGACGTCCATATCCACCATCCAGACGAAAACGGCCCGGATTCGCTGTCCATCCTGGCCGACCGTGGAGGTCAAGGTTCTCAAGACCCTTTTTTTGGCCTCCCGTTCCTCTTGCTTAAGTTCCTGGAGGGTATTGTTCAGCTCCACCAAGAGCATGGGCTCGAAGTAGCAGGTCTCCCCGGTCTGGGAGTAATCATGGATAATACCTTGCAACCGTCCCTTGAAGTTGGACTTGATGGCCAAAACGTATCGGTCGGCAGAGATAGTCAGGTATTCATCCTGCAAATAGGCCCCGATCCTTTCCTGACGCAAATATTCATTGACCTTCTTGGTGCATTGACTATGGATGCCCCGCACCTCCTGCCGCACGGAAAGAAGCTCCGGGCTGCTCTCGTCTTTGAGACCTCCGTCGGGGTCCAGACATCTGTTCAAGGCCATCCAGGTCCGCTCCGGCCACGAGACTTGGGTCATTTTGCCCCGCAAAACGACAAACCGTTCCTGGTCCAGGCGGCCGATGACCGTGCGGGTTTGATCCGCTGCCTGCAGCAGGGTCTGAACTCCCCACAAGCCGTCTTCATCAAGGACCATGTCCTGCTTCAGGCAGGTAAACACACCTTGCAATTCCGGAAACGAAGAGACGGCCTGAGCCATTTCCGAAGCAGCCTCTAAGGCCTCGGCCAGGAGTTGATTCTCCTCTTCAAGTCGGAGGGGATCACAATCGGGTCGAAGCTCCAGGCAAGTTCGGGCTCCGGGCTCAGAGCGGGCGTACTTTCCTAAGTGACCCAACAGATCGAAATAATCCAAAAGTCGAAGGGTTCGCGAATCCATACGCGTATACTTAAATCCTCGGCGGACTGCCTTTGGCTGTCCATGAGAGACATGAGCTCAAGACATGCAGGGCTTGTGCTGGTTTCAAGACTGGGAACGAAAGCCAATTAAACGCGTTAAACGTCTGGCCTGTTTGGTCGTTGAGGCGTGATCAGAGTCCACTGGTTGTGCTTTTGTGCTGGAAACGAGAACAGGGCGAACCGATATCGGTCCGCCCTGGGCGAAGAATAAGCAAATTAAGATCCCATGCGGGCTTTGCGCATTTTCTTCATCATTCGCTTACGGGCCGCAGCTTCTTTCTTTTTGCGCTGCACGCTCGGCTTTTCATAGTGTTGGCGTTTTTTGAGCTCTGAAAGAATTCCGGACTTCTCGCATTGTTTTTTGAACTTGCGCAAGGCATAGTCAAAATTGTCATTATCGTTGAGGATGATGCCAGGCAAACGTCGTCACCTCCTTGTTCGGAAATTAGATCCATTTCGTACCTCAAATGGAGCAAGATAGTATATCTGAAAAAACAGCAAATGGCAAATCCAAATCAGAGGGCTGAATAGAATTCGAGGCGACGTTTGTGACCCTGCCTTGCGGCCCGGACAAGCCTGCCCCATACCCCCTTTTATTCCTTTCGTGTCTCCTCCCAGGAGGTATCCGGGCTCTGAACCCAGTGCCCCGACCATTGAGTGGCTTGGCACCGGAAGCATAGCTCGCCACACTTAGCGAATGGCGTCCTTGAGCAATTTTCCCGGCCGAAACTTGACCACCTTGGCCGCCGGAATGGTGATCTCATCCCCGGTTTGCGGATTACGTCCCTTGCGCTCTTTACGTTCTTCCACCTGAAAAGTGCCGAATCCGGTCAGGGTCAGTTTTCCTTCCCGGACCAAAATGTCTTCAATGGACGTCAGGCAAGCATTCAGGGCTCGTTCTGAATCTGCTTTGGTCAGTTCCGACTTTTCTGCCACTTTGGCGATCAGATCTGCTTTGGTCATAGAATCTTCCTCCTTTTGCATTGTTGAAAACAGTGCGATCCTACTCGCTAAAACCTTCCCAAAGGTATCACACGCTTTATCTGGAAGCCACTCACTTAGTAAGATGAAACCCTGTAGCTTACAGCACTTGCCTGGGGCCGGATTCACCTGGACGTCTGCACCCGCCATATCCCGCCTTTTTCCAGACCAAAACCCAAAAAGCCGCACTTGTCAAGGGTTTCCATGGAATAGAAACCAATAAAATAAAAAGTTCCTGGCAAACCAGTATGTTAAATTATCAGTGTCTGGGCCTCCATCAGGTCCCAATCACCTGAGCCAAAGACAGAAACTGCTTAGGAGTCATCTCCTCCGCCCGGGCCTGGGGACGTACGTTGTGTTCCAGAAACCAGGACTGGACGTGATCAGACCATACACTGCGCAAAGAGGTCTTCAGCTGCTTACGTCGTTGCTGAAAGCATACTCGCAACAATCCGGACAGGGCTGCTCTCTCCTTCGGGCCGGGGCGCTGCCTCAGGGGGAGCAGGGAGATGACCGCTGAATCCACGCGAGGCCGAGGTCGGAACACCTGGGGACCAATGATGAATTCAAGCCTGGGCTGAACAAAATTCTGCACCCAGACCGACAGGGCTCCATAGGCTTTTGCTCCCGGGGAGGCCGTCAAACGCAAGCCCACTTCCTTTTGAACCGTAAAGACCATGGACACGGCTTCCGGAAAGCAGGCCACAATATCCCATATCAACGGCGAGGCCACATTGTAGGGCAGATTGCCGATAACTTTGTGAATCCCGGCCTTAGATAGGCGATCCCAGGATATGTCCAAGGCATCGACAGCAACCACCTGCATGTCAGGCCACCGCTTTTTCAATTCCCGGGCCAAGTGGTCATCCTTTTCCACCCCGACCACCTGGGCCCCGCGATCAAGCAGCAGACCGGTCAAGGCTCCCCGACCGGGGCCGATTTCCAATACCCGATCTCCAGGCCGAATGAGCAGGCAATCCACTATCTTCCGGGCCAGGTTGGGATCGACCAAAAAGTTCTGTCCCAGACTCCTCTTGGCCCGCTGCTCCCCCTTTAAAGGCCGCAGATCATCCTCCGGGCCCAGCTTTGCCAAAGGCAAAAAGCTGGACCATATGAACTGGTTTGAATTGTATCTTCAGGCACCAATTTCTCCAGCCCTATAGCCGATCTATACTGGACAAGAACGTGGAGAATCCGGCCATAGGCACCTCTTGAGGCCGATTGTCAAAGGCGGCCCGCAAGAAGGAATCCAACCACAAATGGATATCGTAGGATTGAATGGTCTGGCGCAAACGGCGCATCCGGGATTGGCGTTCCGAAGGATGCATGTAATAGGCCCGCCGGATGGCCTCGGCCACAGCATTGACATCGTAAGGGTTAACCAAAATAGCGTCCGAGTACAGTTGAGAGGCGGCCCCGGCAAACTCGCTCAGAATGAGCACCCCGTTTTCCCGATAGTTGCACACGCAGTATTCTTTGGCTACCAAATTCATTCCGTCCCACAACGGGGTAATCAGAGCCATCTCAGCAGCCAAATAAAATGAAACCAGATCTGCTCGAGGGAGACTGCGATACAGATAATGCACAGGAATCCAGCCGGGTTCGGTGAATTGGCCGTTGATTTCCCCGACCAAACGTTCAATGCGCTCCTTAAGGAGCTGATATTCAGGAACTTCCTCCCGACTGGGGACCAAAACCTGGAGCAAAGTGATCTTGCCTTTCAGGTCCGGGAAACGGATGAGCGCTTGCCGGATGGCCTCCAAGCGTTGGGGGATGCCTTTGGTGTAGTCCAAGCGGTCCACTCCCAGGATAATCTGCTGATCGGTATGTTGCAGATTCAAGGTGTCCGAGCGCTTGGATACTTCTTTGGAAGCAGCCAGATCGGCAAATTCGTGGAAATCGATGCTAATGGGAAAGGTTCCAGCCTTGACCTCCTTGTCCCCGCAGGTAACCCAGGCCAGATTCTGTTCGGTCTGGACTTGAGTGTTTGAACAGAGGCATTCCAGGCAACGCACAAAATTACGCATATCCTGAGAGGTCTGAAAACCAATCAGGTCGTATTCAAGCAAGGACCCCAGGATGGCTCGACGCCATGGGAGCTTGAGGAATATCTCCGGTCCAGGGAAGGGAATGTGCAGAAAAAAACCGCAATGACGGCGACTGAGCCCCTGATTGATCTCCCGGGCAACACACATCAAATGGTAGTCATGAACCCAGACATAGTCATCTTCAGTAGTTACGGTCAGAATTTCTTGGGCAAAACGATTATTGACCTTTTGATACTTTTCCCAATAGTCCAGCTTAAAATTGCAATGGGTATGGAAACCATGGAGCAGAGGCCAAAGGATTTCGTTGGAAAATCCATAGTAATAACCGCGGACGTCTTCGCTGTTTAAGATGACTGGATGCAGGAGATATCCTTGGTCCTGAGAAAATTCCTGCAACGGTTTGTGCACATCGGCCTGCTCAGATGTGCCTGGCCATCCCATCCAAACCCCGCCGTTCCGGCTGAGCACCGGGGCTAAGGCGGTGACCAACCCTCCGGCTCCAGCCCGCACAGTCCAGCGTTCATGTTCCCATTTCAGGACTACAGGAAGGCGATTGGAGACGACCACCAAACGATCGAAGGACTCATGAATCATGCCCGAAACCTATATGCAAGAGATGAACATTTTATCCCACCCTGTATACGTTGTATCCGTTCAAGTGTGCTGAATGCAACCTGTACGTTTCTCCCCCAGGGCCTTAGCATACTAGAGGCAGGTATCTTTGGGCCAAGCCTACTCTAAAACATCAAATCGATCAAACTTCATCATAAAATTGCCCCGCCCTTGGGTTGCTGAACGTAAATCCGTAGCAAATCCAAACAGCTGACGCAAAGGTGTCAGGGCCTGAACCACCTTGCCTCCGCCTCGGTCGTACATATTCTCAATCTTCGCCCCTTTACTCCCCAACAAGGAGACCACGTCGCCGATAAAGTCCTCCGGGACAAAGACCTCAACCTGCATTATGGGCTCCATGAGGAGGGGGTGAGCCGCTTGCAGGGCCTTCTTCAAGGCCCCCCCGGCGGCCATATGAAACCCTACCTGACTGGAAACATCGGCCACGCGCTGCATGCCGGTTACGGCCACACTGACTCCCTGGACTGGATACCCCCGGATGACGCCGCTTTGCAGGCCGTCCTCCACAGCCTGATTCACTGCCTGCACCCAGGCCTGGGGCCACCCCTGGGCATCCATCTCCCAGTATATACGGTTTTCTTTTTGCCTCTGCCCAGGTTCCACCCGCAGCCAGACCTGACCGTGATGCATGATTTCTCCCAACTCCCGGTGGAACTCATCACCGGCCTCGGCAGTCTGGGCAATGGTCTCCCTATAGACCACCTGGGGCTTCCCGGAGCGTAGGTCCACCTTATACTCCCGCTTGAGTCGTTCCAGGACCACTTCCAGGTGTAATTCGCCCATACCAGAGAGGATAATCTGTTCCGTGTCTTCATCCCTGGTCAGACTTAATGTAGGATCTTCCAGAAGCATCTTGTCCAGGGCCTGCATGAGTTTCTCTTCCTCTGCGGCATTGCGGGGCTCCAAGGCCAGGGACATGACCGGCTTGTATTGGGAGAGCTGTTCCAAGACCAGCTGATTGTCCTTTCGGCAAAGAGTATCTCCGGTCCGGGCCCCCTTCATGCCGGCCGCAGCCACAATTTCTCCGGCCCTGGCCTCCTCCAGGCGGGTCTTGTGCCCGGCATGCAGGCTAAACAACCTGGCCACCCGCAGCTCGACCTGCTGCGTGGAGCTAAACACCGCTTCTCCGGTTTTTATTCGGCCTGAATACACGCGCATCAAGGACAGAGGCCGCCCTCCATCAAAGACGATTTTAAATACCATAGTGGAAAGGGGTGAGGCTGTGGAAACGGGAAAAGACTTGGCTTTATGGGTGGCCGGATCAAGGCCTTGAGCCGGCCGAACCTGGGTGGGGGAAGGGAGAAAGTCGATCACTGCATCCATAACCGGCTGCACTCCAATGTTCTTCAGGGCAGATCCGGCCAAAACAGGGACCAATCGCAATTCGAGGGTAGCTTGGCGAATAGCCGCCTTGAGATCCTGAACAGAGGGCATCTCACCGGCCAAATACGCCTCCAGCATGGATTCGTCCTCATCGGCCAAGGTCTCCAGCAGTCGGTCCTTCCAGGTGGCCGCCTTGTTTTCCAGTTCCGGAGGGAGCGCTTCCTCAATGACCGTGGCTCCCTTGCTCTGGGGATCGAAACGCAAAAACTTTTGGCCCAGGATGTCCACCAAACCGGAAAAATCTGCCCCTTGGCCCCCAGGAAACTGTAAAGGGAGGACAACGGCCTGCAATTTGTCCTGCATATCCTGAAGCACAGCCTCAAAATCCGCTCCCACCCGATCCAGTTTGTTCACAAATGCAATCTTGGGTACTTTATAGTGCTCGGATTGGCGCCAAACCGTCTCGCTCTGGGGTTCCACCCCGCCCACGGCACAAAAAACACCCACCGCCCCATCCAGGACCCGCAGGGAGCGTTCCACTTCGATGGTGAAATCGACGTGTCCCGGTGTATCGATGATATTAACTTGGTGTTTGTTCCACTGGCAGGAGGTACAGGCGGAGGTGATGGTAATGCCCCGTTCCTGTTCCTCGGGCATATAGTCCATGGTTGCAGTGCCCTCATGGACTTCACCCAGGCGATGGATCTTCTTGGTGTAATACAGGATCCGTTCGGTCAAGGTTGTCTTGCCGGCATCTATATGGGCGATAATGCCAATATTGCGAATGAGGTTGAGATATTGATCCTTACCGCTCACAGTACTCCCCTTGTAGCTCCGGCCACTTTCTTATCACCACGAATTACTCTGCATGGGGACGACAAAATGAGCTAACTTCCAGTTTCATACGGACTCCGGCTTTTGTCCTTGGGCTACGGCCAGACGAATATGTCCAGCCAGGGACGACACATACCAGGGCCAGATCCAAACCGGCTCCTGGCCAGGTCCCAAGACCAGGGAAAATGTGTTTAAGGCCTGGTTCATAAGGGACCTCGGGACCCAGACCACATCCAGCCGTTGCTGCAAAAAATCAAACCACTGCCCGCAGATCGATCGAAATCCCGGCGGCAGTTCCCTTTCTACCTCCGACCAGACACCACAGTCCAACCCGGGGTGCATAAAGGACAGGGCCCAAAGATCAATGTCCTGTTCTTGAAGCCAGACCCCCGCCTTTTGCGGTCTGGGCAGCTTGACCAGCATGTGCCCACCGGAAGCATTATTCTCCTGGCCGCAGCTGAGAATCGTACCTGGATCTATGCTCACCACTATCCCCGGTCCATTGGCATCCCCACGCATCCATTGCTTAAGAGCGTGCTCCATCATTGTCGAAGGCAAGATGTACACAGTCTCCACCCCAGACAGTTCCAAAGCCAGGATGGCTTCCTGCCGATTTGGGTCCTCCTCTTCCAGAAATGCAATCACCGGCCACACACCAGCTGCAAGGAGGGGGAGAACAGCACCCACCACCAAACCCGGGTCACAGCAGTGGGCCGGGATCTGGACCACGGCCCAATTCCGGGGACTGCTCCGCGTGGATAGGCACAATCCTTGGCCTTTCTCCGCTTCTGAGCGCATCCAAAGAAGGTCACTGGGGTCCAACCAGGTATACAGGGTAGCAATTGCGGTTTTTACCAATGCCCGCTCTTGGGGCAGGGCCGCGGCATAGGCGGCCTCAAACGCCTCTTCGCCCAATTGCCGGGCCTCCAGCCATTCCGGAATCATAAACCGATTATTGCTCCTGGTTGCCAGCCTGAGTGTCTGCTTCGAAAAATCGTCCGTGAACTCACGGGAAATCTTGCATTGAGTGAGGCCCAGATTGGAACGCTTGTGGACTTTTTTCAGTGACAATCGATGTTCATGTTATCGGTAGGGATGAGGGAAATCATAATCTGAATACGCCATTGGTAACCATCTACAACCAGTCAAAGAGCTGTTTCCAGCTGCCCTGCTGCGAGATCCGCTCTTGTTCCGCTGCCTGCCTCAAAAACATAACATAAGCCAATTTGCTCCGGGACCGGGCGTATTTCAAGACGTCTTCGAACATGGGGAATTCTTCAGCAACAGAGGCATACCGCTTCCAAGCCGAAAGATACCGCTCTGTCCGCCAATAGAAGTCGGCCACAAAGATCTCATGCTCGGCCTGAAAACGGAGGCATTTTTGGGCATATTCCCTGGCTTGATCTGCGATTGGCCTTTGGGGATAGGTCTCGGCCACTCGGTTAAAATACTGTAAGGCCTCGCTTACGTTAGCTGGAGGCAGATCGATGGATTTGAATTGTTTGAAATTGCTCAGCCCAATTCGAAACAAGACATAGGGGATATTCTCATGACCAGGATGCAAGGATTCAAATTCCTTGTACGTGTTCTCGGCTGCAACATATTCCCGGTCCTGGAAATAGGCATCGGCCAGTCCCAGTTCGGCTTGGGCTGTATACGGACTGAAAGGGTAGCGGTCTTTGAGCTTGGTATAGTACTTAATGGCCTGCCCGTAGCTGTCTTCCTGCATGGCCGCATCTCCGGCCTGCAAGAGTTCCAAGGCCGTGTCTTGGGGAGGTTTGAGAAACACGGTATCGATCACCCCGCACCCGGAAAGCAGCCCCAGACTCAATACCAGGGTCAAAAACCAGGGCCCAAACCACCGCCTATTCATCGGAGAGCTCTTGCAGATACAGTTGGGCCGAATGTCCGGCCGCCGCCCCGTCGCCCACTGCCGTGGAGATCTGCCAGCAGCGTTTGGCCCGGATATCCCCGGCAGCGAAGATGCCGGGCACACTGGTCCGCATTTCCGTATCCGTGACTATAAACCCGTTTGCGTCCCGCTTGACTTCCTCGGGAATGAATCCCGACTGGGGAGTGATGCCAACGAATATAAACACCCCATCGACATCCAACTCAGAGAGGGTGTTGTCTTTGACATTTTCCACCTTCAAGCCTTCCACCTGGTTTTGGCCCAAGATCTCCTTGGGTACTGTATCCAGCATGACCTGGATGTTTTTCTGAGCCCAGACCTTGTCCTGATAGACCTTGTCCCCGCGAAAGGCATCCCGGCGGTGAATAAGGTAAATCTTTTGGGCCAGGCCGGACAGATACAGAGAATCCTCCAGAGCGGTATTCCCTCCACCAATACAGGCTATGACTTGGTCCTTAAAGAACTGTCCGTCGCACAAGCCGCAGTAGGACACCCCCCGACCGGCCAAACGGTCTTCTCCGGTCAACCCCAACTTCTTGTGCTCCGCTCCGGGACATAAGACCACAGTTTTGGCTTCGATCCAATCATCACCCACCTGAATCCGATGCGTCCTCTCTCCAGGTTGAAAGCTTTGGACTTCCTCGGTATACTTCTGGAAAGAAAAACCTTCTAAGTGCTGGGCCATGCGGTCCACCAGCTCATAGCCCTTAATGCCCTCCGGAAATCCCGGATAGTTATCGATCCAGTCTGTCATCAAGACCTGTCCCCCGGGGGCCATTTTCTCCACCCAGGCCAAATTGGCCCCGGCCCGGAGTATATACAGGCATGCAGTCATGCCAGCCGGTCCACCCCCGATCACCACACTGTCGAATGTCTTCATGACAAACCCTTTTGATTAATCATGTCTTTGAGGTTGCTCTTGGACACCGCTCCGGTTACCTGTCCGACCACATCCCCATTCTTAAACAAAATAAGGGTCGGAATGGCACGGATGCCATATTTGCTGGGCGTACTGGGATTTTCGTCCACGTTCATCTTCAATATCTTGACTTGACCCTCAAACTCCTTGGCCAGCTCTTCCAGAACCGGAGCAATTGCCCTGCATGGACCGCACCACGGGGCCCAAAAATCAACCAGGACCGGTTGGCTATCTTTGATCACCTCAGGTTCAAACGTGCTGTCTGTAACTGGGTTCGGCATTGTTTTTCTCCTTTTGTCGGCCTCAAAGTGAGGCTTATGTAATAAATGCTGCACCCCCAGGGGATGCCCTGAAACCGGCCGGCCCGGAGGTGCCCATGGGGACACCCAAAAGCCACTAACAACCACTAGATGAGAATAATACGAACCAAGATATGAGCTGTCAAGGAATGCGGGCCCAATCATTGGGAACCGGCCGCCCTCGGGGAACCGCCTCCAAGTCCATGGAGTGAGCGTACCCCGCCTGCAAGTGCAGCACTCCGGCATAAGCGATCATGGAGGCGTTATCGGTACACAACCCAGGACTGGGCACAATAAATTCCAGGCTGCACTCCTCAGCCACAGCAGCCAACTCTCGGCGTAACCAGGAGTTGGCAGCCACGCCTCCGGCCACGATCAGGGCCTTGACCTGGGGATGGTTGGCAGCCGCCCGTTTGATCTTCACGGCCAGGGTCGAAGCGATGCTCCAGTTCAGAGAGGCACACAGTTCAGCCAGTTCCGGCCTGGAGGCGGCCAATTCAGATACATCCGGCTCTGTTTGCATTTCAGACGTCACAAGCCGGGGATTGGCCTCAATAACTCTGGCCAAGGCCGTCTTTAACCCGCTGAAACTGAAATCCAGATTCTGATTATTCAGGTACGGGCGGGGCAAAAGCTTGGGGTCCGGATTGGCAAACCTGGACAAGGCATCAATGACCTTTCCACCGGGATAAGGTAAGTTGAGCATCCGGGCCGTTTTGTCGTAGGCTTCGCCTGCTGCATCATCCAGGGTCCGCCCCAACCAGGAAAGCTCAAACGGCGAACTGAGCAATCCGATCTGCGTATGTCCGCCGGAGACCACGAGACCCAGAGCTGGAAAGACCAATCTTCGCTCCAGCCCACAGGCCAAGAGATGGGCCACAAGGTGATTGATCCCGACCAAAGGACACCCCAGACTTAGGGCCAATCCTTTGGCCAGTCCCAAGCCCACCAGCAGACTGCCCAAGAGTCCAGGACCCCTGGCCACAGCAATGCCATCAATCTCCTCCGCCCTTATTCCGGCGTCATTCAGCAAGGCGTCGTACATGGGCCCAATAGCCCGCATATGCTCCCTGGAAGCCAACTCCGGGACCACTCCTCCGAACAGGGCGTGCAGGTTCTCTTGAGAGACCAGCTTCTCGTGCACTCTTTGATTGTCCCGAACCAGAGCCAGGGCGGTCTCATCACAAGAGGTTTCAATACCCAAACACAGCATATGCGTGGCTCATAGGGGGCAGTTATCGGTGGTCAGTCCTGCCTCTGGCCGTAGCCGTCCAGTTTGATCGAGGATGAAACATGTAATTTAGCAATTAGTTAGAGGTTTCAGGTGTCTTCAGCTTGCCCGGCCTGGGTGTAGATCTCCCGAATCTTTTCCACTTCCGTAGTCGACCCGATGAACAAAGGCGTACGTTGATGGAGTTCCTGGGGTTCTATGTCCATGATCCGGTTCACCCCGTCCGTGGCCATGCCCCCGGCCTGCTCGACAATAAAGGCCAAAGGATTGGCTTCGCACAACAGGCGCAGCTTGCCCTTGGGCTTTTTGGGATCCCGATAATCGATGGGGTACATGAAGACCCCCCCGTAGAGCAGATTACGGTGAAAATCGGCTACCAGAGAGCCAATATACCGCAAGGTGTACAGCCTGCCCAATTCACTGTTGGGATCCTTGAACATACCCACGGCCCTCTGGGTGGCTCCGTCCCAATAGTTCCAATAGGCCTCGTTGACGGAATAAATTTTCCCCTGTTGGGGGATCTTGATCTCCGGGTGGGAGAGCAAAAACTCCCCAACACTGGGATCGTGGGTAAAACCGTGGACTCCGTTTCCGGTGGAATAGACCATGACCGTGGAGGACCCGTAGATAAAATATCCGGCCGCCACCTGTTCCGATCCCTTGTGCAATACGTCGTGCAGCTCCACCTGACCGCTCAGACCGTCCTTGAGCCGGTAAATGGAGAATATGGTCCCGATACTCACATTTGCATCGATATTCGATGAACCATCCAGGGGATCAAAGACCAAAAAATACTCCCCCTTGGGAAAGCGATGCGAGATCTGGATCAAATCTGCGTTCTCTTCAGAGGCCATGGCACACAGCAGCCCTGCCCGTTCCATGCGGTGGGTCAAGACGCTGTTGGCAAACTCGTCCAGACGCTGCACGCTCTCACCCTGTATGTTCACATTCCCGGTATAGCCAAGTATATCCACCAGCCCGGCCTTGTTCACATCCCGGGCAATGATCTTGGCCGAAAGAATAAGTTCATTGAGGAGCCTGGTAAACTGGCCGGTGGCCATGGGATTTTGCCGTTGATGCAGCAAAAGATGTTCAGTAACTGTTATTTGACGCATGGCACTACCTCCTGATAATCGTCCGATGAGATCTTCACCGAACGACAGTTACATTGAACCCTGCCAAGAAAGATTCCAGGGAAGCAATTCCCTGTCTTTGCATCAGTCCTCTGTTGGCTGTGGATCACTTTTGTCCGTTCTGACCACATAGACCAGGGGAGCCTGGCCCACATACCGAGCCAGCCAGACAAAGCTCTTCGTCTGGACCTCAAAATCACCCTGGACTTTGGCCTGAAGCATACTCGGCCAATCCTTGTCCATGAGCCTTTGGGTTGTATCCTGCTGCATCCCGGACCACAGGACTGTTTCATTGCGCAGCACCAGCAGGTCTTCAGGGACCGGGGACCGACTGAACAAGGAGCGGGGGTCAAAATGAACAAGCACATAGGCTGCCACCTGACCCGCATTATCAATCGGCTTGACCAGACACAGTTCAGGACCGAGGTCATGCTCCACGACCTGCAGATAAAGCCCATCCACCTCCTCACGGGACGGAAGGTTGTCCAATACTGCCTGAGGGGAGATTTTCTTCACCGGCTGGGCCGGCACCTGGTGCACACGTTGACCGGAGGCCCTATAGGCTGCCAGACCATTGAGCCAGGGAAACTGGGAGAACATGGCCTGCAGCTCCCGTTCGGAGGGGTTGCCTATCCCCTGCGTGCTCCTGACCAATTCTTCCAGTTGGGTGTCCACTGGGGTGACCAGTCGGGCCAGATACCTGATCTCCTCACTTACACCAGCCTTGGCCTCCACGTCCACCTGGGCCGGAAATATTGTGCCCCTGTACATGGACTTGGTTTTTTCCCAGGCCTGACATCCCGTCAGGCTGAAAATGAGTACACAGAAAATAAAGAGGATCCGATTATGCACTGATCAGGCTCCTTAAGCGATCGCGGGTTTGCCAAACGGAAATATAAGCTGAATCACCCCTTGGCCTCCAACCTGGAGGCCAGCTGGTCTAAACGACGCAATAGCTCATGTTTTTTGGATTCTTCCCCCGAGTAGGGCTTTGGTGACTTATGAACCTTCGTTTCCACATCCAGGGACAGTGTATCCTCCATATCAGCTTCTGGCCCCTCCTGCTCTTCTTCCTCGAAAGTCCCTGTTTCCCCCCGAGGGCTTATTTTCTGAGATACCATCTCCATCCGGTCCGAAATCTTTTGCCGTCGTTCGGAATCTGGTTCCTCAGCCAAGAGCTGGGCATAAATTTCCAGGGCGGACTCGAACTCTCCTTGGCCGGCCAGGATGTCGGCCATGGTCACCGTCCTGTAGCCTCCAGAAGGCAAGTCTTCTTCAGCGGTATGTATCTCCTGGCCAGGTAACGATTGCTGTTGCTCATCCAATACTTTCTTCTCATCTTCGGCCTGGTCCTGAAGGATATGTGCATTCCTCTCCCCTAGCAAATCTTGCCCATCACCGGTCAATGGTTCTTCTATCTCGGACTGCCAGAACTGGGCTTCCCAATTGGCCACATCCTCGAGGCCTTTATGCACAATCTGGGACCAGGTCAACGGACCATGCTTGAGGTCCGTTGCTATGAACCGGACAGCCGCGGCCACATCTTTTCGCCCCTCTCCCTCCAGTTTTTCGGCCCACAATAGCCAAAAATCAGGGCTTGATCCCAGTCCGGCCAGGAGGGGTTCCATATATTGCAGGGCCGTATCCCGGCAATGAGCATCGGCCAGAGTCTGGATCAAAAGCAGACGGGCCTGAGCATGAGCCGGGTTTCTGTCCAGCCCAGACTGCAGGGAGTCAACAGCTTTCTCCCGCTCTCCCTGTTCCAGATAGAGCCGGGCCAGGTTGAAAAACAATGGTGAACCCGGATCCTGGGCCAGGACCTCTTCGTACCAGGCGATCTTGTCCTGCATGTCCAATCCTTCCATGATCATTCTTCCCAAGTCTGTGGGTCAGGGGAGCATTCAACCTATCGCCGTACACCCGATCATTGAGCAGACGATGTCTTTATCTGGGTCTTGCGGGGCAAATACATGACCTCATGGCTTTGCACATAGTGCAATCGGGTTCGAATCATTTGCTCCACATAGACATCGTCATTCTGCAAAAGTCGAATCTTGCGACTGAGCTCTATGTTGTCTTTACGTACTTGGTTCAGCCTGGCTTGCATCTTTTCCAATCGTGCTTGCTGTTGGCGGTAGATGCCAAGTCCTTGTTCTCCTTGAAATATGGCCCAAATCAACAAGATATTCACTGCCAGGAGGGTAATGAGAATAACCCTGAACAACATAGCTTCACTCGAACCAATTATGATCTACTGATTTGCAAAAGCCATCCACAACTGCCGATACTGATGAAAAAGCTCCTGAGCCTGGTCCAAAGCGGTTTCCACCCCCTGGGGATCATCTTGATGCACATAGGTGTTGACCCCCAGAACAAATGCAGTCAGTGTAGCAAAGCTGGCAGCCCGCTCCCCGATGAGGACACAATTCATCTCCCGGCGTTCCCTTCCAGATAGGCCATGTATCTCGGCCAGGACCTCCCGACCCGGATCACTGTCTTCAAGCACCACCAACTCCAGGCGATAAGTTCGGAGATAGGCCTTGCCCATCCGAGGATTTGGAGCCTCTACAATCTGCCATCCCCGATCCTGGAGATAGAAGCGCACCTTCTCGGAGGTTTGATCATTGGCTAGCAAGGCCAAGGCCAATCTGGTCCCCGGAGGTACTTGAACCGGAGGGGCGTCCAAAACGTTTTCATCAATCGCTTCTGTTTTTTTCTTTGTTTCTTCTTCCGGTTGAGCACGGTCAATCTGATTCGTTTCCTTGCAGGCCGGGCATGTGAAGCGAAACCGCTTGGCTTGGGGGATCTTGTCCTCCGGCAGATTGAAGCTTCTCTGGCAGTGTTCGCATCTCAGGCGCATATCAGTTCCCTACCAGGCCCGCTGCTCATAGTCCACGTCCAGCTCCAGGTCATCGATATCACTCACCTTTTCTCCCCGCTCCGACTTGATACGGTCAATCATTTGCCCCAACTTGGATTTGTCCGAGGCGTGAAGCATGGCCATTTCTGCATTGATGATCCCCTGAGAGTAAAGCTGGGGCAAATGATCATCAAATGTCTGCATGCCGTAGGTGGCGCTTTGTTCCAGGACCGTAACGAAGGTATTTTCTTCGTCTTCACCCTGGGTGATGAGTGCCCGGATACGAATGGTATTTTTCAGAATCTCCAGGGCCGCTACCCTCCCCCCACCGGTTTTGGGGACCAAACGCTGGGAAACGACGTATTTTAAGCTCTCGGCCAGCCGACCTCGAATCAAGCGTTCCTCACTCAGTTCAAACATGCCTATGATCCGGTTGATGGTCTGGGCAGCATCCGAGGTATGCAGCGTGCCCAAAACCAAATGACCGGTTTCTGCAGCCTCTAAGGCGATGCTCATGGTCTCCCGGTCTCGAATCTCCCCAACCAAAATGACCTTGGGCGCCTGACGCAAGGCGGCTCGTAATCCGGTAGCAAAGGCGTCGAAGTCCCGGCCCAGTTCCCGCTGATTGACCAGCCCCAACTGATGGGGATGCGCAAACTCGATGGGATCTTCCAAGGTCAGGATATGTATCTCTCGAGTGGCATTAATAGCATCCACTAACGCGGCCAGGGAGGTGGATTTTCCGCTGCCGGTAGCCCCAGTGACCAGGATGAGGCCGAAGTTCTCCTGGGCCATATCCGAGAATATTCGAGGCAACCCCAAAGAAGACAGAGTGGGAATGGTGGTGGCCAATTTGCGCATGACTATGGCCAAGGAGCCCTGCTGACTGAAGACATTCACCCGGAATCTGGCTCGGCCTTTTAAAGCATAAGACAAATCACAGGACCCGGAGGAAGCCAAATCCCCGAACAGTCGATCGTTGTGCCCCAAAAGGACGGCAGCCACACTTTCTAATTGCCAAGGGACGAGAGAACCGGGATCCGGATGAAGATCCACTGGGTGCAGATTTCCATGTTCTTCGACCAGCACCGGCTTGCCCACAGTCATGTGAACGTCCGAAAGCTCAGGGGCCTGGTCCAGGATCTGGCCCAGATAGCGATCCAAATCAGAACGTAACATCTGACTACACCTCGGTAAAATCCTGGGGAGGCTCCGGGAGGTAATCCCGGAACTTGGACTTATTCACCGCCTTGTTGTAGGCCTGTTCCGGATCGATGGCATTGGCCCGCAAGAGTCCCATGATCGCATCATCCAGGGTCTGCATCCCGTACTTGCGCCCGGTCTCGATGACCGAGTTGAGCTGAAAGATCTTATTCTCTCGAATCAGGTTGCGTACCGCCGGGGTGGCGATGAGGAGCTCCAAAGCCGCCAACCGACCCTTTTGATCTACTCGCTTAAAAAGATTTTGGGCCACTACCGCCCGCAGGGATTCGGACAGGGCGGAGCGGATCTGCCCCTGTTGATTGGCTGGAAAGACGTCGATAATCCGGTCAATGGTCTTGGAGGCGGATATGGTATGCAGGGTTCCAAAGACCAAATGGCCGGTCTCAGCCGCCTCCACGGCCAATTCAATGGTCTCCAGGTCTCGCATTTCCCCCACCAGGATGATATCCGGATCTTCGCGCAATGCCCCGCGGAGAGCGGCCTTGAAACTCTTGGTGTCCCGCCCAACTTCCCGCTGATTGATCAGGCACCGGGCCGGCTGATGCACGAACTCGATGGGGTCCTCAATGGTCAGGATATGATCCCGGCGCTCCCGATTGGCATAATCGATAATAGCGGCCAGGGTGGTCGATTTTCCCGATCCCGTAGGGCCGGTAACCAGGACCAAGCCCTTGGGCAATAGGGCCATGTTCTTTAAGATCTTGGGTAAACCCAAATCGTCGATACTCAATATATTCTGGGGAATTTCCCGGAAGACTGCGGCCACTCCCCGGCGCTGCTGAAAAAAATTGACTCGGTATCTGGCCAGATTGGGCACTTCGTAAGAAAAATCCACATCCCCTTTCTCCTCAAACTCCTTTACTTTACGTTCCGGTGTGATCTCATAGAGCATGGATTTCAGGTCTTCATTGTCCAAAGCCTTGTACTTGACCCTCTGCATCTCGCCATGCAAACGAATCACCGGTTGGGAACCTGTGGACAAGTGCAGATCCGAGGCCCCGACCTCGTGCATCATTTTAAAGAAGGCATCGATCTGAGCCATTCGTCCTCCGCTTTAGGTGCGTTGATCAACGGACAGGTTGTGTTTAAAAAAGGAGTACAGATAATTGGCTCCGGAAAAAAGGGTGAGCACCAAAGCGGCCAAAATGAGGACCTTGCCCAAGGGATTGGGGTCAAATCCCTGCCAGGGATAGTGAAGTATGAGCGGACACAGGGCCACCACCTGAATGATTGTTTTTAATTTTCCGTATCTGTCCGCAGCAATAACCTGACCTTGATCCGCGGCGATGGCTCGTAATCCGGTAACCATTATCTCCCGGCCGATAATCAAAATTACGATCCAGGCTTGAAGCCACCCCTGATGCACGAGCATGATCAGCACAGAGACCACCAAGAGCTTATCGGCCAAAGGATCGAGAAATTTTCCCAAGCTGGTGACCAGGTTGTAGCGCCTGGCCAAGAGGCCATCTAAAAGATCGGTGAGCGAGGCCAGGATGAACAGGAGCATGGCCAAAAGGCAGCTGCCTTTGTTCGGAAAATACAGCAGGAGGACGATAAACGGAACGCTGAATATCCGGGCAATGGTCAAGTTATTGGCCAGATTGAACATATTCCCTCGTCTTGACTGATAGGTCCTGATACAGGGACTGCACTTTCTGAACATAGCGACGGGTTTCTGGAAAGGGAGGGACGCCGCTATAAGCCTGCACTTGGCTGGGTCCGGCATTGTAGGCGGCCAAGGCCAGGTCCAGGCTGGGAAATTGATTCAAAAGCTGGGCCAGATAGGCCACTCCGCCTCGGATATTGTCCTGGGCGTCAAACGGCCTGTAAACTCCCAGATCCTGTTGGGTCTTGGGCATGAGTTGCATGAGCCCTTCCGCTCCGGCTGCGGATCTGGCCCTGGGAGAAAAGTTCGATTCCACCTGAATGATGGCCTGGACCAAATGGGGATCAACTCCGTGCTTCCGGCTATAGGTTTGAATATATTCCAGAATACGCTGCCGGCTTTCCAGATCCCGGTCATCTTCCGAGCAGGTCCGGTAGGGGGAGTATTCTTTGGAATTCGGAAGATCGGTGAAATGCAAGACCCCGCGGCTGTCTTTATACACATAGATGGTCCCAGCTGCTGTCCATCCCGACCAGGCCAGTCCCAACACCAAGGCCAAAAGGCCAATCAGCAGACAGCATCTCCCAGTCATTTTGGACACCCATAAGCCCCCATCAGGCTCACAAAGCGGGCCGGCCCCATATCTTGTTTGTACCACCGATCATGCTCCCTGCGAATGCGCACTATACGTTGCCGACCCTCTTCCTCCAAGGGCATGACCAGGATTCCGGGATCAGCCAACTGATGCACAAGGGGTTCAGGCACCCTGGGACCGCTGGCTGTGAGCAGGATTCGCTCATAGGGGGCCTCATCCGGCCAACCCAGAGTCCCGTCGTCCAGCTTGAGCTTTATTTGAAAGTAGCGCAATCTGATCAAGCGGTCCAGGGCGGCGAGATACAGGGCTTGAACGCGCTCCACTGAATAGACCTCTGCCCCCATCTCGGACAGGACCGCAGCCTGGTACCCGGACCCGGTTCCAATCTCCAAGATACGTTGTCCGGGATGAACCTGGAGGGCCTGGCTCATTCTGGCCACGCTAATGGGCTGGGAGATGGTCTGCCCGTAACCTATAGGCAGGGCATTGGAGCTGTAGGCCTGGACCTGCAAGGCCTGCTCCACGAACAAATGCCGTTGCACCCTGGACATGGCCAATAGAACCCGCTGATCTTCAATCCCTTGGCCCGCAAGCTGCTCACGAACCATGGCCAGACGCCGATGCTGCATGTCTCCTGCCGCCTTGCCTCCGCTCCTTAAGCCCAAACCGCTCCCCCAGCTCGGCCCATAACCAAACCATTGAGCATATGAAAAATCTCCTCCCGCACAGCCTCCAGAAAACGAGGATAGGCGTCCTGAACCGATGGAGACAAACTCAGATCACAGTCTGCACACTCAGCCTCCAGGCCCAAAAACACCACGTGCACGTCCTGACCCAACACCTCGGCCAAGGCCAGTCCCCGCCAGAACAAGGGTTCGGAAATAAGTTCAGGCCGAGCCTGGACCTGATCCAGACTCAGGCGGGCCAGATTTCCTGGAGAGTCGCCCGCCTGCCAAGCATCCAGGACCAGCAAGCCGTGCACTCCGTCCAAATCCAAGGGAATATCACCAAGCATCATCCGATCGACAAAACACACGCCCTCCGGCCATTGCTCACGATACAGATCCCGAACGGCGTAGATTCCCAATCCCTTGTCTTTGTAAATGATATTGCCAAGTCCCAAAACCATGACTCTGGCCATCGCCTTCCCCCCACGATAATTTTGTTCTCCTGAAACTTGAACACAAATTGCTGTTATCCAGATACTGAGCAAATCAACTTTGATCCTAGGTGAAACTGGCAGCACCTGTCAGCGGCCACGCTAACTCCCGACACCAGCCTTCCGGATCCTTACCAGGACTGGCTGCGCTGTTCCTCCAGGGCTTTCTCTTGATCCTCAAAGTTCTCGAACCCGGCATGACGCAAAGCGTCCTGCACCGTCACCTCCCAGTCCCAGTTAGCGCTGATCACCGCCTTGTGCAAACTCCCACGCAAGGCCTGCAGCTCATGGCGGTAGAATTCTTCTTTGGGCGTGCCCAGATGGGCCTGAACCTGTTCATGCAGCCGGGCCAGCTCCCCTTCGTACCAATCCTTGATCTCTTCCGGGGTGGTGTTGTGACGCAGGATATGTCCATAGCGCTCCTGTTCCAATAAGCGCCGCAGGTTTTGAAAGTGTTGTTCTTTGAGCCACTTGCCCAGATCCCGGATTTTGATCTCTTCCTGTTCCAAGGCCCCGATGTCCATCTTGGTCTGGGCATAAGTGTCCGGAACCACTGAGGCGGACACTATGCCAGCCACACAGACCAAACCGCGAATGATGGTACTGTTGGACACTCCCTGTCCGCAAAATCCCACCTTCTTGCCCAGCTTCTGGCCAGTGAAAATAGTGACCAAAATGGCCCAGACCACAGCCGGATCTTCTTCGTCGTAGATATGACGTAATCTGGAGTTGTCCCGGTCCGTACCCAGAACCAGCTGCGTCATGTCGTTGGATCCAATGGAGAATCCATCGAATTCCCGGATGAATTCCTTGGCCAGGATGGCGTTGCTGGGGATCTCGGACATCTGAATGACTTTCAGCCCGTCTTCACCGCTGCGCAGGTTGTGCACGTCGGCCAGATAGCGCTTCATGCTCCTGGCCTCTTCCAGGGTGCGCACAAAAGGGAGCATAATGGATAAGTTCTTCCCCCCAAAGGCCCCTCGAGCCAGCTTGAAGGACTCTATCTCCCAGTCGTGCAGATCTCTGGACACCCCCCGGTATCCGAGCATGGGGTTGTCCTCATAGTCTTCATAGAGCATCCCCCCGATGAGGTTCCTGTACTCATTGCTCTTGTAGTCCGTGGTCCGGTAGATGATCTCCCGGCCGGAAAAGGCCATGGCAAAGAGGGCCAGCCCCTGGGTCAAGTTCTGCACATAAAGTTCTTTGCCCGTGCGATAGCCCTTGATCCTGATCATCTGCCGGATCTTGTCCTCCAGATTGCTCACGTCGTCCATGGCCCGGCTCAGGCCCACCTTCTGAGCCACGTCCTTGCGCATCTTGCGAATGCGGTCCAGGACCTGGCGGACCTCTGGTTCATCCTGAATCCGACTGACCTGAGCCTGAATCCGTTCCTGGATCTCCTGTATCCTCTGCCGGCCTTCCGGATTCCGGGAACTCAGTTGGGCCAGCTCATCGGCATAGCCCATTACCTGGCTGACATGCTCCCCCAGATCGGTGGAGGTCTTGATCACATCCAGGCGTTGGGTGGCCCGCTCCAGGTAGTCGTCCAGCTTGTAATCCAGGTCCCGGATCTTCCGCTGCAGGGCCAGGACTTCTTCGGTCCCCCGGGCGCTGACTTTTTCGCTGAGCATCTCGATCTCTTCGCTGAGTCCGGTCAGGAGGCCCACATATTTGCGCAGATTGAGATCAAAGGTCAAAATCCCAAAATCCAGCTGTTCTTTGATGATTTTGGTCAGCTGATTGTCCAGGGCCTGGAGCTTTTCCTGCACCGCCTGTTGGAGGATACCTTGATCATAGGCATCTAAGGCCATGGGATGGACTCCGATATTGCTGAGCATGAATTCGGCTCGGAGGAGTCCCACTTCAAAATCCGGGGACTTGCGCAACCGGGAGAGAAACAAAGCTTGTCCCACATCGGCTAGAATAATCCCCACCTTGGTCTTGGTCTCCGGCAGGCGGCTGATGTCCACCTCCCCGCCCACTTCAATCAAGGGTTGCAACCCCCGGTAGACCTGTCCTCTGGATCCGTCCACAGTCACTTCCCGCCCATCCAGGGCCCGGAGGAGCTCCACTCGATTAATGCCGATGACCGAAGGGATGCCCAATTCCCGAGATGTAATGGCCGCATGGCTGGTATCCCCCCCGGCACTGGCCAAGACGGCGGATGCGATTCGCATGCCCGGGACCATGTCCGGGTCTGTACGCTCGGCAGCCAGGATATCCCCTTTGTTGATCTTGTTTAACTCCAGAGCCGAGCGCAAGAAGCGAACCTTCCCTCGCCCAGCCCCTCTGGAGGCCCCGTTGCCGTCCAATATCACCTCGGCCTGAGGCAGGACCTGCGGATCGACCTCCAGCCGGCGCATGTAGATGACATCCGGGTTCTTCTCAAAATCCACATTCCATCTGGTTTCCGGCCGGGCCTGAACAAACCACAACCTGTCCCACTCATCGATACAAAACTCGGTATCCATGATCATCCCGCCATAGGTCCGGCTAATGCTGCGTACCCCTTTGGCCACCTCCTCGGCCTGGGCCAAAGACAGGGACCAACGGTAGACGTCCTCCTCCGGCAAGGTTTCTATCCGAGTCCCACTGTGTTCCGGATCGTAGATGATCTTTTTGTCCTTGCATCCCATCTGACGGATGACCACTTCCGAGCCATCTTCCCGCTGGAAGACATAGAACTTATCCGGTGTAACCATGCCCGAAACCACGGCTTCTCCCAACCCGTAACTGGCGTCCATGGACACCAGATCGTTCTTCTCCGTGCCCCGGCAGCCGGTGGCCGTATCCGCACTAAAAGCGGTCCCGGAAATGACCGGATTGATCATACGCATAACACACACCGACAAGGAGGTGTTCTCAATGGACCATTCTTTCTTGGCCTCCTCGGCAATACTTTCATCCGCCGTCTTTTCGGCCTGAGCCACGGCGTCCAGAATGGCTTCCCGGCGGTAGGTCATGGAGCGCAAATTATAGGCTGAAGCACAGTCCCACTGATAGGCGGTTACACAATCGGCTTCCGAAGTGATATTTAAGTAGGTGTCCTGCAGGCCGGCAAAGGCCTTCTTCCGGCTGTCTTCGCCGGCGGCTGAAGAGCGGACGGCCACCGGCACGTTGTCCAGTCCGGCCTCTTTGCAGATATCCCGATAGGCCTGGATGACAGTTTTTTGGACATCAGCGGGCAGTTCCACAGCCAAAATGGCCACCTGGACCAAGACCGACCGCTTTCTGAGTTGATCAATCCCCTCCGGAGAGACAGCAAAGCCTTCCACCACATTGTTGATGAATCGGCGTAAACGGATGAGCTGTTCCCCCTCGGACTGGGCATGCATTTCCCGAATCTTGGCCGCGGTGTTCCGGACAAAGGTCTTTAAAAATTCCGGATCACTGTTGGCTTCGGTTCCACTCCAGTCCACCTTGTTGTATTCCTGATCCACCACTGACCTGATGATTGTGGCATTGACCCGGGTTTCATCCAACAGACGATGAAAAGCCGTGGAGGATATGGCCCGGAATTGAGGGGCACGGATATTTTCAAGCTCACTGATTATGGCCGTATTGTAGTTTTTTCCCCCCACCAGGAGTTCCGCCTCTTCTCCCATGTGCACAATATCCGCACCGGTCAACAAGAGCTTACCCGCCTGTTTGGCCTCCCTCACTGTCCCTTTTTGATCCGGAGAGGCGGATTCCGGCTCAGGAGACTTGGGTGGGGCATTTTTTTTTGCAGCCATATGCTCACTCCTTGTGAATTGTTGCCCAGAAATGAGGTTGGCAACCTCATAACAAAAAAAAGCCTGTATGCTCAAGCTCTCGTCTATTACCCATTTTCTTCCAACTCTTCAATTTCCTCTTCCAAGAGTTCCAAATCCTGAAAAATGGCCTCGGCCCGCTCTTTGAGACCTACATACTGCTTATGGAGTTCTCCAAGATGGTCTCCCTGGGCATAGGTCTGGGGATCGGCCAACATCAGCTCCAGCCGGTTTTGCTCACCCAGAATCCGTTCAAGTTCCTGTTCCAGATGGGTATACTGTTTCTTTTTGGGCTGCAGACGTCTGAACCGTTCATTCCGTCTTTGGGCCTCCAACTTCTTTTTTTCCTTCAGCGCATCTTTGCCCCGGGTCCCGGGAGATGGAGGCGTCCCCCCCTGGTTTTCCTCTTGGTGCAGGAGGGCCTCATATTGGGTATACCCCCCAGTCAACTCCTCAACTCCTTGCCCAGAGAGCATCCAGATCTCGTCCGGGACCTGAGAGAGCAGAAAACGATCGTGGGCCACCAGGCAGAGAGTCCCTGGGAAATGCTGGAGAGCCAAAACCAGGGCTTCCCTGCTTTCCAAGTCCAGATGGTTGGTGGGCTCATCCAAGAGCAGACAGTTGGCCCTGGCCAAAAACAGGGAAGCCAAAAGCAGTCGGTTTTTCTCCCCCCCGCTGAGCTCCCGAACCGGTCGTTCCCACATGGATTCATCCAAGAGAAAAAGCCCCAGTACTGAGCGCAGCTCTTCCTCCTTGGTCCCGAGATCGGCCAAACGCCGGATTTCTGCCAAAACGGACCGATCCAGGTGCAAGGTGTCTCGAATATGTTGGGAGAAAAAGCCCAAGCGGACATTGCTCCCGCTTTTGACTCCTCCCTGTGCCGGAGGCAAGATCCCGGCCATTATCTTCAGCAGAGTGGATTTGCCGCACCCGTTGGGTCCGACCAAGGCCACTTTCTGCCCCCGATAGAGATGAAAATTGAGGTGTGGCCACAGGGGTTGCTGGTTGGGGTAGGCAAACCCCAGATCCACGACCTTGAACACGGTATGATTGCTGCGCGGCGGCTCAGGCCAGGCAAAGTTCAAGAGTTTGCGGGAGGATGGTGGAGCCACGGCCTCCCGTTTGGCTTGCAACTGCTCTACCTGGCGCAACCTGGATTGGGCTTGTTTAGCCTTATCCGCTTTGTAGCGGAAGCGGTCCACATAGCGCTGGCGGTGCTGGATGGCCTGGTCCAGCTTGTCCGCCTGGCGCTGGCGCTGCTCTTTTTGCTCCTCATTCCAGGCCAGGTACTGGCTGAAGGTGCCGGTTCGAAAGACCGCCTTGCCTCGGTCCAAGGCCAGCACCCGGTTACCGACCCGATCCAGAAAGAAACGGTCGTGAGCCACAAAGACCACTATCCCCTGAAACCTGGTTAAAAAGTTCTCCAACCAGTAAACAGCTTCTAAATCCAGGTGGTTGGTTGGTTCGTCCAGGAGCAGTATATCCGTTCCCTGGACCAGCAACCTGGCCAGTTTGGCCCGTTCCTGCCATCCACCACTTAGTTGTCGCAAGGGAGCATCCCACTCGGCAGGGGAAAAACCTAAACCGCTGAGCACGGCCTGAATACGATGCTCCGGATTGTAGCCGTAGGTGTGCTCCAGTTCGGTCTGTTCCTGGGCCAATTCCTTGCGAGTACGCTCTTCCCCAGCCTCTTCCCAGCGACGCCAAAGATCCTTCCAGGAAGGAATCACTTCCGAGACCCAGGAAAAGAGAGGGGTATCTACTTCAGACGTGACCAATTCCTGCCAGGCATATCCAATGCCCGCGCTTGCAGGGTGAATCTGCACTTGACCTTCATCCGGAGCCACCTGCCCGGCAATGATCCTTAATAAAGTGCTCTTGCCGCTCCCATTGGGGCCGACCACAGCCACTCTGTGCCCAGGGGCGAGTTCCAAGGAAACGTTTCCAAAGAGGTGGGTTCCGGCATACCCTTTACCGAGGCCTTGGGTTTGGAGTCGCATTCAGCTCACCCAGCGCGCACCTGTTCGGCAACCAAAGAGCCCATTTGGGCGCACCCTACAGTCTGCTGACCATCTAAGGCCAGGTCAGCGGTCCGATAGCCCTGGCTCAGGACTGCATGGACGGCGGCTTCCATGGCCCGAGCCTCCTGTTCGAGTCCCAGTCCATATTTGCAGAGCATGGCCGCGGAAAGTATGGTGGCCAGGGGATTGGCCGCATCCAGTCCGGCCAGGTCCGGGGCAGATCCGTGCACCGGCTCAAACAACCCGGGCCGGGACTCCCCCAGGGAAGCCGAGGGCAGAAGACCGATGGACCCGGTGATGATGGCCGCCTCGTCAGAGAGGATATCCCCGAACATGTTCCCGGTCACGATGACATCGAACTGGGCTGGATCCCGAACCAGCTGCATGGCTGCATTGTCCACATACATATGGATGAGTTCCACCTGGGGATATTCGGAGGCCAACTCAGAAATCACCTCCCGCCACAACCTGGACACATCCAGGACATTGGCCTTGTCCACCGAACAGAGCCTGCCCTGCCTTTGAGCGGCTATCTCAAAGGCCATCTTTCCGATGCGCCGAATCTCCTCCTCGGAATAGATCATGCTGTTGATACCCACCCGTTGCCCGTCATGGGTGCGCACCCCCTTGGGCCGGCCGAAATAGATCCCCCCGGTCAGTTCCCTGAGGACCATAAGGTCAATACCCTGTTGGACAATATCCGGACGGAGATACGAAGCCTGAGCCAATTCCGGATAGATGACCGCCGGCCGTAGATTGGCGAATAGACCCAGGGCCTTGCGGATGCCCAAAAGACCTTGCTCCGGCCGCAGAACATGTTCCACGTGGTCCCATTTGGGCCCGCCCACAGCCCCCAAAAGAACCGCGTCCGCCTTGTGACAGGCATCGATGGTCTCCTGAGGCAGAGGATGTCCAGCCGTGTCCATAGCCGACCCTCCGATGGGCTGTTCTGTAAAGGTGAATCGATGACCGTATTTTTCCCCCACAACACCTAGTACATGCATTGCCTGGGAGGTTATGTCCGGCCCGATCCCGTCGCCTGGCAAGACGCATATTGAATAATCCATGCGGGAGTCCTTATGTTCAGTTTTCAGCGCCGCCTCTGGCGGCAGCCGCCAGTTTGATCGAGAATGAAACTGGTGCATTGGCTTTATTCACCAGACCTCAGGCCTCAGGCCTCCGCCCCGGCCAGCCGTTGGCGGACATACTCCACCAGCCCCCCGGCCGTGAGCAGAGTCTGCATGAATTCCGGCAGCGGGGGAACCTTGATAATCTGCTCGGTGCGCAGGTTCTTAATCCGACCGGCCGGGACATCGATGTCCAACTCATCACCGTCGGCTATCTCGGAAACCGCGTCCCCGACCTCCAATAGGAGTAACCCCATATTGAACCCATTGCGATAAAAGATGCGGGCAAAGCTGTGGGCCACGACCACGGGTATACCTGCACCCAGAATGGCCAGGGGCGCATGTTCCCGGGAAGATCCGCACCCGAAGTTCGCTCCGCCCACCAGAATGTCTCCGGGCTGCACCCTTGTGATCCAATCCGGATCCAGACCAGCCATACAATGGGTGCCCAAAACCTCTGGATCCGTACTGACCAGAAATTTGGCCGGAATAATGGCGTCGGTATCAATATTGGCCCCCACTGTGTGGGCCTTTCCAGAAAAGTGCATTACCTTCCCTCCTGTCCACTTCCTTCCTCTCGTATGAAACGAGACTTGGCGATATACCTCGGCTTGGCCTTTGGGACCGCCAGTCACGCGCAGACGCGTGACTGGCTCCTCGTATAAAACTACGGTTATGAACAAAGAAGGGCCTGCCCTTGCGGCCTTCGGCGGCCTTCGGGGGCCAAGGCTCTTCCGTAGGGGCCAGCGGCTGCACTGACCTCTGATCTCTGATCTTCTGCCCTCTGTTCTCTGTCCTCTGTCCTCTGTCTTCTGTCTTCTGTCCTCTGTCTTCTGTCCTCTGTCTTCTACACCTGCTCCGGGTGGACAATCTCCCCGGCCACAGCACTGGCCGCGGCCACGGCCGGACCGGACAGATAGACCTCGCTGTCCAGGCTGCCCATCCGCCCCTTGAAATTGCGGTTGGTGGTGGCCAGGCACCGCTCTCCCCCGGCCAGAATCCCCATGTGTCCCCCCAGGCAGGGCCCGCAGGTCGGAGGTCCGATCACCGCCCCGGCCCGGAGGAAATCCAGCAGGAGACCTTCCTCCAGGGCCTGGGTATAGATCTTGGGGGTGGCCGGGAGGATAATCAGGCGCAGATCCCGGGCCGCCTTTCGGCCCCGCAAGATCCCGGCCGCTTCTCGAAGATCCGAAATGCGCCCGTTCGTACAGGACCCGATAACCACCTGATCCAGTTTGATTCCTGGAACCTCTCGGACCGATCGCACATTGTCCGGCAGATGGGGACAAGCCACCTGAGGCTCTAATTCATCCAGCGTGATATCCAGTATTTGCTCATACTCGGCTTCAGGATCCGGCCCCAGTGGCTCATCCCCACGCCGTCCAGTCCCTTGCAAGTATTCCAGGACCATCTGGTCAGCCGGAAACAAACCGGCCTTGCCCCCGGCCTCAATAGCCATATTGGCCATGGTCATTCTGGCCTCAACTCCCAGGTTCTGAAGCCCGAGTCCTCCAAATTCCAGGGCTTTGTACAGGGCTCCGTCCACGCCGATACGCCCGATCAGGGCCAGGATGATGTCCTTACCTCCCACCCAAAAAGGGAGTTCCCCCTGGAGTAGTACCTTCAGGGTGTCCGGGACCTTGAACCAGGTCTCGCCCAGGACCATGGCCGCAGCTATATCCGTACTGCCCAAACCTGTAGCAAAGGCCCCTAAAGCCCCGTAGGTGCAGGTGTGGCTGTCCGCCCCCACAATCACATCTCCGGTTCCGACCAGACCCAGCTCGGGGAGAAGGGCATGCTCCACCCCGCTGGCTCCGCCTTCGAAGTAGTGAACGATGTCCATTTGCCGGGCAAATTCGCGGACGATTTTGACCTGTTCCGCAGAATCCTGATCCTTATTGGGGGTAAAATGATCGCAGACCAGAAAGATGCGCTCCGGATCAAAGACCCTGTCTGCGCCCATACGCCGAAAAGAGGCAATGGCCAGGGGTGCGGTTATGTCATTGGCTAAGACCCCGTCCACCCGGCAGCGTACGATCTGTCCCGGCTTGTCCACCTTCTCTTGGGTATGGGCCTGCAGGATCTTCTGCGCTAAATTTTGGCGCATATCTTCTCTTCCTCCTTCTTGGCCAGCCGATTCAAAGCATTGATGTACGCCTTGGCGCTGGCCACGATGATATCCGGATCAGCTCCCCGACCGATAGCTGTTCCCTCTCCCTCTTGGATTCTGACCGTTACCTCGCCCTGGGCATCCGTGCCTCCAGTTATGGCGGTCACAGAAAACTTCTGCAAGGTCGGGGACTTGCCTACCACCTTACAAATGGCGTTAAACACCGAGTCCACTGGTCCCACCCCAAACTCGGCCAATTGAACCTCTTCATCGTCTACACTCATCCTCAACGTGGCCGTAGGAATAGCCATGTTGCCGGAAAGTGAACTCAAATACAAGAGCTTGTACTTGTCCGGAATGCGGTATACTTCCTCCAGGACCAAGGCCTCCAGGTCCTCGACAAAGATCTGCTTCTTCTTGTCGGCCAAGGTCTTTACCGCATCCACGACATGGTCCAGTTGATCCTTCTCCAATCTGTAGCCCAGTTCTTCCAGCTGACGTTGGCAGGCGTGCCGCCCGGAGTGCTTTCCCAAAACCATTTCCGAAGGCGGCCGGCCGATGCTTTCCGGAGTCATGATCTCATACGTCTGCTTGTTCTGGAGCATACCGTGCTGATGGATGCCGGCCTCATGAGCAAAGGCGTTCCCCCCGATAACCGCCTTGTAGGCCGGAATGGGCTGACCGATAATCAACGAGAGCAACCGACAGGTGGGATAAATTTGTTCCCGCACAATATTGGTCTCCAGGCCGTGCAAATCCTTGCGCACCTCCAGAGCCATGACCACCTCTTCCAGGGCCGCGTTTCCGGCCCGTTCACCGATACCGTTTAAGGTCACCTCCACCTGTCTGGCCCCGGCCTGAACCGCTGCCAGGGTGTTGGCTGTGGCCAAGCCCAGATCGTTGTGACAATGCACGCTCAAGATTACTTGATCAATGCCCTGGACCGTTTTTTTCAGATGCCGAACCAGATCCGCATACTCTTCCGGCTGTGTGTAACCGACGGTATCCGGGATATTAATGGTAATGGCCCCGGCCTGAATGGCCGTCTGGACCACTTGAGTCAAAAATTCCCAATCCGAACGGGAAGCGTCCTCGGCCGAGAATTCTACATTGTCTGTATACCCCCTGGCCCTGCCTACGGCCTCGGTAACATAGGCCAAGACCTGTTCCCGGCTCAAGGCCAGCTTGTACTGCATATGGATGTCCGAAGTCGCCAGAAAGGTATGGATCCGGGGGTGATTGGCTCCCTTGATCGCTTCCCAGGCCCGGTCGATGTCCGCCTTGGAGGCCCGGGCCAGAGCAGCCACCTGAGCCTTCTCCACGGCATGGGCAATTTCCTGGACTGCTTCGAAGTCCCCCTGGCTGGAAGCCGGAAATCCGGCTTCAATCACATCCACGCCCAGAGCATCCAATTGCCGGGCCAAGCGACGTTTCTCCTGCAGGTTCATACTCGCACCGGGGGACTGCTCTCCATCGCGTAAAGTGGTATCAAAAATATAGACGGTATTATTGCTCTGATCGATCATTGTGACCTCTCCTTATATAAGACTGATTAATCTATGACCATATATACGAACGTATCCCGTTCAAGCCTTCCGTGAACAGGATGGGTACGTCTCACCCATCTCCTTTTAAAAAGGCGGGATAGAAAACAATCAATTATTCAGAAAATGCAATGGAGATTCGGAGGCTTAACGGCTGGTAAGCCCCCGTAGAAAGGTCCCCCTGCGCAGGGGAAGCACGGCATAGGTATAGACCAAACCGGAAAACAGATAGGCGAGGAAGAAAAGAAAGCCCAGGATCTTGGGTTCAGAAGCCACCAGAACAAAGAGCAGGACCACGGTGATGGACATGGTGTAGGGATGGGCCCTGACAACTTCCAGATCATTAAACGAAGCGTATCGGACCTTACTAACCATGAGAAGGGCCAGGATCAGGGTCAGACCCAGAGACCATGCCGGCAATATGGCTTGGAAAATATCCGCAGGAAAACGACTGACAAACAAAACCAAGGTGGCCATAACACAAGCCGCGGCCGGTATGGGCAGGCCGATGAAAAACTTTTTTCCTCCCCCGGCACTGTGCATGGCTTGAACATTGAAGCGAGCCAGGCGCAATGCTCCACACGCCAAGTACAAAAAGGGAACAACCAGACCTATCCTGCCCCAATAATGGGTTTGCCACAAATAGATCATTGCGGCCGGGGTAACCCCAAAAGCCACCAAATCCACCAGGGAATCGAGCTGAATGCCGAATTCCGAGCTGGCCTTGGTTAGCCTGGCTACCTTACCATCCAAACCGTCACACAAACAACTGACCAGTATGGCCGAGGCACAGAGTTCAAACTGACCTTGCACAGCCCACAGAAGTCCCATGAACCCGGCAAACAGGCTGGCGGTGGTGAACAGATTGGGCAGGATGTATATCCCTTTGTATCGCGGCTGGGGCATGAATCTTTATTTACTCTTGTTTTCGGGCCAGGATGGATTGTCCGGCATAAACCCGGTCATCCGGCCTCACCTTTATTTCATATCCTTCCGGCAGATAAAGGTCAACCCTGGATCCGAATTTGATCAGGCCCACCCTTTGTCCCATCTCCAATTGGTCATCAACCTCTGCCCAGCATACGATACGTCTGGCTATCAGCCCGGCTATCTGGACCATACTCCATATCTGGCCCTGCTCATCTTCTATGCGGATGACATTACGCTCATTGCTCTTATCCGCCTTGTTCTGGGAAGCGCGCAAGAAACGGCCCTGGTGATAGGTTATGTTTCGTACTCTTCCCCGGACCGGCGTCCTGTTCACGTGCACATTGAATACATTCATGAAGATGCTGATCCTGGGCCTGGGTTCTTGGGTCTCTGGATCGGGTCTGGATCTGACTTCCAAGACCCGGCCATCGGCTGGAGACAAGGCCGCTTTCTCGTCTTGGGGCCCAACCCTTTCCGGGTCCCGAAAGAAGTGGACAATGCCCAAGGTCACGATAAGGGCCAACACACTGAGCAGTCCCCATTCCAAAAGCGCAAAAACCAAGGTGACCAGACAGGCCATGCCCATATAGGGCACGCCCTCCAGACTTATTCCCAATGTCGGACGCCGCATGCCAACCTCCCAGATTGTCCATGGATTCCATGGAGTGAGCAGACTCCCACCCCTTTTTCACGTCCCATTCTTGTACCTTCTTCCAACCCGGCAGGCAAGATGCAGATGGAAGTTCCTTGACTCCGAGCCCCAGCCCGGATATTCATTGTTTATATTTTTTGGATTTTATACTTGAAATGTCTTCCCAGGTGGAGTCAGGATGTGATTTGGTTTGAAAATGTACACAAATGGTTCGGAGATTTTCAGGTACTCAATGACATCAATCTGCATATCAGTGAAGGGGAAGTGGTCGTGGTCTGCGGACCGAGTGGATCGGGGAAAAGCACCCTGATCCGGTGCATAAATCGCTTGGAGCCTATCCAGACCGGTCGAATCATTGTCGATCAATTGGATATCAATCATCCCAAAACCAACCTGACTATGCTCCGGGCCGAAATCGGCTTTGTCTTTCAACAATTCAACCTTTATCCTCACATGACGGTTCTGGAAAACGTCACCCTCGCCCCTGTTCTCGTTCGTAAACTTTCCCCCAAACAGGCTGCATCCAAGGGCATGGAGCTTTTGTCCAAAGTTAACATACCGGACAAGGCCCGGGCCTATCCGAGTCAGCTCTCCGGTGGCCAGCAGCAGCGTGTGGCCATTGCCCGGGGCTTGGCCATGAACCCCAAGATCATGCTCTTCGACGAACCGACCTCGGCCCTCGATCCGGAGATGATCAACGAAGTCCTGGATGTAATGCGTACCCTGGCCAGAGAGGGCATGACCATGATCTGCGTCAGCCATGAGATGGGTTTTGCCAAGGAAGTGGCCGATCGGGTCATCTTTATGGACGAAGGAATGCTCATTGAGGAGAACACACCTGGACTGTTTTTCACCCAGGCCGAACATCCCAGGACCAAGATTTTTTTGAGTAAAATCCTCAGTCACTAGTGCTAGGTCCTTGTCTTTGTCAACCTCAACCAGAACGGAGGACAGGGTAGATTTGTGCTCATCAAAAAACACAAAAATTTTATAAAATTACCCCTAAATCCTGGACAAGCTTTCAAAAGTTTGCTACAAGGGGCTCGCCATGCACATAAAGAGCCCCTTTTCATATTTGCCAAGCATAACGCTGCAACCAGTCGAAAGAGACCAGAAAGACCGGTTCAAGTCTTTGATGGCCAAGCATCACTATCTTGGAGCCTCACCCAAAATTAGTGAAACCCTCTGGTATGTCGCCACACACTCTGATCAGTGGGTTGCTCTGCTTACATTCTCGGCTGCCGCTTTGAAGTGTGCGGCCAGGGACCAGTGGATTGGATGGGAATATCGGCATCGGTTTGACCGATTGAAGTTGCTGGCAAACAACTCTCGTTTTCTTATCCTGCCGGGCTGGAACCTGCCAAACCTGGGCTCTCGTATCCTATCACTTTGTGCAAAGCGCATCTCTTTTGATTGGCAACAACATTTCGGCCATCCACTGTTGCTCCTGGAAACCTTTGTCGATCCAAAACGTTACACAGGCACCGTTTATCGCGCCTCCAACTGGATAGAGTTGGGGCTGACCAAAGGTTTTAAAAGAATCGGCCAAGGATACAGTGCCAAACCTTCATCCCCTAAGCTCATCTTTGTCTTGCCACTTCAAGCCAACTCCAGAAAACTTTTGTCTTGTGCCATTCTCAAGCCAACCTATCAAAAAGGAGAACCAAAATGACTATGAATGCTGAACACACGATGCGCTCGCTTCCGGAATACTTCACAACTGTAATCGATCCTCGCAGGGCACACGGATGTCGTCATCGAATATCTACAGTTCTGGCCATTGCATCAGCCGCCACCCTGTGCGGAATGAAAGGCTACAAGGCCATCTATGGCTGGGCTAATAACCTGGGGCAAAAGGCCAGGCAACGATTTCGGTGTCGCAAAGAAAAAGGAAAATATGTCATCCCCAGCCAGTTCGTTATACGTGATGTTCTGGTCCGGGTGGATCCAATCGAAGTAGATCAGGCCCTGCAACGCTGGAATGAAGACCAAGGCCTGACAGACACTTGCCTGGCTTTTGATGGCAAAACAATGAAAAACGCCATTGATGAAAATGGGCGGCAAACACATATTGCCAGTGTTGTTGGCCATGAATCCAAGGCCACCTACACCCAAAAAAAGTAGGTACTCTACCTGTAGACGAAAATAGCGAAGAAACAAAGCAAACAAACGAAATCGGGATGTTTATCCCAATCCTGGACCAAATAGAAATCTCTGGAAAAACTATCACCGCCGATGCTCTTCTCAGAAAAAACTGGCCGAATCATCCATCAGTCGATGTCACGGCGCCAATACTGACCGCTTTTTACCGCCAAACAAAACCAGTCCACTCTCTACGCCGATATCAAGAGATCCTTCGTAAACCGGAAAGAACCTGACTGTTGTGTCCAAGACCCACCAGCCCATGGTCGAATAGACACTCGCTCCGTCTGGGTCACTTCTGAGTTAAATAAGTACCTTAAATTTCCCCATGTTGGCCAGGCTTTTTGCATACATAAAAAAACTGTGTATCAAAAAAGCGGGAAAATTGAGGAGAACACTTTCTATGGTATAACCAGCCATAGTCCGGAGAAAGCTGATCCTGCTAGAATACTACAAATTCATCGTGGACAATGGACTATTGAAAACAGCAAACACTATATCCTTGATTGGACTTATGACGAAGATAGAACTAGGATTAAACCGGCAATGGTCCAGCAAATACCAATCGCTTAAGAGGTTTCGCCATAGGGTTACTTAAATCCAGAGAAGTCAAAGATATCGCTCAGAAAGTGCGAGACCTGCACCAAAGAGTCAGGCTCGTCTTTGATTATCTAAAAATGACCAAAAATTCTCGAAAAACTACCACAACATAAAGGAGAACAAATTTGCCGTGGAACGGAGGATTTCTATGTATCGTTTCCCTGTCATTATCCTGTCTCTGTTTGCCTGCGTTTTTTTGTCCATCTCGGCCTGGGCCGGGCCAACCTACGACCGGGTGATGGAAGAAAAAGTCATCCGGGCCGGACTCATGACCGACTCCATCCCGGGAGCTTTTTACAACGAAAACAAGAAATGGGTAGGTTTTGACGTAGACATTGCCGAAGAAATCGCCGACCGACTGGGCTGCGAGCTGGAGCGGGTATCGGTGAACAACAAAACCCGGATCGCCTTTGTCCAACAGGGGCGCATCGACATGAGTGTGGCCAATATGACTCACAAGCGGGAACGGGACAAATCCATCGACTTTTCCATCACCTATTTCTTTGACGGCCAAAAATTCCTGGCCAAAAAAGGGAAATACGATGACTGGGAAGATTTTGTGGGCAAAAAAATCGCCACCATGCAGGGCACGACCTCGGAAATCAATGTCAAAAACCTGCTCAAGGAACTGGGTGATCCTAATTATGAACAAAACGTCATCTCTTATCAAAAAGAATCGGAGTGTTTTCAGGCCTTGCAAATGGGACGGGTAGCAGCCTGGAGTACGGATTCCACCATTCTCTTGGGCTATGCGGCCAAAGAACCTGGTAAGTACGAGCTGGTTGGAGACTTTTTTAGCGACGAACCTTATGGAATCGGAGTTCCGGAAGACGACTCAAAATGGCGGGATACTATCAACTTTACCCTTCAGGATATGTGGAAAGATGGGACATACATGAAAATCTACAACAAATGGTACGGCCAGGACACTCCCTATCACTTCCCCATGACTGAAGAAATTGAAGTTTGGCCATAATACATATTGCAGCGCAGCCTCAGGCTGCGCTGCAATATGTATTATTAGGGACAAACCGAAACCTAAATTTTTCTTAAATTTATGCTTGCATACTGGTTGGAAAAAAGGTGGGTTCAATACACGTCTCTGGCCGCCGTTCTGGCGGCCATTATCGTGTATGTGGGATTCTTCTTCGACTTTGGCTACGAGTTTGACTGGAGCATCCTGTTTACGGAAAACCCTACCTACCAGGAGCACTTGGGGCTGACCTTGATCTCCGGCCTGGTGCTGACCATCAAGATCTCCCTCGTCAGTTCCGGTATTGCTTTGGTCTTGGGCATCATCTTCGGATTGGGCCGACTGACCGAGTTTGCCCCCATGCGCTGGTTGTCCACAGCCTATGTGGAATTTTTCCGCAACACCCCGCTCCTTATCCAGCTCTTTTTTTGGTACTTCGCCTTCCCCATGGGCCTACCCCAGGCGGCCAGAGAGTATATTTTTGGCCTGAATTATGAATTCTGGTGCGCCACCGTGGGTTTATCCATGTATACCGGATCCTTCATGGCCGAAGTCATCCGAGCCGGCCTGCAATCCATTCCCAGGGGCCTGTTGGAATCGGCTTATTCTGGTGGCCTTTCCTACCTGCAGGTCCTGCGGACCATTATCCTTCCCCTAGCCTTTCGGAACATTATCCCTCCCTTGGGAAGCGAGTTCTTAAACAATATGAAGAATTCCTCCCTGGCCATGGTGGTCGGGGTGGCCGAATTGACCTGGTCTTCTCAACAAGTAGAATCTCTTACCTTCCGCGGTTTTGAAGCCACAACCGGGGCTACCGTCCTGTATCTGGCCCTGTCCTTAATCATCTCCGCCATCTTAAATCTTATCAACGTGAAACTGAAAATCGAAACCACACCCAAGCAATCCTGGAATCGACGCTTGGCCGACCTGTTTTTCTTCCCTCTGATCCTGATCCATAAATCCGGATCGGCAATCCTCACCTCCTGGTACGCCAAACGCGCCGGCCGGCAGAAATCCCTGGTCCGTTCCCCTATTCAGGCTCTGGCTATTCAAATCAAGGCCTCTACAGCCAAGGTCCTCATTTTTGGGCTTAAGGTGGCCTTTATCGCATGTTTCCTCTATGCCGCATATAAACTCATTCAGGGCCTGATCGGGCTTAACTGGACCGTTATCTGGGAAAATCTGGGCACCCTGCTTATCTGGCGTTTTCCCCATGGCAGCGAAAATGAACTCTTCTGGGGCTTGGGCGGGCTGGCCTATTCCATCCTCATGGCCGTCATTGCCATTTCGGTCAGTTTCTTTATCGGCCTGGTGGTCGGCCTGGGCCGGGCTTCGAACAATCAGCTATTCCGTCTCCCGTGCCTGGCCTATATTGAACTCATCCGGGGCAATCCCCTGATTATCGTCATTTTCTGGGTTTATTTCTTCATCCCCATTGTCACTGGAGCCTTTTTCGACGTCTTTTGGAGCGCCACCATCGCTTTGACCATCTTCACCGGGGCCTACCTGGCTGAAATTGTGCGCAGCGGGGTACAAAATATCCCCCCCGGGCAAGTGGAGGCCGCCTATTCCACCGGTCTCTCCTATCTCCAGACTATGCGCCGGATCATCCTCCCCCAGGCCCTCAAACAAATGATCCCGGCGATCGTCGGCCAGTTCATCGCCATCTTCAAAGACACATCTCTGGCCTTTGTCATCGGAGTCCTGGAACTGACCTTCGTGGCCCAGGGCCTGAACAACCGGCTCATGGTTTATCCCTTTGAGATCTACACTACTGTGGCCTTTTTGTACTTCATCTGCTGCTACGCCATGAGTCAATACGCCAGGCGTTTGGAAGCCCGTCTGTCTCCGGAAAAACAATCTCTGGTCATGTGAGATCGTATTTTACAGCCCGGCCCGAGTCTGCTAGACCTTTTCCATGCCCAACTTCCCCGCTTTTTTGGACCTCCGCGCTCGGAGATGCCTGGTGGTCGGCGCTGGCCGGGTCGGTTTGCGCAAGATCCGGCGCTTGGTGTATTGCCAGGCTCATCCCTTGGTGGTGGTAGAGCCGCAACCGCAGGATTCCTTGACCAGAGACCTCGAACTAGGCCGGGCCATTACCTGGCACCAACGACCCTATGATTCTGGCGATATACAGGGGGCTTTTCTGGTGGTGGCCAGTACCTCCAATCCGGAAATAAACATCCACATCGGTCGCCTGTGCCAGGAAAACAACATCTTGTGCAACGTTGTGGACCAGCCGGAACTCTGCTCCCTGATCTGGCCATCCCTGATCAGCAAGGGTGACTTGCAGATGGCCGTAACCACCGGTGGGGCCAGCCCAGCTCTGACCAGTCGCATCCGGGGTCAACTGGATCAAGAATTCGGCCCGGAATACGAATTATGGCTTAACCTCCTCAAAATGCTCCGGCCGGCTATTATCGCCCGGGGCAGGCCGCAGACGGATAATGCATCCCTCTTCCGGTCCCTGACCGATGAGGCCCTGGTAAAGGCCATCGCCCAGGCCGATGGCCCTGGACTCTTAACTCTGCTCCAAGAGCGCTTGCCCCCTGATCTGCATTCCTTTGCCCGCGAGGTGCTGCATGAGCTTGAATTTTCCCCTTGAGTTAGCCATCGCCCTGCTCTATTTTCTGGCCTCAGTCCTCTATGTGGCTGGGGTTTTAGGAGCAAATTACTCCCTGAAAAAGGTGGCCCTTTGGGGGCTTGGCCTGGGGTTCGGGCTGCACAGCCTGGACCTGGTCATCAATATTGCTTCCAACCCTGTCTTTGCCACTTCCCAGGGCCATTTTTACATCAGTCTGTTGGCCTGGAC
This sequence comes from Desulfovermiculus sp., assembly GCA_034521385.1. Lineage (GTDB taxonomy): Bacteria > Desulfobacterota > Desulfovibrionia > Desulfovibrionales > Desulfothermaceae > Desulfovermiculus. The sequence goes on from JAXHMO010000003.1 coordinate 385,371, forward strand.
CTTTCTTTTCCTCTACCTCCTGGTCTGGTGGAGATTGAAAATCCACTTTCTGGCCCTGACCGCCGCTCCCTTGGCTTTGATTCTCTTTTCATCCTCTATTCTCGTGCACACCCCGAATGTTATTATTCCAGCCCAACTCAGCGGTCTGTGGTTTGGCTTGCATGTCGCAGCCCTGTTTGTGAGCATCGCCCTTCTGGCCATGGCCTTTGGTGCCGGGATCTGCTACCTCTACGTGGATGGGCAGATCAAACACAAGACCAAACCGGGGCGTCTGCGCAAAGACTTCCCGGCTCTGCTCAGCTGCGACCGGATAAATCACTGGGCGGTCAGCGTCGGTTTTCCCTTGTTCACCATCGGGATGCTGGCCGGCTTTCTGTGGGCCGACTTTACCTGGGAACAGACCTTTTCCTGGGACCCTAAAGAGTTAACCAGCGTAATCATTTGGTTTTTGTTTGCCTTTCTTTTCCATCAACGTCTGGTTCTGGGCTGGAAGGGGCGCAAACCGGCCAACCTGGCCTCCTGGCTCTTTGTCCTGTGCCTGGTGTCAATGGTTGTCATCAACTTCTTTCTACCAACCCATCACAGCTTCCGTCCCTGACCCATGTCTCAAGAAATCATCCTCGTCGGACTCAATCACCGCACGGCACCCGTAGATATCCGGGAGCAGTTTGCTCTGCCGGACACCGGCCCGCGCGAATTGGCCCTGTTCGGAGCCCACAGCCCGATCCTGGAGGCCATGACCCTGTCCACCTGCAACCGGGTGGAAGTCCTGGCTGTGGTCAACAGCGAACAAAACCCGATCACTCCCATCCTCTCCGCCTGGTCCGTGCTGTGCGGACGGGACCCTGAGCTCTTAAATGAACATATTTATACCTACCAGGGACCGCAGGCCGTGGAGCACATGTTCCGGGTGGCTTCCAGCCTGGACTCCATGGTGGTTGGAGAGCCCCAGATCCTGGGCCAACTCAAGCAGGCCTACCGCCAGGCCGTGGAGCAGGGTGCCACCCAGACCATTATCAATCGCTTGATGCACAAGGCCTTTTCCGTGGCCAAACGGGTGCGCAGCGAGACCCGCATTGCTCAAAGCGCTGTATCTATTAGTTTTGCCGCCGTGGAGCTGGCCAAGGAAATCTTCGGCGACCTCTCCCAACAAAAGGCCATGCTCATCGGAGCCGGGGAGATGGCCGAACTGGCCGCCACTCACCTTTTAAATTCTGGATTAAGCCAACTCCTGGTGGCCAATCGCACCCTGTCCCGGGCCCAAGATCTGGCCGAGCGTTTTCAAGGCCACGCTATCCCTTACAACGACCTGCACTCCCACCTGCACACCGTGGACATCGTGATCAGTTCCACCGGGGCCACCCAGCCCATCCTGCATTCAGGGGACATGCGCCCGATTCTTAAAAAACGCAAGAACCGGCCCATGTTTTTCATCGACATCGCCGTCCCTCGGGATATCGACCCGGACGTAAATCAGTTGGACAACGTCTACCTCTATGACATCGACGATTTGAAGGGCGTGGTGCAGGTAAACATGGCCCAGCGCCGGGAAGAAGCCGACCTGGCCCAAGAGATCGTGGCCCAGGAGGTGGACAAGTTCAAAGAATGGCTGCACTCTTTGGAGCTGACCCCGACCATTGTCGACCTCTTGCAGCATGGCGAAGACCTGGCCCGCAAAGAGGCCGAACGGACCTTGAAACGCCTGGGGCCGGACGTCTCCCCGGAAACGGAAAAAGCGGTCCATACACTGGCCCAGTCCTTGGCCAAAAAGCTCTACCATCCGGCTGTTGCCTTTCTCAAACGCCGGGGACAGGAACAGGATCAGGCCCAGTACTACGTATCCTTGACCAGACGCATGTTTGATCTGGACCAGGATGATATCCCGGACAACGCCCATGCCGAAAAGCGGAGAAAGAGGTAGGAGGAGAAAACATATGGGTAGGACTCAAAGATGCGTTCATACATAATCGACGAAATGCTTCCGGAGCAGGTGGAGCGCCTTTCCGCCCGTCTGCAAGAGACCGCCGGCCCCAGTCCCATGCAGGGGATTATCTGGTTTGAACTCCCTGCAAACCTGCTCACTCCCCGGCAACAGGACCATCTGTCCTCCTGCGGACCCTTCATCCTCAGCCTGGAAACCGGTTCCACCTGGATCAAGCTGGAGCTCCTGGTCCGGGCCAGACAGACCTTTCGCTGCGACTGCATTGATTTTGCCACCTCCGATCAACGGGCCTACGGCATCGGCCTGATGGATGCGGCCATTCGGGAATTGGATATCGGGGCATAGAAGAGTGTTCAGGTTTCAGGTGTCAGGTTTCAGCAAGAAAAGAGCCATAAGCCGTTCTCATTCTTACTGAAACCTCGTATGAAACAAAACCCCTCTTTGTCCGTCATTCCCGCGCAGGCGGGAATCCATAACAGTAAGAATGGCTTTCCCCTAGATTGCCCGGAGAGTCTGATACCGGTGTACTCGAATGATCTGGGCCGGGCAATGACGGAGGGGCACTCCATAAGTTTCTTGCCAGATCAAACTGACGTTTTATTCTAACAAATCAATAAAACAGGTTTCAGCGCAGCCAGGGGCTGCGCTGAAACCTGAAAACACTTCTCATGTCCAAGCTTACCCTGCAAAACCTGCCCCCCAAATGGGCCCATTTCTGTCTGGATATCTGCTCCTTCGTCCATGGTGAGCTGGGTCTTGACCTTCAAAGCCGGACCTTGCTCCTGGCCGCCTCCAGAGGAGTGGATTCCACGGCCCTGATCCTTTGGGCCCATCTGACCCGTCCCCGGCTGGGCACCAGCCTTATCGCCGCCCACCTGGACCACGGCCTGCGCTCCCAGGCACAGGCCGAGGCCGCATCCTTACAAGAGCTGACTCAGGATCTCCACATTCCCTTTCACCTGGGGCAGAGCAAGGTCTTCACCTATGCCCAGCGCCGAAATGTGGGCCTGGAAGAAGCCGGACGTATCCTGCGCTATCGGTTTTTAAGCGGCACAGCCCGCAAGAGGGGAGCCGACTATCTGCTCACCGCCCATCACCTCAACGATCTGGCCGAAGACGTCCTCATGCGCCAGATCCGAGGGACCGGCTGGCCGGCCTTGGCCGGCATGCCGGCCTGGAACTTCGGCAACCAGGTCCTCCGTCCCTTCCTGCTTACCCCGAAGCAGGATCTGCTTGATTTTGTCCGAGCCTGTGGACAAACCTGGATGGAAGACAGCTCCAATCAGGACCTGAGCTTTACCCGCAACCGAATTCGGCATCAGATCCTTCCCCTGCTCTTGAAGGAGAACCCCGGCTTTTTGTCCCAAACGGCAGATCTGTGGCGTCAGGCTCAGGTGGATGGAGAATACTGGAATATGGACCTTCAGGCCCATATCTCCAGCGAGCTGGTGTTGCCCCAGGGCATTCTCCTGCCTGCCGAGCGACTGGATGACCTGCACCCGGCCCAGCGCCTGCGCTGGTACCGGCACGTTCTGGAACAACAAGGCCCCGGCCAGGCCCTGGCTAACACCCTCTTTATCCTGGACCGGGCCTGGCAACAACGGGCCTGGCACAAGCGCTTCCAGTTCCCGGGAAATAAGGAAATCCGCATCACCCCCCAGGGTCTTGTGTGCTCCAAAGTGATCTGATGATAATGAGCAGTTGATCATTATCCGGCTCTTGGATAGTCTGCCGGGCATGTTCTGGCTTAAAATTATACTTGTTCTGGTCATCCTGGCTTTCCCGGTCTGGGATCTCCTTTGGTATGCCCTGGGTGTGCGCCGGGTCTTGCCCTGGGACTTAAGGCACATGCTCCACCGCAAAGGTCCGTTTATCATCGACGTCTCCACCCCGGCTGAATACCGCCTGGCCCACATCCCCTCGGCCATCAACCGTTCGGATCTCTTGGGCCGGGCCAAGCCGCTTCCCTTCACCATTCATCAGCCTCTGGTCGTGGTCTGTGCCACCGGTCACCGCTCTTCCCTGGCGGCCAAACGGCTCAAAAGACAAGGATACACCAACGTGGCTGCACTGGCCTGGGGCATGCTGGGCTGGAAACTGGCTCGGGGCAAAACCGTAAAAGGGCCTGATCTGAGATAGGTACCGAATATGTCCACTATTACCTTGTGCGCCTTTGGGAATAGTTTGACCGCCGGCTTTGGCCTTCCTGAAGCAGCCAGTATGCCCCGGCAGCTCCTCCAGAACCTGGAAGCCGATGGATATCGGGTAAAGATAGCCAACCACGGTCTGTCCGGCGACACGACCGCCGGAGGCCTGACCCGGATTCAGACCGCCTTGCGTCCCCGACCCGATCTGGTCATTCTGGAGCTGGGGATCAACGACATCCTCATGGGCCTTCCGGCCCATCGGATCAAAAGGAACCTGGAGCGGCTGATCCAGGCCTGCCTCCACGCCAGGGCCCAGGTCCTCCTGGCCGGATTTACGGCCGTTCCCGGCATCCCTCAAGAGGAAGCCGAACAATTCAACGCGTTATACCCGGACCTGGCCCAAAGCTATAATCTCCATCTGTTCCCGGACTTCCTGGAGGGGGTAGTGGGCAATCCGGACCTGACTCTGCCGGACGGGCTGCATCCCAATGTCCAGGGCATTGCCTCTATCGTCAACCGCTTGACTCCTCTCCTGGAAAGGCTTCTGGAGATCATGCGTACTGGAGAGAAGGAATGAAGACAGCAATATATGGATTTGCAGGCAGTGGAAAAAGCGAACTCTTTCGAGCCCTGGCCGGTCCAGGGGCCCAGCATACTGATCGGGCCATGGTTAAGGTGCCCGAGCCCAGACTGGAGCCTTTGGTCCGGCTGTTCAAACCCCGCAAGGTCACTCCGTCCGAGATTGAATACGTGGACATCCCCGGGGGGAGCGGCAAAGGGCACGGGCTGGGCCAGAGAGTCCAAAATGCCATCCGGCCTCATGATTGCCTGGTCACTGTTCTGGACGCCTTTTCCGGCCTCCAGGATCCGGTGGAGCAGTACCAGGACATAGAAACCGATTTATTGATTTCAGATATGGTCGTGATCGAAAAGAGGCTGGAACGCCTGGCCCAGGATAAGAAGAAAGACCGAAGCCTGGTCAACGCCAAAGAAGAGGCCGCCTTAACTCGGGCCAAGGAAGCCTTGGACCAGGAGCGCCCCCTGCGTGAAATCCCGGATTTGGCCCAGGCCCCGGAACTACGTGGATTTTGCTTTTTAACCGCCAAACCCGTCCTGTATGTGTGGAATGTTCCGGACAGCGACTTGGAACGTACGGTCCCGGACGATTCCCCGGGCCAAGCCCATCTGCCCTTAAGCGCCAAGCTTGAACGGGAGCTGGCTGAAATCGAGGACCTTGAAGAACGTCAGGCCTTCCTTCAGGACCTGGGCTTGACCCACTCCGCCCTGGACCGAATCATCACCAAGACCACCGCCTTGCTCGGGTTGATCACCTTTCTCACCGCCGGGGAAAAAGAGGTCCGAGCCTGGAAGGTGACCCGGGGGGCCACCGCCCCGGAAGCGGCCGGGGTCGTTCACTCCGATCTGCAAAAGGGATTCATCCGGGCTGAGGTCTTGAGTTGGCAGGATTTTTGTACCGTGCGGAGCTTCAAGGAGGCCAAGGACAAGGGGCTGCTCCGGCTGGAAGGCAAGGACTACATGGTCCAGGACGGGGACATCATCACCTTTCGGTTCAACGTATAAAAAATCGCCGCAGGAGGGGCGATTTTTTACCAAAATTTTTCTTTGGGAACGCAGAGTGGTGCAAGCCACGCCTCCGATTCGCGGCCAAAAGTTTCATTCTCGATCAAACCGGCAAACCGTTTTTTAAGCGCTTTGGCCCCAAAATATGTCAGATTTGCCGGAGGCAAAGCTGACTGCTGATCACCGACCTCTGATCCCTGTCGTCTCCTTTCTGGCATCTGTCATCTGTCTTTCTGTCTTCTGTCTTCTGTCGTCTGTCTTCTGTACACCCTCGGTCCTTGGGGAGTGTCTTCCACCCTGTATCCCATGGCATTCGTTTCATTACGCAAATCGTCGGCCCGGGCAAAATCCTTGGCCGCCTGGGCCTGACGCCTCTTTTCAAGCAGGGCGGCCACCTCCTGCGGCCAGTCATGGGCCGGCAGGGGCAGGCCGGGCCAATTTACTATTCCCAGAACGGCGTCCAGTCGGCGTATAGTCTCCAGTACAGCTCTGGCTTCGGCCGGATTGATCCCGTCATTTTTCAGCCAGGCGTTGACCTGACGGCAAAAAGTGAACAGCACGGGCCAAAAGGTATATACCGCCAAATCCTTTTCCAGGTCCTCGGTCCATCCCTGGCGCAGATCAAACAGGGCCTGTTTGACCGCCTTGCCCATCTCTCCTTGCTCCCCATCCGAAGTGCGCAGACTGACCCCGGCCACCATGTTCTGGACCCGGCGCCAGTTATGGGCCCACATCTTGCAGCCTTCCCGGGTCAGGACCAGGGGTTTTCTATAGTCGATGGACAACAACCACATGCGTAAGGCCAAGGGATGAGGCATCAGTTCCAGCAGGGAATCAATATCCGCTGGAAGTGGATCGTGTTCCCCTGGTACGGCAGCTTGAACCAGGGCCCAGATATCCGGGACAGCCCGGCCTGTCTTGGTCCAAACCGCCCGCAGGTTGTCAAGATGCGGAAAACGGTGGGGGCGGCCGGCCAGGACTACCTGCAAGTCCGCGCTGGCCCCGGCCGGGGCGGCGGCCATCTGTAAGTACCAACTGGGGCGCACGTTCCCCCATTCCGTCTTTAAGAAATCGCCCTTTTTCAAATTGTGCAGAGAGGCCCGTTTGAGTAAGGTGAAGTCCCGGGGGTTGTCCTTGGCATAGTCATCCAAGTCCACGGTCTTGCCCACACTGAGTTTACTCAGATCGGTCTGGACCAGACTGCCGTACTCCCTATCCCGAAAGACATCGTAATACACCGAGCGCAGCTTTTCGTAAGCCCGGCCCTTGCCCAACAAGGTCCGACACATGTCCAGCATGTCGTTCACCTGCCCACTGGCCGGGGAAAAACGGACAGCGGTAAACCCCAGAACCTGGGCCCGCTTTTCAAGGGATTGAACAAATTCAGCTGAATAGACCGCCGGGGTTTGCCCCTTAGCTGCTGCTTGAGCCAAAGCCTGATCATCCATATCCGCCACTCCGGCCACCGCCTGAACAGCCACTTCCTTGGATTGAATATATCTGGCCAAGAGGTCCAGAAAGAGCAACCTGCGCCAAGCCCCGGCATCGGCCGGGGCATCTGGAGGCGGTCCCGGGGCGAATACAGACAGGGACTTGGAGCTTAAGTCCAGGCGATCCAGCTCCCGGGTCTTTAAGTTGTACACACTGATCCCCTGCTCGGCCGGGGGGACGAACAGGGAGGTGCTCAAATAACGTTCGCCACCATCCGGGAAGATGACCACCACGGTACCGGAATCCAGGGATCGAACCAGCTGCATGGCCCCTCCCAAAGCAGCTCCCGAACTCATGCCCACAAAGATGCCCTCCTGTCTGGCTAACTCCCGGCACAGGGCAAAGGCCTCTTCATCGTCGACCCGCAGGATGCGATCCAAAACATGCTTATTATAGATCCCGGGCGGATAGGAGGCCTGCATGTTTTTCAAGCCTTGGATCTTGTGCCCCACATGGGGTTCAACAGCTACCACCTGCACCCCGGAATCCTCTTCTTTGAGTCTGGCGGCCAGGCCCATAGCCGTGCCACTGGTTCCCAAGGTGGCCACGGCATGGGTTACCCGACCTTCTGTCTGCTCCCAGACTTCCCGGGCCGTGCCCCGATAATGCGCGGAAATGCTGGCCGGATTGTTGAATTGATCCATAAGCACATAGGTCTCGGCTTCCTCCCTGGCCAAGCGGTAGGCCTCCTCAATGGCCCCATCTGTGCTCAAGTGTCCGGGGGTAAGCTCAATTTCCGCCCCGTAAGCCACCATGATTCGCCGTCGCTCCTGAGATGCGGTCTCGGGCATCAACAGTTTGAGCCTGTACCCTTTGACCGCACAAACCATGGCCAGGCCGATGCCGGTATTGCCCGAGGTAGCTTCGATAACAATCTTATCCGGAGTCAAGTGGCCGCCCTTTTCCGCTGCCTCGACCATGGCCAGGGCTACCCGGTCCTTGATGGACCCGCCCGGATTGTGGGACTCGATCTTGGCCAGGAGCTGCACTCCAGGGTTAGGATTCATTCTGGGCAAAGGGACCAGGGGGGTATTACCGATGAGATCAAGGACGCTGCTCAGCATGGGACCTCAGGAAGATAGATTCACTCTTTTCATGGTTAGCAGGCTTCACTCAGACAAAATCCGGATCAATGCCGGCCTTTCCCTGATTGAGCATGGTCTTGATAAATTCAATGGTTCGACCGTCGGCAGGAACCACCGGGAACTGGGCAGCACACTGGTCACAAGCGGCCATGGCCGGCTGCAGGGGGGCGACCAGCGGTATCTTACGCCCACAGGCCGGACAGGGGTAATAGTAGACGATCTCCAGACCGTCCGGCTTGACGGGCATCAAAAGGCGCTTGTTGGGCATAGTTGCTGTGTTCCTTGTTCGTCGTGCTTCGCTCGTCGGGGAAGCGGGTGGCGGAAGAAGGAAGTAAATTTATCCGTCTTTGCCTTTGTCAAACTTTCTGCCTGCCCTCTTCCTCTTACCGCCTACCGCTAACCTCCTTCCCGCTTACCGCCTGATAACCGATAACGCATTTTGGACGGCAAAAGCATGCCCAACAGGGCATGATGTTTTTTAGCGTTGGACCAGGCTTTGGCCGGTCATTTCCTTGGGCTGTTCCACTCCCCACAGATCCAATATGGTCGGGGCGATATCCCCTAAAATGCCTTGGGAGCGGAGTGCGGCCGCAGGGTAACTTTTTTCCAGCCAGACAAAGGGCACCGGATTCTGGCTGTGCGCAGTCTGAATACCGCCTTTTGGGTCCAGCATAACTTCGGCATTCCCGTGATCTGCGGTGACCAACATCCGCCCCTTACTCTCCAGCACACAGTGCATGACCCGACCCAGGCAGTCGTCCACCGCCTCACAGGCTTTGACTGCAGCCTTAAAATTTCCGGAATGTCCGACCATATCCAAGTTAGCGAAATTGCAGACAACCAATGTATATGTATGCCTTTCCCATTCCTGGATCAAGGTATCGGTGACTGCGTATACCGACATCTCCGGCTTTTGATCATAGGTTGCCACCTCTTGGGGTGATGGAATCAATATCCGCTGCTCCCCGGGAAAAGGCTCTTCGCCGCCCCCGTTAAAAAAGTAGGTCACGTGGGCGTACTTCTCCGTCTCGGCCAGACGGAGCTGAGCAAAACCAAGTTTGGCGCACACCTGGCCCAATATATTGGTCATGTGCTGGGGAGCAAAGGCCACGGGCAGATCAAAGTGGGCATCATATTGAGTCATACTGGCTGCTTGGCCCAAAAAGGGCCTGGAGGAAACATCGAATTGATCAAAATCGGGTTCAGTTAAGGCTCGGACCATCTGTCTGATCCGATCGGCCCGGAAATTAAAAAAGAATAGACCATCCCTGTCTTGAATCCTTCCTGTCGGCTTGCGGTGGGCATCTAAAATGATCGTGGGCTCAACGAACTCGTCCGTTTCCCCTCGGGCGTAGGCCTTTTCCACTGCCTGGACCGGATCCGGGGATGTGCGCCCCTGCCCCTGAACTAAGGCGGCATAGGCCAGAGCGGTCCGTTCCCAGCGCTTGTCCCGGTCCATGGCGTAGTAGCGGCCACTGACCGTGCCGATGCGGCCCACTCCGATTTCCTGCAACCGGTCTTGCAGCCTGCGGATATAGTCGGCTCCGCTGCTGGGCGGAGTATCCCGTCCGTCCAGAAAGGCGTGAACCACCACGTTGTCCAATCCCTGATCCCGAGCCATGCGGATCAAGGCATAAAGATGATCTTGCTGGCTGTGCACTCCCCCGTCGGAGACCAGGCCCAGGAGATGCAGGGTCGAACCATGTTCTTTGATGCGACCCATGAGATCCAGCAGGGTGGGATTGGAGAAAAATGATCCGTCGGCTATGGCCGCATCGATGCGCACTATGTCCTGAAAAACGGTACGCCCGGCCCCAATATTTAGATGTCCCACCTCGGAATTGCCCATCTGTCCGGAGGGCAAACCCACGGCCTCCCCGCTGCAGGCCAACGAGGACCACGGGGCTGTGGCCAAAATTCGGTCCATGTTCGGGGTATGAGCGGTATCTACGGCGTTTCCGGCATTGGTCTCCCCCAGTCCCCACCCATCCAGGATAAGGAGCAGAGTAGGCGTATAGGTGGTCATCTTGACTTACTCCTTGGAATCAAAAGCTGCATAGGGGTCCAGTCTGGGGGCTCCGGTCCACAAGCTCTCCAGATGATAAAAGGACCGCGCCTGCTCCTGGAAAATATGGATGACCACATCATTGCCGTCAATTAAAATCCAAGTTCCCATTTGGTAACCTTCCATGCCCAGCACTTCAAACCCTTGTTCGCCGAAATGCTGCATGAGCCCGTCGGCCAGGGCCTGAGCGTGCCTGATGGTGCTGGCGGAGACAATGAGCACCGCCTCGGTCAGGCTGTTCATGGCCTTTACATCCAAGGCCACTATATCCTTGGCTTTTTTTTCCGCCAACCAATGGACAACGGACTTCACTTTGTCCTGATACGTCCCGGTCTTGGGGCTGGGCGCCTGTTGTACACTCATTCTTCCTCTGTTTCCTCCCGTTATTGTGTCCGAACCGTTCGGTCTTACTCCTTCATACTGAATTTACAGCCCAATGGCAAACACTGCAACTGGCCAGATCTTGACAAGGGCCATAAAAGACAGGACCATGCGCGGATCGCACTCAGAAAGCACATTGGGCGGCTGATCCCCGGAATTCACCGCCCATACCCATTTTTATATCAGGCAAGGAGAACGGTAATGATGTACGATGTGGATATGGAGACCCTGCCCCGGGAAGACCTGGAAACCCTTCAGCTTCGCCGCCTGCAAAGTGCGGTGGAACGAGCTTATTACGCCGTTCCCTTCTACCGAGCCAAATTCGAGGAGTTGGGCCTCCGACCGGAACATATCAAACGCCTCTCCGATGTTGCCTACCTTCCCTTGACTGAGAAACAGGACCTGCGCAACAACTATCCCTTTGGGTTGTTTGCAGTGCCCAGGGAAAATGTGGTCCGCATCCATGCCTCTTCCGGAACCACGGGCAAATCCACAGTGGTCGGCTATACCCAGCGAGACGTACGCAATTGGGCCCAGCTCATGGCCCGCTCCTTCATGGCCGCCGGAGTCACCCGCAGAGACACCGTGCATAACGCCTATGGATACGGTCTGTTCACCGGCGGGCTGGGGGCCCATTACGGAGCCGAGCAGCTGGGTGCCACCATCCTGCCCGTCTCCGGGGGAGGGACCAAACGCCAGGTCATGCTCTTAAACGATTTCAAGCCCACTGTGATCTGCTGCACCCCCTCATATGCCCTGCACCTGACCGATGTGGCCCAAACAGCCGGAATCGATTTCCAGGACTTAAGCCTGCACACCGGCATCTTCGGGGCCGAGCCCTGGACCGATGAGCTTCGAAGCGAGATCCAGTCCAAACTCAATCTCAAGGCCTTGGACATCTATGGTCTCTCCGAGGTCATGGGGCCTGGTGTGGCCATGGAATGCGTCACAGCTCAAAAAGGACTGCACATCTGGGAGGATCACTTCCTGCCTGAGGTCATCGATCCGCAAACAAAAGAACCCTTAGCCTATGGACAATCCGGGGAACTGGTCCTGACCACCCTGACCAAGGAGGCCCAGCCATTGATCCGCTATCGGACCAGAGATCTCACCCGGCTGACCCCAATCCCCTGCCGCTGCGGACGTACCCACCTGCGCATGGACAAGGTCCTGGGCCGCTCCGATGATATGCTCATCATCCGCGGGGTGAACGTCTTTCCCTCCCAGATCGAAAGCCTCCTTTTGGAGACCGAGGGCTTGGCTCCCCACTATCAACTCATCCTCCGCCGAGAAGCCTGTATGGATACTCTGGAAGTCCAGGTGGAAGTCAATGAAAACATCTTCTCCGACGAAATTAAACACCTGCAGCGCCTGGAGCGGAAACTGAAAAAGAACATCAAGGAATTTCTGGGAGTGACCGCAGATATTAAGTTGGTGGAGCCCCAAGCCATCAGCCGGTCGGAAGGCAAGGCCCAACGCATCGTGGACCTGCGCAAGGAGGGGTAGTTGAGGCAACGACAAAGCGTCCTTGGAGTGTTCCATTGGCCAGATGAAGGCTTCATCTGGTTGAATTTTTTGATCAACCGCGTGTGAGGTGGAATATGAAGGTGGAGCAGATATCTGTATTTTTGGAGAACCGGGCCGGAAGACTCTGCGACGTGACCAAGACCCTGGCTGATGCCGGATTAAACATTCGGGCCCTGTCCCTGGCCGACACCTCCGACTTTGGGATCCTGCGCCTGATTGTCTCGGACACGGAAAAGGCCAAATCCGTGCTCAAGGAGCATGGATTTACCGTGGGCCGAACCACAGTCGTCCCGGTGGAGGTGGAGGATACCCCCGGGGGCTTAAATGCCATTTTGCAGATCTTAAGTGCAGAAGAGATCAATGTGGAGTATATGTACGCCTTTGTCCAGCAAAGCGGGCAGAACGCCGTACTTATCTTCCGCTTCGACCGCACGGACCAAGCTATCGACGTTTTGCTCCAAAACAAGGTCAAGGTCCTGACCGGGGAGGAGCTGTATACTATTTGACATCTTCAGCTTTGCCTCCGGCAAATCTGAACAATCACTCTACTCCAACCTGCGGACCCGCCAGGTATCCGCAGACACCGGCCCAGCCTCCAGGGCCAGATGCAACCTGCGCAGGAATTCCCGCCTGGGTACTTCCCTGGCCCCCAGGCTGAGCAAATGCGTAGTCGACTGTTGGCAATCCATAAAATGGACACCATGGGCTTTCAATACCTTCACCAGGTGGACCAAGGCTACCTTGGAGGCATTGCTGACCAAGTGGAACATGGATTCGCCGAAAAAGGCTCGGCCCAGGCAGACACCGTAAATTCCGCCCACCAACTTTCCTTCCTGCCAGGTCTCCACGGAATGAACATACCCCAGTTCGTGGAGCCGGGTATAGGCCTCAATCATTTCCTGGACCAGCCAGGTGCCCTTCACACCCCGCCTGGGTACCTGCGCACAGTGCTCAATCACCTGAGGGCAGCTTATGTTCACTGTGGCCGCCAGCCGCTTCTGGGCCAGAAATCGACCCAGTCGGCGGGAGATGTGCAACTGGGTGGGAATGAGAATCAGTCTGGGATCCGGCGACCACCACAAGATGGGGTTGGTTTCATCGTACCAGGGAAAAATGCCCTTGGCGTAAGCGGCTAGGAGACGCTGCGGTTCCAGGTCACCGCCGATGGCCAAGAGTTCGCCCACCTCATCCAGAGCCGGGTCCGGAAAGTCGGCATAGGCATTATGAAAGGGTATACCCATAGATACAAGTATTGATATTGGTTCTATGTAAACCTTACTGCCCGGGGTCAACCCTGCTGGTCAAATGTCTTCACCCGAAGCGTTCGCAAGCGGTTGATGGCTGCGCATATCTCCTCCTTCCGGGGCAGAGCCAAGTCGCCTACCGGCTTGTGGGCCGAAGGGGAAAGGATATCCAAGCCGTGAGCATACACCTCCTGGACAAGCTCTTCAACGACCTGGCGGATGGATTTTCCTGGCTGCACTCTTTTCTGAAGACTACAAAATATTGCGGCCAGGGCTCGGGTTTGGCTCACGTCCACCAACTGCTCCACCTGGGAGAGATCAATGTGCTCCCGACCGAAAAGGATACTCCCCAGCCCCTTACTCTTTACTTTATCCCGGGAGCCCAAGTCAAAGCTCTTGGCCTCCGGTCCCCGTGCCCTTACGGCAGCAAACGGAGTGTCGACTTCCAGGCTTCGGCTGGTCTGAATACTGTCTGCGATCTCCCTGGCCCTTTGGGTCACATTCTCCACCTGGTAATTGTTGAGCATGATGACCTGATCGGCCACATCCAGATAATCTCCGGAACCGCCGAGAACCAGGATGGTAGAGACCCCCAGCCGGGAACGCATTTCCCGGACCCGATCGATAAACGGAGTAATAGGTTCACACTCCCTGGCCACCAGGCGTTGCATGCGGCTGTCTCGAATCATGAAATTGGTGGCCGAGGTGTCTTCATCCAACAAGAAGCAGGGAACTCCCTGCCTCCAGGGCTTCCATGATGTTCGCCGCCTGGGATGTACTCCCACTGGCGTTATCCGAGGAGAATGCCGAGGTCTCCCGGCCCATGGGCAGTTGGCTGATAAAAGGCTCAATATCCACCCCGGCCACGCTCCGCCCGTCCTCGGCCCGGATCTTGACCGCACTGCCATCTATAACCACCAGCTCCCGGCCGTCTTCCGGAACATGATTGTATACTGAGCGCTCCAGGGCTTGGAGCAAGGTTGACTTGCCGTGGTATCCCCCGCCCACGATCAGGGTCACCCCCTGTGGAATGCCCATGCCGGAAACCAAGCCCTGGTTGGGCAACTGAAATTGGACCTGCATACCCTGGGGCGAAGCAAAAGGGACCGCCTGCTCAAACCCCAAGGGCCGATCGCTGATCCCGCTCTCCCGGGGCAGGACAGCGCCGTTCCCCACAAAAGCGGCCAATCCCCGCCCGGTCAGGGCCTGGCGGAGAAATTCCTGATCCTCACAGATCTCCACGTGCCGGCCCATGGCAACCAGATCCAGGTTGGACGCCACCAGGGCGTCCTGGGCCAGACGGGGAACGGTCTTCAGCAGCAGGTCCTCAGCTTGACGGCCCAGAATGGTCCGCCCCCGGGCCGGGAGACCAAGGACAAACCTGGCCTGGACCTTGGCTTCATCCATCTGCATGGAGGTCCGGGGCAGGATCTCCTGACCGGGACGATCGATGCCCAAGACCGGGGCCTTGCCTGTTCCCCGGGCTGCCTGATGAAATTTTCCAATTGCCCGGGCAAAGCTGCGGGTCAAAAAGTCCTCGGCAGCTGCCTTGCGGACGGGAGAAGCGAACAACTCTTCGGGAATGGCCGCCCTTTCCTGGCTCACCGTCACCCGCAAACGGCTGGGCGGGGCAAAGGGATCGCTCTGCACATAGTCTATCTGCACAATGCACGTTCCCAAGTCGTACTCCCCTTGGATATCTCTATAGGCCTTGTAGCCTTTGCCGTCGATACGGCGCAGGATGGATGCCAGATCGTCGGCCGTGTGCATAAAAAACTCCTTCCTTGATTTTCACTCCTGAATAGCTTATGTCCTGACCAGTCCGCAGAAAACTCACAGTATCTCTTAAGCCTCTGGCGAAAACCTCAAGCTTCACAACTAATAACTAATTAAAATTTCTCCTTTTTTTGCCCTCTTTGGGGCAAAAAATATTTCATATTTGCCGGAGGTCCCCGCCAACGGCGGGACTGAACCTGGAGCACTTATGCGCGTCGAGCAGCCCTGGACCTTGTCCTACTTGGATGTCGACCAATCCTTTCAACTCAAGCCGGTGGCCCTCATCCGCCGCATGGAAGAAGCGGCCATTCGGCACACGGACCTGGTGGGCCTGCCTGCCAAAGACCTGCTCCACGGTCAAGGGCTGGCCTGGATGATGCACAAAATCGGGATCAAAATCCATCATCTGCCGATCTACGGCCAGGAGCTGCTGGTAACCACCTGGTCCAAGGGGATCAAAGGGTTTCGGGCCCTACGCGAGTTTGAGATCCGGAAGAACGGAAGGGTCCTGGTTTCGGCCACCAGCCTTTGGCTGCTCTATGACCTGACTGCTAAGCAGCTCAAACGCATCCCCGGAGAAATGGTCGAAGCCTATGAAATCGAGTCTGCACAGGCTTTGGACTGGGACTTGGCCAAGTGGAAGCCGGGAACCGATTTTCCGGTCCAGACCACGGTGCCCATAACCACCCGGGCCTCTGACTTCGACATCTACGGCCACGTCAATCACGCCGTGTACCTGGACTATATAGATACCGCCCTGAACCGGTCCCAGGAGGATCATACCCGGTTGGGCGAATTGAGGATGGCCTTCTCCAAGCAGATTTCCAGGCAGGTGGACCGGGTAGAGGTCCGGATCGGATCTGCTCACCAAGCGACTATGATCAGCATTGGGAATAATGATACTGTCTTTGCCCTAGCTGAGTGCAAGCCCTAGTACCGTGTCTTATAAGTACCGTCCAGGGTGTGGCGACTTACAATATCAACTTTTCTTTTCAGGCTTGACCCATTATCCAACGACACGGAAATTCGAATAAGAAATAATATTCAAAATAAGACATTGTGATATCTGGATTTGGATTTGTTCTTTGTTTTGAACTTCTTTTTTTAAGTCAAAGGAAAATCATTTATATCATGCCTGCAGGCCAATTCCAGATCACTCACACCGACGGCCCGGCCCGGCGGGGCCGGTTGCAAACGGTCCACGGAGAAATCCAAACCCCGGCCTTTATGCCCGTGGGTACCCAGGCCAGCGTCAAGAGCTTAAGCCCCCAGGATCTGGTGGATATAGGCGCGGAGATCATCCTGGGCAACACCTACCATCTCTACCTGCGTCCAGGGCATGAGCTGGTGGCCCAATTGGGCGGCCTGCACTCCTTTGCCAGCTGGGATCGGCCCATCCTGACCGACAGCGGCGGATACCAGGTCTTTAGCCTCTCCGCCCTGCGCAAACTTACCTCGGAAGGTGTGGAATTCACATCTCACATCGACGGGTCCAGGCACTGGTTCACTCCAGAGAGGGTCATGGACGTTCAGGTCAGTCTCGGCTCGGACATCATGATGGTCCTGGACGAGTGCGTGGCCTATGATACCAACTGGGACGACACTCGCAAGTCCGTGGGCCTGACCACCGATTGGGCCAAACGCAGCCTGCAGACGTATCCCTTGGGCAGCGGAAATCAGCTCGTGTTCGGCATTGTTCAGGGCGGTTTCTACCCCGATCTGCGAACCCGCTCGGTGGAAGAAATCGCCGCCCTGCCTTTTTCCGGCTTGGCTATCGGGGGCTTGAGCGTAGGAGAGCCCAAGGAGATCATGTTGGACATCCTGGCCCACACCGCACCTCAGCTTCCAGGGGACAAACCCCGCTATCTCATGGGCGTGGGTACACCCCTGGACTTGGTGGACGGGGTAGCCCATGGGGTGGATATGTTCGATTGCGTCCTGCCCACCCGCAACGCCCGGAACGGGACCCTGTATACCAGCCAGGGCAAGATAAACATCAAGCGGCAAGAATTCAGAACAGACGAAAATGCCCTTGATCCTGCCTGCGACTGTTACACCTGCCGGACCTTTTCCCGGGCCTACCTGCGCCACTTATACACTGCCCGGGAACTTCTGGCCTACCGCTTAAACACCCTGCACAACCTGGCCTACTATTTACAACTCATGCGCCGGGTGCGGGAAAACATTGCAACGGGCACATTCGCCGAGCTGCATCGGGAAATCCGGGGAGTTTTTGAAGAACCTCGAGAATCAAGGTGATTTTGTTCTCAGGTGTAAGGTGAATGGGGTGTTCAGGTTTCAGTGTTCGGTGTTCAGCTTGAGGTTTCAGGTGTCAGGGTCGCCTTTGGCTAAAATCTCAAGTTTCATACTCGATCAATCCGACAAGCCGTTTTTTTCTGACCTCTGACCTCTCTGTCCTCTGTCCTCTGTCCTCTCACACCCACCCTTCCCGTACTCCATGGCAGGCCAGTAAACGACCGTCGGTCTGAGAGACGAGCTCCGGAAACTCCTGGCGGCAAATGTCCCGGGCAAAGCGGCACCGTCTATGGAAGACGCAGCCCGGAGGAAGATTGATGGGGGTGGGCACCTCCCCCCGAAGCTTGACATGCCCTTCTCTCTTCTGGCCCAGACAGGGAATGGCCGAGAGGAGGGCCTGAGTGTAGGGGTGTCTGGGTTTGGCGAACAGATCGGCCGTTTCGGCTAATTCGCAGATGGTGCCCAGATACATGACCGCCACCCGGGTGGAGATATGCTCCACCACCGAAAGGTCGTGGGCGATGAACAGATAGGTCAACCCTCGCTGTTCCTGGGCGTCGAGCATAAGATTTAAGATCTGAGCCTGAATGGAGACGTCCAGGGCAGAGATGGGCTCGTCGGCCACAATGAACTCCGGATCAACCACCAGAGCTCGGGCAATGCTGATCCGTTGCCTCTGGCCCCCGGAAAACTCGTGAGGCAGACGACCAAGCCACTTCGGATCACCCCCCACCTGGAGCATGACCTCCTGCAGACGATCCTTTCTTTCTGCAGCGGACATCTTGGGGAAATGGAAGGTCAAGGGCTCCTCCAGGATCTGGACCACCCGCTTGCGGGGGTTCAGGGAAGCGTAGGGGTCCTGAAAGACCATCTGCATCCGGCGCCGAAAAGGGAGCATCTGTTTGGGGCTTAAGGTGTCGATACGCGTTTGGTTATAGAAGACTTGCCCACTGTTTGGCTTATGCAGACCGATCACGGTCCGGCCCAGAGTGGATTTTCCGCACCCGCTCTCCCCGACCACACTCAAGGTCTCCCCTGGCTTAATCTCAAAACTGACATTGGTAATGGCCTTGACCAGGGTCTTTCCCCGCTGCAAGCGGCCTTGATGCCAAGTCAGCTGGTCCAAAAGTCCACCGGAGATATCGAATATCTTGTACAGGTTGCAAGCAGATACCAGGGATGCCGGATCCATGTGCTGTGAATGATCCATAATCACGACCGTGCGTGCCGGCTAGGGTTGAAAACGATGACAGGCGACCAGACGCTCTCTGGCCTGGGTCGGGGCAAGCTCCGGAGTATGCAGGGAACAGAGATCCCTCGCCAGCTGGCAGCGGGGATGGAAAGAACATCCAGGAGGGATGCTGGTCAGGGTAGGCATGGTCCCCGGGATCTGATTCAACCTGGCCCCCCGCTGCTCTATCTGGGGCAAAGCAGCTATAAGCCCTTGGGTGTAGGGATGTTGGGGATCTTTGATCACCTCATCCGTGGGTCCCTGCTCCACGACCCGCCCGGCGTACATGACGGCCATTTTCTCCGTAGTTTCCGAGACCACGGCCAGATCGTGGGTTATCAGAATAAGCCCCATGTCCTGCTGGCTGCAGAGCTCCAAAAACAGTTCCATGATCTCGGCCTGGATGGTCACATCCAGGGCGGTGGTCGGCTCGTCGGCGATAATCAGCTGTGGATTGTTCAAAAGGGAGATGGCAATAATGATCCGCTGGCGCATCCCCCCGGAGAACTCGTGGGGATATTGGGTAAGGCGTTTTTCCGGAGAGGGGATGTGCACCTGGCGTAGCTTCTCTACCGCCATGGCCTCCGCCTCCTTGTCCCTGATCTCCTGATGGGCCTGGATGGTCTCCATCATCTGGGTCCCTATGGTCAGCACCGGATTCAAGGTCATCATCGGGTCCTGAAAGACCATATTGATCCCGTTTCCCCGAATCCGACGCAACTGTTCAAAGGACAGGGCGCTGATTTCCCGGCCCTTAAACAGGACCTTTCCTCCGGCGATATACCCCGGCTTGCTGATGAGGTTGATGATGGAGAACCCGGCCACTGACTTACCCGCACCGCTTTCGCCCACCAACCCCAGGCGTTCTCCCTTGTCCAGGGAAAAGCTGACCCCGTTCAAGGCGGTGAGATCCCCTCCCCGCAGGGCGAAATTGACCACCAGGTCTTGGACGTCGAGGAGTATAGGGCCGGTCTTTGCGTCTGACATGACAACTCCGCAATAGGGTGTTCAGATGTCTTGAGTATTCAGTGTTCGGTGTTCAGTGTTCAGCGCAGCCGCAGACGGCTTGTTATTCGTTATTTGTTATTAGTAAAGCTGCCAGCTTGATCAAGTATAAAAATATTTCATACGAGCGCAGCCCCTGCCGGGATCTCCGGCACGTCAGAAATATCCAGACCGCATATCAGGCCTTGTACAGCTTGGGATTTAATACATCCCGGAGGAAATCCCCCAGCAGATTCACGGCCAGGACCAGAATGACCAGAAGGATTCCAGGAAAAGCCGTAATCCACCAGGAACCGCTGAAGATATATTCAAAGCCGGAGTTGATCAGGGAGCCCAGGGACGGTCTGGTCACCGGCATACCCAGGCCCAGGAAGGACAGAGCAGCCTCGCTCATCACCGCATTGGCCACCTGGATGGTGGACAGGACCAGAATGGGGGACATACAGTTGGGCAGGATGTGCCGCCACATGATGCGCTGGGCATTGAACCCGGCCACCCGGGCCGCTTCCACGTACTCTTTTTTCTTCTCCGCCAGGACCGAAGCCCGCACCGTTCGGGCATACTGGGGCCATTGGGCCAGGCCGATGACGATGATCAAAAAGGGGACCGCGATCTCCCCGAACCGCCCCACCCCTATGGCCGCCTGAAGCACGGCACTGATGAATATGGCCACCATGAGATAGGAAAAGGAGAGCTGCACATCGGCCATGCGCATGAAGAAAGAATCCAGCCTGCCCCCGAAATAGCCGGATATAAGCCCAATGACGATGCCCAAAAAGGCCTGCAGCAAGACGGCGAAAATGCCAATGGTGATGGAGATGCGCATGCCGTAAATCATGGTGGACAAGAGATCCCGGCCTTGAGCGTCCGTGCCCATGATATAATCGGATGTCCCTCCATCCATCCACATGGGCGGAATCTCGGAAGCCATGATGTCGATATTGGCCGGATCGTACGGGTGGTAAGGAGAAATCCAGGGAGCCAGCATGGCGCAGACAAAGAGAAAGACAAAAACGGCACAGCTGACAATGGCCACCTTGTCCCGCTTAAAACTGTACCACAGATAAGAATCCTTAAACCGCAGCCACTGCCGTTTCATTTGGCCCCCGTTATGCGAACAGTGGGATTGACCACGCCGTAGATGATGTCCACCACGGTATTGACTACCACCATGACCAGACCCACGAACATGAGGTAGGCGACCAGGAGGGAGGTATCCGAACGCTCCACCGCCTCCATGAACAAAAAGCCCAGCCCCTGCCACTGAAAGACCGTCTCGGTCAAGATGGTGAAGGCGATGGTAATCCCCAACTGTACCCCACCCACAGTGATCACCGGCAAGAGGGTGTTCTTAAAGGCGTGTACGAACCAGATCCGATATTTGTTCAGCCCCTTGGCCCAGGCGTACTTGATGTATTCCGTCTCCAGGACCTCCATCATCTCCGCGCGGATGAGGCGAATGAACAGGGGAAGCATGATGGAAGATAGAGATATGCTGGGCAGGATGAGATGCAGCCAACCGTCCAGGGTCAAAAGTCCGGTATGCCATCCCCCCACATTAACAGTGGCCCCCCGGCCGAAGGAGGGCAGCCAGCCCAGCTGGACGGAAAAGAGGTAAATGCCCATAATGGCGGTCAAGAAGACGGGAATGGACACTCCGACAATACTGATCCCCATGATGAATCTGGAAAAGACATGCCTGGGCTTTATGGCTGAAAAAATGCCCAAGGGAATGGACAGACCGACGATGATCAGCGCACTGATCAAAACCAACTCGATGGTGGCCGGGGCCTTGGACAGAATAACCTTGGTGGCCGGCTGTTTATAGAAAAAGGAGGTTCCCAGATCTCCACGTACGGCCTGCTTCAAAAACCGACCGAACTGAATGGGGACCGGGTCGTTGAGTCCCAACTCGTCCCGAAAGCTCTCTCGCTCGGCCTCTGAGACCGAGATGCCGGTAATCTGGCGGACCGGATCACCCACATTGTGCTTGATGGCAAAACCGATCACGCTAATCACGAACATGACCAGGAGGGCCTGCAGGATCCGACGCAGGATAAAGGCAAACATAGGTTATTATCCACTCAATTTTGAATCAATCACGGTTCTCTTGGAATGCTTCATTTATGATAAATTTGCCCACCTTGGGACAAAAAAATATTTCAGACTGGCCGAGGGTCCCGCCAGAGGCGGGACTGCAACGTAAAAAGGCAGATCCACCTGGCTGGTGAACCTGCCTTACATCATATCAGAGGCTAAGATCAAGTCCCGGCTAGTTCATTACCAGGTCCCCGAAATAGGGGAAGTTCATGACGTTGACAATGGGCTTGATGTCCAGGCTTTCTTTTCCGGCCCAGGACAGGTGCTGCCAGTGCAGAGGGACGAATGCCGCATCTTTGTACAGGATGCGCTCCACTTGTTTGAGCATTTCGGCCCGCTTCTCCCGGTCGGTTTCACTCTGACATTTCATGATCAGTTCATCCACTTTGGGATTGCAGTAGTTGCCGCTGTTGTACTGTCCGTAGCCGGTTTCCTTGTTCGGACACATAAGCAGAAACTCGGTATAATTAGCCGAGTCCTCGGTATCCGGATGCCAGCCGATCATCTGAATATCGGCCACCTGGTCGTCGAACTGATCCCAGTACTGGGCCTTGGGCATGGTCTTCAGATTGACCTTGATCCCAATCCTGCCCAGCATGGAAACCACGGCCTCGGCGATCTTTTCGTCATTCACATACCGGTTGTTGGGGGCGATCATGGTACACTCGAATCCGTCGGCATACCCTGCCTCATCCATGAGATCCTTGGCCTTTTGCAGGTCATAACGGGGGCTGAGCTCCTCGACATATCCCAGGTAGCCTTCCGGAGCCTGCTGCGCAGCAGCTGTGGCCTTGCCCTTCATGATCTTGTCCGCAATGCCTTCATTATTCACTGCATGGACAATGGCCTGGCGTACTTTACGGTTTTCAAACTCCGGCCTGCGCTTCTGGTTTAACTGGAAGGTAATAATCCGGCTTCCAGGCAGGGTGACCAGCTTGATCCCTTTACTCTTGCTGATCCGATTGTAGTCCTGGGGAGGTACAGGCATGATGAAGTCCACATCCCCGGACAGCAGGGCGGCTACCCGAGTGGCGTCCTTTTTGATGGGGGTGAACACAATCTTGTCGATATTGCCCGGAGATTCGGTATCCCAATAGTTTTCATACTCCTCAAAAACCACCCGCACCCCTTGTTGCCGTTCGGTAACCATGTACTTGCCGGTTCCCGATTCATGGGTATTGGCAAAGGAATACCCGGTCTTGACAATGGCGTCCTTGGGTTTTCCCTCTTCGTCGGTTCCGGTGTAGAACTCGCTGTCCATGGGGAAGATATAGGTGGCCATGTTCAAGAGCAAGGGATAGGGCTTTTTGGTGATCAAATCCACGGTATGACTGTCCACTGCCTCAGCCCCGACAAAGGGCTCGAAGAGTCCCTTGAAGTCCTGGCTGCGCTTGAGGCGGTCCACGGTCCAGACCACATCCTGGGCAGTAAAGGGGTTGCCGCTGTGAAAGGTGACCCCTTCACGCAAATAAAACCGGACCGTGGTCTCGTCCAGCCGCTCCCAGGATTTGGCCAGCCGAGGTTCAAAGTCCATATCCTGGGTCCAGCGGATCAAGGGGTCAAAGACCATATGCGAATACTGGAGCATGCCCCCGGAAAGCTGGACCTGGGGATCCAGGGAAACCGGATCCGCATCCATAGCCAACTTCATGGTCTTGGCCTGCACCCCTCCGGCCAGAGCCAGAACACAGACCAGCCCGATACACAGTGAGATCAATCGTTTCATCGGTCTCCTCCTGGTTTGAAATAATGGACAAACTATTGAAATGTAGCAAGTTGACAACCATTAGGCAAGACCCTTACAGGGCTTTTTGTTTCTGCTTCTTCTTGTCAACAATTTCAGATAAAAAAAGCCCCCGCCGAAGCAGGGGCTATTTTTTATTGGGGTTGGGGTCGATTCTGTTCCTGGCGCAAACTCTGGACCAGAGATACGCCCCGGGGCTGACCGCAAAAGATCTCCTTGGGCTGCACATTGACCAAGGCCTGGGGCAGAACATCATCCATATGCTCCACTTCCACTATCTCCAGATCTTTGAGGATGGCCTGGGGAACTTCTTTGAGGTCCTTGCTGTTGTCTTTGGGGATGATCACCTTGGAGATCAACCCCCGATGCGCGGCCAGGAGTTTTTCGCGCAGGCCGCCGATGGGCAGGACCCGTCCGCGCAATGTGATCTCTCCGGTCATGGCCAGGTCATTGTTCACCGGCATGTTGAGCAAAGCAGAGACCAGGGCCGTGCCCATGGTGATCCCGGCCGACGGCCCATCCTTAGGGGTGGCTCCTTCCGGGATATGAATGTGGATATCCACTTCTTTGTAAAACTCAGCCTTGAGCCCAAAGAGATCAGAGCGGGAACGCACATAGCTTAAGGCCGCCTTGGCCGACTCCTGCATGACGTCCCCGATCTTGCCGGTGACTTCGATCTTTCCGGTCCCGGACATCAGGGCCACTTCAATCATCAGTAACTCGCCGCCCATTTCGGTCCAGGCCAAGCCGGTACCCAGCCCAACCTGGGCCTTTTCTTCCCGTTCACCGTAGCGGTACTGGGGAACCCCCAACAAGTTGCCCACGGATTTCTTGTTCACCTGCACGGATTGGCTCGTCTTTTTCTCCTGGACCACTCGTTTGGCCAGCTTGCGGCAGATGGAGGCCAACTCCCGTTCCAGGTTGCGCACCCCGGACTCCCGGGTATAATGTCGGATAACTTCTTGGATGGCCTGGTCCGAGACGTGGACGTGATCGGCCTGGAGTCCGTGTTTGGCGATCTGCTTGGGCAGCAGAAACCACTTGGCGATGTGCATCTTTTCCGTTTCCAGGTAGCCGGGGATCTGGATGATCTCCATTCTGTCCCGTAAGGCCCAGGGAATGGTCTGCAGGGTATTGGCTGTGGTGATAAAAAAGACGTTGGACAGATCGTAGTCCATGTCCAGATAGTGATCGCTGAAGGCGTAGTTTTGTTCCGGATCCAGGACCTCCAGCAGGGCGGAAGACGGATCGCCCCGGAAGTCGGTACTCATCTTGTCCACTTCGTCCAGGCACATGACCGGATTGTTGTATTCCTTACGCTTCAAGGCCTGAATGATCTTTCCGGGCAAGGCCCCGACATAGGTCCGGCGATGCCCGCGAATCTCGGCCTCGTCCCGCACTCCGCCCAGGGAGAGACGGACAAACTCCTTGTCCATGGCCCGGGCGATGGATTTGGCCAGAGAGGTCTTGCCCACCCCGGGAGGGCCAACAAAGCATAAAATCTGTCCGGAGATCTTTTCCACCAGCTTCTGCACGGCCAAAAATTCCAGGATGCGCTCCTTGGGCTTTTCCAGTCCATAGTGATCTTCATCCAGGATCTTGGTGGCCGCATCGATATCCAGATCGGTTTTCTTGATCACATTCCAGGGCAGATCCAAGATGCAGTCCACATAATTGCGGATCACGGTGTATTCGGCCGAAGAGGGTGGAATATGCTTGAGTTTTTGCATCTCCCGTTTGGTCTTCTCTTTGGCCTCTTCGGGCATGTCTTTGGCCTCAAGCCGTTCCAAGAGCTCATCCAACTCTGCTCCGGACTCCTGCTCCTCGCCCATTTCCTTGTGGATGGCCTTGAGCTGTTCGTTTAAATAATATTGTTTTTGGTTCTGCTCAATTTGCTCCTTGACCCGCTCATTGATCTTCTCTTCCACCTCGGAGTGTTCAATCTGGGAGAGAAGCAGACCGTAGACCAGTTCTAAGCGGGTATAGGGATTGAGCTGTTCCAGGGCCTCCTGTTTCTGGCTGAACTCCACTTTGAGGTGGGGGATGATCATATCTGCCAAGTGTCCGGGATCGTGGATTCCGGTAATGGCCTTGATGGTCTCCTGGGACAGATTTTTGTTCTTCTGGCCAAAGGTAGCCACAGCCTCGTGGACCATGCCCACTAAAGTATCTACCTCCGCTCCGGTGGAAATCTCTTCATCCAGAGCCTGGGCGGATACAATGGGAAAATCGCCTTGCTCATCGAACAAGGGATCATCCCCTTCCCAAGTGGCCCGGTCCCGACCTTCGAACAGGACCTTGATCGTCCCATCCGGCAGGCGCAAAAGTTGCAGGATCTTGCAGATCACCCCTACCTGGAACAGGTCGGCCTGTTGAGGTTTTTCGTCTTCCGGGTTGCGTTGGGTGACCAAAAATATCTTTTTGTTGTAATCAGCCAAGGCCTTCTCTACGGCCTTAATCGACGCTTGCCGACCGACATACAGGGGAATGATGGCCCTTGGAAACATGACCACGTCCCGAAGGGTCATCAAAGGCAACTGAGTCATTTCGTTATCTTGGCCTGAGATATAATATGTATCTTCCTTCATGGTTCCTCCAACCGAATATATGCACGTACGTTCTTATGGTGAAAACTCGCATCGCTCAACGGTATGAACCGCCGTTGCCTGGAAAGGGGCTTGGTCCTCAATGAAAGGCTTGAACAAAGGTGAGCAGAACTGGAATATGCATACCCATCCGGGCCGCCCTTGGGCGGCCCGGAAATGTCAAGAGTCAATTTACGCGCTTTTTGCTTCTTGTTGGTAAAATATCAAGGGATCCTTGCCGTCTTCGACAACGGCCCGGTTGATAACGCACTCCTGAACCGCTTGCATGGACGGGAGTTTGTACATAATATCGAGCATAATGGTTTCCATCACGCTGCGCAGACCCCTGGCTCCGGTTTTACGTTCCATGGCCTTATGGGCAATGGCCTTTAAGGCGTTGTGCGTAAAACGTAAATTGACATTATCAAGCTCGAACAGCTTATGATATTGCTTGACCAAAGCATTTTTGGGCTCGCTTAATATATGTACCAAATCCTCTTCATCCAGTTCATCCAATGCGGTGACTACCGGGATACGGCCCACAAACTCCGGAATGAGCCCATACTTAATGAGATCCTGAGGTTGGTTCATACGCAACAACTGGCCAAGATCGCTCTCCTTTTTGGAACTCACTTCCGCCCCAAAGCCCATAGCGCTGCCTTGGGTCCGCTGCTTGATAATCGTATCCAGGCCGACAAAGGCCCCACCCATAATGAATAGAATATTGGATGTATCCAGGCGGATATATTCCTGCTGAGGGTGCTTTCGTCCTCCCTTGGGCGGGATATTGGCCTCAGTTCCCTCGATTATTTTAAGTAAGGCCTGTTGCACACCTTCACCAGACACATCTCGGGTGATGGAGGCACTGTCCGCCTTACGCGAGATTTTGTCGATCTCATCGATGTACACAATGCCTTTGGAAGCCGCCTCCAGATCGTAGTCGGCATTTTGCAAAAGCTGAACCAGAATGTTCTCCACATCCTCCCCTACGTATCCGGCCTCAGTCAAAGTCGTGGCATCGGCCAGCGCGAAGGGAACCTGCAAGACCCTGGCCAGGGTCTGAGCCATCAAGGTCTTACCGGTCCCGGTAGGACCGATGAGCAAGATATTACTCTTATCCAACTGGACATCCTTGGAGGTCCTATCGTGATAGTGCACCCGTTTGTAGTGGTTGTACACGGCAACGGACAAAACCCGTTTGGCCTGTTCCTGACCGACGATATAGTCGTCCAAGGATTTTTTGAGATCACTCGGAGGCAAAAGGCGCCCTTCGCTCGTCTCCTCGCTGATCTTGTCCTGGGTCAGGATGTCGTTGCATAAGGCGACGCATTCATCACAAATGTACACATCCGGTCCTGCTATAAGCCTTTGGACCGAGTCCTGACTCTTACCGCAAAATGTGCAGCATAGTTCAGGAGTCTTCTCTTTATCTTGTTTCATATTCCTACCTGAGCTCTTCTTTAGGCCCTGTCGGCCGTGGATGAAAGTCTCTCCGGTTTCCAGAGCCGGGGCATATTTTTATTTGCCGGGGCCCTCCTTTCGGGAGGAGAGACTTTGATCTATGACTCCGTAGTCTTTCGCCTCGTCTGCGCTCATGAAATAATCGCGGTCCGTGTCCTGCTCCACCTTGCTCAAGTTCTGACCCGTATGTGTAGCCAAAATCTCGTTGAGCATTCCTTTCATACGAATAATTTCTCTGGCCTGAATGTCAATATCCGAGGCCTGGCCCTGAAAGCCACCCATTACTTGGTGCAGAAGGATCCGGCTATGGGGTAAGGCGTAACGCATCCCAGTTGTTCCGGCGGCCAAAAGGACCGCAGCCATGCTGGCCGCCTGCCCCAGGCACAAAGTGGCAACCGGTGCGGAGATATACTGCATGGTATCGTAGACCGCCAGACCGGCGGTTACCGATCCCCCAGGACTGTTGATGTAGAAATTGATTTCTTTCTCTGGATCCTCGGATTCCAAAAACAAGAGCTGGGCGCAAAGCAAATTGGCCACATAGTCGTCAATGGGCGTACCCAAAAGGATAATTCTGTCCCGCAAAAGGCGAGAATATATGTCATAGGCCCGCTCGCCCCGTCCTGTATGTTCAATGACAATTGGTATATTGGCCATATTTTCTCTATCTTTCATGTGTTAAATCTCATTGTTTTATATCCGGGTGCTACCCACACAAGGGGCAAAGTCACTAATCCACCGTTGTTTCCTGCTCAGAGGTGTCTTCATCGCTGAGTCCAGGTTCCTCTTCCTCTATCACTGCGTTCTCGTATATCCGGTCCATGGCTTTGTCTGCCAGCAAGCTGTCCCGAAGGGCAAACATCATGTTGTTTTGTTCATAATACTTTTTCAGTTCCTGGGGATCTTGCCCGGAATTGATGGCCATGCGGTACAAATGGACATCCACTTCGTCATTGGAGACCGTCAATCCCTCCCGTTTGGCCACATCCAACAAAAGGACATGCGCTTTGACCAGTTCCTCAGCCTCGGGGAGAAGGGTCTGGCGAACCGCCTCTTCCCCACCTTCCGAGTCCAGACTTTTCCCCTGTTTTTCCAAGTTGGATCGCTTTGATTCCAACATGCGACTCACTTGGGCATCGATCATGGACTCGGGCAGCGGGACATCGGTTGTAGCCAAAATTTGATCCAAAAGACGTTTTTGGGCCGCTGATTTTTCCATCTTTTCCATACGCTCGGAAAAAGCCTTTTTGATATGTTCCCGCACCTGGTCAACACTATTAAAACCCAACTTGTCCGCGAGGTTGTCGTCCACTTCCGGAAGCTTGCGCTCTTTGATCACGTTTAAGGTGACCTGCATGGTCACCGTGCTTCCAGCCAAATCTTTATTCAGAAAGTCTTCCGGAAAGGTCACGTTTCCTTGCCCGCTCTGCCCCGGGGTAAGTTCCTTAACCATATCTTCAAAGGATTTCAGAGCCTGTCCTTCACCCAGAGGGAGTTCGAACCCCTGGGCTTGCAGGTTGCTCAGGGCCTCTCCATCTTGATAGGCCACAAAATCAATGACCGCCACATCCCCGTCCACTGGAGAACGGTCCTCTTTGACCAGTTCCAATGTACTGTTATCCCACAAGATCCTCTGCAATGCGGACTCAATCATCTCTTCGCTTATTTTCACCTTCTTCTGGGTTGTTTTCAAGCCGTTGTATTCCGGAAGATCAAGTCCGGGGATATATTCAAAATGAAAGCTGTATTTCAGATCCTGATCCCGTTCCAGCTGCGCATCCCCATCCATATTGATGCCGGACACCGGATTCAGCCCCAGCTCACCGAAGATCTGGGAAAAATGAACGTTGAACAGATCTTTGGTGGCTTGTTCGGTTATTTCATTTCTAAATTTGCTTTCCACCACCGAAGAGGGAACCTTGCCTTGCCGAAAGCCGTCCATCTTCAGATCTTTCTTGAAATAAGCGACCGCAGCCCCCAAGGCTGCGTTTACTTCTTCAGCCGGGATGTGCACCGTGACCTGTTTTTTAACTGGCGAGATATCCTCAACCTGATATTCCATGACCCGATTTCCTCCTTGAGAAATAAAAAATCAGCCCCCCAAGGGCTGGTAGAGGTGGCAGGGTAAAAAAAAGCAGCCACCTGGTCAAGACTTATCTGATAAACTTATAGTATAAGGGTTCTGAGGGTCCTCGTCAACAAGCAGCGGCTTGGGCCTCTGGCTATTGGAAGCATTGATTTTTATTCCAAAAGAATATATAAGCAAAATGTGTTCCATATGAACTGCAGATCAGGGACAGTATTTGCACTATGAGCTTTGTTTGGGAAGATGCTTTTACCCAGGTGCCGGATATAACATGGCATGACGCTTTCACCCTCAGGCACCCGCTGACCATCAGCACGCTGGAGAATCTGCGCCGATTTTTGGACTTCGTGCACATCAAACTCTGCTTGTTGCGTCCCTACATGTCTGTTGCCGACTATCCTCTGGTTTCCCCCCAGGAACTGTTGCCCTCTTTTGAATCCAATCTCTACGAATATCAAGATTTGCCTGGATTCAGCCTGGCCGTCTTTGACCGGCCTATTGACTATTTTCAGGAAGTCTTTCAGTTCGACATCCTGCACTGCGTTGAAGACGCCTTCACCTCCAGCAGCGGCCCGGCCTCCCCATTTGAGCCGGCTATCATTCAACAAAATCATGATGTCTTCTTAAGCCGCCTGCCCAAAGTCCACCAAGACAAGTTCAAAGCCACCTTCGACCGGCACAGGGTGACCGATCTGCTCTCCTATCCCAGTATACTCCCCTATATTTTGCATATGGACCGCGGCCACGTCATGGCCAAGAACTCGGCAGGGGATTTCTACACATCCGGAATTTACGCCTCCATTCCCTCTGACTTGGATTCTGAGCTCAAGCGCTTTGGCCTGCGCATCGGTCGGTTCAAGCCCGGTGACAACCGCATCTATGAATTGAATCGGCCCTTTGTCTATCAGTATCTGATGGAGCTTTACGGCTTTCCCATCACCTCGGAACGCAGAACATCCGCGGCTCTCTTTTCTCGTCGTTTGTTTAAGATGGGCGAGGACTTTCTTATCCGGGTTCTGGGTCAAAGCGACCGCACCTTAACTACCCTCTCTTCGCTGACTTCCAATTCCCTGTACCCGCAGCTGGATAAAATCGCCTTGGTCTCAGTGGCCAAGAGCCAGAAAGAACAATTGAGAATACTCAGAAAGGGGGGATTTCTGCTGGAAAACGACGAACCGGCGGTCATCCTCCGCGTTCATTACCGCCAACACAAGTACGACCCTCAGAACGTACGCAAAGAAAGGGCGTTATCTGTTGTCAAACAGGAAATCATCCATCCATTGACCGGTGAGGTCACCTCCTCGGTCAACCTGATAAAAGACACCAGCCTGATGACCCTGATCCTCAATGATATCGTCAAGGGTGAGTATACCGGTCGAGTCAAATACAAGCGAAATGAGATCGTTGAGAATACGGACACCCACATTAAGCGACTTAAGTTTTTGTATGCCTGGCTCCGCAAGCATCAACGCCGGATCATCAGTTACTCAGATGAATTCTATACCAATGTAACCAAAGTTTTAGATAATTATCTCCTTGATCCGTCCTTGAAAGCAGAATTTCAAAATTTACACCAACTCTACCATGAAGTCTGGGAACAATACAGCTATATCCAGCAGGCCAGAAAAATAAAGTTTTTAGAAGATATTAAGAACAAACACTACAAAGGACACAAGCTGAATAACTTGGAGATGCTCAAGCAGGCCACCCGCATCCTGGCTGAGCTGAAATTTGACTTGGTTCAATACTTTGATTCCATTAGTGAACACGCCATCTATCTGGGCGAAAAAATCATCAACGATCCGTATGTGTACAAAAATTACATCCAGCCGCCCAAGGACCAGCTCACTGATTACGGTTTGCAAATCAGGCGATACTACGGCAAACTGGTCAATCTGATTGATGATTTCAAAGCCATCCGCAAATCCAGGACCAAGGTAGCCAAATATCCGTCAACGTCCGTGGAGTTATAAAACTTCGCTCCAAAACAAAGAGGGCCTGCCCTTGAGGGCAAGGGCGGCCCGGCACTCACTTGCATGATGGCCTTTTGTACATTTCAGCAACATTCCAACTGCAAGTGAGTGCCGGGCCAGCGGTGGCGCTGAAATATAAAATCATTAGAGAATTAAGAGCCATGTTCTGCATCCACTGCAAATACACCAGCTTTGATTATCTTCCTTCCTGCCCGCGATGCGGTCGGGAGTGGACCCAGGAAAAAAAGGCCCTGAATCTCGATTGGCTGGTGGCCTCAGCCCCGGAAGGTAAACACCAAAGGCAAGTCAGCCCGAAGGAACCGGAATTCTCCTTCTCAGGAGACACAACCGGAAGCTGGTCCGCCCCTGCACAAGCCAAACCAGAAACCAACCAATCCGCTGCCCCCATATCCAGATCCCCGTCTTTATCTCAAGATGGGGAAACCCTCAGGGCGCAAGAAGGGCCAAGCGACCACAACCAAGCATATACACCCAATGATCCTGATCTTACAGAAAACGAACTCGACTTCCCGGAACTCGATGAGCTCTTACAGCCTCAAAATCCTTCCGATCCCCGGCAAGCTCCGTCCAAATTGGCCACTTACCAGGCAACAGACCGACCTGGCCCGGAAGATCAAGCAAAATCATCCCAGCCCCCTGAGCAGGAAAACCAGGATGAGGAATCTCTGGACCTGAGCTCCTTGGTCTACGATCTCGGTCTGGATCTGGACGAACCCGACGATGGACAGCCCAGACAAGATCAGCCAGAATCCTCCCAGTCCACGGAGAAAAAGTACCCTCCATCCGGATAAGGTCCTACAATGCCCTCTTCCACCACCGCACGTACCCCCCCACTGGCCGAACGTCTCCGCCCTACCCGGCTCCAGGATTTTATCGGTCAAAAGCATATTCAGCCGCACCTGCGTTCTTTGTTGCAGTCCGAAACTTCCTCCAGTCTCCTGTTTTTCGGGCCCCCAGGATGCGGGAAGTCCTCCTTGGCCCTGTTGGTTGCCCAGGCCTTGAGCCGCCCTTACCTCCGGGTGAGCGCCCCGGAGATCGGCCTGGCCGCATTGCGCAAGAGACTGACCGGAATCGAGATCTTGATTCTGGACGAGCTGCACCGTTTTTCCAAGGCCCAGCAGGACTTCTTCCTCCCTTTGCTGGAGTCCGGCCGTTTGATCTTGTTGGCCACGACCACGGAGAACCCGTCTTTTAGCATTACCAACCAACTGGTTTCCAGACTGCACATCCTTCGCCTCCACCCCTTGCAGGAGGACGAACTCCATGAACTGGCGACCAAGGGTCTCCACGCCATGAGCCTGGACCTGCCTGAGGAAAGCGTTCGGCTCTTGGTTCACAACTGTCATGGCGATGCCCGGACATTACTCAATCTCATCGAGTACATCAGTGAATTGCCAGCCGCCAGTCGAGACCCACAAGCCTTACGCTCCGCCCTGCCGGAAATCCTGCAGCGCAGCGATCGGGACGGAGACAGCCATTACACCTTGGCTTCCGCCTTGATTAAAGCCATTCGGGGCAGCGATCCGGATGCTGCTCTGTATTATTTGGCGGCCATGATTGATGGCGGCGAAGATCCCCGCTTCATCTGCCGCCGACTCATATTGTCCGCTTCCGAAGACGTCGGTTTAGCCGATCCCCAGGCCTTGCCTTTGGCAATCTCATGTTTCCAGGCTGTAGATTTTGTGGGTATGCCCGAAGGTTTCATCCCCCTTGCGGAAACTGTCTGCTATCTGGCCTTGGCCCCCAAGAGTAATTCCGCCTATGCAGGGTACCTGGCAGCCAAGCAAGAAATTCGGGATCACGGGCTCAAGCCCGTGCCCCTTCATCTGCGCAATCCATCGACTTCTCTGCACAAAAAATGGGGATACGGGAAGGGATATAAATATCCCCACGCCTACCCCGGGGCCTGGGTGGAACAGGACTATCTGCCCCAGGAAGTGCACAACAGATCCTACTATCAACCCAAAGATCAAGGTCATGAACCTAGACTCAATCAGTGGCTGCAAAACCTGAAAAAGAAACACCGCAAAAAGCCATAAAAAAGCCCCGGCATGCCGGGGCTTTTTTATGGCTTTTTGCCCATCTGATGTGTGGGCTCTGGTCCGGCAGGGAGAACACATAATGTTCCCGGCCTGCATCTTTGAGGAGGCCTGATTTTTTACAGCTCCAGCCAGGAGTCGGAGTATAGGGACCGGCCCATGAGGACTTTGGTGGTCTTGGCCACGTCCACCATATCCTTGGACAGGCTGTTCAAATCCGGCTCGTTGCCGTCCATCATGGCATAGATAACTTCTTCCAGATCCTTGCGCTGATCTTTGGCTATGGCCGTCAAGGTATCGTCCCTGGGATCGGAGATAATGGAGGCCATGCCCACCTTCTTGAGCATCACGGCATACACCTGATTCAGGATGTCCCGCAAATGATCGGGCGCTCCATTGGAGATATTGGACAAACCGCAGGTGGATTTGGAGCCCGGAGCAATATCCGGCATCATTTCGTAGAACTTGAGTATACCCATGGCATGTTCCTGCTGCACATTGATCGGGGTTACAATTCCGTCCACCCAGATCTTCTCATTGGGGATGCCCATCTCATTAGCCACGGTGATCAACTCCACAGCCAGGGCGGCCCGTTCATTCTCGTCTCTGGGCAGGCCTTCCGGCCCCCACATCAGGGCCACAAAGTCGGCATTGTATTCCACGGCCAGGGGGAGCATCTTCTCATACCGTTCCGGGCGACACATAATGGAGTTGATGATCGGGGTCTGTTTACACACCTTCAGGCCGGCCTCAATGGCGTCAATATTGGATGTGTCCAGCAGCAAAGGCAGGTCCACAACCTCTTGCACCGTCTCCACCACCCAGGGCATGAGCTCGACCCCGGTCTTCTTGGCTGGCCCCAGATTGATATCAATATAATCCATGCCCTTTTCTTTTTGGAACAGAGCCTCTTCCTGGATGGGCTTGGGATCCATCTCTTTGAAGGCCCTTCCAATCTTGGTGCCCATCACGTTCAAGCTCTCACCGAAACACAACATGCCCATGGACAACCTCGCTTCCCTTTATGTTTGTATATTCCTTGGACTGGATGGAGGATGGACTCATCATCTTCCCTTCCACCCATTGCGGCAAACGTAATCCAAGTCAACACCCCTCTGGGCTCCAGCCCAGAGGGGTGTTTGCTCTCTTCTATTTCTTCTTGTTCTTTAAAAAGGCTGGGATATGAGCTGCTTCCCGAGGGCCCACTGTCACGGTCCAGTCCGGGAGTTCTTCTTCGATTTCACCAACGATGGCCGCGGCATAACCGGGGATAATCAATTCTTTGTTTTTGACTTTATCCGCAATGCCGCACTTTTTGACGAACATGCCCACATCATCGCCGGCGAACTTTCCAGCCGCCCAAGCGGTAAGCACTGACAATCCTTCGGAATCTTTGATCAACAGCCAGCTGGGCACTTTGCTGCCTTCAATCTCTCCGGCCACTATGAAATAGGTCAAGGCGAAATTGGTGGTGACCAGGATCGGAGAATTTTCATCCGGTTTGCCGATCTCATAGATCCCCTCGGTCACGGTCATCGGCCGCTGCGGGTCGGTGAATATATTCAGTCGTTCCAAGAGGAGGGGAAAGAGGAGTTCGGCGGTGAAGTCGGAAAAGACGAGCAAAGAACCGTATTTGGCCACATACATAGCTCCGACCAGAGCTTCTGTATCCAGATTGGAAGCCATCTCGCAAGGAAAAGCAATGGTCGGAAACCCTACGGAGCGATTTTTGGAGCGTAAGGCTGCCCTGCGCATACCCACCATATCTTCAAAGGCCTGTTTCACTTCTCGGCTTCCAGGATCAACGACCAAATCTTTCAAGCCCAGGCCCATGAGCTTATCCGTCAATTCGGCCACCTTGTCCACGGAGTCGGCCTTGACCGCCAGGGGCAGTTCATTGTCTTTGGCCAACTGACCGAAGTCATCCACATTGCTCTCGGTGGCCGCATAGAGCAAGGGACGTTTAAACTTACAGGCCTCGATTCCAGCCTGCATCACGTCCTTGTCCTCACTCATGAGCACCAGGTTGAATTCGGACTGTTCGGCCACATATTTGGCCTTGGCCGCAAAGGCATCCTTGTCTTGATTGACATCTTTCAAGGCCACGAACTCCGGGCGCAAGTTGAACCCTACCCGGTCGTATTGAAAGGCATTCCATTTCTTCAGCTTGGTCTGCAGCTCATCCTCGCCGATGTCGGATCCGATCATGGCCGCCAAGGCCGGCTGATTGAAAAAGGTCTTTTCGTGCCGAAACTCGACGGTTTCCCCGCCGAGGGTCCGACCCCTCACTCCCTTGCCCACCTTCACCGGGCGAATAGGGGGGGCGGAGGCCTCTGCCAATTTTTCCCTTGCTTCGTCAGATACATAGGGGCAGGCATCCAGCTCAGCCTTTCCCGCGGCCAAATTCATGGCAAAGGCCAGACATGTTGCCGCCCCACACTCCTTGCAGTTGGTCTGCGGGAGCATCTTAAAAATTTGAATTCCTGTCAGACCCATATCGCGCTCCTTTTCTGTAGCAATCGTCAACACCAATCAGCGCACGTCTCTACAGCACTCAAAACCTATCAGAAGAGGCACAGGGCTGGAGTCACCAGCCTTGTGCCTCTTTTCAATTCCTTACCCGCCCATAATCGATTCCATTTCCATGGCCGGGTGTTTCTTCTCCTTGAGGAAGGGAAGGATCTCGTCCTCGGTGGTGCCCACGCTTTCATCCGCTACCCGATCCAGGAGGTCGGGGACACCCAGTTCTTTGGCTCGCTGTTCAAAGCGCTCTTTGACTTCTTCCTTGAGCATCTTGGGCATCCAGACCAGTCGGAGCAAGCCGGCGTGCTCATCTTCCTCATACGGGCCGTCACCGCGTACGAACTTGCGCTGGGTGATGTTGAATTTGGAGTGTCCGACAAATCCCGGGGAGGCTGCCCCGCCACCAATGGTTCCGGCCAGAGTGGTGAAAGACATCCCGCAGGGGGTATCTCCCTGGTAATCCCGATTCACGGTCATCACCCCGTTGGATTGGGGCAGGACGGCTGCAACGCATTCGCAGCACCCGCAAGTGGTCATGGGGTCAAAGACAATGGAATAGAAGTTGTAATGATCGATCCCGCCTTTGGAGGCCTTGTACACGAAGTCGTTCACCCCTTTCCATTGCCCGTACCTTTGATCCAGACATTCGCCTTTTTCAATAGGCTGGTTGGGACCGGTGGGATTGATCTCAAAAGAGGCCTTGCAGTCCATCCAGTTGTAAGCCCCGCACAGCCCGGTCCGTTCCGGGCTGACCGTACATACGTGGTTGGGAGCAAAGGATTGGCACAAGGTGCAGGAATAGTACGTTTCCACATCCTCGTCCCGCATGTTTTCCACCCGCTCGTCCCGAGTCTTGTATTCGCCCCGGGCTCGTTCGGTGAGCTTTTCCACATCCTCCTTCTTGGTATACAAGGTGACCTGAACTTTATCCAGGATCTTGCCGAAGTCCTGATGGAACTTGGCGTGCAAGACCACCCCGATGTCTTTGAGGGTAAAACCCTTTTCCACGGCCGCCTTGCTTATCCGGACCCAGGATATGTCCCGCTGTCCGATGTGCATTACCCCTTGAATATAGTTCACCAGGTGGTGAATCTGACGTTCCAGGATGGGCTCAAAGTCGTCCTGCATCTCCCGGCCGGCCACCTGGGCATAAATGCCCAGCGGGAATGTGCCGCCTTCCTGGACCTCATTGAGTTCAGGGCCGACGACCTCCACTTTTCCGTCCTCAATGGCATTCATGTCCGCCATCTTGGTCAACTCGGTGCACTGCGTCTTTCCGCCCCCGCACTGGGCATACAGATCGGCCTTGCGCACCCGCTCGCCCTCATAGGCCGGACCAAAGGCGCAAGGAATGTCTATCTTGGATACCGATACTTTCAGCCCCCGGATTTCAATGGATTTTTGGGCGATTTCTTCGTGGGGCACATTGGCCACCACGTGTTCATAGGTGCACACACCGGTGGGCAGGATCTCTGGGATGTCCGTATCGGCAATGGTCGGGAAACCCCAGTTAACCGCACCAGCTGCAGCTGCGGCCCATTCCGCATTCACTTCGCCCAGGGCGTTGACAAAGGCAAAGATCCGATTCTTATTGTACATGAGAATCCGCTTGAAGTCCCCGGGTTCAACCCCGCCAAAGGCCAGAGCGGCCCGATTGGCAAAACCCAAGGCAAAGACGGCCGAAGAAATGTCCGGCCCAAAGGGGACGATGCGGGTATTCCACCCGATCTGCACCCCGGCTTCCAGAAGTTGCTCAGCGCAGGTCGTTCCGTTCTGATTTGCGGCCAGGAAGATGTACAGGTTCTTTTGTTGATATTCCTCAACAATCATCTTCGCCGTCTCCGCATCCGGGGCCGCACCTACAATGGCCGCAAATCCGGGGGCTGATCCATCAACGAACTCCACCCCCCGCTTGCGCATGATCACGTCGTCGGCAGCACCCAGCCAGATCTTGTTGTTGTCTTCATCAATCTCTTCCGCTGTGGGCAGATAAAAATCCGGCTCATACAGATATCGCAGGGCTTCTTGGACTTCGAAGGAAAACAGGGCAGCCATGCCTGCGTCCAACAATGACCCCAAGTAAGGGATATGATTGACACTTTTTATATGCGGAGGAAGCAACTTGCGGGCAAAGTCCATCGGTTTTTGCAAATCTTCCAACGTTTCACATTTGATCCCGCTCAATGAATAGATAACCGGGAGGTAGTAGGCTGTATTGGGAAAGCCTATCTTGGTACTGGCTTCATATGTCTCCAAGGCCCGCTTGAGCTGGCCATCTGCCTTGGACACGATATTGTAGCCGCCTTGAATGGCCGCAAAGGCTACGAGTTTGGACATAGTTCACTCCTTTATGCGATATTTATCCTTTGCTCTGGTGACGCCCTCTCATCAATTAGGCCGCTCGTCGATGGAAACGGTCGAGCATGGTGACGATACGTTCGGTGACCGACTCGGGCACAGGCTCGGCCTTTTTCTCTCCCTCCTGAGCAGGAGAGGCCTTGGCCTTGGCCACTTTGTTCCGGATCTCCTGGGCATCCTGCTCCAGCTTTCTGGCTTTTTCTTCCGCTTCCTGTCTGGCCTTTT
Organism: Desulfovermiculus sp.; assembly: GCA_034521385.1. GTDB lineage: Bacteria > Desulfobacterota > Desulfovibrionia > Desulfovibrionales > Desulfothermaceae > Desulfovermiculus. Next base: position 424,217 of record JAXHMO010000003.1, read on the forward strand.
CTTCAGCTTCTTTCTTGGCCTGTTCGGCCTTGGCCTTGGCCTCCTCCTCGGCCTTGGCCGTGTCTTCCATTTCTTTGCGTACCTTAGCTTCTATTTCGGCCCGGATCTTGGCCTCATCCACAGCTGGTGCTGCGGCAGGCGAAGGCTCGGAAGGTTGGGCAGCGGAGGCTGCTTCTGGTTTGGCTTCAGCAGCCGGTTTTTCCTCGGCCTTGGGTTCCGGCTTGGCTTCAGTCTTAGGTTCCGGCTTGGCTTCGGCTTTGGGTTCCGGCTTGGCTTCAGGCTTGGCCTCGGCTTTTGGTTTCTCTTCCTTCTTGGGAGCGGCCGGCTTTTTTTCCTCTTCAATGGTCAGGTCCACTTCCGGGGACATGGACAGGTAGTCAATTTCCGGCTCGTCCAGCAGCTTGTTCACTTCTCCCACCTGATCCGCCTTTCCCCCTTCGACCATTAACTGAATGAAGGATCGGACCAAACGCACAGATTCCGGATGACGCAGGGTCAGGACATTGGATCCAGCCATCAGATAGGAGACTGCAGCCACACTCTCCATGAGCACGCCCCGACGCTCCGGATCCCCGAGCAGGGGATTTTCATCCACCGGCATCTTGGCTTCTTTGCACTTCCAGACCTCAAAGGCCAGATTGTTGTACAGCGGGAGTTGAAGTTTGTCGTCGCCGAAAGTCAACGCCGCTAGCTTGATCCGTTCCATGACCGAGTAGGAGTATTCCATCCCGTACCCCAACCCGCCGGTGGTGGGGTCGATGATCACCCGGCTCAGGGGCATACCCAGGTTTTCCAACAAGATATTGATCTGCTTGGCCAGGTTAATGTCAATGGGTGAGGAGGCGATGGCCGTATGGCCGAACCCCATGGTCCCAGCCCCGATGGATTTGTGGTTGGCGTCTTCAATGGGCCCGATGGCCAGATTGGCACCCTCGCACTGTTCGGCGATCTTTTTTAAGACCTCGGCATCTTTTTCCACAGCCGCGGTGCCCCAAACAATCACAGGAACATCCACAGCATCCAGAACCTTTTTGACCGTGGCCACCGCCTCGTCGGCGCTGGCATCCTGGTCATTGGGGCCTGTGCTGCGCATTTGGAGGGAAATCATATCCGCTCCGTATTCTTGCACGCATTTTTTGGCCCAGGCGGCTGGATCTCCCAGGCAGTCTTTAAAAGGAGCAGTGGCTGCTTCCGGCCACTCCTTGGGCTCCATGTCCCAAACTTCCATGGCGATCTTTGGCGGATTTGGGATCTCGCCTTCAAAGGCATGAAAAGGGAGGCAGGATTCCCCGCCCACAGTCACGGCTTTGTCGCCTTGGCCCAATTTCACGGCCTTGATCGACCCGGTATAGTTTTCCTTCACCATTTCAAAGCCCATATCCACTCCTTATTGCTTGAAAATGATTGAAGAACCTAAGGCGTATGTCAGGTGCACCCCCTGCGGATCGCACCGCCTTCTCCGTAATACGTTCTTGAGTACCACCTTGATGACTAAAGACAGCCCAATATATGTATGGAGTTCAAGACTTTAATAAATGAGAATTCACTAGCTTCAAATTTGGCTTTTGTCAACAAACCATCTTGGGGAAAACCGTTATCGGATTTCAGCCTTGCCTCCGGCAAGTCTGACATATTTTTGCGCCAAAGAGCGCAAAAAAAGGGCTTGCCGAATTGATCATGCATGAAACATCCCAAGAAGACCACGATAGATTCAAAATCAAGTGGGAAGATAACCTCAGCCCTCATGGTAGGGGCAGCCTAGGCGTCTTTCGCCGTACTTTGCCTGGTGAAATCGGGGCCCCACAGGGGTATTTCACTGGGTGGCTGCCCTCTTCATCCTGCCAGTCAAGCGTCTGCGCGTGACTGGCGGTCCCAGAGGCCAAGCCGAGGTACATCGCCAAGTTTCGGTTCATACAAGGTTTTAGGTGTCAGGAAAATCAATGGATTACAACAAAACCTCCTGTCGTTAACTGAAACCCCTAAAAAATTGCTTAATTACAAGTTTCATCCTCGATCAAACTGGCGGCCGTCGACAGAGGCCGGGCCGACTACCGACTCTCTTTGGCTATCTCCCTACGTTGACGCAACCGCTCATTCAGACGGGGGAAGTTTTCCATCTCCGTGTGGGGCAAAAACAAGGCTGCCATGTAATTGTCCATATAGGAGGTGGTTTCCGAGAGTTCGAAGTTGGTCATCTTGGTGGTCACCTCCACCACATCCCGACGGATATGATTATTCAACGAACTCATCTTAGCCCCCATCATGGATCCGTTGCCCACATAGGTTATTTTCTGTGCATCCATTTCCGGCAGCAACCCGATGGTCATGGCCTTTTCCAGGTCGATGTAGCTGCCGAATCCCCCGGCAATCAGAATCCGGTCCAGATCGCTGATAGACAAGCCTATCTCATTGAGCAAGGTCATACAGCCGCTGTAGATGGCCCCCTTGGCCCGGATCAAATTATCGATATCCGGCTCCTGCAAGGTCACATCCCGACCGATATCCGTCTCTTCGGCCCAGACCAGCACGTACTCCATGATCCCCTCGTTGTCCCGGATCCTTTTGGAATCCTTCTCCTTGTTGAATTTGCCCTGGTTGTCGATGACCCCCATTTCAAACATGACCGCAACCGTGGTGATCAGGCCTGTACCACAGATCCCCCGGGGCTTTTTCTGGCCCACAGTCAAAACCATGGGTTCCAGGGTCACCGGATCCAAGGAAAAATCCTCAATAGCTCCTTTATCCGCCCGCATGCCGAACTTCATCCCCCCGCCTTCGAAGGCCGGACCGGCCGAACAGGCTGCACAGGCCATCCAGTCCTTGTTTCCGATCACGATCTCGGCGTTGGTTCCAATGTCCACATACAGGGTAACTTCTTCTGCCCGGTACATGAGCGAACCCATGACCCCGGCCACAATATCCCCACCCACATAACTGGACACCGCCGGATAAACCAGGGCCTGGACGTGGTGGCCCAACTCGATACCCAACTCCGAGGCATTGAAAGGGGGGAACAAGGTGCAGGCCGGAACGTAGGGAGAACGCCGTATATAGCGGGGATTAATTTTCAGCAGGAGCTGGGTCATTGTCGTGTTACCGGCCAAGGTAATGCTGGAGATAAAATCCGGATCGATGTCCGTCTTTTTGATCAACTTGGCATTTATAGAGTTGATTATTTTCAAAACTGCCTTATTCAATTCTTCCAGACCGTTTCCCTTTTCCGCATGCACAATACGGTTGATCACATCCTCCCCGTAGCTCATCTGAGCGTTGAAATCCCCATTTTCGGCCAGGACCTCCCCAGTGTTTAAATCTAAAAGCTGGCCGTAGATGGTTGTGGTCCCAATGTCCATGGCAATGGCATAATTGTGGTCAGTCGTATCCCCGGCATGGACATTCAAGATCCCGGTTTTACTCCCTTCCCGCACCGGTCGGGCCAAAGTGACCGTGACATTGAAGTCTTTCTTCCGGAGGACATCCACGATCTTACGGATAACCGCCAGATCGACCACCAACCGATGCTCGTTGTGCTTGATTTTCAAGTGATTGATCAGCCGGGTCATGTCCGGAGAATTGTCCTGGGCGGTTGGAGGAGGGAGCTGGATATTGAGTTGCTCCACCGCCGGCAAAAAGACGCCTTGTTCCTTGAAATCTTCCAGGTTCAACTGTTTGATATGGGCGGTCTTCCGCGGGGTGGCCACCAGGACGCTGGCGTCCATCTCCGACTCTACCGGTACCCGAATGGTCAGATCGCTTTGGATCTCAGCCAAACAGGCCAGGCGGTATCCCTTATCCACGTCCTCCTGGCTCAGCTTTTCGCTGATCCCTTTGCTGACCTCCCCATCTTCGATAAGCACCCGACACTTGCCGCAGACCCCATTCCCACCGCAGGAGGCATTGATATGCACCCCTGCCTCCAAAGCGGCCCGAATGACCGTGGTCCCTTCTTCAACTTCGACATCTCGCTCATGGGGTAAAAACCTCACGGTAGGCATACAATACCTCCTGACATAATTATCACAACACACCCTTGTCCTCTTTATTGAGGATACAGGCGTCATAGGACAGATAAACCTGTTTATGACCTGGACTGCCTAGTTTCCTTCCCTCGCGCCAGAAAGCCTTATCCAGCCCCGGACTTCCCTCAAGATTGCACCCGGACTGAAGGGAACTTGGACCTTTCGGTGTGGGGCAGAAACTTGGCCGCACTAAACTGATTCATAAAGGCCTGGTTCACGTTGAGTTCCAAGTAGGTTATCCGCTCTTTGACTCGACTGACTTCCCTGACTACCTCCTGCTCCTGCAATAAGCGGACAGCGCCGCCCAGAGAGCTGTTGCCCAGGGATTGAAAAAGATCCCGGGGCAGGTCCGGGAGCATGCCGATGGTAATGGCTGATTCCGGCTTGATAAAGTTGCCGAAAGTCCCGGCTACAAAAAAGGCACTTAAATCGTGAAATCCAAGGCCTATAGAATCCACCAGGGTCTCCAAAATCGTGAACATGGCCGCCTTGGATCGGATCAGGCTATCGATTTCCGGCTGCCCGATGAGCAGATCCTGGCCTGTCCCGGATTCTTGGGCCGATACCAGCCGAAAATTCCAAATCTCATGCTGGTGGACAAAGAGATGCGCCGAATTGTCCGGGACCATCTTTCCTCGAAAGTCGAGAAGACCGGCTTTGAACATCTGGGCGGCCAGGTCAATGATCCCTGAACCGCAAATCCCGGTGGGAGGCAGTTCCTGGATGGTGTGGACCTTTATCTCCAGAGTTTGAGGATCTATGACCACCGAATCGATGATCCCGGGCCCGGCCTGGGCCCCAATTTTGCTTACCCCACCTTCCAGGGCCGGTCCGGCTGCACCGGCACAAGCGATGAGCCAGTCCTTGTTACCCAAAACGACTTCCGCATTGGTGCCCACATCCACCAAAATGGCCGCCTCTTTCCGGCAGTCCAGCCCGGAAAAGACGATCCCGGCTAACACATCCCCCCCAAAGTAGCTGCCGATATTGGGAAAACAATACAGCCTGGCCCGGGGGTGGACCTCCAAGCCCACGGACTGAGCCCGGATCAAGCCCGGACTGTTGACCACCGGGATATAGGGTTCCCGAATCATCCATCTGGGATCCAGGCCCAGGAAGAGATGGGTCATGGCCGTATTACCGGCCAGGGCAATGTTGTGAATGGCCTGGACTGAAACCCCTTCCTCCTGACACAACTCCCCCAAAGCCTGATTCATATCCTGGATGAGGACATTTTGCAGCTCCCCAAGCCCCCCCCTTTGAGCCGCATAGTGAATACGGGTCAAAATGTCCGGACCGATCCCCCCCTGCGGATTGGCCCGGTCCATACTTCCCAGGGCCTGGCCCGATACCAGATCCACCAGCTTAAGCACATACCTGGTGGTGCCCAGGTCCACAGCCAGGCCCAGACTGGGATGAGTGGCCACCGCCGGATCCAGAGCGGTCAATGCGGTGGTCCGGCCGTCGGAAAACAGGGTGCACCGCAGGGCAAAAGCGTTGTCTCGCAGTATATGTGGAATCTCGCTCATCCATTCCACATCGCAGGCCAGGCCTGGCAGGCCGCTTTCCCGGCCTAAGGTGCGCAGCAGCCGGTCAACATCTGCGGTGTTATCCTCAAAGGACGGTGGGTCCAACTGGACCGTATGCACCCAGCTCCCGGACGTGACCTCGGATCCTGAAAGAACATCTGTCGTGGTCAATTGTGAACACCTATGTGTATTATTTCTTACGTTCGCTCATTGCATGACTGCTGCCGACCGACCAGGGTAAACCAGGTCCCGTCATCCAATACCCCCTCCACGAGAGCTCCCAGGCCTTTGAGCTGTTCGAGGACGGTCATGGCCTGGGAACGCAGGAGTCCAGAGAGAACAAAACGCGGTTTGTCCCAAAAGGCTTGCATGTGCACAAGACGGATCATAATGTCGAAATGAATATTGGCCACTACGGTATGAGCCGGGATCTGCAGGATATCTTCCGCCCGCCCCTGTACCGCAACTACCTGGTCAACAAGTTTATTCCCCTGGACATTCACCTTGGTGGTCCAAGCGGCTAAAGGATTGAGATCCACGGCCACCACCTGGGTCCATCCCAGTTTGGCTGCTGCCAAAGCCAAAATACCCGTTCCGCTGCCCAGATCCAACAATCGGTCCTTTCCCTGGTCTCGAGCTATAAAGTTGAGGGCCTTGAGGCAATCCAGGGTGGTCTGGTGGGTGCCTCCCCCAAAAACCACGCCGGGATCTAAAGCAATGCTCTCCATATCTGGGCCGGCTTGACAGGAAAACCAGACCGGATGGATATGAATGCGACCCACATTGAAAGGAAGCAGCTTCCCGCCGATCCACTCCGTATAGCTCATTTGGTAGGAATCCAACCACTGCACTTGCGGACAAACTTTGAGCAAATCCCGGATCTGCCCTTCCGCTGGCTGAATGAAGAAAAGAAAGGACAGGTCCTCCTCAACCCAGGTACCCAGAAAATCATGGAAACTGTCGGTGGCAGAAGAAGAAAACCTCCCTTGGAAGGAGTAAATCCACAGGGTGTCTGGCGGGGTTAAAGGATGAGCTTGCTTGAGCTCTGGCATGGAAGGAAGATGGTTTTGCAAAATGTACCCTGCATGTCTCCTATGGTACGATTTTATCGAAAAGGGCAAAGACCCTTTGGACCACCGGATTGTCTTCAGGCAATTGCACTGTTGGTTGGCCGGTCATATCGTATTCCGCCAGGGTTGGGTCCGCATAGACTGTGCCCAACAAGGTGAGTTCGGCCTGTTCAATGATGTCCAATACGGCCTGAGATGGTTCCTGCTGCAGATTGTTCAAAATGAGATAAATTTCATGAACTCCGATATTTAAGGAATGGGCCAGTTCTTTAATGCGTTGGGCGGCCTGCAGTCCTCGTCTGGAAGGGTCGGAGACAACCAGCAACGTATCGATGTTCTTGGTCGTCAGCCGGCTGATGTGCTCCATTCCGGCCTCGTTGTCCATGACAATGCTTGTATAATTGGCCGTTAACTTACCCAAGAAATCGCTGAGCAGGGTGTTGGCCGCGCAGTAGCATCCCTGCCCTTCCGGCAGGCCCATGACCACCAGATCGAAATCATCGGCTTCCACTATGGCTTGCTCCAATTGCATGGACATGAACCGGTCTTTGGTCATTCCGCTGGGAACGTCCCCCGTCTTCATCCGTTCCCGCACCTCGCCCAGGGTCTCGTGGACTTCCACACCCAGAACTTCATTGAAATTATAGTTGGAGTCGGCATCCACAGCCAGGATAGGCTTTTTGTCCCGCTTGATAAGATAGCGGACCAGCATACCGGCCAAGGTGGTCTTGCCTGTTCCCCCTTTTCCTGAGAAGGCAATGGAAAGAGACATATGTTTTCCTTTGTGTAGAGGTATTGTCTTTGACGTCTTCTCCCCCAGCATTGACCAAACTTGCTTGAGAGGCCAAGGGAGGTGCTCTTTGTATCATCTAAATTGTTGTAATACGCTCTGGCACACTTGGTCCAGAAAATCTCGCTCCGGCAAATCCAGAACCGAGGCTGTATATTGCTGCTGTTCGGCCAAAGAGGCCAAAGCTGGAATTCTGGCTGCCAGGGGAGGCAGGGCCATCTCCTCCGGAGGCTTATACCCTTCAGCGGCTCGATTCAAGACCAGGGCTTGTTTTTTAAGACCCAAATCAGAGGCCAGTCGACTGATTTCGGACGCCGTATTCAAGCTGCGCACACTAGGCTCGCTGACCACCACCAGCCCGTCCACACTGGAAATGGTGCCCCGGCCCAAATGCTCAACCCCGGCCTCCAGATCAACGATCAACCACTGAGTCCGGTGCATGATCAAATGTACGAGCATGGCCTTGAGCAAGGCATTGGCCGAACAGCCGCACCCGCCGCCGGCCCCGGCGATGGTGCCCATAACCAGAAGATGCATACCCCGTACAGTGGTGCTCAGGCGGGATGCCAAATCGTCCACCTTGGGGTTCATGTTAATAAACCCGCCGGTCCCCACTCTGTCCTGGATAAGTTCTTTATGTTGGACCAAGGGGACAGGGACCTGCTCTGGGGGCAGACCAAGGGCAGGTCCCAAAGACAAGGCGGTATCCGCATCCACCAGCCAAATGTCTTCCCCTTGCCTGGCCAGATAGTCTCCAAGCCACACAGCTAAGGAGGTCTTCCCCACTCCACCTTTCCCGGCGATGGCCAGCTTCATTCCCCCTCCTAAATAATCATAAATACCAATAAATTATACAGAACAAGCCTGCAGCTGGATTCAGCCTAATAAAAAAGAGGACCAGTGGCAAGGTGGCCGGAGCCACAAGCACGATACTTTTGTTCTCAGGCGTAAGGTGCCAGAAGTGTTCAGGTTTCAGGCTTGCCCTGTCAAATTGCGAAGCACTTCGAAGAAGATTTGACTGGGGCTTCAGTTAAGAACAAAAGACCTTAACGTAATCCATTGATTTTCCGGACACCTGAAACCTCGCATGAAACTCCGGTTAAAAACAAAGAGGGCCGACCCGGCACTCACTTGCAGGATGGACATCTTGTACTTTAAAGGAACAATGAGCAGGAAGTGAGTTCCGGGTCCTGCCCATTTCGGACCAGTTTCATCCTGGGATCAAACTGGACGTCTGCGGCCAGAGACCGGGCTGAAATCTAAAACCTGTCCTGCCACTTAGTGCCGAAAAAATCAACGTCGAAAGAATCAACACTTTGGACTCAAGTCCCTTGACGACTTCCTCGCTTCCGAGTATACAAAATTTGAAAATTTGAAGCTTGAGAAGGCAACAATATTTTCTCTGCAAACCAACGAAACCCTGGCCAGGAGAAAAGAACTTTCTGACGAATTACTGCAGCCAACCTTAACACACCGGGCATGGTGAGGAGGTGAGATCAGGGGTATGAAATCCAAACTCGAAGCCGGGGAATTTGTTCTCCTGGCAGAAATGGAACCCCCTAAGGGCGTTGATGTGTCCGAAATGGTCACCAATGTCACCCGCATTAAGGGGTTGGTGGATGGATGTGTGGTTCCGGAAATGAGCAGCGCGGTCATGCGCATGAGCTCCTTGGGAGGAGCCGTCCTTCTTCAAGGTATCGGCATGCCGGCCATCATGCAAGTTAACTGTCGAGACAGGAACCGATTGGCCCTGCAGGCCGACCTATTGGCCGCCTATGCCTGTGGAGTCCGGGGAATCATGGCCGTTACCGGCGACGATCCGCGTTTTGGGGACCACCCCAAAACCAAGCCCGTCCATGATATCGGCTTGATGGACCTCTTACAGGCCATATCCAGGCTTCAACGCGGACGGGATATGGCCGGGATCGAACTCCAGGGTACCCCCGGATTCAAGGTAGGCTCAACGATCAATCCTGGAGTGAAACAAGAACTCCTGACCAAAGAAGTTGAAGATTTCGAGGCCAAACTGGAGGCCGGGGTCACCTATTTCATTACTCCGGCCCTTTTTGAGCTTGACTCCATAGCCCCCTTCCTGGAGGCCGTGTCTCCCCACCGTTTCAAGCTCATCCCCTCAGTCTTGTTGCTTAAATCCCTGGGCATGGCCAGATATATCGCCCGGAACATCGAGCACATCCACATCCCGGATACAATCTTAAGCAGAATCCAGAAGGCTGCGGACAAGGAACGGGAATGTGTGAAAATTGCCGCGGAAACAGCGACCATGCTCAAGAACGCGGGCTTTGGAGGCGTGATTATCACCACCATGGGGTGGGAACAAAAAATTCCTGAAATCATTGAATCCATGCGAGGATAACACCCATGTTGCACCACGATTATTCTCCGACCAAACCTTCCGACTCATCTCCCGGCCAACTGACCGGAGCAGTCATGGTGGCCGGTGGTGGTATCGCCGGCATGCAGGCCGCCCTGGATCTGGCCAATTCCGGATACGCTGTGTACTTGCTGGAACGGGCTTCAGCCATTGGGGGAATCATGTCCCAGCTGGACAAGACCTTCCCCACCAATGACTGTGCCATGTGAATTATCTCTCCGAAACTGGTCGAGGTCGGCCGGCACTTAAACATCGAATTGGTTACCAATGCTGAGGTCATGAGCGTCCAGGGTCAACCCGGACGGTTCACCGTCAAAGTGCATCAGCAACCCCGATATGTGGATACAGATAAATGTACCAGCTGCGGGGAGTGCGCCAATGTCTGCCCCGTGGTTTTGCCCAACAGCTACGATCTTGGGCTTTCCGAACGTAAGGCGGCCTACAAGCTCTATGCCCAGGCCATTCCCGGTGCCTACGCCATAGAGAAAGGGGACAAGGCCCCCTGTCGTCTGGCCTGTCCGGCCGGACTCAATGTCCAGGGCTATGTCCAGATGGTCCGCCAAGGCAAGTACAAAGAGGCTTTGCAGATCATCATGCAGGAACTCCCCCTGCCCGGGATTCTAGGCCGTGTCTGCCCAGCCGGTTGCGAAGACGCCTGCCGGAGGGCGGAACTGGACGATGCCCTGGCCATCCGTTCCTTAAAACGTCTGGCCGCGGATCAGTTTGATCCCCGCGAAGTGGAAATTCCCTGCGCCCCGGACCGGCCAGAAAAAGTGGCTATCATCGGTTCCGGACCCGCCGGTCTCTCTTGCGCTTATCATCTCGCCAAAAACGGGATCAAAAGCACTATCTTTGAAGCCAGCCCTCAAGCCGGAGGCATGCTGCGCCTGGGAATACCGGCGCACCGTCTGCCCCGGGAAGTCTTAGATGCGGAAATTGAAGTCATCACCAATTTGGGGGTGGAGATCAAGACCAATGCCGCCCTGGGCCGGGATGTGAGTGTGGACGATCTCTTGGCCCAAGGTTTTCACTCCGTATACCTGGCCATTGGGGCCCATAAAGGAATCAATCTAGGCATTCCGGGTGAAAAAGCCAAAGGTGTCCGCCAGGGAGTGGATTTCCTGCGCGAGATGAACCTCCAGGGTAAGGCTCAGGTTGGCCGGCACGTGGTTGTCGTGGGCGGCGGCAATGTGGCCGTGGACGTTTCCCGGGCTGCCAAGCGCCTGGGAGCGGAAAAGGTGACCATCCTCTACCGCCGCTCCTGCGACGAGATGCCAGCTCTGCCGGAAGAAGTTGAAGGGGCGCAATGTGAAGAGATCGAATTCATTTACCTGGCTGCGCCTCAGGAGATTTTGGTTCAGGAGAATCAGGTCGTTGGCCTGCGGTGCATCCTTATGGAACTGGGAGAACCGGACTCCTCCGGCCGGCGCCGACCGGTTCCGGTACCGGAAAGCGAGTTCGATCTGGACTGCGACCAGATCATCCCAGCCATCGGACAACAGCCGGATTTGTCGGCCATCAACGAGATCCCGGACCTATCCTTTACCCGCTGGGGAACCATTGAAACCGATCCAGTCACTTTTGCCACCGGCCGGGACGGTATCTTTGCCGGCGGCGATCTGCAAACCGGACCCTGGGTAGCCATCGGGGCTGTTGCTGCCGGCCGAGAGGCGGCCGAATCCATCGTCCGCTATCTGGACGGCGGCCGGGATATGGCCGAAGGCCGTGAAGCCCTGCCCCAGAAAGAACTCCCGAACTGGTGTGCCCTTCCCGGGGATGAAGCTCGAGCACCACGGGTGGACATGCCGGAGTTGGAGACAGAGGAGCGGACCTGCACCTTTAAAGAGGTTGAACTGGGTCTGGAGGCAGAGGCAGGACAGGCCGAAGCCGGGCGTTGCCTGAACTGCGGCTATTGCTGCGAATGTGAACAGTGTGTGCAAGCTTGTTTGGCCGAGGCCATCGACCACTCCCAACAACCAGTGGACCTGGAGCTGGAAGTGGGCTCCATTGTCCTCTGTCCGGGAAATCAGGTCTTTGATCCGGCCAAGATGGATGAATTTTACCACCATACAACCCACCCCAACGTGCTGACCAGCCTGGAGTTTGAACGTATCTTAAGCGCATCCGGTCCGACTATGGGCCATCTGGTCCGGCCCTCGGACAAAAAAGAACCCGCCCGCATTGCCTGGCTGCAGTGCGTGGGCTCGCGGGACACCAATCGCTGTGGAAACGGCTACTGCTCATCCATGTGCTGCATGTATGCCATTAAGGAAGCTATGGTGGCCAAGGAGCATGCCTCGGATGAGCTGGACTGCGCCATCTTCAATATGGACATCCGCACCTTTGGTAAGGACTTTGAGAAATACTACCTCAGAGCCAAGGACAAAGAAGGGGTTCGGTTCATCAAGGCCAGGGTGCATACCGTGGATCCCCTGCCTGACAGCGACGATCTCTCGGTCCGCTATGTGACCGAATCCGGAGACATCGTGGACGAGACCTTTGATATGGTCGTTCTCTCCGTGGGCTTTGAGGCCTCTCCTCAAGGCCTGGCTTTGGCCGAACGTCTGGGCATCGAGCTCAACACCTCCAAGTTCGTACAGTCCTCTCCTTTTGATCCGGTGAGCACCTCGGTGCCCGGCATTTATGCCTGCGGCATCTTCCAGGCCCCCAAGGACATCCCCAGCTCTGTGGCTGATGCCAGTGCCGCGGCCTGCGCAGCCGGGCGGATGCTGGCCCCGGTCCGCCATACCCAGACCAAGACCTTGGAGCTCCCGACCGAACTGAACATTGAGGGCCAGGAACCCCGGATCGGTGTCTTTGTCTGCAACTGCGGCATCAACATCGGAGGAGTGGTGGACGTCCCCAAGGTGGAGGAATATGCCAGCACACTTCCCGGCGTGGCCTACTCTACCCAGAACCTGTTCACCTGCTCAGAAGACGCCCAGCAACAGATGAAAGAAGTCATCCTGGAGAACAACCTGAACCGTATTGTGGTCGCCTCCTGCTCGCCCAAGACTCATGAGGCCATCTTCATGGAAACCTTGGAGGCCAGCGGGTTGAACAAGTACCTCTTTGAAATGGCCAATATCCGCAACCAGGACTCCTGGGTGCATGGAGACAACCATGAACTGGCCACGGACAAGGCCAAGCAGCTGGTGCATATGGCCGTGGCCCGAGCGGCTCAACTGACTCCCTTGCATGAAAGGCGTATTCCGGTCACCTCCAGGGCCCTGGTCGTGGGCGGCGGGGTGGCTGGAATGACGGCGGCCTTAAGCCTGGGAGATCAAGGCTTTGAGACCTATCTGGTGGAAAAAGAAAAAGAACTCGGCGGCTTGGCCCGAAGACTGACCAAGACCATTGAAGGAGCCGACGTCCAAGAGCTCGTCCGGGATTTGACCAAGAAAGTGACCAGCCACGACAACATCCAAGTCCTCACCGAATCCCTTATTGTGAATAGCTCCGGGGTCAAGGGTAACTTCAGCACCGAGCTCATTGTCGGCCCGTCCATGTATGAACGTAAACTGGAACACGGAGCCATTATCCTGGCCACCGGCGGGTCGGAATACCAGCCCACGGAGTACCTCTATCCGGAGAGCGATCGGGTCATGACCCAAATCGAATTGGCCGACCGTCTGGACAACCAAGGGGCTAAGGATCTGTCATCAGTGGTCATGGTCCAGTGTGTTGGCTCGCGCAACGAGGACAACCCCAACTGCTCCCGGATCTGCTGCCAAAGCGCGGTCAAGAACGCCATCCACATCAAGGAGGAGAATCCCAACGCCCGGGTATTCGTCCTCTACCGAGACATCCGCACCTACGGTCTCCTGGAGGAATACTACACCAAGGCCAGGGAGATGGGGGTCATCTTCATCCACTTCACCCCCGAAGATCCTCCTCAGGTCACCCAAGGTCAGGACGGCTTGCAGGTCCAGGTCTATGATCCCATTTTAGACCGGCCTTTGAGCATAAACGCGGACCTCGTGGCCTTAAGCGCCGGTCTGGTGGCCGAGGATACCGAAGAACTGGCCCAAATCCTGAAATTGGCCAGAAATACAGAAGGTCATTTCCTGGAGGCCCACGTCAAGCTGCGACCGGTGGACATGGGTACGGAAGGAGTGTTCGTCTGCGGCACTGCCCACAGCCCCATGCTTATTTCCGAATCCATCGCCCAAGCCTTAGCCGCTTCTTCCCGGGCGGTAACCTTCCTGTCCCAGGAATACCTGACTCTGTCCGCAGTCACGGCCAAGGTGGATGCAGATAAGTGTGCGGCCTGCCTCATCTGTGTCCGGGCCTGTCCTTTTGAGGTCCCTCGGATCAACGAAGAGGGGGTCAGCGAGATCGACGAGGCCCTGTGTCAGGGCTGCGGGGTTTGCGCTGCGGAATGCCCGGCCAAGGCCATTGAGCTCAACTGGTACGAAGATGTACAAATAGAAAGCGAAATCGATGCATTATTGGAGGGAGTCCTATGAGCCCAGGTTTTGTGCCCATTATTCTTGCCTTTTGCTGCAACTACTGAGGCTATTCAGCCGCGGACCTGGCAGGTTCCATGCGACTGAGCTATCCCCCGGACATCAAGATCGTCCGGGTGCCGTGTACGGGAAAAGTAGACTTGGTGCATATGCTGCACGCTTTTGAAAAGGGGGCGGACGGCGTTTTTGTGGTCGGCTGCCTGGAAGGGGACTGCCGGTTTAAAACTGGCAATTTGCGGGCCAGGAAACGAGTCGAGCAGGCCCGAACCATTCTGGACCAAGTGGGAGTGGGTGGCGAACGGGTGGGCATGTATAACCTGTCCTCCGGGGAAGGCCCCCGCTTTGCCCAGTTTGCCATGGAAATGGACGAGGTCATCCGCCGCTTGGGTCCCAACCCCTTGAAGGCGGCCCGGAAGTCTAAAGCGGCATAGGCCTTTGTCCGGTGGCCGGTTGCCGTTTGGCAGGAACTGGGCTGCTATTTTTACACTTGAAACATAAATCTTCGACCAAGTGAGGATGAACCATGATTGTTGCTGATCGAAAGCCAGTCGAGGAGATCATGGATATGGTCAAGGATGTGTCGTCCTTGCTCATCCTGGGCTGCAACGAATGCGTCACGGTCTGCGAGGCCGGAGGGAAAAAGGAAGTGGCTGTGTTGGCCTCTACCTTGCGCATGTCTTTTCTAAACCAAGGCAAAGAAGTCCGCGTGGACGAGCGGACCCTGGAACGCCAATGCGACCGGGAATACTTGGAAGAGGTCCGGGACGCTGTCGACAAATACGACGCTGTGGTCTCCCTGGCCTGTGGAGTGGGGGTGCAATTTATGGCTGACACCTATTCCCGTCTTCCGGTCTACCCCGGAGTGAACACCTGTTTCCTGGGGGTGACCGAAGAACGCGGCCTATGGACAGAACGTTGTCAGGCCTGCGGCCAGTGCATCCTGGGCCAAACGGCCGGCATCTGCCCCATCTCCCGCTGTGCTAAACGCCTCTTGAATGGTCCGTGCGGGGGATCCACCCAGGGCAAATGCGAAATCAACGCCGAACTGCCTTGCGCCTGGCAGTTGATCATCGACCGCCTGGCCGCCCTGGACAGAATGGCGGATTTTGAAAAGCTCATGCCGATTAAGGATTGGACTACAGACCGGGCCGGCGGGCCGCGAAAAGTCGTCAGGGAGGATGTGCAGTCATGAACGTAAAGACACCGAGCAAACTGGAAAAGGTTCTGGCTGCCGGACACATGGCTGTAACCTCGGAGTGCGGTCCGCCCCGGGGCAGCGATCCGGAGGTCATCACTAAGAAAGCGGAACTGATTAAAGACCATGTCGATGCCATCAACATAACCGATAATCAGACCTCGGTGACCCGCCTATGTAGTCTGGCCGCTTGTATCAAACTCAAGCTCATGGGAGTGGAGCCGGTCCTGCAAATGGTCACCCGGGATAGAAACCGAATCGCCTTACAAAGCGATATCCTGGGCGCTGCGTCCTTTGATATCCACAACATCTTGTGCTTAAGCGGCGATCATCAGAGCTTCGGGGACTGCTCCCAAGGTCAAAACGTCCACGACCTGGATTCCATGCAGCTGATCCAGACCGTGCGCCATATGCGCGATGAGGGCAAGTTCCTGGGCGGAGATGAAATCAAACGTCCCCCGCAGATGTTTGTCGGCGCTGCGGCCAATCCCTTTGCCGACCCCTTCGAGATCCGAGTACCCAGGCTGGCCAAGAAAGTGGCTGCCGGCGTGGAGTTCATCCAGACCCAGTGTATTTTTAATTTAGAAAAATTCGAGGAGTGGATGAAGGGCGTGCGGGATCGCGGCCTGCACGAGAAAACCCACATCCTGGCCGGGGTCACCCCCTTCAAATCTGCCGGGATGGCCAGGTTCATGCAAAAGAGGGTTCCGGGTATGGACATCCCGAATCATGTGGTCAAGCGCATGGCCGACACCCCCAAAGACAAACAGGCAGCCGAAGGAATCACCATTGCCGTGGAATCCATCGAGCAGCTCAAGGAGTGTGAGGGAGTGCATGGATTCCACATCATGGCTATTGAATGGGAAGAAAAAGTCCCGGAAATCGCGGAACGCAGCGGGCTGTACCCTCGTCCGGAGGTCTGATCCCTCATTGGAAGCCGGAGTCTGAAATTATCAGACCCAATGTAATATGATAATACCCCAGGAGGAAGGACATGACTACCAAAAGAATCCTTGTTGTCGACGATGATCCGGATTTCGTCAGCGTTGTCCAAAGTAAGCTTGAAAAGCTGAATTGCACTGTGGATGTGGCCTATGACGGTGCCGAGGGTTGGGACCGGGTCAATGCCAATATGCCGGATCTCATTGTTTTGGACGTCATGATGCCGGTCAAGGACGGCTTCCAGATGTGCAAGGAACTCAAAGCAAATCCCAAAACGACGGACATCCCGGTCGTTATGCTTACTGCCGTGGCCGATCATATAGCCGATACCAGCTATACCCAGTACGACGCCATGAGCATGGAGGCCGAGGACTACATTCCCAAAGGTCCCGACTGCACAGATCAAGTCATCAAAAGTGTGCGGGAATTTTTGGAGATCTAAAGATTTCGTGAGCCCGTCCTGACCAGGACGGGCTCACGAAATCTTTACAAACTATAACCAAGTGCTTACGGCGTTCGGATTGGAAGACGCTGTGACTGCTTGAATCGCACAACCTGCAAATCAAACGGCCGGACCATGAACATCGCCATTATTGGAGGGACCGAGTTCACCGCCGATGTCTTACAGACAACTGCTGCGGATTATTTTGAGCATACCTCCCTGGCCGCCAAGATGTTGGCTGTGGCCGATCCGGATCCGGAATCACCGGGCATGATCATGGCCCGTCGTCTCGGACTGCTTACCGTCCAGGACTACACCGAACTCTTCGACCCCTACTACGGCATTGAACTGATCATCATCCTTGACCCCAAGCAGGACCTTTTTTATGAAGTCCTTTCTTCCCGCCCTCAAAACGTGCGTATTATGTCCTATCACGCATTCCACCTGTTTTGGGAGTCGATCACCAATGAAGCCAAGAAACTGCGGGAAAGGACCCAAGAAATCAAGGCCATCCTGGACGGAATTCAGGATTTCATTCTGGTCATCACCCCGGACATGACCATCTCTGAGGTGAATACGGCATTTCTGGATCAAATGGGCTTTACTCGCTCTGATGTCATCGGTCACAAATGTTATGAGGTATTCCAGCGTATTAACCGCCAATGTCAATGCACTGAAAGCGGCGAAGTCATCTGCCCTTTACAGGAGGTGATCCAATCCAAGGAAATGCGGCAGCGGATTTTTCCACGAGTCAACCGGGAAGGTAAGGTGGTCTATATCGAGGTGACCATCTACCCCATATGGGAACAAGACGGCTCCATCAGCAAGTTTATTGAGATCAGTCGGGACGTGACCAAACGGGAAAAGGAGGACGAGGAGATAAATCGCCGTTTGGAACAACTGGTTGAAGAGCGGACCCGGGAACTCAAAAAGCGACAGGAAGATCTTCTGCACCAGAATAAGATGGCCTCCCTAGGTAAACTGTCCGCCTCTGTGGTCCATGAGATCAACAACCCCATCTCCGGAATCCTGAACTTGACCCTGCTCATGAAACGCATCACCGGATCTGGCTCCTTAACCGAGCAAGACCTCAAGGATTTCACCCGGTACCTGGGCCTGATGGAGACCGAAACCAGGCGTATCAGCCGGATCACCTCCAATCTGCTTTCCTTTTCCCGGGAAACCAAGCTGGAGAGGTCCGCCTTTAACCTGAACTCCTTGCTCGAGGATCTGCTCTTTTTGAATTCCAACCTCCTGAAAATCTCCGGGGTTCGGGTCAAAAAGGACTTCGATCCCCTGCTCCCGGACATTATCGGGGACGGAGAGCAACTCAAGCAGGTCTTTATGAACCTCATTTCCAATGCCGCCGAGGCCATGGAGGGGACCAGAGGTGGGACGCTGCACGTGACCACCAGCCATGATCGAAACAAGATCACTATTGTGGTCGAGGACACCGGGCCGGGGATACCTGAATCAACCATTCCTCGGCTCTTTGACCCCTTCTTTTCCACCAAGGCCAAGGGCAAAGGGGTCGGTTTGGGGCTGTCTGTGGCCTACGGGATTATCCAACAACATTGCGGCTCAATGTATGTGACCTCCAACCCGGGCCAAGGCACATCCATGCGGGTCTGCCTGCCCTTAAAACAGCCCAAAGACAAGTACGATTGAGGTGTAAGGGGAGAGCCATGGCCAGAGCGAGCATTCTCATAGTCGACGATGAATATATCTTGCGCGAATCCCTGTCCGCCTGGCTGACCAGGGACGATTTTTACGTGGAGGCTGTGGCCAGCGCGGAAGAGGCCCTGGAACGGATCAGGCAGACCAGGTACGACATCGTCTTCCTGGACATCAAGCTGGAGGGCATGAGCGGATTAGAGGCCCTGAAAAAGATCCGGGACCTGGATCCGGATACAGCTGTGGTTATGATCACTGCCTACGGATCCATCTCCACGGCTGTAGAGGCTATAAAAGACGGGGCCCACGACTACTTACTCAAGCCCTTTGAACCGGAAACCCTGACTGTCCTCATTGAAAAAATCCTGGAACGTAGAGCCAGGGACAGGGAAAACCTCTATTTGCGGGCAGCCTACCAGGAACGGACCAAGTTCGAGAATCTTATCGGTCAATCCCCGGCCATGCAGGAGGTCTTCGACCTGATTCAAGAGGTGGCCCCTACTGACTCAACGGTACTCATTACCGGAGAGACCGGAACGGGCAAAGAACTGGTGGCCAAGGCCATCCACACCCGCTCTTCCCGGGCCCAGGGACCTTTTGTAGCCGTGAATTGCGGGGCCTTACCTGAGCACCTGATGGAGAGCGAGCTCTTTGGACATCAGAAGGGGGCCTTTACCGACGCCAAAACCACCAAAAAGGGTCGCCTGGAGCTGGCCTTCGGAGGAAGTCTGTTTCTGGACGAGGTGGGCGAGATATCCTTGCGCATGCAAATCGACCTGTTGCGCGTCCTGGAAGAGCGGGTCTTTTACCGGGTAGGCGGGACCCAGCCCATAGAAGCCGATTTTCGGGTCATTGTGGCCACCAACAAGGATCTGGACCAGGCAATACGCGAAGGAAGCTTTCGCCAGGATCTCTACTACCGGATTAAGGTCATCAGCATTGAGATCCCGCCGTTGCGAAAACGCAAAGACGACATTCCTCTTCTGGCCGATCATTTCCGCCTGCGTTTTGCCCAGGAAACCAACAAGGAGATTGGCTCCATAAGCCGGGAAGCCTTGGACGAGATGATGCTTTACGACTGGCCGGGTAATGTCCGGGAACTGGAAAACGCCATTGAACGGGCGGTAGTGGTTGGCAAATCCCGCATGATTCAACCCCAGGACCTGCCCATCTTCAGCAGCACCCAGACCAGGGAACAACAGGACCAAAGCCTGCGGGAAATAGAGAAAGAACATATTTCCTCCATCCTGGAGCAGACCAATTGGAATATAAAAAAATCGGCCGAGATTCTGGGCATCGACCGTTCCACCTTGTATCACAAGCTCAAACGTTACGGGCTGAGTAAGAAATAATCATGCCCATGGAACCTTGCCCTCAAGTGTTCCTCATACCAGACACCTTCAATCATGCATGCCCAAATCCTAGTCACCTCCACCTGCACTCCACCTCACTCCAGCTTGGAACCTGTCCGCCTTGCCGTAAGCCAGTCCTTCGGGCTCTCGGCCTCTACGGCTCCATTGTTGCAAGATATTGAGTTCGCCTACCACTTCAGTCGCAATCAATACCACTCCACATCCATTCTCAGCGCCCTGGACCAAGCCGCCCCACATGAATGGCTGAAAATCCTGGCCCTAGCAGATGTGGACCTGTTCATCCCCATCTTGACCCATGTCTTCGGCGAGGCCCAATTGGGCGGTCGGACGGCCATGATCTCCACCTATCGCCTGGGAGATGGGCTGCCGGACGCCGAGGCCGGCACCATTTATCAGAAGCGGGTGATCAAAGAAGCCCTGCATGAACTGGGGCACACTTTCTACCTCAAGCATTGCCCGGATCCGGCCTGTATCATGCATTACTGCCGAAGCATCAAGGATGTGGACCATAAGTCTCCAGATTTCTGCCGCTATTGCCGTATCCTGCTGGATGAAGAAATAACCCGCCTTGGAGGACGCTAGGCGGTGGTCAGGGGTCAGCTTTGCCTCCGGCAAATCTGACATATTTTTGCCCCAAAGCGGGCAAAAAAGGGAAATTTGCCGGATTGATCAAGGATGAAACGTGGGGTTTCAGCCAGGGGCGTAAGAGGCGCCCCCTCTTCGTTTCCAGGGTTTATCCAGTGAAATTTCTTCCATTTCACCGGGATCCTCTCACGCCTAGGCGTGAACGCTCTTTTCTTATGGCTCCGGCCACCTTCTTGTTATTTTACAAGGATCAGACTTCACGGTGAATACCCATTCATTTTTATAAGTACTTAGAATTGTTATACAATAACCTTCTCAATAAAAACTGTGCACGACCGATGCATCAAATTGATAACATACTGATATAATTGGTAAAATAATATATAAAATAACTAAAGATAAGTCTTGATTTTCCAAAGTTTTTCTGCTATCTTCTTCCCATGAGCCCAACATGCCGGAAAATCGAAAACTTTCTCGTCGGCTCCGAGTACGACCACAAAGGAAGACATATCATAACCGTCTTCTTAAACGCCATGCCCGTGACCCGTTTTGATGCCGACGAAAACGCGGAAAGAAGACAGGCTGCTATTCAGCTCGTTGAACTTGGACTCTGTACCAAAACCATTGCCGGCGAAATCTGTGGCTTCCATCGAAATACCGTCGCCGACCTTTTGAAAACAAAAGAACTTTTAGGCCTGGAGGCGGTGCTCCTCGAAAATCGGGGCAGAAAAGAACCTGTCAAATATATCAATGAGATCCAGGGACATATACGAAAGCTTCAAGAAGAACATCCGGACTGGTCGGATCAAAAAATCGCCAATCAGGCTGGGAAAGATTTGGGCATGGAGGTCTCCAGGAATGCCGTGGCCCGGATACGAATCAAGCATGAACCTCCAAAACCTAAACCGCCCGACAAACAAGAACTCCTGGATATGGCCAAGATTGCCGAGGAGACAGCAAAAGAGCACAGTCCACAGCAGCAGCTCAAACTTCCCTTTAAACTTGATCCCGAACTGAAGCAAAAGCAAGAAGAATTAGCCGAAACAAAATCCCCTGAGGCCAAGACCAAGGCTGAAGAAGAGCTCATAGCCAAGCTCAAGCAGGGAGAACGGCTTCCCTTTGCCGGGGAGCTCATGCACCATCTCTTTCTCCAGGAAATCGGGTTTGAGGAACTTCTCTCCTGTTATCCGTATCAATTCGGGAGCAGGTATCAAGCTCTCGATGCCCTGGGGATGATCTTTCACAGCATCAATCTGGGCTTTCCCTCGATTGAATCCTTAAAACTGGCCAATGCTGGTGACCTGGGCATATTGATCGGTCAGCCCCGTGCACCGGAAAAAGAGACCCTGCGAGGACTCCTTGGCCGTCTGGCTTCACAGGAGAAAGTCCCCAGCTGATAGAAGATGTGGCCCGCAACCTCCTTGAAAAAGATCGAATCGACAAGGAAGTCTTTTTTATAGACGGGCACTTCCTGCCCTACTACGGCCTGCACGTCATTGCCAAAGGCTACTATACAGTCCGGCGCATGCCCTTGAAAGGCAATGAGATTTATGCGGTCACCGATTTACAGGGCAGGCCCTTGTTCTTTCTCACCGAATCCTGTGAGATCGATTTCAGGCCCATGATTGCCCGCAGCGCCGAGATGCTCATCGACCTGGGAATTGAGCGCCCCATCCTGGTCTTTGACCGGGGCGGGTATGGGGTTCATTTTTTCAACGAGCTGGATCAGCAGGCTGATTTCGTCACCTGGGCCAAACACCTTCCTGAAAAGGCAATGACTGAATTGCCCGGCTTTATCCCCATGTGTATTGCAGAAGAAGAAATTGAGATTGCTGAAACGTCTCGAACCATTCGAGACGACTCAAACCGCCAAAAACGATGGCCGGAACGAGCCAAGTTCCATGCAGGTGCGCCTGGTGGCCATCAAATTCCAAAAATCAGGCAAGTATATGGGGATATACACCAACAACACAGAGAAACCGGTCCACGAGATTGCCTATTATATGCTTCAGCGTTGGGGAAATCCGAAAACTTCTTTAAGGAGTCCCTGGCTTGGTTCAACCTGGATTATCATCCGGGCTATGATCTCAAAGAGCTTGAAGAGCAGCCCTTGGTGGACAATCCAGACATTGCCCTGATTCGAAAAGGGATCAAAGCCCTCAAAAACGATATCAAAGAGCTGCAAAAGGAGATCGATCTCCGTAAGTATAAACTCGGCAACCGCCAGGACAAACGGATCGAAAAAAAGCTCACCAAGCTTGAGCAGGAGAAGGCGGAAAAAGAAACCGAGCTTCAGCGCTTTGAAGATAAGCTCAGTCAACTCCCGGATAAGATCTCAATCCTGGAGCTGCTCAAGGGAAGACCCATGAACCGCTGCGATCTGGAAAAGAAAAAGCTCTATGATCTCATGCAGTGTCTGGCCTTCCATTCCCGGGAACGGTTGGTGGAGATCTTTCGGGACTGCTATGATGATCCCAGGGACATCAAACAAATACTGGGGATGATCACTCGAAGATCCGGTCTTATCAAACTCATCGGCGACACCTTGGTCGTGATCATAGATGGAATCGATAACACCAAGTATCGCAAAGCAGCCGACAAGCTCTGCCACAAGCTCAATGAACAAGAGATCACTCTTGTCGGCCGCCTGAAAGTGAAGTTGTCATTTCATCTCAATAAGATACGAAATAAAATATTTGTGCCAATAGAGCGTGCATGATTCTTAATGCACAAAAAAGTCATTTACCGGGATCTCTGAAGGATACGCATAAATTCTGAAATAAGCTAATTTCTAGTTTCATACGAGTGGTCGAGGACGGAAGTTGGGTCATCCTCTTTGGGCCACTGTTGTCTTTTGCGAATCCGGCGTTGATTTTTTCCACACCCATTATTTTTCCTTAATGTTTTGTTATCATATGATATTTGTTTTTTTTGCTTAATCGCATCCTTCATTTTTGTCGTAAATCACGACAGAGGCCCCATGTATTTGATCCCTGCGTACCATTCCTGTCCGGCCTGCAAAATCTGAATCTCCCCGCCATATGGGCCCTGCAACGTCCCCAAGCCCCTCTCAAGGCTATGTGGCCCGCCTTTTGCTATATAAGAAACAAGGGCAAAAACAGATGTCCTTAGATCTCAGCAATTGGACAGGAAACACTTTTGGAAATCAAAAGCATACATCAGTTTTTAAACTGCTCTAAGGAGGCCGTTATGATGAACATGATCAACCAGAATTTCCCCGGTTATGGTTCCACGTCCGCCCGGACCAGGAAAAGAGATCCTCAACAAAACACAGGAATCGACACCGTCCTGGGCGGGCAAATCTGGCGCATCCAGCCGGACGAGCAGGCCAAGGCGGCCCATCCTTGTCTGTGGATGCAAGCCGGTGTCGTATCATTCAAACCCTGCACCAACTTTTTCGACTGCACCACCTGTGCCTACGATCAGGCCATGTGTAAGAAAGCGACCAAAGGTAAGATTCGGACCTGGCAGGAAGTCATGCGTCGCATGCCGGACAAAGATCGACTCTGCCGCCACAGTCTGACCGGACGAGTAGCCCGGCGTAGTTGTCCGTACAACTACGAGTGCAGCCACTGTGATTTTGATCAGTACGTGGAAGAGGTCTTGTCTACTGTCAGCGTGGACCGGCCCGAAGTCTTGCACCAGGTCAAGGGCTTTCAAATCCCGGAAGGATACCTGTTCCACAACGGGCATACCTGGGCCAGAGTGGAAAGCGGCGGCTGCATCCGGATCGGGATGGATGACTTTGCCATGAAAGTCTTGGGATCCTTTGATCGCTTTGAACTGCCGGTCATGGGCAAAGTGGTGGAACAAGCCGAGCCGGCCTGGGGATTGGCCCGAGACAATCACGAAGCAGAGGCCCTGTCCCCGGTGGAAGGCATCATCATGGACGTCAACCAGCAGGTCAGAGAATACCCGGGAATGGCTTTTGAGCGGCCCTATGAGGACGGCTGGCTGATGTTGGTTCGACACAACGATATCAAGTCCATGCTCAAACGACTCATGGATGAAGAACAGTCCCTGAACTGGCTCAGCGAAGAAGTGGCTACTTTGGAACACATGATTGAAGAGGTGCACGGCCCCCTGGCCGCCGACGGCGGATTGCTGCAACCTGACGTGTACGGCAACTGTCCGGAACTGGGCTGGAACAGTCTGACCAAGACCTTTCTCCGGAGCTAAGACGGAAGCATCGTGGCCCGAACAACCATCCGTTTACGGTGTGACCAAGAGGAGATCGGCCATGCTTTCATTATCTACCACAAACCAACAGGCGGGGAGTCCGCCTCCCCGCCCCTGCTTTTGGGCCCAGGCCCAAGTGGTCAAGCACAAGGCTTGTAACCGGAACTTTCAGTGCCAGAGTTGTCCATTCGACCGGGCCTTACGTAAGCAGGCGGCCATCAATGCCGCCCGCAAGAGGAAAGGGGAAACCCGGCACAAGGACAGAATCGAAACCTGGCAGGACAAACTCAGGCAACTCCCGGTTTTGCAACGACCGTGTATCCATACCATGCGCGGAGAGATAACCTTTCGCCCGTGTACGGAAAACTATATGTGCGCCGAATGCGACTTCCACCAGTATTTCCAGGATATCTGCAGCGTACACACGGTGCTCTCGCCTATTGATCTCCTGGAATGTCGTGGATTCCATATCCCCCAAGGATATTACCTGCATCCTGGACACGCCTGGGTCAAGTTGGAAAGCGAAGACACTGTCCGCATCGGCCTGGACGAGTTCGCTTTGAAGATCTTAGGACCGCTGGATTCTATAGACATCCCGGTCTTGGGCAAGCGTTTAAGCCAGGATCAACCGGGATTCATCCTCCATCGAGGACAGCACTCGGTAGCTGTTTTGGCTCCGGTGAGCGGAGTGATTACCGACGTGCAGACAGACCTGGGGGAAGATCCGGTCTCGGCCATGGATGATCCTTACGGTCAAGGATGGCTGGTCCGGGTCAAGGCCTCCGACCTGCGCCGGGAGCTCTCCCGTTTGATTCTGGGAATGGAGAGCGCGGATTTTCTGGGCCAGTCGGTAAACCGCGTCTTTTCCCTCCTCGAAGAGGAGTACGGTCCTCTGGCTGCAGACGGCGGAGACCTGTCTCCGGATCTGGCCGGTCAATTGCCTGATATGAGCTGGGACCGGTTGGCAGGCGCGGTCCTTCGGCCTTGACCAGAGGTCAGCCCTGCCACAGGCGTCGGCCGCCAGTGGCAAGGCTGACCTCTGACCTCTCTCTTCTTACTCTTCCTGACCTCTTTCTCCTGTGGGGAGAGTAATCACAAAGGTACTCCCTTCACCCTTCTTGCTGTGCACGTGAATCGATCCGCCCAGATCGTCCAGTATACCTTTGACAATGGGTAACCCCAGACCGCTGCCGGTAATGAACCTTGTCTTTTCATTCTTCACTCGATAAAAACGTTCGAAAATCCGAGCCTGCTCACTCTCATCGATCCCATATCCGGTATCCGCAACCCGCAGGGTCAGCCAGCCCGGCTGATCTGCTTCCAGAGTCACGTCCACCCGGCCTTCTTCCGGGGTATACTTCAGGGCATTGGAGATGACGTTATTAAACACCGATTCCAAGGCCTTGGCATCCGCTTGTACCGGATCCAGGCTGCCTTGGGGCAGGCTTAAGTTCAGCTCCTGTTTTTTTTCTTTGGCCTGGTCCCATAAATAATCCACTAACTGGGGCAAGATCTCTTCTACGTGCACATCCTGGACCTGCTGATAAGCTGCCCCGGCCTCCAGCCGAGACAGGTCCAGAAGGTCCTCCACCAGGTTGATCAAGCCTTTGGTCCTTTCCTGGACCCGGGACAAAATACGCTGGTCATGAATCAGGCCCTCCTGTTCCAAAAGGTCCTGAATAACCATGGCCATTTGCTCGTGAATCGTAGACAAAGGAGACCGCAACTCATGGGATACCTTGGCCACAAACTCAGATTTAAGTCGGTCCAACTTTCTGATGGCCGAGATGTCCACAAAGACCACCACCGAGCCCAAATGTCCGCCATCATCGCCGTGTATGGGCCGGGCCTTGACCAACAGGGTCACCTCCTGTCCCATATTCATCTCGTAGGTTGAAACCTGTCCGTCATCATCTCGGCTGCCCAGGTTACAGACAAATGCACACAATTCCTGGTCCGGGATATAGGAGTCCATACTCTGTCCGATTTCGCAGTCCTCATCCAAGGCGAGTTGTTCGCGGACCGTCTGATTCATAAGCACGACTTGTCCTTGGCTGTTGGTAACCATCACCCCGTTGGGCATGGCTTCCACAATGCTCCGGGTTCGGCTTTTTTCCGTAGCCAGATCAAAAAGGGTCCGCCTACGTTCCTCTTCCAGTCGTTTTGTCTCTCGAGTCAGATGCAGCTTATCCAGGGCCCGCTTGATGACAATCCGCAATTGCTCTGCCTCGAAAGGCTTCGGGATAAAGTCGTAGGCCCCCTGTTTCATGGCCTCAATGGCCGTCTCGATGGTGGCATACCCGGTAATGATTATGACTAAAATGGAATCATCTTGCTCTCGAATGCGTTGATGGACCTCCATGCCATCCATTCCCGGCATTTTGAGGTCCAAAAGCACGATATCCGCTCCTTCCTGCCCCAAGAGCTCCAGGCACTCTTGGCCATCGGCTGCGGTGACCACCCGGCAATCGAGCCTGGTCAGAATACGCTCCACGGCCAGGCGGATGCTCTCCTCATCATCCACCACCATGACCTTGGGCTGCCAGTTATTGGTCTCCATCACCTTCCTCCTCTCCTTGGGCCTGCAAGGGCAGCTCAATCCAGAATGTGGACCCTCCCTGAGCTTCGTTCTTGGCCCCCAGGACTCCGCCGTGGTTATTCACGATGCGGTAGGCGACAGAAAGCCCGAGTCCCGTGCCCTTCCCCTCCTCCTTGGTGGTAAAGAAGGGATCGAAGATATTACTTAAAACATCCTCTGGTATGCCCGGCCCGGTATCGGTAAAAGTAAGCAAAACCTTATCTTCCCCCAGCTTGGATGTGGTCACTGTCAGCCGGCCCTCACCCTCCATGGCCTCGGCCGCATTTAAAACAATATTCATAAACACATGGCTCATCTGCTGCAGATCGCAAGGGACAAAGGGCAGCTGGAGGTCAAAGCTGCGTTCAATGTGAATATTTTGGAATATGGCGTGTTTTTCCAGGAGAAAAAGGGTCCGATCAATGGCCTTGTTCATGTCTTGCTGTTTGGTTTTGTACGTTGACTGCCGCGCGAATTCCAAGAGCTCCTTGACCGTATCCCGACACCGCTGAGCATCGTCGATGATCCGCTGCAAATCCTTCTTGGCCCCCTCCTCCAGTTCGTATTCTTCCATAATGAGTTGAGCAAAGAGGCTGATCCCGCCCAAGGGGTTGTTGATCTGATGGGCCACCCCTGCGGCCAGTTTACCCAAGGCAGCCATTTTCGAGGATTGGAAGAGCTGCAATCTGGTCTCTTCCAGTTCCTGTTCCATTCGTAAGGTCTCCCGTTGATCGTGAAAAAAGCCGATAGTGGCCACTTCCTGTCCGTTTTCGTAAATCACGGATGCATCCAAGCTGATAGGAATTTCCGATCCATCCTTGGCCACCGCTGTGACCTGCCAGGCCTTGAGCTTTCCCCGACCCCCTTTTTCCTCGCTGCGCAGCATGCGTATGACCTCTCTGGCCTCGTCGCCGGGATAAATGTCCCAAATATGCAGACCTCGCAAGGCCTCTTCCCGGGAATAGCCCAAAACCTCAGAGGCCGCATCGTTGAAAATAAGAATGGCCCCGGTCATATCCGCGGCAATCACTGCATCCACGGAACTGTTGATCAGATTGCGCAAAAAGGCGTTGGATCGGGTCAGCTTCCGCTCCAAGCGTCCCATCTTGGGCGGATCAAAATCCAGGCGCACCACTCCTTCCATATGTCCGCCGGCAAACAAGCCATAGCATGTGCCTCCATCCTCAAGATCAAGACCATTCTGCATTGCCTCTATATTCTCTTGCTGGCAGGCCCGACCGAACACAGGGCAGGTCTCCAGCCTCTTGCACGGTCCAATGGACAATTCGTGACACAAGCGGCCGACAATGTTCTGGCCGTATTTTTCCTTGGCAAACTCGTTGGCCGCCAATATCCGAAAATCTGTAGAAATAACAACCAATTCCCGTTGCAGGGAATTGATGGCTTCCAGAAGATAGTGTTCTTCTTCCTGCCTGTGCATGCCCCCCCCGTTTCAGTGGCCTGTTAACTGTAGTCGGTGGCCTGTGGTCTGTGGTCCGTAAGCTGAGGAAGAAGGCCAAAGCCTTTTAACTTTTTTCTGTCTGTCTTCTGATCTCTGTTTTCTGTCCTCTGAAATCTTCTCTTCGTTCCCAGGGTTCACTCCGTTCAATTTCTTGCTGAGCACTGACCACCGGCCGCCGGACTCTCTTCCTCTTCCCGACCCTCGACTCCTGGTTACCGGCTACCGCGCATCGACTAATGACTAACGACCACCGGCCACTGCTCTCTGGCACGTCTCGTTCACCCGATTGATAAACTGAATATTGGTGAACTTACCCTTGGCCTTTTCCTGTTCAAACAGGCGTTCTCCCTCCCCTTGGCAACGCTCACACCCCTGCCGGGGAATCTCCAGTCCCAGGCAGTTTTTGGTCTTGCTGGATGATGTCTCCATCCGGAGAAGACCTGGGCATTGGTCGCAGTCCAGCAAGAACTCCCGCTGCCGCTCGGTAATAAAAGACGTATCGTAGAATATCTCCTTGGAGCGCACGAAATATTCGCCCTGTTTTTCCCGACTCATATGCGCTGTGGGCGGATTGAAATAGCCGTCCAAAGCGGCCATGGACATCTTCTTGATATATTCGGTTATCCTTTTCTCTTGTCGAATGGCCTCCGGGTCGTAATCTGGTTCACGCACAAAGCTGTATTCCAGCCCGGCCATGGCCAAGGCAATTCCCAGGTTGACATAGGGCAAAGCTCCTTGAATGGAATATCCGCCCTCCAAAACAGCGATATCCGGATTAAGCATCTGATTCAATCTGGCGTATCCTTGGGCCGATACATTCATATTGGTGATGGGATCGGAAAAATGATTGTCCTGTCCTGCGGAATTGATGATCAAATCGGGCCTGAAATCTTCCAGAATGGGTACAACCACATTCTCGATGACATAGAGCATCCCCTCATCCGAAGTCGTCGGAGGCAAAGGGATATTCACGGTCTTGCCCAAGGCCTTGGGTCCGCCCAATTCTCCCGGGAAACCGGTTCCCGGAAACAGGGTCCGGCCGTCCTGATGGATAGAAATGTACAACGTGTCCGGATCATGCCAATACACGTCTTGGGTTCCGTCTCCATGATGGCAGTCTGTGTCCACAATAGCCACCCGGCCGACGTTGTAATTCGTACGTAGGTTCTCCACCATGATGGCTTCCATGTTCACATTACAGAACCCCCGCCCTCCATGTACCACCTTCATGGCGTGGTGCCCCGGAGGACGGACCAGAGCGAAGGCCTTGTCCTCCTCCTTTTCCACGACCAGTTGGCCGGACTTTATGGCTCCTCCAGCGGATATGAGGTGGGAACTGGTCAGGTTGGAAGCTGTATCCGGAAAGCAGAAATGCACCCGCCGGATATCTTCCATATCGGCCACTTCGGGCTTGTACTCCCTGATTCCCGGAATATCGAAGATTCCTT
The DNA here is from genome assembly GCA_034521385.1 of Desulfovermiculus sp. Taxonomy (GTDB): domain Bacteria; phylum Desulfobacterota; class Desulfovibrionia; order Desulfovibrionales; family Desulfothermaceae; genus Desulfovermiculus. The sequence goes on from JAXHMO010000003.1 coordinate 454,385, forward strand.
CTTCCTTGAGCTGGTCCATGGTGTACAACAAGCGTTCCTGCCGCTCCGGATGGGTCGGGGAGATAGCCCAATCAAAAGCCGGAAAGAAAACAACGCCCAGGCGGTTTACTGCTCTTTGCATAAACACCTCACAGCATTCTGGTAATCAGGGGAAATGCCGGGCTTGATCTGGCATTTGACCCTGATATCCTGCCCCACATGGTAGACGTCCTGGACCATATTCATAGCGCTTTCTTCAACTACTTCCACCTCGGATTCGGGCACCTGCCAATCCAAGTGGTTGGTCAGATAGGTGCATAAGTGGTCCACCACATCCTTTCGAGCCTGATCCAGGGAGTACCGGTTGCCTACCTGCTGGCTGACCCCCAAAACAGGAACGGTCATTATCCGTTTTTCCGTATCTGCAAACAATTCAGCCTGCATGGTCGGCCTGGCCAAAGCAGCGCCTAAGGCATTGGCCACTGCGTAATTGTCCGGGACCACCACTGGAAGACCAAAGGTTTGGCTCAAAAAAGGAGCCATGACCTTGGCTGGACCGCCCATGAGGTAAATGCGCTTAGGCACGATCTTCCGATATTCTAAAAATTCGTGCACCGTGTACACCGGTCGCTCGTTGATCTCGGCCAGCATATCCAGGGTTTCTCTTCGTAGGACCCTGCAAAATTCATGAATCACTTTCCAGGACACCTCATGCGGGCTCCACCCCAGTTCCTGCCCCAAGGAGTGCATCCCTTGGTCCGAGGCTTGGGTCTGGCCGTAGGCATACTGCTTGGCGCAATTCAAGGCGTCCACCAAGGTGGGAACCGTACCGCCTTGGGCCATGCACGGCCCCACACGTCTGGGTCCAACCCTCACTGAGCCGTGTACAACGGTCACCGCCGAGTCCCCGCCCAAGGGGATGGATTTTGTTTTCATAGCCCGGACCAATGTGGGGTAGTGAGCCAGTTCCACACTTTCGGCCTCGATCAGGGGGTCACCATTGGCGAAGACCGCCACGTCCGTGGTTGTGCCCCCCATATCCAGTAAGACGGCGTCCGACTCGATGGGACAAAGGGCCATAATGCCCATTACACTGGCCGAAGGTCCGGAGAATATGCTCTCTACCGGTGTCCGCCTGGCTTGACGAAAAGTCATGGTCCCCCCGTCGGCCTTGAGGATATTGACATGCGGGGGATGCAATCCGAAGTCCTTCAGGCTATCGGCCACAGAATTGGCGAAATCGTTAAAAATCGGCCAAATGGCGCTATTATAATAGGATGTGGCCACCCGGCGGGGAAAATTTAGCTGACCGGAGAGGGCATGACCCAAGGTCAAAAAGTCGCACTCCCCTTCCAACAATGCGGCCAGTTGCCGTTCATGCCCCGGATTGCGCGGGGAGAACTTCCCAATCACCGAGAAAATACGTACCCCCCGTTCCTTGAACTCCACAATTTTCGATTTGGCCTCTTCCAGGTTCAGAGGAGTGAGTTCCGTCCCCCGGTGATCCAAACCTCCGGGTATGATTGCATAGCACGACCCCATCCTGAAGTGCTCGGGGTCGATTCCAGGTCCGGCCGCAACCAGCACTCCCACTTCCTCCAGATCGCCCTGAACAATAGCATTTGTGCACAGGGTGGTGCTCAGATTGAAACGTTTCACCTCTGGGGCCTCATGCCCCTTGATCACCTCAGCCAAAGCTGTCCGGACGGAAGACAAAAGGTTTTCATGGTCGGTAGTCACTTTTGCCGCCGCCAATAACCCGTCCTTACTCAACAGAACCGCATCCGTATGGGTTCCACCAACGTCAATGCCCAGGATCATATCTCCCCTCCAGTGTGGAGTCGGCATGCATCATTGTCAGACGCATCCTCTCTGCGTATATTGTTTCCCGGTTCCTTTGCACTTCTTCCTCATTGTGGATGATCAAAACCTGGGAGCCAGGTTTGGAATTGATACCCGTTTCAGACAAGCCCCTGATTTTGCTATCCTGATTCCTGGCCCCCGATCCTTGATAGCGGTCAAAGGCCTTTATCGGACCCGTATTTTCCTATCTTATTTGAAAAAATGTATCTGTTTTGCTATTGCAACGTCAAGGCATAACCTTTTTAGGCTCTTGAAAATTTGGAGGAAAAATGACTCAGGTAGCTGTATTCATGGGTAGTATTTCGGACAAAGACACCATGCAGGCCTGCGCCTTGGTGTTGAACCAGTTGGGGATTACGTACCGAATGACCGTCACCTCCGCTCATCGCACTCCGGAGCGGACCAAAAGCCTGGTCAAAGAATTGGAATCCAATGGTTGCCAGGTATTTATCTGTGGAGCCGGCTTGGCCGCTCATCTGGCCGGAGCCGTGGCCGCAGCCACGATCAAGCCAGTACTGGGGATTCCCCTTCATGCCTCCTCATTGGGGGGGCTGGACGCCTTGCTGTCCACGGTGCAAATGCCCCCTGGCTTCCCTGTGGCCACTTTGGCCGTGGATAAGGTCGGGGCCAAGAATGCAGCCTGGTTGGCAGCCCAAATCCTGGCCTTGCAGGACAAAGACCTGGCTGAACGTCTCCAACAGGCCCGGGAAGAGATGAAGGACAAGGTGGAGCGGGACGCAGCCAGCCTCTAAACCGGTGGTTGGCTGTCGGTGAGAAAAAAGAAATCAGAGATCAGATATCAACAAAAGTAAGAAGAGAGGAGTCGTGGATGATGCGGTTACACTCAGCCTAGATATTGGATGTCTTGCTGGAATCGGGAAAATACCTGGACACATGGCAAATAATCCAAGTTCTCTCTTAACTTGTTGAGAGGCATTCTTTTTCTGTTCTGACCGACCTCTGATGTCTGATTTCTCTGATGTCTGATAATCTGTCTTCATAATCGGAGTCCAAATCATGAATACACCCATCCAGGTCAATGTTCGCTATCTGCATCCAGTCTGCAAAGAATCGCCTTTGGCCTATAGCACCCAAGATTCCGTGGGCCTGGATCTCAAGGCCTGTTTTGACCAAGATTCTCTGCTTCTGGCCTCCGGACAGCGGGCGGCTCTATCCACCGGGGTGGCCATAGAAATCCTCACCCCGGACATTGCCGGTTTCGTCTTTTCCCGCAGCGGGCTGGGGACCAAGGACGGTCTGGTGGTCAGCCAGGGGGTCGGGGTTATCGACCCGGATTACCGGGGAGAAATCATTGTCTCTCTTTGCAACACGTCTGCAACCGAACGTACCATCCACAGGGGGCAGCGCATTGCCCAGCTCCTGTTCATGCCCGCCTACCAGGCCCAACTGTTTGCAGTGAACAGCTTGTCTTCAACCCCCCGGGGCGAGAAAGGGTTCGGCCATACCGGGAAATAGTTCATTGACAATACCCTGGTTTTGGGACACATTACGCAGCCGTTTTGATGTAAACCAGGATTGGAGACAATTCTAAAGGTCCTCGGTGAACTGATCACACCATGCGCCAAATCACAGATCGGAGAAAGAAACGGATCCATGAGGTCCTCAACCGCCGACAGCCAGATTTGACCCTGGTCATGGACAATATTCACGATCCGCACAACGTCTCGGCCATTCTGCGCAGCTGCGATGCCTTTGGTGTGGGCGCGGTTCACCTGTATTACACACTGGAGCCATTTCCCCGGCCGGGCCGCAAGAGCTCGGCTTCAGCCATGAAATGGGTCACCCTGCACAAACATACCCAGGCCGAGGGCCTGTTGTCCGCCCTGAGATCCGGATCACTAACCGTCTTGGGGGCCAAGTTCAGTCCTTCAGCCGCACCTATTCATTTCGCAGACTTCACTGGACCGACTGCCATCGTCCTGGGCAATGAACATAGAGGTATCAGTCCGGAACTTGAGTCCTCTCTGGACGAAGAGGTCTTCATCCCCATGCAGGGCATGGTGGAGAGTCTTAATGTTTCGGTTGCCGCGGCCATATTCCTGTACGAGGCCTGGCGGCAACGCTTCTCCCGAGGGAGATACGATGCCCCGGCCCTGGACGCCGAAAGTTTAAACCGGCTCTTTATGCAGTGGACTCAGAAGTGATCTGCAAGGATTTGTGGACACCCGGACTTCAAAAACCGTAGAATTGACCTCCGACAGGCCTTGATGCACCCCAAAATGACCACAACCCCAGGATACCAACTATGCCCGGCAACACATTCGGCACCTTTTTCCGACTGACCACCTTTGGCGAGTCACATGGGCCCAGCCTGGGCGGAGTGATCGACGGCTGCCCGGCCGGCCTGCCCTTAAGTGAAGAAGATATTCAGCTGGAACTGGATAAACGCAGACCCGGCCAGGGGCTGTCCACTTCACCGAGAAAGGAAGGAGACCAGGTCCAAATTTTATCCGGGGTGTTTGAAGGGCAAACCACCGGAACGCCCATCGGATTTGTGGTTCCCAACCAGGATCAGCGCTCCAAAGACTACGACCACCTGCGCAATCTCTTCCGTCCCGGACATGCAGATTATGCCTACCGCCAGAAATACGGAGTCAGGGATCATCGAGGCGGCGGCCGAGCCTCGGCTAGGGAAACAGTCTCCCGGGTGGTGGGCGGAGCTGTGGCTCAAAAGATCCTGGCTGCCAGTGGCATCCAGGTCTTGGCCTATACCCGGGAACTCGGCGGTATTCAGGCCGAAGTCATTTCTCCGGGAAAGGCCTGGGAAAGACCGTACTTTGCCCCCGATCCTTCAGTTCTGGAACTATGGCAGAACAAAGTCGATGAAGTGCGTAAGATGGGGGACAGCATTGGTGGGGTTGTGGAGGTGACAGCCTCCAACCTTCCCGCTGGCCTGGGTGAACCGGTCTTTGACAAGCTGGACGCTCGGCTGGCCTATGCCCTGATGGGTGTGGGAGCGGTGAAGGCAGTGGAAGTCGGGGTGGGTCGAGAGGCTGGAGAACTCATGGGCAGTCAGAACAATGATCCTTTGAACTGCCAGGGCTTCGTTCAGAACAACGCCGGGGGAACCCTGGGCGGCATATCCACCGGGCAGCCCATCATTACCCGGGCCACGGTCAAACCCATCCCATCCATAGATTTGCCCCAGCAAACGGTGAATGCCCAGGGGGAAGAGATCAGCTTCACCACCAAGGGCCGGCACGATGTCAGTGCCATTCCTCGTATCGTCCCGGTGCTCAAAGCCATGGTCAGTTTGGTCTTGGTCGATATGTTCCTGATGCAGCAAAGCGCACAGTTGAACCAGTAATCTGGAGTCAGCTTTGCCGGAGGCAAAGCTCGTATGAAACAAGGTTTTACCCTGAAGAGGGCCAGTCCGGCACTCACTTGTAGACCGGGCTTTTGTACTTTGCAGTGACGTTCAAACTGCAAGTGAGTGCCGGGCCCTGCCTGCCCTCTTTGCCAGTTTCTTCATTGATCAAACTGGCGGCTTCTTACGAATAACAAATAACGAATAACCAATAACAGGCCGCCAGAGGCGGCGCTGACTGCAGACATGAAGAATAATGACCAGCATCCCCAATCGCCCCCTAACTGCCCCTGTCAATACATCTCCGGCCACTGATCAGACCGGCCTCATCTGGCGTCTGGCCTGGCCTCAGACCCTGATGATGGTCTTTCATTTTCTCATTGGGTTTGTGGATGTTTACGTGGCCGGCCGCATTAGCCAAGAAGTCCAAGCCGCCCTGGGCATGATCACCCAGGCCCTGCTCTTTTTCCTGATCATAGCCATCGCCCTGGCCAACGGTTCGGTGTCCGCCATCAGTCAGTCCCTGGGTGCGGGCAAGACCCTCCGGGCCGTTCGCTATGTAACCATGGTCCTGACCCTGGTCCTGGTAGCCGGCTTCATCTTGGCCGCCCTGGCCTTTCCCCTCCGCGGTCTTTTTTTGGATCTGCTGCGTACCCCTGACCCTATCCGCAGCCTGACCGATGCCTTTTTGCGCATTTACCTTCTCCTTCTGCCGGTCTACTATCTCTTGGTGGTCAGCAATGCGGTTTTCCGGGCCCAAAAACAGGTGCACATCCCTTTGTTGTCCATGATCCTGGTCACCGTCCTGAACGCCCTGGCCGACTTCGGCCTCTGTTTCGGCCTTTTCGGTTTGCCGGAGCTCGGGGCCATCGGCCTGGCCTGGGCCACTTTGATCTCGGTCACCTGCGGATGTCTGTTCAACTGTTTCATCCTTCTGCAGCGAGACTGGTTGAAACCTGCGGCCTTTCCTCCGTGGCGGTGGATAAAGCGGGCACTTCCCTATCTGTGGATGGTGGCTTGGCCAGCCGGTTTGATGCAAACCTTGTGGCAAACCGCCTATCTGGTCCTGTTTGCCATCGCCGCCAGCTTGCCCCGAGGAGAAGTGGTGGCCTTGGCCGCCCTGGCCGCCGGTATTCGTGTCGAATCCATCCTCTTTTTGCCTGCTTTTGCCTTCAACATGACCGCATCCATCCTGGTCGGCCATGCCCTGGGCCAGGACGATGTGAGACAGGCTCGTCGTATTGGGCTTACGACCTGGGCCATCGGCTGCCTGCTGGTCTCGGTTATGGGAGCTGGCCTATGGCTCATCGTCGATCCGGTGGCCGGACTGCTCACTACCCGACTTGAAGTCCAGCGGGAGATTGCAAGTTATTTGCACTACAATATTGCGGCCATACCCTTTACTGCCACCAGCATGATTCTGGGTGGGATATTCCTAGGGGCCGGGGCTACCCGATACACCATGCTGGCCATCGGAGGCACGGTGTGGTGTATACGCCTGCCTTTGGCCTTCGTTCTGGGCCACCTCGTCCTGGGTCGAGCCACTGGCATCTGGGCGGCCATGCTCATTTCCCAGGTCATCCAATCTCTGCTCATGGTTTATCTTTTTGCCCGCAAGGACTGGACCCGGTTCAGCATGCAGGCCATGAAGCGGGAGAAAAAAACAACAGGAGCTCACCATGTCCCTCACTTTCCATCCTCTCTCCCTGGAAAGACAAACTGAATATAAACGTCGTCTGAACCAGTGTCCCCAAATCAGCTCCGACTACAGTTTCGTCAACATCTGGGCCTGGCGGGACATTTACGACCTGGAGTGGGCCTGGACCGATTCGCTGGTCTTTATCCGCCAAAATTCTCCGCAAGTGCAATACTGGGCCCCAGTCGGCCCCTGGCAGGACCAGGACTTGGCCACTGTGTTCGACCTCCTCCCGGCCGCTCTCAATTTGACGCGAATTCCCAGTCAATTGGCCGAACTCTTGATCGAACAACTCCCAGCTCGGGCCGACTTGCATCCGGCCCCGGAACATTTCGATTACGTTTACGACGTGCAGGAACTTATTGACCTGCGGGGCAACCGGTTTCACAAAAAAAAGAACCTCCTTAATCAGTTCAAGCGCAGTTACGACTTCACCTACATTCCCTTGACGGTGGACGCGGTGGAAAAGGCCCTTACCCTGCAGACCGAATGGTGCCTGTGGCGGGACTGCGAAGATTCCACCACCCTGGAGGCAGAGAATCGGGCCATTTTAAACACCTTTGACGACTGGACTCAGCTGGAAGACGTATTTGGCGGCGGGCTCCTGGTGGAAGGAAATATGGTGGCCTATACCGTAGCCGAACCTTTGGACGCGGAGACCGTGGTCATCCACTTTGAAAAGGGCTGCCCCGACCATAAAGGAGCCTACCAGGCCATCAACCAGATGTTTTTGGCCCATTCAGCCTCTCATTTTACCTATGTCAATCGGGAGCAGGATCTGGGCGATCCCGGCCTGCGCAAGGCCAAAGAATCGTATAACCCGGTGGCTTATATACAGAAATACAGCGGAACGTTGGCTTGATTGGCGGGAAGCGTTCCTCTTTCATCGTGCTTCGTTCGTCAGGAGCCATCGCAGCCGCTGGCGGAATTCAGCCGGTTTGATCCAGGATGAAATGTACGGTTTAGTAGGAGTGGCGAAAAATATTTCGCCCTCTTTGGCCAGGCTGGAGCCTGGCGGTCCCGGACGGCAAAGCCGGGGCTCAAGGTCCCCCCCAGTTCATGCGAGCCCGATGAACGAAGGGCGAGGAACGAAGAACGCCTCCCTTCTCCCGCTTACCGCTTCCCGCTTTCCGCCAATGCCCAAAGTTCCTCCGCCTGTTGGTAATGAACTCCGATGTCCCGCCGCAAATCCAGGCGGTTCCCCTGTTCGTCTTCCCGGGGTACAACTCGCACCCGGCCGGAGTCGAAGGCATTGTACACCCGGGTACGCAGCCGTTCGGCCACTTCTCCCTTGCTTTGGCCCTTCTTGACCGTCCCGTTGATGTTTAAATAAGCCACCCTGGTCCCGTCAGAATACAGGCCCCGTTCAGAACTGTAGCTCATGCCCGAAGGGATGAGCTGGATGTTCTTTTTGGCCAATCCGGACAAGTCCAATTCCACCGGCTCATACTTAGTCACACTCCAGGGGTAGCCCTTCTGCCCGTCCGGGCCGCCCGGTCCGGTGACCAGACCCACACACAGGGCTATTTGATCCTGGCGAACCTCGGGGTGCACCTCATCCAGACCCCCGGTAAACATGGCCCGCACCAAGGGGCCAAGGTTCCGCACCCTGCGGACCACGGCCTGAAATTCGGGCTCTCCGGGGCGAATATTTATCTCGCAGACCCGTATATGCGTCGGCCGTAACCCAGTCTGTGCATCCCAGGCAAAGGAGACGAAACATCCGGGATACAAAACGCAGGGCCGGAGAATACCCTCAGACCGCATGGCCGAAATCAAGGGCCAAGCGATGCTTTCCTCCACCAGGCGGAAGAGTTCCGGGCTTTCAAAAGGATGGGGGGAGATGGATCCCATGCCTCCGGTTATCGGATTGTCCGGCCCGGGAAGACCGGGAAAACGCTCCGGATAGTCCATGGAGGTGGGCAAAACACAGTGGTTCCCCCGGGTGTCCACCAGGAGGGTAAAACTGATTTCCACCCCGGACATGCGTGACTCCACCAACAGCGGCCAGGGCTGATTGCGGAACACCTTTTTGTAGTCTTTTTTATAATCCTGCATCAGGCCTTGGTACACATCCCGGATCTCCCAGGTGTTTTGGACAACTCGGGCACCCTTGCCCCCGGCGCTGTACGGGTACTTAAGGACCACCCCACCATGGTCATGGATGCCTTGCACACAGGCCGCGACAACAGCCTGTCCGTCCCGGGCATCCACCACCGACCAGCTGTCGGCCACCGGAATATCGGCTTGCCGGCAAAATTCCTTGCACTGAATCTTGTCCGCCTCCAGAAAGGACCCTTCCCGGCTCAGCCCGGCGATACGATCGCCAAAGCCCGCTTCCTCCAACTCGTCCACCAAGCCCTCAAAAAGCAATGCCTCGGGCAGGGGGAGGAGATAATCAATCTCTTTGGATTGCAGGGCCCGAATGCAGGCTTGGGCGTAAGCCGACACGGAATTGTCTTCCGTGGGAATGAACTCCACCGGCCAATCGAGCATATCTTCTTGAGCCAACCTGGGCATGGAAGATGTGCCCCGGACCACCACCCCCCCAAAGGGCTTGCTCGCTGTTTCGCTTTTGGCCGTGGATACCACCAGAGCTGAAAGCAGGGTCCGGGCATCGGTACCGGCAAATCCGATCTTGGTCGTCTGTTGCATGATGTGCTCCCTCAAAAAAGTCTGAATGACCGACTTGTAGACAATGCCCTGCCTGCCGGTCAAGTCGGTGGTCTCTGGCTGTCAGGGTTTTTGGTTCTATTTCTCATTGTCAACAATTTCAGTTATTATTTTTTTAAGTTCATGAATAGAAATTCACAGGATTTTAGCGAAATTTTTTATTTTTTTTTGAATTATCGAGATTTTTGCATTTAATTGGCTCTATACATGATTATTTATTATTTTTGGCGTAATGAGTCTATTGATTTTCATCGCCTGATCAATATTATGCCCAAGTGCTAGCACTCACCATGGTGGAGTGCTAACACCGCAACCATATGTAAATAATCTAACTTAAAATGTGGAGGGAAATGGTATGAAACTTAAACCATTGCATGATCGCGTACTGGTAAAGCGCTTGGAAGAAGAGGAAAAGACCAAGGGCGGGATCATCATCCCGGATACCGCCAAGGAAAAGCCCATCCGGGGCGAAGTCGTGGCCGTTGGTCCGGGCAAGATGGGCGACGATGGAAAACGTATGGAGATGTCGGTCAAGGTCGGAGACACAGTTATGTTCAACAAGTACGCCGGCACTGAAATCAAGGTCGAGGGCGAAGAGCACTTGGTCATGCGCGAAGACGATATTGTGGCCATCATCGAATAGAAAAATGAATCAACTTATATAAACTTCATGAAATACGTCTGTTAAGGAGGACGCTATGCCTGCAAAAGATATTCATTACAGCAATCATGCTCGCAATGAGCTCAAGCGCGGCGTTGAAAAACTCGCTGACGCTGTCAAAGTGACTCTGGGGCCGAGAGGCCGCAACGTGGTCATTGAAAAGTCATTCGGTTCACCGACCATCACCAAGGACGGGGTGACCGTGGCCAAGGAGATCGAACTCGAAGACAAGTTCGAGAATATGGGCGCCCAGATGGTCAAGGAAGTGGCCAGCAAGACCAGCGACATAGCCGGTGACGGAACGACCACAGCCACCATCCTGGCCCAGATGATTTTTGCCGAAGGCCTCAAGCTGGTTGCGGCTGAGAGAAATCCCATGTCCATCAAGCGGGGGATCGACAAGGCCGTGGAAGCGGTGACCAAGGAACTCAACAACATCAGCCATGCCACCCGGGAGGAAAAAGAAATTGCCCAGGTAGGTACCATTTCGGCCAACAGCGATCCTACCATCGGCAACCTGATTGCTGACGCCATGAGCAAGGTGGGCAAGGAAGGCGTGATCACTGTGGAAGAGGCCAAAGGCCTGGAAAACACCCTGGACATTGTTGAAGGGATGCAGTTCGACCGCGGCTACCTCTCCCCCTATTTCGTGACCAATTCGGAAAAGATGACTGTGGAGCTCGAGGACGCCATGATCCTCATCCACGAGAAGAAGATTTCCAATATGAAGGACCTCTTGCCGGTCCTGGAACAGGTGGCCAAGTCCAGCAAGCCTTTACTCATCATCGCCGAGGACATTGAAGGCGAAGCCCTGGCCACATTGGTGGTCAACAAGCTGCGCGGCACCCTGCATGTTTGCGCGGTCAAAGCCCCCGGCTTTGGCGAGCGGCGCAAGGCCATGCTCCAGGACATTGCTGTTTTGACCGGTGGACAGATGGTCTCTGAAGACGTGGGCGTGAAACTGGAAAACGTGACCGTGAACGAACTGGGCCAGGCCAAACGCATAGTGGTGGATAAGGAAAACACCACCATCGTGGACGGTGCGGGCAAGTCCGAGGATATCAAGGCCCGGGTCAAGCAGATCCGCACCGAGATTGAAGATACCACCTCCGATTATGATCGGGAAAAGCTGCAGGAGCGGCTGGCCAAAATCGTGGGCGGTGTGGCCGTGATCAATGTGGGTGCAGCCACCGAATTCGAGATGAAGGAAAAGAAGGCCCGGGTGGAAGACGCTTTGAACGCCACTCGTGCGGCTGTGGAAGAAGGTATCGTCCCAGGCGGTGGTGTAGCCTTGGTCCGCTGTCTGAAATCCCTGGACAACGTCAAGCCGGCTGACGAGGACGAACGGGCCGGAGTGGAAGTCGTCCGCAAAGCCCTGACCGAACCCCTGCGCCAGATTTGCGTCAACGCTGGATTCGAGGGCTCCATCATCGTGGAGAAGGTCAAGCAGGAAAAGGAGGGCTTCGGTTTCAACGCTGCTACCGGCGAGTACGAAGACCTGATCCAGGCCGGGGTCATCGATCCCAAGAAAGTGACCCGCATCGCTTTGCAAAATGCGTCATCCATTGCCTCCCTGCTCCTGACCACCGAAGCGGCCATTGCCGAGAAGCCCGATGACAAGGACAAAGGCGGGGGCGGCGCTCCCGGCATGGGCGGCATGGGCGGTATGGGCGGTATGTACTAATCCGTCCTCCCTCTTCCCTCTTCAATGCACACAAGGCCGGGGTTTTTGCCCCGGCCTTTTTTATGGGCTTGAAATTTGGTCTCGATTATGATCTAACCAAAAAAGATGCACTGGAAGTTCTGATATTTTATAACTTTATATTTTCTTTAGCCATGCAGCCATGATCCAGGCTGCGGCGTCCGGAAAGCTCCGGCTGGCCACCGACCCTCCGGATTCGCCTCGGCTATGCACTTGTTTCGGTTCCCTCAACATACAGGAGGTTTTCGGCCCCCGGCTTGATGTGCTCGTGTTTCCGCGTGCTACTCTTTAGTGGAATGTTAATCCCATAACCAAGGAGGTCCGCAATGTTTAAGAAAAGTGGTATCTGCTTCTTGGCCCTCGTTCTTACCCTGGCCTTTACCCTGAACATCACCCCGGCCCAGGCTGCCAAACGCCAGTTTGTGTCCATTGCCGCCGGCTGGGTTACCGGGGCCTACTTCCCCATGGCCGGGGCAATTTCCCGGGTAGCCTACCTGCAACTGCAGGAAGAAAACATCAAGGTCACCGCTGAATCCTCCGGTGCCTCGGTAGCCAACGCCAACCTCATCGCCTCCGAAAGCACCGACTTTGCCATCCTGCAGAACGACATTGCCTCCTATGCCTACAACGGCAAGGAAGGCATGTTCGATGAGCCGGTCAAGAACCTCCTGGGCTGCGCAAGTCTGTATCCGGAACATATTCAGGTCATTGTCCGCAAGGACGCCGATATAAATACGGTTGCCGACCTCAAAGGCAGGCGGGTGGCCGTAGGCCCCATTGGTTCCGGGACAACGGAAAACGCCAAGCAGATCCTGGAAGCCTGGGGCATGACCCTGGATGATCTGCAGGCTGAGCAGCTCAGCTCTCAGCAGGCCGGGGACTATATCAAAGACGGCCGCCTGGATGCCGCCTTCTTCACCGTGGCCGTGGGCGCTGCCGTGATCACGGATACTGCCACTGTTGTCGACGTGGAAGTTCTGCCTATCGAAGGACCTAATGTGGACAAGCTCATGGACAAGTATCCCTTTTATGCCCAACAGGTGGTCCCGGCTGGAAGCTATCCGGGATTGGAAAATGACGCCCCCACAGTCTCGGTTATGGCCATGCTTTCGGCCAGAGCTGATTTGGACCAAGACCTGGTCTACAAGATCATGAAAGCCATGTATTCCGAGGACGGTCTGAATCGGATTCGTGAAGCCCATGCCAAATTCCGGGACCTGTCAGTCGACCGGGCCATGGACGGCATGAGTGTACCTCTGCACCCGGGAGCTGAAAAGTTCCTCAAAGAAGTCGGAGTGATTGACTAACTTATCCACGTGTTTACTACTTTTGGACCCCGGAATCATTAATCGTTCCGGGGTCCATGATCTGATATAACCCTCAGATTCCGTCCGCGGAGGTACGGACCCAGCTGACAAGGAGAACGCATGCCGGAACCCAGCAACCCGCAAAATCCTTCATCCGCTTCCAGCCTCCCCCAAGAAGGCAGTGGGCAACAGCGTCAACTGACCGGCCGGATAGCAATGATCGTGATTTCCTGCCTGGCTGTGGCCATGTCCATTTTCCAGATGTATACAGGTTTTTACGGTGAGATGCCTGGAGCCAAGCAGCTCTCCATCCACCTGACTTTCGCCCTTGTGCTCTGCTACTTGAGCTATCCCTTTCGCCAAAAGTGGGCCTCGGGAAAAATTCCCTGGTACGACCTCATCCTGGCTGTCCTGGCCGGCGGCACCGCCATCTATATGTTTCTCAATTACGAGCATGTGGCCTATTCTGTAGGCCGGGCGGCCTGGTACGACCTGCTCATCGGCGGCTCGCTCATTGTCCTGGTCCTGGAAGCCACCCGGCGCAGCGTCTCCCCCATGCTGCCCGTTATTTGCATTATATTTCTTGTCTATGCCTATATCGGCCCCTACATCCCCGGGGACTTGGCTCACCGAGGATTCCGGGTCAGCCGCATCATCGACCATATCTATATGACCGGTGAGGGTCTGTGGGGCGTTCCCTTGCGGGTCTCGGCCACTTTTGTCTTTCTCTTTGTCCTTTTTGGGGCCTTTCTGGAAAAGATGGGGGCAGGGGAATATTTGATCGATTTATCCTTTGCCAGCATGGGCCGTTTTCGGGGAGGGCCGGCCAAGGCGGCCGTGGTGGCCTCCGGGGCCATGGGCTCCATCTCCGGATCATCCATTGCCAACACCGTAACCACCGGGTCCATGACTATCCCTTTGATGAAAAAAGTGGGCTTTAAGCCTCACGCAGCCGCAGCCGTGGAAGTGGCCGCTTCCACCAATGGACAGCTTATGCCTCCGATCATGGGGGCTGCCGCCTTTATCATGGCTGAGATGATCGGCATCTCCTATTTTGAAGTCGTTAAGGCCGCTATCATACCGGCCATTTTGTCCTACACAGCCATTTTTTCCATCGTCCATCTGGAGGCGGTTAAAGAAAACATTCGGGGTTTGACCAAGGAGGAAACCCCTCTGCTGATGAAGACCTTGTTTTCCGGAATTCACTACTTAATTCCGCTCTTTGTGCTTATCTGGCTCCTGCTGGTCTGGTTCTGGACCCCGACCACGTCTGCGGCCTGGTCCATCCTGACTGCCATGGGAGTCATCGTCTTCAACAACCTCTATAGACACTATGTATCCTATCCGCGCAAGGAAAGGGGCGGAGATGAGGTTGTGCAAGGATCGGCCTACGAGGCCTATCAGCAAAATCCGAGCAATTACGCCCTGCGCCGCACCCTCTATGAGATCTTCTCTTCATTAGAGGCCGGGGCCAAGAACATGGCCGGAATTGCCGCCGCCTGTGCCTCCTGCGGAATCATCATCGGCGTGGTCACCCTGACCGGTCTGGGGCTGAAAATGGCTACCCTCATCTCGGCCGCAGCCGGAAACAGCTTGTTTTTGGCCCTGCTCTTTTCCGTGTTCGCCTGTATCATCCTGGGCATGGGCCTGCCTACTACGGCTACCTACATCATTATGGCCGCCATGACCGCCCCGGCCATCCTGCACATCAGCGACAATCTGGGGATCGGGCTGCCCATTATAGCCGTACACCTCTTTGTCTTCTATTACGGGATCGTGGCCGACGACACCCCGCCAGTGGGTCTGTGTGCTTATGCTGCAGCCGGAATTGCCGGATCAGACCCCATCAAGACCGGACTGAAAAGCTTTCGTCTGGACCTGGCCGCCTTTACCCTGCCCTTTATGTTCATCTACAACCCCAAACTTTTGATGATCAACACCAACGCCACGGAGCTGGCCTACCTCCTGCCCATGTGTATCCTGGGCATGTTCTGCTGGTCAGTCTTTATCCAGGGCTATTGGCTGGTCAAGACTTTTCTCTGGGAACGTTTCGTTTACGTTATCCTGGCCTTTTTTCTGGTCAATCCCAGCGGGGTGACCTTGGTCGGGGTCCATTTTCCGCATTATGCGGTTAATTTCGGCTCCCTGGCCATCATGGTCCTGCTTTTTCTCTGGCATCGCCAGCGAAGGACCAAGGAATCCGGGATTGCTCCCGCTTGAGACCGGGTGAATACCAGTGGTCAGTAGTCAGTAGTCGGTAGTCTGTGAAGAAAGAGATTAGAGATCAGTAAGAGGAGCTTTTGATGTGATTTGTCATTCTGAACGAGTCTTCGAGTGAAGAATCTCTCTCTTTTGTCTGATTCCCTCGTGCAACCAAGAAGATGTTCATGCCTGACTCGAGGAGAAGAAATGGGTCCAAAGGAAGATCATGTTGGTGGCAAAATGGAATGAATCCCTTGGGAACGGGGAAGGACATGCGGACAATTCCCGGCTTTTGCACCCTTTTCTGTTTCGGAGTCCTCCTTCAAGCTCTTGTGACTCCAGCTCCCGGCTATTGTGATGATGGACCGCCGCTGGCTGTTGAGCAGTACACATTTCATCCCCTGCCTGAGTATGGGCGAATGGAAACCGTTTGCTTTCACTTTTCGCAGGTTCATCTTCCCCGGGTCAACAGCCTGGAAGGAGATCGTCCCAGGCTGTATTTTGATCTCCAGCCGGTGCTTGACTCCGACCTTCAAGCCAAGAAAAGTGTCAACGGCGCCCTGGTTCACAGCATCCGGTCATTTCTCCACCGCGATGAAAACAGCTTGCGCGTGGTCCTCGACCTGAGCCCTGACTTTAATTACCGGGTAGAACAACGCTTCTCGGAAATGGACACAAAACTGTGCCTGATCATCCAGGCTGAAGAATGAGGCCTATGCGGAAATCGAGCCCCATTTTTCTGATTGCTGTGGGGCTTATTCTTTTGGTATCAATTGTCCTCCTGAGCCGGGACGTGCTGGTTCTGCGCATCAGCCTGCCCCATAATCAAGGACAGATTGTGTACCGAAAGATCACCTCCCCCGGAACCGAGCTGCGTATGCGCTACATCCATTCCGTGGAGCGCACACCGGTGCAGGGCATTTTCGCCCTGGATTCCCAGGGCGGCTTCCGGGCCGTACGTACCTTGACCACGGGCACCGGCACGGGACTGCCCAATGTGGTCGACGATCAGCATGTCTCTATGCAGGGCAAGTGGATGGTGATCGACGAAGGAAACACCCTCGTGCCCCGGATCCCTTTTTATTATCTCCCCCTGAACAACCTGCGCATATCCGTCGGGGATCAGGAAGTGGATTTGAGCCGGGTGCCGCCAGGAAGCAGACTCCTGGTCACCAATGAAAAAAAGACGCTGGCTGAGGCCCTGGCAGGTAAACTGCCATTGTAAAACCTCCAACCAAGAGATGTCCACCATGCCCTCCACTCCCAAGCTCTCGTTTGAAGACACAATTCAGCACTTGCAAAACCTCCGGCCCGAGCATCACACCTCCTATCTGTCCATGTACTCCTCCTGGTATGGGGGGATTGTCACCGATACGGCTTTGATGCTCGTACCCATCGATGACCACCAGTTCCATCGAGGGGACGGCATTTTCGAGGCCTTCAAGTGTGTGCGGGGCAATATCTATCTCTTGGATGCCCACTTAGATCGCCTGCAACGCTCGGCCGAACTCATCGACCTGACCTGGCCTATGAGCCGCAACGAATTGCAAGAAACCATCAAGGAGACCATTCGGGTTGCAAATGTATCGGACTGCCTCATTCGCCTGTATATCTCCCGCGGACCGGGGGATTTTTCTCCCAACCCTTATGCCAGTATCGGCTCCCAGCTCTATATTGTTGTCACCTCCATGTCTGAACCCGACCATCAGCTCAGGGAGCGTGGCTGCACCCTAACCTTGAGCAAAATCCCCCTGAAGCCAGGCATTTTTTCCACGGTCAAGAGCTGCAATTACCTGCCCAATGCCCTGATGAAAAAAGAGGCCGTGGATCTGGGAGTGGACTACTGCGTGGGATTGGATGAGCGCGGCTTCCTGGCTGAAGGACCGACTGAGAACCTGGGCATTGTCACTGTGGATCGTAAGCTCCTGGTCCCCAAATTTGATCGTATCCTGCGCGGAACAACTCTGGTCCGGGCTATGCATTTAGCCCGCGAGTTAATGAACACTGACGAACTTACCGAAATACAGGAAGCAGACCTCACCCCTGAGGATATCTCCCAAGCCCGAGAGGTGATCATGTTCGGAACCACCTTCGACGCCCTCCCGGTAGTCTCCTGCCAGGGGCAATCCATCGGTGACGGCCTCCCGGGCCCCATCAGCCAACGCCTCTATGAACTCCTGCTCCGGGACCAGCTGGAGGGATCGGAGGTGCTGACAGCAGTCTTTTAGGCCCTGATATATCAGAGATCAAAGCTCAGACGTCAGCGCCGCCTCTGGCGGCGGCCGCCAGTTTGATCGAATAAGAAACTGGTTACGAAGAGGGCTGGGTTGCAACCGCGCCATTTTCTGTCCTCTGTCCTCTGTCCTCTGTCCTCTGTCTTCTGTCTAGGCCGCCCTTGTCCCTAAGGGCAGGCCCTCTTATAGTTCCCACGCTCTGCGTGGGAACCGAGATTGGACGCTCTGTGTCCATCCCAGAGACCGCAGGAGCGGTCGAAATACCCTCCCACGCAGAGCATGGGAGCGACAAGACAAAGAAAAAAATCTGAAAAGAAGATAAGGCACTTAAAAGGAAGGACAACACATGAGCTGCGGCGCACATGATCTGGGAGAATCCAGGTGCAGGTTCACGGCCTGGGCCCCTTTCCGGGACCAAATGGAAGTTAAGATCCTGGATCCGGACCGGGAGCGAATTGTCCCCTTGGAAGCCATCGGTCAAGGATACTGGCAGGCGGAGGTGCCGGATGTTCCTGCAGGCAGTCTCTATCTTTTCCGCCTAGACAAGGACCTGGAACGTCCGGATCCGGCTTCCCGGTCCCAGCCCCAAGGAGTACACGGCCCCTCCCAGGTGGTAGATCACACGGCATTTGCCTGGACAGACCAGGACTGGACGAATATCCCCCAGTCCGAATTGGTCCTCTATGAACTGCATATAGGGACTTTCACCCCGGAGGGGACCTGCCGAGCAATCATACCCCGCCTGAGCGAACTTAAAGATCTGGGGGTAACCGCCCTGTCCCTTATGCCCGTGGCCCAGTCTCCGGGAGAACGGAATTGGGGCTACGACGGAGTCTACCCATTTGCCGTCAGCCAAGCTTATGGCGGGGTCCAGGGACTCAAAGATCTGGTCAACGCCTGTCATAAAGAGGGAATGGCTGTGATCCTGGATGTGGTCTACAACCACCTGGGGCCGGAAGGCAATTATCTGCGCGACTTCGGCCCCTATTTCACTGCCACCTACGCCACGCCCTGGGGGGAAGCCGTTAACTTCGACCAGGCCTACTGTGAACCCGTGCGGCGTTTTTTCCTGGACAACGCCCTGTACTGGGTTGAACACTTCCACCTGGACGGCCTTCGCCTGGACGCCATCCACGCCATCATGGACCACAGCCCGCACCCCTTTTTGCAGGAATTGAGCCTGGAGATGGAGGCCATGGGCCAAATCCAGGGCAAGCCGGTGTACATCATTGCCGAGAGCGACTTAAACGACGCCCGGGTTCTTCGGCCCAGATCCCAGCAGGGCTTCGGGCATCAGGCCCAATGGACGGACGACTTCCATCACAGCCTGCACGCGGTGCTGACAGGAGAACGTCAAGGCTATTATCAGGATTTCGGACGCCTGCAGGATGTGCAAAAAAGCATGGAAAACGGATATGTCTATACCTGGCAGTATTCTCAGTTCCGCAAACGCCGGCACGGAACATCCAGCCAGGAATGCCGGGGCGAACAGTTCGTGGTCTCCACCCAGACCCACGACCAGGTGGGCAACCGCATGCTGGGCGAACGGTTATCTCAACTGGTAAGCTTTGAGGCCCTCAAGCTAGCGGCCGGGTGCATGCTCTGCTCCCCGTTTTTGCCCATGCTGTTTATGGGCCAGGAGTATGCGGAAACAGCCCCCTTTCTCTATTTTGTCCACCACTCCGACCCTGATCTGGTGGAGGCTGTGCGCCAGGGTCGGGCTGAAGAGTTCAAGGACTTTCAGTGGTCCGGGACTCCCCCGGATCCCCAGGACGAGAAGACCTTTACCTATTCCAAGCTGAACTGGGACCTGCGGACCACAGGCAAACACCAAAAAATGCTGAACCTGTACCGCGAGCTGCTTCGTCTGCGACGCACACTTCCTCCGTTCCGGGTCCTGGACAAAGATCGAAACCAGGCCCAAACCTGGAATAGTGACACAATACTCACGGTCCATCGCTGGTATCGGAGGCAGGAAGTTCTGTTCATCGGCAATTTCCAGGATCAGAAGCAGACCTGGACAGCCAGAGACCTCAAACAGACCTGGTCCCTGCTGGTGGATTCCAGCCAGGAAAAATGGGGCGGTCCGGGCGGCCAGGCCCCTGAACATCTGGAGCAGACCACCCCGATCACCCTCATGCCTTGGAGCTTTGTTCTGTATGCCCAGGGATTGAGCCAGGGAAAATGAAACTGATATACAAGCCTTCTTCGGCTTTGGTCAGTTGTAGGCCGAATTGTGATCAGGGTGTAAGGACAGGATACGCATCCAGGCCTGCTCTCTAAAGGCTACGGCTCGAAAACTTTTGCCGCTTCTTAATGTATACAGCCGGCTTCCATGGGGACCGGTCCGGGACATGATGGCTTCCCATTTCAATCCCTTATCTGCATACACTTGTTCCCATCTCATTTGAGATATTTTACGTAAGGTTCCCAGAATCACAACTTGCTCATTCTTCTGCAACTTGAACAGATTGTTTTGAAACACAGGATTGTTCAAATCAAGCTTGACCCGATCCTGGTCAGATCCGGACATTATGCTATCCACCCTCCAAGGTCATCAAGATCGCTGGCTCGAGGTGGATTCTTTTCCGCCCAATCGATAGCCTGATCCAAATCGGCTTTGTTTTCCGGATCATAAAGCCAATGTTCGTTTTGGGGAATAAAGCGGCCCACTTTCAGGATCCAGACCCCGGATTCTATTTCATCAACCAGGACTTGTTGCCCGGCAAACTTTTTGCCCAAGGAGACCTGGCCGCTTTTACCGATTGTCTTTATTGTGCCCATAAATCCTCCATTGCATGATTGCACAAAAAAATGATGGCCTGAATATTTGTTGTGTCAATTTTTAGTCCGGTAATTTTTTGCCCCCTTTGGGGCAAAAAAAATTCAGCTTTGTCGCCGGCAAAGTTCGTATGAAACAAGGTTTTACCCTGAAGAGGGCCAGCCCGGCACTCACTTTCAAGATGGACTCTTTTACTTTGCAGAAACATTCTAAGCTGAAAGTGAGTGCCGGGCCCTGCCTGCCCTCTTTGCCAGTTTCTTCATCGATCAAACTGGGCGGCCGCCGCCAGAGGCGGGG
The DNA here is from genome assembly GCA_034521385.1 of Desulfovermiculus sp. GTDB lineage: Bacteria > Desulfobacterota > Desulfovibrionia > Desulfovibrionales > Desulfothermaceae > Desulfovermiculus. The sequence goes on from JAXHMO010000003.1 coordinate 475,109, forward strand.
CTGAACACTGAACTCGGCATACACCATTAGGAGCCCTCATGAACCGACGCGGCAGCGGCCTCATTTTACACATTACCTCTCTGCCCTCTCCTTTTGGCATTGGCGACCTTGGACCTGGAGCTTACCAGTCCGTGGACTTCATGCACCGGGCCGGCCAGGCCTTTTGGCAGATCCTACCCCTGACTCCGACCTCGGGCATCAACGGGCACTCCCCGTACAGCAGTATCTCGGCCTTTGCCGGGAATATTCTGCTTATCAGTCCGGAACTCCTGGTCCAGGATGGGCTGATAAGTTCCAGCGATCTGCCCCCTGCCCCAGCCGATGCCTCAACTGTGGATTACCAAGAAGCGGAAAAGAGCAAACAGGGCCTGGTTGATCTGGCCCATGCCGCCTTGCCCGCTAATCCCCTTCTCAAAGAAGAGTTTCGCCGCTTCTGTGTCCAGGAGAAGGACTGGCTGGACGACTTCGCATTGTTCTGCGCCGCCAAGGAAACATTTAATTACCACAGCTGGTCCCAGTGGCCGGAAGAAATCCGGGATCGACAGGAGCAGGCCCTGGCAACCCTGGCCGCGAAACAGGCCGGAACCATAGAACGGATCAAGTTTGGCCAGTTCCTCTTTTTCCGCCAATGGTGGAGCCTCAAAGAATACGCCAACGAGTTATTCATCCAGATTATCGGCGATCTGCCCATCTACGTGAGTTACGACAGCGCCGAGGTCTGGGCCCAACCAAAGCAGTTCAAACTCGACGACCATGGAAGACCAGTTACTGTGGCTGGGGTCCCGCCGGACTATTTTAGTGCTACCGGACAGTTATGGGGCAATCCGGTATATGATTGGCAGCAGATGGAGAAAACCGGATTTTCCTGGTGGATCAAACGCCTCAAGCACACCTTTTCCCTCTACGATATCGTACGCATCGACCACTTCCGGGGCTTTGTCGGCTACTGGGAGGTGCCTTATGCAGAAAAAACTGCGGTCAACGGCTGGTGGACCGAGGCCCCGGCCACAAGGTTTTTCCGCATCCTGCTCAAGCGCTTTCCCTGCCTGCCGATCATTGCCGAGGATCTGGGTGAGATCACCCCGGATGTGCGGGAAGCCATGCACCTCTTTGGCTTTCCGGGCATGAAGGTCCTGGTCTTTGCCTTTTACGAAGACAACCCCCTGCACCCATTTCTTCCCCATACTTATGAGCGCAACTGCGTGGCCTACACCGGAACCCACGACACCAACACTGTCCTGGGCTGGCTGCGCAATGAAACAGACCAGGCGGCCAGAGAGCGCCTCTACCGCTACCTGGGTCGGGAGCTGCCGGACCAGCAGGTCCCTTGGGAACTCATCCGCCTAGCCATGGGCTCTGTGGCCGACAAGGCCATCTTCCCCATCCAGGATGTCCTGGCTCTGCCTGAAGACACGCGCATGAACCTGCCCAGCACAACCCAGGCCAACTGGGCCTGGCGGGTGCGGTCTGAAGAATTGAGTTCGGACCTGGCAAAGGCCCTGGCTGATATGGTGGCAGCGTATGGGAGGTAGGAGAGGGCGGCGGATTGTTATTCGTTAACAGGAAAACATGACCAAGTTGATATCAGAATACACTTATGGGGTGGGTAGTAGGGGCGAAAAATCTTTCGCCCTCTTTGGCCAGGGTATTCCCTACTCCTCCGTCAATTTCACCCTGTCTGGATAGGAGTATGTTTCAATACCCAGTTCGTCAGCCACTCGTTTGGCCCGATCATCAATCATCGGAGAGATAGCAATAGTCCTGGAAACTTCACGTCCGTGCTTTTGCTGGTAGAAGTTTTTCTTACGCCAAAAGGCATACATGCCCGCTTTATCAAAAGAGGACTTGATCTCACACAAAATTAAGGTCCCATTGTAAATAATCACATCCAGCTCGATCTGATCTGGCCGGCCGAAAACCTGCCCTTCATAGTCATAGTCCTCATAGCGCTGAACTATGACCCCGAATGACTCCTCCAGGATGGCCCGCAGGCCGTTACGGAATGCTGCTTCAGAATAAATACCCCATCTGGCCCCCAAAGCCCCAATGGACGACTCATGCTTTTTGTTCTGCTCTTCTAACCTTTGCAGAATGCTGTTAATGACCTTTTGATTTTCTTCCCATTTCCTCTCCTGAGCTTTTTGATTTTCCTCCCATTTCCTCTCCTGAGCTTTTTGGTTTTCCTCCCATTTCCCCTCCTGAGCGTCCCATTTTTTTTCCTGAGCGTCCCATTTTTTTTCCTGAGCTACCCATTTTTTTTCCTGAGCTACCCATAGCTCCCGCTGAGCTTTCTGGTTCTCCTCCCATTTCTTTTCCCAGGCCTCCCATTGCTCTTTCTGGGACCTGAGGTTTTCCTCCCACTTTTTTTCCCAAGCCTCCCATTTTTTCTCCTGGGCAACCCATAGTTCCCACTGGGCTTTCTGCTCCTCCTCCCACTTCTTTTCCCAGGCCTGCCATCTCTTTTCGCTCGCTTCCCTGTCTCTTTTCAGCTCTTCCATCATCTGGACAAAACGATCATTTGTCTCCTGCTTGCCGGCGTACATCTCGCGCGTCAAGCGGAGAATAAAATCGCGGATCTCAGGCTCTGTTTCCATCATCCGCGGGAGATCAGACATGATGGCCTTTTTTATCTCCTGCATTGATTGCATACATCCACTCCGTGGTCATTCCCAATGCATATATTGATTTCATGAATAATGATTCCAATCTACGCTGTGAACACAATCCTGTCAAACCCGCCAGACTTTTTCCGCTCGATACATGTAGAAATTCCTGCCGCTCGGCATCATATTCTTGCCGCATGCTATCATTATGCACCTCCCCGTCCAGCTCAATAACCAGACTTTCCGCCGGGCAATAAAAATCAACAATATATGGTCCCAGGCTTTGCTGGCGGCGGAACTTACGGCCATCGAGCTTTTTGCCTTTGAGCATACTCCACAACCAGGCCTCAGCCGGCTTCATTTCCTTACGCAATGTTCGCAGTTGTTTCTTGAGATCAGGTCGGTTATAGATTGAGGATGGCATTGGCTTGCCTTTCTCTTTTTATGTGATCTTTGGCCGCATTTGAAAAAAACTGGGTAAGGATGGAGATCATTATGTGCAACCACCCCTTTATCCCCTCCTTGCGAAGGAGGGGAGCCGGAAAAGACTGATCTTGCTCAATATCTGAGAGCGTAGGCATTCGTAAACTGAGGAGCGTAACCAAAAGACGGACATGAAAGCTTGATCCTCTTAACTCCCCTCCTTGGCAAGGAGGGGCAGGGGTGGTTGGGATGATGATTCTTAAACATCATTTTTTCAGTATCTTGCACCCCACAATGTTAAGTATGCGCTGCACACAGCTATTAACTTTACTCAACGTACAAAATATCCTCAGGTGTATGTGGACAAGGAGAAAAACGTATGCCTGTCCATAAACTGAGGAGATTATCCATGCCCTTGGCCCAAGAAGACTTTGATTCCATCACCAGGCACATCAAGGAAAACCTACCCAAGTGGCTTGCTGAGCAGAACTTTGTTCAGCCTCCTTATGCGTATGAACTTATGGAGATTCGAGTACGAATCATAAGGACTGGCTTTCATTAAAACATACCTGCCCCATTCCCCACACAGCAGCTATGGGATCTCCCTGAAATCGCTGACCAGAGCCTCCATCCATTGCAATTTGCCCTCGATATCTTTATGGTCCTGCTTTTCACATCAACGGATCATGCATTGCAGGAGCAGCCATAATGAGCGACACCCCCATTGGAACCAGAGTGAAAAAACTACGCCAGGCCCGAGAGATCAGCCTGGATGAGCTGGCTTCCAGAACGGACCTGAGCCTTTCCTTTCTCACCTCCCTGGAAGAGGAGGACATCTACCCCAGTTTGGGACCTCTCTTAAAGATCTCCAGGACCCTTGGCCTGCGTTTGGGCACCTTCCTGGACGACAAGGTCAGCCGGGACCCTCTGATCGTCCGCCTTGAACAACGGGAAGAGGAGCTGCACATGCTCCGGGGCAAGGACCATCCGGTCTCCTTACGTTTTTATTCCCTGGGCAAGGGCAAGAACGACCGGCATATGGAGCCTTTCTTTATCCAGATCCTGCCCGAGTCAGCCAGACACAAAGATCTCTCCACTCACGAAGGCGAAGAATTCATTGTGGTCCATTCCGGCCGGGTGGAGGTGATTTATGGTGAGGACACCCACATTCTTGAACCTGGAGACAGCATCTATTACAACTCCATCGTCCCCCACCATGTCGCTTGTATTGGAGATGAACCGGCTGAGGTCTATGCCGTGCTGTATCTGGCGAATTAGAGGACGGAAGACGGGCACGCCAAAGGCAAGACTGTTATTCGTTATTCGTTATTTGTTCTTCGGAAGAATGCGCCAGTTTGATTGGTGAAGAGGCCTGGTCCTCGGAGAGGACCGGCCTACAGAAGAACCACGGGCCGAGTTGTAACCATACAAGGCCGCCCGGCACTCACTTGCAGTTTAAAGGTCACTGCAAAGTACAAAAGCCTGGTCTCCAAGTGAGTGCCGGATCTTAGAAAGAAGGGACAGCGGTTGAGGACAACCGCGTCCTACTTTAGAACCAAGCTCGGTGATTTTCTTACAACCGGTCAACTTTGCCGAGTTACCTACAGAGTCTGCTGCAACAGCCTTTGAGACCAGCAGGAGCAAAAAAAGGAAATGCTGGAAACCGGGATTACAAACAAGGACATGCAGGACAGCACATTACGCGAAATCACCCTGGGTCAGATGCTGGATGAAGCCATTGCCAACCATCCGGACAACGACGCCGTGGTCTATGTGGATCGCGATTTCCGGCTTACCTATCGAGAGTTCGGTGACCTAGTGGATGAGCTGGCCAAGGGACTGATGGCCTTAGGGATCGAGAAGGGCGAAAAAATGGCCATCTGGGCCACCAACGTCCCTCACTGGGTGGCCTTCCAGTTTGCCACGGCCAAGATCGGGGCCATCCTGCTCACGGTGAACACCTACTACAAAGAAAGCGAACTGGCCTATCTGCTCAAACAGTCAGAGGCGGAAAACCTGGTCATCATCGATGGATTTAAAGACACCGACTATGTGCAGACCGGGTACAACCTGGTCCAAGAGCTGCGTACCCAGCAAAGGGGTCACCTGACCAGCAAAGAATTTCCCAATCTACAGCGGGTCTTCTTTTTGGGCCAGGAAAAACATCGGGGCATGTACTCCCTGCCCGAGATCATAGGTCTTGGCCGGCTGGTGTCGGACACCGACTATCTGGCCCGGCAAAAAAGCCTGGATCCTCACGATGTGGTCAACATGCAGTACACCTCCGGGACCACAGGTTTTCCCAAGGGGGTCATGCTCACCCACTCCAACATTGGAAACAACGGATTCTGGATCGGGGAGAACCAGCTTTTGGGGCCCAAAGACCGCATCTGCCTGCCCGTCCCCTTGTTTCACTGCTTCGGGTGCGTACTCGGTGTCCTGGCTGCCGTGAGCCACGCCTCCACCCTGGTCATCCTGGAAGAGTTCAACCCCCTTATGGTTTTGACCTCGGTCCAGGCCGAACGATGCACCGCTTTGTACGGGGTGCCCACCATGTTCCTGACCGTCCTGGAGCACAGCCTGTTTTCCCGCTTCGACCTAAGTTCCCTGCGTACCGGAATCATGGCCGGGTCCCCCTGTCCGATAAAGGTCATGCGCCAGGTCATGGATGCCATGCACATGCGGGACATCACCATCTGCTACGGACTGACTGAAGGCTCTCCGGTCATGACCCAGACCCGGGTGGAGGACAGCATAGAAAAGCGGGTGCAAACCGTGGGCCGGGCCATGCCGGAAATTGAAGTCAAGATTTTCGATCCCGAAACCGGTCGGGAATTGCCCCCAGGTCAGCCGGGTGAGGTCTGCTGCCGGGGCTACAACGTGATGAAGGGGTATTACAATAATCCCCAGGCCACGGCCGAGACCATAGATCAGCATGGCTGGCTGCACTCCGGGGACCTGGGGGTCATGGATGAGGATGGATACTTAAGCATCACCGGCCGGATCAAGGACATGATCATCCGGGGCGGAGAGAACATCTATCCCCGGGAGATCGAGGAGTTTTTGTACTCCATGGACGGGATCTACGACGTGCAGGTGGTGGGGGTACCCAGCCAGAAATACGGGGAAGAGGTCGGGGCTTTTATCATACTTAAGGAGGGCTCCGACCTGACCCCTGAAGATGTCCAGGACTTTTGTCGGGGAAAAATCTCTCGCTACAAGATCCCCAAGCACATAGCTTTTGTCAGCGAATATGACATGACCGCCTCAGGCAAGGTGCAAAAATACAAGCTCCGGGAGATGGCTGCGGAGATATTCCTGATAAACCCAAAAGCCCTGTCCGCCTGAGTCTATTTCTTGACGAAGCGTATTCTTCTCCTCATACTATTTTTTTTCACATAACAGGGAGCCTATGCCATTGTGGTCCAAATTACTAAGTTTTTTCCGAAAAGAAACACCTCAGAAAGACTCTGAACCAGCCGAACCAACTGAGTTCGAGCTCCTGGAAGACCGACTGCGCAGGCTGCAAAAGCACGAACGCCGGCAGGCCCATCTCCTGGAACATATGCATCAGGAGGTCAGCCGGAAGCTGGACCTCATCCTGGCCCAACAGGATACCCGGCTGCCTGTGGAGGAAATCGCGGCCTGCGCCGAAAGTTTCGCCCTTTACCGACAAAGCAGACCCCAGGATGAAGCCCTGGAGGACACCTGGAATAAATTCACCGGCATGCTGGAAGCCTTGGGTATCGAGCTTATCCTGGACCACCGACAACAGTTCGACGACACCAGGCATGAGGTCTGCGATATCCGCTTTGACCCTCAGGTACCTGAAGGCTCGGTCCTGGAAGTCGTCCGCCCAGGGCTGATCATCTACGGACAGATCACCCGCCCGGCTGTGGTGGTGGTCAATACCTCCACCGCCCAAGAGACAGCTGTCCAATCCGGTTCATAAACAAAAACGTATACAGGAAGTCCTATGCACACGCTTTTCGGCATTGATCTGGGCACTACCAATTCCTGCATTTCCCGACTCAAGGAAGGAATCCCCGAAGTCCTGTCCATTCAGGGCTCACCCTTAGTCCCATCCGTAGTTAGCTTTGACCCTCAAGAAACCATCATCGGGTCCAGAGCCAGAAATCGGGCTGTATTGCACCCAGAAATAACGGTCAATTCGGTCAAACGGGTCATGGGCTCGGATGATACCTTTACCATCCGGGATCAGACCTATACCCCGGAAGAGATCTCGTCGTTTATCCTATCTTATCTCAAAAACCAGGCCGAAGAGGTCACTGGTGAAGAGGTCAAAAACGTGGTCATTACTGTTCCGGCCTATTTTTCCGACGCCCAACGTCGAGCAACCCAGAAGGCCGGACAACTGGCCGGGCTGCATGTAGAGCGGATCATCAATGAACCTACGGCCGCAGCCCTCTTCTACACGCACACTCTGATTACCCAGGAGACAGTGCAGGAAGAAAAAAAGGTTCTGGTCTACGACCTGGGGGGCGGCACTTTCGACGTCTCCGTTTTGCGCATGGGTGAGCTGACTGAAGTCCTGGCCAGCAGCGGGAATACAGAGCTGGGGGGAGACGATTTTGATCAAATGCTCATGAATGCCCTCCTGGATGAGATCATGTCCGGCTACGGAGTAGATCTGCGCTCCCACCGGCCGGCCCTGGCCCGCCTGAAGTCCGTTGCGGAACAGGCCAAGATTACCTTATCCGCACATCCCTTTGCCCGCATTGATGAAAACCTGATTCCCAATCCCGAGAACAAAAGCATCAATCTGTCCCAAGAAGTTTCCCGGGAGGCCTTCGAAGACATGATTGCCCCCTTTCTGCGCACGACCAAAACAGAAGTGGACAACGCCTTGTCTGAAGCCGGCATCTCGGCCCAAGACATTGACCATGTGCTTTTAGTCGGCGGCTCCACACGCATTCCGGCGGTGATCAGCCTGTTGGAAGAAGAGTTCGGGGCCTCACGCATGCCGGTGGTGGACCCGGACTTGAGCGTGGCCAAGGGTGCGGCTATCCAAGGCGGGATCATCACCGGCACCCACATTCATCAAGTGCTCATCGACGTCACCCCGCACACCTTGAGCACCAAAGCCTTGACCGACGATCTGCAGTTAAAGTGTGTACCCATTATCTCCCGCAATACCCAGATCCCGGTCACCCGATCGGAGATATTTTACACCGTTCAGGACGAGCAAAGACTGGTCAAGGTCTCTGTGTATCAAGGGGAATCTAACGAACCGGAAGAAAACGCCCTGATTGGGGCCATCGACTTGGCCCTGGCCCCAGCCCCTGAAAGTTCGCCCATCCTTATTGAATACAGCTACGACCTGAACGGAATAATCAACGTCAAAGTGGAACAAAAGGGTTACAGCCGCAAACGGGAAGTGGACCTGGATAGTTCCAAAAGGGATCAATTATTTCTGGAGCTGGACGAAAACGACACGACTGATCTGGATGCCTGGGAGGATGAGGACAACCTGGATGAGCATAAAGAGGGTAACCGCAAGATTACCAACTACATTCTCCATAAGGCGAGGACAGCCCTGGATAATCTGGGCGATCCCGCCCAGCGTAACACCTTGCAGTCCTTGATCACTGACTATGAACAGGCTTTGCAAAGAGAGGATGAAGACGAGGTGGACGAGGCCGAAGAGAACCTGGTCGATTATCTGGATGAATTGGAGAGCAAGGGGGAGTAATGGCCAAGAAAAAAGGAGCGCGGAAGAAAAAAACCGATCCGGCCAAAGCCTCACTTGAAAAGCTGGAATCCCGCTTGCTGGGATACTGGAAAAGAAGATCCTGGGGCGAGTTTGTCACCTTGTTCCAGCGCCATTGGGCCAGGGCCCAGAAGACCCAGGCCGCCGCCTGCTGGGACCCGGCCGTCTACAACCTTCTCCTGGACACCTTATTTTCATTCCAAGACCTCTCTTTGCTCCAGCACATTGTTCATGAACTTATCGATCCCCAAAACATATCGGAAGAAAATCAAAGATGTCTGCAAGTAGCCAAGACCTTTTTGGCCATGTATAACGGCCAGGCCGGAACCGAGGCCTTTGATAACCTGCCCTCAGATCTGCCGGCCCCGTTTCAAAGCCTGGTCCATACCTTGACTCATCACTCCCAATCCCAATCTACGGCCCTGGCAGATTATGTGCGAGGGAAAAGGACCAAGGCCCGGAAGGGTGAAAAACATTTGGCTTTGGCCGCCAGGATCGGCAAACAGTTCAATATATTGCGCGAACAGGACTTTCAACCCGGGACTACTCACCCCTTTACCCAGCTTCGAAAATCCATTCACGACCTGCACACAACGACCCAGAACCAACTAGGCGTCTCCAGTCCCACCTTGAACAATATGGCCATTTTATCCGATCTGTTGCGGACCATGTATACCAAACCCCGCACCCTGATCAATCCGGCCCAGGTAGCCTCCACTCTCACGCAAAAAAAATTTCACCTTTCCACCCATCCTGCGGTGGAAAGCCTGGCCTGTGCCTTTTTGGCTCAAGGCCACCAGCATTTTGGATCTGACTGGGAACAGGCAACTCGGGTTTCTGTACGCAACCTGCTCCCCGGATTGGCCCCTGTATTTCCCCAGCATCTTGAACATCAATTCCAGGCCCTGGGCCGGGTTTCGCAAAAAGATCCCCCCCATCAGCTACTTATCCAAGAGATACTTAAGCAGGATATTTGGTCGGATCGGGAACGGATGATCCTTCTCTTGGCCCAAATGCAGTTTTTCAGCTCCTGCACCGAAAAGTATCTGGATTATTTTCGGGAAATATTGAGTGGTTTCTCCCCTGAGCAAGAGCTAGTCGAGCTTTTAAGCTACCATCTCATCCATGCCACCCAGGCCTTCGAACAGATTATTTCTATATATACCCAGTTGGGCATTGAAGACCGTTCTCTTTTGGTCCAGGCCACCCACCAATGGCAGGATGCAGTCGCTCCCATTCCTTTTCTGCATATCCACCAGCATCTGGACAATCTCTTGCTGACCATGATCCAGGCCCCTATTCCAGATGCAGGCCTGCTTTTCGCGGTCATCAAACGGGCCGAATGCGCATCCAACCCCAAAGCAGTCAAAAGCATCCTCGCTGTCCAGGATCAGCGGGCCCCGCTGAAGATCTCAGAACAGGACATGCAGCGGCTCATAGATAATATTGATAAGAAGTCTTTCCTCCAAGAAATATTTCAGGCTGCCAAAGGCTGCTTGGCAGAAAAAGACTACCGCCAACTCATTCAAAGATTTCTTATCAAAGTCTTCAATGACACGTATGAAGAAGATGAGCTGCCATTTTTTTTCCACAGTCCGTCTCTGACCTGGACCAACATTCCCTTGTCTTTAATGCGTGAATTTTCCCAAGTACTCAGCCCGGATTTTTCTCTCTATGGCCTGGTTATGCTGACCCTCAAAACAGCCAGGAAAGGCCCCCCGGTTCCCCAAAATGCTACAGAAGCCCAAACTTTTCTCGATCACCTCCCTCCGCCGGATTTGCTAGACGACATGCTGGATTGGATGCTCACCTGGCCGTCCACCCCATACAGGAACACTTTTTTGGCAGCTGTGATCGCCCACCATGCCGAGCATTTAAGCGACAACAGCGGCTGGGAGCATGTAGCTGAAGAAATTGAATCCCAAGGTTTGAACAAACTGGCTGAACTGGTCTGGGATATTTGGACTGAGCTGGACCTCTTTACTCAATTGGCCAACGACGAAGATTTCTACGAGGCCGTGAGCATACTTCAACCCTTGGCCCGACGTCAAAAAAAGCGATCCAAGCCCTCTTCCGGAAAAAAGAAAAAGACCCTGTTGGATGAAGTACTGGAAGAAAGGAGAAACAAATCAAAGAAAAACAAGGGGTAAAAAATGCTGGAAAAGGATGGGTCAATGCTGCGGGTGCCCCGGGATGCAGACCTGGAAGTTGTACGCAAGGCCTTTGTCAAACTCTCTCGTCGCTATCCTCCGGAGCACTTTCCGGATAAGTTCAAGGAAATCAAAAGGGCCTATGACCGGTTGACCCTGAACTATTCCAGCATAAATTCCCTGGTCAAAGAACTGGCCTCCGCCCCCACTGCCCAAGCCATGGCCAAATGCCTGGTGGATGAAGCCTTGCAAGACAAGACCAATTCACCCCCCCCACAGGTTCCGGAGTTGAATGTGTACAGTTTGGAGCCCATTTTCGATGCCCCAGCCCAACAGCAAAGACTCAAGAAGCTCTTGCAGGATATCGGGGATCAAGGGCTGGAATACAAGGAGGTATAGGCGGTGTTCAACATGGAGCAGACATCAAAGACCGGCAAACCGGTAGCTCTGCGGATATCGTCGGAGTATGGGGGCAGGTTGGTGCACTCCAGGACTATGGCCCGCACCCGGCTGTTTTGAGCCAAATTCCGGGCCGCGCAAACCACCTCCTGCCGGCAGCGTTCAACATCCAGATCTCCGGCTCCCCCCAGAAAGATCCGGCTGAACTCCGGTTGTTGCTCCAGGCCGGCTACAGCCACCCGGGAAGAATCTATCCCTGCGGCCCGAAGGTGATCCAGACCCAAAGAGTCGGCACAGGCAGTCAAAATACCCACCAAGCCCTTAGCTCCCAAGACGGCTTGGAGCATGGGCACCTGCAATAGACTGGAGGAGAAGACCGGCACCTGGACTGCCCTTGCCAATGCCTCTTGAAACAGAACCAAAAAACCGCAGCTGGTCCCGATGAGACCCGCCCCTTCATCTTCCAGCTCCTTGGCCGCATGAATGAAAGAATCTATGAGTGTAGGGTCGGCCTGATATACCACCCTGGACGAAAAAGTATCTTTGACCACCTTAAAGCGAACCGGGAAGTCAAAAGTACCTTCATGACCCACATCCCCGCGAATCCTGGGAAACGTGGTCTGCAGCATGAGCAGACCCAAAGAGGGTGGGGATGAGGGTTTCAGGCTGGAACACGGCATCAATAAGCTGCTTCGTTCGGCCCATTGTCCCGGGCCATATTGTCCACGGAAACAGCCTTAACCGGCATGCGCACCGACGGCGGTTGAACAGGGACATCCGGGAAACGTTCGGCCAGCATTTCAGAGACAATGGGCAGACAGGTCCGGCCCTGACACATACCCATGCCGCAGCGAGTGGCCATTTTCAGAGCTCCCGGGGTAGTAAATCCCTGCTCTACCCCACGCTTGATCTCGGCCAGAGTCACCTTTTCACAGCGGCAGATCACCGTCTCCTCTGAAAGATCCCTACTATTTTGTCCTGGGGGACGGCAATACTTATGCACCGCCCGTCCATAGGCCAGCCATTTACGGCGCTTGGGGGACAATGACTTGAGAATACGGCTCCCCTCGGCCTTCGGGCACAATCCCAGTTCCTGCAAAACGGCCCAGCCGGCCATCTGTCCTTCCAGCAGGGCTTTACCCCCACCGCCGATGCCCGCGACCTCCCCGGCCGCATATACACCGGGGACGGAAGTTTGCATGTGCCCATCCACCTTGACCGCCCAGGTTCCGGGATAAAAATCCTGGATCAGGTCACATCCGGCCTGGGCCGGCAGCTCCACATTGGGCACAAAGCCGTGCCCAACAGCTGCAATCCGGGCCGGATGGATCCGTTCACTGCCCGGAATTGGCTCACCCTGGTTATCCAGCTTGATTGTAAGCACCTCCTCCAATTCCCGATCTCCTCGGGCATCCAAGATTGTCCTCTGCCTGTGCACCGGCACCCGGCCTCTTATCAACCTGGACATGGAAGCCAAGGCTGCACCCAAGGGGCTGCGAGCTCCAGCCGCGGCAATGAGGAGACCCAACCCTGTCCGCATGTTGGCCTGATCCACAATGGCCTGCACCCGACCATTGGAGGCTAAGATCTCAGATCCCAAAGCATAGAGCAGAGGTGTGCATCCGGCCAGGAGCAGGTCTTGGGCCGGCAGGACCCCGCTCTCCTTGAGCATGACCTGGGCCGCCCCGGTAGAGATAACCCCGGGCAGAGTCCAGCCGGGAAAGGGTACAAAACGCTCCCTGGCCCCGGAAGCCATGAGTAAGGCCTCAGCCTGAATGGCCAGCATCCGGCCCCGGGCGTCTTCAACCCACAGACTGCCGTCAGCTTCCCGGCCTAACACCCGAGCTTTGGTCAGAACTTTGGACCTTGATGGAGCGTATTGCAGGAGATTACCTGCAGTTCGAACCTCTCTGGGCCACTGCTGAGAGGAATCGCCGCCTCCCCGGCGCAGAAGCTGACCGCCTGGACGGCGGTTTTCATCAATGAGCAGGACGTGTGCTCCGTGGCGGAGCAAAACCTGGCTGGCGGCCAATCCGGCCGGACCGATCCCGACAATCGCTACCTGGAACTTACATTGCATGGATTTTGATCTCCATGCCTTCCTCCACTTCCAGCATGCAGGCCCGCTGATAGGGACGGCCATTAACTGTGACCAGACACTCGTAGCAGACCCCCATGCCGCAAAACACACCCCGAGCCCGGTCCTGCCTGGGGCCGGTCCCCAAAGTACGAATGCCGACGGCTGTCAAAACTGCATGTACGCTCTGGCCGGAGAGAGCCTGAACCGGGCGACCATTGACCAGGATAGTGATGAGCTGTTGGGCTGGTTTGGACATATATTCACAGTACCAATGGAAGCTTTCATTATTCAACCACCCCTTAATCCCCTCCTTGCAAAAAAAAAGAATCATAACCGGTTGATCATTCTTAACATTTGAGATTATCGGTGCCCGAGAACGGAGAAATTTTACAAAAAAATGCACATGTAAGCTTGATCTTCTTAACTCCCCTCCTGGGCAAGGAGGGGCAGGGATGGTTGGGATAATGATTCTTACACCTCATTTTTTAGTATTTTATATCCTCACGGTGTCTGTTCTCAATAAGTCCTGGCAGAGAAATCCTTCGCTCGCAGACTCACTGCTCGCAGACTCACTGCTCGCAGACTCACTATTCGCAGACTCACTCAGAGCCTGTCCTGCGTCCTCGAAGGAATGACAGATTATAATCTGTTGTCTTTGTTGTCATTCTGAACGAGCCTTCGAGTGAAGAATCTCTCTTGCAATGATCTCTGCCAGAACTTATTGTTATCGTTCCCACTGGACGCTCCGGCGTCCACAAAGAGACCGCAGGAGCGGTCCAAACAGCTCCCACGCAGAGCGTGGGAGCGATAAAGAAGTTGGCCGGAGCCACAAGAGAAAACGGTCCAGGGAGGATCCCAGTGAAATGGAAGAAATTTCACACCCATTAAAAGGCCCTCTGTCAAGAGAAAATACTCCCCTGTGGCAAGAAAATTCTTTCTTTTTTCTTGCAGAGGAACGGACCGTTGTTGTGCCGTCGAGCCGAGTCAGCCGCTCTTTGACAGTTCCCGTTATTTCTTTTGGACTGGTTGCAGTCTGTATTTATTGACTGCACCACACACCCATCAGGATCTAGGCCAGATTGCTTAATATCAGCTTTTCATCTGGCCCCAATCGTCATTATGACGATCCAGAAAATCTTCGGTTCCATGCCATGTCCAATTGTTCAGGATTCATGGTTGTTAACCAGTGATATCGTGGCTCATGGCATGGGCAGTCAAACTGCCGGCATTCGGCAATATTGAGGAGAAAATGGCTGCTAATCAGGACATTGGTTTTACCAGTGAAACTTTGAGCTGGCCATCTTCTCCAAATTTAGGAAAACATCTTTTTTGGTTCAAAGGGAACATTATCTCGCATGATGAAGTAGGCAGCCCGGCTCATCTTGTGAGCCAGAGCACCATGAGCAATCATCCGATTGGTCTTTGACATTTTCTTTTCAAAAAAGCGCTTGGCTTGTTGGTTGCACATGCGGGCGTGCTCTGCAGCTTCTGAGAATGCCCATGCCAAGTATCTGTTCCCGTTTTTTGTATTACCTTTCCCTTTGTTTTTATTGTTGCTTGTCCACTTGCTGTCAACCTTGCGACAATAGGAGGCGTAATTGCCAACCTGCTTGAATCGATCTACAGGACCTGTTTCAAGTAATATTGTTAGCGACAAAATAGGACCTACACCAGGCATGGTCATTAAGTTGAGGTATGTTGTATTGCTTTTGATTTTATCCTTGAGGCTCCTTTCTACAAACTTAATTTGCCCACTAAAGTTATCAATGGATACCTTGTCCATGGCTGCTCTGAGCATGAGATCTTCATGCCCACTGAGCATTTCGGTTATGTCCTCTTGAGAAAGTTTTTTGATATTTTCAGCAGAAATTCTTTGTCCTAAGTTGCGAGCTATCATGGACTTTAAACTTAAAATAATAGCTGTACGCATATTAACGAGCTGAAGTCGTTTCCGGCAAAGATCTCTGGTTGGCCTCTCTTCCTTGGGATAGATGTAACCCTTAGGTAGTATGTCTAACCTGTTCATTTCAGCCAGCCAAAAGGCATCATCTTTATCATCTGAATACTTGAGGCCCGAATATTTCTTCATTGCAACAGGATTAGCCAAGTGAACCGTATATCCTTGATCCATAAGCAGGTCGACTATCCAGTACCAATTATAGGTAGATTCTACAGCAATAGCAGCTAAGTCTGGCTTGAATGGCTCAAGTGTTGATAATATTTTTTCAGGAGAATTTGGCAACTTCTTGTAAAATATCCTTTTGCCGGTTTCGTCAATAATACCCCAAAAATTATTGTTTGAATGGAGATCGTTTCCAGCATACAATTTCATAAGGCACCTCCAGGCTAGAGTTTTTGCTTCTCTTTTTGTATAGCCGAGGCTTAAATGCTTGGCTATACTTGGAGGTGCCTTTTAGATGATTATCAGGATAAACCCTGGGAACGAAGAGAAGAGGGCGAATAATAATTCGCCCCTACCACTAAACCGTACGTTTCATCATTGATCAAACTGGCGGCTTCTAACGAATAACAAATAACGAATAACAAATAACGAATAACGAATAACCAATAACAGGCCGCCTTCAGCGGGATCACCGGCAGGTCTGTAACCTCATCCCTGCAAGCTTTCCCTGTCCATCCTGAATTCATTCAGGGGAAAATCCGTTTTGCCCTCTAAGATCATCTGGGCCATGAGCTCTCCGGTAATGGGTGCCAAGGCGATGCCGTCCCCTTCGTGCCCGGCGGCTATATACACATTGTCCACACCAGGAGCTGGTCCCAGAATGGGCAGCCCATCCGGAGTATACGGCCGCAATCCGGCAAAAGAACGGATGATGTGCAGTTCCTTCAGAGCCGGAACAATGGCCGTACAACGTTTGGCAATACCGATTATGCCTTGACTGGTGGTACTTCGATCAAAACCGACGAACTCCCGGGTGGACCCCAAAAGCAGAGTCTTGTGATCCGTTTGCTCCATGGATACCCCTTGTTCCCCGCTTCCTGCCAGCTCTGGATCGAACTTGGCCGCGATGTAGGTGGCTGAAAGCAGGGGATGGAGAAGCAGGGTCCCGGCTGGCTGAGTGACCGCAAGTTGCCCCTTTCTGGGCATGATGGGAATGTGCATACCGAACATTGCTCCCAGAATGGCGGTCCACACCCCTGCGGCCAGCACAACCTGCTGAGCCTCAAATCGGCCGCGATTGGTGTGCACGGCCCGAACTTTGCCCTTGTCCCAAACAAAAGCGGTGACCTCTGTTCCAGTCAGGATCTCAACCTCTCTCTCCTTGGCCCCCATAGCGAGCCCATGGGTCAGGGCAATGGGATTCACCTGGCCGTCCAAAGCCGACCAGGTCGCTCCGGCAATATCCGCAGACAGCTCAGGTTCAAGCTCCCTGGCCTGTTTGGAATCTAAAAGGCTGATCTCCAATCCACCCTGGGTCTGGCGCCGGACAAAGGCATGCATGGCCTGCATCTGGTCTTGGCCTTCAATGGCTACCAGCCCTCCGCAGGCCGAGAACTCGATGGGCAAAGGCAATTCATCCTGTAGATGCAAAAATCTTTGTCTGCTGGCCAGAGCCAGATCCAGATGCACCCCCGGCTTCTTGGACTGCAAAAAAACCAGACCGTCGCAGGCCCCTGAGCTTCCGGCCGCCAAATCTCCGGCCTCCAGAACAGTCGCTTTCACTTTTCGACAGGCCAAATGATAAGCGATGCTGCATCCAATCACCCCACCGCCAATGATGAGCACATCGGCTTGCTTTCGGCTCGGATTCTTCATGCCACTGCAGACCTTCGTTTTCTCCACCAGGGAAGAGCAATCGCTGCTACCAGAAACCCACCAGAGATCATCCTTGCCGGCCAGGCATTGACCACTTCCGGGCTGGTGCCCAGCAAAGCAATGATCACAGCCAGGGCCAGGACCAGCAATCGAGACGCTTCGGACAATTTCCCCCCCAGATAGCCGCTTAGGCCCCCAGCCAAAAGGACAATGGATGCCAAAAGAACCAAAACCAGGGACACGATCTCAGCAGCATTCCCTTGCAGGAGCAGGGCCCGATTGTATATGAACACATAAGGGATAAGAAAGCCGACCACAGCAAGTTTGAAGGCCTCGAACCCGGTCTGCAGGGGTTTGGACCCGGCAATGGCCGCCCCGCAGTAGGCCGGAATGCATACCGGCGGAGTGATTCCGGCCAAGATGGCAAAATAGAAGACAAAGAGATGCGTGGCCAACAGATCGCAACCCATGGCCTGCAGGGCTGGTCCGCCGATGGTTACGGCGATGATGTAGGCCGGAGTACAGGGTAGGCCCATGCCCAAAAGCAGGGAGGTGAACATGATCAGCACCAAGGCAATGAGCAGAATCCCTCCGGACCAGCTATTGATCACCGTGGCGATGCCCAGAGCCAGACCAGTATTGGTTACAATACTGACCACCATGCCCGCCCCGGCGCAGGCCAGGCCGATCATGATCATATTTTGGCCACTGGAGCGCAGGGTGTGCCCCAAGCGTTTAGGAGTCAGCCTGGTCTCGGCCCGCAAAAAACTCAACCCAAATGTCACCCCAATGGACACATTGGCGGCCATGAACGGAGAATAGCCTTTGAGCAGCATGGTCACCAAAACCAGAAGGGGCAGGAGCAGGTAGCTATCCTTGGCCAATTGAGCAAAAGAGACCATGTCCCGGCTGTCCATGCCCCGCAGGTCTTCTTTCAGGGCAGTCAGGTGTACCCGCAATACCAGACTCACATAGTATAATACAGCCCCGAGCATGGCGGCCAAAACGATATGCACGTAGGCGATGCCGGTAATCTCGGCCATAACAAAAGCCCCGGCCCCCATGACCGGGGGCATGAGCATGCCCCCGGTGGAGGCGGCCGCTTCCACTGCTCCGGCGAACTGGCGTCGGTAACCTAAGCGTATCATCATGGGGATGGTGAAGGTTCCGGTGGTGTACACATTGGCCGCCCCGACCCCACTGATAGATCCGAACAGGCCACTACTGATGACCGCAATCTTGGCCGGTCCGCCCCGTCCCCTGCCTGCCACCCGGCAGGCTAGATTGGTAAAAAAACGGCCAGTG
This sequence comes from Desulfovermiculus sp., assembly GCA_034521385.1. Classification (GTDB taxonomy): domain Bacteria; phylum Desulfobacterota; class Desulfovibrionia; order Desulfovibrionales; family Desulfothermaceae; genus Desulfovermiculus. The sequence continues at coordinate 493,578 of JAXHMO010000003.1, forward strand.
CCGGTATTTTCCATAAACGATCCAAAGATAACAAAAATGGCCACAAAAGTGGCCGAAACACCGGTAATGGCCCCGAAGATGCCGGCCTCGGATATCAGGTACTGCATCTCCACAATCTCGGCCAAGGTGGGCTGGCTGGAATAAAAGACCCCGCTCAGATAGGGAGCAATATACATGTAACCTAAAAAAACGGCGATGAGGATGGCCAGGGCCGGAACCACCGCCCGTCGGATGGCCTCCAGCAGAAGCAAAATCATGAGTACTCCGAGACCCATCTGCAGCGGACTGACCGGATCGATAAAGCTCAGACGCATGGTAAGCTGATCATTGGCCAAAATGACATACAAAGGAGGGAGAATGGCCAGACCGGCCAATACCAGATCCATGACTCCGATGCTGTCCTTTTCATCCGCCTCCTTGCGAGCGGAAAAAAGCAAAAAGGTCAAGGGCAGGATGCACAGCAGATGCACTCCGCGTTGAACCCGGGGCTGCATAATGCCGTAGGTGGCTGTGTACAAATGAAAAAGGGACAAAGCCATAAGCCAGGCCCCAATGGCTTTGTCCCTCCAACCGCTGAGCTGTCGCACCGAGTGGGCTCCTTAGGCAGTGTTCGGGTTTCAGAGCTGCCTCTGGCGGCGCAAGTTATTCGTTATTCGTTAGAAAGCGCCAGATTGATCCTAAAATAAAACTTATGGAGTGCCCCCTCCGTCATTGCCCGACCCGGATCATGCGAATACACCGGGATCAGACTCTCCGAGCAATCAAGGGGAAAGCCATTCATACAGTTTTGGCCCAAAAATATGCTTTGAACCCGAAGAAGGCCTGCCCTTGGGGTCAAGGGCGGCCTACTTACGATCCGGGCTTTTGCAAGGGCGGGCCTGGCACTCACTGTTGGTTAAAAGTCACTGCAAAAAATAAAAGATCGTGCGAGAAGTGAGTGCCGGACCCAGCCCTCTTTGTCAGTTACACCCTGGATCAAACTGGCGGCCGCCGTCAGAGGAGGCGCTGAGACCTGAACACCTGGCGTCCCCTGTGGCATGGATAGGCTGCCGGCTATTCCGGCATGTACCCAGCGTCCTTATAGAACTTCTCCGCCCCCGGATGCAAAGGAACGGCCACATCCCGCCAGCCCCTCTTCGGCACAAAATGCTTGTTGGCCTTGTTCATAGAGTGGAGTTCATCAATATTTTCGCAGATTATCTGGATCACGCGGTAAGCCACCTCATCCGGCACATCTTTATTGATCAGCAGCTCTCCGGCTGAGGCTATGGCCGCCACGTCCCGATCCTGTCCCCGGTAGGTCCCAGATGGAATGACCGCATGTCCAGAATTTTGGGCCAGAGTGCCCAGGGAATTGTGTACATGCTCGATACAATCATCAGAAACATCAAGGAGCTTCGTATCCCGGCTGACCGCCATTTCGGTAACCGCCGCACCGGGCAGAGCCAGATGCGTGAACACGTAGTCCACATGCTTGTCTTTATACAAGTTGACCATGTCCGCGTATACGGCATGAAAGACCTTCCCTCCGGCATTCTTGATATCGTCCAGGGACACACCGTAAAAATCGAGAATGTTTTGAACCAGGGGCAAATCGGAAGTCCCTTTCATGGGGGCGGCTACTTTCACTTTTTCCCCGGCCTGTATTTTTTTTGCCAATTCGGCAACAGTCTGGATACCGGTATCCTGAGCGGCGACGAAATGGATATGGTAGATACCGAATATCCCTCCCAGGGAACGTACATCCGGGTAGGCCTTTTTGTAGATGGGCTTTAGTCCTTTTAAAGCCATCTTATCCACAAAAGTGATCCCCCAGCCCAGATCGTCCTTGTGCATAGATACCCGAACCGGATTGACCACGCCGCCGCCAGGGACGACCTTGATCACCAGCTTGGGTTCTTTGTCCTTGATCAGCCTGGCGATTCCTCCGGCCTGCACGTACCAGCCTCCACCCACGCCGCCGGCTACCCAGGTCATGGTCTGGGACTTCAGCTCAACCCCCTGACCAGCTGAGGTTGAACCGGCTCCCAAAAGGAATAGGCAAAGGGCCAAGGCTGCAAGGATTGCCATTTTGCGTTTCATGTCCTTTCCTCCCGTATTTGAAAGTTTTTTGGGCTGAACGAAACCTGCATCATTGAGATTTACGATTCTTTAACTTCACCAGATGGGAGCAAATGATCTGCTCAAACACATTATGCTCCAAGACATTCTTTATCCGGATCTTCTGCCCGTTGACATAAACGGATATAGCACTCTTTATACCCAAAGAACGGGCTTCGTCCGAGTCGATGGACAGGACCCGAAATCGAACCTCTGGACCCAGCTCCCGGGCTACGTCTTCAGCCACTCCTATGGCCTGATCGCAGCTCGCTCAAGCAAAGGCTGTCTTATGATATATGGTTATAAGGACCATGTCAGAATACTCAGCTTTCAGCTTGTATTCGGGAAACAAGCTGCCGCTCCAGCTCCTTTTAGGAGCTCTTGAGGAGCCGATCCAAGGCATCCAGCTCTTCCTGCTTCATACTGAAACTGTGCTCAGAATCCGGAAAGCTCCCAACCTCCACTTCCTGCTTAAAAGCGGCTATCGCCCGGCTCATTTCCCTGCTCAACTCGGCATAGCGCTTGACGAACTTGGGCAGAAAACGGTCGAAAAGGCCCACCAAATCGTGCAGCACCAGCACTTGGCCATCGCATCCGGCCCCGGCCCCAATACCGATGGTGGGTATGGATACGGCCCGAGTGACCCGCTGGGCCAGAGGAGCGGGTACCGCCTCCAGGACCAGGCTGAAACAGCCGGCCTCAGCCAGGGCCTGGGCGTCTTCGAGCAATTGTTTTCCAGCTTGGGCCGACTTGCCCTGGACCTTGAACCCACCCAGCTGCCCCGCGCTCTGGGGAGTGAGCCCCAAGTGTCCCTGCACCGGAATCCCGGCTTGGGTAATGGCCCGGACCTGGGGCACGACAGCAGCCCCACCCTCCAGCTTCACGGCCTGGGCTCCGCCCTCTTTGATCAATCTGCCGGCGTTTTCCACTGCTTGCTGCACGCTGACCTGATAGGCCATAAAAGGCAGATCGCCTACCACAATGCACCGTTTGGCTCCCCTGGCTACCGCCTTGGTATGATGGATCATCTCTGGCATGCCTACGGACAGAGTGTCTTCATGACCCAAAACCACCATGGCCAGGGAATCCCCGACCAGGATCATATCCATTCCGGATTCATCCACAATCTTGGCCGTAGGGTAATCATAGGCGGTCAGCATGGTCAGCTTGCGCTCTCCCTTTGCAGCAATAATATCCAATGTACTCAACCGACTCATTCTTTTCTCCTCTTTTGCTCCATAACCTGTATCAGGTTTCTTAAAACCATATTCACCGGCGTAGAAACACCACATTCCCGCCCCCACCGGCAGACAACCCCATTGATGGCCTCCACCTCGGTTCGCCGTGCACCTTGGATATCTTGGAGCATGGAGGAATGATTTGGGGCCGTGGCCTGGGCGACCCGCATGACCTTATCCACTGTATCAGCACCCGGATGGCTTCCTCGAGCTTTGGCCACTTCCATGGCTTCCAATACGGCAGCCTCAGCCACTTTCCGGGCTGATTTACACTCCGAGATCCACCCATTGGGAACTACGGTCAGAGCGGTCACAGCATTGATCCCGATATTCACGAACAGCTTGGCCCAGATATGATCTTCCACCCGCCCGGTAGCTTCACACTCCAGTCCGGCCTGGTTCAAGAGACGGACCAGGTCAAGCAACTCCGCGGGGCCAGGGTCATGAACAGCTCCCAGCACAGTAGGCCCACTTCCTCCGTGTCTGATCCGCCCCGGCTCTATCATGGTCGCCGCCTGAGCGGTCACTCCAGCCAGTATGCGGCTGGGAAGAACATACTCGGCAATTTGCTCCCAGTTGCCCATCCCGTTCTGGACAGTCACAAAAACCGTTTGCTCATGGCAAAAGGGCAGGATGGACGAAACCGCTGTGCCTGTGGCGTAGGACTTGACCAGAACCAGAACCAGATCCGGAGAAGGATGGATGTCCTGTGGGGCCATACAAACCTGCAACTGCCAGCAACTCCGACTCCCGTCCAGTTCATCGACCAGCAAGCCATTTTCAGCCACCATCTGCAAATGATCGGTGTTTAAACCATAAAGGGCTGGCGAATATCCAGCAGATTGCAATCGGGCAGCAAAAAGGCTGCCCAAGGCTCCGGCTCCCAAGAGCAGAATGTGCATAAACCCCTCGTAATATTATGGCAAATAAACTACAAACTTGAGAAGCTAGCCTCACTCCGCCTCCAGGTCAAGCCGGCACATAAGTCAAGACATAACTTGGGCATGGTCTGCTTGGCCCAAAAGGGCCATAGATCATACCTGCAGGTATACTCAGAGATCACCCTTGCGGACCTGAACAAATATTACCGTATCACAATGACCAGTTCTCACCCCTTACTCATTTCATCCGACTCCGCGGAACTTTCCTTAGGCAGCTCTTTCCATTTGACCACATCAATGGGCATGCGATTCATATCCAGCCACATCCCTCTGGAATATATACATTTGACCAAGCCGTTACGTTCCAATACTTGACACACCACCACCTCCCCCTCTGGGGGCAATACATATTCCGGATCCTGCCAGCTCATATTTACCCGCACATACAGCTCCTTATTTCCTTAAAGGTACATGGAAAGTATACTTGATTCTTGCACATGTTCTTCCCTCTGACAATACAAAAGCCATTCCTATCCAGGACATCTTTCCGATAAAGGGTTCCGTAAACCGGCCTGTTATAAAATATGACCTTCAACGGTTGCTTGCTGGTAGCCCTTGGTGTTACAAAGATTTGCTCCTAACCCGAAATCTTCATTCCCGGGAGAAGTCCCCTGGAATACATTTTTAATCTTTTGAAGGCGCAATGGTTTTTGAAGAGCTAATCAACCAATTCGGCTATGCGGCCCTCTCCTTAGGCACGATTCTGGAAGGGGAAGCTGCCCTCATCATCGGTGGCATCTTAGCCAAACAGGGATATTTGACCCTGACTTGGGTCATGGCCGTGGCTTGTGTGACCACTTTGGCTTGCGACCAGTTCTTTTTCTTTCTCGGTCGTACCCAAGGAGTCAAGGCTTTGAACAAATGGCCCCACCTCAAATACAAGACCCATCGGATCACTCAACTCGTCAAGCGACATCATTTGTGGATGGCTGTTTTTTTCCGCTTTGTCTACGGTCTTCGGAGCATCACTCCACTCACTATCGGACTGTGCAGGATCCCTCCGGGGCGTTTTTTGGTTTTAAACATCATCGGCATCATGCTCTGGGTGCTCACTTTGTCCTGGCTCGGGTATATCTTTGGTCATACCTTACAGGAAATAATGAACAGTTTCCACCACTGGGAGATATGGGTTGGGTCTTTCCTGGCCGGCATAGGGGGACTGGGTTGGGCCCTCTCCGCCCTGCGGAAGCTGGTGATTGGTAGAGTCCTTAATCTCAGCTCTTGATTTTAGCCCAGGATGCAATATTTGGGGCCTCATAAAGAGCTAAACCGAACAGCACCAGATAAACGTCATCGGCTTATCCCCAGCACTCTCAAGACAGGTAATACATCGGAGGACGGATTTCGAGTATGGAAGGAAAAAAAATTATCGCCACTGCCGTACACATATATACCAGCCTGGGTCTCTTATTTGCCTTTACCGCCGCCTTGGGCCTGGTCACCTCGGACGTCCGCCTCTTTTTTATTTCCCTTTGGGTGACCATAGTCATTGATTCCACAGATGGTCTTCTGGCCCGACATTTTGGTGTTAAAGAGGTCCTACCCCACTTTGACGGCCGGCGTCTGGATGATCTCATCGACTTTATTACCTACGTTTTCCTCCCCTGTTTGGCTCTGGTGGTTTTTGACGTCCTGCCCCCTGCCTGGACCTGGGCGGCGGTATTGCCGCTTCTGGCCAGCGCTTACGGATTTAGCCAGGACAACGCCAAGACCGAGGAGTCTTTCGTCGGTTTTCCTTCGTATTGGAATGTGGTCATTCTCTATCTCTACGTCCTCACCCCGCCGACCTGGATAAATGTGGTCCTCTTACTCGGCCTATCCTTATTCGTTTTCATTCCAATCCATTATATCTATCCGTCCAAAACCCAGTGGTTGAAAAAAACCACGCTCCCACTGACCGGACTGTACGGCATAGTGTATGGCGTCGTCTGCCTCTCCCTCAATGCCGATTGGGTCAAGGCTTTGACCTTGATTTCCCTGGCCTATCCGGCCTATTATTTTTTTGTATCTATAGCCTATCACCGTCGAATCCGATTTGCCGAACAATGACCATATTGTCCTGCTACGTTCGATCCACCATGCTCCCCCGAGGCCAGGGTCTTATGTCTCTCCCGCCTTGATCGCATTATACTGTTCATCCCTTCACGTGCCCGGCCCATGCTTTCAACCTGGATCTTCCCCGAACCATGAATACCAGCAATCAACGTTACCCATCGCTTAAAGCTTGTGGAGGAAAAAATGTCCGATACTGCAGCGACCTGCGCTCTATGCCCCTATGAAGTAGCAGAGCGAATCTGCCAGAAACCAACGGGCAAGGGTCCGGAGAACTGTCCTACCCTGCACCAGGCCCATTTTAAGCGGGAAGCCTTAACTGCCTTGAAGGATCCCCAAACTTTTGAATTTGCCCGGCAGGCCTCATTACAGGAAGCTTCGGGTTACACCAACCGAGATCAAGGCTACGCCCGAATCCGGCCCATTAAGCCCCGGATAGAGGAAACCTTGGAATTTGCTCGTCGCATGGGGTATTCAAGATTGGGACTGGTATTTTGCACAGGCCTGCGTCACGAAGCGGCCATTGTGCATCACATTTTGGAAACTAACGGCTTTGACGTTGTCTCAGTCCTGTGCAAGGTGGGAAGGGTCTCCAAGTCGGAGCTCAATCTCGGACCGGAAGACCATATCGATATGCAGGCAGCTGATGAAAGTATGTGCAATCCCATCTTGCAGGCTTTTATCCTTAACCACGAACAGACAGAGCTGAATATTCTTCTTGGTCTGTGCGTTGGGCACGACTCATTGGTCCTCAAGCACACCCAAGGTATGTGCACGGTCTTGGCAGTCAAAGATCGAATCCTGGGGCACAATCCCTTGGCGGCAGTGTATACTTACAACAGCTACAGTCGCTATCTCAAAAACCCAATTTAAGAGGACAATGGAGCATGACTGACGACGTCATATCTTTGACCAAGGAACTCATCCGCTTTAAAACCATGCACGCCCATCCGGAAGAGATCCACCGGTGTATGGATTTTATTCAAGAACTTTTGGATGAACATGAAGTCGATTTTCAGCGTTTGGACCACAATTATATCCCTTCCCTCTTGGTCCTCCCCCAGCCGGAGAGAGCCCCGATCACTCTCATGAGCCATATCGATGTTGTGGATGGGCCGGACGAACTCTTCTTTCCCCTCGAAGAAAACGGCCGCCTGTACGGACGGGGGAGCATAGACGACAAGTACGCCGTGGCCATGTCCTTGATCCTCTTCATCTCCCACCTCAATCAAGCCAGACAAAAGGGTATGGAACAGACCTCTTTACCTTTCGGCTTGCTGATTACCGGCGATGAGGAAGTCGGGGGCTGCAACGGAGCCAAACACGCCTTACGTCGGTTTCAAACCGATTTCTGCATCGCCCTGGATGGGGGGCGCCCCCATAAGGTCGTGGTCAAGGAAAAAGGAGTCATCAAACTCAAGCTGACCTGCCGGGGGAAGACGGCCCACGGAGCCAGGCCCTGGCTGGGAGTTAACGCCATCGAAAAATTGATAGAAGACTATCAGGCTATGCGCACATTCTTCACTCAGAAGGGTCCTGATCACTGGCACAGGACCATGAACTTCGGAACCTTGCGGGCCGGAACATCGCATAATCAGGTTCCGGAATTTGCCGAAGGGATCTTCGACATCCGGTATACTGAAGACGACGATCCGGACCAGCTCATTGAATCCATCCGCCAGGCGGTGCAGGGCGACCTGGAAGTGGAAATGAAAGAACCCTTGTTTCATAGCGGATTCTCACCATATCTCAACGTGCTCCAGCAAAAGCTCCCTCATGTCCAATTTGGGTTTGAGCATGGGGCCAGCGATGCCCGTTTCCTGTCCGAACATAATATCCCGGGCATTGTCTGGGGAGCGGAAGGAGAAATGAGCCAACATTCGGAAGAAGAACACGTGGTTATCAGCAGTATGCACGAAATGTACAATATTTTGGATGAGTTCTTAGCTGAGCTGAGGAAAAATAACGGAGTATAATGGACGAGGAGCCCCGATCCATGGTTTTGGCCATTTTCGATCTGGACAGCACCCTGCTCAATGGTGATTCTGATCACGCTTGGGGGGAATTCATAGCTGAAAAAGGCCTTGTCGGCCGGCAATATCAGGAGGAGAACGACCGCTTTTATCAGGATTACTTAGGCGGTCGATTGGACGTGACTGCCTATATCGAGTTCATGGTCCAACCTTTGCTTTCCCTGGATATAGACCAACTGGAAGAACTACGCCAGGAATTTATACAAACTCGGATTCAGCCCATGCGCCTGCCCAAAGCCGAGGCCCTTTTGGCCGAACATCGCAGACAGGGGCGGACCCTGGTTATTATCACCTCCACCACCCGGATAATCACCGAGCCCATAGCCCGTCTTCTGGGAGTGGAACATCTTCTGGCCACTGATTTAGAGGTCAAAAACCGGCATCTTACCGGAAAACTCTCCGGCATACCCTGTTTTGGGCCCAACAAAGTGATCAAACTCCAGGAATGGATGCAGTTCACCGGCAACAACCTCCAAGGCAGCTATTTCTATTCCGACTCCCACACTGATCTGCCTCTTTTGGAGCTGGTTGAGCATCCGGTGGCCGTAGACCCGGACCAGGCCCTGGAACATACGGCCCGCTCCCGGGACTGGCCGGTGATCAGCCTGAGGTAAGACGGTGGTCGGTAGTCATTGCCGCCTCTGGCGGCCTGTTATTCGTTCTTCGTAAAAAGCCGCCAGTTTATACGAGCTTTGCCTCCCGCAAATCTGACCTAATACCCTCGTTCCGGCTGATATAGGTTGTGCATATCCTTTACCCGCCCCTGGAGATAGGCCTGCAGGTTGTGGCGGATGATGTCCGAGGCTTTATACATATAATTTGCATTCTCCCCACCGATATGGGGCATGATGATAACATTATCCAGATCCCAGAAGGGACTGTCCGCAGGCAGAGGTTCCTGTTCAAAGACATCGCAAAAGGCGGCCCGCAAGGCACCGTGGTGTAAGGCTTGGACCAGGGCCTTTTCATCCACGCTTCCTCCCCGCCCTAAATTGATGAAACAGGCCCCTTCCGGCATGGCTTCAAACTGTGGCTGACCAATGCACTGCCTGGTTTTATCCGTCAATGGCAGGAGATTGACCACATAGTCGCTCTGGGCAAAAACCTCATCGACTTCATCCAGAGGATACACCCTCCGCACCCCATCCACAGTCACCGGTCGGTTTTTGACCCCGATGACCTGCATACCCAGAAAAGAGGCTTTCCTGGCCACCTCCTGGCCAATGCTACCCAGGCCCAAAACGCCCACCGTTTTCCCGGCGATTTCATCCTGGGTCATCTTCCGATCCCAAACCCGTAAGGTTTGATTTTTGAAGACCAGATGCATGTTCCTGGCCAGCATGAGCATGGCCATGATAGCCAGCTCTGACATGTGCCCGGCATGCATTCCTGTGGTGGAGGTCAGAACGATGCCCCTTCTTTGCAGCTCGTCCACCGGTAATGTATCCACACCAGTGGATAAGGCCTGAACCCATTTCAGCTCCGGGGCCTGATCCAGCATGGTTTGATCACACTTGAAGGTGACCAGAATCTCGGCCTGGGGCAAGGCCTCTTGTAATTCCTGCTTGGAAGTGCACTGCTGCACCTCAACTGACGGAAAGTCAGCCTGGAGCTCCTGCATCAAGTCATTGGGAACAAAATGGAAAAAAACAAGCTTGGTCACAACTCCCTCTCTTTTGCTTCTTGAAGATCTCTGTGCATACACCAGTATATGTCCAGGTTTCAGTCCCGCCTTTGGCGGGACCTCTGGCAGCGGCCGCCAGTTTGATCGAGAATGAAACTTCTTGTTTCATACGAGTTATGTATCAATATCCAATTTTCTTGATGCCTTTCAGGAAGCCTGCACCTATCCTGAAGAGATGCTGGACAGCAACTTATCTATAGACAAGAACAAACTTGAATACATTGCCGGTATTCAAGGTGGAGGCCAACTCCTCATGGACCTGCTCCATGAAAACATGCAAATCGTTACCAGCCGACTGGCCAACCGCATTGGAATGCGGGATATGCTCCGGGATCAGGAGCAGCTGGTGGCCAATGGCCTCTGTACCAAGAGGGCGACATGGCCCCATTATGCCAGTTCATTGAGCAAACATATTTTTAAGTCTTTCATAACGCTGACTACCGCTGGGCAAATGAACTGACAACCAAGACCGCCTTTCTCACCCTCCTCTATGACGATATCTTGTATCTCATGGATTCAGAACCGGAAACAGAACGACGTCGGGCCGATCCGACCATGATCATCCGTCCGGACATGCGCCGGTTCACCATCCTGGATATCCTGATTGAATTCAAGTTTGTATCCATCAAGGAGGCCGGGTTAAGTGGAGAACAGGCCAGAAAATTATCCAGGCAGAAATTGGAAAGCTTGCCCTGTATAGCGCAGTCCATGAATCAGGCCATAGAACAGGTTCAAGACTATTCCCAGTTCCATATCTCTGCAGGAACAAATAGAGCCCAATGCATACATCAAGTGAACTTGAGCACCCCTATAATAATTCCGCCAATAGTGGCGGTAAAGCCGAAGCTCCAAATCATGAATCGTTTCATCTGCAGATTTAGTTGATCAAACCGAGCGTTGATCTCTTCAAACCGGGCGTTTGTGTCTTGGCGAAGCTCTTCGAAGCGGGTGTTTGTGTCCTGGCGAAGCTCTTCAAAACGAGCATTGGTATCCTGGCGGAGTTCTTCAAAGCGTTTATCCACCTGCTCAAAACGTTTATCCATATAATGAAGTATTTCTTCAAAACGCTTATCTACCTGGTCAAAACGCTTATCTATCTGCTCAAAACGCTTATCTATCTGCTCAAAACGCTTCTCCATCTGCTCAAAGCGCTTTTCCATCTGCTCAAAGCCTTGCTGCATGAGCTCTCGCTGTTTTTTGAGCTCTTCCTCCACCCGGACAGTTCGCTCTCGCAACTCGATATCAGAGCTGGGATATGTCCCGGTAATATGGTGTTCAGCAAGCAAAGCAGGAAATATTTCCTTTATGTGCTTGGTGATCTGGTCCAGATCGTTTTGGGCTAAGGGCATGACTGGCTCCAAGGTCTTTTGTTTTGGAACACACTCTAAAGGCTGAACTTATTCCCCATTCACCTCAGCATACACCTGGCGTAAGGCAGCCAAGGTCCGACTGTGCAATGAAAGTGTTCCCGGTGTATTTTCCCAGCGGTAGACACTGGCTGCTGAAACGCCCAGGCGCTGGGCAAACTCTGGACCTGATAGGACACATTGCTTGCGCAAACGGGCGATCTTTTTCCCGGTCGGGGGATTCAGGGGAATCTTGCTTTTTCTGGTTCGGCCCTTTGTTTGTGCAGCTTTTTGACCTGAGGAAACGTTCTGCCGAGAGTTCCCAGCATTGTGCTTTGATTGACTGGTGGCAGGCTGAGATCCGCTTTTTGTGCTGCTCCTCTTTTGAGGGCTTGCTGACGGTTTTTTTGAGGTACCCTGCTTTTTGAGATCAGCGGTGGCTGTTGGGGTTCGATCCTCTGAAGTTGGGTCCTGAATCTGGACATCCTCGTCCATCTCAATGCCGAAGATATCACCCACATCATCGTAGCTGATGCTTTCTTCCCCTACACCGGACAGGCTATCAGGCAGAGAGAGATCTGTGCAAACAAGTTCCTGGGCATTGACCCCACGTAAGGTAAACAAGAGTTCCGGTTCCTGATCCAGTCGATGGCCTACTCCATACAGCACTGCGGCCACATGCTTGCACATCACCGCCCAGTCTGGACAATCGCATTGCAAGGAAATCTCCTTGGGCCTGGGAAAGAGTCCCTTATGAGCATCGGTGACCACCTGCATCACCTCGTCTGAGAGCTTGCCTTGTAAAAGTTCCAGCAAAGAACCGATGCTACCGGCACATTTGGTGTTTCACCTCTTCCCAAATGGAAGTTTGCAGCTCTTTGATCTTAATGGTCACGTTGTATATCTTTGACCCGCTGACCATGGCCTGAACCTGGCCCGGTCCTATCTCCAAATGACAGACCGATCCGTTGCGCACATAGGTCCGCCCCCGGGGCAGGCGGTTGGAAAAATCGGAAAAAGACTCCAAATGCGTGCACCACCCCTGACCCCAAAAACTGCGGGCAATGGTCCGGCCTTCGATCTGCACCGGACAAATGTTTTTCCCCTTCTTGCGCAGTTGCTGTACCTTTTTCTGGGCCTTGGCCCGCCGTTCAGCCACAGGCACATACCTGGGCCACCTCCATCGGGACATAATTTCTCCCCTATCCTCTCGGGTGAAGGTTCACAGATAAACAAAAGGAATGAAACGCTCAGTTCCTATTTTTCATGCCTATCAGGAGGCATGCCCTGAATCTCCGGGATATCAGCCTGGTCGTCCCACTCAATGTCGAAAATGTCCTTGGCTTGCTCAAAATTTAATATGTTTTTCTTTTCCGCAAATCGTTCCCGTAGGTCTTTAGTCCATGAAGAAACCAGGTCTCGGGCATGCACCCCGCGCCATCTGAACAGAAGCTCGGGTTTCTGATCCAAACGGGATCCGATGCCATACAAGACCGCAGCCACATGTTTGCACACAGGGATTCTCTCGGAACACTCACAACACAAACTGAATTCTTTAGGCCCTGGGAAAATACCCCTCTGGGAATCCAAAAGCTTGCTCATGATCATATCGGGCAAATTTCCTTTGTAAATATCCTGGACTGAATCAATACGCCCGATACACAAGTCCTTGGCTTCTTGCCAGACAGAACCGCTGACAGGCAAAACTCGAACCACCACTTCGTAGACCTCGGTTCCCATGACCAAGGCCTTGACCTGTCCTGGGAGAATGTCCAAATGCTTGATCGAGCCGTTTCGGGCATAGATTTGGCCCCGCGGTAAATGCTTGCCCACTTTGGGTAAGGACTGCACATGTCCACACCACCCCCTACCCCACACAGTCCTGGCCATATCCCGCCCGGTAACTCGCTCCGGCTGTATGGTAACCCCTTGTGTGCGCAGGGCTTCAAGCCGCTTTTCCGCCTGGGCTCGCCGCTCAGAACCCGGAATAAACCTGGGCCACTTGACCCGATTCATGTCACATCATCCCCCTTTTGAAGTTTCAGGTACACTGAGGTTTCAGCTTTGCCTCCAGCAAATCTGATTTTTTTTTGCCCCAAAGCGAGCAAAAAAATGTACTGTGCACAGCAAGCAATAACCCACTCATCCCATCGCCCGGTTCACATCCAGGCTGACCAGATCCAGGATTTCATCATCCGGCAGTTCAGTCAGATTGACTTCTCCACTCCCGGAAAGCACGTCTTCGGCCAGTTCCTTTTTTTCCTCTATGAGCTGATCTATTCGCTCTTCAATGGTCCCCCTGGTCACGAATTTGTGCACCAAAACGTTCTTGCGCTGACCAATGCGAAAAGTTCGGTCCGTGGCCTGGTTTTCCACCGCCGGATTCCACCACCGGTCAAAGTGGATGACGTGGGAAGCCGCAGTAAGATTGAGCCCTGTTCCTCCAGCCTTGAGAGAGAGGATGAAAAAAGGCGGTCCGTCCTCATCTTGAAACTGCTCCACCAGGGATCTTCTTTTTCCCACCTGAGTGGATCCGTGCAAAACCAGTCCCGGTTGGCCAAAAACCCGGCTTAAATGTTCTTCCAAGGCGGGAATAATTTCCCGGAATTGGGTAAAAATCAGCACTTTCTCCTGGCGCTCGGCCAGCTCGGCACAGAGTTCCTGAATGCGATTGAATTTGCCGCTGCTTTCTGGCCTGTATTCCCCATCTCCGATCAATTGACTGGGATGATTACAAACCTGCTTAAGGCGCATCAAGGTCTGCAAAACCAGACCCCGTCTGGCCATATTGTCAACCGATTGCAATCTCTTTTGCATGGACTGGACAATGTGCGTGTAATGCTTGACCTGAAGCTTGGTCAGGTTGCAATAGCGTACAGTCTCCGTCTTTTCCGGGAGATCGGAAATAACCTTCTCATCGGTCTTCAATCTGCGCAGAATATAAGGAGCGGCCAGCTTGCGCAAGGGACCGAACTGGTCCTGATCCCGAGATTGTAATGACTTTACAAATCGCTGGAACACCTTGGCTGAACCCAAAAGTCCAGGGTTTAAGAAGTCAAAAAGAGACCACAAATCCCCAAGGCGATTCTCAATCGGGGTTCCGGTTAAGGCAATCCTGGCCTGGGCCGGCAGCTTTTTCACCGCCTTGGTCTGCCTGGTGGATGGATTCTTAATGGCCTGGGCTTCATCCAGAATTACCAGGGACCAAGTCATCTCCTTGAGCCAGGTCAGGCGGTGAACCATGGAGTAGGTGGTTATGACCAGATCGTATGCGGACAACCGGGTCAAAACGTCTTTTGATATCTCCTCCATTTCTCCCCTGCTTGCCTCCGAGGGATGCAAAGTCTTCAACTTCAGGCCCGGGGCAAACCTCTCGGCCTCATTTTTCCAGTTACCCACCAAGGAGGCCGGAATAATCAACAAGGCCGGATTTGAGCCGACCTGACCGTTCCGTGCGACCAACAGGGCCAGGACCTGCAATGTCTTACCCAGGCCCATATCGTCGGCCAGACAAGCACCCATTCCCAATTCGGTCAAAAAGGCCAGCCAACTGACACCTTCTTTTTGGTAGGGGCGAAGTTCGGCCCGAATACCCTCTGGTGTGCTCATGGATTCCAATCGGCCCGGATCACGCAACCGGGTCAAGATCTCTTGCAGGTCACTCCCGGGGGAGACATGTACCCATTGCCGCTCTTCTTCGCTCTCCTCCTCTTGCAATTCTCTCGAGGTCCCGGCCAATAGGCGCATGCCTTCAATAAAAGTAAGCTGACCCTTTTTGGCCTCAGCCGCCACCTGTTTCCAATGTTCCAGGGCCTGTCCCAGTTTGTCCTGGTCCACCTCCACCCATCTGCCTTTGAGAAAAACCAAGCCTTCATCTTGAGCCAAAAGCTTGTCAATTTCTTCCTGACTCAGCTGCATATCCCCGACAGCCACATCCACGTTAAAATCCAACAGACTTTGGGCATTCAGGGCTGTTTTTTTCTCGCTGTCAATAGTAACCTGCACCTGAGCTCTGGGCCGTTTAGACCACCAATCGGGTAAGCGCACGGAAAGTCCGCACTCCTCCAATATGGAAGCAGTGCTCAGCATTTGATAGGCTTGATCGGCAGTCCAGGCCATCGGATGATAGATCTGGCCGGTGGAGACCATTTTTTGCACCCACGTACACCGCTTGGCCGCTGCGTGGACCGGGGACAGGAGCCTTACGAGACCCTGTTTATTGTCCGATCCGGAGTAAAGCTCCAGGGCCTTGCGCAGGGGTACGTGTTTTGCTCGACCTCCGGTTCCCAGGCCAGTGGTGAAGGTGGCCATAAAGGCGAAAGGGCGGTGTTCATCCTGTTTGTTTTCAGCCAGATGGAAAGTGACCCGTCCCACTCGGTTCCAGCCCGGAGCATGTTTGTGAATAAAGGCTTCGAGGCCTCCGGCCTGGGCAATTGTTTCCTGCCCCCACTTGGACAAGGCATCCCAAATTCGAGCCAGAACTTCTTGGCTTAAATACTCTCCCCCGACCATGGGCGGAGCAGAAGAAATCCAGAGCTCATAATCGGCAATGGAAGGCGACCCGACCTGCACGGGGTTGTCACTCTCGGGAAGATGGCAGATCTTGGTCAGATAAGCTGCTGCAATCTCCCGCCAAAAACGCATGGTCAGAGATGTGGGGACTATCTTCATGTCTGCAGCCAGGGCAAACAGCCCGGCTCGCCAGTCAGAGGCAAAGGTATCCCGCAATCTTCTCAGGCCGGGCGAATCCTCAGCCTCTTGATCTGAACAATCCAGGATGAGTTTTCCCTGGGGATGGAGTCGAATTTCGTTCATAGTTCTCTGATTTACTTGAGAGTTCAAAGTTTCAGGTTCACGGTTCACGGGATTGATCCGGTCATTGGTCACATCATCCCACCAGGTTTATAAACTCGGCCTCCAAGTCTTTCCGCTGCTCCTTTATAATATGCAGTCGTTGTTGGAAATGAGCCATATCCGGGGAGGGGGCATCTCGAACCGTTTTCATCTGCCGGGGACACAGATACCAGGTACACAGGAATGGCCGCAAGGTCCGTGGGAGAGCACAGCCCATTTGGCCCAGAAAAGAACAGGCCCGGCCGGATTGCTGCTTGGGCTGATGCAGAGGGAGGCCTTGCTCTCGACAGTGCAGAAATAAAAGATCCCGGAAATCATAGCGCACATCGGCATGCAGGCAGCAGGGATCCGGGCAGCAAAGACAGTTTGCGGCGCAAAGTGAATCCATGATCTGGTCTACGGCCTGAAGATTGTCTGCTATGGAACCTGCCAGGGACACGAGAGTTGAATTCTGAAGGGAATAAAGCCGAATATGGTGATCCAGGGCCGCCTGAACTTCCCGCCAGGAAGATCTCTTGTTCCAGAAGATATCCGCTGTGACCATTGACCAATACCTTGCCCCATGTATACTTTCGGGCACACTCACGCGTATGAAACAAGACTCAAACTCGTTCGCTGCCTTGGCCGTCCGGGACCGCCAGCGGCGGCGCTGAACACTCACCCCATGTACTTCGTTTCCCTGCATCACCAGATCCGGCTGGATGTCAACCTGCCCGCCCTGGCTCCCTTGGACCAGCAATCCCAAGAGGTTTTGCGCAATGCCGCCGGGGTGCTCATGCCCAAATATTTTTCCCCGGTCCGATACCGTCAGGTGGCCGATCTGGCCCCCAACCATTTCCCGAGATTGGGTCCCAGATATTTCTACCGGGGCAAGGCCAGTCAGATCCGCCTTTTCCAGGAGCTGGAACTCCCCCATCCCCAAACCATTATCTTCGACCATCCGGCCCAAGCTCTCCGCTCCTCTCTCCAAAACGGGCTTCCTTTTTCTCCCTGTGTGCTCAAAGGGGACCGAGGCGGAGGAGGTTCGGCAGTCTTTCCCATTCACATCTGGTCCGAATTTGAGAGCTGCATTCATCTATTGCCTGCTGATGAACCTGTTTTGCTCCAGGACTGGGTGGATAATCAAGGCATGGATTTGAGGGTAGTCATCATCGGGGAAATTTCTGAGAGCTATTTTCGAATCGGTAACGGTCAGTTTTACAACAACGTGGCCCAGGGCGGGCGCATCGACCACGATCTCCTCCCTGACAAACAACATTTGGGCCGGCACATGGCCCAATCTCTATGCCAAACTGTCGGCATCGACGTGGCCGGCCTGGACCTTATGTTCCCACCTCAAGGTCCCCCCCTGTTTATTGAAATCAACTTTCTTTTCGGCCGCAAGGGCATCGGTGGACGGATCGGCTATGACCGGCTCTTTCGTCAGGCGGTTCAGAAATGGATCAATAATTCAGGCTTCAGCTTTGCCGGAGGCAAAGCTGAAGCCTGAATTCACATGGATTTTGAAGATCTCCGTTGTGTTGGACAAACACCTTGTTGACACACCAACTTTTTTCAAGTATAAAGAATGAACCCTGCTAGAAATAATATTTTGATTTAGCTGGAGAATTGTAAATGCAAAAAAACGGCTGGAGACCCTGGGCCCTTCTCTCTCCTTCTTTGACCGCCGTATTTTTCTTTCTGGTCGTTCCCACCTGCTTTGTTATTGTCTACAGCTTCTGGCTCCGGGCCCCAACAGGGCAAGACATCCCGGCTTTTCAATTCGGCAATTACGCCAAGTTCTTTGTAGATTTCTTTTATCCATCCCTGCTTTTGCGCACCATTCGGGTGGCCATTGAAGCCGTGATTATCACTTTGATCATGGGCTATATCCCCGCCTATTTCTTCTCCCACACCAAAAGCAAGCACAAAAACATGCTGATTATCCTATTGCTTCTGCCTTTCTGGGTCAGCTTTATAATCCGGGCCATGAGCTGGATCAATATCCTGGGAGACACCGGATTAATAAATTACGTGCTCATGCAGGCCCACATCATCTCTGATCCCCTGCCCATGCTCTACAACGAGGCCTCTGTGCTCATGGGCTTGGTGCAGTTCCTTTTACCCTTCATGATCTTAAATATTTATGTCAGTCTGGAAGGTATCGACAAGAACCTGGTTCCAGCGGCAAAAAGCCTGGGCTGCACCGAGTGGCAAGCCTTTAGGGAAGTCACCCTGCCTTTGAGCCTGCCTGGAGTAAGCGCCGGCAGTCTGTTGGTTTTTGTCCTGGCTGCCGGCACGTATCTGCCACCCATGATTCTCGGCGGTCCCCAAAACGAGATGATGGCCAATTTGGTTTATAAGCGAGTCATCGGGACCTTGGACTGGCCCTTCGGCTCGGCCATAAGTGTCATCCTGCTCCTGCTCATCGGTTGTATTGTGTATGCATACAACCGTTACTTGGGGATCAGTCAAATATTTAAGAGCTTATCCTGAGGTGCCCATGCTTAAGCCGTCCGGTTGGTCCTTAATCAAGCTTTATACCCTCCTGGTCTATTTCTGGATGTTCGCTCCAATTATTGTGGTCATTTTGCTGTCTTTTAATCCCAAACAGTTCGGCACCTTCCCCATGGAAGGTTTTAGTCTGAAATGGTATGGAGAGCTGTTCACCAATGAAACCATTATCCGGGCCTTTCAAGTTTCTTTGCTTTTGGGATCATTAACTGCGATTCTGACCACAGCCATCGGCATCCCGGCGGCCATGGCCTTTATCCGCTACGACTTTCCAGGAAAAAACACCTTGAACACCCTGCTCTTGAGTCCGATCATGATCCCGGAAGTCGTGCTCGGTGTAGCTCTGCTACTTTTTTTGCGCTGGCTCCAGCAGCCCAAGAGTTTTTTACTTTTACTCATCGGTCACTGCGTGCTCACTCTGCCTTATGTCCTTTTGGTGGTCCAGGCAAGACTGGTGGGAATCAAAAAGAGCTATGAGGAGGCCTCCCAAACCTTGGGCGCCAATCCTTTGCATACATTCCGGGAAGTTACATTCCCTTTGCTCATGCCGGCCATCCTGGCTGGAATGCTCTTTTCCTTTTCCATTTCCTTTGACGACGTAACCGCCACCCTCTTCTGGGCCACAGCAGAGAACCAGACCGTGCCGGTAAAAATTTTCGCCATGCTTCGCAACAACATCAGCCCGGAGATAAATGCCCTGGGCACTATAATGATTGTGCTCACCATTTCCATACCTTTAACGGCCGGGTACTTGGGCCGAAAATTCGCCAGGGGAAAGTGATGGGACAAAAAAACTCAAAACAAAGAGTCACTCCATTTGAAACTGTGACTTTGTGCAGTGACGTCTAGTAATAAACGGACCAAGTCACTGTCTTTGTTAATGTGGTTGCCTAGCGACTCAATCTTAGCCCAGGAGGAACACATGAGTACGAATTGGAACGAACAGATCGACGCGGCATGGGAAGGGTACAAGGCCGGACAGTGTAACCGCCGGGATTTCCTGAAAACAGTAACCATAGCTGGAGCGGCCTTGGGACTTATGGGCGGCCCCTTTGCCTGGACCAGACAGGCACTAGCTGCCGATTCCATCCGCTTCGACAGTTGGGGAGGGACCACGTCAGATGCCTTTCAGGAATACGCCTTCAAGCCTTTTGAGAAAAAGACGGGGATCAAGGTCAGCGAAGGCCAATTCGGGGACATGGACACCTACCTAACCCGGGTCAAGGCCTCCTATCCCCCGGGCGGACAGTTCAACCTGGCCCATTTAAGCGGAGTTTTTGACTATGCCCGCTACGTTGGCCTGGAATTTGATTCGGTCATTGACGAAAGCAAAATCCCGAATCTGAAAAACGTAATGACCGCCATGATCACGCCTTTGCGCGAGATCACCGACGGCAAACTCTCTGCCGTGCCCTACGACCTGGGACAGACCGGCATTGCCTATAACACGGAAAAAATCTCCAAGGACAAGGCCGAGAAACTGGGAGCAGGCCTACTCTGGGACAAAGATCTGGATGGCAAGCTGGGCAGCTGGACCGACTGGCGGACGAATATTTGGTACGCAGCCTTGAAAACTGGCCAAAACCCCAACAACATCCAGGACATGAAAGCGGTCTGGGAAGCCCTGCGTCAGCAACAGAAAATGATAAAGAAGTACTGGAGCTCGGGGGCTGAACTTATGAGCCTGTTGGCCAATGAAGAAATTTACGCCACTGTGGCCTGGTCCGGCCGGGTGGCCAACTTACAGGAACAGGGCCATCCCATTGGGTATCTGGCGCCCACCAATACCTACTCCTGGATGGAATACATCTTTGTGCTCAAAGGAACGGACATGGATACTGCCAGCAAACTCTTAAACGTCATGCTGGAACCAGAGGCGGCAATTGCGGTGGCCGAAGCACAAAAATATCCGCCCAGCCTGGACCCGACCAAGGTGGACATGCCCAAGTCGGTGCAAAAGCTTCCGGCCTTTGATCCTACAGGTGAACTCAAGGGCTATTTGTTCGCCAATCCGGAATACTGGAACAACCACCAGATCGAATGGGCTGAAAAATGGGATCGGGTCATGTCCGGGGCTTAAGGAATGTAGGCAGTAGGCAGTAGACTGTAGGCAGTAGTCAGACACAATGGGTTTCAGGTGTCAGGAAAATCAAGGGAGTATGAGAAAATCTTCTATTCTTAACTGCAACCAGAAACCTGACACCTGAAACCTCTGGTAAAACCGTCAAATCAGATTCTACGTTTCATCATTGATCAATCCGGCAAATTTCCCTTTTTTGCCCGCTTTGGGGCAAAAAAGGGAAATTTGCCGGAGGCAAAGCTGACACCTGAACAACTCAAGCAACCCTCTAACCAAACGAGAGCAATGGTGTGAGTGATACCCAACGTTCTGCCATGGTTCAGTTGCGCAATGTGGCCAAGTGGTTCGACGATGTTCTGGCTGTGGAACATATGAATCTGGATATTGAAGAAGGCTCCCTGGTCACCCTGCTTGGTCCATCGGGATGCGGGAAAACCACTATCCTGCGTATGATCGCCGGGTTGGAGACCTGCACCGAGGGAGACATTTATATCAAGGGGCGGCGGATCAACGACGTCCCGGTACACAAGCGCAACCTGGGCATGATCTTCCAGGACTACGCCCTCTTTCCCCACAAGACCATTTTTGAGAATGTGGCCTTTGGTCTTAAGTACCGTAACGTGCCCAAAAAGAGCTGAAGGAACGGGTGGGCAAGGCCCTGGAGACCGTGCGTCTGCCCGGAGTGGAAAACCGTAAGCCGGCCCAGCTTTCCGGCGGCCAGCAGCAGCGTATTGCCCTGGCCCGGGCTATTGTCATCGAGCCAGACGTACTGCTCATGGACGAGCCCTTGTCCGCGTTGGATGAGAATTTGCGCGAACAAATGCGCCAGGAAGTGGACAACTTGCAGCGTATGCTGGGGATTACCACCATATTCGTCACTCACGATCAGCGCGAAGCCTTGAGTATGTCTGATAATATCATAGTCATGAAAGACGGCCGGACCCAACAGGAGGGCTCCCCGGAAGAGGTCTACGACAAACCCAGTAACCACTTTGTGGCCGACTTTCTGGGCCACTGCAACTTTCATAAAGGGACAATCCTGGGTCAGGAAGATAGTTTAGTTAAACTGAAGATCGACGACGGAACAATCCTGTACTCTGATCACAATGCAGGATGGACCGAAGGCCAATCCGTTGAACTTATGGTTCGGGCCCAGAAGCTGCAAGTTTTCTCCCAGACCGAAACTCCCTCTGGAGAGGAAAGAAATACATTTAAAGGCCAGGTCAAAACCAGGATGTACATGGGCGGCGAGGCCTGGTATTTTGTGGAGCTGGATTCAAAAACAGTGGTCCATGCCATCAACATCAGCCGAGAAAGCCCCCTTAAAGAGGGAGATACTGTCACAGTGCACATTCCTCCCCAGCACTGCCGGATCTTACCCTTGGAGGAAAGGTAAAATGCGTATTCAGAGAATACTTTTTCGCGGCAATTTTTTTGTCGCTTTGAGGCCAAAAATATTTGAGATTTGCCTGAGGCAAGGCTGAAACCTGAAAGCAATAATCCCTATGCACATTCAAGACCCCACTCCAGGATTCCACACCCGATTCCCGGACCCTATTGTGACCATCGACTCTCATACTGCCGGAGAGCCCACCCGGCTGGTCGTCGGCGGCCTGCCCTCTATCCCGGGGAGGACATGAAGGCCAAGCGGGAGTATTTTCTGACCCATCTGGACCACATCCGCTGCCTGTTGACCAGGGAACCCCGGGGGCACCAGGACATATTTGCCGCCGTACTCACTGAGCCGGTATCGGAGCAAGCTGCTTTTGGACTTTTGTACATGGATCCCCGGCGTTATCCCTATCTCTGCGGTCATGCCACAATGGGAGCGGTGACCACCATGCTGGAACTGGGTGGCATCCAAGCGTCTGCTCCGCAGATGGAGCTGACGGTGGATACCCCTTCTGGTCCCATGTCTACGATCGCTGTCTGGGACGGCTCCCGGGTGCAGGGGGTGACCATCCAGACCGTACCTTCCTTTGTCTACCAGACAGGGCAGGAGGTTGTCCTTCCTGATTACGGTTCCTTTCAGGTGGATACGGTCTGCGTGGGCGGATTCTTCGCCATGGTGGACATCGACCAGCTTGACTTGACATTGCAGGACACAGAACCGCTGACATCTTTAGGCATGGATATTATCGCCCAGGCCAACCGCCAACTGCAGGTGGCCCACCCTACCCGGCCGGAGGTAAACAGCGTTGACGTGGTCGAGTTTTACTCCCTTGATCCATCGCATCCATCGGCCGGTCAGAGTGTGGTCATCTATGGGGAATCCCATGTGGACCGTTCTCCCTGCGGCACCGGCACTGCGGCCAAGCTCACCCTGCTGCATCATCTGGGCTATCTCCAGCCTGGCCAGACGTATACGAATCAGAGTCCATCCGGGACCACTTTTCAGGCCACAATTGCCAACACCACCCAGGTTGGGCATCTTCCCGGAGTGGAGGTGCAAATCCAGGGTGCTGCTTCGATTACCGGCCGGCACGAGTTTGTTTTAGACTCCTTTGATCCCTTTCCCCAAGGTTTTCTTCTGTGACATATCAATCAGTACCAGATCTTATCATCCACAATGCCCGTATTCACACTCAGGACCCGGGTCGACCCCACGCTTCGGCCCTGGCCGTAGGCAACGGGCGCATTCTGGATGTGGGCGATGATGAGCAAATATTAGCTCTGGCCCACACCGAAACCCGGATCATAGATGCAAAGGACAGCCTGCTCCTGCCCGGACTTATGGACTCCCATTTCCACTATCAGGACTGGGCTCTTGGCCGGAGCGGGCTGGAACTGGCTTCCGTGTCCTCCCTGCAAGAGGTTCTGGACCAGGTGGCTCAGGCAGCCTACCAGGCCCAACCCGGAGAATGGATTCAAGGCCAGGGCTGGAATGAGGGGGATTGGCCCGAGCAGCGCATGCCCACCCGGCACGATCTGGACCAGGCTGCACCGGATCATCCAGTAGCCCTGGCCAGATGCGATCTGCACCTCTTTGCAGTAAATTCCAAGGCCCTGGAACTGGCCCAAATTACCGCCCAGACCCCAGATCCTCCGGAAGGGCTGATCAGCCGGGATGAACATGGGCAGCCGGACGGAATCCTCAAAGAACAAGCCATTGGGTTGGTCAAAGCAGCCATCCCTGATCTCGGGGAGGAGCACTTAATACAAGCCATGCAGTCCGGCATCCCGGTTTTGCATTCCCTGGGCCTGACCGCAATCCACGATGTTCGCCTCAAAGAGGCCATAAAAGACGGAGCAATGACCTTGCGGGCCTGGCAACGCCTGGATCAGGAAGGAGACTTGCAGCTTCGGTGCTGGACCAGCCTGCCCGGAGAAACCGTGGACCAGGCTGCAACCCTTGGTCTGCGCACCGGTTTCGGCTCCGAACGCCTGCGCCTTGGGCATCTTAAGTATTTCGCCGACGGGGGCATGGGGGCGAGAACAGCCTGGATGATTGAGCCGTATGAAGATGGAGGCAGCGGGCTGCCCCTTATCCCTATGCAGGACCTGAGGGACATGGCTTTGCAGGCGGATACAGCCGGATTAGCGGTCATGATCCACGCCATAGGAGACCGCTCCAGTCGAGAAGTTATTTCCATCCTGGAACAGGTCCATGCCCAAAGAAAACAGACTCAAAACCGCCTCTCAGCCCCGCCTCACGTCAATCACCGCATCGAACATCTGCAGATGGTCCGACCCGAAGACTTGGACCGTTTGGCCCGCTTGCCGGTGGACGTCTGCGTTCAGCCCAGCAATCAAGTCATCGACATTGCCCTCTTGGACGCCTGCCTGGGTGAACGGGGAAAATGGGCCTATGCCTTCCGTTCTATGCTCGAGGCCGGGGTACGCCTATTATTTAGCTCGGACAGTCCGGTCTGCGACCCCAACCCGCTTATGGGCATCCATGCCCTGTGCACCAGGCAGCGCCCGGACGGTACGCCTGATAAAGGCTGGCACCCAGAGCAGCGTTTGAGCGTGGCAGAAGCGGTCCACGGCTATACCCTGGCCCCGGCCCAAGCCTATGGAGTAGAGCGTGAACTGGGCAGCCTGAGCCCGGGCAAGCGAGCGGACTGTACTCTTTTGGACCAAGACATTTACAACATCCATCCCCGGGACATCCAGTATACTCGAGTGGATATGACCGTATTTAACGGACAGATCGTGTATGTACGGGAGTAATGCACTGGAGAGTCGGTTTAGATTTGCCGGAGGCAAAGCTGAATGGCAACAGCTCGTCAATCGCCCTCAAACTCTTTACATTGCGGTCAGCCCAGAGGAGAAGCAGGCATGAAAGCCAACGATTTCATCAATTTAGAAGAGACTTACGGGGCCCATAACTACAAACCTTTAGACGTTGTCTTGTCCAAAGGACAAGGGGTCTGGGTCTGGGATGTGGAGGGCACCAAGTACATGGACTGCCTGGCCGCTTACTCCGCCGTGAACCAGGGCCATTGCCACCCCAGAATCTATAAGGCCATGGTCGATCAGGCCCAGAAGCTGACCCTGACCTCCCGGGCCTTTCGCAACGACCAGCTGGGACTGTTCTACAAGGAGATCTGCGAGCTGACCAACTCCCACAAGGTCCTGCCCATGAACAGCGGGGCCGAAGCTGTTGAGTCGGTCATCAAGACCGTCCGTAAGTGGGGATACGAGGTCAAAGGGGTGCCCGACAATCAGGCCGAGATCATTGTCTGCGAAAACAACTTTCACGGCCGGACCATCGCCCTCGTGGGCTTCAGCTCCGACGATAAGGCCAAAACAGGCTTCGGGCCTTTCCCGACCGGTTTCACCTCCATCCCCTTTGGAGACTCCCAGGCCCTGGAACAGGCCATCAATGACAATACCGTGGCCTTTCTGGTCGAGCCCATTCAGGGCGAGGCCGGTGTGCTCATCCCTCCGGATGGGTACCTCAAAGAAGTGAAAAGGATCTGCGAGCACAATAATGTGGTCCTTATCCTGGACGAGATTCAGACCGGCCTGGGCCGGACCGGAAAGCTTCTGGCCGAGGAATACGACGGGATCGAGGCCGATTTGACCCTGGTGGGCAAGGCCCTGTCCGGAGGTTACTATCCAGTCTCGGCTGTGCTTTCCAACTCCGAGGTTATGGGCGCCCTCCGTCCGGGCGAGCACGGGTCCACTTTCGGAGGCAATCCCCTGGCCTGCGCCGTGGCCCGGGAAGCCCTTAAAGTCCTGGTAGAAGAAGGGATGATCGACAATGCGGCCCGCATGGGCCAGCGCTTTCTGGACGGGCTAAAGACCCTGAAAAATCCCATGATCAAGGAAGCCCGGGGCAAGGGGTTGATGATCGGCCTGGAGCTTATGCCCGAAGCCGGCCCGGCCAGACCCTACTGCCTGCGACTGAAAGAAAAGGGTCTGTTGTGCAAGGATACCCATGAACAGACCATCCGCTTCGCCCCCCCCTGGTCATCACCGAAGAGGAAGTGGACTGGGCCGTGGAGAGGATCAGGAGTGTTCTGGAGGGGTAGAGAGAAGTTCTGAGTGTTCGGTGTTCGGTGTTCAGTCCTTTGTGATTGCAGGTTTGCCGGATTGATCGAGGATGAAACTTGTCCGAAATGGGCAAGGCTTGGAGTCAAGCCCAGCCCTACTGGAGGAGTTTCAGGAGCCTCCCTTGCCTTCAAGGGCAGGCCTTCTTCGGAGTTAATTCTCGTTTAATACGAGAACCCACGAAAAGCCAAGAGGCCTGTGCCGCATGACCTAACTTCTAATTTCAACCGAGTCCCGCCTATGGCGGAATCAGGTTTCAGGGTGAACCCTTGGAACGCAAAAAGAAGGCCCAACACATGACCAATAACCAACCAAACCCAGATGTCCTCTTCTACCAGTCCCGAACCAGACTGCCTGTTATACAACGTTCAGAAGGCATCTACATCTGGGATGAGGACGGGAAAGAATACATTGACGGCTGCTCCGGGGCCATGATCTGTAATATCGGACACAGCCATCCCCGAATTCTGGAAGCCATCAACCACCAGGCCGAGTCCACTTTTTTCGCCTACCGCACCCAGTTCGAGAACCGGCCGTCTCTGGATTTGGCCCAGACCCTGGTCCAAGAGATGCCGGACGGTTTGAATCGGGTATTTTTCGTCTCCGGCGGTTCAGAAGCTGTAGAATCTGCCCTAAAGATTTGCCGACAGCACTTCTGGCACACCAGCCAAAAGGGGCGGCACATCTTCATCAGCCGCACGCCCAGCTACCATGGAGCCAGCATGGGGGCCCTGAGCATGACCTCCTACGCCCCTTTGGAAATCCCCTTCCGGCCTATGTTTCAGGCCTACCCTAAGATCCCGGCCCCCTATTGCTACCGCTGTCCGTATCATAAAAATCATCCGGAATGCGGCCTGGAATGCGCCTGGGCCTTAGAAAAGACCATCCTGGAGCAAGGACCTGAATCCGTAGCCGCTTTTGTTATCGAACCTATCGGCGGGGCCAGCACCGGAGCTTTAGTTCCTCCAGACGGCTACTTCGAAGTCATCCAGAATATCTGTCGTAAGTATGGAATAATGCTCATCCTGGACGAGGTGATGACCGGTTTCGGCCGCACCGGGGCCATGTTTGCTATGGAGCACTGGGGTGTTCAGCCGGACATCGTGGCCCTTTCCAAGGGTATGGGTTCCGGATACATCCCTTTAGGCGGTGTGCTCACCAGCAAGGAGATTGTGGATCCCATCCTGGCTGGAGGCGGATTCATGCATGGTTTCACTTCGGCCGGCAACCCTATGGCTTGTGCTGTGGGTTTGGAGGTGCTCAAGATCCTCAAAGACCAGGATTTGGTAATTAATGCCAGGGAGCGAGGCGAGGAGCTTTTGTCCGGATTGCGCGAACTGGCCCAGCGGCATCCGATCATCGGCCAGGTCCGGGGCAAGGGTCTGCTCACGGCTATCGAGCTGGTCCAGGATTGGGAGACCCACAGGCCCTTTCCGCCGGAAAAGGGGATGAACAGTCTCTTAACTAAGGAAGCTGCCAGGCAAGGCCTGATCATCTATCCCCGCCGGCCCATCAACGGCCTGCGTGGAGACCATGTCACTCATCGCCCCGCCCCTGATCGTAAGCCAGGAGCAGGTCCAGGAGATATTGCGCAGGCTGGATAGGGCGCTAGGGAGGGTTGTATAGTGTTCGGTGTTCAGGGTTCAGTGTTCAGGTCAGACTATAGTGGATGCACGCCAGTTAAATCCGCAATTATGATGGGGCTTAATCTTGGCAGATAAAAAATATCTGTGCGAAATAAAATTGAAGGCGTCAATCGAAGCAGAGGCGAAGCAGGTGAATGCATTCATCATCTCTACATAGCCATGCTCAAAGAATATATAAGCAATGAATGCTACCAAAGATTTCGTTCTCGGTACAGAGAGTGTATCAAGATGCTCAACGGCTTGGAAAAAAACCTTGAACAGCATATTCCAAGTCACCAAAGACGATGGAGTGTGGCTGAGGATCAAAGCACATATGCAAGAAGACAACCCTTCTTACCTTCAGGTTGGCCTGAACTTACAGAATACACTGAAGATCTAGGAAGTCATCCTGAATACTGAACACCGAACACTGAACACTCACATCGGAGCCCCTGTGATCAACAAAACCACCACCGCCTCCCAGGCCCTATCCCAAGTCAGGGATGGTTCGACCATCATGATCGGCGGGTTCGGCACACCGGGCACGCCTTTTACCTTGATCAGCGCCCTTATAGCCCATGGGGCCAAGGACCTGACCCTGGTCAAGAACGACGCCAACGAGCCGGGGATCGGCATCTCCCGCATCTTTGAGGCCGGATTGGCCAAAGGCTACATCGTATCCCACATCGGGCTGAACAGCACTGTGGTCGAACTTATGAACCAAGACCGAATCCAGGTCGAGTTTTCGCCCCAGGGCATCCTGGCCGAGCGCATCCGGGCCGGCGGGGCCGGGTTGATGGGCATTGTTACCGACATCGGCATCGACACTATTTTGCGCGAAAAGCGACGAATCATCGAAGTAAACGGCCGGGAAGCCTTTTTCGAGCCCGCCCTGCGGGCGGATGTGGCCCTGATTCACGCCGCAACCGCCGACCGGCTGGGCAATCTGGTCTATGCCAAGTCGGCCCGCAACTTTAATCCCCTCATGGCTATGGCCGCAGATCTGGTCATTGCCGAGGCCGAAGAGATCGTTGAACCTGGAGATCTGGACCCGGATCAGATCCATACCCCGGCCTCTTTCGTGGACCACCTGGTACCCATCCCGGAAATAACAGAAGAATACGGAGTGCTTGCCCACCATGTCCTTGAAACATAAGATATCCGCCCGTGCGGCCCGGGAGATTCCGGACGGCTCAATCATCAACCTGGGCATTGGCATCCCCACTCTGATACCGGGCTACCTGCCCGCTGAGCGGGAGGTCCTGGTGCACTCTGAAAACGGAATCCTGGGCATGGGCCGGGCCTGCACCAGGGCCGAGGCGGACCGGAACCTCATCGATGCCGGGGGTACCTATATCCATATCAACCCTGGAGGATCGTTCTTCGACAGCGCGGTCTCCTTTGCCTTAGTCCGTTCCGGACGCCTGGATGTGGCCGTGCTCGGTGCATTGGAAGTCTCGGAGACCGGGGACGTGGCCAACTGGATCATGCCCGGCCGGCACACTCCGGGTATCGGGGGCGGCATGGAGCTGGCCCAGAAAGCCAACCGGCTGCTGATCACCACTACCCACACTACCCGCAAGGGTGAGCCCAAGCTGGTCAGGGAATGCAGCCTGCCCATCACCGCCCGGGCCTGTGCCCATACAGTAATTACCGAACTGGCGGTCATCGATATTACCTCCCAGGGTTTTGTCCTGCGAGAGATCGCCACCGAGTCCAGTGTGCAGGAAGTGCGGGACAAGACCGGAGCCGAGCTCATCGTACCGGATGGGGAGATACCTGAATTTTAGTTTTCAGTGTTCGGTGTTCAGTGTTCAGCGCCGCCTCTTGCTGCAAACGACCAGCTTGATGGAGTAAAAAACGAGCGTTTTGGCACGTAGGGGCGAATAATCATTCGCCCTCTTTGGCCAAGCGCGAGCCTCGCATGAAACTTCAAGCAATACAGGCCCATCGTATGAAACTATCTTTTACACTGAAAAGGCCTGTCCTTGGGGTCAAGGACGGCCTTCTGGTAGCTCTGGCTTTTCCGGGTAGGCTGATCCTCTCCGAGGCCCAGCCCTCTTCGTACCCGGTTTCATCCTTGATCAATCCGGCAAATTTTCTTTTTTTGCCCGCTTTGGGGCAAAAAATATTTCAGATTTGCCGGAGGCAAAGCTGAACACTGAACTTCTATCAGCAGCGAGCACCTATGTCCTCCATTACTCCCCAAGAACAACGACTCTTGCAGGCTGTCCAGGACCTGGAACCTGAGATTATTGATTTCACTTCCCGGCTGGTGGCAGCACCCAGCACCCTGGGTAATGAGGCCGGAGCAGTTCAGGTCATGGATGATGAGCTGACCAGGCTGGAGCTCTCTCCGTTCCGGATACCCATTGATCCGGGTCAGCTGTCCGGACATCCCGGATTCGCACCAGTCCCCTGGACCTATCAGGATAAAGAGTGCGTGGTGGCCATCAGGCCTGCAGGACACTGCTGGCGGCAGCAGCCTGCTCTTCAATGGTCATCTGGATGTGGTCAGCCCGGAACCGATTGACTTCTGGGACTTCGATCCCTTTGTCCCCTTTGTCCGGGACGGCTGGCTCTACGGCCGCGGGGCCGGGGACATGAAGTCCGGAGTTGCGGCCATGACCTATGCCCTACACGCGGTCCACAAAGCCGGCTTCGGCCTCTCCGCCCCGGTCACGGTGGAGGGAGTCATCGAGGAGGAATGCACCGGGAATGGGGCTCTGGCCTGCCTCTTGGCCGGCTACGACGCCCAGGCCGTACTTATCCCTGAACCATTCGGTCCCACCCTGCTCACCGACCAGGTGGGGGTCCTCTGGTTCAAGATCCGGATCAAGGGCATGCCCAGCCATGTCCAGGCCGCCCCAGCCGGGACAAACGCCATTGAAAAGAGCTTTGTGCTCATCAAGGTCTTGCGGGAACTGGAAGAGAGACTGAACAAGGAAAACGTTCCTTGGGCCTACACAGAGCATGTCCATCCTCTCAACTTCAATCCGGGCATGCTCAGCGGGGGGGACTGGCCCTCTACCGTCCCGGCCTGGTCCGAACTGCACTGCCGGTTGTCCTTTTACCCCGGCATGTCCTACCCAGAGATCCAGGAACGAATCCGTCGGACTATTCTGGACGCTGCAGACCGAGATCCCTGGCTGAAAGATAATCCGCCTCAGGTCGAATTTTATGGCTTCAGGTCTGAGGGTCACAGCATCCGTCCCGATCTTCCGGCTCTGACCCTGCTCAGTTCCTGTCATCAGGACCTGAGCAAAGAACCGGCGGCCAGGTATATCTCTACCTGCACCACAGATCTACGGGCCTTTTGCCTTTACGGCCAGGGACAGGCTACCTGCTTCGGTCCGGTGGCCGAGAATATCCACGCGGCCAACGAGCGGGTCCGCCTGGACAGCGTGCTGCACACCGCCAGGGCCTACGCCCTGTTCATAGCCCGCTGGTGCGGGCTGGTGGAGTAGTTGACAGGTTTCAGCTTTGCCTCCGGCAAATCTGAAGTATTTTTGCGCCAAAGCGCGCAAAAAAGAAAATTTGCCGGATTGATCAAGGACGAAACTTAAGATTTCAACGAGAGGCATAAGAGGTACACCCTCTTCGTTCCCAGGGTTTATCCCGTGAAATTTCTTCCATTTCACTGGGATCCCCCTGGGAAGTCTTCCTCTTATGGCTCCGGCCATCTTCTTATTATTTCAGCATGATACCCAGAAACCACAAAGTAAGCTAATTTCCAGTTTCATACGAGGAAAATCAAATGATAGGTGGAATGCCCTTTTATTCTATCTGAAAACCTCATTTGAAACTGATATGGTTTGTCAGACAAGGAGCAATGTATGCGCGAAGTGGCCATTGTCGGATATCTGCGTTCTCCCCAATCCAGGTCCCGGCCCAAGGAGCCGGAGCGGGACGACCTGGGCAGCATCCGAGCTGACGAGCTCCTGGCCCGGGTCATCCAGGCATTGATGGACAAAACAGGCATTGATCCCCACACCTTGGACGACTTTCTGGTCGGTTCCGCCTTTGGAGTCAGCGAGAACTGGACCTACGGCGGCCGCACCCCTGTATTTCTGGCCAATCTTCCGCAGACAGTCCCGGCCAAATTTCTGGATATGCAATGCGCTTCCGGCATGGCCGCCATTCATACCGGATGGCTGGAAATCGCGGCCCAAGCAGCAGATACGGTCATGGCCTCGGGTATGGAGCACATGACCCGGGTGCCCATGGGTCCGACCCTTTTCGAACAGGGCACCCTATCCGTACATCCCGGACTGTCTTCAGATCCGGTCTATGCTCACTGGGATATACAGATCAGCTTGAACATGGGGTTGACTGCTGAAAAGCTGGCCAGCATCAGCGGTATCAGCCGCAGGGCCATGGACGAATGGGCCGTGCGCTCTCACAACCTGGCTGTTCAGGCCAGGAAATCAGGTTTTTTCGATGCCGAAATCTTGCCCATAGAGGTCAGGCCAAAGGACGGCCCGTCCCGGACGGTCACCCAGGACCAGGCAGTCCGCGAGGGAACCACTCTGGAAGGTCTTTCTCAACTCAAACCTCTATTTAACCTTGAAGGTTCCATCACAGCCGGCAATGCCTCGCCTTTAAACGCGGGCGCGGCCGGCCTGCTCCTCATGGCCCGTGAAGAGGCCGAAACAGCCGGTCTTCCCGTCCTCGGGATCGTGCGGGCAATGGGCGTAGCCGGGGTGGATCCCACCTGCATGGGGCAAGGTCCGGTTCCGGCTGTGCGCAAGGCCCTGAACCAAGCCGGACTCTCGGTCCAGGACATCGATTTTTGGGAGATCAACGAGGCCTTCAGTGTGGTGGCCCTGTATGCCATACAGGAGCTGGGCATCGACCCCGACTTGGTCAATGTCATGGGCGGAGGTTTGGCCCTGGGCCATCCTTTGGGAGCTACCGGCGTCCGATTGATTGGCACCCTGGCCCGCATCCTGGAACACAAAGAGGCCAGGTACGGCTGCGCCACCGCATGCGTGGGGGGAGGTCAGGGGATTGCCACGATGATTGAGCGTTGTCTGGAGTGACCTATGAATCTTCCCCTGGTCGCAGACCCCTTCATCGTGCCTTAAATCGAGGATGACAGCTTTGTTCAAGCTGGCCTATTCTTTGTGGTTCAGATGTTCAGGGACGAGCGACAAAGAAAAGCGACCTGCCAATGAAGGCGCAACGTGTTACCGACTGATTTTTCTTTATGATAGACATAAAAGCCAAATGCACTGAATCTCACATCCTGAAATCATTCGCTTCCGCCGCGATCTGCATCAAATCCCGGAAGCGGGTCTGGCCGAACATAAGACTGCGAGCCTATGTAGCCGAACATCTGCGTATCCTGGGTCTGGATGTGCACACCGGAATAGCCGGGACCGGGATCAAGGCTGTGCTGCGTACCGACCGTCCCGGGCCCACTCTTTTGTACCGGACGGACATGGACGGCCTGCCCATTGAGGAGCGGACCGGGCATGCCTGGGCCTCCACCCATCCGGGCATGATGCACGCCTGCGGACATGACGGAAACATGGCCATGGCCCTGGGAACGGCCAGCCTGCTCTCTTCTATGCCAGATCAGCTGCGGGGCAACATGGTCTTTGTCTTCCAGCCGGCCGAGGAAGGACCAGGCGGAGCCCAGCCCATGATCCAGGCCGGTGTCCTGGAAAATCCCCAAGTGGACGAGGCCTTTGGCTTCCATCTCTGGCCGGAGCTTGACCTTGGCTGCTTAGGGATTAAATCTGGCCCGCTCATGGCGGCCATGAACAGATTCCAGATCACTATCCTGGGCCTAGGTGGCCATGCGGCCATGCCTCACAAGTGCGTGGACGCTTTGGATGTGGGGGTGCAAGTAGTAAATGCTTTGCAGCGCCTTGTCAGCCGCAAAATCTCTCCTCTGCATCCGGCCGTGCTCACAGTTGCCAGCTTTCAGGCCGGATCCACCTTCAATGTCATTCCGGACCAGGCCCAACTGAACGGGACCACCAGGACCTTTGACCGGGATATCTGGAACTCCTGGCCCGAACGTATTGAACAGGTAGTGTCCGGGGTGTGCACCTCCATGGGTGCAGAATACAAGTTGGACTTCACCTCTGGTTTCGCTCCCCTGGCCAACGCC